>NZ_FOMD01000009.1 GCF_900112525.1 Klenkia taihuensis
TGCGCGTCCGCTCTTTGAGAACTCAACAGCGTGCCGAAAGTCAGTGCCAACTGTTTGACCCCTTCAGGCTTGTGGGTCTGGGGGTTTCTGGATTGATGATCAAGATCTGTCAGGTCTTGGTTCTTGGTCTGGGTTGAATTCATCTACGGAGAGTTTGATCCTGGCTCAGGACGAACGCTGGCGGCGTGCTTAACACATGCAAGTCGAACGATGAAGCCAGCTTGCTGGTGGATTAGTGGCGAACGGGTGAGTAACACGTGGGCAACCTGCCCCCGGCTCTGGGATAACTCCAAGAAATTGGTGCTAATACCGGATATTCTTCTTTCACCGCATGGTGGTTGAAGGAAAGTTTTTCGGCTGGGGATGGGCCCGCGGCCTATCAGCTTGTTGGTGGGGTGATGGCCTACCAAGGCGACGACGGGTAGCCGGCCTGAGAGGGTGACCGGCCACACTGGGACTGAGACACGGCCCAGACTCCTACGGGAGGCAGCAGTGGGGAATATTGCGCAATGGGCGGAAGCCTGACGCAGCGACGCCGCGTGAGGGATGACGGCCTTCGGGTTGTAAACCTCTTTCAGCAGGGACGAAGCGGAAGTGACGGTACCTGCAGAAGAAGCACCGGCCAACTACGTGCCAGCAGCCGCGGTAATACGTAGGGTGCAAGCGTTGTCCGGAATTATTGGGCGTAAAGAGCTCGTAGGCGGTTTGTCGCGTCGGCTGTGAAAGCCCGGAGCTCAACTCCGGGTCTGCAGTCGATACGGGCAGACTTGAGTGTTGCAGGGGAGACTGGAATTCCTGGTGTAGCGGTGAAATGCGCAGATATCAGGAGGAACACCGGTGGCGAAGGCGGGTCTCTGGGCAACAACTGACGCTGAGGAGCGAAAGCGTGGGGAGCGAACAGGATTAGATACCCTGGTAGTCCACGCCGTAAACGTTGGGCGCTAGGTGTGGGGGCCATTCCACGGTCTCCGTGCCGCAGCTAACGCATTAAGCGCCCCGCCTGGGGAGTACGGCCGCAAGGCTAAAACTCAAAGGAATTGACGGGGGCCCGCACAAGCGGCGGAGCATGTTGCTTAATTCGATGCAACGCGAAGAACCTTACCTAGGCTTGACATGTGCGGAAATCCTCCAGAGATGGTGGGTCCGTAAGGGTCGCACACAGGTGGTGCATGGTTGTCGTCAGCTCGTGTCGTGAGATGTTGGGTTAAGTCCCGCAACGAGCGCAACCCTCGTCCCATGTTGCCAGCGGGTTATGCCGGGGACTCATGGGAGACTGCCGGGGTCAACTCGGAGGAAGGTGGGGATGACGTCAAATCATCATGCCCCTTATGTCTAGGGCTGCAAACATGCTACAATGGCCGGTACAAAGGGCTGCGATGCCGTGAGGCGGAGCGAATCCCAAAAAGCCGGTCTCAGTTCGGATTGGGGTCTGCAACTCGACCCCATGAAGTTGGAGTCGCTAGTAATCGCAGATCAGCAACGCTGCGGTGAATACGTTCCCGGGCCTTGTACACACCGCCCGTCACGTCACGAAAGTCGGTAACGCCCGAAGCCGGTGGCCCAACCCT
>NZ_FOMD01000010.1 GCF_900112525.1 Klenkia taihuensis
TGGTCTGGGGGGTTGGGGTGGGGTGTTCGGTTCTTTCAGAACCGCACAGTGGACGCGAGCACGCTTGTGTATCAGGACGTGGTTGTGGTGAGGCAAGTCCTCGGCCTATTAGTACCGGTCAGCTCCACACATTGCTGTGCTTCCACTTCCGGCCTATCAACCCGCTGGTCTGGGCGGGGGCCTTACCCCACAAGGGGTGAGAGACCTCATCTTGAAGCGAGCTTCCCGCTTAGATGCTTTCAGCGGTTATCCCTGCCGAACGTAGCCAACCAGCAGTGCTCCTGGCGGAACAACTGGCACACCAGAGGTTCGTCCGTCCCGGTCCTCTCGTACTAGGGACAGCTCTTCTCAAGTCTCTTACGCGCACGGCGGATAGGGACCGAACTGTCTCACGACGTTCTAAACCCAGCTCGCGTACCGCTTTAATGGGCGAACAGCCCAACCCTTGGGACCTACTCCAGCCCCAGGATGCGACGAGCCGACATCGAGGTGCCAAACCATCCCGTCGATATGGACTCTTGGGGAAGATCAGCCTGTTATCCCCGGGGTACCTTTTATCCGTTGAGCGACACCGCTTCCACATGCCGGTGCCGGGTCACTAGTCCCAGCTTTCGCTCCTGCTCGACCCGTCGGTCTCACAGTCAAGCTCCCTTGTGCACTTGCACTCGACACCTGATTGCCAACCAGGCTGAGGGAACCTTTGGGCGCCTCCGTTACATTTTGGGAGGCAACCGCCCCAGTTAAACTACCCACCTGACACTGTCCCTGATCCGGATCACGGACCGAGGTTAGACATCCAATTCGACCAGAGTGGTATTTCAACGACGACTCCACGAACACTGGCGTGCCCGCTTCACAGTCTCCCACCTATCCTACACAAACCGAACCGAACACCAATATCAAGCTATAGTGAAGGTCCCGGGGTCTTTCCGTCCTGCCGCGCGTAACGAGCATCTTTACTCGTAGTGCAATTTCGCCGAGCCTGTGGTTGAGACAGCTGAGAAGTCGTTACGCCATTCGTGCAGGTCGGAACTTACCCGACAAGGAATTTCGCTACCTTAGGATGGTTATAGTTACCACCGCCGTTTACTGGCGCTTGAGTTCTGAGCTTCGCC
>NZ_FOMD01000004.1 GCF_900112525.1 Klenkia taihuensis
CGCTGGACTGGCACCTGTCGGACTCCTACTTCGTGGTGGCGCACTTCCACTACGTGGTCTTCGGGACGGTGGTGTTCGCCGCCTACGCCGGCATCTACTTCTGGTTCCCCAAGATGTGCGGCCGGATGATGGACGAGCGGCTGGGCAAGGTGCACTTCTGGCTGACCTTCGTCGGGTTCCACGCCACGTTCCTGGTGCAGCACTGGCTGGGCAACGAGGGCATGCCGCGCCGCTACGCCGACTACCTGCCCACCGACACGTTCACCACGCTGAACACGATCTCCACGATCGGGTCGTTCGTGCTGGGGGCCTCCACCATCCCGTTCCTGTACAACGTGGTGAAGTCCTGGAAGTACGGGCAGCTGGCCCTGCGCGATGACCCCTGGGGCCACGGCAACTCCCTGGAGTGGGCCACCAGCTCACCCCCGCCGCGGCACAACTTCATCGAGATCCCCCGCATCCGCTCCGAGCGCCCGGCCTTCGAGCTGCACTACCCCCACCTGCGCGAGCGCCTGGAGGCCGAGGCCCACGCCGGCAAGAAGCACGGGCCGTACGCCAGCGAGCTGCTGGAGGGCACCGGCACCCGCGCCGGGGCCAACGACCCCGACCCGTTCTAGACCGCAGCACCACCCGAGCACCACCCAGGACGCCCCCTCGGCCCGGCCGAGGGGGCGTCCTGGCGTTGCGGCACCATGAGCACCCGTGACCGGCCCCGATCCCGAGACCGACGCCGTGCCGCACGCGGGCGCGCTGCTCACCGTCACCGGTGCCGACCGGCCCGGTGTCACCGCCCGGCTGTTCGCCGCGCTGGCCGGCGTCCCCGCCCTGGAGGTCGTCGACGTCGAGCAGGTGGTCGTGCACGGCCAGCTGGTGCTCGGCGTCGTCGTCCACGAGCACGGCGGCACCGCCGACGACGACCTGGTCGCCCGGCTGCAACCGCTGGCGTCCGAGGTCGGCGCGGCCAGCGGCGTGCAGGTCGTCGTCGAGCCGGCCTCGGGGGCGACCGGTCTCGGGGCGGACGGGGTGCGCCGCCACCACGTCATCGTGCTGGGCCGCCCGGTGCCCCCGGACGCGGTCGGCGGCGCGGCCCGGGCCATCGCCGACGTGGGCGGCAACATCGACGCCATCCGCCGGCTCTCGGACTACCCGGTGACCAGCTTCGAGCTCACCGTGTCCGGCGCCGAGGCCGGCCCGCTGCGCGCCGCCCTCGGTGCGGTCGCCGCCGCCACCGGGGCCGACGTCGCCGTGGAGCAGGTGGGACTGGCCCGGCGCAGCAAGCGGCTCATCGTGCTCGACGTGGACTCCACCCTGGTGCGCGGCGAGGTCATCGACGAGCTCGCCGCCCGCGCCGGCCGCGCCGCCGAGGTCGCCCGGATCACCGCGGCCGCGATGAACGGCGAGCTGGACTTCGAGCAGTCCCTGCGGGCCCGCGTCGCCGCCCTGGCCGGGCTGCCGGTCGGCGTCCTGGACGAGGTCCGCGAGCACCTGGTGCTCACCCCGGGCGCCCGCACGCTGATCCGCACCCTGCAACGGCTGGGCTTCCGCTGCGGCATCGTCTCCGGCGGGTTCAGCCAGATCACCGACCGGCTCGCCGACGACCTGGGCCTGGACTTCGCCGCCGCGAACACCCTGGAGGTGGCCGACGGCGTGCTCACCGGGGGACTGGTGGGCGAGATCGTCGACCGGCCCGGCAAGGCCCGCGCGCTGGCCCGCTTCGCCGCCGAGCACGGCATCCCGCTGGAGCAGACGGTCGCGGTCGGCGACGGCGCCAACGACCTGGACATGCTCACCACCGCCGGCCTGGGCATCGCGTTCAACGCCAAGCCCTTCGTCCGCGAGCAGGCGCACACCGCGCTGAACCAGCCCTACCTGGACGCCGTCCTGCAGGTGCTCGGCTTCACCCGGGACGAGGTCCTCGATGCGGTCTAGGGGCGCTGCGGTCTAGAACCGCTGGGGCTCGCCCTCCAGGTGCACGCCCGCCGTCCGCAGCTGGTCCAGCGCGGCGTCCGTCGTGCCCTCGGCGACGCCGGCGGTCAGCGGCAGCAGCACGTGGGTGGTGAACCCGGCACCCACGGCGTCCAGCGCGGTGGCCCGCACGCAGTGGTCGGTGGCGATGCCCACGACGTCGACCTCGTCGACGCCGTGCTGCCGCAGCCAGTCGGCCAGGCCGACGCCGTCGGCCGCGCCCTCGAAGCCGGAGTAGGCGGCGGCGTGCTCGCCCTTGTCGAACACCGCGCGCAGCAGCCCGCGGTCCAGCTCGGGGTGCAGCTCCACGCCCCCGGTGCCCACGACGCAGTGCCGCGGCCAGGTCTCCACGAAGTCGGGGGCGTCGGAGAAGTGGCCGCCCGGGTCGACGTGGTGGTCCCGGGTGGCGACGACGTGCGCGTACTCGCCCCGCTCCAGGCCCTGGCCGGCGTGCGCGGTCACCGCGCGGGCCACCGCGGCCCCTCCGGCGACCGCGAGGCTGCCACCCTCGCAGAAGTCGACCTGGACGTCCACCACGATCAGCGCCTTGCTCATGGCGTCATCCTGCCTCGGCTCATGGCCCCATCCTGCCGGGTTCAGGCAGTGAGCGTGTCGAGGGCCGGCTCGCCGCGGGACAGCGCCCACGCCTCCTGCGGCAGCGCGGCGCGCACCCGCTCGTGGTGCTCCCGGGCCGACCGCAGCCAGGCCGCGGGGTCCAGGTCGTGCACCGGCCGGCCGGCGCGCACCAGCGGGACGAGCAGGTCGCGGTCGCCCTCCTGCGGGGTGATCGGGCCCGGGACGACCACCTCGGCGGTCGCCGTCCCCGAGGCGTCGTGCCGGCGGACGGCGGACTTGCGCCCGCCGACCGACCGCTTGCCCTCGGCGTTCTTGGCCACCGGCACGCCGTCGCGCTCGACCAGCTTGTAGACCATCCCGGCCGTGGGGGCGCCCGAGCCGGTGACCAGCGAGGTGCCCACGCCGTAGCCGTCCACCGGCGCGGCGGCGAGCGCGGCGATGGCGTACTCGTCCAGGTCGCTGGTGACCGTCACCCGGGTGCGGTGCGCGCCGAGGGAGTCCAGCAGCGCGCGGGCCTGCCGGGCCAGGTCGGCCAGGTCGCCGGAGTCCAGCCGCACCGCACCCAGCTCGGTGCCGGCCACCTCGACCGCCGTCCGGATGCCCTGCATCGTGTCGTAGGTGTCCACCAGCAGCGTCGTCCCGGTGCCCAGCACCTCGACCTGCGCGCGGAAGGCGGCGGCCTCGTCGTCGTGCAGCAGGGTGAAGGCGTGCGCGCTGGTGCCCGCCGTCGGCACCCCGTAGCGGGCCCCGGCCGCCAGGTTCGACGTCGAGCCGAAGCCGACCAGGTGCGCGGCGCGGGCGGCGGCCACCGCGGCCTCCTCGTGGGTGCGCCGGGAGCCCATCTCGATGCACGGCCGGCCGCCGGCCGCGCCGACCATGCGGGCGGCGGCCGAGGCGATCGCGCTGTCGTGGTTCAGGATCGACAGGACCAGCGTCTCCAGCAGCACCGCCTGGCCGAACGGGGCGCGGACGGTCAGCACGGGGGAGCCGGGGAAGTAGACCTCGCCCTCGGCGTAGCCCTCGACGTCCCCGGTGAACTCGAACGCGGACAGGTGGTCCAGCAGGGCCGGGTCGGTGAGGCCCTGCGCGCGCAGCGCGGCCAGCTCGGCGTCGCCGAACCGGAAGTCGGCCAGCTGCTCGAGCAGCCGGCCGGTGCCGGCCAGCACCCCGTAGCGGCGACCGTGCGGGAGGCGGCGGGCGAACACCTCGAACACGCAGTCGCGGCCGGCGGTGCCGTCGGCGAGGGCAGCGGCGAGCATGGTGAGCTCGTACCGGTCGGTCAGCAGCGAGGGGCGCACGACCCCGGAGCCTAGAGTGGCCCGGTGGCCGCACCGCTCGCGCCGGAGATGACCCCCGGCACCGTCGTGCGGGAGGAGTCCGAGCTCGACCGGCCCTGGGTGACCGTCGTCTGGGACGACCCGGTCAACCTGATGACCTACGTGACCTTCGTGCTGCAGGAGCTGTTCGGCTACGACGAGGCCACCGCCACGAAGCTGATGCTGCAGGTGCACCACGAGGGGAAGGCGATCGTGAGCTCGGGCCCGCGCGAGCGGATGGAGCACGACACCAGCCGGCTGCACGCCTACGGCCTGTGGGCCAGCTACCAGCGCGACTCGTGAGGCCCTTCCGCCGCCGCGGCGACCAGGTCGTCGCCGGCCTGACCGACGCCGAGTCCGCCGTCGTCACCCTGCTGCTGGACCAGCTCGAGGAGCTGCTGGCCGAGGACGCCCCGGCCGACGACCCCGTCGTGGGCCGGCTGTTCCCCACCGGCCACGCCACCGACGCCGAGCTCGCCCGCGACTACCGCGAGCTGACCGGGGCCGCGCTGCGGCAGGGCAAGACCGAGGACCTGGCCACCGTGCGGGCCACCCTGCCGGAGCACGGCGGGGACGTCGCGCTGGCCGAGGACCAGGCGCGGGCCTGGCTGCGCACCACCAACGACCTGCGGCTGGCGCTGGGCACCCGGCTGGGCATCACCGCCGACGTCGACCACGAGGCGTCGACGTCGCAGGAGATGACCGTCTACTCGTGGCTCACCGCGGTGCAGGGGTCGCTCGTCGACGCGCTCGTGGCGGGCGGGGGGCGGCGGAGGTGAGCACCACCAGCGCCGCCAGCAGCAGGTCCAGCACGAAGGCGACGTAGACCAGGCTCGGCAGGTCGTCCAGGTCGCGGACCAGCGCGCCGACCGTGGCCACCAGCACCAGGGCCGACAGCAGGAGGATCAGCAGCAGACCCAGCAGCCGGCCCACCAGCACCACGACGAACTCCGACGTGCTGCCGCCCGGGCTGCGCAGGCTGCGGGGCCCGCGCCTGGTCAGCCGCCGGCTGCCGACGACGAGCGCGGGCAGGGCGAGGAGGACGACGCCGGCGGCCATCAGGACCTGGATCAGCACGCGCACACCACGATCCGGGACGCTACCGTCCCGGGGGCCCCGGTCGGCGCACTGCGTGCGGGTCCCGGGCCCCCCGTAGAGTGGGGCCGTGCTGCGCATCGACCGGGCGTCCTACGACGCGATCGTCGCGCACGCCCGTCGTGACCACCCCGACGAGGCCTGCGGCGTGGTGGCCGGGCCCGACGGCAGCGACCGGCCCGAGCGGTTCATCCCGATGCTCAACGCGGCCCGCTCGCCCACGTTCTACGAGTTCGACAGCGCCGACCTGCTCAGGCTCTACCGCGAGATGGACGACCGGGACGAGGTGCCGGTGGTCGTCTACCACTCGCACACCGCCACCGAGGCCTACCCCTCGCGCACCGACATCAGCTACGCGTCCGAGCCGTTCGCGCACTACGTGCTGGTGTCCACCCGCGAGCACGGCGACCAGACGGGCCTGGTCGGCGACGACGTCGAGTTCCGGAGCTTCCGGATCGTCGACGGCGAGGTGACCGAGGAGGACGTCGACGTCGTCGAGTCCTACCTGTTCGGGCACTCGCCCACCACCGTCGTCTACGACTGAGCGACGGAATCCCCGCCGCACCCGCGGCGTTCCCCCAGCACGAGACCACCCTCGCTGCGTGCTGCGCGAGGTGACCCCACCCCACGGAAGGCACTACCCATGGCCATCGAGGTCCGGATCCCGACCATCCTGCGCACCCACACCGGCGGCAACAAGACCGTCTCCGGCTCCGGTGCCACCCTCGGCGCGCTGGTCGACGACATCGACGGCCAGCACCCCGGCATCAAGGGCCGCCTGGTCACCGACGAGGGCAAGCTGCACCGCTTCGTCAACGTCTACGTCAACGACGAGGACGTCCGGTTCACCGGCGCCCTGGACACCGAGCTCAAGGACGGCGACTCGGTCACCATCCTGCCCGCGGTCGCCGGCGGCTGATCGCGATGGCCCGGTTCGCCTCCCTCGTCGACTCCCTCGGCGGCACGCCCCTGGTGGGGCTGCCGTCGCTGTCGCCGACCCCCGACGTCCGGCTGTGGGCCAAGCTCGAGGACCACAACCCGACCGGGTCGATCAAGGACCGGGCGGCCATCGCGATGGTCGAGGCCGCGGAGAAGGAGGGCCGGCTGCAGGCCGGCTCCACCATCCTCGAGCCCACCAGCGGCAACACCGGCATCTCGCTGGCCATGGTCGCCCGCCAGCGCGGCTACCGGCTGGTCTGCGTGATGCCGGAGAACACCTCGGTCGAGCGGCGGCAGCTGCTGGAGATGTACGGCGCGCAGATCATCAGCTCGCCGGCCGCGGGCGGCAGCAACGAGGCCGTGGCGGTGGCCAAGCGGCTGGCGGGGGAGAACCCGGACTGGGTGATGCTCTACCAGTACGGCAACCCGGCCAACGCCGAGGCGCACTACACCGGCACCGGCCCGGAGATCCTGGCCGACCTGCCGTCGATCACGCACTTCGTGGCGGGGCTGGGCACCACCGGCACGCTCATGGGCGTGGGGCGCTACCTGCGCGAGCACAAGCCCGGCGTCCAGGTGATCGCGGCCGAGCCGCGCTACGGCGAGCTGGTGTACGGCCTGCGCAACATCGACGAGGGCTTCATCCCCGAGCTGTACGACCCGGAGATGCTCGACAGCCGGTTCTCCGTGGGCCCCGACGACGCCGTGCACCGCACCCGCCAGCTGGTGGAGCGCGAGGGCATCTTCGCCGGGATCTCGACCGGCGCGATCCTGCACGCCGCGCTCGGCATCGCGGACAAGGAGGTGGCGGCCGGCCGCAGGGCCGACATCTGCTTCATCGTCTGCGACGGCGGGTGGAAGTACCTGTCCACCGGCGCCTACGCGGGCACGCTGGACGAGGCCACCGCCGCCCTGGAGGGCCAGCTGTGGGCCTGAGCCCCGACCTGCACGTCCCCGCCCGGGGCATCCTGTTCGACAACGACGGCGTGCTCGTGGACTCCCTCGCCTCGGTCGAGGGGTCGTGGACCCGCTGGGCGCAGGTGCACGGCATCGAGCCCGCCCGGGCGCTGGACATCGTGCACGGCCGCCGCGCCGCCGACACCGTCGCCCTGCTGGTCGCCGAGGACCAGCGGGCCGCCGCGGTCGACCTGATCGAGGCGATCGAGCTCGAGGACGCCGAGGTGTGCGCCGCGATGGCCGGCGTCCCCGCCCTGCTCGCCCAGCTCCCGCCCGGCGGGTGGGCCGTGGTCACCTCCGGCACCCGCCGGCTGGCCACCGCCCGGCTGCAGGCCGCCGGCATCCCGGTGCCCGAGGTCTTCGTCACCGCCGACGACGTCACGGCCGGCAAGCCCGACCCGGCCGGCTACCTCGCGGCGGCGTCCGGGCTGGGCCTGGCGCCGGCCGACGCGCTGGTCGTCGAGGACAGCCCGAGCGGCATCGCCGCAGGCCTGGCCGCCGGCTGCCCGGTGCTCGGGGTCGGCGAGGAGGCCCTGGCCACCGACGCCGCGGTCGTCGTCCGCGACCTCGCCGGTTCCCGCTGGGCCGGCGACGGGCTGCTGCTCCCGGCCGCCACCGTGCTGCGCGGGCCCACCCGGCACTAGCCTTCCCCCCGATGGGGAACGCAGCGAGCGCCGACGCACCGATCGGGGTGTTCGACTCCGGCGTGGGCGGGCTGACCGTCGTCCGGTCGATCCTGGACCAGCTGCCGCACGAGGCGGTGCGCTACGTCGGCGACACCCGGAACGGCCCCTACGGCCCGCTGCCCATCGCGCAGGTGCGCGCGCACTCCCTGGCCGTCATGGACGACCTGGTCGAGGCCGGCGTGAAGATGCTCGTGGTGGCCTGCAACTCGGCCAGCGCGGCGTGCCTGCGCGACGCCCGGGAGCGCTACGACGTCCCGGTGGTCGAGGTCGTGCTGCCCGCTGTCCGCCGGGCGACGGCGGCGACCCGCAACGGCCGGGTCGGGGTCATCGGCACCCAGGCCACCGTCACGTCGGGCGCCTACGCCGACGCCTTCGCCGCCGCGCCGCAGATCACCGTGACCAGCGCGGCGTGCCCGAGCTTCGTCGACTTCGTCGAGCGCGGGGTCACCAGCGGCCGGCAGCTGCTGGGCCTGGCGCAGTCCTACCTGGACCCGCTGCTGACGGCCGGCGTGGACACCGTGGTGCTCGGCTGCACGCACTACCCGCTGCTCACCGGCGTCCTGTCCCTGGTGCTCGGACCGGAGGTGACCCTGGTGTCCAGCGCCGAGGAGACCGCGCAGGACGTCTACCGGGTGCTCACCGGCGCCGACCTGCTGCGCCCCGACGACGCCCCGCCGCCGCGGCACGCCTTCCTGGCCACCGGCGACCCCGAGCCCTTCGCCCGGCTCGGCCGCCGGTTCCTCGGGCCCGAGGTGGAGACGGTGGTGCCGGCGTGAGGCTGACCGTGGTGGGCTGCTCCGGGTCCGGCCCGGGCCCGGACTCGCCGGCGTCCTGCTACCTCGTCGAGCACGAGGGCTACCGGCTGCTGCTGGACCTCGGCAGCGGGTCCTTCGGCGTGCTGCAGAAGGTGCTCCCGCCCGACGAGGTGGACGCCGTCCTGCTCTCGCACCTGCACGCCGACCACTGCCTGGACGTCGCCCCGTTCGTCGTGTGGCGGCGCTACTCGGGCCTGGCCACCCGCAACCCGCTGCCGCTCTACGCCCCGGTCGGCGCCGACCGCCGGCTGCGGCTGGCCTACGACCTCTCCGACGGGCCCATCGACGACGTCTTCGAGGTGTTCGGCATCGGCGCGGGCTCCTTCGACCTCGGCCCCTTCCACGTCGAGACGGCGCGCACCGCGCACCCGGTCGAGTGCTACGCCTCCCGGCTCACCGCGGGCGGGCGGTCGCTGGTCTACACCGGTGACACCGGCGCCTGCCCCGCCGTGGTCGAGCTGGCACGGGGGGCCGACGTCCTGCTGGCCGAGGCCGCGCACCCCGACGTCCCCGGCCTGCCGCCGGACCTGCACCTGACCGGCCGAGAGGCCGGGGAGCACGCCCGGGACGCCGGGGTGGGGCGGCTGCTGCTGACCCACGTGCCGGCGTGGGTCGACCCGGCGGCGCAGCTGTCCGCCGCCCGGTCGGTGTTCGGGGCCGCGGAGCTGGTCCGCCCGCTCGGGGTCTACGAGGTCTGATGGACGAGGTCCGCTTCTCCTCGCTGGACGACGAGCTCGGCGACGGGCTGGGGGTGACGAAGCGGGCGCTGGTGGAGCACTACGACGCCTTCGCCGACCGCCTGGTGCCGCTGCTGTCGGGCCGGCCGCTGACGATGGTCCGGATCCGGCCGGGGGCGGCGGCGTTCGTGCAGCGCGACATCCCCAAGGGCGCCCCGGACTGGGTGCGCACGGTGGCCACCTGGTCCGACCGCACGCGGCGCGAGGTGCACCAGGTGCTGGTGGAGGACCGCCGCACCCTGCTGTGGCTGGCCAACCAGCGGGCGGTCGAGCTGCACGTGCCGTTCTCCCCGGTGGTCGACGGCGCGTTCGCCGAGCCGACCGGTCTCGTGCTGGACCTCGACCCGCCCGAGGACGGCGACTTCGCGCAGGTCGTCGCGGTGGCGAGGCTCGCCCGCGAGGCACTGGCCGCGGCGGGGCTCGCGGGCGCGGTGAAGACCAGCGGGTCGAGCGGCCTGCACGTGGTGGTGCCGGTGTGCGGGTCCTCGCACGAGGACGTCGCCGCCGCGACCCGCGCGCTGGCCGCCCGCACGGCCGCGCTGGACCCGGCGGTGGCGACGACGGAGTACGTGGTGGCCGACCGCGGCGGCCGGGTGTTCGTCGACTCGACGCGCTCCGGTCGGGGGACGATCGCAGCGGCCTACTCCCCGCGCGCCCGCCCGGGGCTGCCGATCTCGGCACCGGTGGCCTGGGACGACCTGGACGGCGTCACCCCGCGCGGGGTGACCGTCGCCGACGCCGCTGCCCGCATCACCGGTGACCCCTGGGCCGATTCGATGCCCGCCCCGCAGGAGCTGCCCGCCGACCTGGTCGCCGAGGGCCACACCATCCCGGTGGCCCGGGTGGCCGCCATGCACGAGGGCAAGCGCCGCAGGAAGGCCGCCGAGGGCTGACCTGCTGCGGGGACCCTCGCTGCCCGGCGCCGTGCTGGTGGTGGCGCTGCTGACCGCCGGGGTGCACATCGGGCTGGTGGCGGTGGGCGCGGCCGGCTGCCACGGGGTGGCCGGGGTGCTTGCCCGCCGTCAGCGGACCGCGGCGTAGAGCACCATGTCCCGCCCGGTGCCGCCGATCTCGGTGTGGCTGCGGAGCAGCCCCTCGCGTGAGTAGCCGGCCGCCTCGGCGGTGCGCACCGACGCGGTGTTCCAGGGCTCGACGTGCAGCGCGACCCGGTGCAGGCCCGCGATCGTCCAGGCGAAGGCGGTCAGCGCGGTGAGGGCGGCTGCCGCGTACCCGTGCCCCCGCCGGGAGGGGAGGACGGCGTAGCCAGCCGTGGCCCGGCCCTCGCCGAGGTCCCGCAGGTGCAGCCCGACGGTGCCGACCATGCGGTCGTCGAGGTCGGTGGCGGCGACGGAGAACCCGGCGCCGGTGGTCCACCGGTCGTGCTGCCGGGTGATCCAGGCCCGGGCCTGCGCGTCGTCCGCGTGGGCGGGGAGGCTGCCGATCAGCGGGACGTAGAGGTCGGCGGCCAGCTCCCGGACGGCGGCCAGGTCGTCGTCCCGGAACGGCCGGAGGGCCACCGGGCCGCACCGTGGCGGCTCGGTGGGCCACGGCGGCAGCGGGGTCACGCGCCCACGGTCCCCCTCAGGGGCAGCTCGTGTCCACGGCGGCACGGGCCTGCTCAGAACTCCGAGAACTGTCGTACCCCTGTGGTGAGGTGCAGGTATGGCGTTGCAGGGGCGGTTCGGGGTCGAGGTGACCACCCGGTTCACCCCTGCCGGCTGGGCGCCGCCGGACCTGCCGCCGGCCGCCCCGCTGCCGCGGCTGACCGAGACGGCCGCGGCGTTCGATCTGACCGGCGCCGCCCTGGATGCCGAGATCGTGTCGGTGCGGGCCAAGCGGTCGGAGCTGGCCGCCTACGAGGCCGGGCTGATCGAGCGCAAGGCCACCCAGGGCGCCCAGCACGTGCTGCCGTTGCTGCCCGGCGCCCGCACCGACGTCGGTGGCGGGGAGGGCGAGGCGGAGCTGCAGGCGGCCGATGACTTCCTGCCCGACGAGGTGGCGGTGCTGCTGCGCTGCAGCGTCACCTCCGCCCGGCACCTGGTCGAGCACGCCCTGGTGCTGGTCCGCCAGCTCCCGGTGGTGTGGCACGCGCTGGCCGACGGCCGCATCGACGAGGCGCGGGCCCGGGTCGTCGTGCAGGAGCTGCGCTGGCAGGCGGCCTCGGTGGGCGGCCCGTTCGCCGACGAAGCCCTCGACGAGCTGGCCGCCCGGGCGGTCGGGTGGGCCGAGCGGGGCTGCCCGCCCACCACGCTGCGGGAGCGGCTGCAGGCCGGGCTGGTAGGCCTGGACCCCGAGGCCGCCGACCGGCGGCGGGAGCAGCGGGTGCGGGCCGGTGACGTGACCAGCGCTCCGACCGGTGACGGCACGTCCCAGCTGCGGGCCACCGGCGTGACGACCGAGCGGGCCGCGCTGATCCGAGCCCAGCTGACCGCCTACGCCCGCAAGCTCAAGGCCGACGGCGACCCCCGACCCCTAGGCGCGCTCCGCAACGCCGTCCTGGACGCGCTGATCACCCGCCCCTGGGAACGCCTCGACCCGGCCGTGGCGCACGTGACCATCACCGCCGACCTGGCCGACCTCATCGACCCCGACCAGCTCACCGCCCTGCGCGACCTCATCGCACCCCCTGACCAGTCCGCCGACGGGTCGCACGCCGGGGACCCGCCCGCCGAGGCCGACGCCGCAACCACCAAGCCGCACGACCCGGCCAAGAGCGACCCGGCCGAAGCCACGGCCAGCAGCAACCCGGCCGAAGCCACGGCCAGGAGCGACCCGGCCGAGGCCACGGCTCCCACGAGCAGCGCCGACGCCACTGCGCCGGGTGGCACCCCCGCCCCGAGCAGTAGCGCCGCTGCCCCGGACGGCTGCGCCGGTGGGGTGGGGGACGTCGGCGGCCAACCGGTCACCCCGGCTGCCGTCCGGGAGCTGCTGCGCCGCATCGACGCCCTCGGCCTGGTCGACCCGGCCTTCGGGGACCTCGGCCTCACCCTCACCGACCGCGGCCGCACCCTGGCCGTGGCCTCACCCGCCGAGCTGCTCACCACAGCCCGCACCGGGGCCGGGCTCGGCCCACCACCGCCGACCGCCGGCTACACCCCCACCGCCGCGCAGTACCGCTACCTACGCGCCCGCGACCGGCACTGCCGCTTCCCCGGCTGCCGCCGCACCGCCCAGGCCTGCGACGCCGACCACGTCATCCCCTACGACCACCACGACCCGGCTGCGGGCGGACCGACGTGCGTCCGCAACCTGGCCCTGCTGTGCCGGCACCACCACCGGCTCAAGACCCACGCCCCCCGCTGGGCCTTCCGCCTCGACCCCGACGGCACCCTGCACGTCACCACCCCCGGCGGCACGAGCCTCACCACCCAGCCACCCGGTGCCGACCAGGTCCTCGACCCCGGCCGGCCGGAACCGCCACCGCACGACCCCGTCGCCGACCCGGCACCGTTCTGAGGGCGCCGGGCCGGGCAACGGGATCAGGCAGAGACCTCGCGGCGGTCCTCGGACCACATCGTGTGGAACGAGCCCTCGGCGTCGACCCTGCGGTAGGTGTGCGAGCCGAAGCGGTCGCGCAGGCCCTGGATCAGCGCGGCGGGGGAGCGCTCGGCGCGCAGGCCGTCGTAGTAGGCCAGCGCGCTGGCGAACCCGGGTGCGGGCACCCCGTGCCGCGCGGCACCGGCCACCACCTGCCGCCAGCCCTCCTGCGCGTCGGCCACGGCGTCGCGGAAGTACTCGTTGGTCAGCAGCGTGGTCAGGTCCGGCTCGTCGGTGAACACCTGGCGCACCCGGTCCAGGAACGCCGCCCGGATGATGCAGCCGTCCCGCCAGATGGCCGCCAGCGCCGCCCGGTCGACGTCCCAGCCGTTGGCCTCCGCGCCCCGCGCGATCTGGTCGAAGCCCTGCGAGTAGGCGACCACCTTGGCCGCGTACAGCGCCTGGCGCACGCTCTCGACGAACCCGTCCCGGTCGGCGACCTGGTCGTCCCAGTCCCGCCCCGGCCCGGGCAGCACCTTCTGCGCCGCCTTCCGCTGGTCGACGTGCCCGGACAGCGCCCGCGCGAAGACCGCCTCCGCGATCCCGGACACCGGGGTCCCCAGGTCCAGCGCCGACTGCACCGTCCAGCGCCCGGTGCCCTTCTGCTCCGCCTCGTCGAGCACCACGTCGACGAACGGCTTCCCCGTCTTGCCGTCGGTGTGCCGCAGCACCTCCGCGGTGATCTCGATCAGGTAGGACTGGAGGTCGCCCTCGTTCCAGGTGGCGAACACGTCCCCGATCTCGGCCGGCGACAGCCCCAGCCCCTGGCGCAGCAGGTCGTAGGCCTCCGCGATCAGCTGCATGTCGGCGTACTCGATGCCGTTGTGCACCATCTTCACGAAGTGGCCCGCGCCGTCGGTGCCCACGTGCGTGCAGCACGGCTCGCCGTCCACGTGCGCGGAGATGTCCTCCAGCACCGGCCCGACGATCGCGTAGGCCTCGGCCGACCCGCCGGGCATGATGCTCGGCCCGTTGAGCGCGCCCTCCTCACCACCGCTGATGCCGCAGCCGACGAAGTGGACGCCCCGGCCCCCGAGCTCCTCGGTCCGCCGGATGGTGTCGGTGTAGCGGGCGTTGCCGCCGTCCACCAGCACGTCGCCCTCGGCCAGCAGCGGGGCGATCTCGGAGATGACGGCGTCCGTCGGGTCGCCCGCCGCGACCATGATGACCACCGTGCGCGGCTGCTCCAGCTTGTCGACCAGCTCCTGCGGGGAGTCGGCGCGGACGAAGTCGCCCTCGTCGCCGTGCGCCTCCAGCAGTGCGTCGGTCTTGGCCGCCGTGCGGTTGTGCACCACCACCTGGTGGCCGTGCCGTGCCAGGTTGCGGGCCAGGTTGGCCCCCATCGTCGCGAGGCCGGTGACCCCGATCTGTCCGCTCATGGGTTCGGTCGTGCCCGACCGAACCGGCGGCTAACCGAGACCGAGGTCTCGCCGCAGCTTGGCGACGTGACCGGTGGCCTTGACGTTGTAGGCGGCCCGCTCGACCTTGCCCTCGGCGTCGAGCACGAAGGTCGACCGGATCACGCCGACGACCTCCTTGCCGTACAGCTTCTTCGGCCCGTACGCCCCGAACGCGGCCAGCACCGACTTCTCCTCGTCCGAGACGAGGGTGATCGACAGCCCCTCCTTCTCCCGGAAGCGCATCAGCTTGTCGGGGGCGTCGGGGGAGATGCCGACGATGTCCAGCCCCGCCTCGGCGAACTCGCCCGCGGCCGCGGTGAAGTCGACCGCCTGCGTCGTGCAGCCCGGGGTCAGCGCAGCCGGGTAGCAGTAGACGACGACCCGCCGGCCCCGGTAGGAGGCCAGAGACACCGGGTTGCCCTCGGCGTCGGGCAGCGTGAAGTCCGGCGCCTGGTCGCCGGGGGACAGGCGCGTGGCGGTGGGGCTGTCGGTCATGCGGGCATGGTGGCAGACCCCACCGACGACCCGGGTCCGGGGTCAGCCGGCCAGGAAGCTCAGCCGCACGTGCCGCGTGGGGTTGTCGCCGTTGGTGTCCACGAAGCAGATCCGCTGCCACGTGCCCAGCGCCAACCGGCCCTCCAGCACCGGCACGGTCGCATGCGGCGGCACGAACGCCGGCAGCACGTGGTCCCGGCCGTGCCCGGGCGAACCGTGCCGGTGCCGCCACCGGTCGTCGGTGGGCAGCAGCTCGTCGAGCTGGGCGAGCAGGTCGTCGTCGCTGCCGGCGCCGGTCTCGATGATCGCCACCCCGGCGGTCGCGTGCGGCACGAACACCTGCAGCAGCCCGTCGGCCTCGCCGCGGACGAACTCGGCGCACTCGTCGGTCAGGTCGACGACGGCCGGGGTCCGTCCGGTGCGGACCTGGCGCAGTTCCGATCGCATGGGACCAGTCTTCCCCGCCCACTACCCTCGACCCACGTGACCCGCCCCGACGGCCGCAGCGCCGACCAGCTCCGCCCGGTGACCATCACCCGCAACTGGCTCGACCACGCCGAGGGCTCGGTGCTCGTCGAGTTCGGCCGCACCCGCGTGCTCTGCGCGGCCAGCGTCACCGAGGGTGTGCCCCGCTGGCGCCGCGGCTCGGGCCTGGGCTGGGTGACCGCCGAGTACGCGATGCTGCCGCGCGCCACCCACACCCGCAGCGACCGCGAGTCGGTCAAGGGCAAGGTCGGCGGCCGCACGCACGAGATCAGCCGGCTCATCGGCCGCTCGCTGCGCGCCTCGATCGACCTGGGCGCCCTCGGGGAGAACTCCATCGCCCTGGACTGCGACGTGCTGCAGGCCGACGGCGGTACCCGCACCGCCGCCATCACCGGTGCCTACGTGGCCCTCGCCGACGCCGTCGCCCACCTCGGTGCGCGCGGCAAGCTGGCGAAGAAGGAGCCGCTCGCGCAGTCGGTGGCCGCGGTCAGCGTCGGCGTCGTCGACGGCGAGCCCCGCCTGGACCTCGCCTACGAGGAGGACGTGCGGGCCGGCACCGACATGAACGTGGTGTGCACCGGCGACGGCGGGTTCGTCGAGGTGCAGGGGACGGCGGAGGGCGCGGTGTTCGACCGCGCGACCCTCGACCAGCTGCTCGACCTCGCCGTCGCGGGGTGCGCCGAGCTCACCCGCATCCAGGCCGAGGCACTGGGCCGATGAGCCGGCTCGTCCTCGCCACCCGCAACGCCGGCAAGCTCGCCGAGCTGCAGCGGCTGCTGACCGCCGCCGTCCCCGGTGTCGAGGTGCTCGGGCTGCGCGACGTCCCCGAGTACCCCGAGGCGCCCGAGACCGGTGCGACCTTCGCCGACAACGCGCTGCTCAAGGCGCGGGAGGCGGTCCGGTACACCGGGCTGCCCGCGGTCGCCGACGACTCCGGCATCACCGTCGACGCGCTCAACGGCATGCCCGGCATCCTGTCCGCCCGCTGGTCGGGCCGGCACGGCGACGACCCGGCGAACACCGCCCTGCTGCTGGGGCAGCTGGCCGACGTCCCCGACGAGCGGCGCGGGGCTGGCTTCGTCTGCGCGGCGGCCGTCGTCCTGCCCGACGGCACCGAGCGGGTGCTCGAGGCAACCTGGCGGGGCAGCGTGCTGCGCGAGCCGCGCGGCAGCAACGGCTTCGGCTACGACCCGGTGTTCCTGCCCGAGGGCCTGGACCGGACGTCGGCCGAGCTCGAGCCCGCGGAGAAGGACGCGCTCAGCCACCGCGGCCAGGCCTTCGCCGCGCTCGTCCCCGTGCTGGCCGAGCTGCTCAGCGGGTCGCCGTCCAGCTGACGAAGGCGACCGCGCCGGTGACGAACACGGGCGGGAAGGCCAGCACCAGGAACGCCGCGACCACCCGGTCGGTGCGCCACCGGGGGGCCGGCGCGGCCGGACCGGCCGACCGCGCGGCCTGCCAGGCCTCGACCCGGGCCCAGGCCGGGGCCACCCCGCAGAGCAGGGCGGCTCCCGCCGTCCCGGCGAGTACCAGCGGCAGGTGACCCGGCTCCAGCGCGGCGACGCCGGCGGTCGCGGCGCCGGCCGCGAAGCCCGAGACGGTGATCGCGCCGAGCACGAACACCGCCCCGAACACCAGCGCGGCGAGCAGGCACAGCCCGGGCCACAGCAGGGCCGCGGGGACGTCGGTGAGCAGCCCGACCCCGGCGGCGACGGCCAGGCCGGCGAGCACCAGCACCAGCACGACCGCCATCGGCAGCCGCACCGGCTCCCGGACGGCGACGGGCCCGGTGACGGTGCTCATGGCCGGTCCAGGGCCCACCCGAGCAGGCCGGTGGCGGGGGCCGGTGCCGCGGCGTGCCGGGCCCGGCGGGGGGACGGCGCGGGCACCGGCGGCGGCTCCTCGACCACCCGCGTGGGGGCCACCGGGGGCAGCGGACCGGTCCGGCGGACCACCCGCTCGGCCGGCGGCGGCACCGGCGGCAGCGCGCCCTCGGTGGGCCGCAGCGCCGGCACCGCGACGGCCGCCGGGGCCAGCTCGGCGATCAGGTCGTGCTCGTCGAGCGCCTCCAGGGCCGCCTGCAGGGCGGTCAGGTCGTCCAGGTGCAGCGGGGCCATCGGGTCCTCCGGGGTGTCGGGGGTCAGGGACGCGGGGGAGTGGCTGGTGAGCCCGTGCTGGGTCTTCTCCCAGTAGAAGGGCTTGGTGACCAGCTGCCAGGCGGCCTTGTAGGAGGCGACCGAGTGCAGCAGCCAGTAGAGGGGGGACAGCAGCGCGTAGCCGACCAGGCGGTAGCTGCGGCGCTTGAACCCGGCGAGCAGGCTGAGGTAGACGATCAGCCCGTTGCCCAGCAGCAGGTTGGCCAGGCTGACCACCTGCAGCCACGCCGGCAGCGGGGCGAACAGGTGCGGGAAGGCCAGCCACAGCCCGAACACCGCCCACAGCGGCGGGGTCAGCAGGAAGGTGGCCGGGGTGCCGCCGATGGTGAGCAGGAACCCCAGTGCCTGCCGCGGCCCGATCGCGCGGACCAGCCGCACCGGGTGCCGGCTGTGCACCAGGAAGGTCTGCATGTAGCCCTTGATCCAGCGGCTGCGCTGGCGGACCCAGTTGCCGAGGGCCATGTTGGCCTCCTCGTAGGTGGTCGAGTTGACCACCGCCACCCGCCCGCCGCGGGCCGAGGCGCGCACGCCGAGGTCGGCGTCCTCGGTGACGTTGAAGGGGTCCCAGCCGCCGAGCTCGCGGAGCATGCCGGCGCGGAAGTGGTTGCTGGTGCCGCCGAGCGGGGTCGGCAGCCGCAGCGCGTCCAGACCGGGCAGCGTGTAGTCGAACCACGAGCTGTACTCGAGGGTGAACATGCGGGTGAGCAGGTTCTCCTCGGCGTTGAAGTAGTTCAGCGCCGCCTGCACGCAGACCAGGTCGTCCCCGCCCTGGGCGAAGGCGACGACGGCCTTCTTCAGCTGGTCGGGGTCGGGCCGGTCCTCGGCGTCGTAGATGACCACCAGGTCGCCCCGGGCGAACGCCAGCCCGACGTTGCAGGCCCGCGGCTTGGTCTTGGGCATCGAGTGCGGCACGACCAGGATGCGGACGACGTCCGGCGGGGCGGCGGCCAGCGCGGCCTGCAGGGTCTCCGGGTCGTCCTCCTCCAGCAGGAGCAGGATCTCCAGCTTCTCCCGCGGGTAGTCCAGCCCGGCCAGGTTCTGCATGAGCAGCCCGACGATCCCCGCCTCGCGGTAGACGGGGACCAGGATCGTGTAGCGCGGCAGGTCGGCGTCGGCGAGCGCCGCGACGTCGGCCGCGGTCACCTGCTCGACGGTCTCCGACGCCGTCCCCACCGTGCTGATCAGTGCCTTCGCGCCCACGGCCAGGCCGATGACGACGTTGACCACCGCGAGCAGGACGACGACGGTCGCGGGTGCGTCCAGCACCAGCCCCACGGCGATGGCCAGGACGGCGACGACGGCGCAGGCGACCTGCGGCCAGGTGAAGACGGTGGACGCCGACTCCTCGGGCCGGCGCTCGGCCAGCCCGGACACCGCCTCGTGCACGACCTCCTCGCGCCACACGGTGCGCAGCGCCCGTTGCACGTCCCAGTCGGTGGTGACCAGCTGCTGCACCCGGGTGATGCCCGTGCGCTCGGCGACCACCTGCTGCACGTGCGCGCTGGGCCGGCCCGACGAGGCGACGACGACCTGCGGTTCGCCCTCCGGCCCGGTCTCCGTGCGCAGCGGCACCCACATCTCGCGGGCCAGCTCCGGGTAGGGGAACAGCCGGGCGAGGTCGGCGTCGACCTCGACCGGGTCGACGAAGGTCATCTCGGTGCCCCACACCTCGGCGAGGGCCAGGTACAGGCGGCGGCGGGTGATCCAGCCGCGGGCCAGCAGCACCGACCCCAGCGGTTCGCCCACCTCGCGGGAGGCCGTCAGCGCCTCCGCCAGCTGCCCGGGGGTGATCGAGCCGTCGCCGACCAGCACGTCGCCCAGCCGTCGCTCGACCGCCGGCCGCGGCGCGGCGGGGTCGGGTCGGCGAGCGGTGGTGGTCACCCCAGGGGCTTCGGCACCCGACCGCCGCGACCCCAGCGCGTTCACCCGTCCGGGTGGACACCGTGCGGGAGAGGGGAGTCGAACCCCTACGCCCGAAGGCACCAGGACCTAAACCTGGCGTGGCTGCCGTTACACCACTCCCGCGCTGCCCCGGAGTCTAGGAGCGGTGCGGGGGACCGGGACGTGGCACGCTGTGCGGGTGCCCCGCAGCCCCGAGCAGATCCAGCAGGAGATCGACGCCGCCCGCGAGTCCCTGGCGGCCACCCTGGACCAGCTGGTCCACCGGGGCAGCCCGCAGCGCCTGCAGGCCCAGGCGCAGGAGCGCATCAAGCACTGGCTGAGCACCCCCGCCGGGCAGGCGACCCTCGCCGCGGCCGGCCTGTTCGTCACCTTCGTCGTGGTGCAGAAGGTCCGGCACGCCCGGCGCTGACCGCGCACACTGGCGGGTGTGATGCACCCGCGCCCCGGCCGCCGCCCTGCCCCCGGACCCCACCCGGACCCCGTCGGCCCCGGCCAGGAGTCCGTCTGGGCCTACCCCCGCCCCCCGTCGGCCGAGGTGACGCCCCGCCGCGTCCAGGTCGTGCTGGGCGGGGTGGAGATCGCCAGCACGGACCGGGCGGCGCGGGTCTGCGAGACCAGCCACCCGCCGGTGTACTACGTCCCCCGCGAGGACGTCGCCGACGGCGTGCTCCAGCGCGGCGAGGGCGCGAGCTGGTGCGAGTGGAAGGGCGTGGCCACGTACTGGGACGCCGTGGTCGAGGGCACCCGGTACCCCGCCGTCGGCTGGTCCTACGAGGACCCGACCCCGGGCTACCGGCACCTGCGCGGGGCGGTGGCGTTCTACCCGTCCAAGCTCGACCGGGCCACGGTCGACGGCGAGGTCGTGCGCGCCCAGGCCGGTGACTTCTACGGCGGCTGGATCACCGACGAGGTGGTCGGCCCGTTCAAGGGCGAGCCCGGCACCCGCGGCTGGTAACCCCTACCCCCTAGGGGTACCCTCGACCGCATGGCCGGCTACGAGGGCAACAAGGAGCAGGTGCTCGCGCGGCTCAAGCGCGTCGAGGGCCAGGTGCGGGGCATCTCCCGGATGGTCGAGCAGGACACCTACTGCATCGACGTGCTGACCCAGGTGTCGGCCGCCACCAAGGCGCTGCAGGCCGTGGCCCTCGGGCTGCTCGACGACCACCTCGGGCACTGCGTCCGCCACGCGGTCGCCAGCAGCGCCGAGGACGACGGCGCGGCCGCCGACGCCAAGATCGCCGAGGCCTCCGCCGCCATCGCGCGGCTGGTCCGGTCCTGAGACGGGAGGAACCCCCCATGAGCACCCTCGACTTCACCGTCACCGGCATGACCTGCCAGCACTGCGTCGCCTCGGTCACCGAGGAGGTCTCCGAGGTCCCCGGCGTCTCCGCCGTCGACGTCGACCTGGCCAGCGGCGCGCTGCGGGTCACCGGTGAGGGCGTCGACGGCGACCAGGTGCGCGCGGCCGTGGCGGAGGCCGGCTACTCCGCCAGCGCGGCATGACCACCGCCGCCGGGCCCCGCGAGGAGGTCCGGCTCGACATCACCGGCATGACCTGCGCCAGCTGCGCCCACCGGATCGAGCGCAAGCTCAACAAGGTCGACGGCGTGCAGGCCAGCGTCAACTACGCCACCGAGGCCGCCACGGTCACCTACGACCCGGCCGCCGTGGACACCGACACCCTCCTGGCCACCGTCTCGGCCGCCGGCTACGCGGCGACGCTGCCCGCGCCCCCGGCCGCGGACGACGCCCCCACCCCGGACGACGAGCCCACCGAGGACCGCGACCTGCGGCAGCGGCTGGTCGTCTCGGCCGCCCTCGCGCTGCCGGTCCTGCTGCTGTCGATGGTGCCGCCGCTGCAGTTCGACAACTGGCAGTGGCTCGCGCTCACGCTGGCCAGCCCGGTCGCGGTGTGGGGCGCCTGGCCCTTCCACCGCGCCGCCGCGGTCAACGCCCGGCACGGCGCCAGCACCATGGACACCCTGGTCTCGATCGGCATCGTCGCGGCCTACCTGTGGTCGCTGTACGCGCTGTTCCTCGGCGGGGCCGGCGAGCCCGGCATGCGCATGCAGTTCCACCTGCTCGCCGAGCAGGGCGCCGGCAGCAGCGAGGTCTACCTCGAGGTGGCCAGTGCGGTCACCGTGTTCCTGCTGGCCGGCCGGTACGCCGAGTCCCGCGCCAAGCGCCGCTCCGGCGCCGCGCTGCGCGCGCTGCTGGCCCTGGGGGCCAAGGACGCCGCGGTGCTGCGCGACGGCGTCGAGGTCCGGGTGCCGGTCGACGCCCTCGCGGTCGGCGACCGGTTCGTCGTCCGGCCGGGGGAGAAGGTGGCCACCGACGGCGTGGTCGTGTCCGGCTCGTCGGCGGTCGACGTGTCGATGCTGACCGGTGAGTCCGTGCCGGTCGAGGTCGGCCCGGGCGACCGGGTCACCGGCGCCTCCGTCGTCGCCGGCGGCCGGCTGGTCGTCGAGGCCGACCGGGTGGGTGCGGCGACCACGCTGGCCGCGCTGGGCCGGCTGGTCACCGCCGCGCAGAGCGGCAAGGCGCCGGTGCAGCGGCTGGCCGACCGGGTGTCGGCGGTCTTCGTGCCCGTCGTCCTGGTGGTCGCCCTGGCCACCCTGCTCACCTGGCTCCTGGTCACCGGCGACGTCTCCGCCGCGTTCACCTCCGCGGTGGCCGTGCTGGTCATCGCCTGCCCCTGCGCGCTGGGCCTGGCCACCCCCACCGCCCTGCTGGTGGGCACCGGCCGCGGCGCGCAGCTGGGCATCGTCATCAAGGGCCCCGAGGTGCTGGAGTCCACCCGCACCGTCGACACCGTCGTGCTGGACAAGACCGGCACCGTCACCACCGGCGAGATGGCCCTGGTCGAGCAGGTCGGCGACGCCGGTGCGCTGCGGCTGGCCGCCGCGGTCGAGGCGGCGTCCGAGCACCCGGTCGCCCGGGCCGTCGTGGCCGGGGTCCCCGGCCCGCTGCCCGAGGTCGAGGGCTTCGCCAACCGGCCCGGGCTCGGCGTCACCGGCACCGTCGAGGGCCACCGCGTGCAGGTCGGCCGGGACGTCGAGGGCGACGTGCCCACCGAGCTCGCCGACGCCGCGTCGCGCGCGGCCGACGCGGGGCGGACCGCCGTCCTGGTGTCGGTGGACGGCGAGGTGCGCGGCCTGCTGGTCGTCGCCGACACCGTGCGGCCCACCAGCCGGGCCGCCGTCCGGGCGCTGCGCGACCTGGGGCTGTCCCCGGTGCTGCTCACCGGCGACGGCCCCGGCGCCGCGGCGGCCGTCGCCCGCGAGGTCGGGCTGGACCCGGCCACCGAGGTGGTCGCCGGCGTGCTGCCCGAGGGCAAGGTCGACGTCGTGCGCGACCTGCAGGGGCGCGGCCGGGTGGTGGCGATGGTCGGCGACGGCGTGAACGACGCCGCGGCGCTGGCCCAGGCCGACCTCGGGCTGGCGATGGGCACCGGGACCGACGTCGCGATCGAGGCCGGCGACATCACCCTGGTCCGCGCCGACCTGGCCGCCGCGGCCGACGCGGTGCGGCTGTCCCGCCGCACGCTGGCCACGATCAAGGTCAACCTGGTGTGGGCGTTCGCCTACAACGTGGCGCTGGTCCCGCTGGCCGCGCTGGGCTTCCTCAACCCGGTGCTGGCCGGGCTGGCGATGGCCGCGTCGTCGGTGCTGGTGGTGACCAACAGCCTGCGGCTGCGCCGCTTCGCCGCCGGCTGACCCCGCGCACGGCAACGGCCCGCCCTCCGGGGGGAGAGGACGGGCCGTTGGTCTCGGTGCCGCCGGTCAGGCGGGGGTGGCCGCCCGGGCCAGCGGGAGGACGACGGTCTCGAGCACGTCGTCGACGTAGGCGTCGTCCAGCGGCTCGCGGGTGATCAGCCAGCGCTGCACCAGCAGCGCGGACGCGGCCTGGGCGACCGCGGTGCGGCCGGTGCCCTCGGTGACCTCGCCGCGGGCCTCGGCCCGCTGCCACACCGTGGCCAGCGCGCTGCGCCAGCGGGTCAGCGGGCCGGTGCGGAAGGCCTCGGCCAGCTCGGGCTGGTGCGGCAGGGTGGACAGCAGGGACAGCGTCGCCGACCCGGTCGGGCCGTTGATCCGGTCGACCAGTGACCGCAGCAGCGCGCGCAGGTCACCGGCGAGGTCCCCGGTGTCGGGCACCTCGGCCTCGGCGTCCTGCATGCCGGTGATCGTGTCGACGACCAGGTCGGACTTGGTCCGCCAGCGGCGGTAGATGGTCGCCTTGCCGACGCCGGCCTCGGCGGCGACCGCGTCCATGGTCAGGGCGTTGTAGCCCACCTCGCCCAGCAGCCGCAGGATCGCGGCGCGGATGGCGCAGTCCCGGGAGGGGTCGCGCGGACGGCCACCGCGGTTGGGCAGGGCGGTCTCCTGGAGGGTGGGGGCTGACATGTTCCGAGACTTTAGACCGTTCAGTGATGTAGTTGCTCCACACCTGGGTGTGCACAACATGTGAGTTCCGGTACGTCGGGGGCCGATCGACCCCGTCCCCGCGCGCCTGGGACCGCTGGGCGCCGTCCTGGGCGATGCTCCCGGGCGTGGCCGGGGCGCGTCGGGAGGAGCAGCCGCGCTTCCCGCTGCCCGGCCGGGTGGGCCGCCTGCTGCTGGCCAGCCCGGTGCCGCACGTGCTGCCCCTCGTCGTCCGTGCGGCCACCGAGCTGGGCCTGAACGCCGAGACCGCGCCCGGGCTGGTCGACGTCGTCGACGACAGCAGCCCGCTGGACGCCACCCGCTTCGACCGGCTGCTCGCCCGGCTGGCCCGGGAGCTGACCACCGCCGAGGCCGACGTGGTCCGGGTGGCCTGCGACCCCGGGGACGACGACGGCGTCGCGGTCGCCGCGCAGCTGATGACCGCCCCGACGCTGTCGGTGGAGCTGGCCCGCCGCGGCATCACCGTCGAGGTCGGGCTGCTGGCCGAGGCCGAGCTGTACCCGGTCTACCAGCCGGTCGTGGACCTCGCCGACGGCCGGACCACCGGCTACGAGGCGCTGCTGCGCGGGCGGGTCGACGGCCGGGAGGTGGGCGGCGGCGACCTGTTCTTCCTCGCCGCGGCGGCCGGCTGGGGCGACCGGCTGGACCGCTGGGCCCGCGAGGCCGCCGTCACCGGTGCCGGGGCGTGGCTGGGCGGTGCCGACCTGTTCGTCAACTCGAGCCCGGAGGCCGTCGTCCGCCCCGAGGTGTGCCTGTCCGGGACGGCGGAGGCCGTGCGCGAGGCGGGCATCACCCCCGGTCAGCTGGTCTTCGAGGTCGTCGAGGCGCACGCCACCCGCGACCGCGGCCACCTGCTCGCCGTGCTGGAGCACCACCGCGCGCAGGGCTGGCGGGTGGCGCTGGACGACGTCGGCGTGGGCTGGTCCAGCCTCGCGCTGGTGTCGGCGCTGCGGCCGGACGTGGTCAAGCTGGACAAGGCGCTGGTCGCCCGGCTGGACACCGCGGCCGCCCGGGCCGTGGTGGGCGGCCTGGTGGAGGTCGCGCACTCCCTGGGCGCGGTCGTCGTCGCCGAGGGCGTGGAGACCCAGGCCCGCGCCGACCAGGCCCGTCAGCTGGGTGTCGACCTCGGCCAGGGCTGGCTCTTCGGCCGCCCGGCCCGCGTCGCCGACGAGTTGCTGGCCGGTTAGCCCGCCTGGTTCCAGCCGGACAGCACCGCGCGGTCGTGCTCGTGGCCCAGCGCGCCGAAGGACCCCGCGTGCAGCGCGAACAGCGCCCCCGCCGCCGGCTCGAGGCCCAGCCAGCGGGCGGTGAGGATGCGCAGCACGTGCCCGTGGGCGACCAGCGCGACGTCGCCGTCGGCCAGCCGGGGGCGGACCCGGTCCAGCACCCGGTCGCAGCGGGTGGCGACCTGCGCCAGCGTCTCGCCCGGGGTGTCCCCGGGCTCGGTGCCGTCGGTCCACAGCGACCAGGTGCGGCCGAGCTCCGCGGAGATGTCGGGGGTGGTGCGGCCCTCCCACCGGCCGTAGTCGACCTCGACCAGGTCCTCGTCGACGGTGTCGGTGGACAGCCCGGCCAGCTCGGCGGTGCGCCGGGCCCGCTCCCGGGGGCTCACCCGCACCTCGACGAAGGACCGGCCGGCCAGCGGCCCGCGCAGGGCCCGCGCCTGCTGCTCGCCCTCGGGGAGCAGCGGCAGGTCGGTGACCCCGGTGTGCTGCCCGGACAGGCTCCACTCCGTCTGGCCGTGCCGGACGACGACGATCTCACCCACGTGCACGCTCCTCCTGCTGCCGGCCCCCGGCGGAGAGCCCACCGGCCACGGCCATGACCACGATCGCACCCAGCACGAGCAGCATCGGCACCGTCCAGCCGCCCGTGAGGTCGTGCACCGAGCCGACGACCAGCGGGCCAGTGGCCGCCACCGCGTACCCGCCGCCCTGCACCATCGCCGAGGTCCGGCGGTTCTCCACCAGGTCCCGCGAGCGGGCCACGATCGCGATGAACACGACGGTGATGCCCCCGCCCTGCGCGACGCCGGCGACGGAGCACCACACCGGCCACAGGCCGGGGGCGGTCAGCAGCCCGACCGGCAGGAACGCCCAGGCGGCCGTGACGGCCAGCAGCACCGCGGCGGGCCGGCGCCACCACCGCACCAGCGCCGGGACGGCGAAGGCGCCGGCCACGGCGAAGACCTGGAACAGCGCGCTGCTCACCCCGGCGGTGCTGCGGGACAGGCCCTGCTCGTCGGCCAGCAGGGTCGGCAACCACGCGGTCACCCCGTAGTAGCTGAACGCCTGCGCGGCGAAGGCGACCGTGAGCCCCCACACCGCCGGCTGCCGCCACACCGGCCGCACCGGACCGGCCGGCGGGGGAGGGCCCGCGGAGCCGTCGGCCCGGGCGGCCTGCCGGCGCAGCCCCGCCGTCCAGACCAGGCACGCCAGCCCGACCAGCAGCCCCCAGGCGGCCAGCGCCCACCGCCAGCCCACGACGTCGGCGACCGGCGCGGTGAGCGTGGTGGTCAGCGTCGCGCCGACGTTCAGCGCCGCGGTGTAGGCCGCCGTCACCACGTTCGTCGCGCCGGGGAAGTCCCGGCCGATGACCACGGGCACGACGACGTTGCCCACCGTGATCGCCAGGCCGAGCACCACGGTGCCGGCCAGCGCGGTGCGCGCGTCGCCGACCGACCGCAGGACGGTGCCGGCCAGCACGCCGAGCATGGCCAGCAGCACCGCGCGGTGGGTGCCCGCCCGGGCGATCACCCACGACGCGACCGGCGCGGCCAGGCCGAACAGCAGCACCGGGATGGAGGTCAGCAGGCCCACGGTGCCGGCGCCCACCGCCAGGTCGCTGCGCAGCTCCCCGGCCACCGGTGCCACCGCCACCAGGGGGCCGCGCAGGTTCAGCGCCACCAGCAGCACCCCGGCCAGCAGCAGGCCCGGCACCGCCGTGCGTGCGCGCACCCCCGTCGTCATCGCGGGCCAGCTTCCTCCCCGGCCCGGGAACACCGCGCACCGGGAGGCTGCTGCACCCGGCATGACCTCCTCCACCACCCACCCCGACACGTTCGCCCTCGGCGGGGACCTCACCGTCCACCGCCTCGGCTACGGCGCCATGCAGATCACCGGCGACGGCGTCTGGGGTCCGCCGGCCGACCGCGAGGGCGCGCTGGCCGTGCTGCGCGCCGCGGTCGAGCAGGGCGTGGACTTCATCGACACCGCCGACTCCTACGGCCCGCAGGTCTCCGAGCAGCTCATCCACGACGCGCTGCACCCCTACGCCGACGGCCTGGTCGTCGCCACCAAGGCCGGGCTGACGCGCACCGGCCCCGGCGTCTGGCCCCCGGTGGGCCGGCCGGAGTACCTGAAGCAGCAGGTCGAGCTCTCCCTCCGCAACCTCGGCGTGGAGCGCATCGACCTCATCCAGCTGCACCGCATCGACCCGCAGGTGCCCCTCGCGGACTCCCTCGGCGCCTTCGTCGAGCTCAAGGAGCAGGGCAAGGTCCGGCACATCGGCGTCAGCGAGGTCTCCCTCGACGAGCTGCGCCAGGCGCAGCAGATCACCGAGATCGCCAGCGTGCAGAACCTCTACAACCTGACCAACCGGCAGTCCCAGGACGTGCTCGACCACGCCACCGCCGAGGGCATCGCGTTCATCCCCTGGTTCCCGATCGCCACCGGCGACCTGGCCAGGCCCGACAGCCCGGTGGCCGACATCGCCCGCGAGCTGGACGCCACCCCGTCGCAGGTGGCGCTGGCCTGGCTGCTGCAGACCTCGCCGGTCGTGCTGCCCATCCCCGGCACCAAGAGCGTCGACCACCTCACCGAGAACCTGGGGGCGGCGTCGCTGACCCTCTCGGCCGAGGACGTCGCGCGCCTGGACGCCCTGGCCTGACCTGCGCGGCCTGGTAGACCTGCGGGCATGGACGCCGACGTCTTCGCCCAGGTCCGCACCGCCGTCCGCGAGCTCGTCCGGGAACGGGTCGTGCCCCTCGAGGAGCGCATCGAGGAGACCGACGCCGTCCCGGACGAGCTGCGGGCCGCCGCCGCCGAGATGGGCCTGTTCGGCTACGCCCTGCCCGAGGAGTTCGGCGGCCTCGGCGTCACGATGGCCGAGGACGTGCAGCTGGCCTTCGAGTTCGGCTACACCTCGCCGGCCTTCCGGTCGCTGTTCGGCACCAACAACGGCATCGCCGGCCAGGTCATCGCCCGCTTCGGCAGCGACGAGCAGAAGAAGGCGTGGCTGCCCGGGCTGGCCGAGGGCGAGCTGATCGGCTCCTTCGCCCTCACCGAGGCCGAGGCCGGCTCCGACCCCGCCGGGCTGCGCACCAGCGCCCGACGCGACGGCGAGGACTGGGTGATCAACGGCGCCAAGCGGTACATCACCAACGCGCCCATCGCCGACCTGTTCGTCGTGTTCGCCCGCTCCGAGCCCGAGCAGACCGGCGGGCGCGGCATCTCCACCTTCCTGGTCCCGGCGAGCACGCCTGGGGTGACGGTCGGCCCGCACGACCGCAAGACCGGCCAGTCGGGGGCCTGGACCGCCGAGGTGTTCCTGGACGACGTCCGGGTGCCGGCCGACGCGCTGGTCGGCGAGCAGGGCCGGGGCTACAGCAAGGCGCTGACCGTGCTGTCCCGCGGCCGGCTGCACGTCGCGGCGCTGTGCGTGGGCATGGCGCAGCGGGTGCTGGACGAGTCGGTCGCGTACGCGGCCACCGCCAAGCAGGGCGGGGCGCCGATCGGGCGGTTCCAGCTGGTGCAGGCGCTGATCGCCGACATGCACACCGAGCTGCTGGCCGGCCGGGCGATGGTCACCGACGTCGCCGCCCGCTACGACTCCGGCGAGGACACCTCTGTCGGGCCGTCGGCGGCCAAGCTCTTCTGCTCGGAGATGGTCGGCCGGGCCACCGACCGCGCGGTGCAGGTGCACGGCGGGCTGGGCTACCTGCGCACCACCCCGGTCGAGCGGTTCTACCGCGACGCCCGGCTCTACCGGCTCTACGAGGGCACCAGCGAGGTGCAGCGGGTCATCGTGGGCTCGGGCCTGCTGCGGGCCGCGGGCATGGCGCGTGGCTGAGCTGCTCACCGGGGCCGCCCGCGACGAGCGGCGGGCCGCCGTCGCCGACCTGGGCGCCGCGCTGCGCGAGCTGGTGGACGCCGCGGTGCGCACCGAGGTCGCCGCACCCGACCTCGCCGCCGCCGCGGCCGCCGCCCGCCGGCTGGCCGCGGAGCTCCGCGCCGGCGGGCGGGGGCTGTTCGAGGTGGCCTCGGTCGACGACCCGGTGGCCGGCGAGCGCTGGTACTCCCCGGTCTACGGCCCCGGCAGCCCGGTCGCCCCGCCGCTGCTGGTGGAGAGCGAGGGCGGGGGCACGGTGACCGCCCGGGTCACCGTGCCCAAGGCGCTGGAGGGCCCGCCCGGGCTCGCGCACGGCGGGACCATCGCCACGCTGCTGGACCACGTGCTGGCCCGCGCGCTGCGCTCGGCCGGCCGCGGCGGGCTGACCGCGACGCTGACGGTGACCTACCGGCGGCCGGTGCGGCTGGGGGTCGAGCACCTGCTGCACGCCGAGGTCGCCGGCACCGAGGGACGGCGGTCGACGGCCCGGGCCCGGATCGTGGCCGCGGACGACCCGGGCACCGTGCTGGCCGAGGGCGAGGGCCTGTTCGTGGCGCTGCGCCCCGAGGCAGCGGCCGCCACCTTCGCCGGTGTGGACCACGCCCCCGAGGCCTGGACCGCCCGGTCCTAGGGCGCCAGCAGCGGGCCCTGGCCGCCCTCGCCGCGGCCCAGCGCGGCGACGAAGTCGGCGAGCAACCGGTCCCCGGGGTGCCGGGGCGACCACTCCAGCACCTCGCGGGCGCGGGTGGTGTCCAGTGCGGGCACACCCAGGCCGAGGTCCAGCCAGCCGGGCTCGGTCGGCACCAGCCGCGCGTGGAACGCCGCGGACAACCCGGCGCGCAGCACCGCCCGGGGCACCGGCACGCGGGTGGTGCCCAGCGCCGCGGCGAACCCGTCGGGGTCGAGCACCGGCTCGGCGGACAGGTTGAACGCGCCGTCGGCCCGCCGGTCGACGATCCGCAGCAGGGCGTCGGCGACGTCGTCGGCGTGCACGAAGCCCAGGTGCAGGTTGTCGGGCAGCGGCAGCGGCAGCTTCGACGCAACCGCGCCGGGGAGCGCGCGGGCGCCGCGCAGCAGCAGCGGGCCGAGGAAGTACCGGCCGATCTCGCTCGCCGCGTCGGGCTGCAGCACCAGGGTGGGGCGGACGACGCTGACGGCGACCTCGGGGTGGCTGGCGGCGAACTCGCGGGTGACCTGCTCGACGGCCACCTTGTCGCGGCTGTACTGGGAGCTGGGCACGCCGCTGGTCGGCCAGGTCTCGTCGACCCGGTCGGCCGGGTTGCCGGGCGCGTAGCTGCCGAGGGAGGACATCACCACGACGTGGTCCACCCCGGCGTCGGCCGCGGCCGACAGCACCCGGCGGGTGCCGTCGACGTTGACCTGGGCCAGCCGGTCGGGCTCGCGGCCGGGCTGCAGGGCCCAGGCCAGGTGCACCAGGGTGGTGGCCCGGTCGAGGAACCCCCGCAGCGGGCCGGCCGAGGCGGGGTCGCCGAGGTCGGCGTGGGTCCAGAAGACCGAGCTGTACGGGGCGGAGTCCGGGGGCTCGCGTCGGGACAGGCCGCGCACCTGGTGCACACCGGTGAGGAACAGCTGGCGCAGCAGCGCCGTCCCCAGGTTGCCGGTGGCGCCGGTGACGGCGACGGTCTGCCCGTCGAGGTGGCCGGGGGCGGCTGGTGAGGTCACCCCGTGGCCCTACCCGGTCAGGCCACGGTCACGCCGCCGGACCCGAGTCCGCGGGCGGCGGCCATCCGTGCGGCCTGCTCCTCGACCGCGGCGGTGTCGAACGGCCGCCACCGGGTGACGGCCAGGGCGAGCCGGCCGGCCTTGGTGGTGGGCCGCCAGGTGCCGGCGACCTCGCCGTCGACCAGCACCGCGCCGGGCCGCCCCAGCACCGGCCAGAGCTCCTTCGCCGGCCGGTCGGGCAGCAGCAGCTCGCGGTCGCGGACCTGCAGGTAGGGGTCGAAGGGCGCCAGCAGCCGGGTGGTGCGGGCCCTCTCCGGCGGCTGCGTCCCGGCCAGCACCCAGCGCTGCTCGCCGTCGACGTCGACCGGCTCGGCGTCCTCGGGCCAGTGGCGCCTGACCTCGGCCACGGTGGAGTCGACGTAGGTGGCGACCTGCTTCGGGGTCGCCGGTCCGGTCAGCCGCAGGTAGGCCCGCACGACGTCCAGCCGCTCGGGCACCGCGTCGGCGGGCTCGACACCGGTCTGCTCCAGGACCGGGGGAGAGGTGCCCGGCTGCAGCACCAGCCCGGCGTGCAGCGCGGCGAGGCGGAAGGTCTGCTCGTAGGCGTGCACGGCGTCGCAGGGGCGGCAGAACCGCAGGTAGGGCTCGGGCAGCCGGTCGCGCAGCGCACCGGAGACGTCGCCCTTGACCGTCGGCCGGGCGGCGACGGCGCGCATCTGCGCCCCGACGTGCTCGAGGGCGTCCAGGACCGGGATGCCCGCGGCCCGCAGTGGCCGGGCGCCGTCGAAGATGCGCTTGGCGGCGTCCGCCTCCGACCACGGCCAGGTGGCCGCGGCGACGCCGGCCAGGTCGGTGCGGCGGTAGGTGTGCGGGGCGCCGCGCAGCGTCCAGGCGGTGACCAGGTCGTCGTCCGGCGGGTCGGGCAGGCCGCGGACGGCCAGTGCCCAGCGGGCCGCGCCGGGCGGTCCGGTGTCCTGCACGCCGAGGTCCAGGACGGCGGTGCCGGCCACCGTGCCGCCGGCGTCGCGGTCCAGCTGCTGGGCCCGGACCCGGTAGGCCAGGACGTCGTCCCGGCTCCAGCCGCTCATCCCCGGACGTGGGCGGTGACCAGCTCGGCGAGCCGGTCACCGGCGGTCTCGGGCACCCAGTGCGTGACCCCGGGCAGCACCTCCAGGCGGTAGGGGCCGGTGACGTACTGCGCCGTGGCCTCGGTGCCGGCCCGGCCGAGGAACCCGTCGCGGTCGCTCCAGACGTGCAGCGTGCGCACCCGCACCCGGCCCACCGGGTCACTCGCCCCCAGCGGCAGCGCCCGGTACCAGTTCAGCGCCGCGGTGAGCGCCCCCGCCGGGCGCAGCCGGGCGACGGTCTCCTCGGCGTCGCCCCGGGGCAGCCCCGACCGCACCAGGGTGTCGCGCAGGAACGCGCCGTTGCCGCGGGTGAGCACCTTCTCCGGCACCCCGGGCAGCTGGAAGAACGCCATGTAGGCCGACTTGAGGCCCTGCGTGCTGGTCAGGAAGGACCTGGTGAACGCAGCGGGGTGCGGCACGGAGACCGCGGTCAGGCTGGACACCCGGTCGGGGTGCCAGGCGGCCAGCGCCCAGGCCACCATGGCGCCCCAGTCGTGGCCGACGACGTGCGCGCGCTCCAGACCGGCGGTGTCGAGCAGCGCGCGGACGTCGTCCACCAGGTCGCGGACGACGTAGGCGCGGCGGCCGGGAGGCCGGGCGGCGGGGGAGTAGCCGCGCTGGTCGGGGGCCAGCGTGCGCAGCCCGGCACCGTGCAGGCCGGGGGCGACGCGGTCCCAGCTGCCGGCGTGCTGCGGGAAGCCGTGCAGCAGCACGACCGGCTCGCCGTCGGCCGGGCCGGCGTCGCGCACGTCGAAGGTCAGGCCGGATCGGGTGAAGGAGTCCACCCGCCCAGCATGCCGGGCGGCCGGGACGGGTGCGTCGGCACGCATCCGGTTGAGCGCGGCCGGATCGGGCACCACCCCGGTCATGCCGATCACACCCACCGGGTACGCCCACGTCCGCCTGACCGTCACCGACATCGCGCGCTCCAAGCAGTTCTACGACCAGGTGTTCGGCCTGCCGGTCGCGGTCGACGGGCAGGACGGTGAGCCCGACTTCGCCTTCGGCGGGGTCATCTACGCCATCGACGACTCGACGCTGCTGGGTCTGCGCCCGGTGGCCGAGGACCGGTTCGACGAGGACCGCACCGGCCTGGACCACGTGAGCCTCAAGGTCACCTCCAAGGACGCCATCGACGACGCCGCCCGCCACCTCGACGCACTCGGCATCCCGCACGAGGGGGTCAAGGACATCGGGCAGGGCTACATCCTCGAGTTCCGGGACCCCGACAACGTCGCCCTGGAGCTCATGGCCCCCGCCTGACCGGCTGCCGACCCCCGGGACCCCTCGTAGGGTCCCGGGGGTGGGTGCGCTGAGCGGGCTGGTCGACCGGGGACTGATGGCGCCGGACTGGGCGGAGGCGATGGCCCCCGTCGAGGACCGGATCACCGCGCTCGGGCAGTTCCTGCGCGACGAGGTCGCCGCGGGCCGGCCCTACCTGCCGCACGGCGACCACGTGTTCCGCGCGTTCCAGGCGCCGCTGGCCGACGTCCGGGTGCTGGTCGTGGGCCAGGACCCCTACCCGACGCCGGGGCACCCGATCGGGCTGAGCTTCGCCGTGGACCGGCACGTCCGGCCGCTGCCGAAGTCGCTGGTCAACATCTACAGGGAGCTGCGCGACGACCTCGGGGTCGAGCCCGCGCAGCACGGCGACCTCACCCCGTGGCGCGACCGCGGGGTGATGCTGCTCAACCGCGCGCTCACGGTCCGCCCCGGTGCTCCTGCCTCGCACCGCGGCCAGGGCTGGGAGCACGTCACCGCGCACGCCATCGCGGTGCTGGTCGAGCGGGCCGCCGCGGGGCAGCCGGTGGCGGCGATCCTGTGGGGCAAGGACGCGCAGGGCCTGGAACCCCACCTGGGGTCGGTGCCCTTCGTCGCCTCGCCGCACCCGTCGCCGCTGTCGGCGTCCCGCGGCTTCTTCGGCTCCAAGCCGTTCAGCCGGGTGAACGGGCTGCTGGCCGAGCGGGGCGGGGAGCCGGTCGACTGGACCCTGCCCCCGCTCGACGAGCTGCCCTAGGCGGGGGGCCAGGTCTTGGCGACCATCGTCAGGACGTCGTAGGTCGCCACCGGGCTCCCCTGCGAGTCCACGACCACGGCGTCCCACCGCACCTCGCCGTGGTCGGCGCCGCCGCGCGGGGTGATCTGCTTGCACGTGAGCGTCACCGTCACCTGCTCGCCCGGCTTGACCGGGGTGAGGAACCGCAGGTCGTCCACCCCGTAGTTCGCCAGCACCGGGCCCGGGTCGGGGTCGACGAACAGGCCGGCGGCCCAGCTCAGGATCAGGTAGCCGTGCGCCACGCGGCCGCCGAACAGCGGGTTGGCCGCGGCGGCCTGCTCGTCCATGTGCGCGTAGAACGTGTCACCCGTGAAGTGCGCGAAGTGTTCCACGTCCGCGAGCGTGATCTCCCGCGGGCCCGCCGTCACCGAGTCCCCGATCCGCAGCTGAGCCAGCGACTTGCGGAAGGGGTGCACGCCGTCGTCGGCCCGCGTCGCGCCGGTGACCCAGCGCCGGCCGACGCCGGTCAGCACGTCGGGGGAGCCCTGGACGGCGGTGCGCTGCATGTGGTGCAGCACGCCGCGGACGCCGCCGAGCTCCTCGCCGCCGCCGGCCCGCCCCGGGCCGCCGTGCACCAGCACCGGCAGCGGTGACCCGTGGCCGGTGGACTCGCGGGCGTCGTCGCGGTCCAGCACGTGCACGCGGCCGTGCGCCGAGCCCGCACCCAGCACGAACTCCCGCGCGACGGCCGGGTCGTGGGTGACCAGCGAGGCCACCAGCGACCCCTGCCCGCGGCGGGCCAGCGCCACGGCGTCGGCCACGCCGTCGTAGGTCAGCACCGTCGACACGGGGCCGAAGGCCTCGACGTCGTGCGGCTCGGGGGCGGCCGGGTCGTCGCAGCGCAGCAGCATCGGCGGCAGGAAGGCGCCGCGCTCGCGGTCGGCGCCGACCACCGCGAAGTCGGCCGGGTCGCCGACCACCAGGTCGGCGTGGGTGCGCAGCCGCTCGACGGCCCGCAGGACCTCGTCGCGCTGGTCCCGCGAGGCCAGCGCGCCCATGGTCACGCCGTCCGCCCCGGGGGCGCCGACGACGACGTCCTCGAGCGCGGCCCGCAGCGCCTCGACGACGGCGTCGGCGTGCCGGCGGGGCACGATCGCGCGGCGGATCGCGGTGCACTTCTGGCCGGCCTTGACCGTCATCTCGGTGACCACGCCGTCGACGAACAGGTCGAACTCCGGGGTGCCGGGGCCGGCGTCGGGGCCGAGCACCGAGCAGTTGAGCGAGTCGGCCTCGGCGTTGAACCGGACGGCGCGCTCGGTCACCGCGGGGTGCGCGCGCAGCAGCGCGGCGGTGGACGCCGAGCCGGTGAACCCGACGAGGTCCTGGCCGTCGAGGTGGTCCAGCAGCCCCGACGCCGACCCGGCCAGCAGCTGCACCGACCCCTCGGGCAGCAGGCCGCTCTCCACGACCGCCCGGAACACCGCCTCGGTCAGGTAGGCGGTCTGCGAGGCGGGCTTGACGATGGTCGGCATGCCGGCGAGGAAGGCCGGGGCGAGCTTCTCGAGCATGCCCCAGACCGGGAAGTTGAAGGCGTTGATCTGCACCGCGACGCCGGTCAGCGAGGTGTACACGTGCTGGCCGAGGAAGGTGCCGCCGCGGCCCAGGGGCGTCGGCGGGCCGTCGAGCACCAGCACGTCGTCGGGCAGCTCGCGGCGGCCGGTGGAGGCGTAGGAGAGCACCGTCCCGAACCCGCCGTCGATGTCGACCAGGTTGTCGGCGTCGGTGGCGCCGGTGCGGTGGGACAGCGCCGCGAACTCGTCCTTGCGGCCCATCAGGTGCAGGCCCAGCGCCTTGAGCAGCGCGGCCCGCTGGTGGAAGGTCAGCTCCCGCAGCGCCGGGCCGCCGACGGTGCGGGCGTGGGTGACCATCGCGCCGACGTCCAGGCCGCGGCTGCCGATCCGGGCGACGGTCTCGCCGGTGACGGCGTCGGGCAGCGGGGTGCCCTCGTCGGCCGAGGCCCACCAGCGGCCGGCGACGTAGCTCTCGAGCAGCGGTGCGGTCACGGGGTGCTCCGTTGGGGTGGAGGGGCGGGTTGGTTGCGCAGTCCGGAGAACAGGGTGGTGACCAGGCCGTCGGCCAGGTCGTCGGCGGAGAGGCCGCCGTCGGGGCGGTACCACTCGGTGAGGGAGTTGACGGTGCCGAACAGCAACCGGCTGGTCAGGGCGGGGTCGACGTCCGGGCGGACCGACCCCTCGGCGACGCAGGCGCGGACCAGCTCGGTGACCGCCCGGTCGAACTCGCGGCGGCGCTGCAGGGCGCGGGACTCCACCTCGGAGTTGCCGCGCACCCGCAGCAGCAGGGTGACGAAGGGCAGCTCGCTGGTCAGCACCCGGACCGACCCGCGGACGACGGCCTCCAGCCGGTCGACGGCGGGGCCGGTGCCGGCGTCGGCCAGCACCGCGAACAGGCCGTCCAGCGCGCGGTCCAGGGCCAGCTCGAGCAGCTCGGTCTTGGAGCGGACGTGGTGGTAGATGGCGGACTTCGTGACCCCGAGCCGCTCGGCCAGGGCGTCCATCGAGGTCGCCTCGTAGCCGCGCTCGATGAACACCGCGACGGCGGTGTCCAGCAGCGAGTCGACCGAGTGGCCGGGCCGCCCCCGCCGGGCGGGTGCGGTCACCGGCTGCGCTTGTCGGTCAGCCGCTGCAGCTTGCCCATCGACCGGGGCAGCGTCTCGGGGTCGACCACGACCACCTCCACGCTGGTGCCGACGGTCTCCTTCAGGCCCACCTGCACCTCGCCGGCGGCGGGGGCGCGCCGGTCGGCCGGGCAGTCGGGGCGGGCCTCGACCGAGACGACCAGGTGGTCCATCCGGCCGCGGGTGGTCAGCTCGAGCGCGAAGTGCGGGGACAGCCCCGGGGTGCGCAGCACGACCTCCTCGATCTGGGTCGGGAACAGGTTCACCCCGCGCAGGATGATCATGTCGTCGGTGCGGCCGGTGACCTTCTGCATCCGGCGCATGCCCGGCCGCGCGGTGCCCGGCAGCAGCCGGGTCAGGTCGCGGGTGCGGTACCGGATGATCGGCAGCGCCTCCTTGGTCAGCGAGGTGAACAGCAGCTCGCCCTCCTCGCCGTCGGCCAGCGGGGCGGCGGTCACCGGGTCGACGACCTCGGGCAGGAAGTGGTCCTCCCAGACGTGCAGGCCGTCCTTGGTCTCCACGCACTCCTGGCTGACGCCGGGGCCCATCACCTCGGACAGGCCGTAGATGTCGACCGCGTGGATGTCCAGGCGGTCCTCGACCTCGCGGCGCATCTGCTCGGTCCAGGGCTCGGCGCCGAAGATGCCGATCTGCAGGGAGCTCGCCCGCGGGTCCAGGCCCTGCCGCTCGAACTCGTCGACAAGAGCCAACATGTAGCTGGGCGTGACCATGATGATGCGGGGCCCGAAGTCGCCGATGAGCTGCACCTGGCGCGGGGTCATGCCGCCCGAGACCGGGACGACGGTGCAGCCCAGCGCCTCGGCGCCGTAGTGGGCGCCCAGGCCGCCGGTGAACAGGCCGTAGCCGTAGGCGTTGTGCAGCACGTCCCCGCTGCGCCCGCCGGCGGCGCGGATGGAGCGGGCCATGACGGCGGCCCAGGTGTCGATGTCGTGCCGGGTGTAGCCGACCACGGTGGGCTTGCCGGTGGTGCCCGAGCTGGCGTGCACCCGGGCGACCTGGTCCTGCGGGACGGCGAACATGCCGAAGGGGTAGTTCTCCCGCAGGTCGGCCTTGGACGTCGTCGGGAACTTCGCGATGTCGGCGAGCTCGCGGCAGTCGTCGGGGTGCACGCCGTGGGCGTCGAAGGCCCGGCGGTAGTGCGGGACGTTCTCGTAGGCGTGCCGGAGCGTCCACTGCAGCCGGTCCAGCTGCAGGGCGCGCAGCTCGTCGGTGCCCATCCGCTCGGCCGGGTCGAGCAGGGCCGGGTCGGGGGCCTCGCCGAGGCGCTGCGCTGCGGACGTCGTCGTCACGTGGTCTCCCGGGGCTCGCGGATTACTGACCGTTCGGTCAGTCATGCAAGACCCGGCGACCTCGGCTGTCAACCCGCGGTCATGTCGCCCGTCGCGGGCGTGCCCTCGAGCAGGCCGTAGCGCAGCAGGACGCTGCCGGTCGGGGTGGCGGCCGCGGGCGGGTCGAGCAGGCGGAGAACTGTCGGCACGGTGCCGTCGGCGAACACCTTCTTGCCGGTGCCGAGGGTGATCGGGTGCAGCCACAGGTGCAGCTCGTCGAACAGCTTCTCCCGCAGCAGGGTCTGCACCAGGTCCAGGCTGCCGACCACCTTGACCACCTCGTGCCGCTCGCGCACCTCGCGGACGGCGGCCGGCAGGTCGGGGCCGAGCAGGGTGGACCCGGCCCAGGTCAGCTCCGGGTCGCGCCGGGAGGCCACGTACTTGGGGACGGCGTTGAACAGCTCGGCGAACGGGCCCTCCTGCAGGGGCCAGTACGCGGCGAAGACGTCGTAGGTCCGGCGGCCCAGCAGGAGGGCGTCGGTGCCCGCGTAGGACGCCTGCACCTGCGCGCCGCCCTCCTCGCTCATCAGCGGGGCCTGCCAGCCGCCGAAGGTGAACCCGCCGCCGGGGTCCTCGTCCGGCCCGCCCGGCGCCTGGCCGACGAGGTCGAGGGTGGCGAACAGCTCGAGGTGGATCTGGCCCATGGCGTGCTCCCGGGTGTCGGCGGTGTCGCCGGTGGGGACCGGCCGGCGCGCCCGGACTCATCGGGGTTGTGCGCCGTCGCCATCCGGGGCACACTCATTACCGACCGGATGGTCAGTAAATGCCGCAGGAGGTTCGCCGATGTCCGCACCGACCGCCGTCCGCCCGACCGAGGACGAGCTGCAGGCGCAGTTCGACGCCACCATCGCCGCCGACCGCCGGATCGAGCCGCGCGACTGGATGCCGGAGAAGTACCGCGCCGGCCTGGTGCGCCAGATCGCCCAGCACGCGCACTCCGAGATCATCGGCATGCAGCCCGAGGGCGACTGGCTGCTCAAGGCGCCGTCGCTGCGCCGCAAGGCCGTGCTGCTGGCCAAGGTGCAGGACGAGGCCGGCCACGGCATGTACCTCTACTCCGCGGCCGAGACCCTCGGCGCCGACCGCGCCGACCTGACCGACAAGCTGGTCAACGGCAAGCAGAAGTACTCCTCGATCTTCAACTACCCGACGCTCACCTACGCCGACTGCGGCGTCATCGGGTGGCTGGTCGACGGCGCGGCCATCTGCAACCAGGTGCCGCTGTGCCGGTCCAGCTACGGGCCCTACGCCCGCGCCATGATCCGGGTCTGCAAGGAGGAGTCCTTCCACCAGCGGCAGGGCTACGAGCTGCTCATGACGATGATGCGCGGCACCCCCGAGCAGCGGGCGATGGTGCAGGACGCCGTCGACCGCTGGTGGTGGCCCTCGCTCATGATGTTCGGGCCGCCCGACGACGACAGCCCCAACTCGGCGCAGTCGATGGCCTGGGGCGTGAAGCGGCACAGCAACGACGAGCTGCGCCAGCGCTTCGTCGACATGTCGGTCCCGCAGGCGCAGGCGCTGGGCGTCACGCTGCCCGACCCCGAGCTGGCGCTGGACGAGACCACCGGCCGGTACCGCTTCGGGCAGATCGACTGGACCGAGTTCAAGCAGGTCATCTCGGGCAACGGCCCGTGCAACGAGGAGCGGATCACCCGCCGCCGGGCCGCCCGCGACGACAACGCGTGGGTGACCGAGGCCGCCACGGCCTACGCCGCGAAGCACGCCGCCCGATGACCGAGACCACCGCCGAGGGGGGCCACGGCGCCGTCCCGACCGGCCCCGACGTCCCCAGCGGCGCGCACCCCTCGCCGTCGGGCGCGGCCCGCAGGGACTGGCCGCTCTACGAGTGCTTCGTGCGCGGCAAGCGCGGGCTCAACCACGTGCACGTCGGGTCGTTGCACGCCCCCGACGACGAGATGGCCGTGCACGCCGCCCGCGACCTGTTCACCCGCCGCAACGAGGGCGTGAGCATCTGGGTCGTGCGGGCCAGCGACATCACCGCGTCCAGCCCGGACGAGAAGGACCCGATGTTCGCCCCCGCCGGCGACAAGGTCTACCGCCACCCGACGTTCTACGAGATCCCCGAGAACGTCCCCCACATGTGAGGCAGCGCGGCCGTCATGTGACGGCTGCGCACCACTTCGTCTTGGTTCTGGTTCGTCAGCGTCATGTGACGCCGTGAGGGTGAGGGAGAACGTTGGCGCACGAGGAGACCGTCTACGACGCGCTGGACCACGCCCACGGCGGCGAGGGCCAGTGGGCGTTCGGCACCGGCTTCGACGACCCGCTGGCCGGCGTCGACACCACCGTCCCCGAGGGTGTGGACCCCGCCGACCTGGGCGCCTACTGCCTGATGCTCGGCGACGACGCCCTCGTGCTCTGCCAGCGGCTCACCGAGTGGGCCACCCGGGCACCCGAGCTCGAGGAGGAGGTCGCGATCGCCAACTGCGGCCTGGACCTGCTCGGCCAGGCCCGGTTGCTGCTCGCGCGCGCGGGCAGCTGCGGGGTGCTCGGCCGCAGCCGCGAGCACGCCACCGACTCGATCCCCGACGAGGACGCGCTGGCCTACTTCCGCGACCCCGACGAGTTCGTCAACCACCACCTCGCCGAGGCCGACGGCGGGGACTTCGCGCAGACGATGGTCCGGCTGCTGGTGGCCAGCACCGCCCGGCTCGCGCTCGTCGCCCACCTGCGCGGGTCCCGCGACCCGGTGCTCAGCGCGATCGCGGCCAAGGGCGTGCCCGAGCTGACCTACCACCGCGACCACGCCGCCCGCTGGGTGCTCCGGCTGGGCGACGGCACCGAGGAGTCCCACCGCCGGGCGCAGGCCGGCGTCGACGCGGTGTGGCCGCTGACCGCCGACCTGTTCACCGCCACCGACGTGGAGCGCCGGCTGGTGGAGCAGGGTGTCGCCGTCGACCCCGCGGACACCCGCGACGAGGTGCGCGACGTCCTCACCATGGTGGTCGAGCGGGCCACCCTGACCGTGCCGGACTGGCCGGCCGACCGGCCGTCGCCGGGCCGGGCGGGGGAGCACACCGACGAGCTAGCGCCCCTGCTGGCCACCCTGCAGGGCCTGGCCCGGGAGCACCCGGCGGCCACCTGGTGAGCACGCTGGCCGACCCGCGGGCGGTCGCCGAGACGGTCACCGACCCCGAGCTGCCGATGCTCACCCTCGCCGACCTCGGCGTGCTGCGCGACGTGCGCACCGAGGGCGACCAGGTGGTCGTGGAGATCACCCCCACCTACTCCGGCTGCCCGGCGATGGGCGTCATGCGCGCCGACCTCGTGCACGCGCTGCACCGGGCCGGGTTCGCCGACGTCGACGTCCGCACCGTGCTGTCCCCGCCGTGGTCCACCGACTGGATCAGCGAGGAGGGCCGCCGCAAGCTCGCCGCGGGCGGCATCGCCCCGCCCGGCGCCGCCCCGCGGCACACCGGCCCGATCCCGCTGAGCCTGGGCCCCACCCGCCGGACGGCGACCTGCCCGGAGTGCGGGTCGGCCGACACCGAGGAGCTCAGCGAGTTCAGCGGGACCGCCTGCAAGGCGCTGCGCCGCTGCCGCAGCTGCCGCGAACCCTTCGAGCACGTCAAGGAGATCTAGTGGCGCGCACCCGTCCGACCTTCCACCCGCTCACGGTGGCCCGGGTCGAGCAGCTCACCGACGACGCCGTCGCGGTCACCTTCGACGTGCCCGACGCCCTCGCCGAGGACTACGCCTTCGCCCCCGGCCAGGCGCTGACCCTGCGCCGGGTGGACGGCGACCGCGACGAGCGCCGGTCCTACTCCATCTGCGCGCCGGTCGGCGACGCCCCTCGGGTCGGGGTCCGCGAGGTGCCCGGCGGCTACTTCTCCTCGTGGCTGGTCAACGAGGTGCGCCCGGGCCAGGTCATCGACGTCCTGCCGCCCTCGGGCACCTTCACCGCCGACGTGTCCACCCCGGCCGACCACGTGTTCGTCGTCGCCGGGTCCGGGGTCACCCCGGCGCTGAGCCTGGCGGGCACCGTGCTGCGCGACGGCGAGTCGACGGTGACGGTGTTCTACGGCAACCGGCGCACCAGCACGGTGATGTTCGCCGACGAGCTGGCCGACCTCAAGGACCGCTACGGGTCCCGGCTGCAGCTGGTGCACGTGCTCTCCCGCGAGCCCCGCGACGCCGAGGTCACCAGTGGCCGGCTGGACGGCGAGCGGCTGCGCACCCTGGTCGGCGCGCTGGTCGACGTCCCCGAGGTCGACCACTGGTGGCTGTGCGGCCCGCACGGCATGGTCACCGAGGCCCGCGACCTGCTCGCCGAGCTGGGCGTGCCGCGCGAGCGGGTGCACCAGGAGCTGTTCTTCGTCGACGAGGGGGACGGGGCCCCGCCGGAGCCGGTGCGCGGTGACGAGCAGACCGTCGACGGGCCGTCCAGCCAGGTGACGATCGTGCTCGACGGCCGGTCCACCACGCTGGCGCTGGAGCAGGGCGTGCCGGTGCTCGACAGCGCGCAGCGGGTGCGGTCGGACCTGCCCTTCGCCTGCAAGGGCGGGGTGTGCGGCACCTGTCGGGCCAAGGTCACCGCCGGCGAGGTCGAGATGCGGCGCAACTACGCGCTGGACCCCGACGAGGTGGCCAGGGGCTACGTGCTCACCTGCCAGACCGTGCCGGTGTCCGCCGAGGTCACCGTCGACTTCGACGCCTGACCACCGCCTAACCTGATCCCATGCCCGAAGAGCTGATCGTGCTGCTGGACGACGACGGCACCGAGATCGGGACCATGCCCAAGCGGCTGGTGCACCACGGGGACACCCCGCTGCACCGCGCGTTCTCCGCCTACCTGTTCGCCGACGACGGCCGGCTGCTGGTCACCCGCCGCGCGCTGTCCAAGCAGACCTTCCCCGGGCTGTGGACCAACACCGTCTGCGGCCACCCCGGCCCCGGCGAGGACGACGCCGGCGCCATCGCCCGCCGCGCCTCCGACGAGCTGGGCCTGCGGGTGGACCGGCTGGCCCCGGTGCTGCCGGACTACCGGTACCGCGCGGAGTTCCAGGGCGTCGTGGAGAACGAGATCTGCCCGGTCTACACCGGCGTCTTCCGCGGCGACCCCGCCCCGGCGGCCGCCGAGGTCGAGGAGTGGGAGCTGCTGGACTGGGGCGCCTTCCGGGCCCGGCAGGACAACGAGGGCGACGCCTGGTCGCCCTGGTGCCGCGAGCAGGCGCGGCTCATCGAGGCGAGCGGGCTGCTGCCGGCGGCCTGAGCCGGGTCAGTCCTCCTGGCGGGGGTCCACGACCAGCCGGACGACGCAGCCGTCGCCGTCGGCCAACGGGGCGGTGGTCATCCGGTCCACCGCGCGGCGGGCCAGCCACAGGCCCATCCCGCCCACGGACAGGTCGTCGCCGTGCGCCGGGCCGTAGCCGGCCAGCGGCTCGTCGAAGCCGTGGCCGCGGTCGGCCACCGCGCACAGCACCCGCTGCTCGGTGACCCACAGGCGCACGTCGACCGGCGGGACGCCGTGCTCGGCGGCGTTGGCCACCACCTCGTCGATGGCCAGCACCAGGTCCTCGGCCTCGTCGGGGTCCAGCGGCCCGTCGGACAGGCTGGCGGTGAGCTCGCGGCGCAGCTGGCGCAGGCTGCCGACGTCCTCGACCTCGAGGGTCGGGGGCGTGGCCTCCAGCGGGTCGGGGCCCGGCGCCGACCACAGCGACCGCAGCACCTCCGCCGGGTCCTTGCGACCGGGGTTGGGCACCACGCCGTCGGCGGTCAGGGACCACGGGTGGCAGGACAGGGCCCGGTCGGTGTCGGCGCCGAGGTGGCCGGGGTCGACCACGCAGTAGTGCGCCACCGAGCGGCCGGCGAGCACGTGGTTGAGCAGCGCCTCGGTCTGCAACCACGCCGGGACGCCGAGGGAGGTGCGGCCGCTGTCGGTGACCAGGTGCAGCCGGGTGCCGTCGGTCGTCAGCTTGTCGACCAGCGATGTGTGGCCCGCGATGGCGTCGGGCGCCCGGCCGCCGAGCTCGTCGGGGTCCACGACGTGCACCGCGTCGGCGCCCAGCCGGTCCAGCAGCGGGGCGCGCAGGTCGGGGGCGCAGGCGAGCACGACGGTGCCGCCGTCGGCGAGGGCCTGCTGCAGCCAGGGGGCGAGCAGCTCCGCCGACCGCGGGCCGGGCGTGCCGAGCTGGGCGACGTGCACGTAGCCGGCGGGGACGGCACCCGCCGACCCGAGGACGCCCGCTGTTTCCGACACGCCGCACTGGGTGCCCGGGATCCCCGGCCGCACACATGCTGCGTCCGATTGCACACCGCGGGGTCGGTGCGCGGTTCAGCCTCCCCGGCGGCGGGCAGCGGTCCGGGATGACGACGGCCGCCGCGCAGGAGCGCGCCGGGTGCCCGAAGCGGATGGTCTTCGGCCCCTGCGGCGGGGTGCGCGACGACGCCCGCTGCGAGCTCGCCGACCACCCCTGCCCCTTCGTGGCGGCACCGGCGCCGGCCTGGCCGGACCCGCTGCCGGTCCCGGCACCCCGCCCCGGTGGGCTGCTGGACCGCGCGGCGGCCGGCCCGGTCGTGCTGGCCGACCTCACCGTGACCCCGTTCGACCCCGCCTCGGTGCGGGCGGTCGTCGGCGCGCTGGCCGGTGCCGTGGACGCGGTGCTGGTGGGGGAGCACCAGAACCGGCCCGACCTCCCGCCGGTGCTGCTGGCCCAGGAGGTGCTCGGCGCCGGCGGGCTGCCGTGGACGACGCTGGCCTGCCGGGACCGCAACCGGCTGGTGCTGGAGCAGGAGCTGGTCGGGCTGGCCCGGGTCGGGGTGGACGGCGTGCTGTGCGTGACCGGCGACGGCCGCGGGCCGGGGGTGCGGCCCGGGGTGACCCAGGTGTTCGACCTCGACGGGGTGCGGCTGACCGCGCTGGCGGCGGCGGCCGGGCTGGCGGCGGCCGTGCCGGAGTCGCCGGAGGCGGTGCCGGTGGCCGACCGGCCGGGGCGGGTGGCGCTCAAGCAGCGGGCCGGGGCGGCGGTGTGCGTGCTCAACCACGTCTCGACGCCGGCCCGGGTGGCCGGTTTCGTCGCGGCCGCCCGCGCGGCCGGCGCGACGCTGCCGTTCGTCGCCGGGGTCGCGGTCTACACCGACGAGCGGTCGGCCCGGGTGCTGCAGGCCTTCCCGGGGCTGCACCTGGACGACGCCGCGGTCACCCGGGTGCTGGCCGCCCCCGACCCGGTCGAGGCCGGGGTCGCGGCCGCGGTGGCCGAGGCGCGGGCGCTGCTGGCGGTGCCCGGCGTGGTGGGGGTGGACCTGTCCGGCCTGGCGTCGGACCGCGGCGTGCTGGCCGGGGCCCGGGTCAAGGCCGAGGTGGCCCGACGGATCCAGGAGGGGGAGCGGTGAGCGAGCTGGACAGCGAGGCGATGGAGGACGAGTTCGGCGTCGCGGCGGCGTGGACCGAGGAGGCCGCCCGCGCACTCGGCCCGGGGCACGCGGTCCCGGCGGGGTGCCGCGGGTCGGGCAGCGTCGGGTCGCTGCGCTGGCTGGCCGACCGGCTGGAGCTGGCCCCCGGCGACCTGCTGGTCGACAGCGGCGCCGGCGTGGGCGGCCCGGCCCGGTGGGTGGCCGGCGAGCGCGAGGTCGCGCCGGTGTGCCTGGAACCGATGGTCGGCGCCGTGCACGCCTCCCGCCGGCTGTTCGGCCTCCCCTCGGCCGTCGCCCTCGCCCAGGCGCTGCCGCTGCGCGACCGGGTCACCGGCGCCGCGTGGAGCCTCGGCGTGCTGTGCACGACCGCGGACAAGGCCGGGGCGCTCGCCGAGCTGCACCGGGTGCTCCGGCCCGGTGGCCGGCTCGGCCTGCTGGTGTTCGCGCAGGTCGTGGACGAGCTGCCCGCGCCGCCACCGGACGGCAACACCTTCCCGACGCCGGCCGAGCTCACCGCGCTGCTCGACGGCGCCGGCTTCGACGTCGTCGACCGGGCGACGGCGGACCTGCACGACAACCCGCCCGGGTGGCAGGACGCCGCCGACGCGGTGGACGCCGAGGTCGCCCGCCGGCACGGGGAGGACCCGCGGTACCGGCACTCGCTGCAGCAGGCGCAGCGGATGGGCGCGCTGCTGTCGGCGGGCGCGCTGTCGCCGGAGCTGGTGGTCGCGGCCCGCCGGGCATGAGGCCGGGCCCGCCCGCGTTGGGGCGGGCGTGCACGCGGAGGTGGTCGTCGTCGGGGCCGGGCAGGCCGGGTTGTCCGCGGCCTACCAGCTGCGCCGCGAGGGCGCCGACTTCGTCGTGCTGGACGCCGACGCGGCACCCGGCGGGGCGTGGCAGCACCGGTGGGCCTCGCTGCGGCTGGACCGCGCCAACGGCATCGCCGACCTGCCCGGGATGCCGCTGGCCGGCGACCCCGCCGAGCGCGCCTCGGTGGCCATGGCCCGCTACTTCGCCGACTACGAGCGGACCTTCGACCTGCCGGTGCGCCGCCCCGTGGCGGTCCGCCGGGTGACCCGCACGCACGACGGGTTCGCCCTGGCCACGACCGGGGGCACCTGGACCGCCCGCGGGCTGGTCAACGCCACCGGCACCTGGTCGCGGCCGTTCTGGCCCGCCTACCCGGGCCGGGAGACCTTCCGCGGCCGGCAGCTGCACGCCGCCCAGTTCACCGAGGCCGCCGACTTCGCCGGGCAGCACGTGCTCGTCGTCGGCGGTGGCATCTCCGCGCTGCAGCTGCTGGTGGAGGTCGCCGAGGTCACCCGGACCACCTGGGTCACCCGCCGGCCCCCGGTCTGGCGCACCGAGGACTTCGACGCCGACGCCGGCCGGGCCGCCGTCGCGATGGTCGAGGAACGGGTCCGGGCGGGGTTGCCGCCGGGCAGCGTGGTGGGCGTGACCGGGCTGCCGGTCACCGAGGAGGTCCGCCGGGCCCGGGAGCGCGGCGTGCTCGACCGGCGGCCGGCGTTCGACCGGATGACGCCGACCGGGGTGGCGTGGGACGACCCGGCCGGGGAGCTGGCCGTCGACGTGGTGCTGTGGGCGACCGGGTTCCGGGCGGCGCTGGACCACCTGGCACCGCTGCACCTGCGGGCCCCCGGCGGCGGGATCGTCGTCGAGGGCACCCGGGTGGTCGCCGAGCCCCGGCTGCACCTGGTCGGCTACGGCCCCTCGGCCAGCACGATCGGCGCCAACCGCGCCGGCCGGTCCGCGGTCCGGGAGCTGCTGGCCACCCTGCGCGGCTGACCCGACGGCCGGGCCTCAGCGGTCGGGTCGGGGCCGGTCCTGCGCGTGCAGCCGGACGGCGACCAGCGCGACGTCGTCCTCGGCCCGCTCGGGCAGCAGCTCACCCAGCAGGGTGTCGGCGAGCTGCTCCACCGGACGGTCGGGCAGCCGGCCCAGCAGGCCCATCAGCACGTCGATGCCCTCGTCGAACACCTGGTCGCGGCGCTCGACGAGGCCGTCGGTGTAGAGCAGCACCGTCGACCCGCGCTCGAGCACGGCCTCGTGCTCGCGCCGGGGTGCACCCGGGTCCACGCCCAGCAGCAGGTCGGCCCGGCCGCCGCCCCCGAGCAGCCGGGTGCCGCCGTCCGCGGTCAGCACGACCGGCGGCAGGTGACCGGCGTTGGACCAGACCAGCCGGGTCACCCCTTCGTCGAACTCGTCGGGGGTCTGCTCCAGCCGCGCCACCAGCACCGAGGCGATGGCCTCCATGCGGAGGCCGTCGACCGCGGCGTCCAGCCGGCGCAGCACGTCGGCCGGGCCCAGGCCGCTGTCGAAGGCGATGCCGCGCAGCAGGCCGCGCAGCTGACCCATGACCGCGGCGGCCTCGGTGTCGTGGCCGACGACGTCGCCGATGACCAGCACCGTGGCGCCGTCGGGCTGCACGAACGCGTCGTACCAGTCACCGCCGACCTGGGCCTCGCGCGCGGCCGGCACGTAGCGCACCGCCATCTGCAGGTGGTCGGGCTGCGGCGGGTCGGACAGCATGCTGCGCTGCAGCGTCTCCGCGGCCCGGGCCACCCGGCGGGTGCGGGCGTAGAGCGCCTCGAGCAGGTTGGTGCGCAGCTCGGTGGCCTCGGCGACCTCGGCCGCCGTCCACGGCTCGGACCGGCCGTGCACCGTCTCCGACCACCGGTCGAAGGACTGCCGCGGCGAGATGCGCACGCCGTCGCCCTCGGGGACGACGGTCGCCTGGTGGTGCGGGTCGCCGCCCCAGTCGATGGAGCGCACCTTCTCCTGGCGCAGCCACACCACGGACTGGCCCTCGGGCAGCGGCACGACGAGCGCACCGCAGGCCAGCTCCACCGGCACGTCCAGCTCGGGGGCGTCGGTCGGCAGGGACTCGGTGGACACCACGTCGCTGCGCCGGCCGGCCGCCCACTCGGCGACCTGGGCGGCGAGGGCCTCGGGCACCGGCGCGCCGCGGACGGCGGCGTGCCCCTCCAGGTGCACCACCACGCTGTCGGCGGGCACCAGGTCGAGCAGGTCGGGGGTGCCCAGCAGCGACTCGGCCAGCGGCCGGTCCTGGTCGAGGGTGGCCGCGGTCAGCCAGGCCAGGGTCGAGCGGGCCCGCAGCGCGCGGCGGACCTCCTCCTCGGCGGCCCGGTCGACCAGCCGCAGCGACAGCGTCGAGCCCAGGAACTCGGCCGCGGCGCGGGTGGCGTAGGGCGGGGCGTGCGGTCCGGCGTAGTGGTGGCAGGCGATCAGGCCCCACAGCTTGTCCTCGCGCAGCAGCGAGATCGACATCGAGGCCGCCACGCCCATGTTGCCCAGGTACTCGACGTGGATGGGCGAGACGCTGCGCAGCGTGGAGTACGTCAGGTCCAGCGGGGCGCCGGTGGCCGGGTGGTCGACCGGCTGCAGCAGGGCGGGGGTGTAGGGCGCCTCGGAGATGAGGCGGACCCAGTTCTTCTCGTACAGCGCCCGCGCCTGGGCGGGGATGTCCGACGCCGGGTAGTGCAGGCCGAGGAAGCTGGGCAGCCCGCCGTGCTGGGCCTCGGCGACGACCTCGCCGTTGTACTCGTCGTCGTAGCGGTAGAGCATCACCCGGTCGAAACCGGTCAGGTTGCGCACCGCGGTGACCGTGACGTCGTAGAGCTCCTGCAGGTCCGTGGCCCGGTTCAGCTCGGCGATGCTGCTGCGCACGGCCTGGTAGGTGTTCGGGAAGCTGAACGGCCGGGGGCCGAAGGCCGGCTCCAGCTCGACCACCAGCGAGCTCGCACCGCGGCGCTCGCCGTCGTCGAGGCGGCCGGGGCCGGACCCGCCGTGCACGATGCGGTGCAGGATCGCGTCGACCGGCACCGGGGTGCCGTCGAGGTCCAGGGTGAGCTCGACCGGGTTGCGCTCGCGCAGGTCGCCGAACGCCGCCGCGCTGCGGGCCACGGCCTGCGCGGGCACGGTGCCGAGGACCTCGGCCAGCGGCCGGCCGAGCGCGCGCTCCCACGCCACCCCGACGACGTCGGCCAGGTTCTCCGACACCTGCTCCACGACCAGGTCGGGCTCGCTGACCGAGATCAGCACGCCGCGGGGCTGGATGCTGCCCGGGACGTGGATGGGCTCGCGCGCGCAGTTGGTCAGGTCCACCGGCGTACCGGGGGCCAGCCACTCCACGGGCTGGGTGTCGGTCACGCAGCAGCACCTCGACGTCGGGTCGTGGGTTCGGAGGGCGGCGACGCAGGCTGCTCGACGTCGGCGCACCACTGGGCCATCAGGACGAAGGTACGGCGTGCCGCCCCGACCACCGCGTCGGCGTCACCCCCGCGGGTCACGTGCTCGCGGGTGGCCCGCCGGAACGCGGCCCACCGCGCGCCGGTGGCCTCGCCGTACGGGCTGAAGGCCCGGACCGTCGCGACACCGGCCAGCGCGGGCAGCGCGGCCAGGTGGCGGTCGATGAACTGCCCGCCCAGGGTCGAGCCCTCGAGCACGTACATCGCACCCAGCGCCTCGTCGGTGGAGGCCGGTGCGGGCACCGCGGGCAGCGGGTCGGTCGTGGGGACGGCGTCCAGGGCGGTCAGGTCGGCGGCGAACAGGTGCGCCCGGCGCCGGGCGGACCAGTCCAGGCCCTCGGCGACCGCCGGGTGGTCGGCGGCCCAGGCGTCCAGGCCGGTCTCGGCGGCGACCCAGAACGCGTGCATCCGCTGCAGCACCGCGGCCAGGCGGGGGACGGTGAGGTCGGCGTCCATCAGGTCGAGGGTGTCCTCGAGCTGCTGGTGCTCGGCCGCGGTGGCCGTGCGCAGCGCCCGCATCACGTCGGGAGCGGACTGCTCGTCGGTACCGGCGTCCGTGCTCATGAGGCCCACGACCCTAGAGCACCCCGCCCGGGGGCGGCCGCCAGCCGGGCCGAGCGGACGGCCAGGTGCAGTGCCAGCCGGTCGCCGCCGTCGGACAGGTCCAGGCCGGTGAGCTCGGCGATCCGGCCGAGCCGGTAGTACAGCGTCTGCCGGTGCACCACGAGCTCGGCGGCGGCCCGCTGCGGCGAGGCGGCCCGGTCCAGCCACACCTCGGCGGTGCGGGTGAGCACGGGGTCGGCGAGCAGGGCCGCGAAGGCCGGGTCCGGGCCGTCGAGCCGGACCACCTGGCGCCAGGCGCCGAGCTCGGCCCAGGACGCGACCGGGGCCAGCGCCGGGTCGACCGCGGCCACCCGGGCGGCGTCGGAGGCCTCGGACCACTGCCGCCGCAGCTCGCCGCACCCGGTGCGGGCGGCGGCCACGCCGGCGGTGCTCCCGGCGGGCAGCCGCTGCAGGGCCGCGGCGGACAGCGCGACCGCCGGGCGGGTGTCGCCGCGGTGCGGCAGGGGGACCAGGGCGGCCACCGCATCGCCCACGACCGCGGCGACCGCGCCGGCGCCGGGCGCGGCCCAGCCGGCGGGCAGGCCGGGGTCGGCCGGGTGCAGCGCGACCAGGGCGACCGGGGTGCGCGCGCCCAGCGCGGCGCCCAGCCGGCCGGCGGCGGTGTCGTCCCCGGCGAGCGCGGCGGCGAGGTCCGCGGACGGGTCGCCGGCGGCCGGCCGGGTGGCCAGCAGCGCACCGGCCCGGTCGGCCAGCGCGACGGCCGCGGCCAGGCCCGGCGGGTCGGCGGCGTCGAGGTCGGTGCGGCCCTCGTCCAGCAGCCACAGCCAGCCGTGCAACCGGCCGCGGTGGCGCACCGGCAGGCACAGCCGGGTCAGGATCCCGGCCGCCGGGTCGGCCGGGGTGCGCAGCGGGGCGGTGGCCCGGTCGATGCCGAAGTCGGTGAACCAGCGGCGGGTCGCCGCGGGGGAGCCCCGGGTCAGGATCGAGCGGGTGCGCACGGCGTCCAGGCCGGTCAGCGCGCCCTCGCCCTGGGCGCAGAAGGCCAGCAGGGTGAAGTCCGGGTCCTCCAGGGTCGCGGGCGCGCCGAGCAGCCGGGACACCTCGTCCACGATGTCCTGCAGGTCGTCGCGCACCAGACGATCGTACGAACGAGTCCCGACAGCTGTCCGTGGTGACGGCGACGACCTCACTCCTAGGTTGCAGTCACCCACTGCTGCTGGAGGTCCCCGTGCTCGGTCAGGCCCTGCTCGTCGCGTCCCGCCGCCCCGGCCTGCGCCGCGCCGTCGTCGGCACCCCGGTCACCCGCCGGGTGGTCGACCGGTTCGTCGCGGGGGAGCAGCTGCCCGACGCGCTGGCCGCCGTCCGGTCGCTGCAGGCCGACGGGGTCGCCGTCACCCTGGACCACCTGGGCGAGGACATCACCACCCGCGCCGAGGCCGTCGCCTCCCGCGACGCCTACCTCGCGCTGCTCGACGGCCTGGCGCCGCTGCAGCTGGGGCCGGCCGCCGAGGTGTCGGTCAAGCTGTCGGCCTTCGGCCAGGCGCTGCCCGGCGGGCACGACCTGGCCCTCGAGCTGGTCCGCCCGGTCGCCGAGGCCGCCACGGCGCTGGGCACCACGGTCACCCTGGACATGGAGGACCACACCACGGTCGACTCCACGCTCGCCGTCCTGGCCGAGCTGCGCCGCGACCACCCGGGCACCGGCGCGGTGCTGCAGTCGGCGCTGCACCGCACCGAGGCCGACGCGGCCGACCTGGCCGTCGCCGGGTCCCGGGTGCGGCTGGTCAAGGGTGCCTACGCCGAGCCCCGCACCGTCGCCTTCACCGACAAGGCCGAGGTGGACGCCGCCTACCTCCGCTGCCTGGACGTGCTGTTCCGCGGCGCGGGCTACCCGATGGCCGGCACGCACGACCCCGCGATGATCGCCCGGGTGCTGGAGCTGGTCCGCGAGACGGGCCGGGCGGCCGACAGCTACGAGTTCCAGCTGCTCTACGGCATCCGCACCGGCGAGCAGCAGCGGCTGGCCCGCGAGGGGCACACCGTGCGCGCCTACGTGCCCTACGGCGCCGACTGGTACGGCTACTTCATGCGCCGCCTGGCCGAGCGCCCGGCCAACCTGCAGTTCTTCCTCCGCTCCCTCGTCACCACCAGCTAAGGAGCTGACCCCCGTGGACGGCATCACCCAGGTCCCCGCCCCGCGCAACGAGCCGGTGCTCGACTACGCCCCCGGCTCGCCCGAGCGCGCGCAGCTGCAGGCCGAGCTCGGCCGCCTCGCCGGCTCCCCGGAGGAGCTGACCGCCACCATCGGCGGCCGGCAGCGGATGGCCCGCGGCGCGTCCTTCGACGTCGTCGCGCCGCACGCGCACGCCCAGGTCCTGGGGACGTCGGCGCACGCCACCGCCGACGACGCCCGCGACGCACTGGACGCCGCGAAGGCCGCCGCCCCCGGCTGGGCCGAGCTCTCCCAGGACGACCGCGCCGCGGTGTTCCTCAAGGCCGCCGACCTGCTCGCCGGCCCGTGGCGGCAGACGCTCAACGCCGCGACGATGCTCGGGCAGTCCAAGACCGCGCAGCAGGCCGAGATCGACAGCGCCTGCGAGCTGGCCGACTTCTGGCGCTACAACGTGCACTTCGCCCGGCAGATCCACACCGAGCAGCCGGTCAGCTCGCCCGGCGTGTGGAACCGGGTCGACCACCGCCCGCTGGAGGGCGTGGTCTACGCGATCACCCCGTTCAACTTCACCGCCATCGCCGGCAACCTGCCCACCGCGCCCGCGCTGATGGGCAACACGGTGGTCTGGAAGCCCTCGCCCACCCAGCAGTTCGCCGCCCACCAGCTCATGCGGCTGCTCGAGGCGGCCGGCCTGCCCGACGGCGTCGTGAACATGCTGCCCGGCGACGGCGTGGCGGTGTCCGACGTCGTCCTCGCCGACCGCGACCTGGCCGGCATCCACTTCACCGGCTCGACCGCGGTGTTCCAGCACCTGTGGCGCACGGTGGGGCAGAACATCGCCGACTACCGCACCTACCCGCGCATCGTCGGGGAGACCGGCGGCAAGGACTTCGTCTTCGCCCACCCGTCGGCCGACCTGGAGGTGCTGCGGACGGCGCTGGTGCGCGGCGCCTTCGAGTACCAGGGCCAGAAGTGCTCGGCGGCCTCGCGCGCCTACGTGCCGCGCTCGCTGTGGACCGAGCTGCGCGACGACCTCGCCGGGCTGGTCGACTCCCTGCCGATGGGGCCGGTCACCGACTTCGGCAACTTCATGGGCGCGGTCATCGACGGGAGGTCCTTCTCCCGGCTCTCCGGCGTCCTCGACCGGGCCCGCACCGACGACGCGCTGACCGTGGTCGCCGGCGGCACCGCCGACGACTCCGAGGGCTGGTTCGTGCGGCCCACGGTGCTGGAGGGCAGCGACCCCGAGCACGACGTGTTCCGCACCGAGTTCTTCGGCCCGGTGCTCGCGGTGCACGTCTACGAGGACGCCGACCACGACGCCGTCCTCGCCCAGATGGAGTCGGTGGCGCCCTACGCCCTCACCGGCGCGGTCATCGCCCAGGACCGGGCCGCGATCGCGCACGCCCAGCGGGTGCTGCGCAACGCGGCCGGCAACTTCTACGTCAACGACAAGCCCACCGGCGCCGTCGTCGGCCAGCAGCCCTTCGGCGGGGCCCGGGCCTCGGGCACCAACGACAAGGCCGGCGCCGCGCAGAACCTGCAGCGCTGGACCTCCACGCGGGTGGTCAAGGAGACCTTCGCGCCCCCGCGCGACCACCGGTACCCCTACATGGGCTGAGGGCGCTCCGCGCGCAGCTCGCGGACCAGGGCCTCCACCGTCTGCTCGGGGGAGCCCTGGCCCGAGTAGGCGTGGCCGGGCTCGTCGTCGGCCAGCGGCTCCAGGGTGGCCAGCTGGCTGTCCAGCAGCGAGCCCGGCATGTAGTGGCCGGTGCGCCTGCGCAGCCGCTCGACCAGCACGTCGTGCGGGGTGTCGATGTGGGCGAACCACACCGACGGGTGCTGCTCCCGCAGCAGGTCCCGGTAGGCGCGCTTGAGCGCCGAGCAGGTGATCACCAGGTCGGTGCCGGCGGCCTCGTGCTCGCCGACCCGGGCGGCGACCGCGCGCAGCCACGGCCAGCGGTCCTCGTCGTCCAGCGGGGTGCCCGAGCGCATCTTCTCCACGTTGGCCGGCGGGTGCAGGTCGTCGCCCTCGACGAAGTCGCAGCCCAGCGTCTGCGCGATGCCCACGCCGACGGTGGACTTGCCGGTGCCCGACACGCCCATCACGACGACGGAGACGGTGGTCGGCGGGGCGTCGGTGTCGGCCATGGCCCGACCGTATCGGCGGCAGGGCAGGATCGCGGGGGCGATGAGCGAGGAGACGGTGCAGCAGACGGGGCCGGTGTGGCGGGTCCCCGCCGTCCGGGCCCTGCTGGCGGCCTCGCTGCTGGGGTTCACCAGCTACGCGGTGACGCTGGCCGCGCTGCCCTCCTACGCCGTCCGCGGCGGGGCCGGCGTGGCCGCGGCCGGCCTGGTCACCACCGTCTTCCTGGCCGCCACGGTGCTCACCCAGCTGGCCGTGCCGGGCCTGGTCGGCCGGTTCGGCCTCGGCCCGGTGCTGGCCGGCGGGCTGCTGGCCATCGGCGGGCCCTCACCGCTGTACCTGCTCGGGGACGGCGTGGGGTGGCTGTGCGCGGTGTCGGCGGTGCGGGGCACCGGCTTCGGCGTGCTGACCGTGCTGGGCGCGACCATCGCCGCCCGGGTGGTGCCGCCGTCCCGCCGCGGGGAGTCCCTCGGCCTCTACGGCCTGGCGCTCGGACTGCCCACGCTGGCCGCCACGCCGGGCGGGGTGGCACTGGTGCTGTCCGACCGGTTCCCGCTGGTGGTGCTGGTGGCGACCCTCCCGCTGCTGGGGCTGCTGGCGGTGCCGCGGCTGGTCCGCGCGGTGCCCAGCGCGGTGACCGCGCCGTCCGGGGACCCGGTGGGCCCGGCGGTGCGCGCGTCCGCGACGCCGTCGGCGGTGCTGCTCGTGGTCACCCTGGCCGGGGCCGGGGTGGTCACCTTCCTGCCGATCGCGCGCCCGGACGGCGTCGTGGCCACCGTCGCGCTGCTGGTGTTCGGGGCCACCGGGGCGCTGTGCCGCTGGGCCGGCGGCGTGCTCACCGACCGGTTCGGCACCCGGGTGCTGCTGCCGGTCGCGCTGGCGCTCGGCGTCCTCGGGCTGGTGCTGCTGGCCGTGGGCCTGGACTCCGACGCCGCGGTCTACGCCGGCGCCGCGGTCTTCGGCGTGGCCTACGGCGGCTCGCAGAACACCACGCTGGTCGTCGCGATGGCGCGGGCGGGGGAGCGGGGGACGACGACGGCCAGCGCGGTGTGGAACGCCGCCTTCGACGCCGGCACGGGGCTCGGTGCCCTCGCGGTCGGGCTGGTCGCCGCCGCGGTCGGTCTCGAGGCGTCCTACGCGGTGCTGGCCGTGCTGGTCGCGCTCGTGGTGCCCGTGGCGGTGCGGGTCACCCGTCGCTGACGGTGCCGTCGCGGCGGGCGGCGGCCAGGGACTGCATGTGCCGCACCAGCGCCGCCTCGCGGGCGAGCGCGTGCAGCCACGGCCGCAGCGCCTGCGGGTCGCGGCCGGCGGCGTCGCGCTGGGCGGCCAGCCGCATGTGCCGGCCGGTGGCCTGGGCGCGCTGGGCGGGGGAGAGCTCGCGGGCACCGCCGCGGGAGATCGCGGTGAAGGCGGCGCCCAGGTAGGTGACCTCGGCCAGCCCGGAGGCCTGCTCGAGCACGGCGTCGGCGTCGTCCTGGCGGCCCTGCGCGACCAGGTCGAGGTGCTCCTCGGCGCGGCGTCGTCCCTCGTCGGCGGTGCTCAACCGGCCCTCCCGGGGTCGTGACAGCAGAACGGCCCCGTCCTGGGTGGACGGGGCCGGCTGGGTGGTGGGTGCGCCATCAGGGACTTGAACCCCGAACCCGCTGATTAAGAGTCAGCTGCTCTGCCAATTGAGCTAATGGCGCGGCGTCACTGCGTGGCAGCGACCGGGAGAACGGTACACGGCCCCGGGCGCGGCCCGCGACCCGGGGTGGCGTGGCCTGCGTGACAGCGAACTGTCAGCACCGGGGAGCACACTGGGTCCCGGACGCACCGCTGTCCTGACGAGGGGGATGTCGCACGTGGCTCTGCTGATCAACCGCCGCTCCGCGCTCGCGCTGGGCGCCACCGCCGTGCTGGTGGCGCTGGCCGGCTGCGGGCCCGATGCCACCGGCGGCGGGGGGAGCGCGGCGGGCACCACCGCGGCGGCCGACCCGGCGGTGGTCAGCCTCTCGGTCGCCGACGGCGCCACCGACGTCTCCCCGGCCAGGCCGCTGCAGGCCACCGTCACCGGCGGCTCGATCACCGACGTCACGGTGACCGACGCGGCCGGCGCGCCGGTGCAGGGCACGCTGAGCGAGGTCCCGGCCGCCGAGGCCGCGCCGGCTGCGTCGTCCTCGGCGCCCGCCTCCTCGGCCGCGTCGTCCTCGGGCGCACCGTCGGGCGAGGCCGCGGCAGGCACCACCAGCCTCTGGACGCCGGCCGCCCCGCTGGCCTACGGCACGTCCTACACCGTGACGGCCACCGCGCAGAACGCCGACGGCGCCTCCAGCGACGCCAGCGGCTCGTTCACCACGGTCGCCCCGGCGTCGGTCACCACGCCCTCGATCGGCCCGCTCGACGGCACCACCGTCGGGGTCGGCATGCCCATCCGGGTGTTCTTCGACCAGCCGGTCACCAACAAGGCCGAGGTCGAGCGCAACCTGGTGGTCACCAGCTCCACGCCCACCGACGGCCGGTGGAGCTGGATGAGCGACACCGAGGTGCACTTCCGGCCCTCCACCTACTGGCCGGCCGACACCCAGGTCACCCTCGACGCGAACCTCTACGGCGTCGACCTCGGCGACGGCGTGTGGGGCGAGAAGGACCGCACGGTGTCCTTCACGGTCGGCGAGAAGCACGTGTCGGTGGCCGACGCCGGCACGCACACCCTCACCGTCTACTCCGGCGACCAGGTCGTGCAGACCTACCCGATGAGCGCGGGCAGCAACGCCAACCCGACCCGCAACGGCGCGCACGTGGTGCTGGAGAAGTTCGCCGACATCACGATGGACTCCTCCACCTTCGGCCTGGCCGTCGACGCGCCGGGCGGCTACCGCACCGACGTGCAGTACGCGACGCGCATCTCCAACAACGGCGAGTTCGTGCACGCCGCGCCGTGGTCGGTGGGCCAGCAGGGCTCGTCGAACGTGTCGCACGGCTGCATCAACCTGTCGACCGACCGCGCGCAGTGGTTCTACCAGTTCTCCCAGCCCGGCGACGTGGTCGAGGTGGTGAACTCGATCGGCCCGACGCTGTCGCGCGCCGACGGCGACATCTACGACTGGGCCATCCCGTGGGACCAGTGGGTGGCCGGCAGCGCCCTGGGCTGAGCCGCAGACGCACGAGGCCCCCGATCCGGTGCGGATCGGGGGCCTCTGCGCGCTGTGGGGTGAGTGACGGGACTCGAACCCGCGACATCCAGGATCACAACCTGGCGCTCTACCAGCTGAGCTACACCCACCGTCGCCCGCGAGCGGGCAGTCGGTGCGGCCCGAGGTGAGGCGGGCCGTCGAGAAGAGTACCGGAGGCCTCAGCCCTGCTGCGGCGGGGTCAGCAGCGGGGCGTAGGTGTCGGTGGCGGCGGCCGCGGCGGCCTGCGCCTGCTCGGTGGTCGGCCCCGGCGCGGGCACGAAGACCGCGCCGCGGTAGTAGGCCAGCTCCCGGATCGACTCCAGGATGTCGGCCAGCGCGCGGTGCGCCAGGCCCTTGGGCGGCTGGTTGAAGTACACCCGGGGGAACCAGCGGCGGGCCAGCTCCTTGACCGAGGACACGTCGACCATCCGGTAGTGCAGGTGGTCGTCCAGGGCGGGCATGTCGCGGGCGAGGAAGCCGCGGTCGGTGCCGATGGAGTTGCCGCACAGCGGGGCGGTGCGGCGCTCGGGCACGAACCGCTTCACGTAGGCCAGCACCTGCTGCTCGGCCTCGGCGAGGCTCACCGTGGAGGCGCGCACCGCCTCGGTCAGCCCCGACTTGGCGTGCATGGCGACCACCACGTCGGCCATCCCGGCCAGGTCCTCGTCCTCGGCGTGGATGATCACGTCCAGGCCCTCGTCGAGCACGTTCAGCTCGGAGTCGGTGACCACGACGGCGATCTCGATGAGCTTGTCGCTGCCCAGGTCCAGCCCGGTCATCTCGCAGTCGATCCAGACCAGGTTGTGCGCTCCGTTGCCTGCCACGGGAGGCGACAGTACGCACCCGTCCCGGCGCAGCAGCCGCCTTACGACAGAAGTCCCGTTCCCGCCACTCGAAAGGGCTGACCCGGGGCCCCGGGGTCGGTACGCTGCTGGCTCGCCTGCCGCAGGAGCCGCTCCCATGACCCTGGACACCCGCACGGTCGAGGTCCCCCGTCCCGCCCCCGTTTCGGTGCGTGCCGCCCTGCGGCACCCCGTCGCCGCGCTGCGGTGGCTGTGGGCCTACGCCATGACCCCCGGGCGCCCCGGCCGCACGACCACGGAGCCCGAGCTGCGCTGGCTCTACGGCGGCTGGCTGCTGGCCTTCGGGCTGAAGATGCTGGGGTCCTCCTGGGACGTCTCCTGGCACTTCAAGTGGCTGCGCGACGACCTGGCGCCCCCGCACCTGCTCAACTCCGCCGGCACCGTGCTCGTCGTCGCCCTGGTGGTGGTGCACAGCTACTCCGGTCGCGGCGTCGACCGCCGGGCGCTGCGCTGGATGCAGGCCGGCACGGCGACCTTCCTGGTCGCGGTGCCGATCGACATCATCAACCACCGCATCAACGGGCTGGACATCACCAGCTGGAGCCCCAGCCACGTGCTCCTGTACGTCGGCACCGCGATCATGCTCGCCGGCGCCCTGCGCGGCTGGTGGCTGTACGCGGCGCCGGGCCCGGTGCGCACCGCCGTCCACCTCGGCCTGTGGTTCTTCTTCCTGGAGAACGTGCTGTTCCCCAACCAGCACCAGGAGTACGGGGTGCTGTCGCTGGCCGACTACCAGGCCGGGCACACCACCGCCGAGCCCCAGCTGCTGGACTTCGCCGCCGCGCAGGGCTCCTCGCCGACCAGCTTCATGCTGCCCGTGCCGCCGTGGGTGCACCCGGCCTGGCTGATCGGCGCCGGGCTGCTGACCCTGGTCGTGGCCCGCAAGGTCACCGGGTTCCGCTGGACGGCGACCCTGCTCACCGCCGCCTACCTGGGCTACCGCGCGGTCACCTGGGGCCTGCTGGTGGCCACCGGCTTCCCGCCGTCGGTGCTGCCGGTGATGCTGCTGACCGGCGCGGTGCTGGTCGACCTCGCGGTGCGGTGGCGGGTGCCGGGCTGGCTCGCCGGCGTCCCGGTCGCCGCCACGGTGTTCCTCGCCGCCTTCGTGCAGGAGTTCGTCGCGGTCATCCCGCCCTGGGACTGGCACGTGGCGCCCGTCGTGTGCCTGGGGTTCGCCCTGCTGTGGGCCGTGGTCGACCGCACCGCGACGTCGCGCCGCTGGGCGCGGTGGCGTGCCCCGTCGGTGGCCGGCGTCCCGGTGGCCGCAGGCGGCGCGTCCGCACCGTGAGTCCCGGACCCGCCGCGTCGATGTCGTAACGTCGGGTCGATGACCGAGAAGGGCCGGATACGGGCGCAGGGCGGCGGCGCAGCGCAGTGCTGATCCTCACCCCCTCCGGGCTCGAGACCCCCGCCGAGCGGGCGTTCTTCGCCGAACTGGCCAGCTGGGACACCGGTGGGTCGGTTCGCGGGGCGCTGGTGGCCTCCCTGGCGCTGTCCGACGGCCCGATGGACCGCCGGATCTGCGACGCCGTCGTGCTGGTGCCCGAGGGCGTCGCGGTGGTCCGGGTGGTGGAGGTGGTGCGGCAGTCCGGCGTGGTCACGGTGCTGCCCGAGGGCTCCTGGACCATCGGCCCCGGCGCCGGACCGGGCGACGTGCTCCGGCTGGCCGGCGGCGGGTCCACCCCGCTGGACGGCCTCATGCGGGCCGGCATGGAGGCCGCGACCCGGCTGCGCCGGGCGGGCCTGGAGCCCGGCCGCATCGCCCGGCTGAGCGTGCTGCACGGCGAGCTGAGCGGTCTGGTGCCCGCCGACGGCGACCTCGGCGAGGGCGACCAGGTCGCGCTGCTGGAGTCCCGCTCGCTGCTGCTCGGCATCGCCCGCGCCGCCCGCTACGCCGGCACCGGCAACCCCAGGCTGTGGACCACCGCCGACGTCCGCGCCGCGCTCGAGGCGCTCGGCGTGGGTGGCCGCAGCCCCGCCGTCGAGGAGCTCAACGGCGAGGGCTTCCCGTACTCGCCCTACGTGCTGCGCCGCCGCGAGCTGCTCGCCCCGGCCGGGTTCGCCGACCAGCCCACGAGCCACCCGGCGGGCCCGACCGCCACCCCGCCGGCCACCCGCACCGACTGGCCGGCCACGGGCCCCGGCTCCTCGGGTGCGCCCGTCGGCTCGCCCGGCGGCCCCCTCGTCGACCCGGCCGCCGCGGCGGCCCTCGCCGCGGCGGCCGCGGCGCAGCAGACCCCCGAGCCGCGTACCGGCGGCGACACCGTCTCCCTGCCCGGCGGCTCGGCGGCGCCCTCGGGACCCTCGGCGCCCGCGCCCCAGGCCCCGGCCGAGCCGTCGTGGCACGAGACCCAGGCCATCGTCCCGCGACCGGCCCCGGAGGCCCAGCAGGCCCCGCGGACCGCGTGGTCCCCGCAGCCGGTGCAGCAGCCGGCGCCCGTCGACGAGACCGGCGGGATCGGTGGGATCTTCGCCGAGCCGACCCGCACCGGCGAGGCCGCCGACCCGCCGACCCGGGGCCGCCCGCCCGCGCCCGCCGGCGGCCCGGACCGGCCGGGGCGGTCCCGGCGCGGCCTGCTGGTCGTGCTGGCCGGCGTCCTCCTGGTGGTCCTGCTCGGCCTCGGGGGCCTGTGGCTGACCCGGGGCGGGTCCGACGAGGACGCCTCCGGTCCGGCGCCGACGTCCACCGCGGCGCCCACCAGCACCGGCCCGAGCACCCCCGCGGCCCTCCCGGTCGGGACCGTGCAGTCCCTGGGCGAGACCGACTACACGCTGCAGGTCGTGGAGTACGACACCACCTGCCGCGACCACGCCTACGGCGCGATCAGCGGTTTCTTCGGGACGACGGACTGCCTGGGCCTGTCCCGCGCGCTGTGGTCGGCCGAGGTGGACGGCGTCCCGGCGGTGGTGTCGGTGTCGCGGGTGACCATGCCCGACGCCGCCCGGGCCACCGCCCTGCTGTCGCTGACCGACGTGTCGGGCACCGGCAACGTCTCGGACCTGCTGCGCGAGGGCGCCCGCTACCCGGGCGGCCCCGAGGAGCTGCGCAGTGCCGACTACGCCAGCACGACCGTCGACGACGTCGCGGTCATCGTGGAGACATCCTGGACCGGTCAGGCCGGCCCGGCCGCCGGGCTGCAGCAGCTGGCCGACGACGCCCTGGACCTGGTCGCCACCCAGGACTGACCGCGGCGGGGGCCGGGTAGCGGGGGCGGGTCCCCGACCCGAGCAGGAAGGCCCCCCGTGCAGCACGCGAGCTTCGACTTCACCGACACCGTCGTCCTGGTCACCGGGGGTGGCACGGGCATCGGACGGGCCATCACCGACGCCTTCCTGGACGCCGGGGCCACGGTGGTCATCACCGGACGACGCCGGGAGCGCCTGGAGCAGGCGCTCGAGGGCCGGCCCGCCGACCGGGCGGTGGCCGTGCCGGCCGACGTGTCCGACGGGGCGGCCGTGGCCGCGCTCGTCGAGCAGGTCGTGGAGCGGTTCGGGCGGCTGGACGTGGTGGTCCCCAACGCCGCGGGCTACGAGTCCGGGCCGCTGACCGAGCTGTCGGACGAGGCCTGGGCCGCGCTGCGGGCCACCAACGTCGACGGCTTCTTCCACCTGGCCAAGGCGGTGCTGCCGCACCTGGCCGCCTCGGGCGGCAACCTGGTCGCGGTGTCGAGCGTGTCCGGCGACCGCGGCGACTGGGGCCAGGCGGCCTACAACGCGACCAAGGCGGCGATCAGCAACTTCGTGCGCTCGCTGGCGCTGGACTGGGGCGCCGAGGGCGTGCGGCTGAACGCGGTGGCCCCCGCCTTCACCCTCACCGAGCTGACCGAGGGCATGGGCCGCGACGAGGAGTCGCTGGCCCCGTTCGTCGACCGGATCGCGCTGGGCCGGCCCGGCGAGCCCGAGGACGTCGCCCCGGCGGTGCTGTTCCTGGCCAGCGACGCCGCGCGCTACGTCACCGGCGCCGTGCTCGCGGTGGACGGGGGGACCAGCGCCTCGACGGGCCAGCCGCACCTGTAGCGGTCAGGTGGTCGCGGCGGCGGTGGCCATCGCGGTGAGCAGCGAGGCCATCGCCGACCGCGACACCCGGCCGGCGCTGTGCGGGGTGGAGTTGATCAGCCCGAACAGGGCGTGCGCGCGGGCCCGGCAGGCGGCGGTCGACGCCTCGGGGTGCAGCGCGCCCAGCACCGCGACCCACTGCTCGACGTAGCGGCGCTGCAGCCGGCGGACCTGGCGGGCGTCGTCGTCGGACAGCGCGCCGAGGTCGCGGTCCTGCACGGTGATCAGCGCCGGGTTGTCCAGCGCGAAGTCGACCTGGAAGGCGACCAGGGCGGCCAGCTGCGCCGCGGGGTCGCTGCCGGCGTCGGCGACCACGTGCTCGGCGCCGGTGTGCAGCCGCTCGCTGATCCGCAGCAGCATCTCGGCCAGCATGGCGTCCTTGCTGGCGAAGTGCCGGTAGATGGCCGGGCCGGTCACCCCCACCGCGGCGCCGACGTCGTCGACCCCGACGCTGCGCGACCCGCGCTCGGCGAACAGCCGGGCCGCGGCCTGCAGGATCTGCTCCCGGCGGGACGGGCGCGCGGCGTCGGCGTGCAGCGCGCTGTCGGGCTCCGCGGTCATGCCGAGATGTTAACCCGCGTTCACCCCGCGCTGGACCGGCGACGTGAACGGTGGTTAACATCCCGGACGTGGACGCACCGGTGCTGAGCAGCTCCCCGCCGGCCGACCCGGGTGCCGCAGCCGGGTGGGCGCAGCGGCACCGCGAGCTGGCCGCCGACCTGGCCGACCAGCTGGCGGCCGTCGCGCAGGGCGGGGGCGAGCGCGCGCGCACCCGGCACACCGACCGCGGCAAGCTGCTGCCCCGCGACCGGGTCGACACCCTGCTCGACCCGGGCAGCCCGTTCCTCGAGCTCTCCCCGCTGGCCGCGCACGGCCTCTACGACGGCGACGCCCCCGCCGCCGGGATCATCACCGGCGTCGGGCGGGTGGCCGGTCGCGAGGTCGTGGTGGTGGCCAACGACGCCACCGTCAAGGGCGGCACGTACTACCCGATGACGGTCAAGAAGCACCTGCGCGCGCAGGAGGTGGCGCTGCAGAACGAGCTGCCCTGCCTCTACCTGGTCGACTCCGGCGGGGCCTTCCTGCCCCGCCAGGACGAGGTCTTCCCCGACCGCGAGCACTTCGGCCGGATCTTCTACAACCAGGCGCAGATGTCCCGCCGCGGCATCCCGCAGCTGGCCGCCGTCCTGGGGTCCTGCACCGCGGGCGGTGCCTACGTGCCGGCGATGAGCGACGAGGCCGTCATCGTCCGCGAGCAGGGCACGATCTTCCTGGGCGGCCCGCCGCTGGTGAAGGCCGCCACCGGCGAGGTGGTCACCGCCGAGGAGCTCGGCGGCGGGGACCTGCACAGCCGCACCAGCGGGGTCACCGACCACCTGGCCGAGGACGACGAGCACGCGCTGCAGGTCCTGCGCCGGATCGTCGGCACGCTGGGCCCGGTCGCCCCGGCCCCGTGGGACGTGCGCCCCACCGAGGAGCCCGCCTACCCCGCCGAGACCCTCTACGACGTCGTCCCCCCGGACTCCCGCACGCCCTACGACGTCCGCGAGGTCATCGCCCGGCTCGTCGACGGCAGCCGGTTCCAGGAGTTCAAGGCCCTCTACGGGCAGACCCTGGTCACCGGGTTCGCCCGCATCCACGGCCACCCGGTAGGCATCGTCGCCAACAACGGCATCCTGTTCGGCGAATCCGCGGTGAAGGGCGCGCACTTCGTGGAGCTGTGCGACAAGCGGAAGGTCCCGCTGCTGTTCCTGCAGAACATCAGCGGGTTCATGGTGGGCCGCGACTACGAGGCCGGCGGCATCGCCAAGCACGGCGCCAAGATGGTCACCGCCGTCGCCTGCGCCCGGGTGCCCAAGCTGACCGTGGTCATCGGGGGCTCGTTCGGTGCCGGCAACTACTCGATGTGCGGCCGGGCCTACTCGCCCCGGTTCCTGTGGACCTGGCCCAACGCCCGCATCTCCGTCATGGGCGGGGAGCAGGCCGCGGGCGTGCTGGCCACCGTCCGCCGCGACGGCCTGGAGGCCCGCGGCGAGGAGTGGTCGGCCGAGGACGAGGAGGCCTTCAAGGCCCCCGTCCGCGAGCAGTACGAGCGGCAGGGCCACCCGTACTACGCGACCGCCCGGCTCTGGGACGACGGGGTCATCGACCCCGCCGACACCCGCACCGTGCTCGGCCTGGCGCTGTCGGCCGTCTCGCACGCCCCCCTGGAGGAGGTCGGCTATGGCGTCTTCCGGATGTGAGCCGGCCTCAGACGCCCGCGATGCGCGGCGCGGTGGGGTCGACGCCCTCGGCGACGTGCTCCCGCTGCACGTAGTCCTCGATCTGCTCCACGTCGTGCGCGCTGCGCTTGGCGACGGCGAGCAGGTCGCTCATCGTGGAGACCTCCTCGACCTGCTCCTTGATGAACCACTGCATGAACTGGTCGGAGGCGAAGTCGTTCTCCCGGCGCGCGATCGCGGTCAGCTCGTTGATCTGCGCGGTGACGCGCTTCTCCTGCTCCAGGGCCAGCGCGATCGGCGCCACGACGTCGGCGAAGTCGCAGACCGGGGCCGGCAGGGCGGGGATGCGCACCTCGGCGTCGGCGTCGAGCAGGTAGCGCACCATCATCATCGCGTGGCTGCGCTCCTCGGCGGCCTGGTCGAAGAACAGCTGCGCGGTCTGCTGCATCGTCTGCTGGTCGAAGTAGACGGCGCAGGCGACGTACTGCTGGTGCGCGGCGAACTCGTTGCCGATCTGCACGTTGAGCTGGTTCACGAAGGCTTCGGCGGCCACGGGGTCTCCTCGTCGGTGCTGGACGTCGACCGCACGGTACCGGCCGCCCCGGTCCGTCCCTTCCCGCGCGAGGCAGGTATGGCTAACCTCACCGCATGGCCAAGCAGCGCATGCCGAAGAAGAAGTGCTGCGTCGACAAGCCGCGCTGCGGCCGCTGCCCCCTGCGCGCGCTCGCCGAGGGCACGCTGCCGCCGGGCTACACGGTCAAGAAGCGCCGGCTGGTCAAGCTCGCCAAGGCCTGACGCCGCGGCGGTGGCGGGCTGATGTTCAGCACCGTCCTGGTCGCCAACCGCGGCGAGATCGCGGTCCGCGTCATCCGCACGCTGCGCTCGATGGGCATCCGCTCGGTCGCCGTGCACAGCGAGGCCGACGCCGGCGCCCTGCACACCCGGGTCGCCGACCTCGCCGTCCCCATCGGGCCGGCCCCGGCCACCCAGAGCTACCTGTCGGTCGAGCGGGTGCTGGCCGCCTGCCGGGCCACCGGCGCGGAGGCCGTGCACCCCGGCTACGGCTTCCTGTCCGAGAACGTCGAGTTCGCCCGGGCGCTGGAGGCCGCGGGCATCGCCTTCATCGGCCCGCCGGTCGCCGCCATCGAGGCGATGGGCGACAAGATCCGGGCCAAGGCCACCGTCGCCGCGGCCGGCGTCCCCGTCGTCCCCGGGTCCTCGCAGCCGGGCATGGACGACGCCGCGGTGGCCGCGGCCGCGGTCGCCGCGGGGTTCCCGGTGCTGCTCAAGCCGTCGGCGGGCGGGGGCGGCAAGGGCATGCGGGTGGTGCGCGAGGAGTCCGAGCTGGCCGAGCAGATCGCCGGCGCCCGCCGCGAGGCCCGCTCCTCCTTCGGCGACGACACGCTGCTGGTCGAGCGGTACGTCGGCAACAGCCGGCACATCGAGGTGCAGGTCATGGCCGACACCCACGGCACCGTCGTCCACCTGGGCGAGCGCGAGTGCTCCCTGCAGCGGCGGCACCAGAAGGTCGTCGAGGAGGCCCCGTCGCCGCTGCTGTCGGCGCGGATGCGGGCCACCATGGGCCAGGCCGCCGTCGACGCCGCGGCCGCGGTCGGCTACACCGGCGCCGGCACGGTGGAGTTCATCGTGGACGCCGACAACCCGCGCGACTTCTTCTTCCTGGAGATGAACACCCGGCTGCAGGTCGAGCACCCGGTCACCGAGGCGGTCACCGGCCTGGACCTGGTCGAGCTGCAGGTGCGGGTGGCCGCGGGGGAGCAGCTGCCCTTCGAGCAGGCCGACGTCTCCCTGGACGGGCACGCCATCGAGGCCCGCGTGTACGCCGAGGACCCCGCCCGGGGCTTCCTGCCGCAGGCCGGCCGGGTCGTGTCGCTGACCGAGGCGTCCGGCGAGGGTGTCCGGGTGGACAGCTCGCTGGTCGAGGGCGGCGTCGTCGGCTCGGACTACGACCCGATGCTGGCCAAGGTGATCGCCTGGGGGCCGACCCGGGAGACCGCGCGGGGCCGGCTGGTCGCCGCGCTGGGCCGCACCGCCGTCCTGGGCGTCACCACCAACGTGCCCTTCCTGCGGGCGCTGCTCACCGACCCCGACGTCGTCGCCGGCGACCTGGACACCGGGCTGATCGAGCGGCGCGGCGAGCAGCTGACCCGCGCCGAGGACCCGCCGCCCGGGGCGTACGCCGCCGCGGCGCTGGCGCTGCTGCTGGACGACGAGCCGACCGGGACGGGCGGGGTCCGGGGGCAGGGTGGGGCGACGGTCGTCGACCCGTGGACGGTGCCCGGCGGCTGGCGGGTCGGCGAGCACGCCTGGACCACCCGCACGCTCGTCGTCCCGGGGGGCGACCCGGTGCCGGTGCGCACCCGCGGCCGCGCCGCCGACGGCGAGGTCCGCGTCGGCGAGGGTGCGCCGCAGCGGGCCCGCGCGTGGCGGGACGGCGACCGCCTCGCGGTGGCGCTGGACGACGTGACCACGTGGTACGCCGCGGCCCGCGACGGGTCGACGGTGCACCTGGGGATCGAGGGCTTCGCGGCGGCGTTCCGGCTGGTCGAGCGGGCGACGGGTGCGGGAGCGGCCGCGGCGGGCGACGGGGTGGTGACCGCCCCCATGCCGGGGACGGTGACGCTCGTGCGCGCCGCGGTCGGCGACGAGGTGGTGGCGGGGACCCCGCTGCTGGTCGTCGAGGCGATGAAGATGGAGCACGTGCTGACCGCGCCGGTCGACGGCGTCGTCACCGAGCTCCCCGTGACCGCCGGCCACCAGGTCCGGCTGGACGAGCAGGTGGCCGTGGTGACCCCACGGGCGACCGAGGGGGACTGAGCGATGGTGCTGGACTACCGGCTGGACACCGAGACCGAGGCCTTGCGGACGATGGTCCGCGAGTTCGCCAACGAGGTGGTGCGCCCGCAGATCGGGGCGTTCTACGAGGCCGACGAGTTCCCGACGGCCATCGTGCGCCAGATGGGCGAGCTCGGGCTGTTCGGGCTGCCCTTCCCCGAGGAGCACGGCGGCTCCGGCGGGGACTACTTCACCCTCTGCGTGGCGCTGGAGGAGCTGGCCCGCGTCGACTCCTCGGTCGCCATCACGCTGGAGGCCGGGGTGTCGCTGGGCGCGATGCCGATCTTCCGGTTCGGCACCGAGGAGCAGAAGAAGGAGTGGCTGCCCCGGCTGTGCGCCGGCGAGGCGCTGGGTGCCTTCGGGCTCACCGAGGCCGGCGGCGGCTCGGACGCCGGGTCCACCCGGACGACGGCGCGCCTGGAGGACGGGCACTGGGTCATCAACGGGTCCAAGGCCTTCATCACCAACTCCGGCACCGACCTCACCGAGCTGGTCACGGTCACCGCGGTCACCGGCACCAAGCCCGACGGCGGCAAGGAGATCTCGGCGATCATCGTGCCGTCGGGGACGCCCGGGTTCACCGTGGGTCAGCGGTACTCGAAGGTCGGCTGGAACGCCTCGGACACCCGCGAGCTGAGCTTCACCGACGTCCGGGTGCCCGAGGAGAACCTGGTGGGGGAGCGGGGCCGCGGCTACGCCCAGTTCTTGTCCATCCTCGACGAGGGCCGCATCGCCATCGCCGCGCTCGCCGTCGGGCTGGCGCAGGGCTGCGTGGACGAGAGCGTGGCGTACGCCGCGCAGCGGGAGGCCTTCGGGACGCCGATCGGCCGCAACCAGGCCATCCAGTTCATGATCGCCGACATGGAGGTCCGGGCCTCCACCGCGCGGCTGGCCTACTACCGCGCCGCGGAGAAGATGCTGCGCGGCGAGCCGTTCAAGCGCGAGGCCGCGATCGCCAAGCTGTACAGCTCGGAGATGGCCATGGAGAACGCCCGCTACGCCACCCAGGTGCACGGCGGGTACGGGTTCATGAACGAGTTCCCGGTGGCCCGCTTCTACCGGGACGCGAAGATCCTGGAGATCGGCGAGGGCACCAGCGAGGTGCAGCGGATGCTCATCGCCCGCTCCCTCGGCGTCGGCGCCTGACCCCCCTCCTGCGCAGCGTCGATCAGGGGGGTTGATCGACGTCCGTCCTCCTGCAGGAGATCTGGTGCAGGAGGACGGACTCCGGTGCAGGAGGACCCGCCGCGGGGACGCCTGCCCCGCGCCCCCGCGGCGGACCTGGCTCTAGGCGGTGACGTCGACGAGCACCTTGCCGACGGCGGCGTCCTGCACAGCCTGGTGCGCGGCCGCCGTCGCGTCCAGCGGGTAGGTGTGCAGTGGCAGCCCGGCGTCCTCGCCGACCCGGATCGCGCCGGCGGCCAGCGCGGTGGTGATGTCGGCGACCGCCTGCGCCTTGGCCTCGGCCGGCGCGGTGTAGACCAGCACGAACTGGAACCGGGTGTTCAGCGCCATGAAGGCCCGGGTGGGCGCGCTGAACTCGGGGCCGCCGTCGTCGGCGTAGATCGCGATCGAGGCGTGCTGCGCGACGACCTCGGTGTCGACCTCCGCGTTGGCCCGGATGGACACCTCGACCACCGCCTGCACGCCGTCCGGGGCGATCTCGCGGACCCGCGCGGCGACGTCCTCCTTCTTGTAGTCCACGACGTGCTGGGCGCCGGCCGCCCGGGCCAGCGCGGCCTTCTCCGGCGAGCTGACGGTGGTGACGACCGTGGCGCCGGCCCAGCGGGCGAGCTGGATCGCGGCGTTCCCCACCGCGCCCGCGCCGCCCTGCACCAGCACGGTGCGGCCGGCCAGCGCGCCGGGCTCCAGCCGCCGGGGCAGGTGCTCGGCGACGGTGAGGCAGCGGTGCGCGGTCATGAACGGGATGCCCAGGGCCGCGCCGAGCTCGAACGGGTGGTCACCGAGCGGCACGGCCTGCTCGGCCCGGACGACGGTGTGCTCGGCCGCGGTGCCCCAGCGCCGCTCCCAGGCCGCCTCCCACACCCACACCCGCTCGCCGACCCGCGCGGGGTCCACGCCCTCGCCGACCGCGTCCACGGTGCCCGCGCCGTCCTGGTTCGGGGTCTGCGGCTCGTCGCCGGGGGCGGCGGTGCTGCGCCGCTTCCAGTCGGTCGGGTTCACCCCCGAGAAGGCGAGCGCGACGCGCACCTCACCCGGGCCGGGCTCGGGGACCGGCTGGTCGGTCAGCTGCAGGACCTCGGGGCCGCCGGACTCGCGGTAGGTGATCGCGCGCACGGGGTCTGCCTACCCGGTCGCACCCGTCCCCGCATCCCCGGACGACGGCCCCGTCTCCCTGGTGATCATCGTCAGGTGCAGCTCGGACACGCCGGGGCCCGCGTGTCGCCACCTGCGGATGCCCATGATCAATCGCAGGTGGGTAGGGGCTAGAGGCGGTCGAGCTCGTCGGCGAGGGGGCCCAGGCCCAGCGGGCCGAGGTCGAGGACGGCGCGGTGCCACTCCTTCAGGTCGAACGAGGCGCCGTGCCGGGCGCGGGCGGACTCGCGGCCGGCGAGGAACACCCGCTCGCCCACCTTGTAGACCGGTGCCTGACCGGGCCAGCCGAGGTAGCGGTGCAGCTCGTCGACCAGCATCTGGTCCTCCATCGACACGTGGTCGCGGAGGAACTGCAGGGCCACCTCGTAGCTCCACCGGTCGGCGTCGACGCCGTGGCCGGCCGGGATCGGCAGGTCCAGGTGCACGCCGATGTCGAGCACCACGCGGGCGGCGCGCAGCTCCTGGGCGTCGAGCATGCCCAGCCGGTCGCCGGCGTCGTCGAGGAAGCCCAGCTCGCCCATCAGCCGCTCGGAGTACAGCGCCCAGCCCTCGGCGTGCGCGGAGCAGGCCAGCAGCACCCGCTGCCAGCGGTTCAGCGCGGCCCGGTTGTGCACCGTCCAGCCGATCTGCAGGTGGTGGCCCGGCACGCCCTCGTGGAAGACGGTGGTGGTCTCGCGCCAGGTGGTCATGTCGTCCACGCCGTCGGGCAGCGACCACCACATGCGGCCGGGACGGCTGAAGTCCTCGGTCGGGCCGGAGTAGTAGACGCCGGCACCCGACGTCGGGGTCAGCCGGCCCTCGATGCGCCGGACGGGCCCGGGGACGTCGAAGTGCACGCCGTCCAGCGCGGCGACGGCCCGGTCGGCGGTGTCCTGCAGCCACTGCTGCAGCGCGGCGCGCCCGCGGACCTGGCGGGCCGGGTCGGCGTCCAGCACGGCCATCGCGCCGGCGACGCCCTGCCCGGGCGCGATGGTCTCGGCGACGGCGGCCTTCTCGGCGACGACGCGGGCCAGCTCGGTCCAGCCCCAGGCGTAGGTCTCCTCGAGGTCCAGGTCGGCGCCGGTGTGGAACCGCGACTCCAGCGCGTACCGCTCCCGGCCCACCGCGTCCGCCGCGGGCGCACGGGGGAGCAGGGACCGCTCGACGTGGTCGGCGAAGCGCAGGAACGCGTCGTGCGCGCCGTCGGCGGCCGGGACCAGGCGGTCGGCCAGCTCGGCGGGGGCGCCGGCGACGAAGGTGGTGAAGAAGCCAGGGACGTGCGGGGTGCCGGCCCACCGGCGGGCCAGCGCCGCGGCGAGCCGCACCTGCCGCGCGGCGGCCACCCTGCCGGCACCGGCCGCGGCGTCCAGCCCGGCGAGGTAGCCGTCGACGGCCTCCGGCAGGGCCTCGAGCCGGGCGGCGATCGTCGTCCAGTCCTCGACGGTGTCCACGGCCATGTAGTCGAACGTCTCGCGGAAGGCCTGCAGCGGGCACTCGATGGAGTTCAGGTCGGCGTCGACCCACCCGGCGTCGTGCCGGGCCAGCTCGGCCGAGAGCCGCTCCACCATCGCCGCGCGGGCGACCTCCTCGCGGTGGTCGACCGGCGCGGTGGCCTCGACCTGGGCGACCGTGCGGCGCAGCAGGTCGGCGACCGCGGCGTTGCCGGCCGGGGAGTGGTCGGGCCACCGGTGGTCGTGGCCGCGGACGCCGATGTAGGTCGCCGTGGTGGGGACGGCGGCGGCGTACTCCTCGACGAAGCGGTCGGCCAGCTGCTCGAGCGCGGTGGTCACCGGCCCACCGTAGGGGTGGGCCGGTGACCGGCGGTCAGACGGTGAAGCCGCGCTGGCGACGGACCAGCTTCTTGATCATGAACAGCGTCTGCAGCACGGTGATCAGGTAGAGCACCGGCCAGCCGATGGACAGGATCGCCGACTGCACGCCCACGCTCTGCTGGCTCCAGGCGAAGATCAGCACGAGGAACGTGGCGACCGCGCAGATCAGCGGCATCACGTACTGCGAGCCACGGCCGCGCTCGGCGGCGGCCTGGGCGGCCCAGTTGTCCTTGTCCGACCGGGCGAAGAACTGCACCCACGCCGTCACGAAGTGCCCCATCCGGATCCACATGTACAGCTCGGCGGGGGCCACCAGCAGTGCGTAGAAGAAGTCCGACGCGCTCTTGTCGTGCATGGAGGTCGCGATCCGCAGGTTGAGCAGGGTGGCGACCGCCGGCGGGATCAGCCAGACCGGGTTGAACACGAACGCGTCGATGGACAGCGCGGCCGACAGCAGCAGCAGGAAGGCCATGCGGGTGGTGATGTTGAAGACCATCGAGATGTTCTCGTACCACCGCAGCCGGAGGTTCGGGTGCATCGGCTGGCCCTTGGTGTCCCCGCGCTGGCCGGGCCAGAGCAGGTCGATGCCGCCGAAGTTCCACTTGACCTGCTGGCCGTGCAGCGCGCGCAGCGTGGTCATCGGACCCACGAACGCCCGGGCCCGGGCGCTGATCTTGGTGCTGAAGCCGGCGTCCTTGATCTGCAGCGAGAGCTTGGAGTCCTCGACCTCCGAGTCGCGCACCCACGGCGCGGACTGGTGGTTCATGTACATGACCCGTTCCAGCGCGCGGACGCTGAACAGCGAGCACTGCCCGCCCAGCACCGCCATGTTCCGGCCGCGGACCAGGTTGTCCATGTTGAACCCGGCGAACTGCGCCCGCTGGCCGGCGACCAGGAACTTCGCCATGGGACCTGCGACCGCGCCCTTGTCGAAGGTGTAGATCGCCGACAGACCACCGATGCGCTGGTCGGTGACCATCTCCTTCTCCAGCCACTCGACGCATCGGCGCTCCAGCGTGGTGTCGCCGTCGACGCCCAGGATGTAGTCGTAGCCGCGGCTGACGTAGTAGCCGAAGTTGAGCGCGCCGACCTTCTTGTCGGGGTTCTCGCCGATGTCGTGCACGTAGACGCGGGTCGTGTAGGTCTCGCCCTTGACCACCCGCTGGTGCTCGCCGACGTACGGCGCCACCACCTCGGGGGTGTCGTCGTCGGTGTTGTTGATGACCACGTGCACGGCGTCCGGTGGCCGGGTCTGGGTGAGGATCGAGGTGAGGACGGCGCCGATCGTCGACTCCTCGTTGTAGGCCGGGATGACGCAGCTGATGGTGGCGTGCCTGCGCTGCTCGTCGGAGTGCCGGCCGCCGAACTCCGCCGGCACCAGCAGGCTGATGTCGGGGACGGCGTCGCCGCTGCGGGCGAGCAGGTTGACGCGGTCGGTCGACCGGCGCATGTGGTTGACGACGAGCTCGGTCACCGGTCGGTCTCCTGGGTCAGCAGCGGCAGCTCGAGGGTGTCGATGACGGTCTGCCGGTAGTAGCGGTCGGTGTTGCGTCCGGTCTCGACGAGCAGGTCGAACTGGACGGTGACGGTGACGGCGTCCACCGCCGGGTCGGTGGGGGGCAGCTCGACGGCGGTCCCGTAGGTGAAGGGCGGCTGCAGGGCGAACTCGCCGCGGTCGTCGACGACGGTGGTGCGGGTGGTGCCGTCGTCGAGGACGGCGGAGAACCGGGTGACCAGCACCTCGATGCTGGTGGCGGTGGCCTCCTCGCCCTCCAGGTGCGCGGACAGCTGGATCGACTTGGTGTCGGCCGGCGTCCAGTCGACCGCCTGCTGGGTGGTCCAGTAGTCGATGACCAGGTCGCGGTCGCCGGCCGGCTGCACGTGGGTGACGGAGCCGGCGTCCAGGTCGCCCGACGGGCGGTCGGCGGTCGCGGCGGCCGGCTCGGCGGCGGACGTCGCGGACGTCGCGGTGGGTGCGGACGTGCTCGACGCGGTCGCGGAGGCGCCCTGGACGTCGGGGCTCATGCTGACGTCGGGCAGCCAGCAGCCGCTGAGCAGGGTGAGCGAGAGGGGTAGGGCCACCAGCCCGGCGAGGGCCCGGGTGGCGTGGGGGTCGGGTCGGCGGGATGCTCTCCGCACGCGTGCGTCTCCTTCGGCGACGGCGGGTGCCGTGTCAGGGAACGGGGGCGCACCGGTCTCGACGTCCCCGGACGTGCGGGAGCTGCGCTGCCACGTCCACACGTCGCGGAGACGATGTGACTCAGCGTCACCGCTGTCAATGGGGTCCCGCGCGCCTCGACGGCGCCGTCGCTCAGCGCTGTCGAGTGGTGCTGCAGCGTTCAACTACGACGCGGTGCCAACCAAATCGGTGACGCTGAGTAGTGGAGCGGTGTCGGTCAGACCGGGGTGATCTGCAGGGTGAGCGCGCGGCGGCCGGCGTCGGAGCGGGCGGTGGCCAGCCGTTCGGCGCTCGGCGTCCCGTAGTCGGTGGTGCGCTGCCGGGCCGGGCGGCCGATGGCCGCGGCCATCGCCTCGAGCTCGGCGATGGTCTTCAGCGAGCCGTTCTCGCTGCCGGCCATCCGGCTGATGGTCTCCTCCATCAGCGTGCCGCCGAGGTCGTCCGCGCCGCCCTGCAGGACCACCTGGGTGCCGGCGTCGCCGAGCTTGACCCACGAGGTCTGGATGTGGGGGATGCGCCCGTGCAGCAGCAGCCGGGCGACGGCGTGCACCGCCCGGTTCTCCCGCGTCGTCGGGCCGGGACGGGCGACGCCGGCGAGGTAGACCGGCGAGTTGTGGTGCACGAAGGGCAGCAGCACGAACTCCCGGAACCCGCCGGTGCGGTCCTGCAGCGCGGCCAGGGTGCGCAGGTGGCCGACCCAGTGGTGCGGGGCGTCGACGTGGCCGTACATCATCGTCGAGGTCGAGGGGATGCCGACCTCGTGCGCGGTGGCCACGATCTCCAGCCAGGTCGCGGTCGGCAGCTTGCCCTTGGTGAGCACCCAGCGGACGTCGTCGTCGAGGATCTCCGCGGCCGTGCCGGGGATGGAGTCCAGCCCGGCCTCCTTGGCCGCGAGCAGGAACTCCCGGAACGACAGGCCGGTGCGCGCGGCCCCGTTGACGATCTCCATCGGCGAGTAGGCGTGCAGGTGGATGCCGGGCTGCCGCCGCTTCACCTCGCGGGCCAGGTCGAGGTAGGCGGTGCCGGGCAGGTCGGGGTGGATGCCGCCCTGCATGCAGATCTCGGTGGCCCCGCCGGCCCAGGCCTCGTCGACCCGGTCGCCGACCTGCTCCAGGGACAGGGTGTAGGCGTCGGCGTCGGTGCGCCGCTGGGCGAAGGCGCAGAACCGGCAGCCGGTGTAGCAGACGTTGGTGAAGTTGATGTTCCGGTTCACCACGTAGGTGACGTCGTCGCCCACGGTGTCCCGGCGGACGGCGTCGGCCAGCGCGGCCAGCGCCTCGAGGTCGGTGCCGTCGGCGCCGAGGAGGGCCAGGTACTGCGCGTCGGTGAGGCCGGCGGGGTCGGCCTCGGCGCGGGCGAGGGCGGCGTGCACCTCACGGTCGCCGGTGGGCAGCGCCGTGGACCCCGCCTCCCGCGCACCGGTGGTCCGGGTGCGCAGCTCGGACCAGTCGCCGTAGACGGCGTCGAAGTCGCTGCGCCGGTCGCTGCTGCGGCCCTCGGTGTCGATGGCGGTGTGCAGGTCGACCCGCCCGGAGGACCCCCAGGTCTCGTCCGGCTCCTGCCACGGCAGACCGGTCGGCGTGCGGCCCTCGAGGGCCAGCCCGTCGGGCCCGGCCAGGGCCGACACGTGCGGTCGCACCCGGGGGTCCAGCCACGGCTCGGGCTGCACCACGTACGGCGGCTGGGCGGCCAGTCGCTCGCGCAGGGTGAACCCGGCCTCGGCGGTGAGCGCGGCCAGGGTGTCGATGTGCGGCCACGGCCGCTCGGGGTTGACGTGGTCCGGCGTCAGCGGGGAGACCCCGCCCCAGTCGTCGACGCCGGCCCGCAGCAGCAGCCCCAGCTCGGCCCGGTCGGTGAGGTTCGGCGGCGCCTGCACCCGGTGCCTCGGCCCGAGCAGCAGGCGGGTGACGGCCACCGCGGCCAGGTAGGTCTGCAGCCCCAGGTCCTCGGTGGCGGCCATCGCCGTCCGCCGCTTGGCCCGGAAGTTCTGCACGATCACCTCCTGCACGTGCCCGTGCCGCTGCGCGGACTCCCGGATGCGCAGCACGGCGTCCACCCGCTCCGCGGGGGTCTCGCCGATGCCCAGCAGCACGCCGGTGGTGAAGGGGACGGCGGAGCGGCCGGCGTCCTCCAGCACCCGCAGCCGGACGGCGGGGTCCTTGTCCGGCGAGCCGAAGTGGGGGCCGCCGGGCTCGCTGAACAGCCGGGTCGCCGTGGTCTCCAGCATCATGCCCATCGACGCCGACACCGGCTTGAGGCGCTGGATCTCCTCCCAGGACAGGACGCCGGGGTTGAGGTGCGGCAGCAGCCCGGTCTCCTCCAGCACCCGGACCGCCATCGCCCGCAGGTAGCCCAGCGTGGACTCGTAGCCGTGCGCCTCCAGCCACTCCGCCGCCACCGGCCAGCGGTCCTCGGGCCGGTCGCCCAGGGTGAACAGCGCCTCCTTGCAACCCAGCGCGGCGCCGTCGCGGGCGACCTGCAGCACCTCGTCGGGGGACAGGAAGGGGGCCTTGCCCTCGGCGCGCAGCTGCCCGGGCGTGGTGACGAACGTGCAGTAGTGGCAGCGGTCCCGGCACAGGTGGGTCAGCGGGATGAACACCTTGCGGCTGTAGGTGACCACCCCGGCCCGGCCGGCCGAGGCCAGGCCCGCGTCGCGCACCCGGCCCGCCGCGGTGAGCAACCGGTCCAGCGGCTCGCCCTCGCCCAGACCGCGGGCGGACAGCAGCACCTCGGCCTCCACCGCGTCGAGGGTGCTGCCGCGCTCGGCGCGGACCAGGGCCCGGCGGACGGCGGACTCGGAGAACGGTGCGTCGGTCATCGACGCCCAGTGAACCCCTACGAGCGGCGGAAGGTGCGGCCGGTGCCGTCGGTCCAGCGACCGCGCAGGCGCAGCAGGGGCTCCCGGGTCTCCTCGAGCACCGGGACGGCGAGCACCTCCAGCAGCACCACGGTGTGGTCGCCGGCCTCGACCAGCCGGTCGACCCGGCAGTCCAGCGCCGCCACCCCGCGCTCCAGCACGATGCCGCCGCTGTGCTCGGCCCGCCGCCAGGGAACCGTCTCCAGCAGGTGCCGCGCGCTGGGCCGGCCGGCGGAGGCGAACCGGCTGGCCACGATCTCGTGCTCGGCGGCCAGGAAGGTCAGCGCGCCCGAGCCGACGCCCGCCAGCACCTCCAGCGGGTAGCCGTCGGTGGTCAGCGCCAGGGCCACCAGCGGCGGGTCGGCCGAGACGCTCATGACCGAGGTGACCGTCGTCCCCACGTCGTCGATGTCGTCGCGCACGCACAGCAGCGCGACCCCGGCCGCGTACTGGCGCAGGGCGGCGCTGAAATCCCACGAGGCGGACTCGACCGGCATGCGGCCAGTCGACCACACCACGAGACTGGCGCAGGTGAGCGCAGAGCAGACCTTCGACGTGATCGTGATCGGGGCCGGCTCGACCGGCGAGAACGTGGCCGACATCGTGGTGCGGGGCGGCCTGAGCGCCGCGCTGGTGGAGAGCGAGCTGGTCGGCGGCGAGTGCTCCTACTGGGCCTGCATGCCCAGCAAGGCGCTGCTGCGCGGCACCGAGGTGCTCGAGGAGGCCCGCGCGGTGTCCGGCGCCGCCGCGGCCGTCACCGGCGGGCAGGACGTCCGGGCCACCCTCGAGCGGCGGAACTCCTTCACCAGCAACTGGGACGACTCCGGTCAGGCGCAGTGGGTCGACGGCGCCGGCATCACCCTGGTCCGTGGCGAGGGCCGCCTGGACGGCGAGAAGCGGGTCGTCGTCCGCGCCGCCGACGGCACCGAGACCGTGCTGACCGCGAACCACGCGGTGGCGGTGTGCACCGGCTCGGCGGCCGCGGTCCCGCCCCTGGAGGGCATCGACTCCGTCGACGTCTGGACCGCCCGCGAGGCGACCAGCGCCCAGGAGGCCCCCGGCCGGCTGGTGATCCTGGGCGGCGGCGTGGTCGGCGTGGAGATGGCCACCGCCTGGTCGGCGCTGGGCTCGCAGGTCACCCTGCTGCAGCGCGGCGACCGGCTGCTGGCCGGCCAGGAGCCCGAGGCCGGCGACCTGGTCGCGGAGTCGCTGCGCGGGCGCGGGGTCGACGTCCGGCTGGGCACGTCGGTCTCGGCGGTGCGCAGGGACGGTGACGACGTCGTCGTGGTCACCGACGCCGGCGAGGTGCGCGGCGACCGCTTCCTCGTCGCCGCCGGCCGCCGGGCACGCACCGAGGGCATCGGCGTGGAGACCGTGGGGCTGACCGCGGGGGAGTACCTCGACGTCGACGACTCGCTGCGGGTGCGCGGGGTCGACTGGCTCTACGGCATCGGCGACGTCAACGGCCGCCGGCAGCTCACCCACATGGGCAAGTACCAGGCACGGCAGGGCGGTGCGGCGATCGTGGCCCGGGCGAAGGGTGACCAGGTCTCGCTGGCCGACTGGTCGCCGTTCGTGGCCACCGCCGACAGCGCGGCCACCCCGCAGGTCACCTTCTCCACCCCGCAGGTCGCCTCGGTCGGCATCACCGCCGCGCAGGCGCAGGAGCAGGGCCTGCCGCACACCGTCGTCCGCTACGAGCTGGGGAGCGTGGCCGGGGCGGCCCTGTTCGCCGACGGCTACACCGGGAAGGCCGTCGCCGTCGTCGACACCGAGCGCGACGTCCTGCTCGGGGTCACCTTCGTCGGGCCGGGGGTCTCGGAGATGCTGCAGGCGGCCACCATCGCCGTGGTCGGCGAGGTGCCGATCAGCCGGCTCTGGCACGCCGTCCCGGCCTACCCGACGATGAACGAGGTCTGGCTGCGCCTGCTGGAGACCTACCGGGGCTGACTCAGGGCAGGGGGAACGGCTCGTCGGAGGGGGCGGGGAGGTCGCCGTCCACCGTGGCGGTGACCGACATCCGGCCCAGCGTCGCCCGGCCGCCGAACAGAGACAGGAACGCCGTGTCGGCGGCGTCGCGGCCGTGGCAGATCCGCACCAGGGACGACGTCGGGGCCAGCCGGGTCGGGTCGACGGTCTTCCACACGCCGTCGACGTCGGCCTCCACGACGGCGTGGAAGTCCATCGGCGCCAGGCCCGGCGCGTAGACCGCGACGAGCCGGGCCGGCACCTCCAGCGCACGCAGCAGCATCACCGTCAGGTGCGTGTAGTCCCGGCACACGCCCGACCCGGCCAGCAGCGTGTCGATGGCGGTGTCCACCGGGCGGCTGGCCCCGGCGACGTAGACCAGCCGGTCGGTCACCCACTGGGCGACCTGCCGCACCAGCTCGCCCCGGTCGATCTCCTGGTCGAACTCGCGGGCGGCGTAGCCCTCCACCTGGTCGGAGGGGCAGTACCGGGAGGGCCGCACGTACTCGGCGCGGTCGGCCGCGGTCACCTCCAGCGGGCTGCCGCCGGACTGCACGCTGGCGGTGTAGGCGATCGACGTCTCGCCGGCGGCCAGCTCGACCTCGTGCACCCGGGCGCCGAGGACCTGGGTCTCCAGCGGGGTGCGCGGCGTGCCCCCCGACACGATCGTGAGCTCCTCGGTGTCCGGTGCCGCCACGGCGACCTGCAGCAGCGCGCGGGCGGGGACCGGGCTGGACACGGTCAGGGTGCAGGCGACGTCGGTGCGCATGGGTGCCGATCATCCCGGGTGGGGCGGGGGAGAGGATGCACCGGTGGCGTGGCAGCGGTTCGTGGCGGTCGGGGACTCCTTCACCGAGGGCGTGGGCGACCCCGGGCCCGACGGCGGGCTGGTCGGGTGGGCCGACCGGCTGGCCGCGCTGCTGTCGGCCGCGCAGGGCGGGGTGGAGTACGCCAACCTCGCCGTCCGGGGTCGGCTGCTCGGCCAGGTCGTCGACGAGCAGCTCCCCGCGGCCCTCGCACTGGCGCCGGACCTGGTCAGCGTGGTGGCCGGCGGCAACGACCTGCTGCGGCCCGGTGCCGACCCCGACGCGCTCGCCGCGGTGATGGAGGACGCCGTCGTCCGCCTCCGCGCCGGCGGCGCCGACGTGCTGCTGGCCACCGGGGTGGACCCCCGGGCCACGCCGCTGATCGGCCGGACCCGCGGCCGGTCGGCCACCTACAACGCCCACCTGTGGTCCATCGCGGCCCGGCACGGCGCGCACGTGCTCGACCAGTGGGGCGCAGCGTGGGTGCAGGACGCCCGGATGTGGGACGTCGACCGGCTGCACCTGGCGCCGGAGGGGCACCGGCGCACCGCCTTGGCCGCCGCGGCCGCCCTGGGCCTGTCCGTCGACCCGGCGTGGGCGGTGCCGCTGGACCCGGCGCCCCCGCTGGCCCGCCGCGAGCGGGTGGCCGGCGAGGTGGCGTGGGTGCGGTCCTTCGTCGTCCCCTGGGTCGGCCGGCGGCTGCGCGGCCGCTCCTCGGGGGACGGCCGGACGGCGAAGCGCCCCGTGCCGACCCCCGTCTGAGGATCAGACCGAGGCGGCCTCGGGCGTGGCCGGCAGCGGGGCGGGCCGGCCGAAGGCGTAGCCCTGGGCCATCGTGCAGCCGTGCTCGCGCAGCCAGGTGGCCTGGTCCTCGTCCTCGATGCCCTCCGCGATGACCTCCAGGCCCATGCCCTGGCCCAGCTGCAGCAGGCCCTGCACCAGCGCGGCGGTCGAGGGCTCGGTGACCACGTCGGCGACGAAGGACCGGTCGATCTTCACCGTGTGGATGGGCAGCCGGTGCAGCGCGGTGATCGCGGAGTAGCCGGTGCCGAAGTCGTCCAGGGCGAGGGTGACGCCGCTGGCGGTCACCTCCGACACCGAGCGCAGGGTCGCCTCGGCGGCGAACAGCGCGGTGGACTCGGTGATCTCCAGCTCCAGCCGGCCGGACTCCAGCCCGGACTCCTCCAGCGCCGCGGCGACCAGCTCGGAGAAGCCGGGCTCGGCCAGGTGCCGGGCGGAGATGTTCACGTGCACCCGCAGGCCGGGGTCCCAGCCCGCCGCGTCGGTGCAGGCCTGGCGCAGCACCCAGGCGCCGAGCTTGGAGGTCAGCCGGTTGTTCTCCGCGGCCTCGAGGAAGGCGCCGGGCGGCAGCAGCCCGCGGGTGGGGTGCTGCCAGCGGATGAGCGCCTCGTAGCCCAGCAGCGTCTCGTCCGACAGCGCCACGATGGGTTGGTAGAACAGCCGCAGCTCGCCGGCGTCCACGGCGTGCCGCAGGTCGCTCTCCAGCTGCAGCTGGTCGACGTCGCCGTCGGCGAGGGCCTCGTCGTGCACCTCGACCCGGCCGCGGCCGCCGCCGGCCTTGGCGCGGGTGAGCGCACCGTGCGCCTGCTTGAGCAGCGCGTCGGGTGCGGCGTCCAGGCCGAGGGTCAGGCCCATGCTGGCCGACAGCACGATCTCGCGGTCGTTGACGTGGAAGGGGTCGTCGAGCACCCGCATCAGCCGCTCGGCGAGCGTGCGCAGGCCCTCGATGTCGTCGACCTCCTCGGCGAGCACCAGGAACTCGTCGGCACCCAGCCGGACGGCGGTGTCCTCGACCCGGGTGGACCAGCGCAGCCGGTCGGCGACCTGGCACAGCAGCTGGTCGCCGGCCTCGTGGCCGAGGGAGTCGTTGACCGCCTTGAACCGGTCCAGGTCCAGGTAGACCAGCCCGACCGGTCCGCCGCGGCGGCGGGAGAGGTTCAGCGCGTGCTGCAGCCGGTCGGTGAGCGAGCGCCGGTTGGGCAGCCCGGTCAGCGGGTCGGTGAGCGCCCGGCGGACCAGGTCCTCCTCGGCGCGCCGCCGGTCGGTGACGTCGACCAGGGACAGGACGACGAAGTGCGGGTCGCCGTTGGTGCGGAACACCAGCTCCCGGGCCTGCTGCACCCAGATGGTGCTGCCGTCCGCGCGCCGCAGCCGGCGCTCGCCGAGCACCTCCAGGTGCGGGTCGAGGGGGGTGGCGCCGGGCACCGCGGTGCCGGGCTCCCCGGTCAGCGGGATGTCGTCGGGGTGGGCGAGCAGGTCCAGGTGGCGGCCGATGAGCTCCTCGGCGGTGCGCCCGGTCAGGGCGCACAGCGCGGGGTTCACCACGAGCAGCCGGCCCTCGACGTCGACGACGGCCTTGCCGATCGGGGCAGAGAGGAACAGTGCCCGGAACAGCTGCCCGCGGTCGGCGAGCAGGGTGTCGACCGCCCGCGGCCCGGTGGGGGAGCCCGACGGACCGGGCACGGCGGAGAGGCTCACCGGCACACTGTGGCGCATCGGGCGGGTTCCGTGGTGCAGGTTCCCCGGGTGCGTCGCGACCGAGCCGCCGTGTTCCGTCACTGTCTGTGCTGTGAGTGACCCTCTGTGGCAGATGTGGTGCTCGGGGTGCGGCGCCGTGGTGTGGCACGGCTCGCACCGTGTGGCCGGAATCGTCGGGCCGCCGGGGCCGCTGCCCCCGGCATGGATCTGTTCTCCCCCGTGCAGCTCGGCGACCTCGAGCTCGCCAACCGTGTCGTGATGGCCCCGCTGACCCGCATGCGCTCCGGCGCCGAGGGCGTCCCCGGCGACCTGGTCGTCGAGCACTACGCCCAGCGCGCCGGCCTCGGCCTGATCATCACCGAGGGCACCTACCCCAGCCACGAGTCGCGGTCCTACCCCGGCCAGCCCGGCATCGTCACCGACGAGCAGGCCGCCGGCTGGGCCCGGGTGGCCGACGCCGTGCACGCCCGCGGCGGCAAGGTGTTCATGCAGGTCATGAACGGCGGCCGGGTCTCCCACACCGCGATCACCGGCACCGAGCGGATCGTCGCGCCCTCGGCGATCGCCGTCCCCGGCGAGGCGCACACGCCCCAGGGGAAGCTGCCCTACCCGGTGCCGCACGCGCTGACCACCGAGGAGGCCGTCGCGGTCAAGGCCGAGTTCGTCGCCGCGGCCCGCCGGGCGGTGGACGCAGGCCTGGACGGCGTGGAGCTGCACGCGGCCAACGGCTACCTGCTGCACGAGTTCCTCGGCGCGGACTCCAACACCCGCACCGACGTCTACGGCGGCAGCCCGGAGGCCCGGGCGCGCTTCGTCGTCGAGGTCGTCACCGAGGTGGTCGCCGAGGTCGGCGCCGGCCGGGTCGGCGTCCGCATCTCTCCCCAGCACGGCGTGCAGGGCATCCAGGAGGCCGACACCGCCGACGTCGAGGCCACCTACGGCGCGCTCGTCGACGCCGTCGCCCCGCTGGGCCTGGCCTACCTCTCGGTGCTGCACCGCGAGCCCGCGGGCGAGCTGGTGCAGGACCTGCGCCGCCGCTTCGGCGGGACCTTCATGGTCAACACCGGGTTCGCCACCCCGACCGAGCGCGACGAGGCGATCTCCTACGTCGCCGACGGCCTGGCCGACGTCGTCGCCGTGGGCCGGGCGGTCATCGCCAACCCCGACCTGGTCGAGCGCTGGGTGGGTGGCCACCCGGAGAACACCCCGGACGCCTCGACGTTCTACGGCCCGGGCGCGAAGGGGTACGTCGACTACCCGACGCTCGCGCAGGTCTGACCCACCTCGCCGGGGCCCGGTCGCACACCGTGCGGCCGGGCCCCGGTGCTGTACGGGAACACGCCCAGATGGTTGAGTGTTCAAGCGGGTGGATCGAGGAGGTCAGCATGGACAAGAAGATCGGTTTCCTGAGCTTCGGGAACTGGAACCCCGGCCACGGCTCGCAGGTGCGCACCGGCCGCGAGGCGCTGGTGCAGAGCGTCGAGCTGGCGGTCGCCGCCGAGGAGCTCGGCCTGGACGGGGCGTTCTTCCGGGTGCACCACTTCGCCCGGCAGCTGGCCGCACCGTTCCCGCTGCTGGCCGCCGTCGCCGCCCGCACCTCGCGGATCGAGATCGGCACCGGCGTCATCGACATGCGCTACGAGAACCCGCTGTACATGGCGGAGGAGGCGGCCATCACCGACCTGCTCTCCGACGGCCGGCTGCAGCTGGGCATCAGCCGGGGGTCACCGGAGACCGCGCTGCGCGGCGCGTCGGCGTTCGGCTACCGCTTCGACGACGACGGCGGCGCGATGGCCCGGCAGCACACCGAGCTGTTCCGCGCCGCGATCGACGGCGCCGGGGTGGCCGACGCCGACCCGCGGATGACCGGCGGCGTCACCGGCCGGCTGGGCATCCAGCCGCGGTCCGAGGGGCTCGCGGACCGCATCTGGTGGGGGTCGGGCACCCGCGACACGGCGGTGTGGACCGGCCAGCAGGGCATGAACCTGATGAGCTCCACGCTGCTCACCGAGGACACCGGCATCCCCTTCGACGAGCTGCAGGCCGAGCAGATCGCCCGCTTCCGCGCCGCGTTCGCCGACGCCGGCTGGGACCGCGAGCCCCGCGTCTCGGTCAGCCGCAGCGTCATGCCGGTGACCACCGACGAGGACCGGATGTACTTCGGTGACCGGTCCGGCGAGGACCAGGTCGGCATCCTGGACGGCATGCGGTCGCGGTTCGGCAAGACCTACGCCGGCCCGCCGGACCAGCTGGCCGAGGAGCTGGCCAAGGACGCCGCGGTCCGCGAGGCCGACACCCTGCTGCTCACGGTCCCGAACATGCTGGGCGTGGACTACAACGCCCGGCTGCTGGAGACCGTCGTCCGCGAGGTCGCCCCCGCCATCGGCTGGACGCGCACGCACTGACCACGACGGTGCGGGGACCCCGGCCGGGGTCCCCGCACCCGTGTCAGGGCTGCTCGCGCAGCCCGAACTGCAGCCGGCCCTCGCCGTCGGCGCCGGCGTCCAGGGTCCTGCCGGACGGCGCAGCCGAGGCCGTGCCGTCCAGGAAGACGCGCGCGCCGCGGCCGTCCGCGCCGGGTGCCTCGACCACGTCGTCGGCGGGCTCCGGGGCGGCCGCCAGGGCCAGCTCCAGCGCGGGGCCGGGCTCGGCGGAGTCGCTGATCCGCAGGCCCGCGTCGGCGGGTGCCTGCGCGCCCTCCACCAGGGTCGCGATGGCGGTGGCGGCGTTCTCGGTCAGGGTGAGCACGGGGGTCTCCTCGTCGTCCGGTCGGTCGTGCGGGACGACCCGACCGTGCCAGCCGCCCGGGGGGTCCGTCGAACCGCGACCGGCCGCGCGCGACCGACGTCGGGCAGGTGGGGCGGCCGCCACGCCTGCTCCGGCGGAGGTGCGCCCGGGCGTGTCCCCGGGATGGGTGCGCCCGGCAGGAATCGAACCTGCGACCAAGGGATTAGAAGGCCCCTGCTCTATCCGCTGAGCTACGGGCGCCCGGCGGCGCCGATCATCCCATCCGCCCTACCGGGTCCGGCGGCACCGTGCTCGCCGCCGTCCACATCCGGGGTGCCCGTCCACAGATCCGCGCGGACCGCCCCGCAGGGCGGGTCGGGGGACGACGGTCGCGGTGCCCGGCAACCGTGGCCGGCCCACCCAGGAGGAGCACCGTGAGCAGCACCCAGATCACCGTCGTCGGCAACGTCGTCGACTCGCCCGTCCGCCGCCGCGCCGGGAACGGGGAGGTGACGAAGTTCCGGCTCGCCGCCACTGACCGCCGCCTCGACGCGGCGACCGGCCAGTGGGTCGACGGCGACACCTTCTTCGTCGACGTCGACTCCTGGAACGTGCTCGGCGGCCACGTGTCCTCGTGCGTGGTCAAGGGCGACCCGGTCGTCGTGGTCGGCCGCATCACCACCTCGGAGTACGAGGTCGAGGGCGCCAAGCGCAGCCGCACGGTCATCAAGGCGACCACCGTCGGCCACGACCTCAGCCGGGGCAGCGCGGTCTTCAAGCGCACCCCGCGCGCGGTCGTCGAGGTCCCCGCCGGCGGGGCCGGGGACCTGCTCGACCCGCCGCCGGCCGACGACGCCGTGCCCGAGGACGCCGCGATGGCCGAGGTCGCCCCGTTCTGACCCGCGTGCGCCGGGGCCGGGCGAACCGGCCGGTCCCGGCGCCCACGGGCTTGCCCGGGGCTGGGAGACTGGCGTGCAGGCGTGTCGCGGCGACCGGGTGTTGCCCCCGCCGACCAGCCCAGCTCGATCCCCGAAGACGACGGAAGGCTCCCGTGGCCCAGTACATCTACTCCATGGTGCGTGCGCGCAAGGCGCACGGCGACAAGGTCATCCTCGACGACGTCACCCTGGCGTTCCTGCCCGGCGCCAAGATCGGCGTCGTCGGCCCCAACGGCGCCGGCAAGTCGACCGTCCTGAAGATCATGGCCGGTCTGGAGCACGCCTCCAACGGCGACACCGTGCTCGCCCCCGACGCCACCGTCGGGATGCTGCAGCAGGAGCCGCCGCTGAACGAGGAGCTCGACGTGCGCGGCAACGTCGAGGAGGCCGTCAAGGACCTCCGCGCGGCGCTGACCCGCTTCGAGGAGGTCAGCGCGGCCATGGGCGAGCCCGACGCCGACTTCGACTCCCTCCTCGCCGAGCAGGGCGAGCTCATGGAGGTCATCGAGAACGGCGACGGCTGGGAGCTCGACAACCGCATCGAGCAGGCCATGGACGCGCTGCGCTGCCCGCCCGGCGACGCCGACGTGAAGGTGCTCTCCGGCGGTGAGCGCCGCCGCGTGGCGCTGTGCAAGCTGCTGCTCGAGGCCCCCGACCTGCTGCTGCTCGACGAGCCCACCAACCACCTCGACGCCGAGTCGGTGGCCTGGCTGGAGGCGCACCTGGAGAAGTACGCCGGCACCGTCGTCGCCGTCACCCACGACCGGTACTTCCTGGACAACGTGGCCCAGTGGATCCTCGAGCTCGACCGCGGCCGGGCCTACCCCTACGAGGGCAACTACTCCACCTACCTGGAGACCAAGGCCGCCCGCCTGAAGGTCGAGGGCGCGAAGGACGCCAAGCGCGCCAAGCGCCTCAAGGACGAGCTGGAGTGGGTGCGCTCGGGCGCCAAGGCCCGCCAGGCCAAGAGCAAGGCCCGCCTGGCCCGCTACGAGGAGATGGCCGCGGAGGCCGACAAGTTCCGCAAGCTCGACTTCGAGGAGATCCAGATCCCGCCGGGCCCCCGGCTGGGCAACGTGGTCATCGAGACCGAGAAGCTGGTCAAGGGGTTCGGCGACCGCATCCTCATCGACGGGCTGACCTTCTCCCTGCCCCGCAACGGCATCGTCGGCGTCGTCGGGCCCAACGGCGTCGGCAAGACCACGCTGTTCAAGATGCTGGTCGACCAGGAGGAGCCCGACGGCGGCGAGATCAAGGTCGGCGAGACGGTCAAGATCAGCTACGTCGAGCAGAACCGCAGCGGCATCGACCCGGCCAAGAGCCTCTGGGAGGTCGTCTCCGACGGCCTCGACCACATCAAGGTCGGCAACGTGGAGATGCCCTCCCGCGCCTACGTGTCGGCGTTCGGGTTCAAGGGCCCGGACCAGCAGAAGAAGGCCGGCGTCCTCTCCGGCGGTGAGCGCAACCGGCTGAACCTGGCCCTGACGCTCAAGCAGGGCGGCAACCTGCTGCTGCTCGACGAGCCCACCAACGACCTGGACACCGAGACGCTCACCAGCCTGGAGAGCGCGCTGCTGGAGTTCCCCGGCTGCGCCGTCGTGGTCAGCCACGACCGGTGGTTCCTCGACCGGGTGGCCACCCACATCCTCGCCTACGAGGGCGACTCGAAGTGGTTCTGGTTCGAGGGCAACTTCGAGGACTACGAGAAGAACAAGGTCGAGCGGCTCGGCCCCGACGCGGCACGTCCGCACCGGGCCACCTACCGCAAGCTCACCCGCGACTGAGGAAGGACCCCGCCGCACCCCACCACGCGCTCCGCGCGCGGCGGGCCCCTGCGGCGGGGCCGTTCCAGCCCCTCACCATCCGGCACCGGGGGCGCCCCCTCCGCGTTCAGCGGGTCCAGCGGGTGACGAACCGGCGCTGCGCCGGCGTCTCGACCGCCCGCGGCCGGTAGTGGGCCCGCACCCAGGCCACCGCGTGCCCGGGAGGGACGCCGTCGAGCACGGCGAGGCAGGCCAGCGCGGTTCCGGTGCGCCCCGTGCCGCCCGCGCACGCCAGCTCCACCCGCTCGCTGCCGGCCCGGTCCAGCAGCTCGCCCAGCGCCGCGCGCAGGTCGTCGGGGGAGCGGGGCAGCCGGAAGTCCGGCCACGCCACCCACCGGTGCGGCCACGGCACCGGACGGTCGCGCCCCAGCAGCACCAGCCCGTGGTCGGGGGCGGGCAGGTCCTGCCGCAGCCCCCGGCCGCGCACCCGCCGGCCCGAGGGCAGCTCGACCACGCCCGGGGCGCCCACCGGCCAGGTCACGGCGTCACCGTAGGCCGGTACGGTGCGGCCCCGTGAGGTTCACGGTGCAGGTCCCGATGCGCTGGTCGGACATGGACGCCTACCAGCACGTCAACAACGTGGCGTTCCTCGGCTACTTCGAGACCGCCCGCGTGGCGCTGTTCTTCGACCAGCCCACCCACGACGAGAGGACCGGCATGCGCCGGGGCCTGGTCGTGCACTCCCACCAGATCGCCTACCGCCGCCCGGTCGTCTACGACGCCGAGCCGCTCACCGTGCAGATCTGGGTCTCCGGCGTCCGTGCGGCCTCCCTGACCTGCCACTACGAGCTGTTCGACCACGGGGTGCTGGCCGTCACCGGCAGCACCGTGCTGGTGCCCTTCGACTTCGCCCTCGAGCGCCCCCGGCGCATCACGGCCGAGGAGAAGGAGTTCCTGGCCCGCTGGCACGACGACGAGGGGGACGGCGCCGCCTGACGGGCTCGGCCGGGGCGTCGGCACCGCGGGCGTCCAGCGCCTCGGCGAGGGTGTGCGCCAGAACCAGCAGCTGCACCAGCAGGGGCACCGCCGTGCGGGCCAGCGCGCGGGGACCCCGGGTGGCCCCGCCCCGCGCCGCCTGCGCCTCCCGGATGCGAGCGGCCCGCTCGCCCAGCACCGGCACGAACCGCAGCGCCAGCGCCACGAGCAGCCCGATGCGGGCCGGCCGGACGCCGAGCACCCGCAGCGGTGCGCACACCGTCTCCACCACCGCGACCATCTCCGAGACCCGGCAGGTGGCGGTGACGACCGCGGCGGCCAGCACCAGCACCAGCAGCCGGACGACGGTCAGGCCGCCCTCGACGAGGCCGACCCGCCACCCCTCGACCAGCACGCGCACGACGAGCACCGCCGCCAGGAACCACACGACCGCACGGGCCTGGGCCACCAGCACCGCGGCGGGCAGCCGGGCCACGCCCAGGCCGACCACCAGGACCAGGGCCAGACCGCCCAGCACGACCGGCCAGGACGACAGCACGAACAGCAGCACGCTGCCCGCGGCGAGGACGAGCAGCTCCAGCCAGGCCGGCGCGCGGTGCACGGGGCTGGCGCGCGGCACGTACAGGGCCAGCGTCACGTCCGGGCGGCCATCAGCTCGCGGTAGTGGGCCAGCGCCGGGGCGGGCGCGTCGTCGGCGACCACCGTGCCGCCGTCCACGACGAGCACCCGGTCGAAGTCGGCGAGCAGGTCCAGGTCGTGGCTGACCACGAGCACCTGCTCCTCCAGCGACGCGACCAGCCGGGCCACCCGGCGGGTGTTCACCAGGTCCAGCAGGGTGGTGGGCTCGTCGAAGACCACCCGGGCCGGGCGCATCACCAGCACCCCGGCGATGGCCAGCAGCTGCTTCTGCCCACCCGAGAGCAGGTGCGCGGGGTGGTCGGCGTGCCCGGCCAGGCCGAAGCGCTCCAGCGCGACCCGTACCCGCTCGTCCCGCTCGGCGGCCGGCACGCCCTGGTTGACCAGCCCGAAGGCGACGTCCTCGGCGACCGTGGGGTGCACGATCTGGGCGTCGGGGTCCTGGAACACGAACCCCACCCGGCGGCGGACGGCGCTCAGCTGCGTGGCGGTCGACAGCCCGTCGACGAGCACCTCGCCCTCCGACGGCAGCACCAGGCCGTTGAGCAGCCGGGCGAAGGTCGACTTGCCCGAGCCGTTGGCGCCGACCACGCCGATGCGCGGCTCGGTCAGCACCAGGTCCAGGTCGTGCAGCACCGCACGCTGGGCGTAGGCGTGGCCCACGCCGCGCAGCTCGATGCCCCGGGCGGGGTCGGCGACCGCCGCGGCTGCGGCCGACCGCCGTCCCCTCACGGGGCGGTGACCGCCCGGCGCGGGCGCTCGATGACCGGGTAGGCCCGGCGCACCTGGACGGCGACCACGGAGGCGATGACGACCTTGACGGCGTCGCCGACCAGGAAGGGGGCCGCGCCGGTGCTCAGCGCGACACCGGGGGAGAGGTCCAGGACGAGGGCCAGCACGGGCACGCCGACGGCGTAGACCACGAGGATGCCGCCGACGACGTTCGCCAGCACCGCCCACGCCAGGTTGTAGCGGCCCCAGGTCCACTCCGTGATCGCACCGGTCACCGCGGCGGCGAACGGCCAGGCGAGGAGGTAGCCGGCGGTCGGGCCGGCGAAGACCGCCAGACCCCCACCGCCGCCGGGCAGCACCGGCAGGCCGACCGCGACCAGCACGAGGAACAGGGCGAGGGCCAGGAAGCCCCGGCGGGCACCGAGGACCGAGCCGGCCAGCATGACGCCCAGCGTCTGGGCGGTGATCGGCACCGGCCCCACGTTGATCGCCGGGACGAGCCCGAGGACGGCGGTGAGGGCGGCGAACAGCGCGACGTAGGCGAGGTCGCGGGTCTTCATGGGGTCCTCCGGCGTGCAGCGGCGTCGACCGCGGAAGGTAGCCGGTGCACCACCGGTCCCTCGTCGCGGGCCTCGCGGCGGCCCGACCTGGGGGTTACCCAGCTGGGTTGCCCGAGCGCGCAGGGTGAGGTTGTCTGGGTGCCACGGGGTCCGCGACGGAACGGCGAAGAGGGAATGGCGTCGGCATGGTGGTCCTCCTGGTGGCAGCGCGTGCGGGCCGTGGACCGCCCCCCGACCGACCACCCACCTCCTCGGCACCCCGCTCCCGGACCACCGGCGGCACCGCCCGCCGACGTCCCCCCACCCCGCGCCGCCCCTGAGCGGCGCGACCACCCAGAGACGACAGGAGTCCACCTCATGGCACAGCTCGACACCGTCATCGCCTCGCTGCTCGAGATCGACGGGGCCAACGGCGCCGCGATCGTCGACGCCGACAGCGGCATGGCCCTCGCGGCCGGCGGCAGCCCTGGCTTCGACCTCAACGTCGCCGCGGCCGGCAACTCCAACGTGGTGCGCGCCAAGCTGCGCACGATCTCCGACCTCGAGCTCAACGACGAGATCGAGGACATCCTGATCACGCTCAAGGGCCAGTACCACCTGATCAACGTGCTGCAGGGCGCCGGCAACGCGGGCCTGTTCATCTACCTGGTGCTCAACCGCGCCACCGCGAACCTGGCGCTGGCCCGGCACAAGCTGCGCGCGGTCGCCAAGGACGTCAACGTCTGACCCGCCGCCGCCCCGGCGATGACCAGGGGGGTTGATCGAAGTCCGTCCTCCTGCACGAGATCTGGTGCAGGAGGACGGACGACGATCAACCCCCTGATCCGTGCTGCGGGGGAGCCGGCCTCAGGCGGGGGTGGCGACGGCGCCGAGGATGGCGGCCCGGACGTCGGCGGCCGACATCTCGTGGGTGTCCAGCCACTCGTCGACCCGGCCGTCGGAGACCACGCCGATGCGGTCGCACACCTCGGCGAGCTCGTCGGGGTCCACCGACACCACCACGACCGAGCGGCCGTGCGCGGTGGCGTCGTCCAGCAGCCGCCGCACCTCCCGGCGCGAGCGCAGGTCCAGGCCGCGGGTGGGCTCGTGCACGACCACCACGTCGCCGTCCGCGGCGGCCATCCAGCGGGCCAGGGCCAGCTTGTGCTGGTCGCCGCCGGACAGCGCCCCGAACACCGTGCGGATGCTCATGGTGCGCACGTTCATCCGGTGCACGGTGTCGATCACCCCGCGCAGGGTGGCGATCTCGGTGCGCAGGTCCTCCGGGCGCCCCCACTCGGCGTCGCTGAGGGTGCGCGCGATGGTCTCCCGCGGGTCCATGCCGTAGGCGTCGTCGTCGGGCCGGTAGGCGGCCAGCCGCAGCGGCGCCGCACCCGGGTCGGTGGTCACCGGCCGCTGCTCGCCGCGCACCGACACCGCGTCGACCTGGGCCGGGATCTCCCCGGTCAGCGCGCCGGCGATCTCCTGCAGGCCCGAGCGCCGCCGCCCGGTCAGCCCGAGGACCTCGCCGCGGCGCAGCGTCAGGTCCAGGCCGGCCGCGCTGCCGGGCACCCGCAGGTTGCGCACCTCCAGCGCCACGTCGGCCGAGGGTTCGGGGCGGGGTGCGGGCGCCTCCGGCGCGGTGCGGGCGGCCGGGATGAGCACCGGCGCGGCGGTGGTGCCCCAGGGCAGCGCCTCCGGCCGCGCGGCGGGCACGGCGCCGTCCAGGGTGGCCACGGCCAGCCCGGCCGGCTCCAGGCCCTCGGCGGGGGCGTCCAGGGCGATGCGGCCCTCGCGCAGCACGAGGACCCGGTCGACGACGTCGAGCATCTCCGGCAGCCGGTGGCTGATGTAGAGCACGCCGCGGCCCTGCGAGCGCAGCCGCCGGGCGATGGCGTGCAGCCCCTCGACCTCGGTCGGGGTGAGCGCGGCGGAGACCTCGTCCATGACCACCAGCCGGGTGTCCTCCGCGAGCACCCGCGCCGCCTCGACGAGGCCGTGCACGAACCGGGGGACGTCGGCCACCAGCTGGTCGGGGTCCAGGTCGAGACCGACGTCGGCGAGCACCGCCCGGGCCCGCGCGCGCACCCGGGCGTCGGGGGCGTCGGCGAGGTCGGTGTCCCGGAAGACCGCCCGGGCGACGGTCATCCCCGGGTCCAGCCGCACCAGCTGCTCGACCGCGCCGACCCCCAGGTGCCGGGCGTCGGAGGCGGACAGGGGGGCGTAGGCGTGCCCGGCGACGGTCATCAGGCCGGCGTCGGGGGCGTACCGGCCGGCCACGATGTCGCCCAGCGTGGACTTGCCCGCCCCGTTGGCGCCGACCAGCCCCACGACCTCGCCCTCGGCCACCGAGAAGGTGACGTCGCGCAGCACGCGACGGGAGCCGTAGGCCTTCGCGAGGCCCTCCACCTGGAGCAGGTCCATGGGTGCAGGCCTCCCGGAAGGGGACCGGCGAACCGGGCCCGTCGTCGTTCCCCGTGACGGTGAGTGGTCGTCCGGATGCTACCCGCCGAAGCCGGAACCCTCCCGTCTGGAGGTCAGGCCTGCAGCCACACCGCGGCGTCGTGCGGCAGGCCTGCGGAGACGTCCGCACTGGCCAGCAGCACCTCGCCCTCGGGCAGCGGCACCGCGGCCCCGGACAGGTTGAGCAGCAGCACCAGACCGCTGCCCCGGCGGAAGGCCAGGCAGCCCTCGGGCGCGGGCAGCCAGGTCAGGTCACCCGACGCACCGCGCCGCAGCCGCAGTGCCGCCCGGTACAGCGACAGCACCGAACCGGGGTCGCCGTCCTGGGCCTGCGCGGTGAGGCCGGCCCAGCCCTCGGGCATCGGCAGCCACGTCGTGGGGCCGGTGGTGAACCCGTAGGGCGGCTCCGCGCCGCTCCAGGGAACCGGGATGCGGCAGGCGTCCCGGCCGCGCTCGGTGTGCCCGGAGCGGGTCCAGACCGGGTCGGTGAGCGCCTCGTCGGGCAGGTCCACGTCGGGCATGCCGAGCTCGTCGCCGTTGTAGACGAACGCCATGCCCGGCAGGGCCAGCTGCAGCAGCGCCGCGGCCCGGGCCCGGCGGGTGCCCAGCTCGCCACCGCCGTAGCGGGTGACGTGCCGGGGCCGGTCGTGGTTGGACAGCACCCAGCAGGCCGGCGCCGGGGTGGCGGCCACGGCGTCCAGGGAGTCGACGACGGCCGCGCGCAGGTCCTCGAGGGTCCAGTCGGCGGTGAGCAGGCGGAAGTTGAACGCCGAGTGCAGCTCGTCCGGGCGCAGGTACCGGGCCAGCCGCTCCTCGCTGGACACCCACACCTCGCCGACGGTCATCGTGCCCGGGTAGGCGTCCATGACCCGCCGGACCAGCCGGTGCACGTCGTGCACGCCGTCCTGGTCCAGCCGCGGGTCGTCGGGGCCGTGGTCGTCGAAGAGCCCGGTCTCCTCGTCGAAGTCGACGTCGGGCAGGCCGGGCGCCTTGACCATGCCGTGGGCGACGTCGATGCGGAAGCCGTCGACGCCCCGGTCCAGCCAGAAGCGCAGCGTCTCCTCGAGGTCGGCCAGCACCTCGGGGTGGGTGAAGTCCAGGTCGGGCTGCTCGGGGGCGAACAGGTGCAGGTACCACTGGCCGTCGGGCACCCGGGTCCAGGCCGGCCCGCCGAAGATCGACGGCCAGTTGTTCGGGGGCTCGTCGCCGTCCGGCCCGCGGCCGTCGCGGAAGAGGTACCGGGCCCGCTCGGGCGAGCCGGGGCCGGCGGCGAGCGCCTGCCGGAACCAGTCGCGCTGGTCGGAGGTGTGGTTGGGGACCAGGTCGATGGTCACCCGGATGCCGAGCGCGTGGGCCTCGGTGAGCATGCGGTCGAACTCGGCGAGGTCGCCGAAGACCGGCTCGACGTCGCGGGGGTCGGCGACGTCGTAGCCGTGGTCGGCCATGGGGGAGGGGAAGAACGGGTTGATCCACAGCGCGTCGACACCGAGCCGGGCCAGCTCGGGCAGCCGGGCGCGCAGGCCGGCGAGGTCACCGACTCCGTCGTCCCCGCCGTCGGCGAAGGACCGGATGTAGACCTGGTAGAAGACCGCGTCCCGCCACCAGTCGGCGGCGGGCGTGGGGAGGGTGCTGGTCACGGGGTGCTCCTGGGAGGTCGCGAGGGGCACGCCGACGACGCTGTCAGCGGGTGGGCAGGGGGCTCAGGGAGCCAGGTCGGTGGGTTCGTCCCACCGGTTCTGCATGCTGCGGGCGGCCATCTCCAGGTAGCCCCAGAGCGCCGCGTCCTGCTCGGGCGTCAGCTGCAGGGAGTCCACGGCGGCGCGCATGTGCTCCAGCCACGCGTCGCGCTCGCGGCCGCCGATGGCGAAGGGGGCGTGCCGCATCCGCAGCCGCGGGTGCCCCCGCTGCTCCGAGTACGTGGTCGGCCCGCCCCAGTACTGCTCGAGGAAGCGACGCAGCCGCTCCTCGGCGCCGTCCCAGTCGTCCTGGGGGTACAGCGGGGCCAGCACGGGGTCGGACCGGACGCCGGCGTAGAAGTGCGCGACCAGCGCCCGGAAGGTGGGTTCGCCCCCGACCTCGGCGTAGAACGTGCGTGCCGAGGGCAGCGGGCGGCTCGACTCGCTCATGCCCCCGATGGTCCCGCAACCACGCCCACCGCGGGCGGGCGGGTGCGGAGCAGGCCGACGAGGGGGACGGCCACGAGCGGCAGGCCGACCAGCCCGACGAGCAGGACGACGTCGGTGGGCGCGGTCCCGCTGGCCGCGGCCCCGGCGATGAGCGCGCCGAGCCCCTGGACGGCGGACATCCCGGCGATGGCCACCCCGAAGGCCCGGCCCCGCACCGCCGCCGGCACCGCCTGCACGAAGGCCACGTTCAGCGGGATGGTCCAGGCGTTGCCGAAGCCCGCCACGGCCAGCAGGGCCACCACGGCGACGGCGGCGGTGTCGCCGTCCAGCACCCGCGGGGCCAGCCCGGCCACCGCGAGTGCGCCGACGGAGACCAGCACCAGCGGGGTGACCAGCCGCTCGCGCAGGGACGGCGGGCAGAACCGGCCGACCAGCACCCCGCCGACGACCGCGCCGGCGGGGTGCGCGGCGAGCAGGACGCCGACCAGGGCCTGGCCGCCGACGAGCTGGTCCGACAGCGCCGGGCCGATGCCCTCGTGCGCGTTGGTGACCAGCACCCCCACCCAGAGGAGCCCGACGATGGCCAGCAGCCGTGGCGTGGTCAGCACCAGCCGCAGCCCGGTCAGCACGTCGGCCCACAGCGTGGCGGCGTCCTCCCCGTCCCGGTCGGGGGCGGGCCGGTGCTGCAACCCGACCCCCAGCCACAGGCCCGCGGCGGCGAACGTGGCCGCGGTGACCAGCAGCCCCAGCGAGGGCGACACCGCGGTCACCAGGACCCCGCCGAGCAGGAAACCGATGACCTGGGCCAGCTGCTGCACCACCCCGGTCAGCGACGTGGCCACCGCGTACCGGTCGTCGGTGAGCACGTCGGCGGTCAGCGCCGAGCGGGCGGCCTCGTAGGGCGGGCTGCCCAGCGACACCAGCAGCAGGAGCAGCAGCAGGGCGGGCAGCGGCGTGCCCGGCACCGCCATGAGCGCGACCAGCGCGGCCCGGGCCAGGTCGCTGACCACCATCACCCGCTTGCGGGGCAGCCGGTCGGCCAGCGCAGCCAGCAGCGGGCCGCCCACCACCCAGGGCAGGTAGCTGATCGCGAAGGTGAGCGCGCCGAGCAGCGGCGAGCCGGTGCGCTCGTAGACCAGCACGGTGAGCGCGAGCCGGGCGAGGAAGTCCCCGACGGTGGCCAGCACGTAGGAGCCGAACAGCGGCCGGAACTCGGCCACGGCGAAGACCGACCGGTAGGTGGCCGGTCGGTCCTGGGCGGCTCGGTGGCTCAGCTGGGACCCGCCGCGGTCGCGGTGGTCAGCGGGGCGACCGGGATGCGGATGCCCTCGGCGGCGAACCGCTCCTGCAACCGCATCCGCAGTTCCCGACCGACCCGCCATTGGTCGGCGTTGGTGGTGCGCACCTGCAACCGCATGACGATGGCCTGCGGGGTGATCGACTCGACCCCGAGCGACTCGGGCTCGCCCAGGATGACCTCCGCCCACTCCTCCTCGGCGTAGACGGCGTCGCCGACCTCCTGCATGACCTCCCGGCAGCGCTCGAGGTCGGTGTCGTGGGTGACCGGCATGTCGATGACCACCTGGGCGTAGCCCTGGCTCTTGTTGCCCACCCGGAGCACCTCGCCGTTGCGGGCGTACCAGACCACGCCGTTCACGTCGCGCAGCCGGGTGATCCGCAGGCCCACGGCCTCGACGGTGCCGCTGGCCTCGCCGAGGTCGACGACGTCCCCGACGCCGTACTGGTCCTCGAGGATGATCCCGATCCCGGCGATGAAGTCCTTGATCAGGTTCTGCGCGCCGAAGCCCAGCGCGACGCCGACCACCCCGGCCGAGGCCACGATCGGGGCCAGGTTGATGCCCAGCTCGCCGAGCACCAGCACGACGGCGATGAAGAAGATGACGATCGAGGCGAAGCTGCGCAGCACCGAGCCGATGGCCTCGGCCCGCTGGGTGCGCCGGGCGGCGACCTGCTCGACGACCTGCTGGTGGTCCACGCCCTTGGTGCGGCGGGGCTTGAGGATGGTGGGCACCTGGCCGGACGCCGTGCGCTCGGTCAGCCGCCGGATGCCCCGGTTCACCAGCAGCCGGGCCACCACCGCGATGACCACGATCAGCAGGATCCGCAGCGGGGTGGCCACCAGGGCCTGCGCGTTGGCGGCCAGCCAGTCCAGGCCGAACCAGCTGTACAGCCGGGCGCACAGGGAGCCGGGGTCGGTGGACACGCAGTCGGGCACGACGGCGTCGGACGCCGCGGCGGTGACGGACAGTGCGGTGCTCATCACGGAGGAGTCTCCCAGGGTGCTCGAGAGGCAGGGTTCAGGGCATCCCGACCAGGCCGGCCCGGTGGGGCGGCTCAGCGCACGTCGAGCCCGGTGGCGTGGGCGAGGAAGGCGAGCTGGTCGGCGGCCAGCCCCACGGTACGGCTGACCGCCCGCGCGCCGTGGCCCACCGCCACCTCGCGCCGCAGCACCACCGGCGCCCCCGACGAGGTCGCGTGCTGCAGCGCCGCGGCCAGCTTCCGGGCGTGCAGCGGGTCGACCCGGGTGTCGGACTCGAAGGTCGTGAACAGCACCGCCGGGTACGCCGTCCCCTCGACCACGTGGTGGTAGGGCGAGTAGCCCAGCAGCCAGCCCAGCTCCTCGGGGTCGGCCGCGGTGCCGTACTCGTCGTTCCAGGTGCGGCCCAGGCCGAACAGCTCGTAGCGGACCATGTCCAGCAGCGGGGCGCTGCAGACCACCGCGGCGACCAGGTCCGGCCGCTGGGTCGTCGTGGTGCCCACCAGCAGCCCGCCGTTGGAGCCGCCGAGCACGCCCAGCCGGTCGGGCGCCGTCCAGCCCTGCGCCACCAGGTGCTCCCCGGCGGCGGCGAAGTCGTCGAACACGTTCTGCTTGCGCTCGCGCATGCCGGCGCGGTGCCACTCCTCGCCGTGCTCGGACCCGCCGCGCAGGTTGGCCACCGCCCACACGCCGCCGGCGGCCACCCAGGCCAGCGCCTGCGCGCTGTAGCCGGGGGTCAGCGGCACGCCGAACCCGCCGTAGCCGTAGAGCACGGTCGGCCGCGGACCGCTGGGTGCGGCCTCGAGCGACAGCACGAACAGGTGCACCGGGGTGCCGTCGGCCGAGGTCGCGTGCGTCTCGGTTACCACCACCGGAGGGACCGCGCCGGCCACCGGCGCCTGCTCCCACGGCGCCAGCTCGCCGGGCCGGGCGGCGTCCCACACCAGCACGGACGGCGGGGTGGCGTGGTCGGTGAACCCGACCCACGCCGTCGTCCCGCCCTCGGGCGGTGCGCTGACCCCGGCGACCGAGCCCGGCGGGACGGTGACGTCGGACAGCCGGCCCGACCCGTCGGCGGCCCACACCGACAGCCGGTCGGTGGCGTCGACGGCGTGCACGGCCAGCACCCGGTGCCCGCCGTCGGGGGCGTCGACCAGCGCGACGTCGGAGAGCACCGCGCCGTCGGACTCGGGCACCACGTCCTGCCACCGCTCCGGCGCCCAGCTGTCCGGGTCGGCCGGGTCGGCGACGGCCAGCCGGCCGCGCGGGGCGTCCCGGTCGGTGAACAGCCACAGCCGGCCGTCGCGGGCCACCCAGGCCGAGGTCTGCGCGTCCACGCCCACCTGCAGCGGCCGCAGCACGCCGTCGCAGGCCAGGTCGGCCACCCAGACGTCGTCGCGCGGTGCGGTCCCGGCCGAGGCGGACACGACCAGCCAGCGGCCGTCGGCGGACACCCGGACGCCGTAGTAGTTGGTGGGGTCCAGTCCCTCGCCGTGCACCAGGACGTCGGTGGCCGGGTCGGCGCCCACCCGGTGCCGGAACACCCGGCGGTGGAACTGCTCCTCCCCGGCGGGCACCTGGTCGGGCGCGAGGCGGCGCACGTAGAACAGCTCCTCGCCGCCCGGCAGCCAGGCGACCGGGGAGTAGCGGCACCGGTCGACCGGGCCGTCGAGCAGCTCGCCGGTGACGACGTCGAGCACGTGCAGCAGCGACTCCTCGTCGCCGCCGACGGAGACCTGGTAGGCCAGCCGGGTGCCCTCCCAGGACGGCGACCAGGCGTCCAGGGTGGTGGTGCCCGCGGCGTCCAGCGCCATGGGGTCGACCAGCACGCGCTGGGTGCCGTCGGCCTCGCGCACCCGCAGCACGGCGTGCTCCTGACCGGGGTCGCGGCGGGTGGAGAACGCGCGGCCGGCCCGCCAGACCGGGATGCCCACCGCGCCGGAGCGCACCAGCTCGCCCAGCCGGTCGGCGAACGCGGCCCGGGCGGGGAGGTCGGCGAGCACCTCGTCGGCGTAGCGGTCCTGGTCGGCGGCCCAGGCCTGCGTGCGCGGGTCGGCCGGGTCCTCCAGCCAGCGGTAGGGGTCGGCGACCAGGTGGCCGTGCAGGTCCTCGACCAGGTCGAGACGCGGGGCGAGGGCGGGGTCGGGCCGGGTGCTCACCGGGCGACCGTAACCAGACCGACGGAAAGGGTTTGCCCGCAGCGGGCCGGATCGGGGCAGACTGGGGGTGCCCGTGGGTCGCAGCACCCCGGCGGTCCGGGGCGAACGGAGGTGCCCCGTGCCGCTGACCGCGCTGGGGTCGTCGTCCGCGTCGGGCCCGCCGGGCCCGCGGCGCGACCCACGTCCTGGACCCGCCGCGCCCGCGGCACCGGTCGCCACCACGGCCGCCTGCCTGCTGCTCAACGCCACGTACGAGCCGCTGTGCGTGGTGTCCAGCCGCCGGGCGATCGTGCTGGTGCTGGCCGCCAAGGCCGAGCCGGTCGACGTCTCGGAGGTGCTCTGCCACGCCGAGCTGGTCGCGCTGCCGGTGCCGGTGGTCATCCGGCTGACCCGGTACGTGCGGGTGCCCTACCCGGCGCAGGTGCCGCTGTCCCGGCGGGCGGTGTTCACCCGCGACGGCTCGACCTGCGTCTACTGCGGGGCGGCGGCCACCAGCATCGACCACGTCTGGCCGCGCAGCCGCGGCGGGACGCACACCTGGGACAACGTGGTCGCGGCCTGCCGGCGCTGCAACCACACCAAGGCCGACCGCTCGCTGGCCGAGCTGGGCTGGTCGCTGCCGCAGCCGCCGCGGGCGCCGTCCGGGTCGGCCTGGCGGCTGCTGGGGCACCGGGCGGTCGACCCGCGCTGGCGGACCTGGCTCGGCCTCCCCGACGTCGCCTGATCAGGTCACGCGCGAGCGCGTGGCCGGCGGAAGGACCCCGTCGCCCCCCACGGCAGGCTCCGCCGGCCGCGGGCCCCTGCGACGGGGCCGTCAGGTCACGCGCGAGCGCGTGGCCGGGTACTGGAGGTGGGCGTCGGTGGCGAGGACGTCGGCCAGCCGGTCGACGGCGTCCCCCAGGTCCACGAACCGGGTGCACAGCGGCGCCGGGCCGAAGCGCACCCGGTCCGGCATCCGGTAGTCCGGCACCACGCCGCGGTCGACCAGTGCCTGGGTGAGCTGCCAGGCCTGCGGGTGCTCGACCACCACGTGCGCACCCCGCGCCCGGGCGTCCCGCGGCGACGCCAGCCGCACCTGCGGCACCCGCTCGTCCAGCAGCTGCACCAGCACGTCGGTCAGCGCCCGCCCCTTGGCGGCCACCGCGGCGATCCCGGCCTCGGCGGTGATGCCGGCCCCGACCTCCACCGCCGCGGTGGCCAGCACCGGCGGGGTGCCGACGGCGAAGCGGTCGACGCCGTCGGCCGGGACGTACCCCGGGCCCATGTCGAACTGGTCGCGCTGGCCGAACCAGCCCTGGATCGGCTGGCGCATGGACTCCTGCAGCTCGCGGCGCACGTACAGGAACGCCGGCGCCCCCGGCCCGCCGTTGAGGTGCTTGTAGGTGCAGCCGACCGCGAGGTCGGCGGCCGACAGGTCCACCTCGACGGCGCCCACGGCGTGGCTGAGGTCCCACAGCACCAGTGCGCCGTGCTCGCGGGCGGCCGCGGTCACCGCGGCGAGGTCCAGCAGCGCCCCCGACCGGTAGGCCACCAGCGACAGCACCACGACGGCGACCCGGTCGTCCAGCGCCGCGGCCAGGACGGCGGGGTCCAGGCCGCTGTCGATGTCGGCCTCGACCTCCCGCACGGTCAGGCCGCGCTCCCGGGCCACGCCGGACACGACGTACCGGTCGGTCGGGAACTCGTCGGCGGTGGTGACCAGCACGTCGCGGCCGGGCCGGGCGTCGACGCCGGCCCGCAGCAGCTTGTAGAGGTTCACCGAGGTGGAGTCGCTGACCAGCACCTCGCCCGGCCGGGCCCCCAGCACCCCGGCGGCCAGCTGGTCGCCGACCCGGCCGGCCTGGGACACCCAGTGCGACCAGGACCCGACCAGGCCCCGGCCCCACTCCTGCTCGACCACCCGGGCCAGCGCGGCCGGGGTGGCCCGGGGCAGCCGGCCCAGCGAGTTGCCGTCGAGGTAGATCCGCCGCTGCGGCCCGTCGTCCCAGGTCCCGTCGGGCCCGTCGCCGGTGAAGAGCTCCCGGGAGCCGGCAAGGGGGTCGTCGGCGTCGCGCTGCTGGAGGTCGTCCCGTGTGAGCACGCCCCCATGGTCCACGGCTAGCGTCGCCGACCGTGACCGAGCTGCACGAGCTGACCGCGCTGGGGATGGCCGCCGCCGTCCGGGCGGGGGAGACCAGCCCCACCGAGCTGGTCCGCCACCACCTGGCCCGTATCGAGGCCCTCGACGCGGGCATCGGCGCCTTCCTGACCGTCACGCCGGAGCGGGCACTGACGGCCGCGGCCGAGGCCGAGCGCCGGCTGGCCGCCGGCGACCCCGCGCCGCTGCTGGGCGTGCCGACCGCGATCAAGGACCTGAACCTGACCGCCGGGGTGCGCACCACGTTCGGGTCGGCGGCGATGGCCGACCACGTCCCCGACGTGGACGACCACGTGGTGACCGCGCTGGCCGCCGCGGGCACGATCAGCCTGGGCAAGACCAGCACGCCGGAGTTCGGGTTCCCCTGCTACACCGACAACGACCTGGTCGGCCCCACCCGCTGCCCCTGGGACACCACGCGGCTGGCCGGCGGCTCCAGCGGCGGCGCGGCCGCGGCCGTGGCGCTGGGCATGCTCCCGTTCGCGCAGGGCTCCGACGGCGGCGGCTCCATCCGCATCCCCGCCGGCATCAACGGCCTGGTCGGCATCAAGCCCGCCCGCGGCCGGGTGAGCAGCGCACCGCTGGGTGCGGAGATCACCGGCCTGGGCGTCCAGGGCCCGCTGGCCCGCACCGTCCGCGACGCCGCCGCGGTGCTGGACGCGATGGCCGGGCCCGTCGTCGGCGACCCCAGCTGGGCGCCCCCGCCCGCGGAGTCCTTCCTCGCCGCGGCCGACCGCCCGGTGGGCCGCCTGCGGATCGGCCGGCACCGCACGTCGCTGGTGCCCGGCGCGGAGCTGGCCCCCGAGGTGGCCACCGCCTTCGACGACGCCACCGAGCTGCTCGCCGGGCTCGGCCACGAGGTGGTCGACCTGCCCGCCGCGCCGCTGGCCGACGAGGTGCTCGCCGCCTTCGAGGACGTCTGGTCCCTCACCGGCGCCACCCTCCCGGTGACCGAGGACCAGGTGCACCTGCTGCGGCCGCTCACCCGGTACCTGCGCGAGCGGGGCCTGGCGCTGTCCGCCCGCCGGGCGATGGAGGCGCTGACCACCCTGCGGGTGTTCAGCCGCCGGTTCGTGCAGGCCACCGACGCCGTCGACGTCCTGCTCGCCCCGATCTGCACCGACGTGCCCCGGCCGGTCGGCTTCTTCGACACCCAGGACGGTCGGCCGGTGGACGGCGCGGAGGACTTCGAGCGGCAGAAGCGCTACGCCGCCTTCCCCGCGCTGTTCAACGTCACCGGCCAGCCGGCGGTCAGCGTCCCGCTGCACTGGACGCCGGACGGTCTGCCCGTCGGCACCATGCTGGTCGGGCGCCCCGCCGACGAGGCCACCCTGGTCGCGCTCGCGGCGCAGCTCGAGCAGGCCCGGCCGTGGGCGCACCGGCACCCGCCGGGCTGGTGAGCTGGGCGGCGGCACCCCCGGTAGATTCCCCGAGGTGACCGTCGTCGAGACCCTCCTCGTCTTCCTGGTGGCCCCGTTGGCGGTGGTGCTGCTGGCCTACGCGCTGGTGATGCTGCCGACGCTGAAGAGCCGCAAGCGCTACAAGCCCGGCGAGCCCTGGGGCCACGGGGCCGTCTGGTACGAGCCGCACCGCCCCGGTGGCGGCGGGCACGGGGCCGGCCACGGCGCCGACCACGACGAGCACCCCGCGCTGGGCAAGCAGGCCGCGGCGCTGGCCATCGGCGAGACCGCCGGCCACCCCAGGCGCACCGCGGCCGGTGGCGCCCGCGGCACCTGGTGACCCCCCGACCCGCGCAGGAACAGAGAGGCGACCACTGATGGCCATCGAGCTCGAGGACACCCGCGAGCCCGTCGTCGACGACCAGGAGGGCCCGAAGGCGTCGCCGTTCAGCCCGTCGGAGCTGCTCCGGCTGGACGAGGCGCTGACCATGTCCTCCCGCGAGACCGGGCTGCGGTTCACCCTCTACATCGGTGACCTGCCCGCCGACACCCGCGCCGGCGCGGAGGAGCTGCACGCCCGCTCCGGGGGCGACCCCGCCGAGTCGGTGCTCATCGCGATCGCCCCCGACCAGCGGGTGCTGGAGATCGTCACCGGTTCGGCCGCGGCCCGCCGGCTCCCCGACCGGGCCTGCGCGCTGGCCGTGCTGACCATGACCGGGCGCTTCGGCTCCGGCGACCTGGTCGGCGGCATCGTCAACGGCCTGCGCCAGCTCTCCGACCAGGCCGGGCACCCCGCCGCCCACCGCCCGCGGCACTGAACCGACCAGGAGGGGCCCCCACCGTCCGCGGTGGGGGCCCCTTCTGCGTGCGTCAGCCGCCGGCGGCCTGGCGGTCGCGCTGCTGGGCGCGCAGCGAGCGGGCCACGCCGTCGCGGCCCTCGCTGACCAGCCGGCGCAGCGGAGCCGGGTGCGACGCGTCGGCCAGCCACGCATCGGCCGCGGCCACCGTCTGCTCGGCGACCTGCTTGGGGAACAGGTACTCGACGGTGTTCTTGGCGATCTCGCCCGGCCGGCGCTCCCACAGCGGCGCGACGTCGGCGAAGTAGCGCTCGACGTAGGGCGCGGTGAGCTCGCGCTGGGCGGGGTGCCAGAACCCGGCGACCATCGCCTCGTGGATCGAGTTGGCGATCGACTCGTCGTGGAAGGCCCGCTGCCAGGTGTCGGCCTTGGACTCGGCCGTGGGGCGCAGCGCGCGGGCGGTGGCCGCCCGGCGGGCGCCGGTCGCCGTCGCGTCGCGCTCGGACTCCGCGTCGATCTCGGCGTCGCCCGCCGCGCCCACGGCGACCAGGCCGTGCAGGAACGCCCACCGCGCCTCGGCGTCGACCACCAGACCGGGCACCTCGAGCGACCCGTCGAGCAGCCCGCGCAGCGCGGCGACCTGCTCGTCGGTGCGGGCCGCGGAGGCCAGCGTGCGCGACCACTGCAGCTGGGCGTCCGAGCCCGGCTCGGCGGCGTGCAGCGCGGCCAGCGCCGTGTCGCCCAGCGCCGTCCAGCCCTCGGCCGCCCAGCCCGGGTCCGCGTAGTTGGCCAGCGCCGCCTGCACCCGGGCCAGCAGCGACTGCACGACCGAGATCTCGTCCTCGGCGTCGACCCCGGCCAGCACCAGGGCCACCCAGTCGCGGGCGGCCAGCTCGGCGTCGCGGGTCATGTCCCACGCCGCCGACCAGCACAGCGCCCGCGGCAGCGACTCGGTGAGGTCGCCGATCCGGGAGCGCAGCGTGGCCAGCGACCGGTCGTCGAGCCGGATCTTGGCGTAGGTCAGGTCGTCGTCGTTGACCAGCACCAGGTCGGCGGCCGGGTGACCGGCCAGCTCGGCGACCTCGGTGCGCGCCCCGGAGACGTCGAGCTCCACGCGGTGGGTGCGGGTCAGGCCCTCCGGGCCGGCGCTGTAGAGGCCCACGGCCAGCCGGTGGTCGCGCAGCACCGGGTGCTCGGGCACCGCCGTCTGCTCGATGGCGAAGCTGCGGTAGCGGCCGTCGTCGTCGACCTCGACGACCGGGCGCAGGGTGTTCACCTGGCTGGTCTGCAGCCACTGCTGCGCCCAGGCCGACAGGTCGCGGCCGGTGGCCTCCGACAGCGGGCCGAGCAGGTCGGCCAGCGTGGTGTTGCCGTACTCGTGGGTGCGGAAGTAGCGGCGCACGCCGGCCAGGAACGCGTCCTGCCCGACGTAGGCGACCAGCTGCTTGAGCACCGAGGCGCCCTTGGCGTAGGTGATGCCGTCGAAGTTCACCTCGACCGCCGCGACATCGACCATGTCGGCCGCGATGGGGTGGGTGGAGGGCAGCTGGTCCTGGGCGTAGGCCCAGCTCTTCTCGGTGTTGGCGAACGTCGTCCAGGCGGTCGTGTACTCGGTGGCCTCGGCCTGGCACAGCGTGGAGATGTAGGTGGCGAAGGACTCGTTGAGCCACAGGTCGTCCCACCAGCGCATGGTCACCAGGTCGCCGAACCACATGTGCGCCAGCTCGTGCAGGATCGTCTCGGCGCGCCGCTCGTAGCGGGCGCGGCTGGTGCGCGAGCGGAAGACGTAGTCCTCCAGGAAGGTCACGCAGCCGGCGTTCTCCATGGCCCCGGCGTTGAACTCGGGCACGAAGAGCTGGTCGTACTTGTCGAACGGGTACGGGTAGTCGAAGACCCGGTGGTAGAAGTCGAAGCCCTGCTTGGTGACGGCGAAGATCGCGTCGGCGTCCAGGTGCTGGGCCAGCGAGGCGCGGCAGTAGATGCCCAGCGGCAGGCCCTCGTGGGAGTCGGTGACCTTGGCGTACGGGCCGGCGACCAGCGCGACCAGGTAGGTCGAGATGCGCTTGGTCGGCTCGAAGTGCACCAGCTGGGAGCCCGCCTCGCCGGCCTCGATGGTGCGCCCGCCGGTGTTGGAGACGACCTGCCAGTCGAAGGGCGCGGTCACGTGCACCGCGAAGGTGGCCTTGAGGTCGGGCTGGTCGAAGCAGGCGAACATCCGCTTGGCCTCGGCCGGCTCGAAGTGCGAGTACAGGTACACCGCGCCGTCCTCGGGGTCGAGGAAGCGGTGCAGGCCCTCGCCGGTGCGGCTGTAGCGGCACTCGGCGTCGACCACCAGCTCGTTGGTGGCGGCCAGGCCGGGAAGCGGCAGGCCGCCCTCCTCGGTGTAGCCGGAGACGTCGAGGGCGGTGCCGTTCAGCGTGGCCGAGTGCACCCGGTCGGCGACCAGGTCGATGAAGGTGTCGGCGCCGGGGGTGGCCGCGTCGAAGCGGACCGTCGTGGTCGACCGGAACGTCTCCGCGCCGGGGTGGCCGGCGCCGTCGGTGACGTCGAGCTGCAGGTCGTACTCGTGGACGGCGAGGAGCTGGGCGCGGGCGGCCGCGGCGTCGCGGGTCAGGTTGGGAACAGCCACGCCGCGCAGCTTCCCACGTGGGTCCGACAGGGCCGGGGGGACGGGGGACAGGTGTGGACCACCGGGTCGGCTGGGAACAACGGGGCCGCCCGCGCCCTTGGACGGCGGCGAGCAACCGCGAACACGAGGAGATGGCATGACCGAGGCCGTGCAGACCGCCCCCACCAGCGCGAAGGTCGACGTCTGGGTCGACCCGCTGTGCCCGTGGGCCTGGCTGACCAGCCGCTGGGTGATCGAGGCGTCGAAGGTGCGCGACCTGGACGTGCACTGGCACGTGATGAGCCTGGCCGTGCTCAACGACGGCCGGGACCTCCCCGAGCAGTACGTCGAGATGATGAAGCAGGCGTGGGGCCCGGTGCGGGTGCTGATCGCCGCGCAGCAGCAGCACGGCGACGAGGTGGTCGGTGACCTCTACACCGCGATGGGCACGCTGCGGCACCAGGAGGGCAAGGAGCTGTCGGAGATCATCGCCCCGGCGCTGGAGAAGGTCGGCCTGCCGGCCTCCCTCGCCGACGCCGCGACCTCCACCGAGCACGACGAGGCGCTGCGGAAGAGCCACCACGAGGGCATGGACCCGGTCGGCGAGGACGTCGGCACCCCCGTCCTGCACGTGGACGGCGTCGCGTTCTTCGGCCCGGTCATCAGCCGGGTGCCCACCGGCGAGGACGCCGGCAAGGCCTTCGACGGCGCGGTCCTGCTGGCCAACCTGCCCGGCTTCTGGGAGCTCAAGCGCACCCGCACCGAGGAGCCGGACTTCTCCACCGTCCCCGCTTCGGCGCTGGAGATCACCCACCGCGGGTGAGCCGCGGGTGCGGCATGCTCGCGGGCATGCCGCACCCCCGCCGCCAGCGCATCGTCATCACCGGGGCCAGCTCCGGGCTCGGCGAGGGCATGGCCCGCCGCTGGGCCGCCGCCGGGCACGACCTGGCGCTGCTGGCCCGCCGCACCGACCGGCTCGAGCGGCTGCGCGACGAGCTGGCGGTGCACGGCCGCACCGTGCTGGTCGCCCCGCTGGACATCGACGACCCGGACGCGGTCGCCGGGACGGTGCCCCGGGTCGCCGGCGAGCTGGGCGGGGTGGACCGCTTCGTCGCCAACGCCGGGCTCGGCAAGGGCGTGCCGGTGGGCACCGGCGGGGCGCGGCCGAACCGGGCGGTGCTGACGACCAACGTGCTGGGCACGCACGCCACCTGCGAGGCCGCCGTCGCGCTGTTCCGCGCGCAGGGGCACGGCCACCTGGTGGTCATCTCCTCCGTCGCCGGCGTGCGCGGGATGGGCGGCACCCGGACCGCCTACGCCACCTCGAAGGCCGCCGACGCGGTCCTGGCCGAGGGCATCCGGGCCGACCTGCTGTCCTCCCGCGCCACCCGCCGCATCCGGGTCAGCACCATCCACCCCGGCTTCATCGAGACCGACATCAACACCGGCCGCCGCGGCCCCTTCACCGTCGACCTGGACACCGGGGTGGACGCGCTGGTCGCCGCGATCGACCGCGAGCCGGTGCGGGCCTACGTGCCCGAGTGGCCGTGGCGGGCCGTCGCCGGGCTGCTGCGGGCCCTGCCCCTGCCGGTCGCCGCCCGGCTGTCCTGACAGACTCACGCCATGCGCGTCTTCCTCGGGACCGACCACGCCGGCCTGGAGCTCAAGGCCCACCTGCTGGAGGCCGTCGCGGCCGCCGGGCACGAGCCGGTCGACTGCGGCGCCTTCGACTACGACCCCGACGACGACTACCCGCCGTTCTGCATCGAGGTCGGCGAGCGCGTCGTCGTCGAGCCCGGCTCGCTGGGCGTGGTCATCGGCGGCTCGGGCAACGGCGAGCAGATCGCGGCCAACAAGGTCCCCGGCGTCCGCGCCGCGCTGGTGTGGAACACCTCCACCGCCGAGCTCGCCCGCCAGCACAACGACGCCAACGTCGTCGCCGTCGGCGGCCGGCAGCACAGCGTCGAGGAGGCCACCGAGCTGGTGCTGACCTTCCTGCGCACCCCGTTCTCCGGCGACGAGCGGCACGTCCGCCGGATCGGCCTGGTGGCGGCCTACGAGCAGGAGCGCCACCACCCCGCCGGGGGCGGGCCGGCCGAGCGCGCGCGGTGACCCCGGTGGCCGACGTCGCCGCCGGGATGGCCACGAGCACGGTCGCCGGAGGCTGAGCGTGGACGGGGACGACGTCCGGGCCGCGGTCGAGGAGGCCGTCGGGTTCCTGGTCCGCGTCCCCGACCCGGCCGCCCCGGTGCTCGACACCGACGTCGCGGGCGTCGTCTGGCACATCGGCACCTGCCTGCACTGGTACGGCCACGACCTGGTCATGGGCCGGGTCGACCTGACCGCCGGCCGGTGGGAGCCCGACCCCGACGCCGGCTACGGCCGGCTGGTCACCGGCCTGGCCAGCTGGGGCGAGGTGCTGGCCCGGGTGCTGGAGGCCGCCGACCCCGCCGAGCGCGGCTTCCACCCGTGGGGCGCGCCCGACCCGGCCGGGTTCGCCGCGATGGCCTGCGCCGAGGTGCTGGTGCACACCGGCGACGTCGCCGAGGCCCTCGACCTGCCGTGGGCGCCGCCGCCGGACCTCGCGGCCGCCGTCCTGGCCCGGTTGTTCCCCGGTGCCCCGGCCGACCAGGACCCGGCGACCACCCTGCGGTGGGCGACCGGCCGGGCCGACCTGCCCGGCCGGCCCCGGCCGGCGTCGTGGTCCTACGCGGCCGCCGCCGACTGACTCAGAACGGGTCCGGGCTCTGCGGGGCGACCGGCCAGGAGAAGGACGTCGACGCCAGCGCCACCGCACCGGGGCTGACCTCGGTGACCCGCCCGGCCCGGTGGAGCGTGCCCAGCGAGACCCCGCCGAGGTAGACCGCGGCGAGGTCCTCCACGCCCAGCACCAGGTCGGGGTCGCGGTCGGTGCGGCCGCAGTACCCGCCGGCCGGGTGCCCGGTCAGCCGCCAGCGGCCGTCGTTCCACGGGCAGAAGGCGTCGCGCACCTCCAGCACCAGGTCGATCGGCGCGGGGTAGCGGCGGGCGGCCAGGGCCCGGCCGACGTCCACGAGCCGCAGCCACAGCGCGTCGGACGGCGTGGTGGCCACGGAGCGGGGGTCGGCGACCATCGCGCGCAGCGGGTCCTCGCTGCCCAGCGTCCACGACGACAGCTCCCGCACCAGGTCGTGGCCGAGCAGGAAGCGCCACAGCGCCGTGCGGGTGGGCGCGTCGGCGGCGACCAGGTCGACCACCTGGAGCTTGCCCTCGGGCTCGTAGCGGGGGGACCAGCCCTCCTTCTGCCGGTAGCTGGCGTACCCGGTCACCGTGCCGTCGGGGGCGGTGTGCAGCACGTACCGCCGCTCGGTGAACCCGTCGCGGTCGTCCTTGTCGTCGCGCAGCTTGCGGTCCCACCAGCGGGAGTCGCGGGCGAGGTTGCCGGGCAGCTCGCGGCGCAGCCGCTCGTACAGCGGGACGGCGGCCGCGCGGTAGTCGTCGAGGTCGACCAGCGTGGTCCGGCCGTCGGACACCGGCAGGTCGGCGCGCAGCCGGGCCCGGCTGGGGTCCAGCGCGACGCCGCCGCGCCAGACGGCGGGCGCGTAGCCGAAGCGGCCGTAGATGCCGCCCTCGGCGGCCCACAGCGCCGCCAGCGGCTCGGTGCCGGCGGCGTGCACCTCGTCGAGCTGGCGGCGCATCACTGCGGTGAGGACGCCGCGGCGGCGGTGGGTGGGGGAGACGGTGATCCAGGTGATGCCGGCCGTGGGGACGACGCCACCGGGCACGGTGAGCTCCAGGCTGTAGATGCCGGCGGTGGCCGCGACGAAGCCGTCCTCCACCAGGGCCAGCGAGCGGTCCAGCTCCGCGGTGGGCCGGGGCACGTCGACGTAGGGGCCGGTGGGGTCCTCGCCGAAGACACGGCTCATCGCCCGGCCGAAGGCCGGCCACTCCTCGGCGGTGGTGGGCCGCAGGGCGGCGACGAGGTCGGGGTCGGCGGCGGGGACGGCGGGCGGCGGTGCGTCGGTCACCGGTCCTGCCTACCGCCCGCCGCGCACCCCGGCGACCGGGTTTCCCGGTGCCGCGTCACGGGACGGTGACGTCGGACCGGGATCGGGACCGTCCGGGAGCCGTTAGGGTCGGCAACGGCCCGCCCCCGGGCCACGTCGAGTGGAGGTCCATGCAATCCCGCCGTGCCCACGTCCGCGGCGCCGCAGCCCTGGCCGGGCTGGCGCTGGTCGCGTCCTGCTCCAGCGGGCCCGACGGCGGCGGCACCGCCGAGGCCCCCGGGGCGGAGCAGCCCGCGCTGAGCGCGCCCCAGGCCGGGGTCACGCTGGTGGCCGACGCCGACCCCGCCGCCGCGGCGGTCTCGGCCAGCCGCGCGCTGTACGCCTCCGCCCCCGTCGTGGTGGTCGCCCCGGCGGCCGACCCGCTGCCCGAGGACGCCGTCGAGGCCGCCGAGGCGCTGCACGTGCCGCTGCTGCTGGCCGGCGACGACCCGGGGGTGCTGGCCGGCGAGCTCGACCGGCTCGGTGCCGAGCAGGTCCTGCTGGCCGACGGTGCCGACCCCGGCGACGTGGGGGAGCGGGACACCGAGCCGCTCGGGGAGGACCTGCCCGACGTCCCCGCCCCCGACCCGCTCACCGACGTCGTCGCCCTCTCCAGCGGCGCGCCCGAGACCGCGGCCGCGGCGGTGACCGCCCGCGCGGCCGGCGCGACCGTCGTCGACACCGCCGGGCAGGCCGACCCCCGCGCCTCGGCCGACGCCGTCGACGCCCTCGCCGGCGCCCGGCCCACCGCCGTCCTCGCGCTGGGCACCGCCTTCGACGGCGTGGCCGGGCTGGACTGGAAGACCGCGACCGCCGCCTCGGGCGAGCAGCTGCCCGGCGGCGGGCAGCTGCTGTTCCCCGAGCACTTCCTCGTCGCCATGTACGGCTCGACCGAGGGCCCGGCCCTGGGCGTGCTGGGGGAGCAGGGCCTGGACGCCTCGATCGCGCGCGCGGGGGACTTCGCGGCGCCCTACGCCGGGCTGCTGCCCGACCGCACCGTCGTCCCCACCTTCGAGATCATCGTGACCGTCGCGTCCGGCTCGGCCGGCCCCGACGGGAACTACTCGAGCGAGCTCGACCCCGAGGCGCTGCGGCCCTACGTCGAGGCGGCCGGCGCCGCCGGGCTCTACGTCATCCTGGACCTGCAGCCCGGGCGCACCGACTTCCTGACCCAGGCCCAGCAGTACCGGTCCCTGCTCGAGCTGCCCTACGTCGGCCTGGCGCTGGACCCGGAGTGGCGGCTGGGCCCCGACGAGGTGCACCTGCGCCAGATCGGGTCGGTGGGCGTCGACGAGGTCAACGCCGTGGTGACCTGGCTGGCCGACCTCACCCGGGCGAACGCGCTGCCGCAGAAGCTGCTCGTGCTGCACCAGTTCCGGCTGAGCATGATCACCGACCGGGAACGGCTGGACACCAGCCGCGACGAGCTGGCCCTGCTGATCCACGTCGACGGCCAGGGCAGCCAGCCGGACAAGCAGGGCACGTGGAACGCCCTTCACCAGGGGGCCCCTTCTCCGGTCTACTGGGGGTGGAAGAACTTCATCGACGAGGACGTGCCGATGCTCACCCCCGAGCAGACGGTGCAGCAGGCGCAGCCCCTGCCTGAGCTCGTCACCTACCAGTGAGGACCCCATGACCGAGCTGCTCGACGCCACCGAGGTCGTCGACCGCCCCGAGCTCGAGGCCCGGATCGCCACGCACCGGCGGGAGCTGACCGGCTACTGCTACCGGATGCTGGGCTCGTCCTTCGACGCCGAGGACGCCGTCCAGGAGACGATGGTCCGGGCCTGGCGGTCGCTGGACAAGCTGCAGGGGCCCGGTGCGCTCCGGTCGTGGCTGTACCGCATCGCCACCAACGTCTGCCTGGACGCCCTCGACGGCCGCAAGCGGCGGGCGCTGCCGGTGGACATGTCCGACGAGCCCTACGCACCGGTCGAGGCGTCGCTGGCGGAGACGCTGCCCGACGGCGCGTGGGTGGAGCCGGCGCTGACCGGCTCGGTGCTCGGCGGCGACCCGGCGGAGACCGCCGTCCTGCGGGACTCCGTGCGGCTGGCCTTCGTCGCCGCGCTGCAGGTGCTCCCGCCGCGGCAGCGCGCCGTCCTGGTGCTGCGGGAGGTGCTGCGCTGGCGGGCCGAGGAGGTCGCCGGGCTGCTGGACACCACCGTCGCCGCGGTCAACAGCGCGCTGCAGCGCGCCCGCGCCACGCTGGCCGGGCACGACGGCAAGGCGCGGCCGGGCGAGGTGGACGCCGACCAGGCGGAGCTGCTCGCCGCCTACGTCGACGCCTTCCAGCGCTACGACATGGAGGCCTTCGTCAAGCTGCTGCACGACGACGCCGTGCAGGACATGCCGCCCTTCGCCATGTGGCTGCGCTCGGCGACCGACGTCGTCGCCTGGATGCAGGGCCCGGGCTCGGCCTGCAAGGGCTCGGCGCTGCTGCCGGTGGACCTCAACGGGTCGACCGCGTTCGCGCAGTGGAAGCCCGATGGCCAGGGTGGGTGGGCGCCGTTCGCCTTCCAGGCCCTCGAGGTGCACGACGGCCGGATCAGCCGGATCACGTCGTTCCTGGACACGCGGCTCTTCGAGCTGTTCGGGCTTCCGGCGACCCCTCCTGCGGAGGCGTTGCCCGGGCGGTGAGAGCGGGTGACCGGGATCGAACCGGCATGGCCAGCTTGGAAGGCTGGGGCTCTACCATTGAGCTACACCCGCGGGGCAGTGCCCGACCAGGGTAGCTGTTGGCCTGCGGCCTAGACTCGGGCCTCGCCGCGGGGTGTGGCGCAGCTTGGTAGCGCACCTGCTTTGGGAGCAGGGGGCCGCAGGTTCAAATCCTGTCACCCCGACACGACGCCCACCTGGTCTCTTGGGAGACTGGTGGGCATCTGGGTGCGCTGTGGGTCCCCTCGACCCCCGCGCGCCGCCCACCCTGACCGTCTGCACCGAGGAGCGCTGCACTGTGAAGAGCACCATCGAGAACCTGGGCCCGACCCGGGTCCGGCTCGCGATCGAGGTGCCGTGGGGCGACCTGGACCACGCCTTCGGCGAGGTCTACAAGGAGCTGGGCCGGCAGGTCCGCGTCCCCGGCTTCCGCCCGGGCAAGGTCCCCAACCGCATCCTCGACCAGCGCATCGGCCGGCCGGTCGTCCTGGAGCAGGTCGTCCAGCACGCCGTCCCCGAGGTCTACTCCGAGGTCGTGCGCGAGCACCAGGTCCGCGTGCTGTCCCAGCCCGACGTCGAGGTCACCCGCATCGACGACGGCGACACCCTGGCCTTCACCGCCGAGGTCGACGTCGCCCCCACCCTCGAGCTGCCCGAGCTCGACTCCCTGGCCGTGACCGTCGACGACGTCGAGGTCACCGACGAGGAGATCGACGGGCAGGTCGACACCATGCGCGAGCGCTTCGCCGTGCTGACCGGCGTCGACCGCGCCGCCGCCGACGGCGACTACGTCTCCATCGACCTGGAGGCCACCCTCGACGGCGAGGTCCTCGAGGACGGCACCACCTCGGGCATGTCCTACGAGGTCGGCACCGGCACCCTCATGGAGGGCCTGGACGAGGCCGTGCGCGGCCTGTCCGCCGACGAGTCGGCCACCTTCACCACCGCGCTGCTGTCGGGCGAGAACGCCGGCCGCGACGCCGAGGTCACCGTCACCGTCCGCTCGGTCAAGGCCAAGGACCTGCCCGAGCTGGACGACGACTTCGCCTCCACCGCCAGCGAGTTCGACACCCTCGCCGAGCTGCGCGACGACGTCCGCGCCCGCCTGGGCCGGGTCAAGGTCATGCAGCAGGGCAGCCAGGCCCGCGACAAGCTGGTCGAGCACCTGCTCGAGGTCACCGAGGTCCCGGTGCCGGAGAACCTCGTCGAGCGCGAGCTGCAGTGGCGCACCCAGGCCATGGAGCGCGAGCTGCAGCAGGCCGGCATGGACTGGGACTCCTACTTCGAGATGGCCGGCATCGACGGCCGCGAGGCCTACGACGCCGACATGCGCGGCAACGTGGAGAACGCGGTGCGCACCCAGTTCGTGCTCGACGCGATCGCCGACGCCCGCGAGGTCACGGTCGACAACGACGACCTGTCCGCGCAGATCATGGCCCAGGCCCAGCGCAACCGGATGAGCCCGGAGCAGTACGCCCAGCAGCTGCAGCAGGGCAACGGCATCGCCGACTTCGTCGCCGACGTCCGCCGCACCAAGGCCCTGGCCCAGCTGCTCGAGCAGACCACGATCACCGACGCGTCGGGCAACGAGGTCGACCTCGAGGCGCTGCGTCCGCGCACCGAGCGGGCCGAGGGCTCCGACGACGGCGACGACTCCGCCGAGGAGAAGCCGGCGAAGAAGGCCGCCGTCAAGAAGGCGCCGGCCAAGAAGGCCCCCGCCAAGAAGGCCGCGGCCGCCGAGGCACCGGACGACGAGGCCTCCGAGGAGGCCCCCGCCGCCGACGCCGAGGAGAAGCCGAAGAAGAAGGCCGCCGCCGCCAAGAAGGCCCCGGCCAAGAAGGCCCCCGCGAAGAAGGCCGCCGCGAAGGCCGCCGACGACGAGGCCTGACCTCCCGCTCCACCCCACGACGCCCGCCCCACCGCGCACGCAGCGGTGGGGCGGGCGTCGTCGTCCCCGGGTGCGGTGTGCGCCCTCGGCGAACACCGGCCGCAGCGGGAGTGGCCTGTCGGACGTGCGCGTTAGGGTCGACGTGACACCGAGAAGGGCCACCCCCGCCAGCGGGCACGGCCCGCCCCCGGCGGCCCACAGCTCCACCGCACCACCCACCAGAGACCGCCTGCTCGACAGTCCTACGGAGGTCACCGCACACGTGAGCACCACACACCCGACCGCGCCGGTGATGCGCGGCGCCGGGACCATGATGAACCTCGGCGACTCGGTCTACGAGCGCCTCCTGCGCGAGCGCATCATCTTCCTGGGCACCCAGGTCGACGACACGATCGCCAACCAGCTGGCCGCCCAGATGCTGCTGCTGTCGGCCGAGGACCCCAAGCGCGACATCCACCTGTACATCAACTCGCCCGGTGGCTCGGTCAGCGCCGGCATGGCGATCTACGACACGATGCAGTTCATCGACTGCGACGTGGCCACCTACGGCATGGGCCTGGCGGCCTCGATGGGCCAGTTCCTGCTGACCGCCGGCACCAAGGGCAAGCGCTACGCCCTGCCGCACGCGCGGATCATGATGCACCAGCCCTCCGCCGGCGTCGGCGGCACGGCGGCCGACATCGCGATCCAGGCCGACCTGTTCCGGCGCACGAAGCGGGAGCTCAACGAGCTCCAGTCGCTGCACACCGGGCAGACCGTCGAGCGCATCAACGAGGACTCCGACCGCGACCGCTGGTTCACCGCCCAGGAGGCGCTGGAGTACGGCTTCGTCGACCACGTCGTGAGCAAGGCCTCCGCGACCACCGAGACCGACAACCCGGTCACCGAGAACTGACGCCGGAGGACCCGACATGAGCTTCCAGCTGCCCAGCAGCCGCTACATCCTGCCCTCCTTCACCGAGCGCACCAGCTACGGCATGAAGGAGTCCAACCCCTACAACAAGCTCTTCGAGGAACGCATCATCTTCCTCGGCGTGCAGGTCGACGACGCCAGCGCCAACGACGTCATGGCCCAGCTCATCACGCTGGAGTCCACCGACCCCGACCGCGACATCACGATGTACATCAACTCGCCCGGTGGCTCGTTCACCGCGCTGATGGCCATCTACGACACGATGCAGTTCGTCCGCCCCGACATCCAGACCGTGTGCATGGGCCAGGCCGCCTCCGCGGCCGCCGTCCTGCTCGCGGCCGGGACCAAGGGCAAGCGGCTGGCGCTGCCCTACTCGCGGGTGCTCATCCACCAGCCCTCGGGCGAGGCCGGCGGCCAGGTCACCGACCTGGAGATCCACGCCGCCGAGATCGAGCGCGTGCGCACCCAGATGGAGCAGATCCTCGCCCGGCACACCGGCCGGTCCCAGGAGCAGGTCCGCAAGGACATCGACCGCGACAAGATCCTCACGGCCGCCGAGGCCAAGGAGTACGGGATCGTCGACGAGGTCATCCAGAGCCGCAAGCTCAACGCCCTCCCGGCCTGACCGCACGGGCTCCGGGGCCTCGCTCCTGAGGCTCCGGAGCCCTACGGTCACAGGCGTGCACCGGGGGTCCCCGGGGCGCGTGTGGAAGGCGGTGGACGACGTCTGACACCCGGGTGCGTCACTGCCCGGGAACGTCGGAGAGGGCCGGTACGGTCGGCGGACGCCCGATCCCCGGCACCCGCCGGCTCGCGCACGAGTCCCGCCGCCGGCGGGGTCAGGGACGACGATCGAGGGCCTGCACTTCCCAGCAGGCCCGCTGTGACACGGAGGTCAGCCAGGTGGCACGTATCGGTGAGAGCGGCGACCTGCTCAAGTGCTCCTTCTGCGGGAAGAGCCAGAAGCAGGTCAAGAAGCTCATCGCTGGCCCCGGGGTCTACATCTGCGACGAGTGCATCGAGCTGTGCAACGAGATCATCGAGGAGGAGCTCAGCGAGTCCTCGGACCTCAAGTTCGACGAGCTCCCCAAGCCCAAGGAGATCCACGCCTTCCTCGAGCAGTACGTGATCGGCCAGGACAAGGCCAAGCGCACGCTCGCGGTCGCGGTCTACAACCACTACAAGCGGATCCAGGCCGGCGGTGAGCGCGCCTCGCGCGACGAGGGCGTCGAGCTCGCCAAGTCCAACATCCTGCTGATGGGCCCCACCGGGTGCGGCAAGACCCACCTGGCGCAGACCCTGGCCCGGATGCTCAACGTGCCCTTCGCGATCGCCGACGCCACCGCGCTCACCGAGGCCGGCTACGTGGGCGAGGACGTCGAGAACATCCTGCTCAAGCTGATCCAGGCCGCCGACTACGACGTCAAGCGCGCCGAGACCGGCATCATCTACATCGACGAGGTCGACAAGATCGCCCGCAAGAGCGAGAACCCGTCGATCACCCGCGACGTCTCCGGCGAGGGCGTGCAGCAGGCGCTGCTGAAGATCCTCGAGGGCACCACCGCCTCGGTGCCGCCGCAGGGCGGCCGCAAGCACCCGCACCAGGAGTTCATCCAGATCGACACCACCAACGTGCTGTTCATCGTGGGTGGCGCCTTCGCCGGGCTCGAGGAGGTCATCGAGGCCCGCACCGGCAAGCAGGGCATCGGCTTCGGCGCCCAGGTGCGCGGCAAGGCCGAGATCGAGGAGGCCAACGCCATCGCGCAGGTGCTCCCCGAGGACCTGCTCAAGTTCGGCATGATCCCCGAGTTCATCGGGCGCCTCCCCGTCATCACCACGGTGCAGAAGCTCGACCGCACCGCGCTGATCAACATCCTCACCGAGCCGAAGAACGCCTTGGTGCGCCAGTACCGCAGGCTCTTCGAGCTCGACGGCGTGGAGCTGGAGTTCACCGGCGACGCCCTCGAGGCCGTCGCCGACCAGGCGCTGCTGCGCGGCACCGGGGCCCGTGGGCTGCGGGCGATCCTCGAGGAGGTGCTGCAGTCGGTCATGTACGACATCCCCAGCCGGGACGACGTCGCGACCGTGGTCATCACCGGCGAGGTCGTGCTGGAGCACGTGAACCCGACCATCGTGCCGCGCAAGCCCGCCCGCGAGCGCCGCGAGAAGTCCGCCTGACCCGCTGACACACCGAGGCCCGGCACCCCCGACGGGGTGCCGGGCCTCGCTGCGTCCGGGATCCGGTCAGCCGGTGCGCACCCGGTCACCGCACAGCGATCCGGTCGCGGTGTGCGGTGACCGGATCGCTGCGCGGTGACCGTGTGTGCCGGGGTCAGGCCTCCGCGGCGGGGGCGAGGACGACGTCGACGGTCAGCGGGCCCTCGCCGGGCTCCACGGTGAGCGTGGAGATGATCCCGGCGGCCACCAGGTCGCGGCGCACGGCCTCGACCAGCGCGACCTGGTCGGCCGGGGCGTGCACCACGGCCGACTCGACCGGCGCCCGCATCGACACCTTGGCCTCGCTCTTGGCCTTGCGGACCGCGGCCAGCGCCTCGGCGGCCACGCCCACGAGCGCTGCGTCCCCGCCGGCCGGCAGCTCCTCCACCGTCGGCCAGGGCGCACGGTGCACCGAGCCGGTCCGCCACCACGACCAGACCTCCTCGGTGGCGAAGGGCAGCACCGGCGCCAGCAGCCGGTTGAGCACCGACAGCGCCGTCGCCAGGCCCGCCTTCGCCGAGGTCGCACCCTCGGCGGGGCCGCCGTCCTCCCCGTAGGCGCGGGTCTTCACCAGCTCCACGTGGTCGTCGCAGAACTGCCAGAAGAAGGTCTCGGTGACCTCCAGCGCACGGGTGTAGTTGTAGGCCTCCATCGCCGCGGTCGCCTCGGCGACGACCTCGCGGAGGCGGGTCAGCAACGCCGCGTCGACCGGCTCGCTCACCGGCGTGCCCACCAGGTCGGCGGTGGCGCCGATGCTGCCGAGCACGAACTTGCCGACGTTGAGCAGCTTGATGGCCAGCCGGCGGCCGACCTTCATCTGCACCTCGTCGAAGGGCGAGTCCGCACCCGGCCGCGCGCCGGCGGCCCGCCAGCGGACGGCGTCGGTGCCGTACTTCTCCAGCACGTCGATCGGCGTCGTCGCGTTGCCCTTGGACTTGCTCATCTTCTTGCGGTCGGGGTCGACCACGAAGCCGGAGATCGCCGCGTGCGTCCAGGGCACCTGGCCCTGCTCGTAGTGCGCCCGGACCACGGTGGAGAACAGCCAGGTGCGGATGATGTCGTGCGCCTGCGGCCGCAGGTCCATCGGGAAGACGTGCCCGAACAGCTCCGGGTCGGTGTCCCAGCCGGAGGCGACCTGCGGGGACAGCGACGACGTCGCCCACGTGTCCATGACGTCGGGGTCGGCGGCGAACCCGCCGGGCACCCCGCGCTGGTCCTCGGTGAAGCCCTCGGGCACGTCGGAGGACGGGTCGACCGGCAGCGCCGACTCCGGCGCCAGGATCGGCTCGTCGAACACCGGCTCGCCGGCGTCGTCGAGGCGGTACCAGACCGGGAACGGGACGCCGAAGAACCGCTGCCGGCTGATCAGCCAGTCGCCGTTGAGGCCCTCGACCCAGTTCTCGTAGCGGTGCCGCATGTGCTCGGGGACCCACTGGATCTCGCGCCCGCGGGCGACCAGGGCGGCGCGCAGGTCGGCGTCCCGGCCGCCGTTGCGGATGTACCACTGGCGGGTGGTGACGATCTCCAGCGGGCGCTCGCCCTTCTCGAAGAACTTCACCGGGTGCGTGATGGGCTTCGGGTCGCCCTCGAGGTCGCCGGACTCCCGCAGCAGCTCCACGATGCGCTGCTGGGCGCTGAAGACGGTCTTGCCGGCGAGCTCGGCGTAGACCTCGGCGGGCACGCCGTCGGGGGCGTCGGGCAGCAGCCGGCCGTCCCAGCCGATGATCGCCCGGGTGGGCAGCTGCAGCTCCCGCCACCAGATGACGTCGGTGAGGTCGCCGAAGGTGCAGATCATCGCGATGCCCGAGCCCTTGTCCTTCTCGGCCAAGCGGTGCGCGACGACGGGGACCTCGACGCCGAACAGCGGCGTCCGGACGGTCTGCCCGAACAGCGGCTGGTAGCGCTCGTCGTCGGGGTGGGCGACCAGCGCGACGCAGGCCGGCAGCAGCTCGGGCCGGGTGGTCTCGATGTGCACCGGGCCCTCCGGGCCGGCGAAAGCGACCCGGTGGTAGGCGCCGGGGCGCTCGCGGTCCTCGAGCTCCGCCTGGGCGACGGCGGTGCGGAAGGTGACGTCCCAGAGGGTCGGCGCCTCCTGCGCGTAGGCCTCGCCCCGGGCCAGGTTGTGCAGGAACGCCCGCTGGGCGGTGGCGCGGGAGGTCTCGGAGATGGTCCGGTAGACGTTGCCCCAGTCGACCGACAGGCCGACCTGGCGCCAGAGCTTCTCGAACTCGGCCTCGTCGACGGCGGTGAGCTGCTCGCAGAGCTCGACGAAGTTGCGCCGGCTGATCGGCAGCTGGTCCTTGCCGGGCTTCTCCGGCGGGGTGAACCCGGCGTCGTAGGGCAGCGAGGGGTCGCACCGGACGCCGTAGAAGTTCTGCACCCGGCGCTCGGTCGGCAGGCCGTTGTCGTCCCAGCCCATGGGGTAGAAGACGTGCTTGCCGGTCATCCGGTGGTAGCGGGCGACGATGTCGGTGTGCGTGTAGCTGAACACGTGCCCGACGTGCAGCGACCCGCTCGCGGTCGGCGGCGGGGTGTCGATCGCGTAGGTCTGCGACCGCGGGGCCGCGAGCGCCGCGGCCCGGTCGAAGCCGTAGACGTCGTCGCGCGCCCAGGCGGCCACCCACTTGGCCTCGAGGCCCTCCAGGGTGGGCTTGTCGGGCACCGTGCCCGGGGTGGTGGCGTCTGCTGGCATGGGGCCCATCCTAGGAAGGCCCGCGACTGGCATTCTTGACGGAGTGACCACCTCCCGCGACCGGTCCCGCGACGAGGCCCGGGTCGAGGCCGAGCTCCTGGCCCGGTGGCCCGAGAGCCGCCTGGAACCGAGCCTCACCCGCATCTCCGCGGTGCTGGACCTGCTGGGTTCCCCGCACCGCGCCTTCCCCGTCGTCCACGTGACCGGCACCAACGGCAAGACCTCCACCGCGCGGATGGTCGACGAGCTGCTGCGCGGGTTCGGCCTGCGGGTCGGCCGGTTCACCAGCCCGCACCTGGAATCCGTCCGCGAGCGCATCGTCGTCGACGGCCGGCCGATCAGCGCCGAGCGCTTCGTCGAGGTGCACGACGACATCGCCCCGTACGTGCGGATGGTCGACGGCTCCTCCGACGTCCCGATGTCCTTCTTCGAGGTCATGGTGGCCATGGCCTACGCCGCCTTCGCCGAGACCCCGGTCGACGTCGCGGTGGTCGAGGTCGGGATGGGCGGCACCTGGGACGCCACCAACGTCGTGGACGGCCGGGTCGCCGTCGTCACCCCGGTGTCGCTGGACCACGCCGAGTACCTGGGCCCCGACGTCGCCACCATCGCCGCCGAGAAGGCCGGGATCATCAAGCCCGCGCCCCCGACCGAGGAGGGCGTGCCCGGCCCGGACGTCGTCGCGGTGCTGGCCCACCAGCCGGCCGGCGCCCTGGAGGCCCTCGTCCGCCGGGCGGTGGAGGTCGAGGCCACCGTGGCCCGCGAGGGCACCGAGTTCGGCCTGCTGGAGCGGAAGGTCGCCGTCGGCGGCCAGCAGCTGCGCATCCAGGGCCTGGGCGGGGAGTACCCCGAGGTCTACCTGCCGCTGTTCGGCGCGCACCAGGCGCAGAACGCCACCGTCGCGCTCGCCGCGGTCGAGGCCTTCCTGGGCGCCGGCGCGGCCAGCGGGCCGGTCGACCCCGAGGTCGTGCGCGCGGCCTTCGCCGCCGTCCGCTCGCCGGGCCGGCTGGAGCGGGTGCGCAGCTCGCCGTCGGTGCTGGTGGACGCCGCGCACAACCCGGCCGGGATGCGGGCCACCGTGGAGGCCGTGCGGGAGTCCTTCGACTTCACCCGGCTGGTCGGCGTGGTCGGCTGCGTGCGCGGCAAGGACGTCGCCGGCATGCTCGCCGAGCTCGAGCCGCTGTGCGCCGAGCTGGTCGTCACCCAGAACAGCTCGCCCCGCGCGATGCCGGCCGACGAGCTGGGCGCCCTCGCCGTCGACGTCTTCGGCGCCGACCGGGTCAGCGTGCACCCCCGCCTGCCCGAGGCGCTGGAGTCGGCGATCGAGCTGGCCGAGGCCGGCAGCGACCACGCGCTCGGCGGTTCGGGGGTGCTGGTCACCGGCAGCGTCGTCACCGCCGGCGAGGCCCGCACCCTGATGGGGCGGAAGGACGCATGAGCGGCACCCCCAGGGCGGCGGACCCGGCGCGGGCGGCCAAGGCGCTGTCCGGTGCGGCCGCGGCCACCCTGTTCCTCGAGGGCCTGGCCGTGCTGTTCGTGCCGCGGGCGATCGCGCAGACCGACGGCCTGGGCGGGTGGGTGCTCACCGTCCTCGTGGTGCTCGCGGTCGTGCTCGTGCTGGCCAGCGGGGTGCAGCGGCGCCCGCAGGGCCTGCTGGTGGGCACCGTCCTGCAGGTCCCGCTGCTGCTCACCGGGCTGGCGTCCAGCGCCATGTGGTTCGTCGGCGGCGTCTTCCTGCTGATCTGGCTGTACCTGCTGCAGACCCGCAAGGACCTCGTCGGCTCCCCGTTCGGGCCGGTGCCCGACCCGCCGGCCACCGGCCGATAGGGGAGGGGTGACCCGAACGCGCCGGGCCCGGGCCCTGCTGGTGCTGCTGGCGGTGGCCCTGCCGCTGGTCGGCTGCGGCGCCGACGAGCCCGCCCCGGCCGCGGCCCCCTCGACGACGGCCGCCGCGCCGACGACGACCGCCGCGCCCAGCACGCCCGCGTCGCAGCCGGTGGCCCCGCTCACCGGCCTGCCGGTCGCCGCCGTCGACCCCCGCCCGGCCCTGGCGGTCAAGATCGAGAACCCGCCGATCGCCCGTCCGCAGGCCGGGCTGACCGAGGCCGACATCGTGTGGGAGCAGCTGGTCGAGGGCGGCACCAGCCGGCTGGTCGCGGTCTACCAGTCGCGGGTCCCGGCCAGCATCGGCCCGGTCCGCTCCACCCGGCCGATGGACCCGGCGATCACCGCGCCGCTGCACGGGCTGTTCGCCACCTCCGGCGGCCAGGTGCCCTACCTGCAGGCGGTCAGCGCCGCCGGGCTGCAGCTGTTCAGCTTCGACGCCGGTGACGACGGCTTCGCCCGGCAGGGGCCGCGGTCGGCGCCGCACAACGTCTACCTCGACCCCGCCCCGCTCTACGCCGCCGCCGACCCCGCCCACCAGGCCCCGCCCGCCGCGCAGTTCGGCTACGCACCCACCGCCGGCACGCAGACCACCGTGGTCGCCGGTGCGCCCACCGCCCGGCTGGACCTGCGGCTCTCGCCCGAGGCGGTGCCGTCCTGGACCTGGAACCCGCTCGCCCGGGTGTGGGAGCGGGCCGAGGGCGCCGACCCGGCCTTCGCCGCCGACGGCGTCCGGGTCGCGGCCACCAACGTGGTCGTCCTGCGGGTCGAGGTGGTGGAGACCGGCGCGCTGGACCCGGCCGGCAACCACGTGCCCGAGACCCTGCTGACCGGGCGCGGGGGACAGGCCGTGGTCGCCACCGCGGGACGCACCGCCACGGTCACCTGGTCCAAGGGCTCCGACGCCGACCCCGTCGTCCTCACCGCCGCCGACGGCAGCCCGGTGCTGCTGGCCCCCGGCACCACCTGGGTGGAGCTCGTGCCCACCGGCAGCGGCTCGGTCACGACGGTTCCGTAGGCTCCGGCCTCGTGACTGAGCGCACCCTGATCCTGGTCAAGCCCGACGGCGTCGCCCGCGGCCTCGTCGGCGAGGTCGTCTCGCGGCTGGAGGCCAAGGGCCTGCGGCTGGTGGCCGCCGAGCTGCGCACCCTGCCCCGCGAGACCGCCGAGCAGCACTACGCCGAGCACGCCGAGAAGCCCTTCTTCGGCTCGCTGGTCGACTTCATCACCGGCGGCCCGCTGCTGGCCCTGGTCGCCGAGGGCCCGCGGGCCATCGAGGCCTTCCGCGCGCTGGCCGGCGCGACCGACCCGGTGAAGGCCGCCCCGGGCACCATCCGCGGCGACTTCGCCCTGGAGGTGCAGAACAACATCGTGCACGGCTCGGACTCCCCGGAGTCGGCCCAGCGCGAGATCGGGCTGTTCTTCCCCGCGCTCTGACGAACCCGGGGGCCGGGCCCGCGGGCCCGGCTACCCTGGGGGGCGCCATGACTGTCGAGAGCCTGTACCCCCGCCTCGAGCCGCTGCTGGCCCAGGTGCAGAAGCCCATCCAGTACGTCGGCGGCGAGCTGAACGCGCAGACCAAACCGTGGGACGACGTCGCCGTCCACTGGGCGCTGATGTACCCCGACGCCTACGAGGTCGGCCTGCCCAACCAGGGCCTGATGATCCTGTACGAGGTGCTCAACGAGCGCCCCGACGCCCTGGCCGAGCGCACCTACGCCGTCTGGCCCGACCTCGCCGCACTGATGCGCGAGCACGGCGTCGGCCAGTTCACGCTGGAGAACCACCGGCCGGTGCGCGACTTCGACGTCCTCGGCGTCAGCTTCGCCACCGAGCTCGGCTACACCAACCTGCTCGAGGCCCTCGACCTCGCCGGCGTCCCGCTGCACGCGGTGGACCGCGACGAGACCCACCCGGTCGTCGTCGCCGGCGGGCACGCCGCGTTCAACCCCGAGCCGGTCGCGGACTTCGTCGACTGCGCGGTGCTCGGCGACGGCGAGCAGGTCGTCGGCGACATCACCGACGTCGTCGCCGCCTGGAAGGACGCCGGCCGCCCCGGCGGGCGCACCGAGCTGCTGGCCCGCCTCGCCCGCGTCGAGGGCGTCTACGTGCCGCAGTTCTACGCGGTCAGCTACCTGCCCGACGGCACCATCGAGGCCTTCACCCGCACCCGGGACGACGTCCCCGCGCAGGTGGCCAAGCGCACCGTCATGGACCTCGACGAGTGGCCCTACCCCAAGCAGCCGCTGGTCCCGCTCGCCGAGAGCGTGCACGAGCGGATGAGCGTGGAGATCTTCCGCGGCTGCACCCGTGGCTGCCGGTTCTGCCAGGCCGGGATGATCACCCGCCCGGTGCGCGAGCGGACCATCACCGGCATCGGCTCGATGGTCGACACCGGCCTGAAGGCCACCGGCTACCAGGAGGTCGGCCTGCTCTCCCTGAGCAGTGCCGACCACTCCGAGATCGGGCAGCTGGCCAAGGAGCTGGCCGACCGGTACGAGGGCACCAACACCGGCCTGTCGCTGCCCAGCACCCGGGTCGACGCGTTCAACGTGACCCTGGCCAACGAGCTGTCCCGCAACGGCCGGCGATCCGGGCTCACCTTCGCCCCCGAGGGCGGCAGCGAGCGCATCCGCCGGGTGATCAACAAGACCGTCTCCAAGGACGACCTGGTCCGCACCGTCACCACCGCCTACGCCAACGGGTGGCGGCAGGTGAAGCTCTACTTCATGTGCGGTCTGCCCACCGAGACCGACGAGGACGTGCTCGAGATCGCCGAGCTCGCCACCGAGGTCATCCGGGCCGGACGGGAGGCCAGCGGGTCCAAGGACATCCGCTGCACCGTCTCGATCGGCGGCTTCGTGCCCAAGCCGCACACCCCGTTCCAGTGGGCGTCGCAGGCCTCGGCCGAGACCATCGACCACCGGCTGCGGGTGCTGCGCGAGGCCATCAACGCCGACCGGCGGCTGGGCCGTTCCATCGGCATCCGTTACCACGACGGCAAGCCCGGGATCATCGAGGGCCTGCTGTCCCGCGGCGACCGCCGGGTCGGCCGGGTCATCGAGCGGGTGTGGCGCGACGGCGGGCACTTCGACGGCTGGAGCGAGCACTTCTCCTACGACCGCTGGGTGGCCGCGGCCGCCGACGAGCTGGCGCCCTTCGGCGTCGACCTCGACTGGTACACCACCCGCGAGCGCGGCCAGCACGAGGTGCTGCCCTGGGACCACCTGGAGTCCGGCCTGGACAAGGAGTGGCTCTGGGACGACTGGCAGGACGCGATCAACGAGGACGAGGTCGCCGACTGCCGGTGGACCCCCTGCTACGACTGCGGCGTCTGCCCGACGATGGGCACCGAGATCCAGATCGGCCCCACCGGCCGTTCGCTGATCCCGCTCACCCCGGTCGGTGCCGGTCCGCGCCCCGCGGCGCACGCGCACTGATGGCCCGCCAGCCCGACGGCCCCCCGCCGCCGCCCACCGTGCAGAAGCTGCGGCTGCGCTACACCAAGCGCGGTCCGCTGCGGTTCGCCTCCCACCGCGACCTGGCGCGCGCCCTGGAGCGGGCGCTGCGCCGGGCGCAGGTGCCCATGGCGTTCTCCGCCGGCTTCAGCCCGCACCCCAAGATCAGCTACATGGGTGCGGCGCCGACGGGTGCGGCGTCGGAGGCGGAGTACGTCGAGATCGGGCTGGCGGTCCGCTGCGACCCCGAGGCCGTGCGGGTGGCGCTGGACGCCTCCCTGCCGCCGGGCATCGACGTCCTGGAGTGCGTCGAGGCCGGTGAGGGCACCGGTGGCCTCGCCGAGCGGCTGGACGGCACCCGCTGGCGCGTCGACCTGGCCGACGTCGACCCCGCGGAGCTGTCGGCCGCGGTCGAGCAGCTGCTGGCGGCCGAGGTGGCGATGGTCGCCAAGCGCACGAAGAACGGCACCAAGGACGTTGACGTCCGGGCTGCCCTGGTCTCCGCATCGGTGGCCGGGGAGGCAGGTCGTGCCATACTGCACGTGGTGGTACGGCAGGTGACGCCGACCGTACGACCGGACGACGTGTTGGCCGCACTGGCTGCCGTCGCCGACCTGCACCCGCCGGTGCCCCCCCGGGCCGTGCGTGAGGCGCAGGGCCGGCTCGACGGCACCGGTGAGGTGACCGACCCGCTCGAGCCCGACCGCGAGGCCGGCTCCCGCTGCCAGGGGGAGCCCCAGCCGGTCTGACCCGGACGGGGCCGGACACCCGGGCCGACGCAGGACGTCGCCCCGCACCACGAACTGCCAGCCGTGGCGCACCCAGCCTTCAGCTCCACCCAGCTTCTGCACCACCTGCAGCACCGCTCCACCCGCGAGCCAGCACTGCGCACAGCACCACCCGGGACCCCGGTCACCCGGCCGGGTCCCGCGCACAGACTTCACGCGGGCCCCGGCGCGCCGCACGGCGTACCGACCCGCCCGACCCGCGCCCCTGCGCGGCCGCCAGTCGCCTCCCGGCGATCGGCGCCCGGGGGCGCACCAGGAGGCGAGCCCTTCGTGGCCGACACCGACGACACCACCGGCGACACCACCGAGCAGCAGGTCGCCGAACCGCAGGACACCACCCCGCCGGACACCCCGGCCGGCGAGCCCGCCCCCGACGAGGAGGCCGCCGGGAGCGCCTCCGAGGAGCCGGCCGAGGACGAGGTCCCGGCCGAACCGGTCGCCGAGCTGCGGGCCGACGCCGCCACCCTCGAGGCCGCGGCCATCCCGCCGACCCGCGCGCTGGCCGAGGACGCCGAGGCCCCCCGCTTCGGCGCCCACTTCAGCTCGCCGGAGCCCACCACCGTCACCGCCCGGCCCCGTCGCCGGGCCACCCGCCCGGCGCTGTCGGCCGACCCCGACTCCGTCGAGCCCGCCCCGGCCGCCCCGCCGGCGCCGGCGTTCGTCAGCTTCGTGGCCGCCCCGCAGGAGGTCGCCCCGCCGGCGCCCCGCCGCCGCAGCCGCCGCACCCAGGCCGAGACCCCCGCCGAGCCGGAGGAGCCCTCTGCGCCCGCGGAGGCGCCCGCAGACGAGGACACGGCCAAGCCCCGCCGCAGCCGCTCCCGCCGCCGGGCCGTCGAGCCCGCCGCGGAGGAGCCCGCCGACGAGGCCGTCGTGCTGCAAACCGCGGACGCCGACGAGGACACCCGCGACGCCGAGGACGACGGCACCGACGGCGACGAGGACGACGACCGCGACGCCGCGTCGGGCAGCCGCCGGCGCCGCCGTGGCCGCCGCGGCCGTGGCCGGGGCCGCTCCGGTGAGGACGAGGACGAGCAGCCCGGCACCGCCGAGGGCGAGGGCGCCGAGGACGAGGGCGACGACGAGACCGACGGCGCCGAGGACGAGGACGGCGCCGACGACTCCGCCGAGGGCGGCCGCTCCACCACCCGCCGCCGGCGTCGCCGTCGCCGGCGTGGCGAGTCCGGCGGCGAGGCCACCGACACCGCCGACGACGACCGCCCCGAGCGCGCCGGCCGCAACGGCAAGGACTCCAGCGACGACGCCGTCCGCGGCGTGGCCGGGTCCACCCGGCTGGAGGCCAAGCGCCAGCGCCGCCGCGACGGTCGCGACACCGGCCGCCGCCGCGCCCCGATCCTGAGCGAGTCGGAGTTCCTGGCCCGCCGCGAGGCCGTGGACCGCGCGATGGTCATCCGCCAGCAGGGCGAGCGCACCCAGATCGCCGTCCTCGAGGACGACGTCCTGGTCGAGCACTACGTGACCCAGGCGCAGTCGACGTCCTTCGCCGGCAACGTCTACCTCGGCCGCGTGCAGAACGTGCTGCCCTCCATGGAGGCGGCGTTCGTCGACATCGGCAAGGGCCGCAACGCCGTGCTCTACGCAGGCGAGGTCAACTGGGAGACCGCGGGCCTGTCGGGCAAGTCGCGCTCCATCGAGCAGGCGCTGAAGTCCGGCGACAAGGTGCTGGTGCAGGTCACCAAGGACCCGATCGGCCACAAGGGCGCCCGGCTCACCCAGCAGATCAACCTGCCCGGCCGGTTCCTGGTCTACGTGCCCGGCGGCTCGATGACCGGGATCAGCCGCAAGCTGCCCGACACCGAGCGGCAGCGGCTCAAGGACATCCTGAAGAAGATCGTCCCCGAGGACGCCGGCGTGATCATCCGGACCGCCGCGGAGGGCGCCTCGGAGGAGGAGCTCACCCGCGACGTCGCCCGGCTGCAGGCGCAGTGGGAGGTCATCCAGACCAAGGCCGGGTCGGCGACCAACGCCCCGACGCTGCTCTACGGCGAGCCCGACCTGGCCATCCGGGTCATCCGCGACGTGTTCAACGAGGACTTCAAGCGGCTGGTCGTCCAGGGCGACGACGCCTGGGACACCGTCGAGGCCTACGTCGCGCACGTCTCCCCGGAGCTCTCGCAGCGGCTGGAGCGCTACATCGGCAACGGTGACGTCTTCCGCGACCTGCGCATCGACGAGCAGCTGCTCAAGGCGCTGGACCGCAAGGTCTGGCTGCCCTCGGGCGGGTCGCTGGTCATCGACCGCACCGAGGCGATGACCGTCGTCGACGTCAACACCGGCAAGTTCACCGGCTCGGGCGGCAACCTCGAGCAGACGGTCACCCGGAACAACATCGAGGCCGCCGAGGAGATCGTCCGCCAGCTCCGGCTGCGCGACATCGGCGGCATGATCGTCATCGACTTCATCGACATGGTGCTGGAGAGCAACCGCGACCTGGTGCTCCGCCGGCTCACCGAGTGCCTGGGCCGCGACCGCACCAAGCACCAGGTCGCCGAGGTCACCTCGCTGGGCCTGGTGCAGATGACCCGCAAGCGGGTGGGCCAGGGCCTGCTCGAGGTCTTCAGCGAGAACTGCGAGCACTGCCGCGGCCGCGGCGTCGTCGTCCACCTCGACCCGACCGAGAAGCGCTCCGGCGGCAACGGCGGGAACGGGCACGGCGGCAACGGCGGCGGCAGCGGGAACGGCGGCGGCCGGTCCCGCGGCGAGGACAAGGCCGAGAAGCCGGCCGAGCCCGCCGACGACGCCCCGGCGACCGGGCCGGACACCGAGGGCACCCAGGAGTCCTCGGGCCGCTCGGGCCGCCGCAACCGCGGCCGGCGCAACCGGGGCCGCAGCGGCGACGAGCAGGTGGCCGAGGACGCCGCCGTGCTGGCCGCCAGCCGCGGCGACGAGGCCCCCGAGCCGGCCGACGAGCCCGGTGTCCCCGACACCGGCGACGCCACGACCACCCCGGACGCCGGTGTCCCCGACACCGGGGACGCGGCGGGGGAGAAGGCCGGCGTCGTCGAGCCCGACGAGGTCGCCGACGCCGTCGAGGCCGCTGCGCCGGAGGCCGGTGCGCCGCAGGCCGATGCACGGCAAGCCGAGGCGCCGCAGGGCGAGCCGGCCGAGGTCCAGGCCCCCGACGCCGAGGCCCCGTCCGTGGACGGGTCCGGCGAGGAGGACGGCGACACGGCCCCGGAGGCCCCGGCGCTGCCCGAGCCCGCCGACGCGGTCACCGAGCAGTCCCCGGCCACCAGCACCGAGGGCGACGCCGCCCCCGAGCCGACCGCCGTCGCGGCCGAGGCCGCCCCGACGGCCCCGGACGCGCCCGCCGCGCCCGTGGCCCGTCCGCGGCGTCGTCGGGCGGCCAGCCGACCGGCCGGTCCGCCCGCCGAGTGACCTGCTCCGGCCCGGGGGACCCCCCGGGCCGGAGCGCGGACGCGATGTCCGGCACAGGGGTTCGACCCCGACCGCCGGGCTCGGGTACGCTAGCCGGGTTGCTCCGTCCGGAGTGGCTGCTGCCCTGTGCCCCGTGCGCAGACGGTGGTGGGCCCCGGGTGCGTGAGCGGCCCGTCCCGCACACCGGTCCACGCCGGGGTGCGCCCAGGACAACGAGAGACCTATCGAGGAGTCAGTGGTGTACGCAGTCGTCAAGGCCGGTGGCAAGCAGCACAAGGTTGCTGTCGGTGACCGGTTCACCGTCAACCGTCTCGAGGGTGCGGCCGGCGACACCGTCACGCTCCCCGTGGTGCTCCTGGTCGACGGCGACACCGTCACCAGCGACGCCGAGGCGCTGGCGCAGGTCACCGCCACCGGCGAGATCGTCGAGCACGGCAAGGGCCCGAAGATCCGCATCCACAAGTTCAAGAACAAGACCGGCTACCACAAGCGCCAGGGGCACCGTCAGCCGCTGAGCGAGGTCGTGGTGACCGCCATCGGTTCCGAGAAGAAGGGCTGAGCACGCCATGGCTCACAAGAAGGGCGCATCGTCGTCCCGCAACGGTCGTGACTCCAACGCCCAGCGCCTGGGCGTCAAGCGCTTCGGCGGGCAGATCGTGAAGGCCGGCGAGATCATCGTCCGCCAGCGCGGCACCCACTTCCACCCCGGCCTCGGCGTCGGCCGCGGCAAGGACGACACGCTGTTCGCCCTGACCCCCGGCGCGGTCGAGTTCGGCCGCCGCGGTGGCCGTCGCGTGGTGAACGTCCAGCTCGTCGAGCCGGCCCTCGAGCCGGCCAGCTGACACCAGCACCCGTTCCACCAGCAGGGGCCCGGCGGATGACCCTCCGCCGGGCCCCTGCTGCGTCCGCACCACCGATCGTCTGAGAGGTACCTCCGTGGCCGCGTTCGTCGACCGCGTGACCGTGCACGTCACCGCGGGCAACGGCGGCCACGGCGTGAGCTCCGTGCACCGCGAGAAGTTCAAGCCGCTCGGCGGCCCCGACGGCGGCAACGGCGGCGACGGCGGGGACGTCGTCCTCGAGGTCGACGCCAGCGTGCACACGCTGCTGGACTTCCACCACCACCCGCACCAGAAGGCGCCCAACGGCAAGCCCGGTGCGGGCGGGCACCGCAACGGCGCCCGCGGCGAGGACGCCGTGCTGCGCGTCCCCGAGGGCACCGTCGTCACCATCGGCGGGGAGACCGTGGCCGACCTGATGGGCGTGGGCACCCGGCTGGTGCTCGCCGCCGGCGGCAAGGGCGGGCTCGGCAACGCCGCGCTGGCCAACGCCCGCCGCAAGGCGCCCGGCTTCGCGCTCCTCGGCGAGCCCGGCGAGGAGGTCGACGCCGTCCTCGAGCTCAAGAGCGTCGCCGACGTCGGCCTCGTCGGGTTCCCCTCAGCCGGCAAGTCCTCGCTGGTCGCCGCCATGAGCGCGGCCAAGCCGAAGATCGCCGACTACCCGTTCACCACGCTGGTGCCCAACCTCGGCGTCATCCGCTCCGGCGACGTCACCTACACGATGGCCGACGTCCCCGGCCTCATCCCGGGCGCCTCCACCGGCAAGGGCCTGGGCCTGCAGTTCCTGCGGCACGTCGAGCGCTGCGCCGTCCTGGTGCACGTGGTCGACATGGCCACCATGGAGCCCGGCCGCGACCCCGAGAGCGACATCGAGGCCCTCGAGCACGAGCTGCGCGAGTACGACGAGGAGCTCGACCTCGTCGGCCGGCTGCGCATCGCCGTCCTCAACAAGGTCGACGTCCCCGACGGCCGCGACCTGGTCGACCTGGTCCGCGCGACGCTGGAGGCCCGCGGGCTCGAGGTCTTCCCGATCAGCGCGGTCACCGGCGAGGGCCTGGCCGAGTTCGGCTACGCCCTGGCCCGCGAGGTCGAGGCCCACCGCGCCTCGCTGCCCGCGCCCGACGCCGTCCGGGTCACCCTCACCCCCCGCGCGGTCGACGACGGCGGCTTCAGGGTGCAGCCCGACGCCCGCACCGGCGGCTGGGTGGTGCTCGGCCTCAAGCCCGAGCGCTGGGTCCGGCAGACCGACTTCTCCAACGACGAGGCCGTCGGCTACCTCGCCGACCGGCTCAACCGGCTGGGCGTGGAGATCGAGCTGGCCAAGGCCGGCGCCGTCCCCGGCGACGCGATCACCGTCGGCGACGTCACCTTCGACTGGGAGCCCACGCTGCCGGCCGGCACGCTCACCGTCGAGGAGACCGCCGGGCTGGGCGGCCGCGGCACCGACGCGCGGCTGGAGAGCAACCACCGGCCCCGCGCCGAGGAGCGGCTGGCCGCCAAGCGCCGCCGCCGCACGCCCTACGAGCTCCTGGAGCCGGAGGACGACGACCCCAGCTGGGACGACGAGCCGTGAGCCGCGCGGCGGTCGCCGGTGCGCACCGGGTGGTCGTCAAGGTCGGCTCCTCCAGCCTGACCTCGCTGGAGGACGGGCTGGACGCCGGCCGGCTGCGCGCCCTGGTCGACGTCCTGGCCGGGCTGCGGGCCGCGGGCCGGGAGGTCGTGCTGGTCTCCTCCGGCGCCATCGGCACCGGGCTGGCGCCGCTGGGCATCACCGGGCGGCCCCGGGACCTGGCCACCGCGCAGGCCGCGGCCAGCGTCGGCCAGCTGCGGCTGATGGCCGCCTACGCCGAGGCCTTCGCCGCGCACGGCGCCACGGTGGGCCAGGTGCTGCTCACCGCCGACGACCTGACCCGACGCGGGCACTACCGCAACGCCCGGCAGACCGTCGACCGCCTGCTGGCCCTCGGCGTCGTCCCCGTGGTCAACGAGAACGACACGGTGGCCACCGAGGAGATCCGGTTCGGCGACAACGACCGGCTGGCCGCGCTGGTGGCCCACCTCGCGGTGGCCGATGCGCTGGTGCTGCTGTCCGACATCGACGCGGTCTACGACGGCGACCCCCGCGAGGGCGCGGCGTCGCGCATCGACACCGTCGCCGACCCCGCCGAGCTGGCGTCGGTGGTGCTGGGCTCGGCGTCGCGCAACGGCGTGGGCACCGGCGGCATGGCGACCAAGGTCGAGGCGGCGTTCATCGCCGCGCGCGCCGGCGTCCCCGTCGTCGTCACCTCGACCGCGCAGGCCGCGGCCGCGCTGGCTGGGGAGCCGGTGGGCACGCTGTTCCCCGCCCACGGCCGCCGTCCCTCGGCCCGGCAGTTCTGGCTGCGCTACGCCTCCCGCCCCCGCGGGCAGGTGCTGCTGGACGCCGGCGCGGTCGCCGCGGTCCGCGAGCGCGGCGCCTCGCTGCTGGCCGCCGGCATCACCGGGGTGGCCGGGGACTTCCTGGCCGACGACCCCGTCGAGCTGGTCGGGCCGGACGGCGTGGTGGTCGCCCGGGGGCTCGTCTCCTACGACGCCCGCGAGCTGCCGGCGCTGCTGGGCCGCAAGACCGGGGAGCTGGACCCCGAGCACCGGCGCGAGGTGGTGCACCGCGACGAGATGGTGCTCGTCCGCACCCGCGCGGGCGCCTGAGAGGATCCCCGCGTGGCCGTCCGTCCCCTCCGTGAGCTCGGTGACCCGGTGCTGCGCACCCCCTGCGACCCGGTGCGCGCCTTCGACGCCTCGCTGGCCGCGCTGGTGCGCGACCTGGAGGAGACCGTCGACCACCCCGGCCGGGCGGGCCTGGCGGCCAACCAGATCGGCGTCTCGCTGCGGGTGTTCTCCTACAACGTCGACGACCGGATCGGCCACCTGGTCAACCCGGTGATCGTCGAGCGCAGCGAGGAGACCCAGGACGGCGACGAGGGCTGCCTGTCGGTCCCCGGCCTGTACGCCCCCACCGTGCGGGCGATGTGGTGCGCGGCCGAGGGCTTCGACGTCCACGGCGAGCCGCTCCGGCTGGAGGGCGAGGGCCTGATGGCCCGCTGCCTGCAGCACGAGGTCGACCACCTCGACGGCACGGTCTTCCTCGACCGGCTGACCGGCGACGCCCGCAAGGCGGCGTTGCGCGCCCTCCGCGGCTGACGGCAGCTCCGCGCCGGGTCATCGGGTGGTGCGGCGGGCCCGCCACTCGTCGGCGAGCAGGCTGCCGATCCAGGCGTCGTGCCGCTGGCCCCGGGCCACCGACGACCCGCGCGCGGTGCCCTCGACGAGGAAGCCGTTCCTCTCGGCCACCCGCCGGGACGCGGTGTTCCCGACGAGGGCCTCCCACCGGACGCCGACCAGGTCCCGCTCGCCGAACCCCCACCCCAGTGCCAGTCCGGCGGCGGTCGTCATCACCCCGCGACCGCGGGCCCAGGGGTGCAGGCCGTAGCCGATCGACGCCCAGCCCTCGCCGAAGCGCAGGTCGACGCTGCCGGCGAACCGGCCGTCCACCTCGATCGCCCAGGACGCCGCGCTGCCGTCCTCCCAGCCTCGCCGCACGTGCTCGAGGAACCAGGCCGCGTCCTCGCGGGCGTAGGGGACCGGGACGGTGGTGAACCGCTGCATGTCCGGGTCCTGGCACTGCTCCCACACCGCGTCGAGGTCGGCCTCGGTGTGCGCACGCAGCAGCACGCCGCCGTCGCGGAGCGCGGGCACCTCGGTCATGCCTGCGCACGGTAGGCAGGCGGTGGACACAGGTCATCCGGTTTCCCGGACGGTCAACGCTGACGGTTGCGTAAGCTCGGCCGCGTGCCCGAGGTCGAGCTGCCCCTGATCGGCGACGCCGCCCGTCGCGCCCGCACCGCTGCCCGGGTGCTGCGCACGCTGCCGACGGCCGCCAAGGACGGCGCCCTGCTGGCGATGGCCGACGCCCTCGTCGCGCACACCGACGACGTGCTGGCCGCCAACGCCGCCGACGTCGAGGCCGCCCGGGACGGGGGCACGCCCGACGCGATGCTCGACCGGCTGCGGCTGGACGCCGACCGGGTCGCCGGGGTGGCCGAGGCGCTGCGCCAGCTCGTCGCGCTGCCCGACCCGGTGGGCGACGTCGTCCGCGGGTCGACCCTGGAGAACGGGCTGCAGCTGCGCCAGGTCCGGGTCCCGCTCGGCGTGGTCGGCATCGTCTACGAGGCCCGGCCCAACGTGACCGTCGACGCCGCCGGCCTGTGCCTGAAGAGCGGCAACGCCGCGCTGCTGCGCGGGTCGGCCTCGGCCTACCGGACCAACGTCGCCCTGGTGCAGGTGCTCTCCGAGGCCGCCGCCAAGGCCGGGCTGCCGGCCGACAGCGTGCAGCTGCTGCCCGCCGAGCGGGCCAGCGTCGGGGAGCTGCTCAACGCCCGCGGCCTGGTGGACGTCGTCATCCCGCGCGGTGGCGCCGAGCTGATCCAGCGGGTCGTCCGGGAGTCCACGGTGCCGGTCATCGAGACCGGCGTGGGCAACTGCCACGTCTACGTCGACGCCTCCGCCGACCCGGCGATGGCCGAGGCCGTCGTCCTCAACGCCAAGACCCACCGGGTCAGCGTCTGCAACTCCGCCGAGACCCTGCTGGTGCACCGGGACTACCCGCAGCTCGACCGGCTGCTGGCCGCGCTGGTCGAGGCCGGGGTCACCCTTCACGGCGACGACACCACCCGCACCGCGCACGACGCCGTCGTCCCCGCGACCGACGAGGACTGGGCCACCGAGTACCTGTCGATGGACATGGCCGTGCGGGTGGTCGACGACGTCGACGCCGCGCTGGACCACATCGCTGCGTGGGGGAGCGGGCACTCCGAGGCGATCCTCGCCGACTCCGCCGCGGCGATCTCGGTCTTCGTCGCCGGGGTGGACGCCGCCGCGGTGCTGGTCAACGCCTCGACCCGGTTCACCGACGGCGGCGAGTTCGGGTTCGGCGCCGAGATCGGCATCTCCACCCAGAAGCTGCACGCCCGCGGCCCGCTCGGCCTGCCCGAGCTGACCTCCACCACCTACGTCGTGACCGGTTCCGGCCACACCCGATAGGAGCCCCGTGACGCACGCGCAGCAGGCAGCCCGGTTCGCCGACGTCGCGGACGTGTCCGCGCGGCTGGCCGCGGCCGGGTACCTCCCCGACGCCCAGATCGCCACCACGGTGTTCCTGGCCGACCGGCTGGGCAAGCCGCTGCTGGTGGAGGGCCCGGCCGGCACCGGCAAGACCGAGCTCGCCAAGGCCCTGGCCACCGCGACGTCGTCGGACCTGATCCGGCTGCAGTGCTACGAGGGCCTGGACGAGGCCCGCGCGCTGTACGAGTGGAACTACAAGAAGCAGCTGCTGCGCATCCAGGCCTCCCAGGGCACCGACGGCGCCGACTGGGGCGAGCTGCACGACGACGTGTTCGGCGAGGAGTTCCTGCTCTCCCGGCCGCTGCTGACCGCCATCCGGCGCGAGGACCCCACCGTGCTGCTCATCGACGAGACCGACAAGGCCGACGTCGAGGTCGAGGGCCTGCTGCTGGAGGTGCTCAGCGACTTCCAGGTCACCATCCCCGAGATCGGCACGATCGTGGCCACCCGGCGGCCGATGGTGGTGCTGACCTCCAACGCCACCCGCGAGCTGTCCGAGGCGCTCAAGCGCCGCTGCCTGTACCTCGCGCTGGACTACCCCAGCGCGGAGCGGGAGCGGGAGATCGTGCTGTCCCGGGTGCCCGAGCTCGCGCCGGCGCTGGCCGAGCAGCTGGTGCGCACCGTGCGGGCGCTGCGGGCGATGGAGCTGAAGAAGTCCCCGTCGATCTCCGAGACCCTGGACTGGGCGCAGACCCTGCTCGCCCTCGGCCTGGACACCCTGGGCAACGACGAGGTCCGCGAGACCCTCGGCGTGGTGCTCAAGCACGCCAGCGACCAGACCCGGGCCGCCGCCGAGCTGCGGCTGAACTGATGACCGACGGCGGCCTCCCGGCCCACCTCGACGGCTTCGTGCGCGCGGTGCGCGAGGCCGGCATCCCGGTGGGCATCTCGGCCGCCGTCGACGCCGCGCAGGTGCTCACCGCCGTCGACCTGCTGGACCGGGAGCAGCTGCGCCACGGGCTGGCCGCCGTCCTGCTGCAGCGGGCCGCCCAGCGGCAGACCTACGACGTGCTGTTCGACCTGTGGTGGCCGCTGTCGGACCGGCCGGAGGTGCCCGCCGAGGACGGCGACGACGTCGAGGCCGTCCCCGACGACGGGAGCACCGACGCGGAGCGGCAGGCGGCCCTGGCCGCGCAGCTGCGCGAGGAGCTGCTGCGCCGGCTGCTGGACGGCGACGAGGAGGCGTTGCGCCGGTTCGCCCGGCTCGCCGTCGACCAGCTCGGCCAGGGCCAGCCCTCGGCGTCCGGTCAGTCCTTCTTCTCCTACCGGGTGCTGCGCGCGCTGTCCCCGGACACCCTGGTCTCCCAGCTGCTGGACGGCCTGCTCGGCGGTGCCGACCGCGGCGGGCTGGCCGAGCAGGTGGCCCGGCAGACCGTCCGCGAGCGGCTGGCCGCCTTCCGCGCCGCGGTCGAGGCCGAGGTCCGGCGCCGCTCGGCCGCCGAGCGCGGCCGCGACCGGGTGGCCCGGACGGCGGTCAAGCCGCTGGCCGACCAGGTGGACTTCCTGCGGGCCCAGTCCGCCGACCTGGCCGAGCTGCGCCGGTCCGTGGCGCCGCTGGCCCGGCGGCTGGCCGCGCGGCTGTCGGCCAAGCGCCGGATGGGCCGGGAGGGCCGGCTGGACTTCCGGCGCACCGTCCGGGCGTCGCTGGCCACCGGCGGGGTGCCCGTGGTGACGCACCACAAGCCGCGGACGGTGCACAAGCCCGAGCTCGTCGTGCTGTGCGACATCAGCGGGTCGGTGGCCGGCTTCAGCCACTTCACGCTGATGCTCACCCAGGCGCTGCGCGAGCACTTCTCCGGCGTCCGTGCCTTCGCGTTCGTGGACTCCACCGACGAGGTCACCCGGTTCTTCGCCCCCGGCGCCGACGTCGCCGACGCGGTGCAGCGGATCGGCCGCGAGGCCGAGGTGGTGACCTTCGACGGGCACAGCGACTACGGCAACGCCCTCGGGGTGTTCGCCGAGCGGTGGGCGAGCGCGGTGGGCCCGAAGACGTCGCTGCTGGTCCTCGGCGACGGCCGGACGAACTACCGGCAGCCCGGGTTGCCGGTGCTGGCCGACCTGGTGCGGCGGTCGCGGTCGGCGTACTGGCTGAACCCGGAGCCGGCCCGGCTGTGGGGGAGCGGGGACTCCGCGGCCGACCGGTACGCCGAGGTCATCCCGATGATCGAGGTCCGGAACGCAGCCCAGCTCGCGGACTTCGTCACCACCCTCTGAACCGCCCTGGGTTCGATCCCACGGCGGACGACGAACATTTCTCCGGGTGCGGCCGTAACCGAGTCGGTCCCGTGCCGTTGGTCAGCGCGGAGGCAGGGATGCCTTCGCGCGCCGCCCGGGCAACCGGTCGGCCGGCCGGCGACACGGGGGCGCCGGCCGGGCGGGCCGGCCGGCCCCCCGCCGAGGAGGCGGGGGCCGGTCGGCCCGCACGCGCGCCCCACGGACCTGCGCGATCGCTCCGTGGGCCGCGTGCGGACCGGGCTACGCTGCTGAGGTGGCGGGCAGTCGACTGGGCGTGATGGGTGGCACCTTCGACCCGGTGCACCACGGTCACCTGGTCGCCGCCAGCGAGGTGGCGAGCCTGTTCGAGCTCGACGAGGTGGTCTTCGTGCCCACCGGCGAGCCCTGGCAGAAGGCCGACCGGCAGGTCAGCCACGCCGAGGACCGCTACCTCATGACCGTCATCGCCACCGCGTCCAACCCGCGGTTCTCCGTCAGCCGGGTCGACGTCGACCGCGGCACGACCACCTACACCATCGACACCCTCACCGACCTGCACCGGCAGCGGCCGGACGCGGAGCTGTTCTTCATCACCGGCGCCGACGCGCTGGCCCAGATCGTGGGCTGGCGGGACACCGAGCGGCTGTTCGACCTGGCCCACTTCGTCGGCGTCACCCGGCCCGGCTACCAGCTGGCCAGCGCCGACCTGCCGGCCGACCGGGTCAGCCTGGTGGAGATCCCGGCGCTGGCGATCAGCTCGACCGACTGCCGTGACCGGGTCCGGCGGGGCATGCCGGTCTGGTACCTCGTCCCCGACGGCGTGGTGCAGTACATCGAGAAGCGCGGCCTGTACCGCGACGGCATCCCCGCCACCCCGCCCGGGCAGCTGCTGCCCGGCACCGGCGTCCGTCACGCCGACGCCCCCGTTCCCCCGCCGGCGGTCGACCCCGACCCCGGCACCCCCGAGCTCCAGGAGATCCCCCGATGACCGCCTCGACCGAGGCCCGCGAGACCGCGCTGCTGGCCGCCCAGGCCGCCGCCGACAAGCTCGCCACCGACGTGTCGATCGTCGACGTCAGCGACCGGCTGGCCATCACCGACGCCTTCGTCCTCGCGTCGGCCCCCAACGAGCGCCAGGTGCAGTCCATCGTCGACGAGGTCGAGGACCGGCTGCGCGAGCACGGGATCAAGGCGGTGCGCCGCGAGGGCGTGGCCGAGTCCCGCTGGGTGCTGCTGGACTTCGTCGACGTCGTGGTGCACGTGCAGCACGCCGAGGAGCGGGCCTACTACTCCCTCGAGCGGCTCTGGAAGGACTGCCCGGTCATCCCCTTCACCGACAGCGCGTTGCCGCCGGCCGGGGCGGCAGGGGCGGACGGGGCGCCGGACGCCGACGGGTCCGCGCAGGCCGACGCCGACCGGTGAGCGACGGCACGGGGGAGCAGACCGCACCGACCGTCGAGCGGGTCCTCGTCTGGCGGCACGGCCGGACGGAGTGGAACGCCAGCGGGCGCTTCCAGGGCCAGCTCGACCCGCCGCTGGACGGCACCGGGCGGGAGCAGGCCCGGCGGGCCGCGGACGCCCTGGCCGCCGAGCTGCCCGCGGGCGCCCTCGTCGTGACCAGTGACCTGGTGCGGGCCCGGGACACCGCGCAGACCCTGGCCGACGCGCTCGGCACGCCGCTGCGGGTGGAGCCCCGCCTGCGCGAGCACGGCCTGGGCAGCTGGGAGGGCCGCACCCGCGAGGACGTCGCCCGCGACCTGCCCGAGCAGTACGCCGACTGGACGGCGGGCCGGCCTGTCCGCGGCCGCGGCGGGGAGGACCCCGCCGACGTCACCCGTCGCGCGCTGGCCGCACTCGCCGACCTGCCGTCGGCGCCGGTGGCCGTGCTGGTCACCCACGGCGGCACCGGGGGCCGGCTCATCGAGGCCCTGCTCGGGTTGGGACCGGAGCACCGCCGCGTCTTCGGCCCGCTGGGCAACTGCCACTGGACCGAGCTGGCGCACCAGGGCAGCCGGTGGCGGGTGCTGCGGCACAACGCGTCGGCGACCGGGGGTGCGCCCGGCGTGCCGCGGCGCTCGGGAGCCGACGGGGCCCCGGACGTCGCGGAGGCAGCCGGGGTGCCCGAGGCCGCCCCCGGGGACGGCGGCGTGGTCCGCGCCGGGGCGACACCCGACGAGGCGCCGCCCGCGCCGACCGACGCCGACGCCCTGTCCTGAAGCCGCAGCTGCGGGCCGGTTAGCCTCGCGCCCATGCCCGTCGCCGTGGTCACCGACTCCACGGCCTACCTGCCCGGGCAGCTCGTCGACGAGCTCGGCATCGAGGTGGTCCCGCTCTACGTCGTGCTCACCGGCCGCTCGGGCCGCGAGGGCATCGACGTGGGACCGGCGGAGGTCGCCCGCACCCTCGCGGTGAGGGGCCAGCAGGTCACCACGTCCCGGCCGACGCCGGGGGACTTCGTGGCGGCCTACCGGCGGCGCCTGGACGCCGGGGCCGACCGCATCGTCTCGGTGCACCTGTCCAGCGAGCTGTCCGGTACCTGGGACGCCGCGCGCACCGCCGCCGCCCAGGTCGGCGAGCACGTGGTGACGGTCGTCGACAGCCGCACCGCCGCGATGGGCACCGGGTTCGCCGTGCTCGCCGCGGCCCGGGCCGCCGCCGGGGGCGCCGAGGCAGCGGAGGTCGCCCGGTTGGCCCAGAGCACCGCAGACGCCTCCAGCACCCTGTTCGTGCTCGACACGCTGGAGCACCTGCGCCGGGGCGGGCGGATCGGGCCGGCCGCGGCCGTGCTCGGCACCGCGCTGTCGGTCCGGCCGGTGCTGCACGTCCAGGACGGCCGGATCGTCGCGCTGGAGAAGGTGCGGACGACGTCGCGCGCGGTGGCCAAGCTGGTGCAGCGGGTGGCCGACCTCTGCGGTGACAGGCCGGTCTCCCTCGCCGTGCACCACCTCGCCGCGGCCGCCCGCGCGGACGCGCTCGCCGACCAGCTGCGCGAGCGGGTGCCGGGGCTCCGGGACCTGCACGTCAGCGAGCTGGGGGCGGCGATCGGGGCGCACGTCGGGCCGGGTGCGCTGGGCGTCGTCGTCGACCCCACCGCGACCCCGGCCGCCGTCGCGGACTGACCGCCGGGGACCCGGCCGCCGAGGGCCGGGCCACGGAGGTCAGCAACGGCCGGACGTGCGCCAGCCGCTGGTCACCGTGACCGTCCCGGCCGAGGGTGCGCGGAGGCGCACCGTGCCCTCCGCGGGGCCCGGCTCCAGGCAGCCGTCACCGACCAGCGTCAGCCGGTCGTCCCAGAACATCGACAGCAGCACGTCGCCGCCACCGACCGAGAGCACCAGGTCGGTGCGGCCACTGGCCACCACCTGCGCGTCGCCGTCCAGCACCAGGCCCGGCCCGTCGACGGCGTACAGCGACCAGGTGCCGTCCGACCACACCCGGTCCAGCCCCGGCACCCCGCCGCGGACCAGGGCCGCCTCCTCGCGGCCGGCCCAGTCGGGACGCTGCGTCGACAGCGCGACGTAGGAGACGCCCCGCGCGCGCAACCAGGCCAGGTAGGAGCCGGCGTCCAGCCCGCCGTCGTAGAACAGGGGGTTCCGGGCGAGGTCCAGCTGGCGGGTCCACCCCCGGGCCAACGGCACCTGCGCGCCCATCGCGGCGTCCGAGTGGTCGGCCAGCGGCACCACCTCCACCCGGCCCACCGGACCTCGGCGTCCCAGCTCCGCCAGCAGCGGCGCCGCGGCCCGCTCCACCGGCCCGGTGTCCCTCGGGACCAGGTCCTGGGGCACGAGCGGTGGCAGCAGCCAGGTCACCAGCACCGCGGCCAGCGCCACCAGCACCGTCGACCGGCCCGGGACCGCCACCAGCACCGGCACCGCGAAAAGCAGCACCAGGCGCGTCGTGTTCGAGCCCATCGGGTCGGGCACCAGCCACGCCGCCAGCAGGGCCAGGACGGTCAGCGCCGCCCCGGCGCGCACGACGGGCAGACGTCGGCCGACCACGGCCAGCACCACCAGCGCCGCGAGCACCGCCGCCAGCATCTGGTGCGCGCTGCCGGTCATCGGTCCCCCGGACGCGCCCAGCGCCACCATCACCAGCAGCGGTACGCCGGCCCCCGCCAGCAGGACCGCCACGGCCGTCCACCCGCTCCGTGACCTCCGTGCGGCGACCGCCCACCACGCCACGGCAGCGAGGCCGAGGAGAACGGCCGCCACCGGGCTGAGCGCCCCCGCCACCGCCGCCAGCGACCCGGCCGCGAGAACCCGGCACCGGGTCGGCCGACCCAGCCGGTGCTGCACCGCCACCAGCGCCAGCAGACCTGCCGCCGCGCCCATCGCGAACGTCGTCCGGCCCGACAGCTGGTCGGCCAGGAACGCCAGCGCGCTCACCACCGCCACCGCCGTCGGCCGGGCCGCTCCGCCGCGGACCAGCAGCCGGGTCGTCGCCCAGGCGCCCGTGGTGCTGCTGACCACCCCCGCCACCGCCGGGCCGACCAGGGCCAGCACCCAGGGGGCCAGCAGGCTGTAGGAGACGGCCGGCGAGCCGGCGTACCAGGCCAGGTCGACCGGGTGCCCACCGGCGGAGGCGGCCCAGGACTGCCACCACCGCTGCGCGACCAGGTCGCCACCGCCCACGGGCAGCAGCTCGACCAGCACGCCGCCGACCAGTGCCACCAGCGCCGCGAGCAGCGCGGCGTCCGGTCGGGTCGCAGGTCGGGTCCACCGCGGCAGGGTGACCCGGAGCGGCATGGGGCTGCATGGTGCCATCCACAGCTGGGGGTCCTGTCCACAGATGTCGGCGACGGGGCCCACCGGGTCGGCCGGGGCCCTACGGTCCGCGCCGTGCTGTTCTCCCCGAGGCGGGCCGACGACGCCGACGTGATCCGCGCGCGCCTGCGCGCCCTGCTGGCCGAGGGGTCGGCCCGACCGGGCTGGGTCCCCGACGACGACCCGCCCGGCCCCCGCGACGCCCACCGGCGGGGCACCGGGTCGGACGACGCACTCGACGACGGGGCCGACCCCGAGGACGACGCCTGGTCGCTCGACCCGCCCCACGACCACGGACCGGCCGCCGCGGAGCGACCCGAGGGGGCAGGGTCCGGCCGGCACCGGGCCGCGGGCCCGTCGACCCGGCTGGACCCAGGACCGGTCGGCACCCGCAGCCTCTGGCTGGTCGCCGTCCTCGCCGCCGTCGCGGTCGCCCTGTGGAGCTGGACCAGCCGCCCGGAGGTGACGGCTGCACCCGACCCGGCGCCCTCGGTCCCGGCGGCACCCGCTGCGAGCACCACGTCGCCGTCCGGTGCCGACGCCGGCGGCGCCCCTGCCGACGTCGTCGTGGTGGCCGTGGTCGGTCAGGTGGCCAGCCCGGGCCTGGTCACCCTGCCGGCGGGCTCCCGGGTCGCGGACGCGCTGGCTGCGGCCGGGGGCCTCCTGCCCGGCACCGACCCGGCCACGGTCAACGCCGCGGCGCTGCTGGTCGACGGCCAGCAGGTCGCGGTCGGCGTCCCGGGTGCGGCGCCCGGTGCGGCGGCAGGCGGGCCCGCGCCTGGCGGGCTCGTCGACCTGAACACCGCTGCGCTGGCCGACCTCGACGCGCTGCCGGGCATCGGCCCGGTCCTGGCCCAGCGCATCCTCGACCACCGGGCGCAGCACGGCCCGTTCGGCAGCGTGCAGGAGCTCGACGACGTCAGCGGCATCGGGCCGTCCCTGTTCGCGGAGGTCTCCCCGCTGGTGACCGTCTGACCCCTCCGGTGTGTGATGGGGGCATGGACCCAGGGCTGCACGAGGTCATCCACCGCCGCCGCGACGTGCGCCGCGAGTTCACCGGCGCCCCGGTGGACCCCGCCGCCCTCGAGCGGGTGCTGACCGCAGCCCACGCCGCGCCCAGCGTCGGGATGACCCAGCCGTGGGACTTCGTGCTGGTCCGCGACCAGGGGTTGCGCGCACGCTTCCAGGCCCACGTGGCCGCAGAGCGCGAGGCGTTCGCCGCCGGGCTGGACGCCGAGCGGTCCGAGGTGTTCGCGCGGATCTCCGTCGAGGGCGTCCGGGAGGCCAGCCTCGGCGTCGTCGTCACCTACGACCCCACGCGCGGTGCGCCCGCGGTCCTCGGTCGGCACGCCATCGCCGACACCGGCCTGTACTCCACCTGCCTGGCGGTGCAGAACCTCTGGCTGGCCGCGACCGCGGAGGGCTGGGGCGTGGGCTGGGTGTCGTTCTACCGCGAGCCGTTCCTGCGCGAGCTGCTCGGCATCCCCGACCACGTGCGCCCGGTCGCGTGGCTGTGCGTCGGCCCGGTCGACCGGCTGCAGGAGGTCCCCGACCTGGAGCGGCACGGGTGGCGCCGGCGCCGGCCGCTCGCCGACGCGGTGCACGCCGACCGGTGGGGCGCCCGGCCCTAGCAGACCGGAGGGCGGCGTGCGGCCCGCCGTCCACAACCGTGGTGCCCGTCCACCACCTCGCCGGCGACGGGTCCCGGAGGCCGGGCCGTCCCTAGCGTCGCGGCCGTGCGGGTGCAGCGTCGGCGGGTCGAGGACCGGTGGTCCTGGACGGACCTGCGGCTGGTGCCCCCCGCCGTGGCGGTCTGGTCCACCACGCTCGCGCTGGCCGGGACGGGCTCGGCAGCGGCGGTGGCCCTGGCGGTCGCCGCCGCCGTGCTCGCGGCAGGCGTGGGCCGGTGGGGGCGGCGGGGCCCGGTCCGCCGGGTGGTGCTCGCCGCCCTGGCCGGTGTCCTCGTCGCATCGGCCACCGGTGCCGTCCGCGGGGCGGAGCGCAGCGCCTCGCCCCTGCTGGAGCTGGCCGAGCGCGGCGCCACCGTGACGGTCCTGCTCGACGTCGACGAGGACCCCCGTGCGCTGGCCGCCGGGCTCGGACCACCGCGGGTGCTGGTGACCGGGACCGTCGAACGGGTCCTCGACGGGCCCGGGCAGCGACCGGCCGCGGTGCTGCTGTTCGGTGCGGCCGACGACTGGGCCGGCACCCTGCCCGGCACCCGGGTGACCGTCCGCGCGACGGTGCGCCCGGCCGAGGACGGCGACGACGTCGTGGCGGTGCTCAGCGCCCGCGGGCCGCCGGAGGTGGTGGCAGGAGCCGGGCTGGCCCAGGACGTCGCGGGGGAGCTGCGCGCCGGTCTCGGCGACGCGGCCGCCCGGGTGCTGCCCGCCGACGAGGCCGGCCTGCTGCCCGGCCTGGTGGTCGGGGACACCACCGCCATGCAGCCCGGCGTCACCAGCGACTTCCGGCGCGCCGGGCTCGGCCACCTCACCGCCGTGTCCGGGGCCAACGTGGCGATCGTGCTGGCCCTCCTGCTGTGGCCGCTGCGCCGCCGGGCGGTGGACCGCCGGTGGCAGGCCGTGCTCGGGCTGGCGGGCCTCGTGGGGTTCGTCCTGCTGGCACGGCCGACGGCCAGCGTCGTGCGGGCCGCCGCGATGGGCGCGGTCACCCTGCTGGCCCTGGCCTCCGGGCGCACCCGGGTCGCCGTGCCCGCGCTCGCCGCGTCGGTCTGCGTCCTGCTGCTCGTCGACCCCGCGCTGGCCCGGGACGGCGGCTTCGCGCTCTCGGTGGCCGCCACGGCCGGCATCGTCCTGCTCGCGCCCGGGTGGTCCCGCGCGGTGCGCCGGCGCGGACTGCCGGGACCGCTGGCCGACGCGCTGGCCGTCAGCGCTGCGGCCGGGCTGGTGACCGCACCGCTGGTGGCCGGGCTGTCCGGGCTGGTCAGCCTGGTCTCCCTGCCGGCGAACCTGCTCGCCGCGCCCGCGGTCGCCCCGGCCACCGTGCTGGGCCTGCTGGCCGTGCTCGCCGGCCCGGTCAGCCCCGAGCTGGCCGACCTGCTGGTGTGGCTGGCCGGCTGGCCCACCCGCTGGCTGGTGCTGGTCGCCGACCGCGCCGCCGCCGTCCCCGACGGCGCCTTCGGCTGGCCCGCCGGCGCGGGCGGTGCGCTGCTCCTCGTCGCGCTGGTCGCGGGCGGGGCCGCCGTCCTGGTCCGGTGGCCGCGGGCCCGCCCCCTGGCGCTGGCCGGGCTCGTGGGTGCCGTGGCGATCGGGTGGCCGGCCCGGCAGCTGGCCGACGGCTGGCCGGTCCCCGGCTCCGTGGTGGTGGCCTGCGACGTCGGGCAGGGGGACGCCCTGGTGTTCCCGACCGGCGAGGGCGAGGCGGTGCTCGTCGACGCCGGACCCGACCCCGAGCTCGTCGACGGCTGCCTGACCCTCCTCGGGGTCGAGCGGTTGCCGCTCGTGCTGCTGTCCCACCTGGACGCCGACCACGTCACCGGCCTGCCCGGCGCGCTCGCCGGCCGCGCGGTGGGGGAGGTGGCCACCGGCGTGCTCGCCCCCACCGAGGACCGCCTCGCGCCGGTCGCGCGGGAGGTCGCCGCAGCCGGGGCGCGGCTGACCGTGCTGCCGGCCGGCACGGTCCGCACCGTGGGGACGGCGACCCTGCAGGTGCTCGCGCCCGACGAGGCCGACGCCCGGCCCGGTGCCGACGCGAACGCGCTGTCGGTGCTGGCCCGGGTCACCCAGCACGGGATCACCACCCTGCTCACCGGCGACCTGGGCGCCGACCGCGAGGCGCGGCTGCTCGCCGACGGGCTCAACCTGCGCGCCGACGTGCTCAAGGTCCCGCACCACGGCAGCGGGGACGTCGACCCGGGGTTCCTCGCCGCGGTCGGCGCGCGGGTGGCGCTGGTCTCCGTCGGCGCGGACAACGACTACGGCCACCCCGCGCCGCGGCTGCTGGACCTCCTGGCCGCGGACGGCGTCGCGGTGCACCGCACCGACCTCGACGGCGACGTCGCCGTCGTCGGCGACGCCGGCGGTTGGGGCGTGAGCGCCCGCGGTGTCGACGACGTCCAGCGCGCGGTGGCCACCGCGCCCGTGCCGGCGGTGCCCACCGCCGCTCGACGCGGCCGGGACCGTCGGTGCCCCGTGACACGATGGCCGCGTGCCGCAGACCGCCTCCGCGCCGCCCCCGCTGTCCCGGCTGCGCCTGGTCGTGGGGGAGGAGGAGCTGCTGCGCTCGCGGGCGGTCGCCGAGGTGCGGGCCGCGGTCCGCCAGCTCGACCCCGCCTACGAGGAGCACGAGCTCACCGCCGCCGGGCTCCCGGTGGGGGACCTGGCCGACGTGCTGGCGCCGTCGCTGTTCGGCGGCCACCGGCTGGTGGTCGTCTCCGGTGTGCAGGAGTCCGCGGCCGCGCTGGTCGACTCACTGGTCAGCTACGCCAAGGACCCCGACCCCGAGCTGACCCTGGTGCTGGTGCACGCCGGCGGCAAGCGCAACGAGGCCCTGCTGCAGGCCTTCCGCCAGGCCGGCGCCACCGAGGACACCTGCGCCAAGCTGAGCTCACCCGGCGACCGGATGAGCTTCGTGCGCAACGAGGTCCGCCGGGTGGGCGGGCGCATCACCGCCGACGCGGCCAACGCCCTGCTGGACGCGGTCGGCAACGACCTGCGGTCGCTGTCGGCGGCGGCCAGCCAGCTGGTGTCGGACTTCGGCGGCTCGATCGACGCCGACGCGGTCGCCCGGTTCCACCGCGGTCAGGCCGAGGTCACCGGGTTCACCGTCGCCGAGCGGGTGCTGGTGGGCGACAACGCGGGCTCCATCGAGATGTTGCGGTGGGCGCTGGACCGGGGCGTGCCGCACGTGCTGGTGGCCGACGCCATCGCCGACGGGGTCCGCACCGCGGCCCGGGTGGCCTCGGTCGGCAGCTCGAACGTCGGTGACCTGGCCCGCCAGCTGAAGATGCCGCCGTGGAAGGTCAAGAAGGCGCTCGCCCAGTCCCGGGGCTGGAGCATCCCGGCGCTGCAGCAGGCCGTGGGCGTGGCCGCCGAGCTGAACGCCGACGTCAAGGGTGTCGCGGCGAGCGCGGACTACGCGCTCGAGCGGGCGGTGCGGCGGATCGTGGAGCTGCGCGCCACCGCGGGCGCCGGCCGCGGCCCGCGCCGCTGAGCCCGACCCCGGAACGCGACGAGCCCCCGTCCCCGGTGACCGGGGAGGGGGGCTCGTCGACGAGGCGGTCGGCCTCAGAGCGAGGCGGCCTGCTTGGCCAGCGCCGACTTGCGGTTGGCGGCCTGGTTCTTGTGGATGACGCCCTTGCTGACGGCCTTGTCCAGCAGCTTGCTCGCGTTGCGCAGCGCGGTGCCGGCGGCGTCCTTGTCCCCGGACTCGGCGGCGGTGTGGAACCGACGGACCGACGTCTTCAGGGCGGACTTGACCGCGACGTTGCGCTGACGCGCCTTCTCGTTGGTCTTGATCCGCTTGATCTGGGACTTGATGTTCGCCACGCGTGAGCCTCTGGGTCTTCTCGGGGAAAGTCTTCTCGAGCGTCCACAGCGCATCAGGCGTCCTGCGGACCGGTTCGCCAGGCTACCAGCCCGCCCGGGGCGTGCCCAGCGGCGGCCGGTGCGGTGCGCACCACGTGCGCGGTGCGCGCCCGGGTCCCGGTGGTGCGCCAGCTGGTGGCCGCGACGTGGGACCATGGCAGCACTGTGACTGCTCCCGCCCGCACCGACCCGGCCCGCATCCGGAACTTCTGCATCATCGCCCACATCGACCACGGCAAGTCGACGTTGGCCGACCGGATGCTCGAGGTCACCGGGATCATCGAGGCGCGCCAGATGCGCGCCCAGTACCTCGACCGCATGGACATCGAGCGCGAACGCGGCATCACCATCAAGTCGCAGAACGTGCGGCTGCCGTGGGCCCCGCGCGCCGGTGAGCACGCCGGCGTCGAGCACGTGCTGGACATGATCGACACCCCGGGCCACGTGGACTTCACCTACGAGGTGTCCCGCTCGCTGGCCGCCTGCGAGGGCGCGGTGCTGCTGGTCGACGCCGCGCAGGGCATCGAGGCGCAGACGCTGGCGAACCTCTACCTGGCGATCGAGAACGACCTGACGATCATCCCGGTGCTCAACAAGATCGACCTGCCGGCCGCCCAGCCGGAGAAGTACGCCGCGGAGATCGCGCACATCATCGGCTGCGACCCCGACGACGTGCTGCGGGTCAGCGGCAAGACCGGCGAGGGCGTGCCCGAGCTGCTCGACCGCATCGTGGAGCAGATCCCGGCGCCCACCGGCGTCGACGAGGGCCCCGCCCGCGCGATGATCTTCGACTCCGTCTACGACATCTACCGCGGCGTCATCACCTACGTCCGCGTGGTCGACGGCCGGATCAACAGCCGCGACCGGATCAAGATGATGTCCACCGGCGCCACCCACGAGCTGCTCGAGATCGGCGTCATCTCACCCGAGCCCAAGCCGGTCGACGGCCTCGGCGTCGGCGAGGTGGGCTACTTCATCACCGGCGTGAAGGACGTCCGCCAGTCCAAGGTCGGGGACACCGTCACCCTGCAGCACGCTGCGGCCACCGAGGCGATCGGCGGGTACTCCGACCCCAAGCCCATGGTCTACTCCGGCCTCTACCCGGTCGACGGCAGCGACTACCAGCTGCTGCGCGAGGCGCTGGACAAGCTGCTGCTCAACGACGCGGCGCTGACCTACGAGCCCGAGACGTCGGCGGCGCTGGGCTTCGGGTTCCGGGTCGGCTTCCTGGGCCTGCTGCACCTTGAGATCGTGCGCGAGCGGCTCGAGCGCGAGAGCAACCTCAGCCTCATCTCCACCGCGCCCAACGTGGTCTACCGGGTGGAGATGGAGGACGGCAGCGAGCACGTCGTCACCAACCCCAGCGACTGGCCGCACGGCAAGATGAGCGCGATCTACGAGCCGATCGTCAACGCCACGGTGATCGCCCCCAGCGACTACACCGGCACGATCATGGAGCTCTGCCAGAGCCGGCGCGGGTCGCTGTCGGGCATGGACTACCTGTCGGAGTCCCGCGTCGAGCTGCGCTACACGCTGCCCCTCGGCGAGATCATCTTCGACTTCTTCGACGCGCTGAAGTCCCGCACCCGCGGCTACGCCAGCCTCGACTACGCCGAGGCCGGCGAGCAGCAGGCCGACCTGGTCAAGGTCGACATCCTGCTCCAGGGCGAGGCCGTGGACGCCTTCTCCTCGATCGTGCACAAGGACAAGGCCTACAGCTACGGCGTGATGATGGCCGGCAAGCTGCGCGAGCTCATCCCGCGCCAGCAGTTCGAGGTGCCCATCCAGGCCGCCGTCGGCGCCCGGGTGATCGCCCGCGAGACCGTCCGCGCGATCCGCAAGGACGTCCTCGCCAAGTGCTACGGCGGTGACATCTCGCGCAAGCGCAAGCTGCTGGAGAAGCAGAAGGAGGGCAAGAAGCGGATGAAGATGGTCGGCCGCGTCGAGGTCCCCCAGGAGGCGTTCGTCGCCGCGCTCTCCAACGCCGAGCCCGCCAAGAAGTGACCGGCCGGGTCGAGGCCGTCTGCGTCTCGGGCAGCGACCTGCTGCCCCTGCCGGGCAAGCGGCCCGCGTCGACCGGCATCCGCAAGCGCCCGGTCACCGGCCGGGTCGCCGTCCTCGAGGAGACGCTGGACGGGGACCGGCAGGTCAACCGCAAGCACCACGGCGGCGAGGGCCAGGCGGTCTACGCCTACGCCGCCGAGGACGCCGCCTGGTGGGAGGCCGAGCTCGACCGCGACCTGCCGGCCGGGTCCTTCGGGGAGAACCTGCGGACGACGGGGCTCGACCTGACCGGCGCCGTGCTGGGCGAGCACTGGGCAGTGGGCAGCGCCCTGTTCGAGGTCACCGCGCCGCGCATCCCGTGCGCCAACTTCGCCCGCTTCTGGGACGTGCCCGACCTGGTGAAGCGGTTCACCGCGCACGGCGCGAGCGGGGCCTACCTGCGGGTGCTGCGCACCGGGGACGTCGGCGCCGGCGACCGCGTCGAGGTCGTGCACCGCCCCGGCCACGGCGTCACCGCCGGCACCCTCTTCCGGGCGCTCACCACGCAGCGGTCCCGGCTGGTCGAGGTCGAGCCCGCGCTCGACGCCGTCCCGCACAAGGACCGCGACAACCTGGCCCGGCGGATCGCCGCGCTCGTCGGCTGAACCGTCGGGGTCCCGCGCTACTGTCCGGCCGGGTCCCACCCCGGGGCCGACGGGGAGGGCACGTGCGACTGCGAGCGACGGCGGCGGTGCTGCTCACCGCGCTGGCCCTGGCCGGCTGCGGCGGCGGCAGCTCCGACGAGTCACCCGGCGACCTGCTGTCCCGGGCCAAGACCACCCTGGACGACGCCTCCAGCGCGCACTTCGTGCTCACCAGCGACGGCGCGACCGGCAGCGGCTCCGCCCTGCTCGGCGGCGAGGGCGACATCGCCCGGCCCGCCTCGTTCCGGGGCACGCTGCAGGTGCAGGCCCTGGGCAGCGCCGTCGACGTGCAGGTCGTCTCCGTCGACGGCACCGTCTACGCCCAGCTGCCGCTGACCAGCGGGTTCTCCGTCGTCGACCCGGCCACCATCGGCGTCGGCGACCCCGGCGCGCTGCTGGACCCCGAGTCCGGCATCAGCCAGCTGCTCACCGCGACCGAGGAGCCGACCCTGGGGGAGGAGTCCCGGGTCGACGGCGAGGTGGTGCGCCAGGTCAGCGGCACGCTGCCCGGCCAGCTCGTGGCCGACCTGCTCACCAGCGAGGACCCGGCGCAGGACGTCGACGCCGTCTACTCCGTCGCCACCGACAGCGGGCAGCTGCGCCAGGTGCAGCTGACCGGGCCGTTCTTCTCCGCCGACGCCGAGGGCAGCTACACGATCGTGCTGTCGGACTACGGGGCCGATGTCTCCGTCACCGCACCGCCCACCGGCTGAGGTCGCGGCGCCGGGGCGGGCCGCCGTCGTCCTGGCGACGCTGGCGGTCCTGGTCTCGGCGGCCGACACCTACGTCGTCGTGCTCGCCCTGCCCGACATCCTCACCGGGGTGGGCGTCGGGCTCGACCAGCTCCAGGAGGCCACCCCGATCATCGGGGGCTTCCTGCTCGGCTACACCGCCACCCTGCCGCTGCTGGGCCGCCTCGCCGACCTGCGCGGCCGGCTCCCCGTCCTGGTGGGCTGCCTGCTGCTGTTCGCGCTGGGGTCCCTGCTGACCGCCACCGCCGACTCGCTGGGCCCGGCGGTGCTCGGGCGGGGCCTGCAGGGCATCGGCGCCGGCGGGCTGGTGCCGGCCACCCTGGCGCTGGTCGCCGACCGGTGGCCGCCGGACCGCCGGGCCGTCCCGCTCGGCGTGGTCGGCGCGGTGCAGGAGGCGGGTGCGGTGCTCGGGCCGCTGGCCGGGGCCGCGGTGCTGGCGATCGCGGACTGGCGGGCGATCTTCTGGCTCAACCTGGTCCTCGGCGTCGGGCTGGCCGTGGCGCTGCGGGTGACGGGTCCGCGCCGGCCCGGCCGCGACCTGGCCGGTGTGGCCTGCGCGGTGGTCGCCGCGGCGGCGCTGGCCCTCCAGCTCGCCGAGCCCGAGCCGCTGGTCACCGATGTCACCCTGGGGCTGGGCTGGGTCCCGGTCCTCCCGTCCCAGGGGTGGACGACGCCGCTGGTGCTCGTGGCCGGCCTCGCGGCGGCCGGGCTGGTGGCGCGGTCGCTCGCCGCCGCGCACCCGGTGCTGCCGCTTCGCGGGCTGCCGGCGCTGGCCCGGGAGGTCGACGTCCTGGGCGCCGTCCTCGTGGTGGTGGCCCTGGGCAGCCTGGTCTGGGCGTTCGCCGCCGCCGACCCGGCCACCGAGGTGGTGGCGCACGGCCCTGTGCTGCTGCCGCTGGCGGCGGTCGCGGCGGTCGCGTTCGTGCTGCACGAGCGCCGGACGGCGGAGCCGCTGCTGCCGCTGACCGAGCTGCGGCCGGTCGGCGCGTGGGGCGCGCTCGTGGTCAACCTGCTGGTCGGGGTGGCGCTGGTGGCCGCCCTGGTCGACGTGCCGCTGTTCGCCCGGGCCACCACCGAGACCGACCAGCTGGGTGCCGCGTTGGTGCTGGTGGAGCTGCTCGTCGCCGTCCCGGTGGGCGCGGTCGCCGGTGGCTGGCTGTGCCGGCGCACCGCACCGCGGTGGATCGCCGCGACCGGCATGGCCCTGGCGGCCCTGGCGTTCGTGGCCATGACCCGGTGGGACGCCACGTCGCTGGACGGCTGGACCTCCACGGTCGCGCTGCTGGCCGCCGGTCTCGGGTTCGGGCTGGCCGTCGCACCGGTGAACGCGGTGCTGCTGGCGGTGACGCCGTCGCGGGTGCACGGCAGCGCCAGCGCGCTGGTCGTGGTGGCCCGCACGGTGGGCATGCTGGTCGGGCTGTCGCTGCTGACCGCGATCGCCCTGCGCCGGTTCACGGAGGTGGTCCGGGCGATCCCCAGCCCGCTGGTCACCTGCCCCGACACCCCGGCCGACTGCGCGCCCTACGACCGGGCCGTGGACGCCGCCGTGCTCACCCAGCTGCACACCGTCTTCGCCGGTGCGGCGGTCGCGGCCGGGCTGGCCGCGGTGGCCGCCGTCCTGCTGCTCCGGACGGCGGCCGCCGACGTCAGACGGTGAAGACGATCTTGCCGTTGGTGCGGCCCTCGAGCATCCGCTCGAACCCGTCGCGGGCCTGCGCCAGCGGCAGCTCCACGTCGATCTGCGGGCGCAGCCCGGTGGTGGCGCACAGCTGGACCAGCTGCTCCAGCTCGGTGCGGGTGCCCATGGTCGAGCCGATGACCCGCAGCTGGGTGAAGAACACCCGGTTCAGCTCGGCGGAGGGGTCGAAGCCGGTGGTGGCGCCGGAGGTGACGATCACCCCGCCGGGCTTGAGCGACTTGACGCTGTGCGACCAGGTCGCCTTGCCGACGGTCTCCATGACCGCGTCGACCCGCCCGGGCAGGCGGGCGCCGGTCTCGAAGGCCTGGTCCGCACCGAGCGCGAGCGCGGCGGCCCGCTTCTCCTCCGACCGGCCGGTCACCCACATCCGGTAGCCGGCGACCCGGCCGAGGGCGATGAGCGCGGTCGCCACGCCGCCGGAGGCGCCCTGCACCAGCACGGTCTGGCCCGGCTGCAGCCCGGCCTTGACGAAGAGCATCCGGTAGGCGGTCAGCCAGGCGGTGGGCAGGCAGGCGGCCTCGGCGAAGGACAGGTCGGCGGGCTTGGGCAGCACGTTGCGGGCCGGGACCAGCACCTGCTCGGCCAGCGTGCCCTGGTGCAGTTCGGAGAGCAGGGTGCGCTTGGGGTCCAGCGTCTCGTCACCGGACCAGCCGGGGGTGCCCGGGACGACCGCGTGCACGATCACCTCGTTGCCGTCGGGGTCGGTGCCGGCGGCGTCGCAGCCCAGGGTCATGGGCATCCGCTCCTGCGGGAGGCCGACGCCGCGCAGGCTGAACAGGTCGTGGTGGTTGAGCGAGGCCGCCTTCACGTCGACGGTCACCCACCCGTCGCGGGCCTCGGGGGCCGGGCGCTCGCCCACCTCCAGCACGGACAGCGGGTCGTCGGCGGACGGGGTCGACACGAAGGCAGCCAGCATGGCCGCACGTTAACCGGGGCTTACCTGCCCGGCATCAGCGGACGACGACGGCGTGCTCCCCGGCGGTGACGAACTCCCCGATCACCGGTGACCCCGGCACCTCCCCGGACAGCAGCAGGCCGCCGGAGGTCTGCGCGTCGGCCAGCAGCAGCGCGTCGTCCTCGCCGACGGCGGACAGGTCGGCGTGCGGGCGGACCCAGTCCAGGTTGCGCCGGGTGCCGCCGGAGACGTAGCCGTCGGCGACCGACTGCCGGGCGCCGGCCAGGTACGGGACGTCGGCGGCCGACACCACCGCGGTGACGCCGCTGGCCCGGGCCATCTTGTAGAGGTGGCCGAGCAGGCCGAACCCGGTGACGTCGGTGCCGGCCCGGATCCCGGCGGCGACCGCGGCGACGGAGGCCTCGGCGTTGAGCCGGGTCATCGAGTCGATGGCCTCGGGCGACGGCTCGCCGGTGGCCTTCATCCGGTTGTTCAGGGTGCCCACGCCCAGCGGCTTGGTCAGCGAGATGGCGTCCCCGGCGGCCGCGCGGTCGTTGCGGATCAGCCGCTCCAGGTCCACCAGCCCGGTCACCGCCATGCCGTAGGTGGGCTCGGGGGAGTCGATGGAGTGCCCGCCGCCGACGTGGCAGCCCGCCGCGTGCGCCACCTCGAGCCCGCCGCGCAGCACCTCGGCGGCGAGCTCGGCGGGCAGCACGTCCCGCGGCCAGCCCAGCAGGTTCACCGCGACGACCGGCCGGCCGCCCATGGCGTAGACGTCGGACAGCGCGTTGGCCGCGGCGATCCGGCCGAAGGTGTACGCGTCGTCCACGACCGGGGTGAAGAAGTCGGTGGTGAGCACCAGGCCCTGCCCGCCGGGCAGGCGGACCACCGCGGCGTCGTCGCCGTCGTCCAGACCGACGACCAGCTCGGTGGCGGGGTCGCGCGGGCCGGTGTGGGTGAGCCCGGCGACGACCGCCTCCAGCTCGCCGGGCGGGATCTTGCAGGCGCACCCGCCGCCGTGCGCGTACTGGGTCAGCCGGGTCGCGGTCACCCGCCCCAGTGAACCGGACCGTGCGCCGGGGAGCATGATGGCCCCCGGCCCGAGCAGGGGGTCGCCGACGACCGCCGTCGAGGGGATGCGCGTGACCACCACCGAGCAGCCACCCGTCACCGACCGCCGCCGGCTGCTGGTCCTCGGCGGGGTCGCGGTCGCGCTGCTGGTCGGCGGCCTGTGGTGGGCCAAGTACGGGCCCTACGCCGGGAAGGTGCCGGCCGTGCTGGGCAGCCACGACCTCGGCGCCTCGATCGTCACCGGGGACGGCGACACGGCCCCGCCGGTGTCGCTCGCCGCCGGCTGGGACTTCACCGTCGCCTACACCGCGGCCATCTGGAAGGCCCTCGTCGTCGGGCTGGTGCTGGCCGCGGCCGTACAGGTGCTGCTGCCGGTCAACTGGCTGCGGCGGGTGCTGGGCCGCCCCGACGCCGGCGCCGCCCGCGGCGGGCTCCGCGGTGGTCTGGCGTCGGTCCCGACGCTGATGTGCTCCTGCTGCGCTGCCCCGCTGGCCGTCGGTCTGCGGCGGGCGCGGGCCGGAACCGGCGCGGTGCTCGCCTTCTGGCTGGGCAACCCCGCGCTCAACCCGGTGGTGCTGGTCTTCTGCCTGGCCGTGCTGCCCTGGCCGTGGGCGGTGCTGCGGTTCGGGGCCGGCCTGGCCGTCGTGGTCGGGGCCGTGGTGCTGGCCGGGCGCCGGGGGACGGCGCCGGTCGAGGTGCCCGAGGTGCCCGTGGACACCCGGCCGTCGCCGGTGCGGTTCGTCGCGGTGCTGGCCGGGCTGTCCGTGCGGCTGCTGCCGGAGTACCTCGCCGTCGTCTTCGTGCTGGGGGCGTTCCGCGGCGTGCTGTTCCCCGCCGAGGCGGGGTCCGGTGCCGCCGCGGTCGCCGTCCTCCTGCTCCTCCTGGTCGCCGGCATCGCGCTGCCGGTGCCCACCGGCGGGGAGGTCGCCGTCGTGGCCGCCGCACTGGCCGCGGGCCTGGCCGCACCCGCGGCAGCCGTCCTGCTGGTCACCCTGCCGCTGCTGAGCCTGCCCTCGCTGCTGATGGTCCGGCACGCCTTCCCCCGGCGGCTGCTCGCCGGCACGACGGGGCTGGTGGCCGCGGTCGCGCTGGCCGGCGCCGGGGTGACGGCCGCGCTGACCGGGTGACCCGCACGTAGGGTCTGCGGTGGAGGCGTCAGGGTGTCTGGTGGCCCCCGCGGCCTCTAAAGCCGACGTGGCCCGGTAGCCGGGTCAGGCGGGTTCGATTCCCGTCCGCCTCCGCCAGCAGTCCACCGCACACCAGGGAGACCCGACGACCGACCCCCGCCGGCAGGTGCCCCGCACCGACGCCCTGCTCGCCGACCCCCGGGTCGCCGCAGCCGCCGACCGGCTCGGCCGCGAGCTGGCGAAGTCGGTCGTCGCCGCCGTGCAGCAGCGCGTGCGGGACGGCGAGGTCCCCCCGGCGGACGCCGCCGACGCGGTGGTCGCCGCGCTGCCCGCCTCGGCGGCGAGCCTGCACCGGGTGCTCAACGCCACCGGCGTGCTCGTGCACACCAACCTGGGCCGGGCGCCCTGGTCGACGGCCGCGGTCGAGGCGGTCGTGGCGGCCAGCGGCACCACCGACGTCGAGCTCGACCTGACCACCGGCCGGCGCGGACCCCGCGGCGAGGGCGCGATCCAGGCCCTGCTGTCCGCCGTCCCCGCCGCCGGGGCCGCGATCGTGGTGAACAACTGCGCCGCCGCGCTCGCCCTGGTCGCCACCTGCCTCGGCGGCGAGCTGGTGGTCGCCCGCGGGGAGCTGGTCGAGATCGGCGACGGGTTCCGCATCCCCGACCTGCTGGAGTCGACCGGCGCCCGGCTGCGCGAGGTCGGGACGACGAACCGGGTCGCCCTCGCCGACTACACCGCCGCCGTCGGGCCCGGCACCGGCGCGGTGCTGAAGATCCACCCGTCGAACTTCGTGGTCCGCGGGTTCACCCGCTCCGTCGAGGTGGCCGAGCTGGCCGGGATCGGGGTCCCCGTGGTCGCCGACGTCGGGTCGGGGCTGCTCCGCCCGCACCCGGCGCTGCCCGACGAGCCGGACCTGCAGACCACGCTGGCCGCCGGCGCGGACCTGGTGCTGTGCAGCGGCGACAAGCTGCTCGGCGGGCCGCAGGCCGGGCTGGTGCTGGGCCGCGCCGACCTGGTGCAGCGGCTGCGCCGGCACCCCCTCTACCGCGCGCTGCGGGTGGACAAGACCACCCTCGCCGCGCTGGAGGCCACGCTGCGCGGCCCGGTGCCGCCGGTGCGCCGGATGCTGGAGACGACCGTCGAGGAGCTGCGCACCCGGGCCGAGGCCGTGGTCACCGCGCTGGGCGGCGACGCGCACGTGGTCGAGGCGGGCGCCCGGGTCGGCGGCGGGGGAGCACCGGAGTTCGAGCTGCCCTCCGTCGCGGTGTCGGTCCCGGCCGCCCTCGCCGAGCCGCTCCGGCGCGGCACCCCGCCGGTGGTCGGCTACCTGGCCGAGGGCCGCACGCTGCTGGACCTGCGCAGCCTCGACCCGGCCGACGACCAGGCCCTCGTGGGAGCCGTGCGCGCGTGCAGGTGATCGCCACCGCCGGGCACGTCGACCACGGCAAGTCCGCGCTGGTCACCGCGCTCACCGGCATGCAGCCCGACCGGTGGGAGGAGGAGCGCCGCCGCGGCCTGACCATCGACCTCGGCTTCGCCTGGACGACGCTGCCCGGCGGCCGCACGGTCGCCGTCGTCGACGTCCCCGGGCACGAGCGCTTCGTCGGCAACATGCTCGCCGGCGTCGGGTCGGTCCCCGCCGCGCTGGTCGTGGTCGCCGCCGACGACGGCTGGTCGGCGCAGACCGGCGAGCACGTCGCCGTCCTCGACGCCCTGGGCGTGCGGCACGGCCTGCTGGTGGTGACCAAGTCCGACCTGGCCGACCCCGCGCCGGTGCTCGCCGACGTCCAGGAGCGGCTGGCCGCCACCACGCTGGCCGGCATCCCCGGGGTGGCGGCCAGCTCGCGCACCGGCGACGGCGTGCCCGCGGTCGCCGCCGCCCTGGAGGACGTGCTCGCCGGCCTGCCCGCCCCCGACACCGCCGCGCCCGTGCGGCTGTGGGTGGACCGCGGCTTCACCATCCGCGGCGCCGGCACCGTCGTCACCGGCACGCTCGCCGCCGGGGCGGTCGCGGCGGGGGACCGGCTGACCCTGGGCGGCCAGGACGTCGTGGTCCGCGGCCTGCAGTCCCTCGGTGCACCCGTCGAGCGCGCGGAGGCGACCGCGCGGGTGGCGCTGAACCTGCGCGGGGTGGCCGTCGAGGACCTCTCCCGCGGCGACGCGCTGCTCACCCCGGGGGCGTTCCGGGACACCGCCGAGCTGGACGTCGTGCTGACCCGCCCGGTGGACAGGCTGCCCGCCGAGCTCGTCGTGCACATCGGCTCGGCCACCGTCGCCGCCCGGGTCCGGCCGCTGGACGGCGCCGCGGTGCGGCTGCGGCTGGGCGCACCGCTGCCGCTGCGGGTGGGAGACCGGTTGCTGCTGCGCGACCCGGGCAGCCGCACGGTGCACGGCGCCGGCGTCCGCGACGTCGACCCGCCGGAGCTGCGCCGCCGCGGTGCCGCCCGGGCCCGCGCCGCCGACCTCGCCGCCGGCGGGGGAGCGGCGGCCGACCTGGCCCGCCGCCGGGTGGTGCTGCACGCCGACTTCACCGCGATGGGCTGGTCGGTGCCCGAGGGCGCGACCGCGGTGGGCCGCTGGCTGCTGGCCCCGGGCCTGGCCGACGAGCTGGCCGCCCGGGTGCCCGCCGTCGTCGCCCGCTACCGGCAGCTGCGCCCGCTGGAGCCCGGCCCGCCGACGGCGGTGCTGCGCAGCGCGCTGGACCTGCCCGACGCCGACCTCGTGGCCGGTCTCGTCCGCCCACCGCTGGTGCTGCGCGACGGCCGGGTGGTCGGTGCCGACGCCGGCCTGCCCGAGCCGGTGCAGCGGGCGGTGACCCAGGTGCTGGCCCGGCTGGCCGACGACCCCTTCGCCGCCCCCGACGCCGAGCAGCTCGCCGCCGCCGGCCTGGGTCCGCGGGAGCTGGCGGCGGCGGTGCGCGACGGTCAGCTGGTCCGGGTCGGCGAGGGCGTGGTGCTGGCGCCGGGGGTGGAGGAGCGGGCACGCCGCGCGCTGACCGGGCTGCCGCAGCCGTTCACCCTCAGCCAGGCCCGGCAGGCGTGGGGGACCTCGCGGCGCGTCGCCGTCCCGCTGGCCGAGTGGCTGGACGCCCGCGGCGTCACCGAGCGCCTGGGTGACGCCACCCGGCAGCTGCGGTGAGGGCCGTCGTGCGGACGGCCCTGGCCGGGGAGGCCGAGGCGCTGACGCGGGCGATGGACGCACCCGCCGGGGTCTACGAGGCGCACCTGGCCGCGCAGGCCGGGGGCCGCTGCACCGTGCTGGTCGCCGAGGTGGGCGGCCGGGCCGTCGGCACGGGCATGCTGCGCCGGGACCCGCGGGACGCCGTCGTGCGGGAGCGGCTCGGGCGCCTGCCGGAGATCAGCAACCTGCAGGTGCACCCGGACGAGCGCGGCCGGGGCCACGGCACGGCGCTGGTCGAGGCGCTGTGCGCCCTCGCGGCCGGCCAGGGCGGGACCCGGGTCGGGCTCGGCGTCGCCGACGACAACCCCGACGCGGCCCGGCTGTACCTGCGGCTGGGCTTCGCCGAGACCGGGCTGGCCTACGCCGACCACTACACGTGGACCGACACCGCGGGCGTGGAGCACCACGCGGCCGACGACGTCCGCTACCTGGTGCGCGACCTGGGTCAGGGCAGCGGACCGCCCAGGTAGACCGCGCGGGTCGTCTCGCCCAGGGTCTCCCGCCGTTCCCGGTCGGTGTCCACCGGCCACTGCGCGGTGTCGGTGGTCTCGACCCAGTCGTCGGGCCGGGGCGTGTCGGGCAGGGCGGCGAAGCGGCTGCGGTCGGGCTCGCTCATGCCGGCAGGGTCCCGCTCGCCGGGCCCGCCCGCAAGGGTCAGCCCTGGGGCACCCAGGACGCCGGCCGCTTCTCGCGGAACGCGGCGATGCCCTCCTGGCCCTCGGCCGAGGCGAAGAACCGGGCCGAGGTCTCCAGCAGCGGCGCGAAGTCCAGGTCGGTGCCCGAGCGCAGCAGCCGCTTGGTCTCGGCCAGCGCCGCGGGCGCCCCGGCGGCCAGCGCGGTCACCTGGGCCTGCACGGTCGCGGTCACCTCGTCGTCGGCGACCGCCAGGTCGACCAGCCCGGCGTCGCGCGCGGTGGCGGCGTCGAACACCTCGCCGGTGAGCATCAGCCGGTGCACCGCGTTCGCGTGCATCCGTGGCCGGCAGACCGCCGAGATGACCGCGGGGACGACGCCGATGCGCACCTCGGCGAACCCGAACGTGGCCGAGGTGCCCGCCACCACCACGTCGCAGGCGGCCAGCAGCCCCACGCCGCCGGCCCGGGCCGGACCGCGGACGGCGGCCAGCACCGGCTTGGGCGAGTGCCACAGCGTCGCGAGCAGGTCGGGGAACTCGTTCACGCCCTGGTCCTCCGCGGCGCCGCCGGCGGCCTCGGACAGGTCCATGCCGGAGCAGAACACCCGGCCGGTGTGGTCGAGCACCACCACCCGGACGGCGTCGTCGGCCAGCGCGGCGGACAGCGCCTCGCGCAGCCGGGCGCGCATCGCCCGGGAGAGCGCGTTGCGGTTGGCGGGGGAGTCGAGGGTCAGGGTGGCGACACCGCGGGACACCTCGACGTGCAGCACCGAGTCGGTCACGCGCCCCATCCTGCCGGGCGCGTGGACACTGGGTGCAGCGATGACCACCACCCTGCCGCTGATCGGCCACACCCCTGCCCTGCCGGCCGACCCCTCGATGCTCGACGACGCCGCCCGCGCGGCCGTCCCGACGACGCCGTTCGGGCTGTACGTGCACGTGCCGTTCTGCGCGACCCGGTGCGGCTACTGCGACTTCAACACCTACACCTCCGACGAGCTGGGCCCCGGCGCCAACCGCAGCGAGTACGCGGCCACCGCGATCGCCGAGCTGGAGCTGGCCGCGCGGGTGCTCGGCCCGGAGCCGCCGGAGATCAGCACGGTCTTCGTCGGCGGCGGCACCCCGACGCTGCTGCCGGCGTCCGACCTGGTCGCCGTGCTCGACCGCGCCCGGGAGCTCTTCCCGGTCGCCGCCGACGTCGAGGTCACCACCGAGGCCAACCCCGAGTCGGTGACCCCGGAGTCCCTCGCGGTGCTCCGCGCCGGCGGGTTCACCCGGATCAGCCTCGGCATGCAGTCGGCCGCGCCGCACGTGCTCGCCGTCCTCGACCGCCGGCACACCCCCGGCCGGGCCGCCGCGGCCGCCCGCGAGGCCCGCGCCGCCGGGTTCGAGCACGTCAACCTCGACCTCATCTACGGGGCCCCGGGGGAGACCGACGCCGACTGGGACCTCTCCCTGCAGGCCGTCCTCGACGCACCCGTGGACCACGTCAGCGCCTACGCCCTCATCGTCGAGCAGGGTACCAAGCTGGCCCGCCGGGTCGCCCGCGGCGAGCTGCCGATGCCCGACGACGACGTCCTGGCCGACCGGTACGAGCAGGCCGACCGGGTGCTCCGCGGCGCCGGGCTGGAGTGGTACGAGGTCTCCAACTGGGCCACCGACCGCGCCGCCCGCTGCCGGCACAACGAGCTGTACTGGGCCAACGCGCACTGGTGGGGCATCGGCCCGGGCGCGCACAGCCACGTCGGCGGGCTGCGCTGGTGGAACGTCAAGCACCCGGCCGCCTACGCCGCCCGCCTGGCTGCCGGCGAGCACCCCGCCGCCGGTGCGGAGCGGCTCACGCCCGAGGACGTCGCGCTGGAGACGGTGATGCTGGGCCTGCGGCTGCGCGACGGGCTGGCCCTCACCGCGCTGTCGGACGCCGGCCGGGCCCGCGCCGCGGACGCCGTCGCCCGCGGCCTGCTGGAGCCCGACGCCCACGCGGCGGGCCGCGCCGTCCTCACCGACCCGGGCCGCCTGCTGGCCGACGCCCTCGTCCGGGACCTCACCGACTGATCCCCGGCCGCACCCGGTGCGACCGGACGCGCGCCGGCTGACCGCCTCGGCGGGCTCAGCCCCGCAGGGCCGCGAGGACGCCCTCGCCGTAGCGCTCCAGCTTGGCTGCGCCGACCCCGCTGATGCTGCCCAGCGCCGCGGTGTCGGCCGGCTCCTCGGTGGCGATCTGGCGCAGCGTCGCGTCGTGGAAGACCACGTAGGCGGGCACGCCCTGCTCCTTGGCCGTGGCCGCCCGCCAGGCCCGGAGCCGTTCGAACGCCGGGGCGGCCTCCGCGGGCAGGTCGACGGCGGCCTTGGCGGCCTTGCCGGTGCGCCCGCGGGCCACCCGGTCGGGCTCCCGGCGCATCGGCACGCTGCGCTCCCGGCGCAGCACCGGCCCGCTGGCCTCCGACAGCGCCAGCGTCCCGTACTCGCCCTGCACGGCGAGCAGGCCCTGGGCCAGCAGCTGCCGGACGACGCCGCGCCACTGCACCTCCGACAGGTCGGTGCCGATGCCGAAGGTGGTCAGCTCGTCGTGCCGGTGCTGGGCGACCTTGTCGGTGCGCTTGCCGAGCAGGATGTCGATGGACTGCCCGGCGCCGAAGGACTGCCCGCGCTCGCGCTGCAGCCGCAGGACGGTGGACAGCAGCATCTGCGCCGGGATGGTCGCGTCCCACGTCTCCGGCGGCACCAGGCAGGTGTCGCAGTTCCCGCAGGGCTCGGACTGCTGCCCGAAGTGGGCCAGCAGCCGCACCCGCCGGCACTCCACCGTCTCGCAGAGGGCCAGCATCGCGTCCAGCTGCCGGGTCAGCTGGCGGCGGTGCGCGGCGTCGCCGTCCGAGCCGTCGATCATCTTGCGCTGCTGCACGACGTCGGCCAGGCCGTAGGCCAGCCACGCCGTCGAGGGCAGGCCGTCGCGGCCGGCCCGGCCGGTCTCCTGGTAGTAGCCCTCGACGGACTTGGGCAGGTCCAGGTGCGCGACGAACCGGACGTCGGGCTTGTCGATGCCCATCCCGAACGCGATGGTCGCCACCATCACCAGCCCGTCCTCGCGGAGGAACCGGGACTGGTGCCGCGCACGGGTCCCGGCGTCCAGGCCTGCGTGGTAGGGCAGGGCGGGGATGCCCTGGGCGACCAGGAAGTCCGCCGTCGACTCGACCGAGGCCCGCGACAGGCAGTAGACGATGCCGGCGTCGCCGGGGTGCTCGGTGCGCAGCAGCTCCAGCAGCTGCTTGCGCGGCTCGGCCTTCGGCGCGATCCGGTACTGGATGTTGGGCCGGTCGAACCCGGCGACCACGTGCAGCGCGTCGTCCAGCTGCAGCCGGGTGCTGATCTCGGCGTGCGTGGCCGGGGTGGCCGTGGCGGTGAGCGCGATCCGGGGGACGTCGGGCCAGCGCTCGTGCAGCACCGACAGCGCCAGGTAGTCCGGGCGGAAGTCGTGGCCCCACTGCGCGACGCAGTGCGCCTCGTCGATGGCGAACAGCGCGATCCGGCCGCGCTCCAGCAGCCGCGCGGTGCGCGACCCGCCCCCGCCCAGGGACTCCGGCGCGACGTAGAGCAGGTCCAGCTCGCCGGCGAGGAAGGCCTGCTCGACCGTGCGGCGCTCGTCGGGGTCCTGGCTGGAGTTGAGGAACCCGGCCCGGACGCCGAGCGCGGTCAGCGCGTCGACCTGGTCCTGCATGAGCGCGATCAGCGGGGAGACGACGACGCCGGTGCCCTCGCGCAGCAGCGCCGGCACCTGGTAGCACAGCGACTTCCCGCCACCGGTCGGCATGAGCACCAGGGCGTCGCCGCCGGCCACCACGTGGTCCACGACCTGCTGCTGCGGGCCGCGGAAGGCGTCGTAGCCGAAGACCCGGCCGAGCACCTCCAGGGTCTGCGCACTCACACGGCGAGGGTAGGTCGGCGCCGTCTGACATCCGTCAGCAGCTGTGGACGACGTCTCGCACTACATCCCCGGCGCCGCGCTGACCAGGGTGGACGCATGACACCGGCACTGGACATCCGCGGGCTCACCGTCCGCTACGGCGGCACGACCGCCGTGCACGACCTGGACCTGACCATCGGCCGCGGGGAGACGGTCGCCCTGCTGGGCACCAACGGCGCCGGCAAGTCCTCCACGGTCAACGCCGCGCTCGGGCTGTTCCGGCCCGCCGCCGGGACCGTCGAGGTGCTCGGCCGCAGCCCGCTGGCCGCCGTCCGGGCCGGTGGGGTGGGCGCGATGCTGCAGCACGGCGGCCTGCCCAGCGAGACCCGGGTCGGCGAGGTGCTCCGCCTGGTCGCCGGTCGCTACGAGGAGCCGTGGCCGGTGACCGACCTGGTGACCACCACCGGCATCGACGGCCTGCTCGACCGGCGCTGCGAGCAGCTGTCCGGCGGCCAGCGCCAGCGCGTGCTGCTCGCCCTCGCCCTGGCCGGCACCCCGCCGCTGCTGGTGCTCGACGAGCCCACCAGCGCGATGGACGTCGAGGGCCGGCAGGCGTTCTGGGCGACGATGCGCGACCTCGCCGGCCGCGGCCACACCGTCGTGTTCGCCACCCACCACCTCGCGGAGGCCGACGCCGTCGCCGACCGGGTGGTCGTGGTGGACGGCGGGCGGGTGGTCGCCGACGGCAGCTCCGCGGCCATCAAGTCCCGCATCGCCGGGCGCACCGTCCGGTTCTCCTGCCCCGACCGCACCGGCCTGGGCGACCTGCCCGGCGTCACCGCGGTCGGCGGCACCGGGGACCTGGTGGAGCTGGCCACCACCGACGCGGAGGCCACCCTCCGCGCCCTGCTCACCGCCCGCGACCGCCTGCCCGAGCTCGAGGTGGCCGGCGCCAGCCTCGAGCAGGCCTTCCTCACCCTCACCGGAGGCACGAGGTGACCGCCCTGCTGCTGTTCCAGCTCCGCCGCGTGCTCCGCTCGTGGGAGTACCTGTTCTTCACCGTCGTCCTGCCCGCCCTGTTCACCGTGTTCTTCACCCAGGTGTTCGGCGGCCAGGCCGGCAGCGGCGCGGAGTACCAGGAGTACGCCCGCACCTACATGGTCGCGATGATGGCCTACGGCGGCCTCGGCGCGGCCCTGGGCGCGACCGTCCGGCTGTCGTTCGACCGGGCGTCGGGGTGGCTGCGCCAGGTGCGGGTGCTCCCGATCAGCGGCCGGGAGGTCGTCGCCGCGGACACCGCGGTCGGCATGGTGCTGGTGCTGCCCAGCCTGGTGGTGGTCGCCCTGGTCGGCCGCTTCGTCAACGGCGTCCAGCTCGGGCTGGGCACGTGGGCGGCGCTGGTCGGCGCGCTGTGGGTGGGGTCGGCGGTGTTCGTCGCGCTCGGCATGCTGCTGGGCCTGGCGCTGGAGCAGAAGGCCGCCGGGGCGGCCATGGGCATCGTCTCGGTCGTGCTGGCCGCGCTCGGCGGGCTGTGGATCCCGGTCGAGGTCTTCCCCGACGGGTTCCGGCGGGTCGCCCAGGCGGTGCCCTCGTACTGGTACGGCGAGCTGGGCCGCGACGTCGTCGCCGGGACCGCGCCCGGGCTCGCGGTCGCCGTCCTCGCCGGGTTCGCCGTGCTGTTCGCCGGGGCCGCGCTGGCGGTGGGCGCCCGGCGTCCGCTGCACGCGGTCGCCGGCTGACCGGGCAGACTGCCGTGGTGGACGCCGCCGGGACGCAGCAGCGCAGCCGGCTGCGCGGGCTGGCCTGGGCCCTGCCCTGGCTGGTGTTCCAGGTCTTCCCCGTGCTGGACCTGGTCACCACGCCCCGGCCGGCACCGGCCCGGGTGCTCATCGGGGCACTGCTGGTGGTGTTCACCGTCGCCTACCTCGCGGTGATGAGCCGGTTCAGCGGGGCCCGCGGCTTCCGGGCCGACTTCGTGCTCGTCGTCGCGCTGGCCCTCGGGCTCTCGACGGTGCTGGGCACCAACTACTCGGGGTTGTGGATCTACGTGGCCGCCGCGGCCGCGGCCACCCTGCCGGCCCGCCTGGTCTGGCCCGTGGTGCTGGCCGGCACGGCGGTCTGCGCGGCGGTGATCATCGGGTACCGGGACTGGGCCACGCTGTTCCTCCCGGTGCTCTGCCCGATGACCGCGGCCACCCTGCAGGGCACCCGGCACCTGCTCACCGTCAACGCCGAGCTCACCGCCGCCCGCGAGGAGCTGGCCCGCAACGCCGTCGCGGAGGAGCGGATGCGCTTCGCCCGCGACCTGCACGACCTGCTCGGCCACTCGCTGTCGCTGATCGCGCTCAAGAGCGAGCTGGCCCGCCGGCTCGCCCCGGTGGACGGCGCGCGGGCGGCGGCGGAGATGGCGGACGTGGAGTCCGCGGCCCGTCGCGCGCTGGCCGAGGTGCGGGAGGCGGTCAGCGGCTACCGGCAGGTCAGCTGCGCGCAGGCCCTCGCCGAGGCCCGGGCGGCCCTGACCGGCGCCGGCATCGCCTTCCGCGGGCCCGACCGCGTGCCCGTGCTGCCCGGCACCGTGGACGCCGCCCTGGGCTGGGTGGTGCGGGAGGCGACGACGAACGTGCTGCGGCACAGCGGCGCCTCCGCGGTGGCCGTCGAGCTGGCCGACGACGGCGTGTCGGTGACGTTGACCGTCACCGACGACGGGCGGGGGCCCACCGGGGCCACTGCACCCGGCTCCGGGCTCACCGGGCTGCGCGAGCGGGTCGCCGCCGTCGACGGGGAGCTGACCGGCGGGGCCGGTCCCCGCGGTGGGTGGCAGCTGCGGGCCGTCGTCCCGCTGGTGCCGGCCGTCTCCGCGACCGGGGTGACGACGTGATCCGGGTGCTGCTCGCCGAGGACCAGCAGCTGGTGCGCGGGGCGCTGCGGGCGCTGCTGGAGCTCGAGGAGGACCTCGAGGTGGTGGCCGAGGTCGGCCGCGGGGACCTGGTGCTGGCGGCCGCCCGCGAGCACGCCCCCGACGTCGCGGTCATGGACATCGAGATGCCCGGGTGCGACGGCATCGAGGCGGCCCGGGCGCTGGCCGCCGAGCTGCCCGGGGTCAAGGCGGTCATCCTCACCACCTTCGGGCGGCCGGGGTTCCTGCGCCGGGCCATGGAGGTCGGCGCGCAGGGCTTCCTGGTGAAGGACTCCCCGGTCGCCGAGCTCGCCGCCGCCATCCGGGCGGTGGTCGCCGGCGAGCGGGTCATCGACCGGGACCTGGCCGCCGCGGCGCTCGCGCTGGGCTCCTCGCCGCTGTCGGGGCGGGAGGCCGACGTGCTGCGGGCCGCCGCCGACGGGGCCACGGTGGCCGACATCGCCGGCCGGCTGTTCCTCTCGGAGGGCACCGTGCGCAACTACCTGTCCAACGCCATCGGCAAGACCGGTGCCCGCACCCGGGTCGAGGCCGCGCGGGTCGCCGCCGACAAGGGCTGGCTCTGAGCCGACCCCGCGCGACGTGCCCCGTCGCGGTGCCCCGGCCGCTGGGCACCGCTGGGTGTGGCACCCCGCGGCCACGGGGCGACGCGGGCCCGGGTCAGGCGGTGGGCATCAGGGAGTCGAGGTCCAGGACGCGGACGTGGATGACGTTGCGCTGCTGCAGGGCCGCGCGCAGCGCCCGGTGCAGGCCGTCCTCCAGGAACAGCTCGCCCTTCCACTGCACCGCGTGCGGGAAGAGGTCGCCGTAGAAGGTGGAGTCGTCGGCCAGCAGGGCGTCGAGCTCGAGCTGACGCTTGGTGGTGACCAGGGTGTCCAGCCGGATCTGGCGGGGCGGGATCATCGCCCAGTCGCGGGTCGAGAAGCCGTGGTCGGGGTAGGGCCGACCGTCGCGCACCGCCTTGAAGATCAGTGCCCCGGCTCCCCTCAGACCGCACCCCGGCACCCCGGAGCACATGGACTCGCCCCACCCTAACGGCCCCGGCGGTCCACGACGGCGACCCCGTCCGGTCGTATGCTGGCCGTTGGCACTCGGTGAGCGGGAGTGCCAGACGGCAGGCGGACGGGAGGTGGCAGGTGGCCCACGAGGAACGCCGGTTGCAGGTCCTGCGGGCGATCGTCCAGGACTACGTCTCCACCAACGACCCGGTCGGGTCCAAGGCCCTCGCGGCCCGGCACGACCTCGGCGTGTCGCCGGCCACGATCCGCAACGACATGGCCGTGCTGGAGGAGGAGGGGTACATCACCCAGCCGCACACCAGCGCCGGCCGGGTACCCACCGACAAGGGCTACCGGTTCTTCGTCGACCGGCTCTCGGCCATCAAGCCGCTGTCGTCGGCCGAGCGGCGGGCCATCGAGCGCTTCCTGGACGGCGCGCTCGACCTGGACGACGTGCTGGCCCGCACGGTGCGGCTGCTGGCCCAGCTGACCCGCAACGTCGCGGTGATCCAGTACCCCACGCTGTCCCGCTCCGCCGTCCGGCACCTGGAGGTCGTGCAGCTGGCGACCACCCGGCTGCTGGTCGTGCTCATCACCGACACCGGCCGGGTCGAGCAGCGGGTCGTGGAGGTCCCGCCGGTCGTCGACGCCCCGGCCGGCTCCGACCCGGTCGCCGAGCTGCGCACGCTGATCAACGCCGCGTTCGTCGGTGCCAAGCTCGCCGACGCCGCGGTGAAGGTCGCCGACCTGCTCGACACCGCTCCGGCGCACCTGCGCGGGCTGGTCGCCGCGGTCAGCGCCACCCTGGTCGAGACCCTCGTCGAGCCCGGGGAGGACCGCCTGCTCGTCGGCGGCACGGCCAACCTCACCCGCGGCGGTGCCCTGGACTTCCCGGGCACCCTGCGCCCCCTGCTGGAGGCCCTCGAGGAGCAGGTCGTCGTGCTCCGCCTGATGGGCGAGGTCGCCCCCGGCGCGGTGCTGGTGAGCATCGGCGAGGAGAACGAGCACCACAGCTTCACCGGCGCCTCGGTGGTCTCCGTGGGCTACGGGTCGGCCGGGGGCACCGCCGACCTGGCGCTCGGGGGCCTGGGCGTCGTCGGACCCACCCGGATGGACTACCCCGGGACGATGGCCGCGGTACGAGCCGTGGCCCGCTACGTCGGCCAGCTGCTGGCCGAGAGCTGAGGATCGAGAAGAAGTGGCAACGGACTACTACGGCGTGCTCGGTCTTGCCCAGGGGGCGACCGACAAGGAGATCAAGAGCGCGTACCGCCGCAAGGCCCGCGACCTGCACCCCGACGTCAACCCCGACCCGGCGGCCAAGGAGGAGTTCCAGAAGGTCAGCCGGGCCTACGAGGCCCTCACCGACCCGGACAAGCGGCGCATCGTCGACCTCGGCGGCGACCCGTTCGAGACCGGTGGCGGCGGGGGCGGCAACCCCTTCGGCGGGGCCGGCTTCGGTGGCCTGGGCGACATCATGGACGCCTTCTTCGGGGGCGGGACGGCGACGCGGGGCCCGCGCAGCCGCACCCGCGCCGGCGGCGACGCGCTGATCCGGGTCGACCTCGACCTGGCCGAGACCGTCTTCGGCACCACCACCGAGATCACCGTGGACACCGCGGTGCTGTGCACCCTGTGCACCGGCGCCGGCACCGCGCCGGGCACCCACCCCGCGCAGTGCACCACCTGCAACGGCCGCGGCGAGGTGCAGAGCGTGCAGCGCTCGTTCCTCGGCCAGGTCGTCGCCTCCCGCCCGTGCCCCACCTGCGGGGGCACCGGCCAGGTCATCCCGCAGCCGTGCTCGCAGTGCGCCGGTGACGGCCGGGTGCGCGCCCGCCGCACCATCCCGGTGAAGATCCCGGCCGGCGTCGAGGACGGCATGCGGATCCGGCTGTCCGGGCACGGCGAGGTCGGCCCCGGCGGCGGGCCGGCCGGCGACCTGTACGTCGAGGTGCACGAGCGCCCGCACGACGTGTTCACCCGCGACGGCGAGGACCTGCACTGCCGGGTCACCCTGCCGATGACCGCCGCCGCGCTGGGCACCACCCTCACCCTGCGCACCCTGGACGGCGACGAGCCGCTCGACATCAAGGCCGGCACGCAGTCGGGCTCGGTGCTCACCCTGCGCGCGCACGGCGCCCCCCGGCTGCGCGCCACCGGCCGCGGCAACCTGATGGTGCACGTCGACGTGCAGACCCCCACCAGGCTCGACGCCGAGCAGGAGGAGCTGCTCCGGAAGCTCGCCGCCGTCCGCGGGGAGGACCACCCGGAGGCGAGCCGGGCCCAGCACAACGGCCTGTTCGGCCGGGTCCGCGACGCCTTCAACGGCCGATGACCGACCCCGGCACCCTCACCCACGACGGCGCCCCGCTGTTCCTGGTCGACGAGCTGCCCGCCGGCGGCACGGTGCTGGTCACCGGGCACGAGGCGCGGCACGCCGTCGACGTGCTGCGGATGACGGCGGGGGAGCGGGTCCGGGTCGCCGACGGCGAGGGCACGCTGGTCGAGGGCGTGGTGGCCGCGGCCGGGCCCGAGGGCCTGCAGGTCGAGGTGCTGGCCCGGCACGAGGTGCCCGCCCCGACGCCGGAGCTGGTGCTGGTGCAGGCGCTGCCCAAGGGCGACCGCGGCCCGCTGGCCGTGGAGCTGGCCACCGAGCTCGGCGTCGACCGGGTGGTGCCCTGGACGGCGTCCCGGTGCGTGACGAAGTGGCGGGACGACCGGGTGGACAAGGGGCTGGCCAGGTGGCGGTCGGCGGCCCGCGCGGCGAGCAAGCAGGCCCGCCGCCCCCGGCTGCCCGAGGTCACCGAGCCGATGAGCACCCGCGCGGTCTGCGGGCTGCTCGCCGACGTGGACCTGGCGCTGGTGCTGCACGAGCAGGCCCGCCGTCCGTTCTCCGCGGTGCAGCTGGGCGGCGCCGGCTCGATCGCGGTCGTGGTCGGCCCCGAGGGCGGCATCACCGACGGCGAGGCGGTGGCCTTCCGCGCCGCCGGCGCCGAGGTCGTGCGGCTGGGCGAGGAGGTGCTGCGGACGTCGACCGCCGGTGCCGCGGTCCTCGCCGCGGTCTGCGCCCGCACCCGCTGGGCGTGAGAGGGTCGGCCGCGTGACCGACTGCCTGTTCTGCCGGATGGTCGCCGGGGAGATCCCCGCCGACGTCGTGCACGAGACCGAGCGCACCCTGGCCTTCCGGGACATCGCCCCGCAGGCGCCCACCCACGTGCTGGTGGTCCCGAAGGACCACCACGCCACCGCCGGGCTGCTGGTCGGCGCCGACCCGCAGCTGCTGGCCGAGGTGGTCGCCGCCGCGCACGCCGTCGCCGTGCAGGAGGGGCTGGCCACCGACGAGGCGCCGGAGCCCGGCTACCGGCTGGTCTTCAACTCCGGCCCGCAGGCCGGGCAGACCGTGCACCACGTGCACGGCCACGTCCTCGGCGGGCGCGCCCTGACCTGGCCGCCCGGGTGACCGTCCGGCTGGAGCGCGACGGCGACGTCGCCGTCCTCGTGCTCGACAACCCGCCGCTGAACCTGTTCGACGGCGCCACCTTCGACGCGCTGGAGTCCTGCGTCGACGAGCTGGCCGACCGCACCGCCCCCGGGCGGGCCGACCGGCCGCGGGCGGTGCTGGTCCGCGCCGAGGGCCGGGTGGTCTCCGGCGGGGTCGACGTGTCGTTGTTCGCCGGCATCGCCGAGGGCCCGGACGCCGAGGCCGCCGGCGGCGCGCTGTGGGCCCGGCTGCTGCGCACCGTGCAGACGCTGGAGGACCTGCCGGTGCCCACCGTGTTCGCCGCGCACGCGCTCACCCTCACCGCCGCCTTCGAGCTGGCGCTGGCCTGCGACCTGCTGGTGGCGGCCGAGAGGGCCTCCTTCGGCCTGGTCGAGGTCGTCGTCGGGCTCACCCCGTCGATGGGCGGGCCGCAGCGGCTGGCCGAGCGCGCCGGCACCGCCCGGGCCAAGGAGCTGGTGCTCACCGGCGAGCGGTACTCCGCCGCCACCCTGCACGGCTGGGGCGTGGTGAACCGGGTGCTGCCCGACGAGGGCTTCGCCGAGGCCGCACTGGGCCTGGCCCGGCAGGTCGCCGCCGGGCCGACCGTGGCCCACGCGGCCACCAAGGTGCTGGTCGCCACCGCCGCCCGGCACGGCGTGCGGGCCGCCGACGACGCGGTCCCCGCGGTGTCCGGGGCGCTGTTCGGCACCGAGGACCTGCGCGGTGCAGTGGCCTCCTTCCTGGCCGACGGGCCGGGGAAGGCCACCCACCGGGGTCGGTGAGCCGGGGGAATCCGGGCGCCGGGTCCCCACGGTCGGCGTAGGCTCGGCGGGGTCCCACCCCCGTCGCAGGAAGGCAGGGTCGAGCGTTCTTGCCCGACACCTCACCGAGCTCCACCCCGGCCGAGCAGCCCACCAGCGCGTCCCGTGAGGCCTCGGCCCGCGCCGCCGGCCTGTCCGAGGACGCCGTCCGCACGTCGATCACGGTCCCGGAGTCCATCCCCATGGTGGCGCTGCTGGGCACCGGCGACGAGCTGCTGCGCATGGTCGAGTCCGAGCTCGCCGCCGACGTCCACGTCCGCGGCAACCAGATCTCCCTCACCGGCGAGCCCGGCGACACCGCGTTCGCCGTCCGCGTCTTCGACGAGCTCGTCGCGCTGGTCCGCACCGGCCAGGCGCTGCGCCCGGACTCCGTGCGCCGGGTCGTCGCGATGATGCGCGCGGGGGGCAGCGAGCGGCCCGCCGACGTCCTCAGCCTGGACATCATCAGCCGCCGCGGGCGCACGATCCGGCCCAAGACGCTGAACCAGAAGCACTACGTCGACGCCATCGACGCCAGCACCGTCGTGTTCGGCATCGGCCCGGCCGGCACCGGCAAGACCTACCTGGCGATGGCCAAGGCCGTGCAGGCGCTGCAGACCAAGAACGTCAACCGGATCATCCTGACCCGCCCGGCGGTCGAGGCCGGCGAGCGGCTGGGCTACCTGCCCGGCACGCTCAGCGAGAAGATCGACCCCTACCTGCGGCCGCTGTACGACGCGCTGCACGACATGGTCGACCCCGAGTCGATCCCGCGGCTCATGCAGTCGGGGACGATCGAGGTCGCGCCGCTGGCCTACATGCGCGGGCGCACGCTCAACGACGCGTTCGTGATCCTCGACGAGGCGCAGAACACCACCGCCGAGCAGATGAAGATGTTCCTGACCCGCCTGGGCTTCGGGTCGAAGATGGTCGTCACCGGCGACGTCACCCAGGTCGACCTGCCCGGCGGTGCCCAGTCGGGCCTGCGGGTGGTCCGGGAGATCCTCGCCGGCATCGACGACGTGCACTTCTCGCAGCTGACCAGCTCCGACGTCGTCCGGCACCGCCTCGTCGGCGACATCGTCGACGCCTACGAGCGCTGGGACACCACCCACGCGCAGACCCCCGTGCGCGGCCCCGGGCCGCGGCGGCAGAAGGGCAGCTGACCCGTGGCCGTCGAGGTCGCCAACGAGTCCGGGATCGCCGTCGACGAGACGTCGCTGACCGGGGTGTGCCGCTTCGTGCTGGCCGAGATGGGCGTCAGCCCGCTGGCCGAGCTGTCCGTGCTGTGCGTGGACGTCGACCACATGGCGAGCCTGCACGAGCGGTGGATGGGCGAGAAGGGCCCCACCGACGTGCTGGCCTTCCCGATGGACGAGCTGGAGACCGGCCGTCCCGACGCCCCCGACACCGGCCCGGAGCTGCTCGGCGACGTCGTGCTCTGCCCGGCCGTGGCCATCCGCCAGGCCCGCGCGGCCGGCCACACCATGGACGACGAGCTGCTGCTGCTGGCCACCCACGGCGTGCTGCACATCCTCGGCTACGACCACATGGAGCCCGACGAGGAGAAGGAGATGTTCGGCCTGCAGTCCGACCTCCTGAAGAAGTTCGCCTCCGTGCCCCGTGACCAGGTCACCGGTGAGGAGACCGCGCCGCGATGAGCTCCACCGCGATCACCCTGCTGGTGATCGCCGTCCTGCTCGTCCCCGTCGCCGGTGTGTTCGCCGCGGTCGACGCCGCCCTGCAGGGGATCTCGCGCGCCCGCGTGGAGACGCTGCGCCGCGACGGCGTCCGCCGGGCCGAGGCGCTGCTGGCCGTCGTGGAGGACCGCGCGCGGCACGTCTCGCTGCTGCTCCTGCTGCGGATCGTCTGCGAGACGACCGCGGCGGTGCTGATCGCGGTGATCCTGTTCGTGGAGTTCGACGGCGTGGCCGCCGGCGTGGTCACCGCCGCAGCCGTGATGACGCTGGTCAGCTACGTGCTGGTCGGCGTCGGCCCCCGCACGCTCGGCCGCCAGCACGCCTACTCCATCGCCCTGGCCGCCGCCGGCCCCACCCGGCTGCTGGGCCGGCTGCTGGGCCCGGTCGCCACGCTGCTGATCCTGCTGGGCAATGCCATCACCCCCGGCCGCGGCTTCCGCGACGGCCCGTTCTCCACCGAGGTCGAGCTGCGCGAGCTGGTCGACATCGCCGAGGAGCGCGGGGTGGTGGAGGCCGGCGAGCGCAACATGATCCAGTCGGTGTTCTCCCTCGGCGACACCATCGCCCGCGAGGTCATGGTGCCCCGCCCCGACGTGGTCTTCGTCGAGGCCGGCAAGAACGTGCGCCAGGCCCTCGCGCTGGCGCTGCGCAGCGGGTTCAGCCGCATCCCGGTCATCGGGGAGAACGTCGACGACATCGTCGGCGTCGTCTACCTCAAGGACCTGGTGCGCCGCACCCAGGGCGACCAGGACACCAGCCGGATCCGGGTCGAGGAGATCATGCGCCCGGCCTCCTTCGTCCCGGAGTCCAAGCCGGTGGACGTGCTGCTGCGCGACATGCAGGCCCGCCGCATCCACATGGCCGTGGTGGTCGACGAGTACGGCGGCTTCGCCGGCCTGCTCACCATCGAGGACATCCTCGAGGAGATCGTCGGCGAGATCGACGACGAGCACGACGCGGTGCACCGGCCCCCGGTCGAGGAGCTCCCCGACGGCTCCTACCGGGTCACCGCCCGGCTGCCCGTCGAGGACCTCGCCGACCTGTTCCGGGTCGAGCTGCCCGAGGACGACGACGTCGAGACCGTCGGCGGCCTGCTCGCCCGGGCCATCGGCCGGGTGCCGATCGAGGGCTCGGAGACCGTGGTCGGCGAGCTGCACCTGCTGGCGGAGTCCACCGGCGGCCGGCGCAACCAGATCGACACCATGCTGGTCCGCCGCGTGGAGGAGCCGGAGCCCGAACCCGAGGCGGAGGAGATCGAGGAGCCCGAGGACGACGAGCGGGCCGAGCGGCGCCGGCGCAAGCGGGAGAAGAAGGAGGCCGCCGCCCTCGCGGCCGAGGCCGCCGAGGGGCCTGAGAGGGTGTCCCCGTGACCCAGCTCGAGGCCGAGGACGCCAAGCTCGTGACCCTGGCCCGCTCCGCGCGCGGCCGCACCGGTGCCCCCGAGGGGGCCGCCGTCCGCGACACCGACGGCCGCACCTACCTGGCGGCCACCGTGGCGCTGCCGTCGCTGCAGCTGTCCGCGCTGCAGGCGGCCGTCGCCGCCGCGGTGTCCTCCGGCGTCGAGGGCCTGGAGGCCGCCGCCGTGGTGTCGGCCGCCGGTGCGGTGGAGGAGGCCGGGCTGGCCGCCGTCCACGACCTGACCGCGGGCGCGCCGGTGCACCTGGCCGGTCCCGACGGCACCCTCGTCACCACCGTCTGACCCGGCTCAGCCCAGCGGGCGGTCCAGCGCCTCGGCGAAGGCGTGCGGGTCGCGGACCCGGACGGAGAACGCGCGGTCGCGCTGGCCGTCGGCGGCCAGGTGCCGGACGACGACCCTGCGCCGCCCCGGCCACCAGCCACCCCGCCGCTTCGCCCGCGGCCAGTCCGCCGGGGCCGGGGCCAGGACGACGTCCTCGACGAGCACCAGCGGTACGACGCCGAACGACGACGTCTGCCGGAGCCCGGCGATGTCGTTGGAGACGGCGAAGTCCGAGACGGTGAGCCGGCTGGTGGCCAGCACCAGCACCAGCAGCCCGAGGACGACGGCCAGCGGCGCCTCCGACCTCGCCGCGGCCCACCCGCTGATCAGGCCCAGCGCCACCAGCCAGACCACGACGGCGGCCACGGTGGCGGCCGCGACGCCGGGGGAGACCAGCACGTACTGCCAGTAGCGCAGCGGCGCCGGGGTGACGGTGACCGACCGCTTGGGGCCGCGGCTGGCGAAGAAGCCGTAGCTGGTGACCTGGCTGACGTGCCGCTCCCGGTCGCGGGCGGCGCGCACCGCCGGCGGCTCGTCGTTCTCGCGTCGGGTGCGTCGGGCCATGGGGTCCATCCTCGCAAGCGTTGTCGGACCCCGGTGGGAGACTTGTCTTCGTGAGCAACCCGGAGGTGCCGTACCGCAGCGGCTTCGTCGCGCTGGTCGGTCGCCCCAACGCCGGCAAGACGACGCTGACCAACCGTCTCGTCGGCGACAAGGTCGGCATCGTCAGCAACCGGCCGCAGACCACCCGGCACGCCATCCGCGGCGTGGTGCACCGGCCCGAGGGCCAGCTGGTGCTGGTCGACACCCCCGGCCTGCACAAGCCGAAGAGCCTGCTGGGCCAGCGGCTCAACGACGTCGTCCGCGACACCCTCACCGAGGTCGACGTCGTCGTGTTCTGCATCCCGGCCGACCAGCCCGTCGGCGCCGGCGACGCGTTCATCGCCCGGCAGCTGCGGAACGTCTCCACCCCCGTCGTCCTGGTGGTCACCAAGACCGACGCGGCGTCGAAGAAGCAGATCACCGAGCAGCTGGTGGCCGCCTCGCAGCTGGTCGAGGCCCGCGAGGTCGTCCCGGTCAGCGCCGTCGCCGACGACCAGGTCGACCTGCTCGCCGACCTGCTGATCGGCATGCTGCCCGAGGGTCCGCCGCTCTACCCCGACGACCAGCTGACCGACGACGACGTGGAGCGGCAGATCGCCGAGCTGGTCCGCGAGGCCGCGCTGGAGAAGGTGCGCCAGGAGGTGCCGCACTCCCTGGCGGTCAGCGTCGAGGAGATCGTCCGCAAGCCCGACCCGCGCGACCCCGACGCGGTGTTCACCGAGCTGCACGTGCTGCTGCACTGCGAGCGGCCCAGCCAGAAGCCGATGCTGCTGGGCAAGGGCGGGGCGACCATCAAGGCCATCGGCAGCGAGGCCCGGGTGGGGCTGGAGCACCTGCTCGGCGGCCGGGTGCACCTCGCGCTGCACGTCACCGTGCTCGGCGAGTGGCAGGACGACCCCAAGAAGCTGCAACGGCTGGGCTACTGAGTGAGCACGACCCCCAAGGCCCTCTACCGCGACGAGGGCGTCGTGCTGCGGGTGCAGAAGCTCGGCGAGGCCGACCGCATCGTCACCGTGCTCACCCGCCGCACCGGCAAGGTCCGCGCGGTGGCCAAGGGCGTGCGCCGCACGAAGAGCAAGTTCGGTGCCCGGCTCGAGCCGTTCAGCCACGTCGACCTGCAGCTCTACACCGGCCGCAACCTCGACATCGTCAGCCAGGCCGAGTCGTTGCACTCCTACGGCCCGGCGATCGTGGCCGACTACCGCGCCTACACCGCCGGCACCGCGGTGCTGGAGACCGCCGACCGGCTCACCGCCGAGGAGAAGGAGCCCTCGCTCCGGATGTTCCTGCTGGTCATCGGTGCGCTGCGCAGCCTGGCCGAGCAGGCGCACCCGCCGGGCCTGGTGCTCGACGCCTTCCTGCTGCGCGCGATGTCGGTCGCCGGCTGGGAGCCGGCGCTCAGCGACTGCGCGCGCTGCGCCGAGCCCGGCCCGCACCGGCACTTCTCCGTCCCCGGCGGCGGCATGGTGTGCCCGGCCTGCCGGCCCACCGGGTCGGCGATGCCCAGCCCGGTCACCGTGGAGCTGCTGGACGCGCTGCTCACCGGCGACTGGGCCACCGCCGAGGCCAGCCAGGGGATCAACCGACGCGAGGGGAGCGGGCTCGTGGCCGCGCTGCTGCAGTGGCACCTGGAGCGCGGGCTGCGCTCGCTGAGCCTGGTGGACCGGTCGTGAAGCGGGCCGTCCGCCCGCCGAACCCGCACCCCTCGGGCGCCCGCCCGCCCGCGATCCCGCGCGACAAGGTGCCCCACCACGTCGCCGTCGTCATGGACGGCAACGGCCGGTGGGCCAAGGAGCGCGGGCTGCCCCGCACCAAGGGCCACGAGGCGGGGGAGTCCTCCCTGTTCGACTGCGTCGAGGGCGCCATCGAGCTGGGCATCGGCGCCGTCTCCGCGTACGCGTTCTCCACCGAGAACTGGAAGCGCAGCCCCGAGGAGGTGCGCTTCCTCATGGGCTTCAACCGCGACGTCATCCGCCGCCGCCGCGACGAGATGCACGAGCTCGGGGTGCGGGTCCGCTGGGCCGGTCGCCGGCCGAGGCTCTGGGGGTCGGTGATCAAGGAGCTGGAGGTCGCCGAGGAGCTCACCCGCCACAACGACGTCCTCACCCTGACGATGTGCGTCAACTACGGCGGCCGGGCCGAGATCGCCGACGCGGCCGCGGCCATCGGCCGTGAGGTCGCCGCCGGTCGCCTGGACCCGGCCCGGATAACCGAGAAGACCGTCGCGCGGTTCCTCGACGAGCCCGACATGCCCGACGTCGACCTGTTCCTGCGCAGCTCGGGGGAGAACCGGACGTCGAACTTCCTGCTGTGGCAGTCCGCCTACGCCGAGCTGGTGTTCCAGGACGTGCTGTGGCCCGACTTCGACCGCCGGCACCTGTGGGCGGCGTGCGAGGAGTACGCCTCCCGGCAGCGCCGCTTCGGCAAGGCCTGAGCCGGGGCCTGAGCCGGGGCCTCAGCCGAAGGAGTCGCGGGTGGCCGTCCACCAGTCGGTGAGCTCGGCCAGCCCGTCGGCGCCGGTGCCGGCCGAGGTGGCCACCACCAGCAGCTGCTGGGCGCTGGCGGTCCAGAACAGCACCGCGTCGCCGCGGGTGGTGGTCAGGCAGCCGACGCGCCCGGCGGTCTGCTGGTCGGCGTCGCGCCAGTAGTAGTAGCCGGTCGACGCGGGGCAGGTGTCGCGGGCGGGCAGCGGCGGCAGGTCGGAGCGGTCGACCAGGCCGAGGAAGGCGCCGTCGGCGGCCGACGCGTCGGCGTAGGAGGACACCCGCACCGACGACGGCCCCGGCGCAGCGGCGCCGCACTCGACCCGGGCGGTCTCCCCGGCGCCGTCGGGGGTGGCCGAGGCGCAGTCGGTCAACGCGTCGGGCAGCACCCCGCGCAGCGCTTCCTCCTCGGCCGACGTGGTCGGCGCGGCGCTCGTCGTGGGTGTCGTGGTGGTGTCCTCGCCCCCGCCGCGGGTCAGCACGACCACCAGGACGACGGCGGCGACCACCACCGCGGCGACACCGGCCGCGGCCCAGGGCAGCCAGCGGCGCCGGCTCGGCGGCCCCGGGTGGGTGACCGGCACCGGCGCCGGTCCGCTCCAGGCCGGGGCGGGCGCGGGGGTCCAGCCCGGGCCGGACATGCCGACGGCCTGCGGCGGGGGCGGCGGCGGGCCGGGTGCGGGGCCGTTGTCCCGCTGCGGGGTGACCCCGCCGGTGCTCAGCGCCGCCCGGGCCGCGGTCGCCATCGCCCCGGCCGAGGGCCAGCGCTGCGCGGGGTCCTTGGCCAGCCCGCGGGCCACCACGTCGTCCAGCCCCGGCGGCAGGCCCGGCCGGACCGAGGACACCCGCGGCGGGACGGCGTTGAGGTGGGCGTACATCATGGAGGCCAGGCCCTCGCCGGTGAACGGCCGCCGGCCGGCCAGGCACTCGAACAGCACGCACGCCAGCGCGTACACGTCGGTGCGGGCGTCGACCGGCCGCTCCATGAACCGCTCGGGCGCCATGTAGTCGAAGGAGCCGACCGCCGACCCGGTCTGGGTCAGCGACCCGGTCTCGGAGTCACCGGCCGACCAGGCGATGCCGAAGTCCACCAGGTAGACGAACTCGTCACCGGGGTCGCCGGTGACCAGCACGTTGGAGGGCTTCACGTCGCGGTGCACCAGGCCCTCGTGGTGCGCGGCGTCCAGCGCCCGGGCGACCTGGGCGACCACCGCGACCGCGCGGGCCGGCTCCAGGGCGCCCTCGCGGTGCAGGAGGTCGCCGAGGTCGACGCCCTGCACCAGCCGCATGTCCAGGAACAACCGGCCGTCGACCTCGCCGTAGCGGTGGATCGGGATGACGTGCGGCTCGGACAGCCGGGCGACCGCGTGCGCCTCGCGGCGGAACCGCTCCCGGTAGCCGGGGTCCCCGGCCAGGCCGGAGGAGAGCACCTTGAGCGCGACGGTGCGGCGGTGCTCGGTGTCGAAGGCCCGGTAGACCTCGCCCATGCCGCCGCGCCCGATCAGCTCCTCGATGCGGTAGGCCCCGAACGAACCGGACTCCACGGGCCTCCCTCGGCGCGCGACGGGGCCTGCCCCCGTCGTCGGGACGATGGTAGGGGGACGTGCCGGTTCAGCCTGCCTGGAAGTCGCTCTTGGCCGGGTCGTTCCACCAGTCGAACAGCTCGGCGAGGCGCGTCTCGCCGTCGCTGATGAACACGAACCCCTCGGCGCGGGCGTCCTCCTGGGTCCAGGCCACCACACCGTCGCCGTCGGCGTTGACGAAGCAGGCCACCGACCCGGCGCGCTCACCGTCCTGGCCGGCGTAGTCGATCCAGCCGCGGGCGGTCGCGCAGTCGGCGAGCGAGTCCATCTCCGTCAGCCCCTGCCGGTCGACGTCCCCGCGGAACGCCTCCTGCAGGGTGTCGGTGTCGGGGTAGCCGTAGAAGTTGCCCGACCGCGGCACCGGCCCCGAGATCGCCGCCGAGCAGCGCACGGCCGCGTCGGCGCCGTCGCCGGGGAGGGAGTTCTCCTCGCAGTCGGCGGGGTCGAAGTCGGCGGGCAGCCGGTCCAGCAGCGCGTCGTCGCCGCCCGCCGGCCCGGTGGTCGCCGGCGAGCTGGTGGTCCCCGGCGTGCTGGTGGTGCTGGCGGCCGTCGTCGTCGTGGGCCCGGCGGACGTGGTGGTCGCGGTGGCCGAGCCGGACGTGGCGACGACGTCGCCGCCGTCCCCGCCGCGGGTGGCCACCACCACGACCACCACGAGGACGGCGACGACGACCGTGGCCACGAGGGCGGCGACCAGCGCCGGCGAGGTGCGGGACGGGGCCGGCGGCGGGGGAGCGCCCCAGCCCGGGCCGGTGCCCCCGCCGGTCCACCCCGGGGGCGGACCCGACCAGCCCCCGCCGCCGGAGGGGGCGGTGAACCCCACGGTCTGCGGGGCGGGGCGCTGCACCGGGTGGGGCGGCAGCTGCGGGACGACGACCTCGGTGCGGGCCGGGCCGGCGCGCAGCGCGGCGCGGGCCTGCGCGGCCAGCTCGCCCGCGGTGGCCTGCCGCGCGGCGGGGTCCTTGGCCATGCCCTGCGCGATGACCGCGTCCAGGCCCGCGGGCAGCCCCGGCACCAGCGTGGAGGGGCGGTCGACCGGGGTGTTGACGTGCGCGAACATCTGCGCGGCCAGGCCCTCGCGGGGGAAGGGGCGCCGGCCGGTCAGGCACTCGAAGAGGACGCAGGCCAGCGCGTAGACGTCGACCCGCCGGTCGACGGGCCGCTCCAGGAACCGCTCGGGCGCCATGTAGTCGAAGGAGCCCAGCGCCGCGCCGGTCATGGTGAGCGAGGGACCCTGGGCGTCGGCGGTGGAGCGGGCGATGCCGAAGTCGACCAGGTAGGCGAACTCGCCGTCCCCGCTGCCGGTGAGCAGCACGTTGGAGGGCTTCACGTCGCGGTGCACCAGGCCGTCGGCGTGCGCGGCGTCCAGCGCCTGCGCGACCTGGCTGACCAGCGAGACCGCCCGCTCCGGGGCCATCCGGCCCTCGCGGTGCAGCACGGTGGCCACGTCGTCGCCCTGCACCAGCCGCATGTCCAGGAACAGCCGGCCGTCGATCTCGCCGTAGCGGTGGATGGGCACCACGTGCGGCTCGTTCAGCCGGGCCGCGGCGTGCGCCTCGCGGCGGAACCGCTCCCGGTAGCCGCGGTCGGCGGCCAGGTGCTCGGACAGGACCTTGAGGGCGACGGTGCGCTCGTGCTCGGTGTCCCAGGCCCGGTAGACCTCGCCCATGCCGCCGCGGCCGATCAGCGACTCGATGCGGTAGCTGCCGAACTGCCCGGACTCCACCGCCCGCCCCCTCCGCCTCCGTGGGGCCAGCGCGACCACCGGCCAGGCAGTCTAGGGAGACGCACAGCCGGTGACCAAGGGCTCAGCCCGCCGGTGCGGCGGCGTCCCGGCAGGCCGCGCAGGTGCCGAAGATCTCCAGCGTGTGGCTGACGTCGGCGAAGCCGTGCTCGTCGGCGACCCGGTCGGCCCACCGCTCGACGGCCGGGCCCTCGACCTCCACGGTGCGCCCGCAGCTGCGGCAGACCAGGTGGTGGTGGTGCCGGGTGCTGCAGCGGCGGTACAGCGCCTCGCCGGTGTCGGTGCGGATGGAGTCCAGCTCGCCGTCGTCGGCCAGGGCCTGCACCGCGCGGTAGACCGTCGACAGGCCCACGGTGTCGCCCTCGGCGCGCAGCCGGGCGTGCACCTCCTGGGCGCTGTGGAAGCCCTCGAGCTGGTCGAAGACGGCAGCGACCGCGGTGCGCTGGCGGGTGGTGCGGACCATCAGCCGATCGTCGCAGCCGTGACGTCGCCGTGCCCGGCGTGCTCCAGCGCGTCGCGCACGATGTGGCCCACGTGCGAGTCGACGAGGCGGTAGTGCACCTCGCGGTGCCGGCGGTCGCCGGCCACCAGCCGAGCCCCGCGCAGCACCCGCAGGTGCTGGGAGACCAGGGGCTGGGGGACGCCGAGGGCCTCGACCAGCTCGTGCACGCAGAGGGTGCCGTGCTCGTCGAGCAGCGCCACGATGGACAGGCGCAGCGGCGCGGCCAGGGCGGACAGCAGCTCGCTGGCGGCGGCGACGTCCTCGGGGAGGCGCCGGGGGACCGGGAGCGGGGCGGCCGTCATGGCACCATCGTCCGCGCATGTGAGAACCATTGTCAACTGCGAAGGGGTGCCCGTGTTCGCGCTCACCAGGTTCCGCACCGAGGACCCCGCCGCGCTGCGCGCCGACGCCGCGCTCCTGCTGGCCGCGCTGCGGCGGCGTCCGGGGTTCGTGTCCGGGGAGTTCGGGACGGCGGCCGACGACCCGGGCCTGTGCGCCCTGCTGACCACCTGGGACGGAGTCGGCTCCTACCGCCGGGCGCTGTCCGCGGCCGAGGTGAAGATCGCCGGGGCGCCGGTCTGGCTGCACGCGGTGGACGAGCCCGGGGTGTACCTGCCGGAATGAGGTCGCGGGGGGCGTCTAGCGTTGCAGGGCAACCGCCGACCGCCAGCCGGATGGAGAACCTCCGCGTGAACGAGCGAAGCCCGCACAGCGCTTCTCAGCATGACCCCGCCCGCCTGGACAAGGTGGTCAACCTCTGCAAGCGACGGGGCTTCGTCTTCCCCGCCGGTGAGATCTACGGCGGCACGCGCTCCGCCTGGGACTACGGCCCGCTCGGCGTCGAGCTCAAGGAGAACATCAAGAAGCAGTGGTGGCGGACCGTGGTGCAGAGCCGCGAGGACGTCGTCGGCCTGGACTCCTCGGTCATCCTGCCCCGCCAGACCTGGGTCGCCTCCGGCCACGTCGGGGTGTTCACCGACCCGCTGACCGAGTGCCTCAACTGCCACAAGCGGTTCCGCGCCGACCACCTCGAGGAGGCCTTCGAGGCCAAGAAGGGCCGCCTCCCCGAGGGCCTGACCGAGATCACCTGCCCGAACTGCGGGGTGACCGGCTCCTGGACCGAGCCGCGCGACTTCAACATGATGCTGAAGACCTACCTCGGCCCGGTCGAGGACGAGTCGGGGCTGCACTACCTGCGCCCGGAGACCGCGCAGGGCATCTTCGTCAACTTCGCCAACGTCATGGGTGCCGCCCGCAAGAAGCCGCCGTTCGGCATCGGCCAGATCGGCAAGAGCTTCCGCAACGAGATCACCCCCGGCAACTTCATCTTCCGGACCCGCGAGTTCGAGCAGATGGAGATGGAGTTCTTCGTCAAGCCCGGCGAGGACGAGACCTGGCACCAGTACTGGATCGACGAGCGCACCCGCTGGTACACCGACCTGGGCATCGACCCGGAGAACCTGCGGCACTTCGAGCACCCGGCCGAGAAGCTGTCGCACTACTCCAAGCGCACCGTCGACATCGAGTACCGCTTCGGCTTCCAGGGCTCGGAGTGGGGCGAGCTCGAGGGCATCGCCAACCGCACCGACTTCGACCTGTCGACGCACACCGAGCACTCGGGCACCGACCTGTCCTACTTCGACCAGGCGACCAGCGAGCGCTGGACCCCCTACGTCATCGAGCCGGCAGCCGGGCTCACCCGCTCGCTGATGGCCTTCCTGGTCGAGGCCTACCGCGAGGACGAGGCCCCCAACGCCAAGGGCGGCACCGACACCCGCACCCTGCTGGCGCTGGACCCGCGGCTGGCGCCGGTCAAGGCCGCCGTCCTGCCGCTGTCGCGCAACGCCGACCTCTCGCCCAAGGCGCGTGACCTGGCCGCCGAGCTGCGGAAGAACTGGAACGTCGAGCTCGACGACGCCGGCGCCATCGGCCGCCGGTACCGCCGCCAGGACGAGATCGGGACGCCGTTCTGCCTCACCGTCGACTTCGACACCCTCGAGGACCAGGCCGTCACCGTCCGCTCCCGCGACACCATGACCCAGGAGCGCGTCGCCCTCGACCAGGTCGTCGGCTACCTCGCCCAGCGCCTCGTCGGTTGCTGAGCGGTGGGTTGACCCACCTCGGGGTCCCTCGGTCCACGGCACGCCCGGGACCGGGGGACCGCCGGGTGGGTCAACCCCCCGCGTGCCATCTGTCCGCCGCGATCGGCACGACCAGCGCCCCGCCTACCCTGGACCGGTGACCGCCGTCCTCGACACCGCACTGCCGCCGCTGCGGCTGGGCGCGCTGACCGTCGACCCGGCCGTCGTCCTCGCGCCGATGGCCGGCATCACCGGACCGGCCTTCCGCACGCTGTGCCGCGAGTTCGGCGCCGGGCTCTACGTCTGCGAGATGATCACCACCCGCGCGTTGGTGGAGCGCAACGAGAAGACCCTGCGGATGGTCCGGGCGACCACCGAGGAGCACGACGCCTTCTCCGTGCAGCTCTACGGCACCGACCCGGCCACCGTCGGGCGGGCGGTGGAGATGCTGGTCGACGAGTGCGTCGCCGGCACCCGGCCCGCGCACGTGGACCTCAACTTCGGCTGCCCGGTGCCCAAGGTGACCCGCAAGGGCGGCGGGTCCGCGCTGCCGTGGCGCCGCCGGCTGTTCGCCGACATCGTCACCGCCGCCGTCCGCGCCGCCCGCGACGTCCCGGTCACGGTGAAGACCCGCATCGGCATCGACCCCGAGCACCACACCTACCTCGACGCCGGCCGGATCGCGCAGGACGCCGGTGCCGCGGCGATCACGCTGCACGGCCGCACCGCCGACCAGCTCTACAGCGGGACGGCGGACTGGTCCTACATCTCCCGCCTGGTCGAGGCCGTGGACATCCCGGTGCTGGGCAACGGCGACGTCTGGGAGGCCGACGACGCACTGCGGATGGTCGCCGAGACCGGGTGCGCCGGCGTCGTCGTCGGCCGCGGCTGCCTGGGCCGGCCGTGGCTGTTCGGCGACCTGGCCGCCGCCTTCGCCGGCTCCGCGCAGCGGGCGCTGCCGACCTTCCGCGAGGTCGCGACGGTCATGCACCGGCACGCCACCCTGCTGGCCGCCGAGCACGGCGAGGCGCACGGCTGCGCGGACTTCCGCAAGCACGTCGCCTGGTACACCAAGGGCTTCTCGGTCGGCTCCGAGGTCCGCCGGGCACTGGCGATGGTCGGCTCGCTGGACGAGCTCGCCGGGCTGCTGGCCCGCATCGAGGACCAGCCGTACCCGACCGCCGTCCTCGGCGCCCCCCGCGGGCGGACGTCGTCCCCCCGGCCGGTCGCGCTGCCCGAGGGCTGGCTGGACGACCGCGACGACCCCCGGCCGCCGGCCGGGGCCGAGCTGGAGGTCAGCGGCGGGTGAGCGGCGCCCCGGAGTACCTCTACGACGACGACCCGCAGCCGCTGCACGCCGGCCCCGGCCGCTCCCGCAGAGGCCTGCTGGTCGCCCTGGGCGTCGGCACCGTCGCGGTCGCGGTCGGCGCGGTGGTCGCGCTGCCGCTGCTGCAGGGCACCGGCTCGGAGCAGGCGACGCAGGTGGCCGACGTCTTCAGCCGCGCGCTGGCCGCCGGCGACGCCGAGACCGCCTGGGGCCTGCTCTGCGAGGACGAGCAGGACCGGCTGGCGCCGGGCGACGTGGCGGGGGAGTACCTGCGGCCCGGGACGCCGACCGTCGGCGCGCCCGTGCGCGGCACCGGCGACGAGCGCACCGAGCAGGTCCCGGTCAGCTGGGACGACGGGGGCGCGGTCACCACGGTCGAGCTCACCGTGGTCCCCGAGGACGGCGCCAAGGTCTGCGGCCTGTCCTGACCGCGGCACGGCCGGGCGTGGTACCCATGTCGGCATGCTCGGAGGCTTCGTCGCACGCGCCGTCGGTGCCGCCGTGCTCGCCGTCGCCCTGGTGGTCGTGTCCACGGCCGCGGCGATCTGGTGGACCGCCCGGCAGGACTCCGAGCCCCGCTCCGACGCCATCGTCGTGCTGGGCTCGGCGCAGTACAACGGCGTGCCCAGCTCCATCTTCGAGGCCCGGCTGGAGCACGCGCTGCAGCTGTGGGAGGAGGGCGTCGCGCCGGTCGTGGTGACCGTCGGGGGCCGCCGCGACGGCGACGAGTTCACCGAGGCCGAGGCCGGCCGCGACTACCTGGAGCAGGCCGGCGTCCCGGCCGAGGACCTCGTCCCGGTGACCGACGGCGTGGACACCCTGGAGAGCATGCGGCTGGTCGCCGCCGAGTTCGACCAGCGCGGCTGGCGCACCGCGGTGCTGGTCACCGACCCCTGGCACGCCATGCGCGCCGAGCGGATGGCCGAGGACTCCGGCATCGACGCGGCCAGCTCGCCCACCCGGCAGGGCCCGGCCGTGCAGACCCGCAGCACCCAGTTCCGCTACATCCTCCGCGAGACCGCCGCCTACCTGCTCTACCGCGCCACCGGCGAGAGCGTCGCGGGCGCACCGGGCATCGGGTGACGGTCCACACGCTCTGCCGGGCCGGCCACCGCGGGATGGCGGCCGGGGTGCACGCCGTCGTCGCCGGCGGGGCGGGCGACAAGCACGCGACCGACGGCCTGCTGGTGGCCACCCTGCAGCCGCGCTGGTGGCGCGAGCGGGCGTTGGCCGTGGTCGACGGCGACGAGTGGGTCTACTCCAAGGAGACCGGCGACCTGGGCGCGCGGCTGCACGCCGACCCCGAGCACACCGCGCGGCTCCGGGCGGTCCGCACGTCGTTCTGGACCGGCCGGCACGAGGTCGACCTGGAGGGCACCGTGCTGGGGGTCAGGACCGGGCAGCGCACCCGGGTGTGGACGCTGGGCGACGAGGTGGTCGGCCGCAGCGGACGCGTCGGGTTCTGGAGCCCGGTGCCCACCCTGGAGCTGCGCGACGACGTCCCGCTGCGGCACGTGGTCTTCCTGCTCTGGCTCGAGCACGTGTTCACCCGGCGCAACCAGGCCGCGGCCGCCGCCGCGTGAGCAGCGCTGGGATGATGGGGCACGGATCGGGCAGCGGAGCGGTGCGGGGGGTGGGTCGGCATGGCGGGTGAGCGGCGAGGGCGGATCCGTGCCGCCGACATCGCCACCGTGCGCGAGCGCGCCAAGATCGACGAGGTCGTCGGCGAGCACCTGCAGCTCAAGCGCGCCGGCGGCGGGTCGCTCAAGGGCCTGTGCCCCTTCCACGACGAGAAGTCGCCGTCCTTCCACGTCACCCCGGCCCGCGCGCTGTTCTACTGCTTCGGCTGCGGCGCCGGCGGCGACGTCATCAAGTTCGTGCAGGACATCGACCACCTGAGCTTCGGCGAGGCCGTCGAGCTGCTGGCCGGCAAGGTCGGCATCCAGCTGCAGTACGAGGACGACGGCGGCCGGCCCACCGGCGCCCCCGACCGCGCCGCCGCGGGGCAGCGGGCCCGGCTGGTCGCGGCCAACACCGCCGCGGCGGAGTTCTACCGCGCGCAGCTGGCCACCCCCGACGCCGCCATCGCCCGCACCTTCCTCGCCCAGCGCGGCTTCACCCGCGAGATGGCCGCCGAGTTCGACTGCGGGTTCGCCCCGGCCGGCTGGGACACCCTCACCAAGCACCTGCGCCAGGCCGGGTTCAGCCAGCAGGAGCTGGAGACCGCGGGGTTGTCCAAGCAGTCCTCCCGCGGCACCTCCATCGACCGGTTCCACCGCCGGCTGCTGTGGCCGATCCGGGACATCACCGGCGACGTCATCGGCTTCGGCGCCCGCAAGCTCGCCGACGACGACCCGGGCCCGAAGTACCTGAACACCCCCGAGACCCCGCTGTACAAGAAGTCGACCGTGCTCTACGGCGTGGAGCGGGCCAAGCGCGACATCGCCCGCCAGCACCGTGCCGTCGTCGTCGAGGGCTACACCGACGTGATGGCGTGCCACATCGCGGGCGTGACCACCGCGGTCGCCTCCTGCGGCACCGCGTTCGGCGCCGAGCACATCAACGTGCTGCGCCGGCTGCTCATGGACCAGGACGAGTTCCGCGGCGAGGTCGTCTACTGCTTCGACGGCGACAAGGCCGGCCAGGCCGCGGCCATGAAGACCTTCGCCGAGGACCAGCGCTTCGTCGGCCAGACCTTCGTCGCCGTCGAGCCCGACGGCCGCGACCCCTGCGAGCTGCGCCAGGCGCACGGCGACGCCGCCGTCCGCGACCTGGTCGCCCGCCGGGTGCCGCTGATCGCCTTCGTGCTCAAGACGACGCTGGCCGACTACGACCTGGACACCGTCGAGGGGCGGGTGCACGCCCTGGACAAGGCCGCGCCGATGGTGGCCGGCATCAAGGACCACGCGCTGCGGCCGGCCTACGCCCGCCAGCTGGCCGGGATGCTGGGCAACACCGACGAGGCCGAGGTCCTCGAGCGGGTGCGCGCGCTGACCGGCGAGGGGACGGCGGCCGGCCGGCCGCGGTCCCGGCCCAGGGCGCCGGCCCGCACCGCCGACGACGCCGCGGCCGAGATCGAGCGCGAGGCGGTGAAGACCGCGCTGCAGTGCCCGGAGCTGGCCGGCCCCGCCTTCGACGCGATCGCGCCGGAGTCGTGGACGCACGCCGACTACGCCGCCGTCGCCGCGGCGGTGGCGGCCGCCGGCGGGGCCGCCGCGGCCACGGTGAGCGGTGCCGCCTGGGTGGACCAGGTGGGCCAGCACGCCGGTGCGGACGACGTCCGGCGGCTGCTGCCGGCGCTCGCGGTGGAGCCGCTGAAGTCCCCGGCCGACGAGCCCGACAGCGGCTACGTGCACGCGGTGCTGGCCCGGCTGCAGGAGATGGCCGCCGTGCGCCGGGTGGCCGCGCTCAAGGGCCGGCTGCAGCGGATGAACCCGGTGGAGTCCGCCGACGAGTACACGAAGGTGTTCGGTCAGCTGGTGGCGCTGGAGCAGGAGGCGCGGGCGCTGCGCGAGCGGGCGATCGGGGGGCTGTCGGCGTGAACCCGTTCCGGCGGCTGGTGCAGCGGTTCGGCCGGCCGCCGGCCGAGGTGGCCGCCGCGGCCGGGGACGAGGACGTGCTGGCCTGGGGCGCCCGGGCCGGCGGGGGCTGGCTGGTGGCCGGCTCGGCGGGGCTGCGCGCCGTCCCGGACGGGGAGCTGCTGCCCTGGCACCTGGTCGGGCACGCCCGCTGGACCGCGGCGGGCCAGGGGGGCAGCTTCGCCGTCACCCCGCTCGTGGAGGTCGAGCCCGGGGTGCAGACCCGCGGGCCGGTCACCCGGTACCTGCTCGACGACGCCGGGGAGCTGCCCGCGGTCGTGCGGCGGCGGGTGGACCAGACCGTGGTGGCCAGCACGCGGCACCCGTTGCCCGCCGGCGGCGGGGTGCTGCTGGTCGCCCGGCGGGTGCCCGGTCAGGCGGCCCGGGAGTGGAGCGTGGTGTTCGACGACGACGCCGACCGCGACGACCCCGCCGCCCGCGAGGTCGCCCGGGCGCGGCTGGCCGAGGCCGTGGACGGCGAGGACGCCAGCCGCTGACCCGTCAGCGGCCGCGCAGCTGGGTGCGGAGGGTGGCGAACGCGTGGTCGGCCTGCGCCTGCAGCGTGCCGGCGGCCGACTGCATGCGCGGGTCGTCCTTGGCGTGCTCGTAGGCCCGGCGGATCTGCTCGTAGCGCTCGCGGCCGGCGCGGGCACCCAGGACGTACCCGGCGCCGACGCCGGCGAGGAAGGACAACTTGGCCACGGGAGGACCTCCAGGGGGGTGGCGGGGGACGTCCGACGCTACCGGCCCGACACACCCGGGCCCCGCCCCCGGGGGGCCCGCCCGCGTGGGGTAATCTCGGCACCCGGACGACACGGTCCCCCGTAGCTCAATTGGCAGAGCATTCGACTGTTAATCGAACGGTTTCTGGTTCGAGTCCAGACGGGGGAGCCACCACGGAGGGCCCGGCGCGCACGCGCCGGGCCCTCCGTCGTCCCCGGGGCGGCCTGGCATCATCGACGGTCGAGGGGTCCACCGGGCGGCCCGCACATCCGGACCTCGGGAGCTCACCGTGACCAGCGAGGACCAGCACTCGGCCGCCGTGGCGTCGTGGACGCAGGACAGCCCGGTGCCGGTGCAGGCGGGGGAGCAGCGGCTGACGCTGACCCTGGAGTCGCTGGCCGGGTTGGTGCAGGTGCGCCGGCAGGTGCGCGCCTTCCTGGTGTCCGGGCTGGACGACGGCACCGGGGCCGCCGGGCAGGACGCGGTCGGCGACGCGGTGATGGTGATCGACGAGCTGACGTCGAACGCGCTGCGGCACGGCTCGCCGCCGTCCCGGCTGCTGATCCGGGACGAGCAGGCCGCGTGGACCGTGGTGGTCGTCGACGGTGCCCCCGGGCGGCTGCCGACCCCGGCGACGGGCCGGGTGGAGGGCGAGGGCGGCTACGGGCTCTACATGGTCTCCGACCTCACGGAGTCCCACGGGGTGCACTACGAGGCCGACCGCAAGCTGGTCTGGGCCCGGCTGGCCAAGCCGGCCGGGGGCAGCTGACCCGTCCCGCGGTCAGTCGTCGCGCCGTGACCGCGCGGGTGGCACGCCGGGCGGGACGACGTTGGGCCCGGCCTCGGGTGGCCGGGGCTGGTCCTGGCGGAACAGGCGCACGGCGACCAGCGCGACGTCGTCGTCGGGGTGGCCGTCGACCAGCCGGTCCACCAGTCCGTCGCACAGCTCGTCCAGGGTGCTGCCGTGCAGCTCGGCGACCGCCCGCTGCAGCCGCTCCAGCCCCTCGTCCAGGTGCTGGTCGCGGCGTTCGACGAGCCCGTCGCTGTAGAGCAGGACGGTGGAGTCCTCGTCCAGGGCGAGGACCTGCTGGGTGCGGGGCGTCGTGTCGTCGACGCCGAGCAGCAGCTCACCACGCCGGGAGGCGAGGACGGTCTGGGTGCCGTCGGGGTGGACGACCAGCGGCGCGGGGTGGCCGGCGTTGGCCCACAGCATGCGGGTCACCCCGCGCTCGAACTCCTCGGCGGTCTGCTCCAGCCGGGCGACGACGGCGGTGGCCATCGTGCGGGCGCGCAGCAGCCGCATCGAGGAGTCGAGGCCGCGCAGGACCTCCGCCGGACCCGCGTCGGAGTAGGTCGCGATGCCCCGCAGCAGTTCGCGCAGCTGGCCCATCGCCGCCGCCGCCTCGATGTCGTGCCCGACGACGTCGCCGATGACCAGCATCGTCGCCCCGCCGGGCTGCATGAACGCGTCGTACCAGTCCCCACCCACCCGCGCGGCCTCGCTGGCCGGCACGTAGCGGGCCACGATGTGCGCGTGGTCGGGCTCGGGCGGATCGGCGAGGAGGCTGCGCTGCAGACCCTCGGCGATCGCACCCTGCGCGGCGGCGAGGCGCGCGTTGTCCAGCGCGAGCCCGATGCGTGACGCCAGGTCGCGCGCGGTCTCCTCGACGTCGGGGTCCGGCAGGCGGCCGGCGCCGGAGAACAGGGTCAGCGCCCCGAGCACGCGGTCGCGACCGGGGACCGGCAGCACCAGGCCGTGCTCGGCGTCCAGCGTGCGCAGCAGGTCCCGGGTCGCCCCGTCCGGCAGCATCGCGGCCACCGCGGTGCCGCTGCTGTGCACCGGTGGGGAGCCGGCCAGCACCCGCGCCAGCGGGGAGGTCGACGGCAGCACGTCGAGCCGGGTCCCGCTGTAGGCGGCCAGGGCGGCCCGCTGCTGCGGGTGGGCGTGCCAGCTGCCGACGTCGCGCGGGCGCCCGTCGGCGTCCACCACGGTGAGCACCACGCCCTCGGCCAGGCCGGGCACCATCAGGCGGGGCAGGTCGGCGGCCACGGTGAGGGTGTCGGCGGCCTCGGCGAGGTGGGCGGTGACCTGCGCGGTCAGGGCGAGGCGGGCGGACGTGCGCTCCTGGGCCACGGCGGCGGCCTTGCGGGCGGTGATGTCGGAGAAGTAGACCGACAGCCCGTCCGGGGTGGGCCAGGCCAGCACCTCGTACCAGGCGTCCAGCGGCGCCGGGTAGTACGCCTCGAACGTCTGCGGCCGTCCGGTGTCCACGGCCGACCGGTACACGTCCTCGAACGCCGTCCCCACCGCGTCGGGGAACTCCGCCCACACCGACCGGCCGAGCAGCTGGTCCCGGGTGCGGCCGAGCAGCCGCTCGGCCGCGGCGTTCAGGAAGGAGAACGACCACCCGCGGTCCACGGAGAAGAACCCCGACGGCATGGCCTCGAGCACCCGGGCGGTGCTGGCCGCCCCGTCCCGCAGGTCGGTGGTGTCGAACGCCGCACCGATCAACCGGCCGGCGGCGCCGTCGGGGCCGGGGAGGGCCTGCCCGCGGGCCTGCACCCAGCGGACCTCCCCGCTGGGCAGCACCACGCGGTACTCGGCCTCGAACTCACCGCACGCCGCGATGGTGGCCTGCAGCGCCTGGCCGACCCGCTCCCGGTCATCGGCGTGCACCCGGTCGTTGAACGCCGCGATCGTCTCGCCGAAGTCCTCGCGGGTGTACCCGAACAGCCCCCGCAGCCGGTCGTCCCAGACGAGCCGACCGGTCCGCAGGTCCCAGTCGAAACTGCCCACCTGGGCGCTGTCGACGGCCAGGGAGATCCGCAGCAGCTCCCTGCGCTGCGCAGCGGCGTCGTCCGGCGTCATCGTGGTGGCCCTCTCGCAGGTCGCGTGCACCCGCAATGCGGCGCTGGATCGGTCGGATCCTCGCGCACTGCGCCAGCCGTGTCGATGACCCACCTCACGCCGCGCCGGTCCCGCGGCGTCCGTCGCGGCGGACGGTGTCGTGGAGGCCGTGCCCGGCCGACCGGCAGGGAGGTCACCGCCGCCGCACAGGTCCGGCGGTCAGCCTGCAGCCGTGACCAGGAGCCCCGCGACGGACGCAGCGGCACCGGCCGTGCCCCGGCGGTGGCTGGTCACCGAGGTGTGGCTGGTGTTCGCGCTGTCCCTGGGCGCGGCGGGGCTGCGGGCGGCGATCCAGTTCGTCGGCGCCCTGCTGGCGACCCGTCCGCTCCCGCACCAGGCCGCCGTCCTGAACTCCTCGCAGGCGCCAGGGCGCCCCTGGGTCGACCTGCTGCTCCAGCTGACCAGCCTGGCCACCGGGGTGGTGCCGGTGCTGCTGGCCGTGCACCTGCTCGTCCGGTCGGGGGAGGGCACCCGGCCGCTGGGCCTGCGCCCGGTGCGGGCCGGGTCCGACCTGGCCCGCGGGGTGGGGCTGGCCGCGCTCGTCGGCGGGACCGGGTTGGCCCTGTACCTCGCCGCCCGTGGTGTCGGCGCCGACCTGACGGTGGTCGCCGAGGCGCTGCCCGACGTGTGGTGGCGGATCCCGGTGCTGGTGCTGTCCGCCGCGCAGAACGCCGTCCTCGAGGAGGTGCTGGTCGCGGCCTACCTGCTGCACCGGCTGCGGCAGCTGGGCTGGTCGGAGGGCCGCGCGCTGGCCGTCAGCGCGGTGCTGCGCGGCAGCTACCACCTGTACCAGGGCCCGGGTGGCTTCGTCGGCAACGTGGTCATGGGCCTGCTGTTCGGACGGCTGTTCCAGCGGTGGGGCCGGGTCGGCCCGCTCGTCGTGGCGCACACGCTCATCGACGTGGTCGCCTTCGTCGGCTACGCGGCCCTCGCCGGACGGGTGTCGTGGCTGCCATCGACCTGAGAGGGTCGACCCGTGCGCCGGCTCCGCTACGCCATCAACACCACCCTCGACGGCTGCTGCCACCACGAGGCCGGGCTGCCGCCGGACGACGAGTCGATGGCCTTCTGGACCGGCCGGGTCGCCGGCGCCGGCGCGCTGCTCTACGGCCGGGTGACCTACTCGATGATGGAGTCCGCCTGGCGCCGGCCGGCCGACGGGGACTGGCCGGCCTGGATGGGGGAGCGGGAGACCCGGTTCGCCGAGGCGATCGACGCAGCACCCAAGGTGGTCCTCTCCCGCACCCTCGCCGCGGCCGACTGGCACGCCGAGCTGGTCCGTGACGACCCGGTGGAGACCGTCCGGCGGCTCAAGGAGCAGCCGGGCGACGACCTGCTCCTGGGCGGGGTGCGCCTGCCGGTCGCGCTGGTGGACGCCGGCCTCGTGGACGAGCTGGAGCTGCTGGTGCACCCGCTCGTCGCCGGGCACGGGCCCACCCTGCTCGCCGGGCTGCAGCGGAGGGTCCCCCTGGAGCTGGTCGACCGGCAGGGGTTCGGCTCGGGCGTGGTCGCGCAGCGGTTCCGCGTCGGGCCCTGACCCCGCTCACGTCCCCCCGCGCAGCGTCTCCACGGGTTCGACCCGGGCGGCGCGGCGGGCCGGCAGCCCACCGGCGACCAGGCCCAGCACCGCGCCCAGCAGGGTGCCGCCGAGCGCGGTCCACGGGTCGACGACCGGGCTCCAGCCACGGGCCACCGAGATGCCGACGACGGCGAGCACCCCGACCGCGGCGCCGATCAGCCCGCCCAGCAGGCCGATCACCACGGACTCGGCCACGAACTGACCGGCGATCTGCCGCCGGGTCGCCCCGACCGCACGCCGCAGCCCGATCTCGCCGATCCGCTCGACCACCGACAGCATCGTCACGTTGGCGATCCCGACCCCACCGGCCAGCAGCACCACCACCGACAGGATGACGAACACGCCGTTCACGTCGGCCTGCACCGCCCGGCCCAGCTGCGAGCGGGCCGACGGCGCGTTCACCTCGATCGTCCCCGGGTCGTCAGGTGCCAGCGCCAGGGGTGCCTGCTCGGCCAGCTGCGGGCCGGCGCCCACCGCGATGCGGGCCTGCACGTCCCCGGGCGCACGCAGCCCGAAGTCGGCCCGCGCGGTGCCGGTCGGCAGGACGACGGCGTCCAGCAGCTCGGCCCGGACGTCGGTGGAGTCCACGATCCCCAGCACGGCGTAGGCGATGCCGTCGACGAACACCGAGGGCTGGCTGTCCACCCGGTCCACGCCCAGCCGCTCGGCGGCCCGCTCCCCGAGGACCACCACCCGGTCGGCGCGGGCGTCGTGGCCGCTGTCGAAGAACCGGCCGGTGGACAGGTGCCCGCCGACGGTGTCCAGGAGACCGGCCGACGCGGCGTACAGCGCCGGCGGGGCGACCGGGGCCTGGGAGGGGTCGTTGACCGCGACGGCGGTGACCGTGGCCTCGGGCAGGGACAGCTCGGCCAGCAGCGCCGCCGCGTCCACCCCGGCCAGCCGCTGCACGCGGTCGACGGCGTCCCAGGGCAGGGTGCCGGTGGCCACCGTGTCCCCGCCGCCGGTGCTGGCGGTCGCCGGGGTGACCACCAGCGCGGTGGCGGCCGCGGCGTCGAACTGCCGGGCGATCTGGGCGGCGGCGGTCTGCGCGAACCCGACGGTGGCGATCAGTGCCGCGACGCCGAGCACGGTGCCGACGACCGTGGTCACCAGCCGCCCGGGCCGGGACCCGATGTCGGCGGTGGCCTCCCCGAGCAGGTCGGTCAGCCGGAACCGGTCGGCGGCCGGCACCGGGTCGACGGCGGCGGGGGTGCGGGTTCCCGGGCGCCGGAGCGGGAGCCTCACACCTCCTCCGCGCGGCCGTCGGCCAGCCGGACGCAGCGCTGCGCCCGGCGGGCGACCCCGGCGTCGTGGGTGATCACCACGAGGGTGAGCCCGTCGCCGTGCAGGTCCTCGAAGAGCTCCATGATCCCGCCGGTGGTGGTCTGGTCGAGGTTGCCGGTGGGCTCGTCGGCGAGGAGCACCCGGGGCCGGGTCGCCACGGCCCGGGCGACGGCGACCCGCTGCCGCTCGCCGCCGGACAGCCGGCCGGGCAGGAAGTCGACCCGGTGCCCGAGACCGACCCGCTCCAGCGCCTCCCGGGCCCTCGGCTCGCGCTCGGCGCGCGGGGTGCCGGCGTACAGCATCGGCATCATCACGTTGTCCAGCACGGAGCGCCGGGACATCAGGTGGAAGGCCTGGAACACGAACCCCAGCTGCCGTGCCCGCAGGGCGGCGCGCTCGTCCTCGCTGAGCGTGCCGGTGAGGACCCCGCCCAGCCGGTACTCGCCGACCGTGGGCCGGTCCAGCAGCCCGAGGACGTTGAGCATCGTCGACTTCCCCGACCCGCTGGGCCCCACGACCGACAGGTAGTCCCCGGCCGCGACGGTCAGGTTGACCCCCTTGAGCGCCTGCACCTCGGGGGGCCCGGGGAAGGAGCGGGTGACGTCGCGCAGCTCGATCGCCGGCTCCGTGCCGGGGTCGGCCGGCCGGGCGCCGGCCGGTGCCGCGGCGGTCACCGGCCGACCACCACCAGGTCGCCCTCGTCCAGCTCGCCGCCGGTCGGGGTGACCTCGACCGCGCCGTCGGCGGCCAGCCCGGTGTCCACGGTGACCAGCCGGGTCCCCGCCCGGTCGCCGTCGCGCGGGTCGCCGTCGACGACCTCCACCCGGGACTCCCCGCCCGGCCCGGCCGAGAGCGCGGCGAGCGGCACCGACAGCACGTCGCCCTCGGTGGCCCCGACGGGGATCTGCACCCGCACGTTGGCCCCCTGCAGCGCGGTGATCTGCTCGGGGGTCAACGGGGCGGGTTCCAGCTCGACGGTCCAGCGGTCCTCGGCGTCGGTCCCCGCCGTGACCGCGGTGATGGTGGCGGCCTGCTCCCCGCCGCCGGGCAGGTCGAAGGTGGCGGTCTGGCCGGGGGTGAGCAGCCGGGCGTCGGCCGCGGCGACGGTGCCGGACAACCCCAGCGTGGCCCCGGAGACGGTCATCGCGGCGCCCTCCAGGACGGCGCCGCGGCGCAGCTCGGTGGCGTCGACCCGGCGGGGGAGCTGGGTCAGGTAGAGGACCTCGCCGGCGGGCAGGGCGGGCAGCGCGTCCTGGCGGGCCTGGGCGAGGGCGTCCTGCGCCTGGCCGACCTGCTGCTGGGCGCCGGCGACGGCGGCCCGCTCCTCGGTGGCGCTGCGGGGAGCGCCCAGCTGCTGGCGCTGCAGCTGGGCGAGGGCCAGCGCGTCGCGCAGGTCGCCGATGGTGGCGGTGTCGCCGGGGTCGGTGGCCAGGGCGGCGTCCAGGGCCCGCTGGGCGCTGGCCACCGCGTTGTCCGCCGTCCGCACCTCGACCGGCCCGGGACCGGCCTGGGCGGCGGTGAGCGCGGCCTGGGCCGCGGTCAGTCCCTGCTGGGCGGAGGTGACGGCCTCCTCGGCGGCGGCCACCGCCTCGGCCGCACCCTCGTCGCCGGCGGGTGCCGGGTAGCCGGCCTGGGCGTAGAGCGAGCCGATCGCGGCGGCCGCGGTGCCGTCGAAGAGGTTGCTGGCCGGGTCGCCCGCGTCCAGGCCGACCGCCCGCATCGCCTCCTTGAACTGCACGACGTCGGGCCCGGAGACCCCGACCCGCAGGGTGCGGTAGGCCGGGAGCTCGCCCGGCAGCACGATGACCGGGCGACCGGCGAGCTCCAGCGCCACCGACAGCGGACCGAGCTCGGTGCCCACCTCGGGCACCTGCCCGGTCACCACGGCCGGGCCGGACAGGGTCGAGGTGTCGACGGTGACCTCGACCGGGTCGGCGTAGGCCACCTCGCCCCGGATGGTCACGTCGTTGCTCAGCTGTCCGAGCACGACCGGCGCGGTGACCAGGCCCGGCTCGGGGGTCCCGGCCCCGGCGTCGTCGGGGACGAGCACGAACCGGCCGAGCACGAGCCCGGCCACCAGGGCCAGCGCGGCGACCAGTGCGGTCACCCCGAGCGTGCGGTTCCGTCGGGCCAGGGTGGTCCACGCGGCGAGCCGTCCGCGTCGTCCCTCGTCGGTGGGGTCGCTGGGCTCGAGGTCGTCCCGGTCCACGCTCAGTCCTGCTCGGCCGCGGCGCGCAGCGCCTCGAGCTCGGTCCGGTGGTCGTCCACGAACTGCTGCTCGAGCTCGTTCTGGATGTCGGTCTGCCGGTCGCGGTAGTCGGTCTCGACCCGGCAGTCCAGGTCGGCCAGGGCCAGCTCGACCTCGCGCTCGCCGAGGGCGTCCATCGCGGCCTGGTCGGGCTCGACGTACTCCTCGCCCTCTCCGCCGGCCTCGTAGAGCTCGTTCTGCGCGTCGTAGATGGAGTTCTGCGCGTCGTACTGCTGGGCGAAGCCGGAGTGGCCGGCCGCGTCCATGCAGGCGGCCCACTCACCGTCGAGCGCGCTCATCTCCGGGGACTCCGCGCTGTTCGTCCAGAACTCGTCCATCGCCTCGAACAGCGGCGCGAACTCCTCGGACTGCGCGAGGTCCTCGGCCTCGTACACCTCGTGCTGGGCGACGCCGTAGCAGCCGCTGTCCTGCCAGTCGTACTCGTAGGTGCCGTCCTCCATGGCGGCCATCTGCTCCTCGGTCGGGGCCGGGCCGCTCAGCGCCTCGTAGAAGGCGGTCTGCTAGGACTCCGAGAGGCTCTCGACGTAGTCGCCGTTGGGGTCGACGTACTCCTCGCCGCCGTCCTCGGGGACGTCGTCGCGGCCGGGCCAGTCGACCGCGCCGTAGCCCCACTGGGCGACCCACTCGCGGTCCTCGGGCTCCCACTCCTCGCCCCCGCTCGTGTACGTGCCGGTCGCGGTGTTCGGGACGTACTCGAAGCCCTGCTCCTGCATGCAGCCGGCGACCAGTTCCTCGACCCGCCGGTTCTGGTCCTCGGACCGTCGCTGCTGCTCCTCCTCGGAGAGGTCACCGCCGTAGACGGCGTCCAGGTACACGCCCAGCGGAGACGTGGTCTCCTCGGCGGCCGCCTCGCCACCGCCCCCGGACGAGGAGCAACCGGCCAGGATCAGGGCTGCGACGGCCCCCGCGAGGGCGGTGCCGGGCAGACGACGAACGCGCATGGGGACTCCTCCGGGTTGCGGTGTGCCCGGACAGTAGGACAATCACAGCCTTCTACGAGTCATCCCCGGGTCGGATTCCCAGGTCGTCCTGCGTGCTGAGCCGCCGGCGCCCGGTCAGGGGAGCCAGAGCACGTGCGCGACGCGGCCCTCCCGCTTCTCCACCTGCCGGGTCACCATGCCGGCCTCGTGCAGCTCGGACACCGCGCGGTGCAGGTCCTGCTCGCGTTCCCGCCAGCGGGCGAGGTCGGCCTCCGACGACGTCGCGGGGCGCGGGTTGCACCGGGCGACCAGCTCGCCGACCGTCGTGGGTCGGCCGAGGTCGAACAGGGTGCGCAGGAGGCCCTGCGCGGACGGGCTGGCGAACGGGCGCGGTACGGAGGTCACGCCGATCCACAGTGGTACCGAGCAGGGCCGGATCGGAACCGTCTGCGACGGCCTGCAACCGTATCGTCACCGGGTCGTGTCGCAACCGAGGCCGGCTGCGGCTTGACTTCCCGGGTCGTCCGGGGCAGCCGGGGCCCGCAGGATGGCGGGGTGGACGACGAGCGACGGCGACCCGGGTGGCGCGGCAGCGTCGCGCGCACCTGGGCCCGGCACCCGCGCTGGGGCATGGCGCTCAAGGCGGCGGTGGCGGCGTCCCTGGCCTGGGCGGTGGCGCAGCTGGTGCCGGGCTCGGCCGGGGACTACCCGTACTACGCACCGCTGGGCGCCGTCGTGGCCACCTCCACCACCCTGGCCGGCTCGGCCCGGGAAGGCCTGCAGACCGTCGCCGCCATCGCCGCGGGGGCCGCCGTCGCCCTCGGGGTGGACGCGCTGAGCTACCCGAACGTGCTCACCATCGCGCTGGTCGTGGCCGCGGGCATGGCGGTCGGCGGCTGGCGGGTGCTGGGCGCGGCGGGCAGCTGGGCGCCCACCGCGGCGCTGTTCGTGCTCGTCATCGGCAACGCCGACCCGCTGGGCTACGTCGCCGGGTACGCCGGGCTGACCCTGCTGGGGGCGCTCATCGGCCTGCTGGTCACCGCGGCCTTCCCGCCGCTGCCGCTGGCCCCGGCGCAGGCCGAGCTGGAACGGCTGCGCAGGACCCTGGCCGGGCAGCTGGACGACCTGGTGGACGGCCTGCGGCAGGACGCCCCGCCCGACGAGGCCGGGTGGCGTGCCCGGATGCGCGCCATCGACCCGGTGCTGGGCGACATGCGGGAAGCGGTCGGGCAGGCCGAGTCGGCCCGCCGCGGCAACCGCCGGGCCCGCCGCTACGCCCCGGCCGTCGACCGGCAGTACCGGGAGGCCCGGGCCCTGGAGAGCGTCGCGTTCCTCGTGCAGGACACCGCCGAGCTGCTGCGCGAGCACGAGACCGCCGCCGCCGGGTGGGCCGACGTCGCGCTCGGCCCGCGGCTGCGCCCGCCGACGACGACCGCGATCGCCGCCGTCGCCGACCTGCTGCGGACCCGGGACGACCCGGACGCCGCGCGCACCGCCGCCGACGCCGTGGAGGACCTGGCCGGCTCCGTCCGCGCCGAGCAGGGCCGCACCGGCCACGACCTGTTCGTCGCCGGCAGCCTGGTGACCACGCTGCGCCGGTCGCTCACCGCGCTCACCGGCCGGGACGCGCCCGCCGCCGAGAGCTGACCCCGCTACGGTCGGCGGTGTGCCCGAGGACCCCCAGCCGCTCGTCGTGCGTGCCGGCGAGGGCGAGGAGGTCGACGCCGCCGGCGTCCGGCACCTGTTCGCCCTCACCGCGGGCCAGACCGGCGGGCGGCTCGGGCTGGAGGAGTTCACCCTGCCGCCGGGCGTGGTGGGTGCCCGGCCGCACGTGCACGCCGACCACGACGAGGTCTTCGTCGTCCTCGCCGGCGAGCTCACGCTGAGCACCGCCGGGGACGACGTCGTGCTCACCCCCGGCGACACCGCGGCTGCACTGCGCGGGACGGTGCACGGCTACCGCAACGACGGCGCGCAGCCGGCCCGGGCGCTGTGCGTCTACACCCCGGCCGGCTACGAGCAGTACTTCCGCGACGTGCACGCCGCCGTCGCCGCCGGCGCGGAGCCCACCCCCGAGCTGCTGGGGGAGCTCCGCGCCCGCTACGGCACGACGTCGAGCTGAGCGGTCAGCGGGAGGAGCCGACCAGCTCGCGCCCGTCGTCGGACCGCGGACGCTGCAGCGCCGCGCCCTCGACGTCGAGCTCGGGCAGCCAGGACAGCCAGCGCGGCAGCCACCAGGCCCACTCGCCGAGCAGCGCCAGGGCGGCGGGCACCAGCACCATGCGGACGACGAAGGCGTCGAACAGCACCCCGACGGCGAGGGCGAACCCGATCGACTTGATGGTCGCGTCGCCCGCCGGCACGAACCCGGCGAAGACGCTGAACATGATCAGCGCGGCGGCGAAGACCACCGGCGCGGCGGACCGGAACCCGCTGCGGATCGCCGCGACCGGCGGCTGCCCGTGGGCGTGCGCCTCGTGCATCCGGCTGACCAGGAAGACCTGGTAGTCCATCGCCAGGCCGAACAGGATCCCGATGACCAGGATCGGCGTCAGGCTGATCAGCGGGCCGGTGCCCTCCAGGTTGACCAGGTCGCCCAGCCAGCCCCACTGGAACACCGCGACGGTGGCGCCCAGCGAGGCGCCGATGGTGAGCAGGAAGCCCAGCACGCCGACCAGCGGCACCAGCAGCGAGCGGAAGACCAGCACCAGCAGCACGAGCGCCAGGCCGACGACGAGGGCCAGGTAGACCGGCAGCGCGCCGTTGAGCGAGGCGGCGACGTCGACGCTGACCGCGGTCTGGCCGGTGACCGAGGCGCGCACGCCGCCGTCGAGGTCGGCGAGCTGGGCACGCAGGTCCTCGACCAGCTGCTCGGTGGCCGCGCTGGTCGGGCCGGACCCGGGGACGACGGTGAGCAGCGCGGCGTCGCCGTCGGCGTTCGGCACCGGCGGGGTGACGGTCACGACGTCGTCCAGGCCCTGGATGCCGGGCGTGGCGGTCGCCGCCGCGGTGGCGGCGTCCGGGCCCTCGAACAGCACGGTGATCGGCCCGTTGATGCCGGCGCCGAAGCCGTCGGCGAGCAGCTGCTGGGCCTGCTCCTGGGTGCTGCCGGCCGGCGGGGCCTGGATGAGCGTGGTGCGCATGGAGGCGACCGGGACCGCGACGACGCCCAGGGCGACGACGGCGGCGAGCAGCGCGACCACCCGGTTCCTCGTGACCCCGGCGGCCCAGCGGGCGAACAGGCCGGTGGTGGGCGCGGCGTCGTCGAGGTCGGCGGCCGGTGGCAGGTCGCGCTGCTTCCTCGGCAGCACCCGTCGGCCCAGGAGGGACAGGACGGCGGGGACCAGCGTCAGCGCGACGAGGACCGCCACGACGATGGTGGCGCCGGCGGCGACGCCCATCTGGGTCAGGAACGGGATGCCGGCGACGAACAGGCCGACCAGCGCGATGACGACGGTGAGGCCGGCGGTGACCACCGCGGAGCCCGCCGTCCCCACCGCGGTGGCGATGGCGGACGGGACGTCGGTGCCGCGGCGCAGCTCCTGCCGGTAGCGGTTGATGATGAACAGCGCGTAGTCGATGCCGACCGCCAGGCCCAGCATCGCGGCCAGGATCGAGGTGGTGGAGGACAGCTCCAGGAACCCGGTGGCGATGGTGATGCCGAGGACGCCGATGCCCACGCCGACGGCGGCGGTGAGCAGGTTCATCCCGGCGACGACCAGGGAGCCGTAGGTCAGCGCGAGGACCAGGACGGCGACGACCACACCGGCGATCTCCCCGACGCCGCCGACCTCGGGGGCGCTCTCCAGCGCCTGGCCGGCGACCTCGACGGTCAGCCCCGAGCCGCGGGCGTCGGCGACCGCGTCGCGCAGCGCGTCCTGCTCGGCGGGGGTGACCTCGCCGGGGGCGGCGTCGTAGGTGACGGTGCTGTAGCCGGTGGTGAGGTCGGGGTTGACCGTGGGCGAGGCCGGGTCCAGCGGGTTGCTCGCCGAGGCCACGCCGGGCAGCGTCCCGAGCTCGGTGACCAGCTGCTGCAGCGCGGCGGCCTGGGCCGGGTCGGTCAGGGTCGTGCCGTCCGGGGCCCGGACGACGACCTGCGCGCTGGCCCCGGAGTCGGTGGCGCCGAACTCCTCGGAGATGCGGTCCAGGGCGACCGTGGACTCCTGGCCCGGGATGGAGAACGACGTCGTCGTCTCCCCGGCCAGGGTGGCCGCGCCGGCGCCGCCGGCGACCAGGACGGCCAGCCAGACCAGGACGACGGTCCAGCGGCGGCGGTGCGCGAGGGCGCCGAGCCGGGCGAGCAGTGCAGCCATGGGGGTCAGGCCTCCATCTCGGGGGAGCGGGTGGGGTCGGTGGTGCGGCCGTGGCCGAGCGCGTCGAGGCAGGTGGCGACCACCAGCGGCCGCCAGGTGGTGACCGCGTCGAGCTCGGTGGCCGACAGGGACAGGACGGCGAGGGCGCCGAGGGCGCCGAGCACGCGGACGGTGCGGGTGGGGTCGGCCGGCATCTCGCCGGGCACCAGCCCGAAGGCACGGACGGCGGCGTCCCCGGCGCTGAGCGCGCACTCGGGCGCCGGCTCCTCGCCGGTGGGGGACAGCAGCAGCGCGACCAGCCCGGGGTGGGCGAGGGCGATGTCGACGAGCACCTCGACGGTGGCCCGGTCGCGCTCGAGGCCCTCGGGCAGGCGGGCGCCGGCGGCGAGGACCTGGTCGGCCAACCGGTCGGCCTGGGCGGTGACCGCGGTGTGCAGCGCGTCCTTGCTCGGGAAGTGGTGCAGCAGGCCGGCCTTGGACAGGCCCACGGCGTCGGCGACCTGCTGCACCGACGTGCCGGCGAACCCGTGCCGGGCGAACAGGGCGGCGGCGCGGTCGAGGATCTCCTCGTCGGCGTGCTGGCGCATCAGTCGGGTCACCCGGACGACGGTAGCGCGTGACCGACCAGATCGGTCGGTTGACCGACCGATGTGGTCGGTGACGTCGACCACGTGACGATCCAGTGGCTCTGCGTGCAGCCCGATGCCGTGTCGTGGCGGCCGCGGAGCCGGGGCGGTTGCGATCCGATGGCAGCCCCGTGTGATCGGGGGCACACTGGAGCCGTGGACAGCTACGCCGTCGGGTACGCCCGGCCCGACCGCTGGTCGCGGTCGAAGCCGGAAGACACCGTCTCCTCCTCCTGGCACGCCGTCGAGGCGCACCGCCCGCCCGCCGAGCTCGACGGGGAGGTGGAGCTGGCCGCCTGCGGGGCGATCGTGCAGGTGTGGGGCGCCCACCGCTGGGAGCGGGTCGGGGCCCGGGAGAGCGCCTGCGCCGAGTGCAAGCAGATCACCGTGCGCCAGCTCTCCCGCGCCAGCTGACCCCCGGGGTCAGTCCTTCCGCGGCCGGCGGCCGGTGATCGCCGAGAGCCCGGTGACCTCGCGGCCGACGATCAGCGCCTGCACGTGGTCGGTGCCCTCGAAGGTGTAGATGGCCTCGATGTCGGCGTGGTGGCGGGCGATGTGGTGCTCGAGCAGGATGCCGTCGCCCCCGAACAGGTCACGGGCGTCGGCGATGATCGTGCGCGCCTTCTTGCAGCAGTTCATCTTCGCCAGCGACGCCATCGCGGCGGTCATCCGGCCCTGGTCGGCCAGGGTCGACAGCCGCCAGCACATCAGCTGCATGGTGGTGATCTCGGCCAGCATCCGGGCGAGCTTCTCCTGCACCAGCTGGTAGCCGGCGATCGGCGAGCCGAACTGCTCGCGCTGCAGGGTGTGCGCCAGCGCCAGCTCGTAGGCCGACTGCGCCACGCCGAGGGCCCGCCAGGCCACGGTGTACCGGGTGCGGTCGAGCACCTGGGAGACGTCCTTGAAGTTCCGGCAGTTCGCGAGCTTGTTCTCGCTGCCCACCCGGCTGTTGTCCAGCGTGATCTCGGCCTGCCACACCGCGCGCAGCGCCGTCTTGCCGGTCATGACGGTCGCGGTGAAGCCCGGCGTCCCCTTCTCCACGACGTACCCGCCGACGTCCCCCTCCTCGTCGCGGGCCCAGATGATCACCAGGTCGGCGATGGAGCCGTTGCCGATCCACTTCTTCGCGCCGTTGAGCACGAACCCGTCACCGTCCCGGGTGGCCGTCGTCCCCAGGGCGACGGCGTCGGAGCCGTGGTCGGGCTCGGTCAGGCCGAACGCGCCGATCTTCTCCATCCGCGCCATCTCCGGCAGCCAGCGCTCCTTCTGCTCCTCGCTGCCCAGCAGGTCGATCGACTGCATGGCCAGGAAGGAGTGCACGCCGTGGAAGGTGCCCATCGAGCCGTCGGCCCGGGCCCACTCGGCGGCGACCAGCCCGGCGGCGACCGCGCTCATCCCGGCCGAGCCGTGGCCCTTCACGGTGCCCCCGGCGATGCCCAGGTCGGCCAGCTTCGGGACCAGGTGGGCGGGGAACTCGGCCCGCTCCCAGTAGTCGTTGATGACCGGGGTGACCTCGCGGGCGCAGAACGCCCGCACCCGGTCGCGGATCTCCAGGTCGCCGGGGTCGATGAGGTCGTCGACGGCGTAGAAGTCGGTGGCCGGGGCGAGGGCGTCGGGGGCGTCGGTGCTCACGTCGTCGGACGGTAGGCCGGTGTCGGGCATGCTGCGCGGCGTGCGGATCGTCATCGCCCCGGACAAGTTCAAGGGCACCCTGGACGCCGACGCCGTGGCCGACGCGGTGGCCGACGGGGTGCGGCGGGTGCAGCCGGGCGCCGAGCTGCTGCTGCGGCCGGTCGCCGACGGCGGCGACGGCACCGTCGCGGCGGCGCTGCGGGCCGGCTGGACCGCCCGACCGGTGCGGGTGAGCGGGCCGGACGGCGCCCCCCGCGACGCCGTCCTCGCCCTGGACGGCGGCACGGCGCTGGTCGAGCTGGCCACCGCGGCCGGCCTGCACCTGGCCCCGCCGGCGCCGCTGACCGCGACCACCCGCGGCGTCGGTGAGCTGCTGCGGGCCGCGCTGGACGCGGGCGCCCGCCGGCTCGTGGTCGGCATCGGCGGCAGCGCCACCACCGACGGCGGCACCGGCATGCTCGCTGCGCTGGGCGTCCGGTTCGTGGGTGCCGACGGCGCCGAGCTGCCCCCGGGCGGCGCCGCGCTGGCCGGCCTGGACCGGGTCGACGTGAGCGGGCTGGACCCGCGGCTGGCCGGCGTCGAGGTGGTCGTGGCCACCGACGTGGACAACCCGCTCACCGGACCGCGCGGTGCGGCGGCGGTGTTCGGCCCGCAGAAGGGCGCCGGGCCCGACGACGTGGCGCTGCTGGACGCGGCGCTGGCCCGGTTCGCCGCCGTCGTCCGCCGGGACCTCGGCGTGGAGGTGGACGCGGTGCCCGGCGCCGGGGGAGCGGGCGGCACCGCGGCCGGAGCGCTGGCGGTGCTGGGCGCCCGGATCACCTCGGGTGCGGACCTGGTCTGCGACCTCGTCGGCCTGGACGCAGCCCTCGTCGGCGCCGACCTGTGCCTCACCGGCGAGGGCGCGCTGGACGTGCAGACCCTGTCCGGCAAGGCGCCCGCCGTGGTCGCGCGCCGGGCCGCGGCCGCCGGGGTGCGCTGCGTCGGGCTGGCGGGCGTCGTCCGGCTCGGTCCCGGCGAGCTCGCCGCTGCCGGGTTCGCCGCCGCGCACGGGCTGGTGGACGTCGAGCCCGACGTCGCCGTCTGCCTCGCCGAACCCGCGCGCCTGCTGACGGAGCTGACGGCCCGGGCGCTCAGCTGATCGGCTGGCGGAGGACCGTGCGCTGCTTCTCGGGCGCGGTGCGCCGCGGGTCGGTCAGGTAGACCTCGTGGTGCCTGCCGGTCGGGGCCAACCCGGCGCCGGGCAGCACCTCGGTGTGCAGCCGGCGCAGCACCGGGCCCTCGTCGTCGAACGCGCCGACGTGGAGGGTCTGCATGCAGCGGCCCTCGGTCAGCGTCTCCAGCCGGAGGTCGGCCAGCCGCGGCGGCGCCTTGGGCCGGGTGCGCTCGACGGCGGCGTCCACCTCGGCGGCGCCCAGCCACTCCGGGACGGCGAGCAGCAGCGTCCACTCCCAGACCGCCTTGTCCCGGCGGCGGGTGAAGGCGTCCAGGTCCTGCGCCCACCACAGGCCCTCCAGCGGCGGGACGACGTAGTCGCGGCCGGCGTCCTTCGAGGCGAACTTGAGCGCGTAGGCCACCGGGTACAGCGACTCCACCGCGGGCGCGAACGCCGCGCCGTTCGGGTCGCCCTGCCCGTCGACGGCGAGGTACTGCCGCGGGCCCAGGTCGACCAGCCGCCACTCACCGCGGTGCGCCCGGTAGGCGTCGTCGTCCTTGAGGTCGACCTTCGGTGCGGTCACGCCCCCAGCAGACCACGGGCGTAGGCCGCCTGCCCCGCGTGCTGCAGGTCGTCGGTGACCACGCTGACCAGCCGGACGCCGAGTGTGACCGGCGGGTCCCAGTTCGTGTCCACGACGCGGTCGAGGTCGGCGTCGGAGAGCGTGGCCAGGTACTCCTTCGTCCGGGCGTGCACGGCGTGGTGGTAGCCGGTGAGCAGCTCGGCGTCGGCGCGCACCTTCGCGACGTCCTCGGGGTCCATGCCGTAGCCGTGCTCGGCGTCGTCGAAGGGCAGGTCGAAGCGGCGTGCCCAGCCGTCCGCCGTCCAGACCTGCTCGGAGCCGGCGACGTCGGCGACGTGGTCGTCCTGGATCCGGGTGAGGTGCCAGACCAGCCAGGCGATCGTGTTCGCGCCCGGCCCGGGCGCCTGGGCCAGCTGGTCGGGGGTCAGGCCGTCGACGGCGGCGTCGACCACGCCGGCGATGTTGTCGAAGGCGGCGGCGAGCAGTTCGTCGGTGCGCATGCGTCCGGCGCTACCCGGCGCCGGGCCCGCGTCAACCGCCGAGGAGCTGACCGCCCTCGGCGAGCAGCCAGACCGCCCCGGCAACGAGGGCCACCACGAGCAGCAGCAGGACCAGGGTGGGGACGACGACCCAGCGCCGCTTGAACCGGAACCTCGGCCGGGGCTGCTGCGGGGGCGGCACGTGCTTCTCGGCCAGTGCCTTGAGCGCCTCCTTGGCGTCGTGCGCGCGGCGGCGCAGGTCGGCGGCGTCGAACCGCTGCACCGACCCGCCCGCGGCCGGCACCGCCGGCGCCTCGTACTGCGGCGCGGGGGAGGGCGGTGGCGGCGCGGCCGGGGCGGTGAGCGCGGCCTCGAAGGCCGCGCGGGCCTGGTCGGCGGTGGCCCGGCGCTGCGGGTCGCGGGCCAGCAGCGCGGCCAGCACCGGCTGCAGCGCGCCGGCCCGGACCATCGGCGCGGGGTGGTCGCCGACCACGGCGAGCAGGGTGGCCATCGGCTCGCCGCGGTCGAAGGGCGGGCGGCCCTCGACGGCGGTGTAGAGCGTGGCGCCCAGCGACCAGAGGTCGTCGCGCGGCTGCGGCTGCTGGCCGGTGGCCCGCTCGGGCGACATGTAGGACGGCGACCCGAGCACCGTGCCGGTGGCGGTCAGGCTGGAGTCGCCGGTGGTCGTGGCGATGCCGAAGTCGGTGAGGTGGCCGCGGCCGTCCTCGTCGACCAGGACGTTGGCCGGCTTCACGTCGCGGTGGACGATCCCCTCGCGGTGCGCGGCGCAGAGGGCGTCCAGGACGTCGAGGCCGACCCGGGCGACCAGGTCCACCCGCAGCGGGCCGTGCTCCTCGACCAGCTGCAGCAGCGTCCGGGACCGGACGTGCTCCATCACCAGCCAGGGCCGCCCGTCCTCCTCCACCACGTCGTGCACGGTGGTGACGGCCGGGTGGTCCAGGCGGGCGGCCGCGCGGGCCTCCCGGAAGGTGCGCTCGCGCAGCACCTCGCGTTCCTGCGCGGACACCTGGATCCCGAAGGTGACCTCCTTGACCGCGACCTCGCGGTCGAGCACCTGGTCGTGGGCCCGCCAGACCACGCCCATGCCGCCGCGGCCGATCTCCTCGGCGAGGAGGTAGCGGCCGGCCAGGACACGGGGCTGCTGCGGGTCCACGGGTGGCAACGTACGACGTAAGGGGTCGTCGCGCCCGGTCACTCGGGGTCGCTCTGCTCCTCCAGGTCCTGGGCCTGCTCCTCGGTCTCCTGCTCCAGGGCGATGTCGCGCGGCTGGGGCTCGTCGGACTGCGGTGTCGTCATGTCGACACGGTGCACCTGTGCGGCCGCTCCCGCTGTGCGAGGGTGCGGCCCATGCCGCTGTTCTCCTTCGAGGGCCGTTCCCCGCAGGTGCACCCCGACGCCTGGATCGCCCCGACCGCGACCCTGGTCGGCGACGTCGTGGTGGAGGCGCACGCCTCGGTCTGGTACGGCGCGGTGCTGCGGGCGGACTTCGGCCGCATCGTCGTGCGCGAGGGCGCCAACGTGCAGGACGGCTCGGTGCTCCACGGCGGCGAGGACCCGGCCACCGAGGTCGGCCCCGGCGCCACGATCGGCCACCTCTGCGTGGTGCACAGCTGCGTGGTCGGGGCCGAGGCGCTGGTCGGCAACGGCTCGACCGTGCAGGACGGCGCCCGCATCGGCCGGCGCGCGCTGGTCGGCGCCGGCTCGCTGGTGCCGCCGGGGCTCGTCGTCCCGGACGAGGTGCTGGCGCTGGGGTCGCCCGCCAAGGTCCGCGGGCCGCTGACCGAGGGCGCGGCGCAGTGGGTCGACGGCAACCCCGCGATCTACCAGGAGCTGGCCCGCCGGCACGCCGCCGGCGTCGAGCAGGTCAGCTGACCCGGCGGGCCAGCGTCTGCGCCTCCTTCTTCATCACCACCACGGCGAGCTCGTCGACGCCGCCCTCGGCCTTGCGGCCGACGAAGGGCGCATCGACGTGCGAGCGGCCGGTGGTGCTCAGCGTGCCGCCGGCGATGCGGCGGTCACCCTCGAGACGGACGTCGCGGCCGAACACCGACGCGGTCACCAGCACGGTGCCGGTCGCGGTGTCGCCGTCCACGCTCCAGGTGCGTACGTCGGTCAGCTCGACGCGGTCGCCGACGAAGCGCGCGAACACCTCGGGGATGCCCTGCGTGGGGACGGTGTAGCGCGCCGTCGTCCGGCCCGGCTCGGCCACCACGTCGCGGACGTCCGCACCGAGGTCGGCGAGGAACGCGCGGACGAAGGCCTCGTCGGTCAGCGTGGCGACGACGGTCGCGGCAGGGGCGGTCACGGGTGTCTCGTGGCGGAAGGGCACGGGTCCATCGTCACCCGGATCGGCGCGGCCCGTCGGACGGCGCCGGGCCTGGAGCGGCGTTGATCATGCAGAACGGCAACGCCGACACGCTGCCGGGCAGCGCGCCTCCGTTGCGGTTCTGCAAGGTCAACGGCCCGGCGGCGGTGACGTGGGGCGGGTGGGGCTCGAACCCACGACCCAGGGATTATGAGTCCCATGCTCTGACCGGCTGAGCTACCGCCCCGAGCGGACAGCCTGCCATGCGGGTTCACTGCCCTCATGGACGCCGCCGCCCTGCGCGAGATGCAGGCCCCCATCAAGCAGAAGTACAAGGACGACCCGTCGGCCGCGATGGCCCGGTTGCACGCCGAGGGCGACTTCCGGGACGACGGGATCACCGCCACGATCGAGACCTGGTCCGGCCCCCAGCGCGCCGGGTTCCACGAGACCACCGGCGGCGACGGCTCGGACGCCTGCTCCGGCGACATGCTGCTGCAGGCCCTGCTCGGCTGCTCCGGGGTGACGCTGCGCAGCGTGGCCACCGCGATGTCGATCGACATCCGCAGCGCGAAGCTCAGCGCGCGCGGCGACATGGACGCCCGCGGCACGCTCGGCGTCTCCCGCGAGGCCCCGGTCGGCATGACCGGCATCGAGGTGGTCGCCGAGCTCGACACCGACGCCGACGACGAGAAGCTCGCCACGCTGGCGAAGCTGACCGAGCGGTACTGCGTGGTCGCCCAGACCCTCAAGGAGCCGCCGACCTTCACCGTCCGGCGCGCCTGAGCCCCGGCAGCACGACGGCCCCGCACCTGCGCCAGGTACGGGGCCGTCGTCGTGTCCGGGTCCCCGAGACCGGGGTTCCCGGGGTCATCGAGGTGCCCAGGACCCCGCCAACGCCGATCTCGACGACGCATTGCGGGGTTCTGGCCCCCTCGGCAGGTGCCCGACAGCACGACGGCCCTGCACCTGCGTCAAGTGCGGGACCGTCGTCGTGTCCGGGTCCCCGAGACCGGGGTTCCCGGGGTCATCGAGGTGCCCAGGACCGCGCCAACCCCGATCTCGACGACGCATTGCGGGGTTCTGGCCCCCTCGGCAGGAGCCCCGGCAGCACGACGGCCCCGCACCTGTGTCAGGTGCGGGGCCGTCGTCGTGTCCGGGTGGGCTCAGTCCAGGGCGAGCTCGGCGCAGACGACGCAGGCCGGCGTGCGGCGGGGGTCGGGCCACACCGCGGCGCCGTCCATGCGCGCCACCTCGCGACCGCAGAGGGAGAACACGATCTCGGCCGGTCCGGGCTCGATGGCGTGCCAGGGGCCGCTGGAGTCGACGATCGGCGTCCCGCTCACGCCGTTCCACAGCACCTGGAGGGCTGCCTGCCCGCAGGCGAAGGTCTCCTCGCTGATGACCGAGTGCCGGCCGCGGCGCTGTGTCGACGTCACGCAGCGACCATGGCAGCCGCACAGCCGGTCACCAGTGCGACAGTCCGGACTCCGCGTAACGACACAGTCACGATCGGCCATCCCGGCTCAACCAGAACAACCGCACCACCCAGTGGACATCCAGGCGCCGATCGTCCAGCTACATCTGCCGAAGGCGTCCGCGCCTGCCGATGGGGTGTGGGCAGAACCTGCCTGCGGTGGGCCGGTGGCGGGCAACACGCTGGTTGTCCCACCAACCTCATCCGTCACTTCTGGCACAGCTGGACCCGCGATTCGAACCCGCAGTAGCGCTCGGGCGTGGTAGTCGGGCAGACTGTCCCGAGCACCCCGCACCACCCGTTCGAGCGACACGCACCGCCATCCCGAGTCAGGTCCGTTGGGGAAGACGAGACCCGTCTTGATCCGATGGAGGTGCACTGTGCAACGACGGTCTACGCAGGGTGTTGTCTTCGTGCACGCGTGCCCGAAGGCGCTCTGCCAGCACGTCGACTGGGCCCTCGAGCGGGTCATCGGCGCGCCGGTGAGTTTGTCCTGGGCCGAACAGCCCGCGCAGCACGGTGCCTACCGTGCCGAGGTCGCCTGGACCGGAGCCACCGGCACCGGTGCGAAGCTCGTCGCTGCCCTCAAGGCGTGGCCGATGCTGCGCTTCGAGGTGACCGAGGAGCCCAGCCAGGGGTCCGACGGCGAGCGCATGATGTACGTCCCCGGCCACGGCGTCTTCCGTGCGCCGATGTCGGCCAACGGCGACCTGATGGTGTCCGAGCAGCAGCTCCGCCACCTGGCCGCCACGTCCGGCTCCGGGGAGTCCTTCCGGCACGGCCTGGACGCGCTCCTGGGTGCCGCATGGGACGACGACCTCGAGGTCTACCGCCACGCGGGTGACGGCGCCCCGATCAGCTGGCTGCACCAGGTGGTGTAGCGCGTCCTGGACCCGTCGGCCCCCTGACCCCGGACCGGCGCACCGTCCAGGACGCACCGCGGCCCGGCACCCACGGATGGGTGCCGGGCCGCTGTGCTGTGCGAGGGGTTCACCGTTCGGGTTCTACGGCTGCGTCGCAGGGGCCCGGTGTGCGCGCAGCGTGCACCGGGGGGCGACGTGGTCCTTCGTTCAGAGCGGGATGTTGCCGTGGGCGCCGCGGCCCGCGGGTGCGGCGGCCAGGGCGCCGACCAGGCGCTTGCGGGTCTGCGCCGGCTCGACGACCTCGTCGACCACGCCGATCTCCTGGGCCCGCCCGACGCCGCCGGCGATGCGCTCGTGCTCCTCGGCCAGCTGGGCGTGCAGCGCCTCCCGCTCCCCGGGCTGCGCGGCGGCCAGCTTCTTGCGGTGCAGGATGCCGACCGCGGCCTTGGCGCCCATGACGGCGACCTCGGCACCCGGCCAGGCGTAGACCGCGGTGGCCCCCAGCGAGCGGGAGTTCATCGCGATGTAGGCGCCGCCGTAGGACTTGCGGGTCACCAGGGTCACCCGCGGCACCACGGCCTCGGCGAAGGCGTGCAGCAGCTTGGCGCCGCGGCGCACGACGCCGTCCCACTCCTGGCCGACGCCGGGCAGGTAGCCGGGGACGTCGACCAGCACCACCAGCGGGACGCCGAACGCGTCGCACATGCGCACGAAGCGGGCGGCCTTCTCCGCGGACGGGGAGTCCAGGCAGCCGCCCAGCCGCAGCGGGTTGTTGGCGATGACGCCGACGGTGCGGCCGGCCAGCCGGCCCAGTGCGGTGATGACGTTGGGCGCGTACCGGCTCTGCAGCTCCAGCGGCGCCTCGTCCAGCAGCCCGGCGATCATCGGCTTGACGTCGTAGGCGCGCTGCTTGGCCTCGGGCAGCATCGCCGACAGGTCGTGGTCGGCCTCGCCGTCGACGGAGGCGAAGCTGCCCTGCGCAGCCAGCAGGTCCACCGCACGGCGGGCGGTCTCCAGCGCCTCCTGCTCGGAGTCGGTCACCACGTGCACGACGCCGGAGCGCCGGCCGTGGGTGTCCGGGCCGCCGAGGGCCTCCATGTCGACCTGCTCGCCGGTGACCGATCGGACGACGTCCGGGCCGGTCACGAAGACGCGGCCCAGCGGGCCCATGACGACCAGGTCGGTCAGCGCCGGCCCGTAGGCGGCGCCGCCGGCGGCCGGGCCCAGGACGACGGAGATCTGCGGGATGCGGCCCGACGCGCGGATCATCCCGGCGAACACCTCGCCGACCGCGTGCAGCGCGGTGACGCCCTCGGCCAGCCGGGCGCCGCCGGAGTGCCAGATGCCGATCACCGGGACGTGCTCGCGCAGCGCGGTGTCGATGGCGTCGACGATGTGCCGGCAGCCGTCCACGCCCATCGCGCCGCCCATGATGGTGGCGTCGGTGCAGTAGGCGATGGCCGGTGAGCCCTGCACGGTGCCGCGGGCGGCCATGGCGCCCGAGGTGTCGCGGGCGGCCAGCGGCTGCATGGTGCCGGGGTCGAAGAACCGGGCCAGCCGGTCCTCGGGGTCACGCGGGTCGGGCTCGGCCAGGGTGGCGGCGGGGCTCACGGTGGTCACGGGGGTCTCCTCAGGCGGTGGTGAAGACCAGGGCCATGTTGTGGCCGCCGAACCCGAACGAGTCGTTCAGGGCGGCTGTGAACGTGGCCTTGCGCGGGGCGCCGCGCACGATGTCGAGCTTCTGGACGGCGGCGGAGTCGTCGAGCTGCTCGATGTTCTGGGTGCCGGGGATGACCTGGTCGCGCAGGGCGAGCAGGCAGAACACCGACTCCAGCGCACCGGCGGCCCCCAGCAGGTGGCCGCTCTGGCTCTTGGTGGCGGTGACCGCGGCGTGGTCGCCGATCGCCTCGAGGATCGCCGCGGCCTCGGCGATGTCGCCGACCGGGGTGGAGGTGGCGTGCGCGTTGACGTGGCCGACGTCGGAGGGGGACAGCCCGGCGTCGCGCAGCGCGGCGCCGATGGCCCGCTGGGCACCCTCGCCCTCGGGGTGCGGCGCGACCAGGTCGTAGCCGTCGGAGGTGCCGCCGGCACCGGCGAGCTTGCCGTAGACCTTGGCCCCGCGGGCCCGGGCGGCGTCGGCGCGCTCGAGCACGAGGGCGGCGGCGCCCTCGGCGAGGACGAAGCCGTCGCGGCCGGCGTCGAAGGGCCGGGAGGCGTGCTCGGGGTCGTCGTTGCGGGTGCTCATCGCCCGCATGGAGGCGAAGCCGGCCATCGGCAGCGGGTGCACGCAGGCCTCGGCGCCGCCGACGAGGACGACGTCGGCACGGTCCAGCCGCAGCATGTCCAGGCCCCAGCGGATGGCCTCGGCGCCGGAGGCGCAGGCGCTGACCGGGGCGTGCACGCCGCCGCGGGCGCCGATCGCCAGGCCCACCGCGGCGGCCGGGCCGTTGGGCATGAGCATGGGGATGGTGAAGGGGGACACGCGCTTGGGGCCCTTGGCCTCGAGGACGTCGTCCTGGTCGAGCAGGGTCATGGCGCCGCCGATGCCGGTGCCCATGACCACCGCGACGCGCAGCGAGTCGTAGCCGGCGTCCCCGGCGCCGGAGTCGGCCCAGGCCTCCTCGGCGGCGACGACGGCGACCTGCTGGCTGCGGTCGAGCCGGCGGGAGCGGACCCGGTCGATCTTCTCCGAGGGGTCCTGCGCCAGCCGGGCGACCAGCTGGGCGGGGAAGGGCTCGATCCACTCGTCGGTGATCCGGGTGACCCCGGACTTCCCGGCCAGCAGTGCGTCCCAGGTGGAGGCGACGTCGCCCCCGAGCGGCGTGGTCGCGCCGAGCCCGGTCACCACGACGTCGGTGTTGTTGAAGTTCACGGTTGCTCCTCCTGGAACGAAGTGGGTGGAACGGCCCCGTCGCAGGACGTCGTGCCCTGCGACGGGGGCCAGTGCTACTGGTTCTTCTCGATGAAGGAGATGGCGTCGCCGACGGTCTTGATGCCGCCGAGCTCGTCGTCGGGGATCGCGACGCCGAACTTGTCCTCGACGGCGGTCGCGATCTCGACCATCGACAGCGAGTCGACGTCGAGGTCCTCGGTGAAGGACTTCTCCGGGGTGGCGTCGGCGGGGGCGACCCCGGCCACCTCCTCCAGGATCTCGGCGAGGCCGGACTGGATCTCGGCGGTGCTGGCCACGAGGGCCTCCTCTTCTTCGTGCTGGTCAGGGGGTCGTGCAGACCGGACGGCGGTGCCGCCCGGGGATCAGGGGAGCCGGACGACCTGTCCGGCGAAGGTGAGCCCGGCGCCGTAGCCGAGCAGCAGGGCGAGGTCGCCGCTCTTGGCCTCGCCGGACTCCAGCAGCGCGGAGAGGGCGAGCGGGACCGACGCGGACGAGGTGTTGCCGGCCTGGGCGACGTCGCGGGCGATGACGGTCGACTCGGCCAGGCCCAGCCGCTTGGCCATCAGCTCGATGATCCGCAGGTTGGCCTGGTGCGGGGCGAACACGTCGATGTCGGCGGCGGTCACCCCGGCGCGGTCCATGGCCTGCTGCAGGGTCTCGGTGAGCTTGGTGGTGGCCCAGCGGTAGACGGCCTGGCCGGCCATCGTGAGGTTGCCGGCGTCGGGCTGGCCGGGGGCGGGGATGGCGATGGCGTCCCGCTGGTCGCCGTCGGACCCCCAGACGACGGGGCCGACGCCGGGCTCGTCGCTGGCGCCGAGCACCATCGCCCCGGCGCCGTCGGCGAAGATCACCGCGGTCGAGCGGTCGGTCATGTCGACGACGTCGGTCAGCTTCTCGACCCCGATGACCAGGGCGTGGCGGGCCGAGCCGGCGCGGATGGCGTCGGAGGCCGCGGACAGCGCGTAGCAGAAGCCGGCGCAGCCGGCGTTGACGTCGTACCCGCCGGGGCGGGGGATGCCGAGGCGGTGCGCGACCTCGGGGCCGGCGCCGGGGATCTGCGTGGGCAGGCTGCAGCTGGCCACGACGACCAGGTCGACGTCCTCGGGGGACAGCCCGCTGGCCGCCAGCGCCTTGCCGCCGGCGGCGACCGACATCTCCACGACGGTCTCGTCGTCGTCGGCCCAGCGGCGCTCGCGGATGCCGACGCGGGTGCGGATCCACTCGTCGTTGGTGTCCATCGTCTGCGACAGCTCGTCGTTGGTGACCCGGCGGCGGGGCCGGTACTCACCGATGCCCAGGATCCGGGCGCCGGGCGAACCGGCCGGCAACTGGATGGTGCTCATGCGGACTCCTCCGGGTAGAGACGGGCCAGCGGGTCACCGGCGTCGACGAGGTCGCCCTCGGCCACCAGCCACTCGGCGAGGACGCCGGCGTACCCGGCGGCCACCTCGACGGTCTCGCGGCGCCCGGCGATGCTGGCCAGCGGTGTGCCGGCGGCCAGCCGGGTGCCCTCGGCGATCGGGTGCGGGGAGATCGAGCCGCGGGCGGGGGAGACCACCATCCGCCAGTCCGGGGCCTGCTCGGCCTCGGGGCGGCCGCGCTCGGCGGCGATGAGCTCGCGGGCCCGGTCGAGGTCGGCGGGGCCGGAGATGGCCAGCACCTCGACGTCGTGGCGGCCCTTCCAGTCGCGCTTGGCCAGACCCGCCAGCGCGCCGGCCGGGGGCAGCTCGATGACCGCGGTGACGCCGAGCCCGCGCAGGGTGTCCAGGCAGGCGTCGAACCGGACCGGGCTGGTGACCTGGCTGACCAGCCGGTCGAGCACGCCGGCGCCGGTCTCGACGGCCGAGCCGTCCTTGTTCGACACCAGCAGCCGGGAGGGCTGGGCGGGCCGGAGGCCGCCGACGAGGCCTTCGAGCTCCTCGCGGGCCGAGGCCATGTAGTCGGTGTGGAAGGCGCCGGCGACCGACAGCGGCATGACCCGGGCCTTGGCCGGCGGGTCGGCCTTGAGCGCCGCCAGCCCGTCCAGCGACCCCGCGGCCACGACCTGGCCGGCGCCGTTGACGTTGGCCGGGGTCAGCCCGTGCCCCTCGATGGCGGCCAGCACCTCGGCCGGGTCGCCGCCCAGGACGGCGGACATGCCGGTCGGGGTCTGCGCGCAGGCCCGTGCCATCGCCCGGCCGCGGACCGCGGTGAGCGCGATGGCGGCCTCGACCGACAGCACCCCGGCCAGCGCAGCGGCGGTGAGCTCGCCGACGCTGTGCCCGGCGATGACGACGTCGCGGCCCGTCTGCGGGGTGTGCGCGACCGGGCCGGGCAGACCGCCCAGCTCGCGGGCCACGAACAGCGACATCGCGACGACCAGCGGCTGGGTGACCGCGGTGTCCTTGATGGCCTCGGCGTCGCCGGTGGTGCCCAGCGTGAGCAGGTCGGCGTCGGCGATCGCGCCGGCCCAGCGGAAGAAGGACTCGGCCCCGGGGAGGTCGAGCCAGTCGGTGAGCATCCCGGGTTTCTGGGCCCCCTGGCCGGGGGCGAGGACGGCGAGCACGTGACCACCGTGCCAGTCCGGGTCCGCCGGCGGGCCGTCGTCGGCCACGAAGAACACGGGTGCAGTTCTGGAGGGTTCCCACAAATACGCGACCGATGGTGCGATCGGCCACAGCTCACGACCAGAGCGAGCGACCGCCGTCCAGGGCCGAGAGCGCCAGCGCCACCTGCAGGGTCCAGGAGCCCCGGGGGTCGGTGGCCGACAGCCCGGTGAGCTCGGTGGCCCGCTTGAGCCGGTAGCGCACCGTGTTGGGGTGGACGAACAAGGCGCGGGCGCTGGCCTCGAGGTTGCCGCCGCTGCCCAGGACGGCCCGCACGGTGTCCAGCACGCCGCCGCCGGCGGCCTCCAGCGGCGCGGCCACCCGCTGCGCCAGCGCGGTGCGGGCCAGCGGGTCGCCGTCCAGGGCGCGCTCGGCGAGCAGGGCGTCGGCGTCCACCGGGCGCGGTGCGCCGGGCCAGGCGACGGCGGCCCGCAGGCCGGCCAGCGCGGCCGCCGCGGAGTCGCCGGCCTGGGCGAGGGAGTCCACCGCCGGGCCGCGGACGACGGGCCCGGGCCCGAACTCCGCGCTCACCTTCTCGGCCACCGGCCCCAGGTCGGGCAGCCCGCCCAGGACGACGACCAGCTGGTGGGCGTGCACCCCGACCAGCACGTCGGCGCGCAGCGAGCGGGCGGCGCGGCGGACGGCGGAGTGGTGGTCGTCGACGTCGGGGGCGGTGTGCCCGACGAGCACCAGCACCGGGGCGGTGGCGGCCCAGCCGAGCGCGGCGGCGCGGCCGGGCAGCTCCTCGGGGCGCTCGCCGCGGACCAGCGCGTCGACCACGAGGGCCTCGAGCCGGGCGTCCCAGGCGCCGCGGTTCTCGGCGTAGCTGGCGTAGACGTGCGCGGTGGCGAAGGCGACCTCGCGGCTGTACTTGAGCACCGCCAGCCGCAGCGCCTGCGCCTCGCCGGGCTCGACGACCTGGCCGAGGCGCTCCTCGACGACCTCGACGGTCACCTTGATCAGGTCGACGGTCTGCTTGAGCGGGACGGCGCGGACCAGCTCGCGCGGCGCGGCGCCGAACACCTCGCCGGTCAGCCGCGGCGGCCGGCCGGGGTGGCGGCACCACTCCACGAGCGAGGCGATGCCGGCCTGCGCGACGAGGGTGACCCAGGAGCGCTGGTCGGCCGGCATCGAGCGGAACCAGGGCAGCGAGTCGTCCATCCGGGCGACCGCCTGGGTGGCCAGCGAGCCCGACGCGCGCTCCAGCCGGCGCAACGTCGCCTCTGACGGGCCTGCCGCACTCACCCGTGCAGCCTGTCATGCGGCAGGCTGGGCCGGTGACGACGGCGCAGCGGACCCACCCGATCGGGGCGCGGGTGGCCGCCGTGGCCGGGTGCGCGCTGGTCGTCGTCCTGCTGGGGGTCGGCGTCGGCGTCGGCTGGGGCCCGCAGCTGCGGCTGGACGCCGAGGTCAGCCGCGCGGCCTACGCCGGGGACGGCCGCTCGCCGCTGGTGCAGGGCCTGCTCGACGTGGCCACCGCGCCGGGCTACTCGTGGGCCCGCTTCCTGGTGTTCCTGCCGGTGGTCGTCTGGCTGCTGCGCGCCCACCGGTGGTTGCCCGCAGCCTGGGTCACGGTCTCGGTGGTGGGCGTGGGGGTGCTGAACGAGGCGCTCAAGGAGCTGGTCGGCCGGCCGCGCCCGCAGTTCGCCGACGGCGGCGCCCAGCTGAGCTCGCTGTCCTTCCCCAGCGGGCACGCCTCCGGGGTCGCCTGCCTGGTGACGACGGCGCTGGTGCTGGCCTGGCCGGCCCTGTCGCGGGGGGCCCGGCGCTGGTGGACGGCGGCCGCGGTCGCGCTGGCGCTGCTGGTCGGGCAGTCCCGGTTGTGGCTCGGGGTGCACTACCTGTCCGACGTCGTCGGCGGGTGGGCCTTCGGCGTCGGCTGGACGCTGCTGGTCGTCACGGTCGCTCAGGGGGTGCGGTGGACGAGGGCCTGACCTCCCGGCACCTGGTGGAGCCCACCGACGGCTCGGCCGGGCCGCTGCTGCGCATCGCCGAGGACCGGCTCATGCCCGGCGCCGGCTACGGCGCGCACCACCACGCCGACGTCGACGTGGTCGCGGTGGTGCTGTCCGGGTCGCTGGCGCACGGCTGGGGCGGGCGGGCGACGCTGCGTGCCGGGGACGTCGGGATCCTGCGCGCGGGCACCGGGCTGGTGCACGACGAGGTGGCCGGTGCCGACGGCGCGCACGTGCTGCAGACCTACCTGCGCACCGCCGCGGCCGGCCAGGAGCCCGGGCACCGGCTGGTGCGCTGGTCGGCGGTGGCCGACCGCGGCTGGGTCGACCTGGGCCGCCCCGACGCCCGGCTGTGGGTGGCGCGGGTGCAGGCCGAGGACACCGTCGCGGTCCCCGCGGGGCTGCGGGTGGTCGCCACCCGCGACGAGGTGTGGGCGGCACCGGCCGCGACGACCGGGGAGGGCCGGGTGAGCGGCCCGGCGATGGTCTGCGTGTGGCAGCTGGACCGGGCGCGCCCGCTGTGGGCGGTCGACTAGCGCGCGAGCTCCCGGTAGCGGGGCAGCCGCGCGCCGAACGCGGCGTCCCAGTCGTGCGGCTCCCCGGCCAGCGACGCGGCGAGGCCGTCGAGGTGGGCGTGCCAGCCGGCGCCGTAGCCGGGTGCCTGGTCGGCGCGCAGCAGCCGGTGCACCAGGGTGAGCTCGGTGCCGCCGTCGACGGCGGCCAGGTCGTACCGGACCACCGACTGCTCCTCGCCCGGGTAGTGCCACTCGTGCTCCAGCGTGCGCGGCGGGTCCCAGGTCAGCACGGTGCCGGTGGTGACGTCGTCGCCGTCGAACTCGATGCGGACGGCGCCGCCCACCCGCGGCTCGACGGTCGCCGGGGCGAGCCAGGACGACGGGTCGGCGAGCGCAGCCCAGACCCGCTCGGGCGGGGCGGGCAGGAACCGGACGAAGGTGATGGTGCGGCGGTCGTCGGCGACGGCGGAGTAGCTGCCGGTCATGTCGGGTCCTCCTCGACGAGGTGGTCGGCCAGCCGGTCGAGGGCCGCCGTCCAGCGGGTGCGGTACCGGTCGACCCAGGCGTCGACCTCGGTGAGCGGGGCGGGGGCGAGCCGGTAGACCCGGCGCTGGCCGTCGACCCGGACCCGCACGAGGCCGGCCTCGCGCAGCACGCGCAGGTGGCGGGAGACCGCGGGTTGGGTCAGGGCGGGGGCGGCCTGCGCGAGGTCGCCGGCGGTGCGGTCGCCGTCGGCCAGCAGGTCGAGCACGGCCCGGCGGGTCGGGTCGGCCAGCACGGCGAAGACGTCCACGGGCAGACCGTATTGCTCCGCCGTCATATGACGCAAGGGTGATGCATCGGGGACGGTCGTGAGCCTTGCTGAAGACTGTCGGCATGACCGACGACGCCACGCTGCTCGCTGCCGCCCGTGCCGACGCCGCCTGGGTGGTAGACCTGCGCCGCCGACTGCACCGCCGCCCCGAGGTCGGGCTGCACCTGCCGCAGACCCAGGCGATCGTGCTCGAGGCGCTCGCCGACCTGCCGGTGGAGGTCACCACGGGGACGTCGACGTCCTCGGTGGTGGGCGTGCTGCGCGGCGCGCGGTCGGGACCGACCTACCTGCTGCGCGGCGACATGGACGCGCTGCCGCTGCAGGAGGACACCGGGCTGGACTTCGCCTCCGAGATCCCCGGCGCGATGCACGCCTGCGGGCACGACACGCACGTGGCGATGCTGCTGGGCGCTGCCCGGCTGCTGGCCGAGCGCCGCGAGGAGATCGCCGGGCAGGTCGTGCTGATGGTGCAGCCGGGGGAGGAGGGCCACCACGGCGCCCGGTACATGCTCGACGAGGGTCTGCTGGACGCCGTCCCCGGGGCGCCGGTGAGCGGGGCGTTCGCGATCCACATCAGCACCGCGTTCCCGACCGGGACGGTCAACGTGCGGCCCGGCCCGCTGATGGCCGCCGCCGACCACTTCCGGATCACCCTGCAGGGAGCGGGCGGGCACGCCTCGACCCCGCACGTCACCGCCGACCCGGTCCCGGTGGCCGCGGAGATCGTGCTGGCGCTGCAGGCGATGGTCACCCGCCGGGTCGACGTCTTCGACCCCGCCGTGGTCACCGTCGGGCACATCGCCGCGGGGACGACGAACAACATCATCCCGGCGACCGCCTTCCTCGAGGGCACCATCCGGACGCTGTCGGCGCAGCGCCGCGCCGACGTGGTGGCCCGGGTGCAGCGGGTGGCCGAGAAGGTCGCCGAGGCCCACGACCTCACCGCCGTCTTCGAGCGGGTCGAGGGCTACCCGGTGACCGTGAACGACGCCGTCGTCGCCGGTCAGGTCGAGGCCCGCGCCGCCGCGCTGCTGGGCACCGAGGCGGCCGTGCCCATGCCCGACCCGCTGATGGGTGCCGAGGACTTCTCCTACGTGCTGGAGCGGGTGCCCGGCGCGATGGCGTTCCTGGGTGCCTGCCCGCCGGACCTCGAGCCGGGCAGCTCGCCGGGCAACCACTCGAACCTGGTGGTCTTCGACGAGGACGCGCTCCCCGCCGGCACGGCCCTGTACGCCCGCATGGCCCTCGCCGCCCTCTCCGGGTAGCCCCGGGCCGCAGCGTTGATCAGGGAGGTTGATCGAAGTCCGTCCCCCTGCGCCGGATCTGGTGCAGGAGGACGGACTCCGGTGCAGGAAGACGGGGGTCAGGCCGCCGTGGAGGACGGCGGAGCCACACGCGGGACCAGGCGCAGGCCGCCGTTGCGCTGCTCGACCCGGTAGCGCCGCGGCCCGGCGGGCGGCGGCGTGGCCAGCAGACGGCGCACGCGGGCGAGCTTGACCGGCAGCCCGGCGTGCAGGTCGGCCGGGGCGAAGCGGACCCCGCGCAGGTCGAGGTCGACCAGCTCGTCGTGCCGCAGCTTCTCCTTCCACACCGCCTCGCCCGGCGTCCGGCCGCCCCAGGGGTCGAGCACCTTGACCTTGCCGTCCGCCTCGCCGAAGACGCCCTCCTCGGGCCACAGCCAGTCGAGGACGGCGACCAGCCGGGCCCCCACGAACACCGCCGCCTGCAGCAACGGCTCGGGCAGCCCCGCGCCGACCAGGGCGAGGCGGCTGCGGGTCTCGTGCGGGGAGTGCGCGCCCACCCGGGCCAGGCGGACGGCCTCGGCCGCGCGCGCGATGCGCGGCCAGTGGGTGTGCCGCAGGACGGCTGCGGTGAGCTCCTCCCGGGTCACCCGCCCGTCGGCCAGCGCGTCGTCGATCGCGACCACCGCGTCCACGACGTCCCACTCCCGGGCGACGTCGAGCAGCGTGCGCACCAGCGAGGTGACCCGCAGCCCCTCGACCACCGCGACGTCGTCCGCAGCGAGGCCGGCCTGGTGCACCGTGTAGCCGCGGCCGGCCCGGTAGTTGTCCGGTGCGGTCAGCTCGACCTCGTCGCCGAGCCCGGCGGGCAGCACCAGCCGGTGCACCCGCGCTGCGGACGCGTGGCTGACGACCGCGCCGTCGTCCAGCCGGAGCAGGACGGCGGCGCACTGGAGCAGGTGGGTCGTCCCGGCCGCCTCGTGCGCCCGCCACGCCGCCCCGGTCGTGTAGACCCCGTGCCGCAGCCGCCACCACTCACCCGAGCGGAGCAGCGGGAGGACGTCGTTGCGGCCGACCCCGGCGCGGCGGGCGTCGGCGGCGGCGAAGACCTGGCCGTGGCGGTCCATGGCGGCGCGGATGACGGGGTGCACGGGCGCAGCGTGCGGCGTCGTCGCCGTCCGTGGGGCCTCGTCGAGCGATCTGTGGACGGCGTCCGGTCCTGTGGACGACGTCCTCCTGCACCGAAGTCCGTCCTCCTGCACCAGATCTGGCGCGGGAGGACGGACTTCGATCAACCTCCCTGATCAACGCTGCGACCAGGGGACCGGGGAGGGGTCAGGTGTTGTCGACCGGGCTGTCGTCCGGCGGGGCGGCCTTGGGGTCGGCGATGGCGTACTTCTCGACCGCCTCGGCCACCTTCTGCGGGTCGACCTGGCCGCGCTTGGCCAGCTCGCCCAGCACCCGCACCACGATGGACTCGGCGTCCACGTTGAAGTGCCGGCGCAGCGCCGGCCGGGTGTCGGACAGGCCGAACCCGTCGGTGCCCAGGGTGGCCAGGCCGCCCGGGACGTAGGGCGCGATCAGGTCGGGGACGGCGCGCATCCAGTCCGACACCGCCACGACCGGGCCCTCGACGCCGTCCAGCGCCTCGGTCACGTAGGGCCGCCTGAGGTCGGTCGGGTGGTGCAGGTTGTGCTCGTCGACCTCGACGGCCTGCCGGCGCAGCTCCGTCCACGACGTCACCGACCAGATGTCGGCCGAGACGCCCCACTCGTCGGCGAGGATCTGCTGCGCCTTGAGCGCCCACGGCACCGCCACGCCCGAGGCCAGGATCTGCGCCTTCTTGGCGTCGTCGATCCAAGGGCCCTGGTTGTACCGGTACATGCCGGCCAGCAGGCCCCGGACGTCGACGTCCTCGGGCTCGGCCGGCTGCTGGAACGGCTCGTTGTAGACCGTCAGGTAGTAGAAGACGTCCTGGCTGCGCGACCCGCCCAGCGGGGAGCCCGGGTCCTCGCCGTACATGCGGGCGAGGGCGTCCTTGACGATGTGCCCGAGCTCGTAGCCGAACGCGGGGTCGTAGGACACGACGGCGGGGTTGGTCGCGGCCAGCAGCAGCGAGTGGCCGTCCTCGTGCTGCAGGCCCTCGCCGTTGAGCGTCGTCCGGCCGGCGGTGGCGCCGAGGGCGAACCCGCGGGCCATCTGGTCGGCGGCGGCCCAGAAGGCGTCGCCGGTGCGCTGGAACCCGAACATCGAGTAGAAGATGTAGATCGGGATCATCGCCTCGGCGTGCGTCGAGTACGACGTGCCGACGGCGGTGAACGACGCGGTGGACCCGGCCTCGTTGATGCCCTCGTGCAGGATCGTCCCGGCCGTGGACTCCTTGTAGGCCAGCATCAGCTCGCGGTCGACCGCGGTGTAGGTCTGGCCGTGCGGGGAGTAGATCTTCGACGTCGGGAACAGCGAGTCCATGCCGAAGGTGCGGGCCTCGTCGGGGATGACCGGCACGAAGCGCGGGCCGAGCTCCTTGTCCTTGAGGAACTCCTTCAGCAGCCGGACGAAGGCCATCGTGGTGGCGACCTGCTGCTTGCCCGAGCCGCGGCGCAGCACCTCGAACGCCTTGTCATCGGGGGCCTTGAGCGGCTTGGCCGCCACGTGCCGCCGGGGTACCGCACCGCCGAGCTGACGGCGCCGCTCGAGCATGTACTGCATCTCGTCGGAGTCCGGGTCGGGCTTGTAGTACGGCGGGAGGTACTTGTCCTCGAGCGCGGAGTCGGGGATGTCCAGGTAGAGCCGGTCGCGGAAGTTCGCGAGGTCCTCCGCGGTCAGCTTCTTCATCTGGTGCGTGGAGTTGCGGCCCTCGAAGTGGCTGCCCAGCGTCCAGCCCTTGATGGTCTTGGCCAGGATGACCGTCGGCTGGCCCTTGTGGTCCATCGCGGCCTTGTAGGCGGCGTAGACCTTGCGGTAGTCGTGGCCACCGCGCTGCAGCGCCCAGACCTCGTCGTCGGTCATGCCCTCGACCAGCTTGCGGGTGCGGGGGTCGCGGCCGAAGAAGTGCTCGCGGACGAAGGCGCCGTCCTCGGCCTTGTAGGTCTGGTAGTCGCCGTCGGGCGTGGTGTTCATCAGGTTGACCAGCGCGCCGTCGCGGTCGGCGGCCAGTAGCTTGTCCCAGCCGCGGCCCCAGACGACCTTGATGACGTTCCAGCCGGCGCCGCGGAAGAAGCTCTCCAGCTCCTGGATGACCTTGCCGTTGCCGCGCACCGGGCCGTCGAGGCGCTGCAGGTTGCAGTTCACGACGAAGGTCAGGTTGTCCAGCTCCTCGCGTGCGGCGAGGCCGATCGCGCCGAGCGACTCGGGTTCGTCCATCTCGCCGTCGCCGAGGAAGGCCCAGACGTGCTGGTCGGAGGTGTCCTTGATGCCGCGGTGGTGCAGGTAGCGGTTGAACCGGGCCTGGTAGATCGCGTTGATCGGGCCCAGGCCCATCGAGACGGTCGGGAACTCCCAGAAGTCGGGCATCAGCCGCGGGTGCGGGTAGGAGGACAGCCCGCCGCCGGGGTGGGACACCTCCTGCCGGAAGCCGTCCATCTGCTGCTCGGCCAGCCGGCCCTCGAGGAAGGCGCGTGCGTAGATGCCGGGGGACGCGTGGCCCTGGAACCAGATCTGGTCGCCTCCGCCGGGGTGGTCCTTGCCGCGGAAGAAGTGGTTGAAGCCGACCTCGTACAGCGACGCCGACGAGGCGTAGGAGGAGATGTGGCCGCCGACGCCGACGCCGGGCCGCTGCGCCCGGTGCACCATGATCGCGGCGTTCCAGCGGATGTAGGCGCGGATGCGGCGCTCGACGTGCTCGTCGCCGGGGAACCACGGCTCGCGCTCGGGCGCGATGGTGTTGATGTAGTCGGTGCTGCGCAGGCCGGGGACGCCGACCTGCTGCTCACGGCTGCGCTCCAGCATGCGGAGCATCAGGTAGCGCGCGCGGCCCTTGCCGGCGTGGTCGACGACGGCGTCGAAGGACTCCAGCCACTCCTGGGTCTCGTCGGGGTCGTTGTCGATCAACTGGCTCGGCAGGCCGTCGGTGATGACCGCACGGGGGGTGCCGGACTCGCGGGCGGGGTCTCCGTCCGACTGCTGCGGGGCGCTCATGTGCACCATCGTCTCCTGCCGGACCCGCGGACGTCACGCCGCCTCCGGTTGTGGTCGCAGAGATCTCTCCCCGGCAACGGATTGGGCCGGTCGGCTACCGCTCCGGTCGTGCGTCGGACACACTGACGCACCGACCCCGGATCACCGGGGGCGGACCACGGAGCACATGGAGGACGAGCGGGGATGAGCGTCGACTCGGGCAGCGCCAGCATGGCGGCCCGGCTGGGGATCAAGCCGGGCATGGTCGTGCAGGAGCTCGGCTGGGACGAGGACGCCGACGAGGACCTCCGCGACTCCGTCGTCGAGATCTCCGGCGGGGAGATGGTCGACGAGGACTCCGACGAGGTGGCCGACGTCGTCCTGCTGTGGTGGCGCGAGGAGGACGGCGACCTGATCGACGCCCTCGTGGACTCCATCGCCTCCCTCGCCGACGACGGCGTGGTGTGGCTGCTGACCCCGAAGTCCGGGCGCCCGGGCCACGTCGAGCCCGGTGAGGTCACCGAGGCCGCGCCGACCGCGGGCCTGCAGCAGACCAGCAGCATCTCCGCGGCCAAGGAGTGGGCCGGCATCCGCCTGGTCACCCCCAAGGCGGCCCGCTCCAAGCGCTAGGGATGATCGCGGCATGACTCTCTCCGTGGGTGACGCCGCGCCCGACTTCACGCTGCCCGACTCCGACCGCCAGCCCTTCACGCTGTCCGAGCAGCGCGGGACGCCGGTCCTGGTCGTCTTCTACCCCTTCGCGTTCTCCAGCATCTGCACCGGTGAGCTCTGCCAGCTGCGCGACGAGCTGGACACCTACACCGGCGCCGGTGTGCAGGTCGTGGCCGTCTCCACCGACCCCGCGCCGACGCTGAAGGCGTGGAAGGAGCAGCAGGGCTTCGAGTTCCGGCTGCTGAGCGACTTCTGGCCGCACGGCGAGGTCGCGAAGGCCTACGGCACGTTCTTCGAGACCGCCGGCATGGCCAACCGCGGCACCTTCCTGGTCGACGCCGAGGGCACGGTCGCCTTCACCGAGGTCAACGGCCCCGGGGACGCCCGCGCGCAGAGCGGCTGGAAGGACGCCGTCGCGGCGCTCGCGGTCTGAACCCGGCCCGTCCCACTACGGTGGGACGGCTCCCGGGCGCGTAGCTCAGCGGTAGAGCTCTCGCCTTACAAGCGAGCGGTCGCAGGTTCGAACCCTGCCGCGCCCACCCCCTCCCGGTCGGCTCAGTGCTTCCCCGGCGCCTGCGCACGGACCAGGCGGCGGGCGGCGTCCACCTCGCGCGCGACCGGGGCCAGCACGCCCTCGGCGTGGATCTCGGTGTCGTCGGGGAAGCGGTGCAGCCGCAGGTCGTCGTCCAGCTCGCGGATGGCCCGCCGCAGCACGTGCACCTGGCCCCGCGGGGGCACCGGCTCGCCGGCGCGCATCGCGATGACCGCCTCGGTGACGGCGTCCGACGTCCGCTCCAGCTGGATGATCACCGGGTACCAGGCCGCTGCCCGGGTGCTGATCGGCGGCGGCTCGGACAGCCGCCGCTGCAGCTGGGTCTGCAGCTCGGTCAGCGCCCGGTAGCTGCCGCGGCGGGCCCGCCGGGTCTCCTCGGGGGTGCCGCCGAACGCGGCCTCGACGAACCGGTCGAGCGCGACGGCCGCGCCGCGCAGCGCGTCGTCCAGCGGTGCCCGCCAGGTCTGGGGCCACAGCAGGTAGCCGATGACCAGCACGATCGCGCAGCCGATCAGGGTGTCCACCAGCCGGGGCAGCACCAGGGACGACGGGCTGGGCGCGGCCAGGTCCAGCAGCATGATCACCAGTGGGGTCTGGAAGACCGAGAACAGCCCGAAGTTGGCGTCCCGGGCCCACGGCAGGACGGCGGCGAACAGCGCCATCGCCAGCAGCACCCACACCCCGCGCGGGGGCAGCACCGCCAGCAGCGCCGACCCCAGCAGCACCCCGAGCAGGGTGCCCGCGCCGCGCTGCACGGCCCGGCCGAACACCGACCCGAAGTCGGGCTTGAGGACGACGGCGACGGTGAGCAGCACCCAGTACGGCCGCTCGATGGGCAGCCGCTGCCGGGCGACCTCGGCGGCCACCATGCACAGCGTCAGGCGGACGGCGAAGGCGCGGGAGTCGGCGTTGCCCGTGGTCCGGTCGGCCAGGTCGCGCAGCCGCAGCCGCCACGGCAGCCGCGGGCGGGTCACCGCCGCGGACGCCCGCTCCTCCGGGTCACCGACGACGTCCCAGACCAGCCGGACGCCGTGCCGCACCGCCCGGCGGGTGGCCGGTCCGTCCTCGAGCGCCACGGGCCGGTCCCCGACCAGGGGACGGCGCTGCGCCACCGCGGACCCCAGCGCGTGCGCGGCGGTGACGTCGACCGGGTCGGCGGGGACCCCGGCGCGGGCGGTGGCGACCGCGCCCTCGACCAGCGGCGCGGCAGCGTTGAGGACGCCGGCGAGCTCGGCAAGCTCCCGGCTGCGGCCCGAGGACGTGCTGCGGCTGTGGATCACCCGGTCGTAGCCGGTGTTCAGCGCGCCGGTCAGCGCCCGGCGGGCGTCGTCGGTGCGGGGGGTGCCGACCGCGGCCAGCAGGTCGCCGATCGCGGTGAAGACCGCGCCGACCGCGGCCCGGTCGGGGTCGGCCGGCTCGGTGCGGGACTGCACGAGCACCAGCGCGGTCGCCCACAGCCCGCCGGCGACGAACCAGCCCACCTCGACGTGCAGCGGCAGCGGGGTCTGCAGCCCCGAGGACAGCGCCGCGTAGACCAGCAGCTGCAGCGCCCCCAGCGACAGCGCGGCGTCGATCGAGCTGATCAGCGCCGCGACCGCCGACAGGACGCCGATGACCAGCACCGGCCGCCAGCCCTCGCCGGTGGCCGCCTCGCCGGCCAGCAGGCCCAGCGTGCCGAACCCGCCCGCGGCCACCACGCGGCGCAACCGGGTGCGCAGCGGGCCCGCCTGCGGCGCCAGCGTGGCCGCCAGCGCGCCGGTGGTGGCGAACACCCCGGCGCCCAGCGCGGCGGGGTCCGCGAGCCGACCCAGCAGCGCGACCACGGCCAGGGGGCCGGCGATCGACAGCGCGAACCGGACGACGTCGCGCCACGGGACCGGCGGCCGCTTGGTACGGACCAGCTCCTCGAGCCAGGCCGGTGCCCGCAGCCCCCTGTCCGCCACGGGTGGAGCTTCCCACCCGCGGTTGTCGGACCCCCGGCGCAGACTGGGCGGCGTGCCGCAACCACCGTCGCCCGCCCCCGACCTCGGCGGCTGGTTGCGCCGCCTGGTCGGCTACTGCCTGCGGCACCGCGGCGACCTGGTCGGGGCCTTCGCCGCGGCGCTGGTCGGGTCGGTCATCGCCGCGGGTGTGCCGCTGGTGGTCCGCGAGGTCGTCGACGACGTGGTGGCCGGCGGCGCGCAGTCGGTCACGCCCTACGTGTGGCTGCTGGTGGGAGCCGGCGCCGTGCGGTTCGCCGCCGGCTTCACCCGCCGTTACCTGGCCGGCCGGCTGAGCCTGGACGTGCAGTACGACCTGCGCAACGACGTCGCCGTCGCGCTGTCCCGCCTCGACGGGCGGGGGCAGGACCGCACCCAGACCGGCCAGGTGGTCAGCCGCTCGATCTCCGACGTGACCCTGGTGCAGGGCCTGCTGGCGTTCCTGCCCAACCTGGCCGGCAACGCGCTGCTCTTCGTGGTCTCGATCGCCGTGATGGCCTGGCTGTCCCCGCTGCTCACCCTGGTGGCCCTCGCCGTCGGCCCGGCGCTGTGGTGGGTGGCGCTGCGGTCCCGGCGTGACCTGTTCCCCGCCAACTGGACCGCCCAGCAGCAGGCCGGCGCGGTGGCCGGCGACGTCGAGGCCGCCGTCACCGGCGTCCGGGTGGTGAAGGGGTTCGGCCAGGAGGGCCGCGAGCTCGACCGGCTCGACAGCGGCGCCCGCAAACTGTTCGGCGCCCGCATGCGGGTGGTGGCGTTCAGCGCCCGCTACAACCCGGCGCTGCAGGCCGTCCCAGCGCTGGGCCAGGTCGGCGTGCTGGCCCTCGGTGGCTGGCTGGCCCTGCGCGGCAGCATCTCGCTGGGCACCTTCCTGGCCTTCGCCACCTACCTGGCCTCGCTGGTCTCCCCGGTGCGCCAGCTCGCCGCCGTCCTCACCATCGGCCAGCAGGCGCGCGCCGGCGTCGAGCGCGTGCTCCAGATCGTCGACACCGAGCCCGGGCTGCGGTCGGGCTCCCGCCCGGTGCCCGACGGGCCGCTGTCGCTGGAGCTGGACGACGTGACCTTCGGGTTCGGCACCGGCACGCCGGCGCTGTCGGGGGTGTCGTTGCAGGTCCGGCCGGGGGAGACCCTCGCCCTGGTCGGCACCGCGGGCTCGGGCAAGTCGGCGGTGGTCGGCCTGCTGCCGCGCTTCTACGACGTGGACGCCGGCCACGTGCGGGTCGGCGGGGTCGACGTCCGCGAGCTCGACCTCGACGGTCTGCGCGGCGCGCTCGGCGTGGTGTTCGAGGACAGCTTCCTGTTCTCCGACTCGGTGCGGGCCAACATCGCCTTCGGCCGCCCCGACGCCACCGACGCCGAGGTCCGGGCCGCGGCACGGATCGCCCAGGCCGACGGCTTCGTCGAGGAGCTGCCCGACGGCTACGACACCGTGGTCGGCGAGCAGGGGCTCACCCTGTCCGGCGGCCAGCGGCAGCGGGTCGCGCTGGCCCGTGCACTGCTCACCGACCCCCGGGTGCTGGTGCTCGACGACGCCACCTCCGCGGTCGACGCCACCGTCGAGGCCCGCATCCAGCAGGCGCTGCAGGAGTCCGGCCCGGGCGACCGCACCACCCTCGTCGTGGCGCACCGGGCCTCCACGCTGGCGCTGGCCGACCGGGTGGCCGTGCTCGACGCCGGCCGGGTGGTCGACGTCGGCACCGTCGACGAGCTGGCCGAGCGCAGCCCGCTCTACCGGCTGCTGGTCTCCGGCCTCGACGACGACGTGGACGCCGGTCCCGGTGCGCCTTCCGACGACCCCGGCCGGGCGCCCCGGGAGCAGGACGGCACCGACCCGGCGGCCTGGCCACGGGTGGCGGACGGCCCGGTCGCCGACCGCACGCTGCGCGGGGCGACCAGCTCCATCGGCGGGCGGGGGTCGGCGATGGCGAACATGGCGGCCACCCCGGAGCTGCGCGAGCTGGTGGCGGCGCTCCCCGCGGCCGACGACGACCCGCGGGTGCCGGCCGAGCGCGCCCGGGCCGCCGACCCGGGGTTCACCCTGGCCGGCCTGCTGCGGCCCTTCCGCTGGGTCCTGGCGCTGGCCCTGGTGCTCACCGCCGCCGACGCCGCGGCGCAGATCGCCGTCCCCGCCCTGGTGCGCAGCGGCATCGACCAGGGCGTCTCGGCCGGGTCCCTGGGCGTGCTGCTGGCCATCAGCGGCCTGGCCCTCGCGGTGGTCGTCGCCGACTGGCTGGTCACGGTCTGGGCCACCCGGCTGACCGGCAGCACCGGCGAGCGGCTGCTCTACACGTTGCGGGTCAAGACCTTCGCCCAGCTGCAGCGGCTGGGCCTGGACTACTACGAGCGCGAGCTCGGCGGCCGGATCATGACCCGGATGACCACCGACGTCGACGCGCTGTCGGCGTTCCTGCAGACCGGCCTCACCACGGCGGTGGTCAGCCTGCTCACCCTGGTCGGGGTCCTGGTCGCGCTGCTGCTGCTCGACGTCGAGCTCGCCCTGGTGCTCGTGGCATCCCTGCCGGTGCTCGCGGTGGCCACCTGGTGGTTCCGGCGGCGCTCGGTGCCGGCCTACACCGAGGCACGCGAGCGCGTCAGCGCGGTCAACGCCCGCCTGCAGGAGGACGTCGCCGGCGTGCGGGTCACCCAGGCCGCCGTCCGCACGCAGCGCTCGCTGCAGGTCTTCGGCGACCGGGCGCGGGAGTACCGCGACGTCCGGCTGCGCGCGCAGCGCTACATCGCGACCTACTTCCCGTTCGTGGAGTTCCTCTCCGAGCTGGCCGTCGCCGCCGTCCTCGTCGTCGGCGCGCAGCGGCTGGACACCGGCACGATCACCACCGGCGTGCTGGTCGCCTTCCTGCTCTACGTGGGCACCTTCTTCTCCCCGGTCCAGTCGCTGTCGCAGGTCTTCGACAGCTACCAGCAGGCCGCGGTCGGGCTGCGCCGGCTGCGCGACCTGCTGCAGACCCCCACGTCCACCCCGCCGGCGGCCGACCCGCAGCCGGTCGGCCGGCTGCGCGGCGAGGTCGTGCTCGACGGGGTCACCTTCGCCTACCGGGGGGCGCCGAAGCCGGCCCTGCACGACGTCACGCTGCGGATCGCGCCGGGGGAGACGGTGGCCCTGGTCGGCGAGACCGGCGCCGGCAAGTCGACGGTGGTGAAGCTGATCGCCCGCTTCTACGACCCCACCGGCGGCGCCGTGCTCGTCGACGGCCGCGACCTGCGCGACCTGGACCTGGCGGCCTACCGCGGGCGGCTGGGCGTGGTGCCGCAGGAGGCGCACCTCTTCGACGGCACCGTGCGCGACGCCATCGCCTACGGCCGACCGGCGGCCACCGACGCCGAGGTCGAGGCGGCCGCGCGGGCGGTGGGCGCCCACGAGGTGGTGGCCGCGCTGCCCGAGGGCTACCGCACCCGGGTGGGGGAGCGGGGCCGCTCGCTGTCGGCGGGTCAGCGCCAGCTGCTCGCCCTGGCCCGGGCCGAGCTGGTCGACCCCGACGTGCTGCTGCTCGACGAGGCCACCGCGTCGCTGGACCTGGCGTCGGAGGCGGCGGTCAACCGCGCCGCCGACGCCGTCGCCGGGCGGCGGACCACGGTGGTGGTGGCCCACCGGCTGACCACGGCGGCGCGCGCGGACCGGGTGGTGGTGCTCGACCACGGCCGGGTGGTGCAGGTCGGCCCGCACGTGGAGCTGCGCGCCGTCGAGGGGCCCTACGCCGTCCTGTGGCGGGCCTACGCCGCCGACGCGCTGGTGGACTGACCGCTCCGTGACGTCGGCCACCGCCGGGCATGCGGTACCGGGACGTCCGGGAGGCCTCCGCCGCACGAACACAGGGTGATGACCGTCGATCCGCCGCCACCGGCCGGGAGCCGTGATCGCGCTGCTGCACGCCTGACAGGCGGACCCCAGCGACCCCACCTACAGTCCGGAAACGTGGCGCTCCCCGTGGACGAAGGCAGGTACCCGGACCCGTTGGCGACGGTCCGGGCCCTCCCGCGCGCCGGTGCCCCGCTGGCCGAGGTCGTCGCCGCGCTCGAGGCCCGGTACGACCCCGCGCTGGCCGAGGACTGGGACGCCGTCGGCCTGGTCTGCGGCGACCCGGCGGAGGCCGTGCGGTCGGTGCTGTTCGCCGTCGACCCCACCGACGCCGTCGTGGACGAGGCGATCGAGGCCGGGGTCGACCTGGTCGTCACCCACCACCCGCTGCTGCTCACCCCGGTGCACGGGGTGCCCGCCGACGACCCCAAGGGCCGGGTCGTGCACCGGCTCATCCGGGCCGGCATCGGCCTGTTCGTGGCGCACACCAACGCCGACCGGGCCGCCGACCACGGCGTGAACGACGCGCTGGCCGCCGCGCTCGGCGTGGGCAACACGGTGCCGCTGGAGTCCGTGGGCGCCCCGCAGACCGACACGCTGGTCGTCTTCACCCCCGTCGAGGACAGCGACCGGCTCGTCGACGCGCTCAGCGCCGCCGGCGCCGGCGTCATCGGCGACTACACCCGCTGCGCCTGGCAGACCGTCGGCACCGGCACCTTCATCCCCGGCGACGAGGCCAAGCCCGCGATCGGGTCGAACGGCCGGCTGGAGCGGGTCCCCGAGACCCGGCTGGAGATGGTCGTGCCGCGCGCCGCGCAGGCCGACGTGCTGCGGGCGCTGCACGAGTGGCACCCCTACGAGGACCCCGGCTACGCGATCTTCGAGAACTCCTCCACCCCGAGCCGCGCCGGCCTGGGCCGCCTGGGCGAGCTGGCGCACCCGGTCACGCTGCGCGAGTTCGCCGAGCGCGCCGCCGCCGTGCTGCCCGCCACCGCGGCCGGCATCCGGGTGGCGGGCGACCCCGACCGGCTGGTGCGCACCGTCGCCGTGTGCGGCGGCAGCGGCGGCTCCCTCTACGACACGGCGGCCTCGGCGGGCGCCGACGTCCTGCTCACCAGCGACGTCAAGCACCACCCCGCGCTGGAGGCCATGGAGACCCCCGGCCCGGCCATCTGCGAGGTGGCCCACTACGCCAGCGAGTGGCCGTGGCTGCCGGTCGCCGCCGACGTGCTGCACCGCGACCTGGGTGGCCGGGTCGACGTCGCGGTCTCCCGCCGGCGCACCGACCCGTGGACCCTGCACGTGCCGCAGCGCACCGAGGAGGTCGCCGACCCGGGCGTGCAGCGCGGCGTCCGTGCGGCGGGCGACCGGTCGGAGCACACCCAGGCCTGACCGTCGCCGCCCGCGGCGCGGGTAGGTTGGCCGGGTGCAGGCAGACCACTTCGACCAGCAGAAGCTGCTGGCCCTGGCCGCGGAGGACGTCGCGCTCGCGCAGCTCGCCCACCGCCGGCGGACCCTCCCCGAGAACGCCGCCGTCGCCGCGGCCGAGGAGGCGCAGCGGACGCTGGCCGCGGACGTCGTCCGGGCCGAGACCGAGGTCCGCGACCTCGACCGCGAGCAGAAGCGGCTGGAGACCGACGTCGACGGCGTCCGGGCCCGCGCCGACCGCGACCGGCAGCGCCTGGAGTCGGGGGCGGCGACGCCCAAGGAGATGACCAGCCTGCAGCAGGAGATGGCCTCCCTCGCCCGCCGGCAGGGCGACCTCGAGGACCAGGTGCTCGAGCTGATGGAGCGCCGGGAGGCCGCCGACGAGGTGCTGGCCACCGCGCAGTCCGGCGTGGACGCCGCCCGCGCCGACCAGGCCGCCGCCGAGCAGGCCCGCGACGCCGCGCTGGCCGAGGTCGCCGAGGGCGAGCAGACGCACGGCGCGAAGCGCACCGAGGTCGCGGGCACGGTGCCCGAGCCGCTGCTGGCCCTGTACGAGCGCATCGCGAAGCAGACGGGCGGGACGGGTGCCGCGGCGCTGCACGCCCGGCGCTGCGAGGGCTGCCGGATCGAGCTCTACGGGACCGAGCTGGCCGCGGCCCGCAACGCCGACCCGCACACCGTCATCCGCTGCGAGAACTGCAACCGCATCCTGGTCCGCACCGCCGAGTCCGGGCTGTGACGCGCCGCCTCGTCGTCGAGGCCGACGGCGGGTCGCGGGGCAACCCCGGTCCGGCCGGCTACGGCGCGCTGGTCCGGGACGCCGACACCGGGGACCTGCTGGCCGAGCGGGCGGCCTCCGTCGGCCGGGCGACCAACAACGTCGCCGAGTACGGCGGCCTGGTCGCCGGGCTGCAGGCGGCGCTGGGCATCGACCCGTCCGCCGAGGTCGAGGTCCGGATGGACTCCAAGCTGGTCGTCGAGCAGATGTCGGGCCGCTGGCAGATCAAGCACCCGGACATGCGGAAGCTCGCCGTCCAGGCGCGGGAGATCGCCGGTCAGCTCGGCCGGGTGCGCTACACCTGGATCCCGCGGGCGCAGAACTCCGCGGCCGACGCGCTGGCGAACTCGGCGATGGACGGCAAGCCGGTGCACCGCGACGCCGGCCCGGCCCCCGTCGAGGTGGAGACCGCCCCGCCGGCCGAGCCCGCGCCCGTCGTCACCACCCGCACGCTGCTGCTGCGGCACGGCCGCACCGCGCACACCCCCGAGCGCCGGTTCAGCGGCAGCAGCGACCTGGACCTCTCCGACCTCGGCCGGGCCGACGCCGAGGCCGCCGCGCGCGCGATGGCCGGCCGCGGCGTCGAGGCGATCGTGTCCTCGCCGCTGAAGCGTTGCCGGCAGACCGCCGGGGCGGTGGCCGAGGTGCTGGACATGTCGATCGAGGTGGACCGCGACCTGCGCGAGCTGGACTTCGGCGGCTGGGAGGGCATGACCGGCGCCGAGGCCCTGGCGGCCAACCCGCTGGCCTTCCGCCGCTGGCGGGCCGCGCTCGACGTCCGGCCGCCCGGCGGGGAGTCCGTCGCCGACGTCTCGGCGCGGGTCGCCGCCGCCCGGGCCCGCATCCTCGAACGGCACGCCGGGAAGACCGTCCTGCTGGTCACCCACGTGACCCCGATCAAGCTGATGCTCGCTGCCGGCCTGGGCGTCGGGGACGAGATCGTGCACCGCGTCTTCCTCGAGGCCGCCAGCCTGAGCGAGGTCACCTGGTCCACCGACGGGTCGTCGTCCGTCCGCCTGGTCAACGACACCTCGCACCTGCGCCGGACCACCTGAGGGGGGCGGCGGCTACAGGCGGCCGGCGTCGATGATGCGGCTCAGGAACTGCCGCGTGCGCGGCTCCACCGGGTCGCCCAGGACCTGCGCGGGCGGGCCGGACTCCAGGACGACGCCCTGGTCGAGGAAGCAGACGGTGTCCGCGACCTGCTTGGCGAAGCCCATCTCGTGGGTGGCCATCACGATGGTCATGCCCTGCTCGGCGACCTCGCGGACCAGCCGCAGCACCTCGCCCACCAGCTCGGGGTCCAGCGCCGACGTGATCTCGTCCAGCAGCAGGACGCGGGGGCGGACGGCGAGGGCGCGGACGATCGCGACGCGCTGCTGCTGCCCCCCGGAGAGGCGGTCGGGGTACTCGCCGGACTTGTCGGCCAGCCCGATGCGCTCCAGCAGCGCCAGCGCCTCCTCCCGCGCCTCGGACCGGGACCGGCCGTGCACCCGCACCGGCGCCAGCGTGACGTTGTCCAGCACGGTCAGGTGCGGGAAGAGGTTGTAGGCCTGGAACACCACGCCGAGCCGGCGGCGGACCGCGTCGGCGTCCACCCGCGGGTCGGTGATGTCCTCGCCGTCGAGCAGCACCTGGCCGTCGTCGACGACCTCCAGCAGCGACGCGCACCGCAGCAACGTCGACTTGCCCGACCCCGACCCGCCGATCAGCGCGACGACGCGGTGCTCGTCGACGGCGAGGTCCACCCCGCGCAGCACCACGTTCTCCCCGAACGCCTTGACCACGCCGCGGACCTCGAGGACGGCGCTCACAGGGTGCTCCCGCTCTGCTGGCGCCGCCGGGCCCGGGCGCTGACCGCGTCGGCGATGCGCGCCGACGGCACGGCCAGCAGCACGAACAGCAGCCCGGCGACGACGTAGGGGGTGAAGTTGAAGCTCTGGCCGACCAGGATCTGCGCGGCCCGCACGGCGTCCACCGCACCGAGCACCGAGATCAGGCCGACGTCCTTCTGCAGGGCGACGAAGTCGTTGAGCAGGGCGGGCGTCACGTTCCGCACCGCCTGCGGCAGGACGACGATCCGCATCATCTGGCGGTGGGTGAGGCCCAGCGAGCGGGCGGCGGCCCGCTGCGAGGGGTGCACGGACTCGATGCCGGCACGGAAGACCTCGGCGACGTACGCCGAGTAGGTGAGCACGATGGCCACCGTCCCCAGCACGAACGGCGAGGTCGGGATGCCCTGCAGCCGCAGCGCCGGCAGACCGAAGCCGACCAGGTAGAGCGTGATGATCAGCGGCATGCCGCGGAACAGGTCGACGTAGGCCGTCGCGAGGATGCGCAGCGGCGCGAACGCCGGCCCGCGCAGCGTGCGCAGCACCGCCAGGCCCAGCCCGAGGACGACGACGCAGACCCCGCCGATGAGCAGCACCTGCACGTTGACCCACAGGCCGCGCAGGATGGGCAGGAAGGACTCCCGCCCGAACTCCAGGGAGAAGAACGTCGTCTGCACCCGCGGCCAGCCCGGCGACCGGGTGACCACCAGGTAGGCGACCACGGCGAAGACCAGCGTCGAGACCAGCGCGACGAGGGTCGAGCGCCGCGACCGGCGGGCCCGGTGGGCCCGCCGGTCCAGCTCCAGCGCGCTGGGCGCGGGCAGCGTCAGGTCGGGCTCAGCTCAGGACGGGAGCGTCGGCGGCCTCGGACAGCCACTGCTCCTGCAGCGCGGCGAGCGTGCCGTCGGCGTCCAGCGCGTCGACGGCCTGGGTGACGCAGTCGGTCAGCGGGGAGTCCTTGGCCAGCAGCAGGCCGTACTCGTCGCCGCCGCTGGAGCCCTCGAGCTGGCCCACGATCACGCCGTCCTCCAGCTCGGCGCTGGTGATGTAGAAGGCGGTGGGCAGGTCGACGACGATCGCGTCGACCTGGCCGTTCTGCAGCGCCAGCTTGGCGTCGTCGTTGGTGTTGAACACGACCGGACCGGCGTCGGGGGCGATCTCGTCGGTGAGCGCGGTCAGGCTGGTGGTGGCCACCTGGGCGCCGATCCGCAGGCCCTTCAGGTCCGCGACCGAGGTCGCACCGGCGGCGGGGGAGCCCTCGGTGGTGATCACGGCCTGGGTGGCGGTGTAGTACGGCGAGGAGAAGTCGACGGCCTGGCGGCGCTCGTCGGTGATGGTGAACTGGTTGATGTCGAGGTCGAAGTCCTTGTCGCCCGGGGTGATGGCGGCGTTGAACTGCACCGACGTCCACTCGACCTGGTCGCGGTCGTAGCCGAGCTGCTCGGCCACGGCGTAGGCCACCGCGGACTCGTAGCCCTCGCCGTTGGTGGGGTCGTCGTCGACGAACCAGGGCTCGTAGGCCGGGGTGTCGGTGGCGATGGTCAGCGTGTCGGAGGCGACGGTGGGCAGGTCCTCCGGCGTGCAGGACCCGCCGCCGGAGGAGCCGGACGCGGCCGAGCCGGTCGAGGACTCCTGCGGGGCGCACGCGGACACCGCGAGGGCGGCGGTGGCGAGCACGGCGAGGGCGAGGGGACGACGGCGCACAGCGGGTCCTTGAGGGTTTGACCAGACGGGGACGCGTGGATGGTAAGGGCAGGCTGGTCACCACCAGGTCACGATCGCGGGGGATCATGGTCACCGTGACTGCTGCAGCCCCGACCGTGACCGGCGACGAGCGCACCCTCACCCCGGCCCAGTACGAGGAGTGGGCCGCCGAGGTCCGACGACTGGCCGACGAGCGCGGCGCCGTCGTCCTGGCGCACAACTACCAGGTGCCCGAGATCCAGGACGTCGCCCACCACACCGGCGACTCCCTCTACCTGTCCCGGGTGGCCGCGCAGACCGACGCCCGCGAGATCGTGTTCTGCGGCGTCCACTTCATGGCCGAGACGGCGAAGATCCTGTCGCCGGAGAAGACCGTGCTGCTGCCCGACCACGACGCCGGCTGCTCGCTGGCCGACTCGATCACCGCGGAGCAGCTGCGGGAGTGGAAGGCCGAGCACCCCGGCGCCGTGGTGGTCAGCTACGTCAACACCACCGCGGCGGTGAAGGCCGAGACCGACGTCTGCTGCACCTCCTCCAACGCCGCCGACGTCGTCCGGTCCATCCCCGAGGACCGCGAGATCCTGTTCTGCCCCGACCAGTTCCTCGGCGCGCACGTCAAGCGGGTCACCGGCCGGGAGAACATCCGGATCTGGGCGGGGGAGTGCCACGTGCACGCGGGCATCTCGCCGTCCGACGTCCGCTCGCAGATCGCCGCGCACCCCGACGCCGAGATCCTGGTGCACCCCGAGTGCGGCTGCACCACCTCGGTGCTGGACCTGGTGAGCAACGGCGACCTGCCGGCCGAGCGCACCCGGGTGCTCTCCACCGGCGGCATGGCCGAGGCCGCTGCGGCGACCCGGGCGGGCCAGGTGCTGGTGGCCACCGAGGTCGGCATCCTGCACCAGCTGCGGGCGCTGAACTCCGGCACGCAGTTCATCCCGATGAACGACCGGGCCGCCTGCCGCTACATGAAGATGATCACTCCGGAGAAGCTGCTGCGGACGCTGCAGACCGGCCAGGGCGCGATCGAGGTCCCCGACGACGTCGCCGCCCGCGCCCGCAGGGCCGTCGAGGCCATGATCGCGATCGGTGAGCCCGGCCGCGGCGGGGAGTGACGGAGCGCTGGTGACGGCGTCGCCCGGTCGGGTGATCATCGGCTGACCGGTGGGCGTGCGCCGCCGGACGCCGGCGAGCTGTGTGAACCTCCGCCGCACAGGGCTGCCCCGATGCCCTCGCGAGCGAGGAGCCCCCGTGGGACTGGCGCAGCGCTGCAAGGACCTGGCCGTTCTCCGGCGGGCCGTGGTCGCCGTCGTCGTGTCGGCCGCCCTGTCGGCCGGCTTCCTGGCCCCGTCGGCGTCGGCGGCAGGCCCGGACGGGTGGGCAGCGGCACTCGGCGACGCCGGCAACACCGGCACGAACGCGGGGGAGACCGCCGTCGTCGCCGCGACCGCGTCGCGGGTGGCGCAGGCCTGGACAGCTCCGACCCGCTCCGCCTCACCGGCCGCGCCCGCGGTCGTGGACGGGGTGGCGCTGCGGGTCGTCCCGGGGGTGGACGCCTCCGCCCCCAGTTCGCTCGTCGGCACCTCACCGACGAGCGGCGCGACGCTGTGGCAGGTCGAGCTGCCGGGAGAGGCGTCCTACGACCGGGGCGTGACCGTCGCCGGGTCCTCGGCGGTCATCCCGTTCTCCAGCACCCGTCGGCCCGGTGGCGTCCTCGTCGTCGACCTGACCCGGCGGGTCGTGGTGTGGACCCGGGCCCTGCCCTCGCCGGGCGCGCAGTTCGCCTGGGCGGGCAACCGGGGGGCCGGGCAGGCCTACACCGACGGGCAGCGGGTGTTCGTGAGCGGCAGCGACCAGCGGGTCATCGCCTACCGGCTCACCGACGGTGCGCTCCTGTGGAGCCGGACCATCTCCATCCGCCCGGACGGGGTCCCGACCGACTCCGCAGGCCTCGCCGTCGGTGACGGCCGCGTCTTCCTGGGCAGCAGCGACGGGCTGGTCGCGCTCGACGCGGTGACCGGTCAGCAGCTGTGGACCGGTCCCGGTGGCCGGTGGCCGGTCGTGGCCGGTGGTCGGGTCATCACCACCGCACCCGGCGAGGTGACCGCCTCGTCCACGGCCGGTTGCGGACGAGCGACCTGCCCCGCGCAGTGGACGGCGGCCTTCCCGGTGAACCTGCAGTACCGCCCGGAGGTCGCCGGGGCCGACGGGAGCACGCTGTTCGTCACCACCAACGACGGGTCGGCGGGCACGGTCACCCGGCTGGCCACGGCGACCGGTGCGCGGCAGTGGTCGGCGACCGTCGGGCACTACGTCGCCGGCCTGGTGCGGGGAGGTGACGCGGTCTGGGCGGTGAACGAGTACGTGCTGCCCTCGGGCGCGGTCAGTGCCCGGCTGGTCGCGTTCGCCACGGCCGCGACGGGCAGCGCACCGTTGACCACCCTGGCGCTCCCGACGGACCGGCAGGGCTTCCCGCAACAGCTCGCGGTGGCCGCCGGCACCTTGTTCCAGCAGGTCAACGGTCGCCCGCTGGTGGGCTACCGGGTGGGTGCCGCGGCCCCGGACCCGGTGGTGGCGACGGTCGCGGCGGACAGCTTCCGCCGCACCGCCAGCAACGGCCTGGGCACGGCGGACACCGGCGGCGCCTGGACGTCGACGGCCGGTGCCGGACGGACGTCGGTGTCACCGGGAGCGGCGTCCATCGCGCTCACGCCTGGTTCCGCCGCCCGGGCGCACCTGGGCGGGGTCTCCCGGTCGTCGGTCGACGTCACGGCGACGCTCTCCCTGACCGCGGCGCCGACCGGGGGCGGGGTGAGCACCTACCTGGTCGCCCGTCGCACCGGCACCGACCAGGAGTACCGGCTGCGTGCCCGGTTCCTGCCCGACGGCACGCTCCGGCTCGCGGTCACCGCCCTCACCGGGTCGGCGTCCGAGCGGGTGGTCGGCGCCGAGGTGACGGTCGCCGGCGTCCGGCCGACCGTCGGCACCCCGGTCAACCTGCGGCTGCAGGTCTCCGGCCAGGGCACGACGACGTTGTCGGGCCGGGCCTGGACCGGGACGACCGAGCCGGCCGGCTGGGCCGTCACCCGGACGGACACCTCCCCGACGTTGCAGCAGCCCGGATCGGTGGGGCTCGGCGCCTACCTGTCCAGCAGCGCGGCTGCGACCCCCGTCGCGGTGCGGGTGTCGGCCTACCGGGTGGTCTCGGCGGGCTGACCGCCGCTCAGACCTGCAGCGCGGCCCAGAGCGCGACCGTGGCCAGCACCAGGGTCAGCGGCACGGTCGCCAGGCCGACCAGGCTGAACCGGGCCGCGCTGGGCGAGGGCTCACCGGTGGCGGCGAACACGCGCCGCCACAGCAGGTTGGCCAGCGACCCCACGTAGGTGAGGTTGGGCCCGACGTTGACCCCGATGAGCACGGCCAGCAGCGTCGGCGTGCCGCCCACCGCGGCCGCGGGCAGCAACGCGAGGGTGGCGGGCAGGTTGTTGAGCACGTTGGCCAGCACGGCGGAGACGGCGGCCACGCCCAGCAGCGCCCACAGGCTGTCGCCCGAGGGCAGGACGGCGGTGAGCAGCCGCTCCAGGCCGTTGACCTGCAGCGCCAGCACGACGACCGACAGGCCGAAGACGAACAGCGCGAAGGGCAGGTTGGCCGCGCGCAGCAGCTCGAGGGGCCGGGTGGTGCGCCGGGCCAGCTGCTTGCCGGCCAGCACGAGCACGCCGACCAGCGCCGGCCAGACGGGTGCGACGTCGGTCAGCGAGGCGACGCCGAACCCGACCACGGTGAGCCCGACGACGACCAGCGCCAGCACGGGCGCCGGGGGGACGTCGCGCACCGGCTCGCCGACCTCGACCCGCAGGTCGGCGCGGAACAGCCGGCGCAGCACCAGGTACTCCACCAGCACCGCGACCACCCACGGCCCGGCCATCAGCGCGGTGAAGTGCAGGAAGGTCAGTCCGGTGGCGGCGAAGGCCAGCAGGTTGGTCAGGTTCGACACCGGCATGAGCAGCGACGCCGAGTTCGACAGGTGCCCGGCGGCGTAGGCGTGCGGCCGGGCAGGCACCCGCATCCGCGCGGCGGTGGCCAGCACGACGGGGGTCAGGAGGACGACGGTGGCGTCCAGCGACAGCACCGCGGTGACGACGGCGGACAGCGCGACGACCCGGACCAGCAACCCCTGGGGCGACCGGCCGGCGCGGCGGGCGGTGACCGCCGCGGACCAGGCGAACAGGCCCTCGCGGTCGGCCAGGTCGCTCAGCAGCAGGATCACCACGAGGAACCCGACGGTCGGCGCGACCTCCCGGACGGTGTCCCAGGCCTCCGACCAGCCGACGAAGCCGAGCACGGCGACGAGCAGCGCACCCGGGACGGCGACCGCGGCGGCCGGCAGCCTCGGCGCGTCGACCACGGCGGCCGCCAGCGCGCCCAGCAGCAGCGCCCCGGCGACGACCAGGGCGACGACGTCGACGGTCACGAGCGGACGAGGAGGTAGCCGGCGACCGCGACGCCGAAGACCACGATGAACACGCGCAGCGGCGTGCTCGGCACCCGGTTCGCCACCTTCGCGCCGAGGTACCCGCCGGCCAGGGCCGCCGGGGCGCAGACCGCGACCAGCAGCCAGTCGACCGGCCCGAAGACGCCGAACACCACGACCGTGGTGCTGGCGGTGACCAGGGCGAGCAGGCTCTTGATCGCGTTCGCCAGCTTGAGCCGGCCCAGGCCCAGGGCGAGCACCGCGGTGAGGATGACCCCCAGCGCCCCGCCGAAGTAGCCGCCGTAGACGCAGGCGAGCAGGACGACGAGGTAGAGCCACAGCGGGTCGCGGCGTTCGCCGTCGGTCTCGTTGGCCTGCAGCCGCTTGGTCAGCAGCGGCTGCAGGCCGATGAGCAGGCTGGCCAGCAGCACCAGCACCGGGACGACGGTGTCGAAGGCCGAGCTGGGGGTGGTGAGCAGCAGGATGCTGCCCGCCGTCCCGCCCACGACCGCGACCAGCGACAGCGCGACCAGCCGGGTGCGCTGGCCGCGGTAGTGGTCGCGGAAGCCGACCACCGCGCCCAGGTAGCCCGGCCACTGCGCGACCGAGTTGGTCACGTTGGCCGCGACGGTCGGCAGCCCGAGGGCCACCAGGGTGGGGAACAGGATCAGCGACCCGCCCCCGGCGATGGAGTTGATGCCGCCGGCGAGGAGGGCGACCCCGGCCGCGATGAGGAGGTCGGCGACGGGCACGAGCCGGGAGACTACGGTCCGCCGCTGTGCTGCACCTCCCGGACGCGCACGGGCTCAGTCCAGGAAGCCGTAGTCGGGCAGCTTGAAGGTGCGGCCCGAGTTCGCCCCGGCCAGGTCGTGGTCGCGGTTGCCGACGTTGGCCACGACCGTGAAGCCCTCCGCGGCGCGGGCGGCGCGGCAGTTCTCCTTGGACAGCTGACCGGAGACCGTCGCGTCGCGGAAGCAGATGCCGTCGACCACGTAGCCGGCCTGGGCCAGCTGGTTCGCCGTGCCGCCGGTGTCGGGCGCCCGGCCGGTCACGACGAACACCGCGAAGCCGTCGGCCCGCGCCCGCTGCGCGAAGGCCAGCACGGCCGGGGTGGCGGCGAAGGGCTGGTAGTAGCTCTGCAGCGAGGTGTTGTCGACGTCCAGCACGATCGCCGGCCTCGACGCCACCCCGACCTGGGTGTCGAGGTAGTCGAGCCCGCCGGTCATGGCCAGGTCGACGTCGGCCAGCCACTGGGCCTGGGTGGGTCGTGCCGGGGTGGGGTCCGGGGGAGGCGTGCCGGTCGTCGTCCCGGACACCGCGAGGTCGTCGACGGACAAGGTGACCGCACCGCTCGCCGCGGAGCTGAGGTAGTGGCTGACCGCCACGGAACCCGGCCCCTGGAGCGCAGCCGTGGTGTCGGTGGCGGTGAGCGTCCAGCCGGCGGGCTCGGCGGACGCCGCGGGCCAGGCCCGCATCCGCACCGTGCTCGGGCCGGTGCCGGTGGCCTGCACCCGCAGCCGGACCTGGTCGCCGGCGGCCACCGTCCACGGCAGCCGGGCCCAGGTGAGCACGGTGGTCCCGCTGTTCAGGTACACGGCGGCCGCGCCCGCGGAGCTGACCACCACGCGGCCGGCGTAGCCGGCGCCGCCGGTCTGCCGGACGAGCAGGCTGGTGTAGGAGGACCCCGCCGAGGGCAGCCGGCCGACGGACAGGGTCAGGACCGCATCGGTGTCGGTGCCCGACACCGCGCCCAGCGTCGCGGTGACCGTGCGGCCCGGTGTGCTGGTCAGCTGGCCGCGCGCGCCGTCCACCGTGGACCCCGTGCCGCTCGACACCGTCCAGGCCCCGCCCTGGTCGGCGGTGCCCCACCCGGCGGGGACCGAACGGCCGAAGGCGTCGGCCGCCGTCGTCGGCGGGGTCGGCGCCGGCGGCGGGGGTGCGGACACCGTGACGTCCCGGGTGGTCGACGCGGTGGCGCCGTCGTCGTCGGTCACGGTGAGGCGCACCCGGTAGGTGCCTGCGGCGGCGTACGTGCGGGTGGCCGTCGGCCCGGTGGCCGTGCTGCCGTCGCCGAGGTCCCAGCTGCTGGCCACGACGGTGCCGTCGGCGTCGGTGGAGCCACCGGAGTCCAGCGCGACGGCCAGCCCGCTGCTGGTGGCGGTGAACGCCGCGGTCGGTGGCTGGTTCGGCGGCGGTGCGGTCGCCGTCGTCGTCACGGTGACGTCGTCGACGCCGACGGTCAGCGGGCCGGGTGCGGCACTGCTGAGGTAGTCGACGAGACCGGCGGTGCCGGGCCCCTGCAGGGCGGCGGTGGAGTCCGTCGCCGTCACCTGCCAGGTGGTGGGTTCCGCCGCCGCGGCGGGCCAGGCCCGGGCGCGCAGGGTGGTGGGGCCGGTGCCGGTCACCTCCACGCGCAGCCGCAGCGGCACGTCCGGCGAGACGGTCCACGGCAGGCGGCTGTGCGCCAGCGAGGTGGTCCCGACCATGACCTGGACCATGACCGAGCCCGTCGAGCCGATGACCGTGCGGCCCTGGTAGACCGCGGCGCCCACCCGGCGGCCGACGAGCCCGGGGTAGACCGAGGTGCCCGAGGCGGGCAGCCGCGGCAGCACGAGGGTCGCGGCGGCCTCCGTGTCGGTCGACGAGACCGAGGGCAGGACGGCGGTCAGGGTCTGGCCCGGGGACGGGGTGAGCGCGGCGCGGCCGCCGCCGACCCCGAACGCGGTCGTCGCGCCCGAGGTGGACCAGGCTCCGCCCTGGTCGGCGGTGCCCAGGCCGGCGGTCACCGTGCGGCCGAAGGCGTCGGCGGCCAGCACCTGCCGGTCGGCGGCCGCGGCGGGACCGGGGACGGCGAGCAGCCCCGCGAGGACGACGGCGACCAGCGGCCAGGCGTGGCGGGCGCGGGTGGTGGACGGCATCGGGGACCTCCGGTCGCACGGGTGGCGGCACGCTAGACCCGCCGGTCGTCCCCGGGGAAGGGCTTGCGGCGCGGTGCGCGGACCCAGGAGCGCTTCCGCTGGTGACACGGTGGTTGACGAGTGCACCGGTCGGGCATGGGAGGCGCCATGCGCAAGTGGTGGCCGCTCGTCGCGGTCTGTGCCGGCACGTTCATGCTGCTCATCGACGTCACGATCGTGAACGTCGCGCTGCCCGACATCGCCACCTCGCTGGGGACGTCGTTCGACCAGCTCCAGTGGGTGGTGGACATCTACGCCCTCGCGCTGGCGGCGCTGGTGCTGGGCGCCGGGTCGCTGGCCGACCTGTACGGCCGACGGCGGCTCTACCTGGGCGGGCTGGCTCTGTTCGCGCTGAGCTCGCTGGCCTGCGGGCTCGCGCCGAACGCGGAGCTGCTGATCGTGGCCCGCGCCGTGCAGGGCATCGGGGCGGCGGCGATGTTCAGCACCACCATCGCGCTGCTCAACGCGGTCTACCGGGGCCGCGACCGCGGCACCGCCTTCGGCATCTGGGGTGCGGTCGTGGGCGCGGCCGCCGCGGCCGGACCGATCCTGGGCGGGCTGCTGACCGGGGTCTCGTGGCGGTGGATCTTCCTGGTCAACCTGCCCGTCAGCCTGTTCGCCGTCCTGCTCACCCTCAAGGTGGTCGAGGAGTCCAAGCAGTCCGGCGCCCCGCACCCCGACGTCCCCGGCATCGCCACCTTCACCCTGGGCGCCGGCGCGGTGGTCTACGGCCTGGTCGAGGCAGCGGCGAACGGCTGGTCGGCGGTCGGCTCGTGGGGCCCGATCGCGGCCGGCGTCGTCGTGCTGGTCGGCTGGGTGCTGCTCGAGCTGCGCCGCCGGGCGCCGATGCTGGACCTGCGGCTGTTCCGCACCAGCCGCTTCACCGGCATCATGCTGGGCTCGCTGCTGCTCAACCTGGCCGCGTTCGCCAGCAGCCTGTACCTCTCGTTGTGGCTGCAGTCGATCCTCGGTCTGAGCCCGCTGCAGGCGGGCCTGGTCTTCATCCCGCTGTCGCTGGTCAGCTTCGTGACCGCGGCCGTGGTCGGGAAGACGCTCACGGACCGCTCGCCCCGCGTCGTGCTCGGCGTCGGGCTTGCCCTGGTCGGCGCGGGGAGCCTGCTCATGGCCCGGGTGGACGGCGGTGCGAGCTGGGGCATCCTCGTGCCGGGCCTGGCGGTGCTCGGCCTGGGGGTCGGCATCTGCAACCCGGTGGTCACCTCCGCGGCGCTGTCCTCGGTGCCCCGGGAGCGCAGCGGGATGGCCTCCGGTGCGGTGAACACCTTCCGCCAGCTCGGGTTCGCCGTCGGCGTCGCCGTCCTGGGGTCGGTGTTCGCGGCCGGCACCACCCGCGCGCTGACCGACGGCGGCGCGCCCGACCCGGCCGCCACCGAGGCCGCGCTGTCCGGCGGCCAGGCCCAGGCCGTCATCGCGCAGGCGCCCGTTGAGGCGCGCGGCGGCCTCACCCAGCTGCTGTCCGCCGCCTACGCCGACGGGCTGCGGGACGTCCTGCTGGTGTCGGGGGCGGCCGGGCTGGTGGGTGCGATCCTGGTCGTGCTGCTGGTCCGCGGCCCGGTGCCGCAGACCGACGGCCCGGCCGAGGAGCAGGACGGCGGCGGCCGGCACGAGGCGGGCGGCGAGCACGACGGGGGCCGCCACGAGGCGCCGCACACCCCCGACCACCTCCGGGAGGGCGACGCCGAACCGGTCCGCTGAGCGGTCGAGGGGCAGGATGGCGGCCGTGCGCGACGTCGTCCTGGTCCACGGTGCCTGGCACGGCGCCTGGTGCTGGCGGCGCGTGCTGCCCCTGCTCGCCGCCGGCGGGGCGCGGCCGGTGACCGTCTCGCTGACCGGCGTCGGGGAGAAGGCCCACCTGCTCGGCCCGCAGGTGCGGCTGCGCACCCACGTCGAGGACGTCGTCGCCGTCGTCCGGGCCGAGGAGTGCCACGACGCCGTGCTGGTCGGGCACAGCTACGGCGGCGTCCCCGTCACCGGCGCCGCCGACGTGCTGGGCGACGCGGTCGGACCGCTGGTCTACGTCGACGCCGTCGTCCCGGTGCCGGGGGAGTGCTGGTCCTCCCTCAGCCCGCCGGAGGTCCGGGCGTCCCGCCGGGAGCTGATCGCCGCGACCGGTGCCCTGCCGCCACCTCCGGCGTCGGCGTTCGGGCTCGGCGGCGCCGACGCCGCCTGGGTGGACCGTCGCCAGACCGCGCACCCCGGCGGGGTCCACGACGACCCGCTGGACTTCGACGGCGACCGGTGGGCCGCCCGCCGGCGCACCTACCTCGACTGCACCGACCCGCCGCTGGCCAGCATCGACCCCTCCCGGGCCCGGGTCCGGGGCCAGCAGGGGTGGGAGGTCGTCGAGCTGGCGACCGGGCACGACCCGATGGTCAGCGACCCGGCGGCGCTGGCCGAGCAGCTGCTCCGCGTCGCGGCGGGCTGAGCGCCGGTCCAGACTCGGCCGCATGCCGGCCCCGTTCCCCACCGACTGGTCCCGCGCGCTGGTCGTCGCCGCGCACCCCGACGACATCGAGTACGGCGTCGCCGCCGCGGTCGCGGTCTGGACCGCGGCCGGCAAGGAGGTGCACTACCTGCTGGCCACCCGGGGCGAGGCCGGGATCGCCGGGGTGCCGCCCGCCGAGGCCGGTCCGCTGCGGGAGCAGGAGGAGCGCCGGTCGGCAGCCGTCGTCGGGGTCCCCGAGGTCGAGTTCCTCGACCACCGCGACGGCACCCTGGTCGAGGGCCCGGCGCTGCGGGCGGACCTGGCGGCGGCGATCCGGCGGCACCGGCCGGAACTGGTGGTCACCCTGCACGGCGGGGACACCTGGACGACGCCGGAGGTCACCCCGGCGGCGTGGAACTCCGCCGACCACCGGGCGCTGTCCCGCTCGGTGCTCGACGCGGTGGCCGACGCCGGCAACGAGTGGATCTTCCCCGACCTGCCGGGCGAGCCCTGGTCGGGCACGCAGTACGTGGCGGTGCAGACGATCGGCGAGCCGCCGCACGTCGTCGACGTGGCCGACGGGGTCGAGGCGGCGGTGGCGTCGCTGACCGAGCACCGCCGCTACCTGGAGGTCCTCGACCCGGGCACCCCGGTCGAGGAGCAGGCCCGCCACCAGATCGACCAGGCCACCCTCACCGAGGACGGCGGACGACGGGTGGGGTTCCGGCTGTTCTGGGGCTGACCCGCCTCAGGTCCCGGCCAGCTGGTCGCGCACCGACCGCGGCGCCCGGCCGAGCAGCTCGCCCAGCAGCGGGTCGGTGCCCGCGAACAGGCCCGCCGCGGCCGCCTCGTACATGCCGAGGGTGAAGCGGGCGACGAACTCCTGGCGACCGGCGGCCAGCTGGCCGGCCAGCCAGGCGTCGGGGCCCACCACCGCGAGCTCCACGGGCCGGCCGCCCACCTCGGCGGCCAGGGCGGCCACGTCGGCGAAGGTCGGTGCCTCGGGTGCGGTGAGGGTGACCGGGCCGTCGAACCCTCCGTCGGAGAGCAGCACCGCAGCGGCGGCCTCCGCGGCGTCGTCCCGGGCGGTCCAGGAGACCGGGCCGTCGACCGGCACGCAGACCTGGCCGCTCTCCCGCCACGGCCCGGCGAGCCAGTCCAGGCTGTGCGCGTAGAAGCCGTTGCGCAGCGACGTCCACGGCAGCCCGGAGGCGGCGAGCAGCTGCTCGGTGCGGTGGTGCACCCGGGCAGGGGCGAACGGGGAGACCTCGGCGGCACCCTGGTGGCTGGTGTAGAGCACCCGGCCGACGCCTGCGGCGACCGCGGCGTCGACGGCCGCGGCGTGCAGCGCCACCGCGTCGGCGCCGGGGTCGTTGGAGGAGACCAGCAGCAGCTGGTCGGCGCCGGCGAAGGTGGCCCGCATCGCGGCCGGGTCGTCGTAGCCGGCCTGCCGGACGCCCACGCCGCGGTCGGCGAACCGCTGCGCACGGGCCGGGTCACGGACCACGACGACGACGTCCTCCGCGGGGACCCGCTCGAGCAGGTGGTCGACGGTGGCGCCGTTCAGTGCGCCGGTCGCGCCGGTGACGGTGATCATGGTGTCTCCTCATAACGTCGATACCTCGATATTGGTATCGACGTTAACACCCGACGCGGACCGGCGCTATCGTCGAGGCATGACCGCCGGTACCCGACCCCGCGCCGACACCCGCGAGGCGATCGTCGCCGCCGCTGCGGACCTGCTCGGCTCCGCCGGTGCCGAGGCCGTCACCACCCGTGCGGTGGCCGACGCGGCCGGCGTGCAGGCCCCCGCCATCTACCGGCTCTTCGGCGACAAGGACGGCCTGCTGGAGGCGGTCGTCGAGCACGAACTGGCAGCGCACGTCGCCGCCAAGGCCCGCGCCGTGCGCGACGCCGACGACGGGGACCTGGACCCGGTCGAGGACCTGCGCGCCGGGTGGCGCAGCCAGGTGGGGTTCGGCCTGGCGCACCCCGCCGTGTTCGCGCTGCTCAGCGACCCCGTGCGCGCGCCGCGGTCGGCGGCGGCCCGGGCCGGCCGGGCGGTCCTCGCCGAGCGGGTGCACCGGGTCGCCCGGGCCGGGCGGCTGCGGGTGGCCGAGCGGCACGCCGCCGAGCTCGTGCACGCCGCCGGCACCGGACTGGTGATGTCGTTGCTGGCCGTACCGGTCGACGACCGCGACCTCGGCCTGGTCGACACGATGCTGGACGCCGTGCTGGGCGTCGTCCTGGTCGAGGCACCGGTGGGCCGCGGCGACGCAGGCGTGGTGCCGGCCGCCACGCTGCTCCGCGCCCGGGCCGGCGACCTCGCCGTCCTGACCGCGGCGGAGCGGTCGTTGCTCGTGGAGTGGCTCGACCGGGTGGCCGCCGACCGGTCGTGACGGTCAAGCCGTCCCGACCGGTCGTGACGGTCAAGCCGTCGGCGCGGTGAGCGCCGCGACCACGGCGGCGACCTCCTCGGTCGAGGTGAGGGTGCGCGTGCCGTCGTCGTAGGAGACCGCCGTCGGGCTGCGGTGCCCGAGGGAGCGCACGGTGCGGGCCGCCCGCAGGTGGACGGCGGGCACCCCGGTGGCCCCGACCAGCTCGGCGACGTTCTCGGCCCTGACGCCGCCACCGGCCATGACCTCGATCCGGCCGGCCGCCTGCTCGACCAGTGCGCGCAGCGCCGCCGTCCCCTCGTGGGCGGTGGCCGCGCCGCCGGAGGTGAGCACCCGGGTGACGCCGGCCTCGACGAGGTCCTCGAGCGCGGCCGGCTGGTCGGCAACGGTGTCGAAGGCCCGGTGGAAGGTGACCGGGGCGGACCCGGCAGCGCGCACGACGGCGTCCAGGGCTGCCCGGTCGACCCGGCCCCGCGGGTTCAGCGGACCGACGGCGACCCCCGCGACCGGGACGATGCGGCGGGCCGCGGCGACGTCGGCGCACACCACCTCCAGCTCCACCGGGGAGTGCACGAAGTCGCCGCCGCGCGGGCGGACCAGCACGGTCACGGCCAGCGCGGGCGCCCGCTGCGCCAGCGCGGCGAGGGTGCCCGCGCTGGGGGTCACCCCGCCCTCGCCGAGGGCGGCGCAGAGCTCCACCCGGTCGGCGCCGACGGCCGAGGCGGCGAGGGCGCCTTCGACGTCGTCCACGCAGATCTCGACGGCGGCTCGGCGGGTGCGGGACGTGGCGGGCATGCGGTGATCCTCCCGGTGCGGACCCGGCGTCCCGCGCCGGGGCGGTAGGGTGCCGGGCACGACGGACGAGTCGGCTGGGCGGTCGCGTCGGCGGGGGAGACCCCGTCGCCGAGGAACGTCCGGGCTCCACAGGGCAGGGTGGTCGCCAACAGCGACCCGGGGTGACCCGCGGGACAGTGCCACAGAGAACAGACCGCCAGTGCTCGCACTGGTAAGGGTGAAACGGTGGTGCAAGAGACCACCAGCGCACCGGGTGACCGGTGCGGCTCGGTAAACCCCACCCGGAGCAAGGTCAGGAAGGGCCCCCGGTTCGCCGGGGACCCGCGGAGGCGTTCGAGGGCTGCCCGCCCGAGTCTCCGGGTAGACCGCTCGAGCCTGCCGGCAACGGCAGGCCTAGATGGATGACCGCCCACCGGGACCGCCGCGAGGCGCCCGGGGACAGAACCCGGCGTACAGGCCGACTCGTCCGTCGCCCGCACCTGGGGCACCGTGGGGCCATGCAGACCTACGGCACCGGCCGGGAGACCACCCCCGTCGTCGTCCCCGGCCCCGACGGCGACCTCACCGGGGAGCAGCTGACCGGACCGGTGCACGCCGTCCCCGAGGGGGCAGCGGACCTCGAGCTGGTCACGTCGCTGTGCAACCACGGGGTCCGCGCGGTGGCCGGCGCCGCCTTCGACCCGGCCGCCGACGACGCCTGCCCGGTGTGCGCCGAGCGGGCCCGGTGAGCGACGCGCCCCGCGCCCTGGTCCTGGGCGCCTCGCGCACCCTGGGCCTCGGGCTCGTCCGCGAGCTGGCCGCCCACGGCTGGCAGGTGACCGGGACCGCCCGCGGCGAGCAGCGCACCCCGCTGCACGACCTCGCCGACGCCGACGGCCGGGTCACCGTCGACCGGGTCGACATCACCGTCCCCGACGAGCTCGTGGCCCTGCGCGAGCGCCTGGCCGACCGGTCCTGGGACCTGCTGCTGGTGAACGCCGGCGTCACCGGCGCCGACGAACCGGTCGGCGACGTGGACGCCGCGGAGTTCGCCCGCGTACTGGTGACCAACGCCTGGGCGCCGCTGCAGGCCGTCGAACTGCTCGACGGCCTGGTCGCACCCGGCGGCACCGTCGCGGTGATGTCCTCGCGGCAGGGCAGCATCGGCCTGAACACCCGCGGCGGCCACGAGGTCTACCGGGCCAGCAAGTCCGCGCTGAACCAGCTGATGCGCAGCTACGCCGTCAGGGCGCCGTCGGACCGCACCCTGCTGTGCCTGCACCCCGGCTGGGTGCAGACCGAGCTCGGCGGTTCCGGCGCGCCGCTGACCGTCGAGCAGAGCGTCGCCGGGCTGGTGCGCACCATCGAGGCGCACCGCGGCGAGCCGGGCCTGCAGTTCCGCGACCACGAGGACGCCGTCGTCCCGTGGTGAGCGACGCGCCGGGGCCGGTGGATGCCCGGTGTCAGTCGGCGGTCAGCGGCTCGCCGCGGTAGGTCCCGAAGGACCAGTGGTTGCCCTCGGGGTCCTGCAGCCGGCACTCCCGGCCGTGCCCGGACTCCGCCGGCTCGTCCAGGCCGGTGGCCCCGGCGGCCAGGGCCCGGGCCCAGAGCGCATCGGGGTCGTCGCAGACCACGTAGGCGCCGAAGGTCCCCGGGCGCAGTGGCCAGCGGTCGCCGTCGGAGGGGCGGGCCGAGCCCAGCATCACGCCGCCGCCGGCGGGCCAGGACAGCTGTGCGTGGAGCACGACGTCGCCGTCGGTGAAGACGGCCGCTTCCCGGAAGCCGAAGGCGTCGACGAGGAAGCGGATGAGCGCCGGCGCGTCGGTGGCGCGCACGGTGGGCCAGACCTGGGGTGCCGGGGTCGTCACGCCCCCATCCTGGCCCGGCGGGTCAGCGGCGGGGAAGGCCCGCGCAGCAGTCGGTGACGATGGCGGCGAAGGTGCGGGTGTCGACCTCGTCGTCCACGGTCACGCGGACGATGTCGGTCACCTGCTGGGCCGAGGTGGCGTGCGCGGCGGCGACGCGGGCGGCGGCGACGAGGTGGAGCTGGCGGACGCGGGCGGCCTGGTCGCCGTCGACCGGGGAGAGGAGAGGCATGCCTCGACCATGGCAGGGGCCCCCGTGTGCGCGACAGCATGCCGCGCCACCGATCCGTCGTCACATGTGACGAAACCGGTCCCGGGCGCTCGGCACACCACCACGGCGGCGGCGCGACATCCCTGGTGAGGGAGCCGGCCCGTGGCACCCTGCCGCCGTGGACGCGCACGTGTGGCTGGGCCTGGGCGGGGCCCTGCTCGGGCTGCCGTTGGGCCACGCCCTGAACGTCGCTGCCCAGCAGCTCGTCGCCCGCCGGCCCGACGCCGCGGAGCTGCTGCCCGGTGACCGGCTGGTGCGCCGCACCGCCGTCCGGCCGCCCTGGGTCGAGCTGGGCACCGCCGCCCTGCTCGCGGTCGTCGCCGTCCGGGTCGGGCCCTCGCCGCTGCTGCCCGCCTGGCTCTGGCTGGCCGGGTGGGCGGTGCTGCTGACCGTGGTGGACCTGCAGCACAAGCTCCTGCCGAACCGGGCGCTGCTCCCCGCGACGGCGGGCTCGGCGGTGCTGCTGACCGGGGCCGCGGTGGTCACGGGGGACTGGCCGGCCCTGCTGCGCGCGGTGCTCTCCGCCGTGGCCCTCGGCGTCGTCCTCTACCTGATGGCGCTCGTGACGCCGAACGGGCTGGGTCTGGGCGACGTCAAGCTCGGGCCCCTGCTGGGCCTGCACCTGGGGTGGCTCGGGGTGGCCGCGGTGTTCCTCGGGGTGTTCCTCGGCTTCGTCGTGCAGGCCGTGCTCGCCCTCCTGCTGCTGGCCGCCCGCCGCGTCACCACCGACACGCAGCTGCCGTTCGGGCCCGCCCTGCTCGCCGGGACCCTGGTCGCCGGTCTGCTGACGCTGGGCTGACGCCGACCGGTTCCGGCACCGGCGCGGGACGAAACCCCAGCTCAGCGGTGGTTCACCCCTCGGGGGGAGACCCGGGGAACTCTGCTCCACCTCGGTTGCCCGCAACCCGATGTGCACCCTGCAGCCGCACCCAGGACCACCGTGGTCCGCCCGGGTGACGGCCACCCGGAGGAGCACGACATGACCCACCTGTTCCAGACCCTCTTCGCCCTGACCGTCACCGCCGGCGACCGCATCGAGGCCCACCTGGCCGACCTCAGGGCCCGCGAGACCGGCGCCAGCGCCGTCGAGTACGCCCTGCTCGTCGGCGCGCTGGTCGCCGCGATCGCTGCCGGCCTGGCCGTCTTCGGGCCGAAGCTGCAGGCCGCCATCAGCGGCATCCGGGTCAACTGACCCGGCCGGTGTTCTCCGGTCCCGGCCGGCGGCGCACGCCGTCGCCGGCCGGCCCGGCCCACCGTCCCCACCTGATCCCCGTCCGATCCCCGAGAGGAGCAGTCCCGTGGTGCACGCCCTGACCCGCACCGCCCGCCGCCTGGCCGGCGAGCGCGGCGCCTCGGCCGTCGAGTTCGCCCTCGTCGCCCCGCTGCTGATCGCGCTCCTGTTCGGCATGGCCTCCACGGCCCGGGCCTTCCAGATCCAGGCCGGGGTCTCCGGCGCGGCCCGCGAGGCCGCCCGCACCCTGGCCATCACCAACGACGTCGGCCAGGCCCGCTCGGTCGCCGTCGACGCCGCCGCCAACCAGTCGGTCCAGCTCGGCAGCGGGTCGGTCAGCATCACGCCGACCACCTGCAGCGGCCAGCCGGCCGGCACGAACGTGCGGGTCACGATCGTGTACCGCTACCAGCCGTTCGGCCCGTTCAACGACGGGCTGGCCCTGGACATCACCAGCAAGGCGGTCATCCGGTGCGGCGCGTGAGCCGGCCCCGGTGGGCCCGGCTGCGCGGCCGGGACGGCGAGCGGGGCGGCATCGCCGTCGCGACGGCCCTGCTGCTCCCGGTCTTCATCGGCCTCGCTGCCCTCGCCGTCGACACCGCCGGTGTCTGGGCCGCCCGCCAGCAGGTCGTCAACGGCGCCGACGCCGCCGCCCTCGCCGTCGCCACCGACTGCGCCGCCGGCAACTGCGGTGACATCAAGCCCACCGCCGAGTCCTACTTCTTCGCCAACAACGAGGCGGCCAAGCTGGCCGACCTCAAGGCCGGCTCCGGCTGGATCTACGTCGACGGGCGGCAGATCCGGGCGACCGGCACCTGGCTCATCCGCCACTTCTTCGCCGGCGCGTGGGGGTCACCCACCGGCTCGCTGTCGGTCGAGTCGACCGCCGCGTGGGCACCGGTCGCCTCGTCGACATCCGGTGTCGGCCTCGCCGTGTCCTGGTGCACCTTCCGTGCGGCGGGTCCGGTGAACAGCGGCAGCACCGTGCGCATCGACCTCTCCGCCCAGCCGTCCGGTACCTGCACCGGCCCGACCGGGGGCTCCACCACCGCCGGCTCGATGTGGACGACGACCTCCGCCGGATCGGTGTGCGGCACGACCGCCGCCGTCGAGTCGTCGGTCACCCAGTACCAGCCGACCAGCTCCCGCCCGTCGGGGTGCACCTCCACCTACCTGTCCGGACTCGTGGGCCGCACGGTCGACGTCCCGGTGTGGAGCTCGGTGTCCGGCCGGTCCGCGCAGGTCTACGGATGGGCCTCCCTCCGGGTGACCGCGGTGGACGCGACCTCCCTGAGCGGCCGCTTCGTGTACCGGCCCCGGCAGGTCGGCGATGCCACCCCGCCGCCCACCACCGCCCCCGACCTCGGGGCCCGCGCCGTCTTCCTGACCGACCCGTCCACCTGGACCGGGGCCCGGTGCCAGGACGGCGCCACCACCTGCTGACCAGCCCGACCCCACCCACCACCGAAGGAACCCCATGTCCCGCCGAATCGTCGCCGCCGTCGCGGCAGTCCTGCTGGCCGCCGCCGGTGCCTGGGTGGTCCTGACCTACGTCGGGTCCGCCGAGAGCCGGGCACAGGCGGGCGAGGAGCTCTCGCCGGTGCTGGTCGTCACGGCCCAGGTGCCCACCGGCACCCCGGTCGAGGACCTGGCCGACTCGGTGCGGGTCGAGCAGGTGCCCCAGCGGCTCGTCGCCCCGGGTGCCGTGTCCGACCTGTCCGCCCTCGACGGCCTGGCCACCACCGCGGCGCTGCTGCCCGGCGAGATGCTGCAGACGGGGCGGTTCGCCGACCCGGCGGCCGTGCGCGCCGACGGGTCCCTGCCCACCCCCGACGGGCTCGTCGAGGTCAGTGGCAGCTTCGACACCCAGCGGGCCGGCGGCGGCACCCTCGTCCCCGGTGACAAGGTCGGGATCACCCTCACCTCCCAGGACGCCGGGTCCACCGGGCTGACCTCCTACAGCACTTTCCGGGTGCTGCACGACGTCCTGGTCACCCGGGTCACCGCCCCGGCCGACCCCGCCACGGGCACCTGGACCGTCACCGTGGCGGTCAGCCAGGAGGACGCCTCCACCGTCGTCCTCGGCCTGTCCGCCCAGGCGGTCTGGCTCTCCCTCGAGTCCGACGAGGGCACCGGTTCCACCACCTCCAGCACCACCTCCGTCGCGATCACGGGAGACGACCAGTGAGCACCGTCCTGACCATCGGCGTCGGCGCCGAGCTCGTCCAGCGCTTCGCCACCGCGTGCGACGGCGACGTCGTCGCCCTCGGCGTCGAGGCCCTGGACGCCGACGGCGGGCTGTTCGCCCGCGTCGTCGAGGCCGGTTCGCCCGGTGTCACCGTCCTCGGGCCCGACGTCCCGGAGGAGCGCGCACTGGCCCTGGCCACCCGCGCCGACGTCCTCGCCACCCCGACCTGCATCGTGATGGCGACGAACTCCACCGACCCGGACCTCTGGATGCGGGCCATGCACGCCGGCGTCCGCGACCTGCTGACCGCCGATGCCCACCAGGACCACGTCGACGGCGTGGTCTCCCGCGGCGCCGAGTGGGCCTCCGCCCGCCGGGACGCACTGCGCGAGACCTCCGGCGACCGCGGCCACCGCGTCATCGTCGTCGGCTCGGCCAAGGGCGGGGTCGGCAAGACCACCGTCTCCACCAACCTCGCCGTCGGCCTGGCCCGCTCCGGGGTCGGCTCGACGGTCCTGGTGGACCTCGACGTCCAGTTCGGCGACGTGGCCAGCGCTCTCGGCCTCGCGCCCGAGTACACGCTGCCCGACACCGTGCACGGGGCGGCCTCCACCGACCCGCTGGTGCTCAAGAGCTTCCTGACCCGGCACGAGAGCGGCCTCTACGTCGTGGCCGGCAGCGACTCGCCGGCCGCGGGGGACGCGGTCACCGCGGAGCAGGTCGCCCGGCTGGTCGACACCCTGTCCCAGGAGTTCCGGCACGTGGTCGTCGACACCGCCCCGGGTCTGTCCGACCACACCCTGGTGACCCTGGAGCGGGCCACCGACCTGGTGCTCATGAGCTCGATGGACGTCCCGGGCGTGCGCGGCATGCGCAAGGAGCTGGACGTGCTCACCGAGCTGCACCTGGTGCCGCGCAACCGGCACCTGCTGCTGAACGGCTCCGACGCCGCGGGTGGCCTGAACCTGGCCGACATCGAGGCCACCCTCGGCGCCCCGCTGGACATCGTGCTGTCGCGCAGCAACACCGTGCCGCTGTCGACCAACACCGGTGTGCCGTTGCTGGCGGGCCAGAGCAAGGACCAGGTCGCCCGCGGCCTCCAGACGCTGGTGTCCCGCTTCCTGCCCGAGTCCGAGCCCAAGCGCGGTGTCCTCGGCCGGCTCCGGGTCGGTGCCCGATGAGGCTCGTCGACCGCATCGCCTCCGCGCGGGGCGAGGACGCGCTCGGGCCGGACCCGGTGCGGTTGGCCCGCCAGGCCCCGGCGGACGCCGAGGTCGCGACGCTGTCGGCCCGCGCGGCGCAGGTGCAGCCGGTCGAGGACCTGGCCGCCCGGTTCGTGCAGTCCGAGGCGCCCGGTCACACCGGGGACGGCCTCACCGCGCTCCGTGCACGGGCCACCCAGGCGCTGTTCGACCGGCTGGGCAGCAAGCTCTCCAGCGGGGACATCCCCGAGGAGCAGCTGCACCGCCTGGTGAACTCCGAGCTGCAGCGCGTGGTCGCCAACGACCCCACGCCGCTCTCGGACGCCGACCGCCGCCGGCTGATCACCGAGGTCACCGACGAGGTGCTCGGCTACGGCCCGCTGCAGCCGCACCTGGACAACCCCGACGTCACCGAGATCATGGTCAACGGGCCGGACTCGGTCTACGTCGAGCGCAGCGGCCGGCTGGTCCGCACCGCGTCCACGTTCTCGTCGGAGGAGCACCTGCGCCGGGTCATCGAGCGCATCGTGTCCCGCGTCGGGCGCCGCATCGACGAGTCCTCGCCGATGGTCGACGCCCGGCTGGCCGACGGTTCGCGCGTCAACGCGGTCATCCCGCCGCTGGCGTTCGGCGGGTCGTCGCTGACGATCCGCAAGTTCGCCCGCACCCCGCTGGGGATCGGCGACCTCATCTCCTACGGCACGCTGAGCCCGGAGATGGCCGAGCTGCTGCGCGCCTGCGTGGAGGCCCGGTTGAACATCATCGTCTCCGGCGGCACCGGCACCGGGAAGACGACGCTGCTCAACGTGCTGTCCTCCTTCATCCCGGAGAACGAGCGGATCATCACCATCGAGGACGCCGTGGAGCTGCAGCTGCAGCAGGAGCACGTCGTCCGGCTCGAGTCCCGGCCCCGCAACATCGAGGGCCGCGGCGAGATCTCGATCCGTGAGCTGGTCCGCAACTCGCTGCGCATGCGGCCCGACCGCATCGTCGTCGGCGAGGTCCGCGGCGGGGAGAGCCTGGACATGCTGCAGGCGATGAACACCGGTCACGACGGCTCGCTGTCCACCGTGCACGCCAACACCCCGCGCGACGCCATCGCCCGCCTGGAGACCCTGGTGCTCATGGCCGGCATGGACCTGCCGCTGCGCGCCGTGCGCGAGCAGGTGACCTCGGCCGTCGACCTGGTCGTGCAGATCTCCCGGCTGCGCGACGGCACCCGCCGGATCACCCACGTCACCGAGGTCCAGGGCATGGAGGGCGACACGGTGACGATGCAGGACGCGTTCCTCTTCGACCACTCCGCCGGGTCCGACCTCAACGGCCGCCTCCTGGGGAAGGCCGTCCCCACCGGCGTGCGGCCGCGGTTCGTCGAGCGCTTCGCCGACATGGGGGTCTCGGTCTCCGCCCGCGTGTTCGCCGCGCCGGCCGCCTCGCCGGGGCGTCGGCCGATGTCCGCCGGGCGGGTCTGATGCCCGCCGTCGTCTGGGCCGGCGCCGTCGCCGTGGCTCTGGCCCTCGCGATCGCGGTGCTCGTCCTCGGCAACCCGAAGCAGTCCGTCTCCCGCAACCGGTTGGTCGTGGGTGGCGCCGTCGTCCCCGACCGCCGGGCCACCACGGCGGGGGAGACCGTCGCGCTCGCGCAGCGGGTGCTGCTCCGGGTCGACCCGGCCAACCGGCTCCCCGTCGCCCTGGAGCTGGCCGGGCTGCAGATCAAGGCACCCGACCTGCTGGTCGTCGGTGCCGTCGCCTCGCTGACCGGTGCCCTGCTGGGCGCCGTCCTCGGCGGGGTGGCGCTGGCCGTGCTCCTCCTCGTGGGTGCGCCCCTGGGCATCTTCGTGGTCCTGCGGGTGCGCACCGACCGCCGTCGGCGGGCCTTCGCCGAGCAGCTCGACGACGCCCTCCAGCTGATGGCCAGCAGCCTGCGTGCCGGGCACAGCCTGCTGCGCGCCGTCGACGCCGTGTCCCGCGACACCCAGGCCCCGATGTCGGTGGAGTTCGCGCGCGTGGTCAACGAGGCACGCGTCGGCCGCGACCTCGGCGAGGCCCTCGACGAGGTCGCCGACCGCACCGGCAGCGACGACTTCCGCTGGGTCGTGCAGGCCATCGAGGTGCACCGCGAGGTCGGCGGCAACCTCGCGGAGGTGCTCGACCGGGTCGGCGAGACCCTCCGCGACCGCGCGCAGCTCTTCCGCCAGGCCCGCGCCCTGTCGGCCGAGGGTCGGACGTCGGCCATCGTGCTGCTGGTCATGCCCTTCGCGGTCGGCGCGATCATCTCCGTCACCGCGCCCGCCTACCTCGCGCCGCTGTTCTCCACCGTCACCGGCTTCGTGATGCTCGGTGTCGCCGCCGGCCTGATGGTCGTGGGCGCCCTCTGGCTCCGCTCGATCGTGAAGGTCAGGTTCTGATGTCCCCGCTGCTCGCGGCCGCCTCGGTCGCCGTCGTCCTGCCGCTGGCCCTCGGCGCCTACGCCGTGCTGGGCACCCAGGGCCGACAGCTGGCCATCGCGCACCGCAACCTGACCCGGGGGCTGAGCACCAGCGCACCCATCGCCGGGTCGCTGGAGTCCCGCGGCAACGGGCGCACCGCGTTCCTGCGCACCGTCACCCCCGAGCGGGAGGCCCGGCGGGTCCGCACCCTGCTCCAGCGTGCCGGTTCACCAGCCGGCTGGACGATGACCCGGGTGCTGTCGGCCAAGCCGCTGCTGGCCATCGGCACGGGTCTGGTGACGCTGCTCGCGGCCGCCGGTGAGGCCGGTGCCCTGTGGGTGGTGGTGCTGGCCGCCGCGGCCCTGGGTTCCTACTGGCTGCCCGACGCGGTCCTGCGCAGCCGTGGTGACCAACGCCAGACCGAGCTGGCCCGTGAGCTGCCCGACGTGCTGGACCAGATGACCATCTCCGTGGAGGCCGGTCTCGGCTTCGAGGCCTCGATGAACTGGGTGGCCAACCACGGCAAGGGGATCCTGGCCGAGGAGTTCCGCCGCACCATGGCCGACATCAACGTCGGGCGGTCGCGCCGGGACGCCTACGCCGGCCTGGTCGCCCGCGCCGGGGTGGAGGACCTGCGCCGCTTCGTCGCGGCGATCAACCAGGCCGACAGCTACGGCATCGCCGTGTCCGACGTGCTCAAGGTGCAGGCCGGCGAGATGCGCATCAAGCGTCGGCAGCGGGCCGAGGAGAAGGCCATGAAGGTGCCGGTGAAGGTCTCCTTCCCGCTGATGCTCTGCATCCTCCCCGCCCTGCTGATCGTGGTGCTCGGCCCGGCCATCCTGTCGATCGGCGACGTGCTGGGCTGACCTGCCGGACCTAGGGTCGGCCGCATGACCTCCACGCAGCCGCCCAGCCCCGAGGCGCGGGCCAACGTCACCGAGCACAACGTGGACACGAGGGCGGAGCTGCTGCCCGAGGAGGAGTCCGCCGGCGGCAGCGACGACGCCCGCGGCCAGGCGGCGGCGATCCTCGCCGAGTCCGAGGAGCGCACCCTGCACCCGGACGCGGACGAGGGCGGCCACCGCACGTCGGCCGAGACCGCCTGAGGCGGTGCGCCACCGGCACGCCGTCCAGCTGCGCTGGTCCGACGCCGACCTGTACGGCCACGTCAACCACGCCCGCGCGCTCAGCCTGCTCGAGGACGCCCGTCTCGTGATGGGCTCCGACGGCACGCACGCCCCGCCGATCATCCTGGCCCGCCTCGAGGTCGACTACCGCCGGCAGCTCCGCTACCGGGCGGGCGAGTCCGTCGACGTCGACAGCTGGGTGACCCGGCTGGGCGGCAGCTCGGTCACCGTCCGGCAGGACCTGCACCAGGACGGCGAGGTGGCGATCAGCGTCGTCGCCGTCCTCGTGCACGTCGAGGACGATGCCTCGCGGCCGATGACCGACGCCGAGCGGGCGCACTGGGCGACGTTCTCCGACGACGCAGCCGGGTAGGAGCGCCCGCATGCCGAAGACGACGAAGAGCGGGAAGGTCATCGAGGACGAGCTGCCCAGCACCCTGCAGCGCTCCGACGACAAGGCCAAGGACACCTACGCGCAGGCCCACGACAGCGCGCTGGACACCTACGACGGCGACGAGCAGGCCGCGAACCGGGTGGCGTGGGGCGCGGTCAAGCACACCCACGAGAAGGTCGGGGACCACTGGGAGCCCAAGGACCACAAGGGGCCCTCCGACGAGCAGTCCGCCCACGGCAACCGGGACACCGACCTGGGCACCTCGGGCGGTGTGGACGAGAACGCCATCAAGGAGCACCTGTACGAGCGGGCGCAGGAGCTCGACGTGGAGGGCCGGTCGACGATGACCAAGGACGAGCTGGTCGACGCCCTGGAGAAGGCCAACGACCGCGAGACCCGGGAGGCTAGAGGAGAATGAGCCGGGTCTGCCGGTCGTCGAGGTAGTCGACCCCGGCGGCGGTCAGCGCGATGCCCTGCTCCAGGGCCATCCGCACGACCTGGCCGCCCCACTCGGCCACCGGCACCCGCACGCACAGCTCCAGTGCCCAGGTGGTGTCGGTGTGGACGACGGCCTGCCCGGTGCCGGGCACCCCGCCCTGCGCGTCCCACATGCCGATCGCCGGGCCCGCGCCGTGGCCGTGGTGGCCCACCGGGTGGGAGTAGACGTCGCCGTCGATGCCCTCGGCCGCGGCGCCGGCCCGCGCCGCGGCGAGCACCTCGTCGCCCGTCCGCCCGGGCACCATCGCGCCGGTGACCAGGTCCTGCATCCGGTTGCCCACCGCGTGCGCGGCGACCAGCCCGGCAGGGGGCGCGGTCTCTCCCGGGCGCAGCACGTAGGCGTTGCGCTGGGTGTCGGTGGTCAGCCCCAGCGTGCGCAGGCCGACGTCGCAGTGCACCAGGTCGCCGGGCTCGACGACCAGGTCCTCGTGCACGCCCGGCAGCCCGGCGCGCTGCACGTCGACGGTCGGCTGGAACCACGGGTCGACGCCCAGGTCGTGGAAGCGCTGCCGGATCCACCACGCGACGTCCAGCGCCGTCGTCGTCCCCGGGGTGACCACGGCCCGGGAGAACGCCTCGTCGATCGTGGTGTGCACCAGCGCGTTCATCGCGTGCTGCGCGGCGACCTCCTCGGGCAGCCGGGTCTCCAGCCAGCGCACCGCCAGCTCCTCCGCGGGCACCACCCGCTCCGCCCAGGGCCCGAGCGCGGCCAGCAGCTGCTCGTGGTCGGTGTGGGACAGGCCGTCGGCGTGCGCGAACGTCGCCGACACGTCGATGCCGATGCGCTGCGGGGCGGCGTCGTCGACCGCGCGCCGCACGGCGGCCCACTGCGCGTCCCCCTGGGTGGCGGCGGGGTCGTCGTCCTCGGGCCGCCAGGCCGACCGGAACACCCCGACCGGGTAGCGCGCCACGGCCAGGGCGTCGACGCCGCCGGCGGTGCGGTGCAGCAGCAGCACGGTGCGTCGCCGGGCCGACAACCAGGTGGCCGGCAGCATCGTGGAGAGCACCGGGTCCTCGTGGTACTCCCGCCCGACCAGCACCCAGAGGTCGATCCCGGCGTCGTCCATCCAGCCCGGCAGCAGCGCGGTGAGCCGGTGTGCCAGCCAGCGGTCGCGGACCTCGGCCTGCTCGCGGAGGGGGAGGGGCACCTGCTGGAGGGTCGCCGTCATGGCCCGATCAGACCAGACGCGCAGCCCTCAGCTACCGCCCACCCGGGGCCGGGGGACGACGGGGTCGGCCAGCTCCACGCGGTCGCGGCCGGCCTGCTTGGCCGTGTACATCGCCAGGTCGGCCCGGTCGATGAGCTTGCGGACGGCGTCCTGCGGGTCGTCGTCGGGGTGCGGCCCGGCCAGGGCCACCCCGACCGAGGCGGTGACCGGGTGCAGCCGGTGACCCGCCCGCTGCACCGCGGCGCGCAGCCGCTCGCCCAGCTGCCGGGCGTCGGCGGCGCCGTGCACCAGGCCCAGCACGACCATCTCCTCGCCGCCGGTGCGGGCGAGCACGTCGGCCGGGCGGACGGCGCCGGTGAGCGCGGTGGCGACCGCCTGCAGCACGGCGTCGCCGGCGGCGTGCCCGTGCTCGTCGTTGAGCTCCTTGAACCGGTCGAGGTCGAGGACGAAGGCGGCCACCGACGCCCCGTCGCGCTGGGCCTGCCGCCACAGCCGGTCGCCGCCCGCCACCAGCGACCGGCGGTTGGCCAGGCCGGTGAGCGGGTCGGTGGAGGACAGCCGCTCGGTGTCGGCCAGCAGCCGCTGCACCTGGCGGCGCAGCCAGACCACCCCGAGGGTGGTGACGTCGAGGATCACCGACTGCACGACCACCTGGACGGCGAGCGCACCGGGGTCGTCGAAGCTGGCCTGCAGCGCCACCCAGCAGGCCAGCGGGACCACGCCCAGGTGCACCCGGAGCAGCCAGCCGTCGAGGAACCAGGCGGCGGAGAAGGCGCAGAACAGCAGCATCAGCGGCGGGGCGTACCGCATCGGGTCGGTGATCGAGAGCGCCACGACCACGTAGACCAGGTCGCCCACCAGCACCAGCGAGGCCACGAAGCGGGGGCCCAGCCGGTCGCGGACCCGGACGACGACGGCCAGCACCACCAGCAGCGCCATCGTCCCGGCGTAGACCCACCGGGTACCGCCCGGGCGCAGCACGCCGTCCACGAGCAGGTTGAGCGAGCCCAGCCCGGCACCCACGAGCAGCAGGGCGGCGATGAGCCGGGCCGCGGTGCGCCCGTCTGCCCGGCCGGGACCGCGCACCAGCCACCGGCGGCTGTCGGTGGTGGTCGGTGCGGCGGGCACGCGGGCAGTGTGCCCCACGGCACCGCCGCCCCCGCACCGGTCGCCGCCGGGCGGGACCCGGCGACCGGTGCCACGCTGGCCGGGCACCGCGCATGCGGGCCGCCGCAACCGAGGGGAGAGGGTGCAGATGGCCGACGGACCGTGGTTCTGGTGCCTGAAGGACAACGCCGTGGAGGGCCCCGAGGGGTGCGCCGAGCGGCACCGGCTCGGGCCGTTCGCGACCCGCGAGGAGGCCGAGCACGCGCTGGAGAAGGTCGCCGAGCGCAACGAGAAGGCCGACGCCGAGGACCGCGCCTGGGACCGGGGCGAGCGCAGCAGCTGAGCGGGGCATGATCACCGCCGGGGTCCGCTTCGAGCTGGGGGAGACGACGTGACGGAGAGCAGCGCGGTGGGACGGCCCGTCGGCGAGCTGGTGGTCGGGGTGCTGGGCGGCACCGGCCCCCAGGGCCGGGGCCTGGGCGTGCGGTGGGCCGCGGCCGGGCAGCGGGTGCTGCTGGGCTCGCGGGACGCCGACCGGGCGCAGGAGGTCGCCGACCAGGTGGCGGCCCGGGCGACCGCGGCGTCCGGTGGCGCCGAGGTGTCGGTGCGCGGCGGGTCCAACCAGGACGTCGCCGGCGCGGCCGACGTGGTGGTCGTGGCCGTGCCCTACGCCGGGCACGCGGAGCTGCTGGCGGAGCTCGCGCCGGTGCTGGCCGGCAAGGTCGTCGTCGACTGCGTCGTGCCGATGGGCTGGGACGAGCTCGGTGCCTACGTGCTCGACGTCCCCGAGGGCAGCGTCACCCAGCAGGCCGCGGCCCTGCTCCCCGACAGCCTGGTGGTCGGTGCGTTCCACCACCTGTCGGCGGTGTCGCTGGAGGACCTGTCGCACCCGACGCTGGAGGGCGACGTCATGGTGGTCGGCGACGACCGCGGCGCGATGGACCTGGTGCAGGCCCTCGCCGGGCAGCTGCCGGGCCTGCGCGGGGTCTACGCCGGCCGGCTGCGCAACGCCCGCCAGGTCGAGGCGCTGACCATCAACCTGGTCTCGGTGAACCGCCGGTACAGGACCCACGCCGGCGTCCGGGTGACCGGCGTCTGACGACCGGGGACGACGTCCGCACGGAGGCCGTCGTCCCGCTCAGAGGACCTTGACGCAGACGCCCGGCAGGACCAGGTGCAGGGTGTAGCCGGTGGGGCAGGACCCACCGGCCACCAGGGCGATGTCGGCGACCGACGCGGTCGGGGCCGCGACGCCGACCGACGCGGTGACGCCGGTCGCGGCCGTCGGGGCGGCGACGCCCACGCCGGCGGTGACGCCGACACCGGCGGTCGGGGCGGTGACCCCGACGCCCGCGGTCACGCCGACGTCCGCGGTGGGCGCGGCGACACCGACGCCGGCGGTGCTGCCCACGCCCGCGGTCGTGCCGACCCCGGCGGTGACGCCGACGCCGGCGGTGCTGCCCTGCGCGGCGGTCGGAGCGGTGCCGGCGACCGGTGCGGTGTCGGCGGTGGGGGCCGCCGTCCCGACGGCTGCGGTGGGGGCGGCCGTGCCGGTCGACGCGGTCTCGGCGGTCGGGGCCGCGGCGGCGGTCTCCGCGGTCGCGGCGACGGGCGCGGTGCCCGGGTCGCCGGGGGCCGCGTTGGCGGCCACGCCGCCCACGACGGCAGCCAGGAAGACGACGCCCGAGGCGACGCCGATGACTGCGGTGCGGTCGATCTTCACGGTCCTGCTCCTCCGGGGTCGGTCCTGTCCCGGGGAGTGTCGGCATTGCGGACGGTCCTGTTCAGCTGAACCACCCGCAAGGGTCAGAAGCTGTGCTCCGGCCCGGGGAACGCGCCGCTGCGCACCTCGGCGGCGTACTCCTGCGCCGCGCGCAGCAGCTCGCCGCGCAGGTCGGCGTACTTCTTCACGAACCGTGGCACCCGCCCGCCGTTGAGCCCGGCCATGTCCGGCCACACCAGCACCTGGGCGTCGCACCCCACCCCGGCGCCGATGCCGACGGTGGGCACGGCCAGCTCGGCGGTCACCCGGGCGGCGACGTCGGCCGGCACCATCTCCAGCACGACGGCGAAGGCCCCCGCGTCGGCGACCGCGCGGGCGTCGGCCAGCACCTGGTCGGCGGCGTCGCCGCGGCCCTGCACCCGGAACCCGCCCAGCGCGTGCTCGGACTGCGGGGTGAACCCGACGTGCCCCATGACCGGGATGCCGTTCTCGGACAGCAGCCGCACCTGCGGGGCCACCCGGGCGCCGCCCTCGAGCTTGACCGCCTGCGCGCCGCCCTCCTTCATCATCCGCACCGCGGTGGCGAAGGCCTGCTCGGGCGAGGCCTCGTAGGACCCGAACGGCAGGTCGGCCACGACCAGCGCACGCGACGTCGAGCGGGTGACCGCCTTGGTGAAGACCAGCAGGTCCTCCACGGTGACCGGCACGGTGGAGGAGTGGCCGAGCACCACGTTGCCCGCCGAGTCCCCGACCAGCAGCACCGGGATGCCTGCCTCCTCGAAGACCCGCGCGGTGTAGGTGTCGTAGGCGGTGAGCATCGCCCACCTGTCGCCGTCGGCCTTGGCCTGCTGCAGGTGGTGGATGCGCACCCGGGCGGTGGGGGAGCCCCCGCCGTAGAGGACCGGCTCGGAGCTGGGGGCGGAGGACGACGACGGCGTGGTCACGGCGCCCATCCTGCACCGGCCCCCCGTGGGTGACACCTGACAACCCCGGAGCGCGACGTCGTCGTCCCTGGACGCGGCGGAGGCGCCCCCGGGGCAGTGCGCACTGGTTGCATACCGGCACCACCACCTGCCGAGCCGAGGTCGCCATGCCCGTCCGCCACCGCTGCGCCCCGTTCGCCCTGCTGCTCGTGGTGCTCGCCGGCTGCCAGTCAGGCGTGGACGGCGGGCAGGCCGCCGCACCCGCCACCACCGCGGCACCCACCACGGCCGCGCCGGTGCCGGCCGCGGTGATCAGCACGGACCCGCCGCTGGGCTCGACCGGCGTGGACCCGGTGACGCCGCTGCGGGTGCTCGCCGGGCACGGGACGCTCACCGCGGTCACCGTCACCGCCGAGGACGGCACCCCGCTGCCCGGCGCGCTGGACCCCGCCGCCGGCACCTGGACCGCCGCGGCCGACCTGGGCTACGGCACCACCTACGCCGTGCAGGCCACCGCCACCGACGCCGCCGGCCGCACCAGCACCGCCTCGGGCACGGTCGGCACCGTCACCCCCCGCACGCTCACCATGCCGACGGTCTTCCCGGACGCGGACACCCCGGTGGTGGGTGTGGGCCAGCCGGTCTCGATCACCTTCGACGAGGACGTCACCGACCGGGCCGCCGTCGAGCGCCGGCTGTCGGTGGTGACCACGCCGCACGTCGACGGGTCGTGGTCCTGGCTGTCCGACCGCACCGTGCACTACCGGCCCGCCGCCTACTGGCCCGCGCACACCCACGTCGTCGTGGACGCCGACCTCTACGGCGTGGACGTCGGCGACGGCGTCCACGGCCAGGCCAGCAAGCACGTGGAGTTCGACGTCGGCCCGAAGAAGGTCGGCGCCGTCGACGCCACCGAGCACGTGCTGCGCCTCTACGTCGACGACCAGCTGGTGCAGACGATGCCGACGTCCCTGGGCAAGCCCTCGAGCCCCACGCCGTCCGGCACGTACGTGGTGATGCAGCAGTCCCGGCACTACACGATGGACTCCTCGACCTACGGCGTGCCGATCGACGCCCCGGGCGGCTACCGGACCGACGTGGAGTACGCCTCCCGGCTGTCGAACTCCGGCATCTTCGTGCACGCGGCGCCGTGGTCGGTGGGCCAGCAGGGGTACCGCAACGTCTCGCACGGCTGCCTCAACGTCTCGACGGCGGACGCGGGCTGGTTCTACGAGAACTTCGGCCGCGGCGACGTCGTCGAGGTCAGCAACGCCGGCCCGCGGCTCGCGGGGTCCGACGGGTTCGGCGACTGGAACGTGGGCTGGGACGAGTGGGTCGCGGGGTCGGCGCTGCACCCCGGCGTGTGACCGGCCACCCCGACGGGGCAGGCTCCCGGGTGTCGTAACCGAGCCGACACGACCGGGAGACAGGATGCCCAGCATGGACCGCCAGCAGGAGTTCGTCCTGCGCACCCTGGAAGAGCGCGACATCCGGTTCGTCCGGCTGTGGTTCACCGACGTGTCGGGCTACCTCAAGGCCGTCGCCGTGGCCCCCGCCGAGATCGAGGCGGCGTTCGCCGAGGGCATCGGGTTCGACGGCTCGGCGATCGAGGGCTTCGCCCGGGTCTACGAGTCCGACATGCTCGCCAAGCCCGACCCGGGCACCTTCCAGGTGATGCCCTCGGCCAAGGGCGGGGCGAGCGAGACCGCGCGGATGTTCTGCGACATCACGCTGCCCGACGGCAGCCCCGCGTGGGCCGACCCGCGGCACGTGCTGCGCCGGGCCCTGGGCAAGGCCGCGGACATGGGGTTCACCTTCTACACCCACCCCGAGATCGAGTTCTTCCTGCTCAAGGACCTGCCCGACGACGGCACCCCGCCCACCCCGGCCGACACCGGCGGCTACTTCGACCTGTCCACGCACAACGTGGCGCACGACTTCCGCCGCGAGGCCGTCTTCGCGCTCGAGGCGATGGGCATCTCGGTGGAGTTCAGCCACCACGAGGTCGCGCCCGGCCAGCAGGAGATCGACCTGCGCTACGCCGACGCGCTGTCGATGGCCGACAACATCATGACCCTGCGGCACGTGGTGCGGGAGGTCGCGCTGGCCCAGGGCGTGCACGCCACCTTCATGCCCAAGCCGTTCACCGACCTGGCCGGCTCGGCGATGCACACCCACCTGTCGCTGTTCGAGGGCGACCGCAACGCCTTCCACGACGCCGGCGACCCGATGCGCCTGTCGACCACGGGCAAGCAGTTCATCGCCGGCCTGCTCAAGCACGCCCGCGAGGTCACCGCCGTCACCAACCAGACGGTGAACTCCTACCGCCGCCTGCTCGCCGGCACCGAGGCGCCCACCGCCGCGACCTGGGGCAAGGCCAACCGCTCGGCGCTGGTGCGGCTGCCCTCCTACAAGCCGTCCAAGGCCAACTCCGCCCGCGTCGAGGTGCGCTCGCCCGACAGCGCCTGCAACCCCTACCTCACCTTCGCCGTGCTGCTCGCGGCCGGTCTCAAGGGCATCGAGGAGGGCTACGAGCTCCCGCCGGAGGCCGAGGACGACGTCTGGTCGCTCACCGACACCGAGCGCCGCGCCGCCGGCTACGAGGACCTCCCGGTGAGCCTGGGCGAGGCGCTGACCGCCATGGAGGGCAGCGACCTGGTCGCCGAGACCCTCGGCGAGCACGTGTTCGAGTTCTTCCTGCGCAACAAGTGGGAGGAGTTCAACTCCTACCGCCGCAACGTCACGCCCTTCGAGCTCCAGCGCTACCTGCCCGGGCTCTAGAGAAGGACCCCCTCGCCCCCCCCCACGACGCGCTCCGCACACCGCGGGTCCCTGCGAGGGGGCCGGTCCGACCGGAATCTAGGCTTTCTGGCGTGACCCGTCTGCTCGTCGTCGTCCCGTCCGACACCGACCCGCCGGCCCGGCTGGGGGAGTGGCTCGCCGACGCCGGCCTCGAGCTCGACGAGCGGCACCTGGACGCCGGCGACGAGGTGCCCGCCGACCTGTCCGGGCACGACGGCCTGCTGGTGCTCGGCGGCCCCCAGTCCTCCCTGGACGAGGGGGCCACCGAGCTCGCCCCGGTGCGCGACCTGCTGGCGCAGGCCGCCGCCGACGACGTGCCGACCCTGGCCATCTGCCTGGGCGCCCAGCTGCTGGCCCAGGCCGCCGGCGGGTCCACGCGGGTGCGGCCGGCCGGTCCCGAGGTCGGCGCCACCCTGGTCGCCCGCCGCGACGCCGCCGAGACCGACCCGGTGTTCGCCGGCGTCCCGCTCTCGCCCGACGTGGTCGCCTGGCACCACGACGAGGTCGAGCGGCTGCCCGACGGTGCCGTGCTGCTGGCCGCCAACCCGGTGTGCGACGTCCAGGCCTACCGCCTGGGGACGGCGGTCTACGGGCTGCAGTTCCACATCGAGACCACCCCGGAGATCGCCGCGTCCTGGGCCGCGCACGACCCGGTGGGCGTCGCGGCCAGCGGCCTGGACGTCGAGGAGATCAGCGACCGCGCCGCCGCCGCGCACCCCGACCTGGCCGAGGTCTGGGCGCCGTTCGCCGGCCGGTTCGCCGACGTCGTGCACGCCCGCGCCCGCACGTGACCGACCCGGTCGAGGTCCCGCGCCGCGCCGTCGTCCGGCTGGTCCGGCTCGGCTTCGAGGACGGCGAGCGGGTCGCCCGCACGCTCGCCTCGCCGGAGCTGGGCCTGTGGGACCTGGCGACCAACGAGCCGGCCGACCCCGAGGCCGCGCCGGTGGTGTCCGCGCTGGCCCGCGCCGGTGACCCCGACCTCGCCGTCCTCACCCTGGCCCGGCTCGTGGAGGCCCTCGACCGCGAGGACCCCGGCGGCGAGCTGGCCGCGCACCTGCTCGCCCGGCTGCGCGGCTCGGCCAACCTCCGCGGGCAGCTGCTCGCCGTCCTGGGGGCCAGCGCCGGCCTGGACGACCACCTGGTCGCCCACCCCGAGGACTGGACCGTGCTCGACACCGACGACGGCCCGGTGCGCCCGACGCCGCTGTCGCTGGAGCGCCAGATGCTGCGCGCGGTCGGCGCCGACCCCGACGACCCGCCGTGGGGCGTGGGCCTGGGCACCCCGGCACCGGACGCCGACCTCTCCCGCGTGCGCGACCTGCGCCGGGCCTACCTGCGCGCGGTGCTCTCGGTCGCCGGCCGCGACCTGGGCGGCGGGCTCAGCGCCGACGAGGTGGCCGGCGAGCTCGCCGACCTGGCCGGCGCGGTGCTGGTCGCCGGGCTGGCGCTGGCCGTCGCCGACCAGCCGCCGGGCGCCCCGCACTGCCGGATCGCGGTGATCGGGCTGGGCAAGTGCGGCGGCCGGGAGCTCAACTACGTCAGCGACGTCGACGTCGTGTTCGTCGCCGAGCCGCTGGACGGCAGCGACGACGCCGAGGCCACCGCCACCGCGGCCAAGGTGTGCGCCACGCTGATGCGGGTCTGCCGCGAGGCCGCCTGGGAGGTCGACGCCGCGCTGCGCCCGGAGGGCAAGGCCGGGCAGCTGGTGCGGACGCTGGCCGGGCACGTCGCCTACTACGAGCAGTGGGCCAGCACGTGGGAGTTCCAGGCGCTGCTGAAGATGCGCGGCGTGGCGGGGGACCCGTCGCTGTGCCGGGAGTACGTCGACGCGCTGTTCCCGCTGGTCTGGAAGGCCGGCGACCGGCCCGGCTTCGTCGCCGAGGTGCAGGCGATGCGCCGCCGGGTCGAGTCGCTCATCCCGCCGGCCCAGGCCGGCCGGGAGCTCAAGCTCGGGCGCGGCGGGCTGCGCGACGTCGAGTTCAGCGTGCAGCTGCTGCAGCTGGTGCACGGCCGGGTGGACATCACGCTGCGCACCGGCGGCACCCTGCCGGGGCTGCTGGCGCTGTCGGTCGGCGGGTACGTCGGTCGCGAGGACGCCGTGACCCTGGCCGCGTCCTACCGCTTCCTGCGCACCGTGGAGCACCGTCTGCAGCTGCTCCGGCTGCGCCGCACCCACCTGCTGCCCACCGACGAGGTGCAGCTGCGCTGGCTGGCCCGCTCGCTGGGCTACAAGCCCGACCACCGCGGGGACGCCGTCGCCGTGCTGCGGGCCGAGCTCGCGCTGCACACCCGCGAGGTGCGGCGGATCCACGAGAAGCTGTTCTACCGGCCCCTGCTGTCGGCGGTGGCCCGGGTGCCCGGCGAGCAGCTGGCCCTGGGGCCCGAGGCGGCCGGGGCCTGGCTGCGGGCGCTGGGCTTCGCCGACCCCGACGGCGCGCTGCGGCACCTGGCGGCGCTGACCGGCGGGGTGTCGCGGTCGGCGTCCATGCAGCGCTACCTGCTGCCGGTGGTGCTGCAGACCCTGGCCTCGGCGGCCGACCCCGACGCCGGGCTGCTGGCCTACCGGCAGGTGTCGGAGGCCCTCGGCGGCAACCAGTGGTTCCTGCGGCTGCTGCGCGACGAGGGCCAGGTCGCCGAGCGGCTGGCGCTGCTGCTCGGGTCCTCGCAGTACGTCGCCGGGCTGCTCACCCGCACCCCCGAGGCGCTGCGGCTGCTGGCCCGCGACGAGGAGCTGGTGCCCCGCCCGGCGGCCGCGCTGACCTCGGCCTGGCGGCAGTCGGTGGCCCGTGCGGGCGACGCGGCCGAGGGCGTGCGGGTGCTGCGCGGGCTGCGCCGCACCGAGCTGCTGCGGATCGCCTGCGCCGACCTGCTGGGCCAGCTCGACGTCGTCGGGGTCGGGGTGGCGCTGCGCGACGTCGCCGTCGCCACCCTGGAGGCCGGCCTGGACGCCGCGGTGCGCAGCTGGGCCGCCGAGGCCAAGGTGCCCGCCGACCAGGTGCCGGTCGACCTGGCGGTCATCGGGATGGGCCGGCTCGGCGGCCGGGAGATGAGCTACGGCTCGGACGCCGACGTGCTCTTCGTGCACCGGGTGCGTGCGGGCGCCGACGAGTCGCGGGCGGCCGCGGCGGCCAACCAGGTCGCGCACGCGCTCCGCCGGCTGCTGGCCGAGCCGGCGCCGGACCCCGCGTTCGAGGTCGACGCCAACCTCCGCCCCGAGGGCCGGCAGGGGTCGCTGTCGCGCAGCCTGTCGGCGTTCGCGGAGTACTACCAGCGGTGGGTGTCGGTGTGGGAGGTGCAGGCCCTGCTGCGCGCCGAGCCGGTGGCCGGCGACGCCGAGCTGGGCCGGGAGTTCTGCGCCCTGGTCGACCCGCTGCGCTGGCCCGCCGAGGGGCTCACCGACGCCCAGGTCGCCGAGATCCGCCGGATCAAGGCGCGGGTGGAGAGCGAGCGGCTGCCGCGCGGTGCCGACCCGGCCACGCACACCAAGCTCGGCCGCGGCGGGCTGGCCGACGTGGAGTGGACCGTGCAGCTGCTGCAGCTCCAGCACGCGCACGACCACCCCGCCCTGCAGGTCACCACGACGGTCGACGCGCTGGTCGCCCTCGGCGGCGCGGGCCTGCTGCCGGCCGAGGACGTCGCCGCGCTGCGGGACGCCTGGGAGCGGGCCAGCCGCGCGCGCAACGCCGTCTTCCTGGTGCGCGGCCGCCCCGGGGACCAGCTGCCGCGGCCGGGCCTGGAGCTGTCCGGGGTGGCGCGGGCCAGCGGCTACCCGGCCGACGCCGACCCCGGCGAGTTCGTCGACGACTACCGCCGGGCCACCCGGCACGCCCGATCGGTGGTCGAGCGCGTCTTCTACGGCCGCGCCGACGACTGAGCGCCCGCACCGCGGGGGACCGGCCGGCGGGGTTGAGGCCCCGCGGCGCCGGGCAGGGGATGTCGGTGCCCGACGACCGCGAGCCCGCCACCATCACCCCCTACCGCGACGGCCCGCTGGTCGTGCGCGGTGACTTCCGGCTCGTGGACGCCGACGGCGTGGAGTTCGACCCCGGCCGGGACGTCGTCGCGCTGTGCCGGTGCGGCAAGTCCGGGCTGAAGCCCTTCTGCGACGGCAGCCACAAGCGGACCGGTTTCTCCGCCCCCAGCGCGCCGCGGTCGGACCGGCCCAGTCAGCGGCTGGCGGCGCTCGAGTCCGACCTCGGGGAGGACTGAGCCACGGGGCGGAGAGCCGAGCGGCCCGCCGTCCACTCCTGCAGCACCCGGGCCCCGGCTCGGGACTCCAGCTCCAGCGCGATCGCCGCACCCAGCAGGACGTCGTCCCGCAGCTCCGGTTCGGCGGCCACCAGCGAGCCGCACATGTCGACCGAGGCGACCTGCTCGTGCACGGCGTCGGCCTCGACGTGCTCGTCGTAGAACAGCGTGGCGTCGTCGCCCTTGCCCAGCCGGCGCAGCCCGGAGGCGTACCGGCGGCTGGGCGCGGTGGAGGTCATCTCGACCAGTGCGAGGTGGCCCACGACGGCCCCGCGCAGCCGCCGGTGCAGGCCGAGGAAGCTCATCGCGTTCAGCGTGGCCAGCACCTCGGCGGGCGCGGCGTCCACGTGCGCGCCGTGGGTGTCGTCGAGGTCGAAGGTGCGCATCAGCCGGGCGAACAGCGCCGAGTGCATGCGCACGGGCGACCCGCCGCCGTACTCGTCGGCCTGGATCTCCACCAGCGCGGCCTTGGCCCGCCCGGCGATCCGCGGGATCGCCCAGGTGTGCGGGTCGGCCTCCTTGAGGTGGTAGACCGAGCGCAGGGTGAGGAACTCCGCCCACTGCTCCTCGTCGGCCTGCTTGGCCATGTGGCCCGACAGCGACGGGCCGTCGTCGGCGGCGACCATCGCGGCCAGCTGCCGGTCGACCGTGCCCTCGGGGCAGGCCCGCACCCAGGGTGCGGCGGCGTCGCGGAGGGCGGCCTCGAACGCGCGCTCCAGGACCGCGCGCAGCGCGAGCAGCTGCGGGTCCCACTCCCAGCGGTCGTCGACCTCGTCGAAGCCGCGGTAGTGCAGCTCGTAGCAGGTGTAGAGGGCGACCTGCAGGTCGTCGTCGGCCAGCGGCACCGGGGAGGCGGCGGCCTGGTCGGCCAGCGCGAGGGTGGCCGGGCGCAGCGTCCCGGAGGTCAGGTCGGCGCAGAGCGCTTCGGACAGCGGGCCGCGCGGGGTGGGGAGAGGCACCGTGGTCCCATGCCCGGGGGCGGGGGATCCGGAACCTCCCCGGACGAGGGGACCGGGCGGCTCAGGAGGCCAGGCGGAGAGCCTGCCGCCGGCGGACGGGACGGACGGCGAACCGCTCGTCGGCCAGGGTGGTCTCCAGGCACGGGCCGGTCATCGAGCAGCGGGCGGGACCGCACGCGCACTCGCTGAGGGCCAGCAGCTCGGGACGGCTGCTGCGCGTGGCGGTGCGGGTCATTCCTAGCTCCTCGTGGTTGGGTGTGCACACGAAGTTACCGTCTGGGGACTTGTCGACTCATCGGCAGACACTGCCCAGCCTCGGACGCAGGTCGGTCGAGTCGTGCCGTCGACCTGGACGCGTCCCCGGGGCGCCGTCCACCCCTCACCGTGCCGACTCACCAGGTGTCGAACGCCGCCGCCATCCGGGCCTGCTCCTCGAGCACCTCGTCCATCCGCGCCTGGACCGCACCCAGCCGGCCGATCTCCGTGCTGGTGGCCAGGATGCCGTCGGCGACCGTGCGGGTGGTCTCCTGCATGCCGGTGATCTGGTCGGCGACCCGCTTGGTCGCCCCGGCGGTCTCCCGGGCCAGCTCCTTGACCTCGTTGGCCACCACGGCGAACCCGCGGCCCAGCTCGCCGGCGCGGGCGGCCTCGATGGTGGCGTTGAGGGCCAGCAGGTTGGTCTGGTCGGCGATCCGGCTGATGATCGCGATGACCTCGCCGACCGCGGCCGAGGCCTGTGCCAGGGCGTCGACCTCGGTGGTCATCGACGAGGCCTGCGCGACCGCGGCGGCGGCGACCCGGCCGGCGTCGTGCCCGGCCTCCCGCAGCCGCGAGATCGTCTCCGACAGCGCGCGGGCGTTGGCGGCGTCGTCCTCGACCCGGCGCAGCACCTCCAGGCGCTGGGAGACCAGCTGGGCCACGTTGCGCAGCGCCGAGGCGCGCGACTCCGACAGCGCGATGGTCTCGGTGCTGAAGAAGTCCATCGTCCCGATGACCTCGCCGCCCACCAGGACCGGGAAGCAGACGCCCGACCGGACGCCGGCGCGCTGGGCGGCGGGGGCCCGCACGCAGTCGGTGATGTCGGCGAGGTTGGGCACGAAGACCAGGTCGCGGGCCCGCCACGCCCGCCCGGACAGGCCCACCCCCTCGGCGAAGCTGGCGGCCAGGGTGACCTCGCGGAACTCCGGCCCGGCCGAGCCGGACTCGAACTCGAACCGCAGCACCCGCTCGACCGGGTCCATCGCCCAGTACGAGCCGTAGGCCCAGCCGAAGGCGGTGCGCACCGTCTCCAGCGCGACGTGCAGCGCGCTGGCCCGGTCGGTCGCGGCCGCGACGCTGGTGACCACCTCGGTCACCGCGCCGCGGTCGTCCACGGTCTCCTGCAGCTGGGCTGCGGCCAGCGCCGCGCGGCGGGCGTGGGTGGCCAGCCGGCTCAGCGTCTGCCACTTCTCGGTGCGGCCGCCGAAGAAGGGCAGCTCGGCGGCGCTGTAGTACTCGTGCAGCGCGACCACCCGGTCGTCCTCGACCAGCGGGATGACCGCGCCGTGCCGGGCACCGGCCCGGGCCGCGGCGGCCCAGCGGAGGCAGACGGTGCGGTCGCTGCCGGCGTCGACCAGGACCGGGCGGCGGGTGCGGATGGCCTGGCCGGTGTAGCCGACGTCGGCCCGCTCGCGCTGCCCGACGGTGCCGGGGGCGGCGGCCATGGCGCGGGTCATCGGCCCGGCCTCGCTGACCAGCACCACGTCGTCGCCGTGGACCATCCAGGCCGCGCCGTAGGACAGCTCCAGCGAGCCCACCAGCGAGGTGACGATCTTGACGTGCCCGTCGGTCTCGCTCGAGATGCCCGCGTCGAGGACCTCGATGACCTTCTCGATCGCCTCGACGTCGTGCGGCACCACGGGAGCCGTGGAGGAGACCGGGGCGGAGCTGCGGAACACGGGGTCCTCCTGCGGACGTCGAGCGGTACCCGATCTATCGGCAGGATCAGTTCCGTTTCGGTCGGCCCCGGGACGACGACGGCCCCCGACCTCGGGGAGGTCGGGGGCCGTCGGGACGACGTGGATCAGATGTCGTAGTACATCGCGAACTCGTGCGGGTGCGGGCGCAGACGGATCGGGGTGATCTCGTTCTCCCGCTTGTACTCGATCCAGGTCTCGATCAGGTCGGAGGTGAACACGCCGCCGTCGAGCAGGTAGTCGTGGTCGACCTCGAGCCGGTCGAGGACGGCGTCCAGCGACGCGGGCACCTTCTCGATGCCCAGGGCCTCCTCGGGCGGGAGCTCGTAGAGGTCCTTGTCCACCGGCGCCGGCGGCTCGATCTTGTTCTTCACGCCGTCCAGGCCGGCCATCAGCATGGCCGAGAACGCCAGGTAGGGGTTGGCCGACGGGTCGGGCACCCGGAACTCGATGCGCTTGGCCTTCGGGTTGTCGCCCGAGATCGGGATGCGGGTGCAGGCCGACCGGTTGCGTGCGGAGTAGACCAGGTTGATCGGGGCCTCGAAGCCGGGCACCAGGCGGTGGTAGCTGTTCACCGTGGGGTTGGTGAAGGCCAGCAGCGACGGGGCGTGCTTGAGCAGGCCGCCGATGTAGTGGCGGGCCATGTCCGACAGGCCCGCGTAGCCGGTCTCGGCGGCGAACAGCGGCTGACCGTCCTTCCACAGCGACTGGTGGCAGTGCATGCCCGAGCCGTTGTCGCCGAACAGCGGCTTGGGCATGAAGGTGGCGGTCTTGCCGTGCGCCCAGGCGGTGTTCTTGATGATGTACTTGAACAGCATCAGGCTGTCGGCCGAGCGCAGCAGGGTGTCGAACTTGTAGTTGATCTCGGCCTGCCCGCCGGTGCCCACCTCGTGGTGGCCGCGCTCGAGCTCGAGGCCCGCGTTGGCCAGGTTGGTCATCATGGCCGCGCGCAGGTCGCTCTGGTGGTCGGTCGGCTCGACGGGGAAGTAGCCGCCCTTCATCCGGGTCTTGTAGCCCAGGTTCGGGCCCAGCCCGTTCTCCCCGCTCAGCGAGCCGGTGTTCCAGGAGCCCTCGACCGCGTCGATGTGGTAGTAGCCCTCGTTGATCGCGGTGTTGTGGCGCACCGAGTCGAAGACGTAGAACTCGGCCTCGGGGCCGAAGTAGGCGGTGTCGGCGATGCCGGAGCTGGCCAGGTAGGCCTCGGCCTTCTTCGCCACGTTCCGCGGGTCGCGGGAGTAGGACTCCCGGGTGATCGGGTCGTGGATGAAGAAGTTGACGTTCAGCGTCTTGTAGGTGCGGAACGGGTCCACGAAGGCGCTGTTGGCGTCGGGCAGCAGCAGCATGTCCGACTCGTTGATGGCCTGGAAGCCGCGGATCGAGGAGCCGTCGAAGCCGAGCCCGTCGGTGAAGGTGTCCTCGCCGAAGGTCTCCGCCGGGATGGTGAAGTGCTGCATGACGCCGGGGAGGTCGCAGAACCGGACGTCGACGAACTTGACGTCGTTGTCCTGGATGTACTTCGTGACCTCGTCGGGAGAGTTGAACATCGATCCTCCGGGAGTGGGCGGACGGCCGAGCCGGAACCTACGAGCGGGCGGTTGCCCGCCGGTGTCCCGTGTGTTTCCGATCCGTTACAGCGGCCCCGGCGTGTCGCGCGCCTAGGCTGGCGGCATGGCCGGGGACGAGAGCACACCCTCCCAGAGCCGCGCCCGGGGCGCGGCGCTGGGGCTGCCGGCCGAGGGCCCGGGCTCGATCGCACCCTTCGGCACCCGTGCGGTCGCCTTCGTCGTCGACGTCCTGGTGGCCGCGGTCGTGGCCGGGCTGGTCCTGCAGCGGCTGCCGCAGAACTGGAGCCTGCTGGCCTTCGGGCTGATCACCGTGGTGTCGCTGGTGCTCGTCGGCCGCACGCCCGGGCACGCCCTGCTGGGCCTGCAGCTGGCGCACCCCCGGCCGGGCGAGCGGGTCGCGGTCTGGCGGGCCGTCGTCCGCACCGCGCTGCTGGTGGTGCTGGTGCCGGCGCTGGTCGTCGACGGCGACGGCCGCGGTCTGCACGACCGGCTCACGCAGACCGCGGTCATCCGCCGCGTCTGATCCCTACGCCCGGGCGGCGTGCACCGCCTCGGCCAGCCGCCGGACGCCGTCCTCGACGTCGTCGACCTGCACCGCGGAGTAGGCCAGCCGGAAGGAGTTCTCGCCGCCCTCGAGCAGGAAGTCGGTGCCGGCCACGATGGCCACGCCCCGGTCGGCGGCCTCGGTGACGATGCGGGCGACGTCGTGCCCGGCGTCGGCCGGCAGCGAGACCCACAGGAAGTACCCGCCCTCGGGACGGCGGAAGGTGGCCTCGGGCAGGTGGGTGCGCAGCGCGGCGTCCAGCGCGCCGACCCGCTCGGCCAGCGCGGACTTCACCCGCTCCAGCGCCGCGGGGAACCGCTCGCCGGTGAGGTAGGCGTGCACGATGCCCTGCGCCACCATGTTCGGGGCGATGTAGGTGTTGGTGGCCCGCACCCGGACCTTCGCGATCAGCGCCGGCGGGCCGACCAGGTAGCCCACCCGGATGCCGGGGCAGATGGTCTTGGAGAACGAGCAGGCGTAGACCACGTGCTCGCTGGCCGCGCCGCCGTCGAGCTCCAGCATGCGGGGCAGCGGCTCGCCGCTGAACCGGACGTCGACGTAGGGGTCGTCCTCGAAGACCAGGAACCCGTGCTCGCGGGCCAGCTCCAGCAGCCGCTCCCGCTTGGCCAGCGAGAGCGTGTAGCCGGCCGGGTTCTGGAAGGTGGGGATGACGTGCGCCAGCGCCGGGCGCAGGCCGCCCTCCAGCAGCTGCGCGACCTCGTCGACGGCGATGCCGTCCTCCTCGAGGGTCACCAGCCGGACGTCGGCGCCGCGCTGGCGCAGGCCCAGCAGGGTGCGGTCGTAGGTGGGCCGCTCGGCCAGCACCGCCGTGCCCGGGGTGACCAGCTCGTCGAACAGGAACGCGTCGGCCTGCATGGAGCCGTTGGTGACCAGCACGTGGTCGACCGGGACACCGTGCTTGTCGGCGATCCACTGCCGCAGCGGCGGGTAGCCCACCGCGGTGCCGTAGCCGGTCATCCCGGCCGGGTCGGCGGTGAAGGCGTCGACGGCGGCCTGCTTCAGGCCCTCGACGTCGACGATGTCGGTGGACGGCGCGCCACGCGCGAAGGAGACCGGACGGACGGCGGGGGAGCTGCTCACGGCGGACAGTCTCCCCGACGGCCCGCCCCGGTGCTCCCGGTGGTGCCCGCCGTCAGCGGCGGCGCATCTGCCGCTGGCTGACCGTCATCTGCCGGCCGCCGGGCATGGGCCCGCCGGGGATCGGCATCCGGGCGCCGCCCAGGGCGTTCATCCGCTTGCCCAGGCTGTTGACCTCGGCACCGTCGAGGTTGCGCGGCAGCTTCATGACGTGCGACGAGAGCTTCTTCAGCGGGACCTGGCCCTCGTCGTCGCCGACGGTGATGTCGTAGATCGGGGTGTCGCCGACGACCTTGGCGATGCGCCGCTTCTCCTGCGCGATGAGACCGCGCACCCGCTGCGGGTTGCCCTCGGCGACCAGGATGATGCCGGGGCGGCCCAGCACCCGGTGGACGGCGTCCAGCTGCGGGGTGCCGGCGACGCCGGAGGAGACCCGCCAGTCACCGCGCATGCCCTCGAGGACCCACGCGGCGGCGCCGGGCTGGCCCTCGACCTGCCGGTAGGCCGACCCCTGCGCCCGGCGGCTGAACACGACGAGCGCGGCGAGGGCACCCAACAGGATCGCGATGGGGAGGAACAGCAGCGGCGCGCCGAACAGGATGGCGACCAGCTCCACCACCGCGGCGACGGCCACGAAGGCGATGAGCATGTACCAGGGCAGCTTGGGGTCGTTCCTGTAGGTGAGCTTGTAGGCCTGCCCGACCTGCTTGAGGGTCGTCTTGACCTTCGTCAGCCGGCCGACCTTGGGCTTGCCGTCCTTGCCCACCTTGGCCGCCGTCGAGCCCTTCCCCTGCTTGGTCGCGGGGGCGGGGGCGTCTGTGGACTTGCTGCGGGCCATGCCGCCCAGGATAGGCCCGGGGTCGGCCGGGGGGTCTCAGCTGGTCGGCGCGAGCCCGCGGGCGGCGATGGCCTGCTGGTAGAGGCGGCCGGCGCGGTAGGAGCTGCGGACCAGCGGACCGCCGAGCACCCCGGCGAACCCGATCTCCTCGGCCTGGGCCGAGAAGTCGACGAACTCCTGCGGCTTGACCCACCGCACGACGGGGTGGTGGCGGGGGCTGGGGCGCAGGTACTGGGTGATGGTGAGCAGGTCGCAGCCGGCGTCGTGCAGGGCCTGCATGGTCTCGGTGACCTCGTGCGGCTCCTCGCCCATGCCCAGGATCAGGTTGGACTTGGTGACCAGACCGGCCTCGCGCGCGGCGGTGATGACCGCCAGCGACCGCTCGAACCGGAAGCCGGGGCGGATCCGCTTGAAGATGCGCGGCACGGTCTCGACGTTGTGCGCGAGCACCTCGGGCCGGGAGGAGAAGACCTCGGCGAGCTGGTCGGGGTCGGCGTTGAAGTCGGGGATGAGCAGCTCGACGCCGCAGCCCTCGATCTGGGCGTGGATCTGCCGGACGGTCTCGGCGTACAGCCAGGCGCCGCCGTCCTCGAGGTCGTCGCGGGCGACGCCGGTGACGGTGGCGTACTTCAGCTGCATGGTGGCGACGCTCTCGGCGACCCGGCGGGGCTCGTCGCGGTCGAACTCCGCGGGCTTGCCGGTGTCGATCTGGCAGAAGTCGCAGCGCCGGGTGCACTGGTCACCGCCGATGAGGAAGGTGGCCTCGCGGTCCTCCCAGCACTCGTAGATGTTGGGGCAGCCGGCCTCCTCGCACACGGTGTGCAGGCCCTCGCGCTTCACCAGCGACTTGAGGTCGGTGTACTCCGGGCCCGTGCGCAGCCGGGTCTTGATCCAGTCGGGCTTGCGCTCGATCGGGGTCTGGGAGTTCCGCACCTCCAGGCGCAGCAGCTTGCGCCCGGCCGGCTCGATCGTCGCGCTCATGATCCCCACGGTACGCGCCGAGGGGGCGCCCCGGCGGTCGGCCGGGACGCCCCCTCGGGTCGTCGTGCTGGTGCTGGTCAGCCTTCGCGGCCCAGCGGCGGCTTGTTCAGCGTCTCCTCGGTCGGGACCGGGTTGACCTGGGGCGCGGCGTCGGGCGAGGTCGACTGGGCGTCGTGGTGCTTGCCGTCGCGCCAGCCGAGGTCGGTGCTCTCCGGGGTGGCGTCGCCGGGGGCGTCCTCGGCGGTGGAGACGGCCTGGCCGCCCTCGGTGGGCTCGACCGACTCGTCGGCGGGGGTGCTGGGGCTGCTGGGCACGGGGTCCTCCCGGTAGGTGGGCACCGGGCCGTCGCCGGTGGGGGCGGGGGTCCACGGGTCGTCGGCCGCGGTGGCCCGGCGGACGACGGCGAAGGCCACCCCGCCGACGCCGAGGGCGACCAGCAGCCAGGGCCAGCGACGCGGCTTCTTCTCGATGCCGACCCGCTGCGCGAGCTCGTGGGTGGTGGACAGCGTCTGCTTGCGCGCGTCCTTGGTCGCCTTGGCCGCGGTCCTGGCCAGCTCCTTGCGGCGCTTCTCGGCCTTCTTGGACAGCTTGTCGGCCTTCTTGCCGACCGCCTTGCGGTTGGCCTCGGCGGCGGCGCGCAGCTCGGCGACCCGGGCCGCCGCGACGTCGCGGGCGGCCTCGGCGGCGGCCACGGCGTCCGAGCGCCCGGCCTTGACCTGCTTCGTGGCGACCTTGGCCCTCTTGGCGGCCTCCTTGCGCGCCGCACGGGTCCGCTTGCCGCCCTGCTCGGCGGCGGTGGCCACGGTGCCGCCGACGGCGGCCGCGGCGGTGCCGAGCTCGCCGCGCGCGGACTCCAGGGTGGCCACGACGGACTCGCGCGCCTGGGCCAGCGCCGGGACGACGGTGCTCTGCACGCGGGGGACGACGTCCTTCTCCAGCGTCTTCTGCGCGTTCTTGACCGCGGCCTCGACCCGGGGGGCGGCGGCGTCGCGGGCGTCGGCGAGCTTGGGCCCGGCCGCGGCGACGGCGGTGGCCACACCCGCGGCGGCTGCCTCGCGGGCGGCCTCCAGGCGGGGGACGACGTCCTTCTCGTAGACCTTCTGCGCGTTCTTCAGCTGGGGGGCCAGCGACTTCTGCGCGTTCTTCAGCTGCGGCTCGAGCGCGTCGCGGGCGGCCTCCAGCTTCGGGGCGACGGCGGCGACGGCGGCCTCCACGCGGGGAGCGACGTCCTTCTCCAGGGTCTTCTGCGCGCTCTTCGCCGCGGCCTCGTAGCGCGGGCCGAGGTGCTCGGCGGTGGCCCGGCCGGCCTCGCTGACCGCCGAGCCGATGTGCGCGAGGCCCTCCTGCAGCTCTTCGCCGATGACCTGGGCATGGCTCTTCTTGCGGAACACCTACGCACCTCCGGGTTGATCGTCTCGGGCCATCCTGCCCGCATCGGTCCCGGGCCACACCCCGAGACCGCCACCTGTGACCTGCGGCTCGGCGCCGGGCCTGCCAGCCTGGGCCGCATGCAGCTGCGCGTGTTCACCGAGCCCCAGCAGGGCGCCACCTACGACGACCTGCTGGCCGTCGCCCGGCGGGCCGAGGAGACCGGCTTCGACGCCTTCTTCCGGTCCGACCACTACCTGGCGATGGGCGGGGACGGCCTGCCCGGGCCCACCGACGCCTGGCTGACGCTGGCCGGGCTGGCGCGGGAGACCAGCACGATCCGGCTGGGCACGCTGATGACCGCGGGCACCTTCCGGCTCCCCGGCCCGCTGGCGATCTCGGTGGCCCAGGTCGACCAGATGAGCGGCGGCCGGGTGGAGCTGGGCCTGGGGTCGGGCTGGTTCGAGGCCGAGCACACCGCCTACGGCATCCCGTTCCCGTCGCTGGGGGAGCGGTTCGACCGCTACGCCGAGCAGCTGGCGGTCATCACCGGGCTCTGGTCGACCCCCGCGGGGGAGACCTTCTCGTACGCCGGTGAGCACTACGCCGTGACCGACTCCCCGGCGCTGCCCAAGCCGGTGCAGGACGGCGGCATCCCGGTGCTGGTCGGCGGCCGGGGGGCCAAGCGCACCCCCGCGCTGGCCGCCCGGTACGCGACCGAGTTCAACACCCCGTTCGTCCCCGCCGAGGACGCCGCCGGGCTGTTCGACCGCGTCCGCGCCGCCTGCGCCGACGCCGGCCGCGACCCGGCCACCATGACGATGAGCTCGGCGCTGGTGCTGTGCGTCGGGGCCACCGACGCCGAGCTCGCCCGCCGCGCGGCGTCCATCGGCCGGGACGTCGACGAGCTGGTGGCCAACGGCGTGGCCGGTTCCCCGGCGCAGGCGGTCGACACCCTGGGCCGGTTCGCCGAGGCCGGCGCCGGCCGGGTGTACCTGCAGGTGCTCGACCTCGCCGACCTCGACCACCTCGACCTGGTCGCCGCCGAGGTGGCTCCGCAGCTGCGCTGAGTCAGCCGAGCGGGGTCCACCGCCACCCCGGGTGGTGGCCCCCGCCGTGCTCGACCTGGTAGCCCCGGCCGCAGGCGGTGCAGACGCAGACGCCGTCGTCGACCCGCTGGCGCTCGTCGGTCGCCGTGCCCTCGACGCGGACGTGCCCCCGCGCCTGCTCGCGCTCGGGCTCGGGCTCGTAGCAGCTGTCGCCGGGGTAGCAGGTGCACAGGCACTCGCCCCGGCCGAGGGTGCGCGCCCGCTCCAGGGCCGAGGCGAGGTGGCCGGCGTCCGGGGCCGGCGCCCCGCCGAGGCGCAGGCCCGCGGTCGCCGACTCGATCGCCGGCAGCGCCGTCAGCACCGGGGTCAGGACGGCGGGGTCGCGGGTGCCCAGCACGGTCCACGCCGCGCCGACGACGCGGGCCGGGTCGCGGGACAGCACGTCCTGCACGACGGGCGAGCGCAGCGCCTCCTCCTCGGCGCCGGGCGGGCCCATTCACCGGGCGGGGAGCACCAGCACGAGGAGCCGGTCGTCGTGCGGGGCCGACGCGGTGGAGTCGAGCAGCAGGACGGCGTCCCCGTCGTGCCGCCACCAGTCGGCCGTGGTGGTGTCGATGGAGCGCAGCAGCCGTGCCACGGTGCGGTGCCGGTCGTTCTCCCGGCCCCCCGCCGGGCGGTCGACGTGGAACTGCAGGCGAGGGCCCCACCGCTCGTCGAGCAGCGGCCGCAGCCGCCGGGCGAGGGCCGTGGCCGCCTTCCCGGCCCGGTGCGCGAGCGGCAGGGCGTGGAACAGCCAGGTGGTCTCGCCCTCCAGGCCGGAGAGCTCCCAGGCCAGCTCCTCGTCGCCCTCGGGCCAGGGCAGGTCGAGCATCTGCTCGACGACCCGCACGGTCGTCGAGGGCGGGGCGTCGACGACCGTGTCGGGGTCGGCGTCGCTCACCCGGACAGCGTGCCGGACGGGCCCGCCCCCACGGAACGGGCCCGCCCGCACCGGCGTCAGGGCGTCCAGCGGGGGTCGCGGCCCAGCCAGGCCACCAGCGCCTCGAGCGGCGTGGCGTCCTCGGGGGCGGGCACCTCGTCGCCGAACGGGTACTCCGCGGGACGGCGTCCCGGGGGCAGGATGCGCAGCGACGGCGCGGCACCCGCGGCCACCACGTCGTCGGCCACCTCCACCGGGCGGCCGAGGGAGACCCCGAGGTCCCAGGCGTGGGTGAGGACCTCGCCGGTGTAGGTGGCCAGCAGGGCCCGGCCGGGCATCGGGCCGGCCGGGTGGGTCAGCGTGCGGTCGAGCAGTTCGGGGTCGGACCAGACGGCGAGGGCGTCGTCGGCGGCGTCGGTCAGCGCGGCGTCCACGTCGGGGACGTCGGTGGTGACGTGCGGCAGGTCGAGCGGGGCGCCACCCCGGCCCACGTGGGCCACCCGGAGGAGGACGGTCAGCAGGTGGCCGCGCAGCGTGGCCACGTCGAACTCATCGCACGGGGTGGGCCGGTGCAGGTCCTCGGCGGGCACGTGCAGGGCCACCGGCAGGGCGGCGCGCACGGCGGCGGTGAAGGCGGGGCGGGGGTCGGTGTCGGTCATGCACCCACCATCGGGGGTGAAGTGGCCACCTCCTGGCCACTTCTGCGGGCAGAATTCGGTCCGTGCGCGCCGACCGGTTGATCGCCGTCCTGCTGCTCCTGCAGCGGCGCGGCACGGTGACGGCCGGCCAGGTGGCCGGCGAGCTGGAGATCTCCCCGCGCACCGCCCGCCGGGACCTGGAGGCGCTCGCGCTGGCCGGGGTGCCGGTCTACAGCACCGCGGGCAAGGGCGGCGGCTGGTCGCTGGTCGGTGGGGCGCGCACCGACCTGACCGGGCTCACCGAGGGCGAGGCCCGCGCGCTGTTCCTGGGCACCGGGGTCGGGGACACCCCGGCGGCCCGCGCGGGGCTGCGCAAGCTGCTGGCCGCACTGCCCGCGCAGTGGCGCGCCGACGCCGAGCGGGCCGCCGACGCCGTCCTGGTGGACGCCGCCTCCTGGGGCGCCGAGCCGCAGCCCGAGCCGCCGTCCCTCGCCGTCCTGCTGCGCGCGGTGGTCGACGGCGAGCAGGTCGAGCTCGACTACCGCAGCCGCGGCACGGCCAGCACCCGCACCGTCGACCCGCTGGGCCTGGTGAACAAGGACGGCCGCTGGTACCTGCTCGCCGGCACGCCGGCGGGGGAGCGCACCTTCCGGCTGGACCGGGTGGTCGCCGCCTCGCCGACCGGGGCACCGGCCCGCCGTCCCGAGGGCTTCGACCTGCGCCGGGCGTGGGCCGCGCGGCGCGGGGAGTTCGAGCAGCAGCGGCACGTCGAGCGCACCCGGGTGCTCGTCGAGCCGGCCGCGCTGCCGCGGCTGCGGTGGCTGCTGGCCCACCGGCTGGTCGAGGTGGGCGAGCCGGGCGCGGACGGCCGGGTGCCCGCCGTCGTCCTGGGGCCGGTGGCCGAGGTGGTCGCCCTGGAGCTCGCCGGCTTCGGCGACCGCGTGGAGTTCACCGACCCCGCCGCCCGCGCGCAGCTGGCCCGGCTGGCCGCCGAGCTGCATTCCCGGTACGGATCCGGCCCGGGTGCGGGGTAACCTCGCGGTGTGACCGGTGGCCTGCTCCTTCCGAGGCCGTGCTGACCCGCTCCCCGCACGTCAGCACGGCGACCCCTCCTGCGTGAGGGGTTTTTTCATGCCCACCACCGGCAGCGACACCCAGGAGCCGAAGACGATGAGCGAGACCGTCCCCCCGCACCGGTACACCCCGGAGCTGGCCCAGCAGATCGAGCTGGCCTGGCAGGACCGGTGGGAGGCCGAGGGCACCTTCGCCACGCCCAACCCCACCGGGACGCTGAGCGGGGGGTTCGACCGCGTCGCCGACCGGCCCAAGGCCTTCCTGATGGACATGTTCCCCTACCCCTCGGGGGCGGGGCTGCACGTCGGGCACCCGCTGGGCTACCTGGGCACCGACGTCACCAGCCGCTTCCTGCGCATGGACGGCCACAACGTGCTGCACCCGATGGGCTACGACGCCTTCGGCCTGCCCGCCGAGCAGTACGCCGTGCAGACCGGCCAGCACCCCCGGGTGACCACCGAGGCCAACATCGCGGCCATCTCCGCGCAGCTGCGCCGGCTGGGCGTCGACCACGACCGTCGCCGCACCTTCGCCACCATCGACCCGGGCTACTACAAGTGGACCCAGTGGATCTTCACCCAGATCTTCGGTGCCTGGTTCGACGACGTCGCCGGCAAGGCCCGCCCGATCGAGGAACTGGTCACCGAGCTGGACGCCGGGACCCGGCAGCCCGCCCCCGGCACCCTGCCCGACGGGACCTCCTGGGCCGATCTCGACGAGGTCGGGCGGCGCCGGGTCGTCGACGCGCACCGCCTGGCCTACCTGAACCAGGCCCCGGTCAACTGGTGCCCCGGGCTGGGCACGGTGCTGAGCAACGAGGAGGTCACCGCCGACGGGCGCTCCGAGCGCGGCAACTTCCCCGTCTTCCGGCGCCCGCTGACCCAGTGGATGATGCGGATCACCGCCTACTCCGAGCGGCTGCTGGCCGACCTGGACCGGCTGGACTGGTCGGACTCCCTGAAGCAGATGCAGCGCAACTGGATCGGCCGTTCGCGCGGTGCCCGGGTCCGGTTCGGCGACGTCGAGGTGTTCACCACCCGCCCGGACACCCTGTTCGGCGCCACCTACCTGGTGCTGGCCCCCGAGCACCCGCTGGTCGCCTCGCTGACCGCGTCGGCCTGGCCCGACGGCACCGACCCGCGCTGGACCGGCGGCGCCGGCACCCCGGCCGAGGCGGTCGCGGCCTACCAGCTGCAGGCCTCGCGCCGCTCCGAGCTGGACCGGCAGGCCGAGGGCCGGGAGAAGACCGGCGTGTGGACAGGCTCGTACGCGACCAACCCGCTGACCGGCCGCGAGCTGCCCGTCTTCGTCGCCGACTACGTGCTGACCGGCTACGGCACCGGCGCGATCATGGCCGTGCCCGGCGAGGACACCCGCGACTTCGAGTTCGCCGACGTGTTCGGCCTGCCCGTGGTGCGCACCGTGCAGCCGCCGGAGGGTTTCGAGGGCGGGGCGTACACCGGCGCCGGCCCGATGATCAACAGCTCGAACGAGCACGTGCAGCTGGACGGCCTGGACAAGGCCGAGGCCATCGCGGCGGTCACCGACTGGCTGGTCGCGCACGGGCACGGCGAGTCCACCACCACCTACAAGCTGCGCGACTGGCTGTTCAGCCGGCAGCGCTACTGGGGAGAGCCGTTCCCGGTCGTGTACGCCGTCGACGGCCCGGACGCCGACCTGCCGGTCGCCGTCCCCGCCGACCAGCTGCCCGTGCTGCTGCCCGACGTCGACGACTACTCCCCGACGACCTTCGCCGACGACGACGCGACGTCCTCCCCGGAGCCGCCGCTGTCGCGGGCCACCGAGTGGACGACGGTCGCGCTGGACCTGGGCGACGGGCCGCGCCGCTACCGCCGCGAGACCAACACGATGCCCAACTGGGCCGGGTCGTGCTGGTACTACCTGCGCTACCTGGACCCGGCGAACGACGAGCAGTTCGTCGACCCGGAGCTGGAGGCCTACTGGATGGGGCCGCGCTCCGAGGGCGACGTCGGCGGCGTCGACCTGTACGTCGGCGGCGTCGAGCACGCGGTGCTGCACCTGCTGTACGCGCGCTTCTGGCACAAGGTGCTGTTCGACCTGGGCCACGTGTCCTCGGAGGAGCCGTTCCGCCGGCTGGTCAACCAGGGCTACATCTCGGCCTACGCCTACACCGACGCGCGCGGCTTCTACGTGCCCGCCGCCGAGGTCGTCGAGAAGGACGGCGCCTTCTTCTTCGAGGGCCAGCCGGTCAACCGCGAGTACGGGAAGATCGGCAAGAGCCTGAAGAACATGGTGACCCCCGACGAGATGATCGGGGCCTACGGCGCGGACACCTTCCGGGTCTACGAGATGTCCACCGGGCCGCTGGAGCAGTCCCGCCCGTGGGAGACCAAGGCGGTCGTGGGCTCGCAGCGGCTGCTGCAGCGGATCTGGCGCGTGGTCGTCGACGAGGAGACCGGGGAGGTCCGGGCCGCCGACGTCGAGGTCGCCTCCGAGACGCTCAAGGTGCTGCACCGGGCCGTCGACGGCGTCCGCGACGGCATGACCACGCTGCGGTTCAACATCGCCATCGCCCGCACCACCGAGCTGACCAACCACCTGACCCAGGTGTACGGCCAGTCCGGGCCGGTGCCGCGGCAGGTCGCCGAGTGGCTGACCCTGCTGGTCGCGCCGCTGGCCCCGCACCTGGCCGAGGAGCTGTGGTCGCGGCTGGGCCACCAGGGGTCCTCGGCGTGGGCCCCGTTCCCGGTGGCCGACCCCGCCTACCTGGTCGACGACACCGTGCAGATCGCGGTGCAGGTCAACGGCAAGGTGCGGGCGCAGCTGGACGTGCCCGCCGACGCCGACGCCGCCGCGCTGGAGGCCGCCGCGCTGGCCGACGCCCGGATCGCGGAGCTGCTGGCGGGCAAGACGGTGCGCAAGGTGGTCGCGGTGCCCGGCCGCCTGGTCAACGTCGTCGCCGGCTGAGGCCCGGCCCCCGCAGCGTTGATCAGGGGGGTTGATCGATGTCCGTCCTCCTGCACGAGATCTGGCGCAGGAGGACGGACGTTATTGCAGGAGGTCAGGCGGGGGAGATGCGGATGAGCGCCCGGCGCTCGCGGCGGCGCAGGATCCCGACCAGGCGCCCGGCGCCGTAGGTGATCCGCCACTGCCAGCCGTAGCGGCGGGCCAGCGCCGCCAGGGCGGGCTGCCACTCCCCGGGCGGCAGCAGCCGGGCCTGCGCCTCGACGGCCTCGCCCTGCAGGTTCCCGCGCACGTCGCAGGGCGCGACGGTCACCCGGCTGGTGTGCCGCAGCCGCTTGACCTTGCCCGAGTCGGCGCGCGTCCAGACCACGAGGTCGCCCCCGTCGGGTGCGGCCCACACCGGGGTGGGGACGGCGACGCCGGACCTGCGGAACGTCGTCAGGCTGACGTACCGGCTGTCGGGCAGCGCGCTCACGACGCGGGGACGGCGGTGAGCACCGCCCGCATCTCCTCCTCCACGGCGTCGACCACCTCGGCGACCGGGACGTCGCGGCCCAGCTCGGCCGACAGCGAGGTGACCCCGGCGTCGGTGATGCCGCACGGGATGATGCCGCCGAACCCGGCGGTCAGGTCGGGGTCGCAGTTGAGCGCGAAGCCGTGCATGGTCACGCCCCGGGAGACCCGCACCCCGATGGCGGCGATCTTGCGGTCGGGCTGCGGGCCGACGCCGGGCTGGTAGCCGGCGCGCACCCAGGCCCCGCTGCGGCCCTCGACCTGCTCGGCGGCGACGCCGAACCGGGCGCAGACGGCGATCAGCGCGGTCTCCATGCGGCGGACGTGGGCGACCACGTCGACCGGGTCGGGCAGCGTGACGATCGGGTAGCCCACCAGCTGCCCCGGCCCGTGCCAGGTGATCTTGCCGCCGCGGTCGACGTCGACGACCGGGGTGCCGTCCTGCGGGCGCTCGTGCGGCTCGGTGCGCTTGCCGGCGGTGTACACCGGCGGGTGCTCCAGCAGCAGCATCGTGTCGGGGCCGGTGCCGGCGACGACCTCGGCGTGGATCGCCCGCTGGCGGTCCCACGCCTCCTGGTACTCGACGAGACCGGCCCGCACCACCCGCAGTTCGCTCACCACCCCAGCCTATGCCTGCCCGGCGCCCGGGCGGAGGCGTCGCAGGACCGCGCGGGCGGTGCGGGCCCCGCTGGCCATGGCGCCCTGGATCGAGGGCGTGTCCCGGTGGTCGCCGCAGACGAACAGGCCGCCGCCGAGGTCGACCGGCCGGCGGTGCTGCAGCGGCGGGACGGCGGCGGGCTGCGCGCCGGTGACGGTGACGCTGGTCAGGTGCTCCAGGTCGGTGGCGGCCACGCCCTGCGCCCTCGCCACCTCCTCGCGCACGTCGGCCTCGCGGGTCGGGGCAAGGGTCGAGCTGGCCACCAGGGCCCGGCCGTCGGGGCTGTAGGCGGGCTGGGCGTCGGAGACGACGACCGAGTTGACCAGCTGCCCACCGGGCTCACCCAGCACCACCAGCGGCACGCCGCGGGGTGACGTGTCGAGGACGTGCAGGTGCGTGGTGACCTGCCGCGGTGCCGACGCGCCGACCGGGGGCAGCAGCCGGGACGCGGTGCCCGGGTCGGTGGCGACCACGACCGCGTCGGCCCGGGTGCTTCCGGTGGTGGTGCGCACCTCGTCACCGGCCACCCCGGTCACCTCGGTGCCCCAGTGCCGGGCGGCGGCGGGCAGCCGGTCGGCCAGCTGCTCGCCCACGGCCTGCATACCGCGCGCGGGCAGCCCGATCCGGCCACGGACGAAGCTGCGCCACACCAGGTCCAGGTAGCGGCTCGAGGTCTCCAGGCCCGACTCCAGCAGCACGCCGGACAGGAACGGCCGGAAGAAGCGCTCCATCGCCGCGTCACCGACCCGCGCGGCCCGCAAAGCCTGCTCGGCGGTGCGCTCCGGCGCGGCCAGCAGCCGCTCGACCGGCGCGTAGCCGGCCCGCGCCGAGAACAGCCCGATGGCCGCCTCGTGCAGCAGGCCGCCCAGCGGCGCCCGCACGGTGTCCACGACCGCGGTGGGGTGCTTGCGGGGGTCGACCACCCGGTGCTCGCGGCCGTCGTGCCGGACCACCGCGCCGGTCCAGAACCAGCCCAGGTCCAGCGCCGCCAGGTCGAGGTCGGCGGCCACCCGCGGGTAGCCGGTGTTGAGCACCTGGAAGCCCCGGTCGACGGTGAACCCGTCGACCACCTGCGTGCTCAGCCGCCCGCCCGGGTGGTCGGCGGCGTCGACGACGTGCACCTCGGCCCCCGCGGCGGCGAGCCGGACCGCCGCGGACAACCCCGCCAGCCCCGCCCCGACGACGACGACCTCGGCACGCGGTGGGAGTGGCATGCCGCTGAACCTAGGCGGGTGCAGCGACGCGGACCTGTCGGGGCTGTGGACGACCGCCGGCCTGTGGACGACGCCGGTCGCCGTCGTCGCGGCGCCCTACCGTGCCGTCCGTGCCCGATCGAGACCCGTCGACCGCCCCGGACCGCTGCCCGGTGGTGCCCGGCTACGTGCTCGAGGAACGGCTGGGGCGCGGCGGGTCCGGCGAGGTGTGGCGGGCCCGGCCGCGCCGCGGTGGCCTCCCGGTGGCGGTCAAGGTGCTGCACCGGGGCGACCCGGAGCAGCAGGTGCGCGAGGCCGGGCTGCTGGCCAACCTCGACCACCCGCACCTGGTCCGGCTGCACGAGGTGGTCCGGCGCCGCACCCGCGACGGGGAGCAGGTCGCGCTGGTGCTCGACCTGCTCGCCGGCGGCAGCCTGGCGGACCTGCTGGCTGCCCGGGGGCGGCTGCGGCCGGGGGAGGTGGTCACCGCGGTGGCACCCGTCGCGGCGGCCCTCGCCCACCTGCACGACCGCGGCATCGTGCACGGCGACCTGTCGCCGGGGAACGTCGTGCTCACCGCGGAGGGCCGCCCGGTGCTCACCGACCTCGGTGTGGCCCGCGCAGTGGGGGAGCAGGGCAGCGGCGAGGTCACCCCGCCCTACGTCGACCCGGTGGTCGCGCGGGGCGGTGCGCCGGGACCGGCGTCGGACGTGTTCGGTGCCGCGGCGGCGGCCTTCCACGCCCTCACCGGGATCCCGCCCTGGAACGCCGCGGGGCCGGGGCAGACGGTGGTGGTGGCTGCGGCCGGCGAGCTCCCCGACCTGGCGCTGCTCGCCCCGGGGGCGCCGGCGGAGCTGGTGGCGGTGGTGCGGCGGGGGCTGTCCCCGCACCCGCACCTGCGGGGCACCGCGGCGGCCTTCGCGCTGGACCTGCGGCACGCCTGCCGGCCCGAGCGCATCGCCCTGCCCGCACCGGGGGTGGACCGCGCGGCGCTGGCCCGGACCGGCCACGTACCGCGCACCGAGCTGACCCACCAGGTCCGGCGACCCGCGGGTGCGCACGCCGCGCCGCCCCCGGTTCGCCGCTGGGCGGGATGGTCCGGGCGGGTGGCGGCCCGGGTCCCGGTGCGGGAGGGCGGGCCGGCCCGCGCGGCCCGCCGCGCCCTGGTGGTCACCGCGGTGCTCGCCGCGCTGGCGGGGTCCGGGTGGCTCGGCGTGCAGTGGGGCCGGGGCGCGGACGCCGGGGCGGTCCCCGCCGCGCGCACCGCCCCGGCTGCGTCGCCGACCGCGCCCACCCCGGCGCCTCCGTCCGGGGCGGTGACCGGCACGCCGGCCGGGCCACCCGGCAGCCCGGACCCACCGGCCCCGGTGCCCGCGGACGGGGCGCCGGTCGTCGACGCAGACTCGACGATCGCGCCTACCGACCCGGCGGGGTGGGCGCGGCTGGTGGGCGAGCTCTACGCGCGCCGCGCGACGGCGCTGGCGGAGGGCGACCCCGCGGCACTGGACGGCGTGTACGGCTCGGCCGGGCCGCTGCTCGACACCGACACCGCCTGGGTGGCGGCCCTGGCCGCCGCCGGGCAGCAGGTGGTCGGGTTCGCGCCGGAGGTGGTCACCGTCGGGGCGGTGACCCCCGTCGACGGCGGGGTGCGCGTCGCGCTGGTCGACCGGGTGCCGGCCTACCGGGTCGGGTCAGCGGCGGGCGAGCAGGCCGTGCCCGGCCGGGGCGACCGGCCGGTGCTGCTCACCCTGCTCGCGACCCCGGCGGGCTGGCGCATCGGCGCCGCGGAGCTGACCGGGTGAGCGGCCCGTCAGTGCTGGTCCAGCGCCCACCTCAACGCCGACTCCACGTCGCCGTGGGTGAAGGTGAAGCCGGCCTCCATGAGCACCCGCGGCAGGGCACGCTGGCCGGCCAGCACCCCGAGCTGGGCGAACTCGCCCAGCACCGCCGACAGGGCGAAACCGGGCACCGGGAGCACGGTCGGCCGGTGCAGGACCCGCCCGAGTGCCTGGGTGAAGGCCGCGTTGGTGACCGGCTCGGGCCCGGTGAGGTTGACCGGGCCGGCGACGTCGGCGGTGAGCAGGAAGCGGATGGCGTCGACCTCGTCGCGCAGGCTGATCCAGGGCCACCACTGGTCCCCCGACCCCAGCTTCCCGCCGACGCCGAGCTGGAACAGCGGGCGGATCTTGGCCATCATGCCGCCGCGGGCGAGCACCAGGCCGGTGCGCAGGTGGGCCACCCGGATGCCGGCGGTCTCGGCCGGGGCGGTGGCCGCCTCCCACTGGACGCAGACGTCGGCGAGGAAGTCGCTGCCGGCCGGGCTGCTCTCGTCGAGCACCTGGTCCCCGCCGTCGCCGTAGAACCCGACCGCGGAGGCCGAGAGCAGCGCCCGGGGCCGGTCGGGGTCCGCCGCGGCGGCCTGGGCGAGCGCGGCGGCGACCGTGGCGGTGCTGTCGACCCGGCTGTCGACCACCTCGCGCTTGTAGGCGTCGGTCCAGCGCTTGTCCCCGATGCCGACACCGGCGAGGTTGACCACGGCGTCGACGTCGGCGAGCACGCCGTCGTCGAGCTGGCGGTGGGCGGGGTCCCAGCGGTGCTCGTCGGCGGTGCGGGGCGTCCGGCGCACCAGCCGGCGGACCTCGTGGCCGTCGGCCTGCAGGGTGCGGACGAGCTCGGTGCCGACCAGACCGGAGGAACCGGTCACCGCGATGCGCATGGTCTGGGTGGTCCTCCGGGTCGGGGGCGGATCAACGGCCCCAGCGTGCCCGCAACGGCGCCCGACGGCACCTCGGGCCCCGGCGGAGTCCGCCGGGGCCCGAGGTGGTGGTGCGGGGTCGGGTCAGTTGATCCCGAGCTCGCCGTGGAACGCGCCGGCCTCCAGCCGCTCCTTCACCGTGGTGAGGAAGCGGGCGGCGTCGGCGCCGTCGACGATGCGGTGGTCGTAGGACAGGGCCAGGTAGACCATCGAGCGCACGGCCACGACCTCGCCGAGGTCCGCGTCCTGGACGACGACCGCACGCTTCACGACCGAGCCGGTGCCGAGGATGGCGACCTGCGGCTGGTTGATGATCGGCGTGTCGAACAGGGCGCCCCGGCTGCCGGTGTTGGTCAGCGTGAAGGTGCCGCCGCCCAGCTCGTCGGGGGTGACCTTGTTCGTGCGGGTCCGCTCGGCCAGGTCGGCGATCTTCCGGGCGATGCCGGCGATGCTGAGGTCGCCGGCGTCCTGGATGACCGGGACGAGCAGACCGCGCTCGGTGTCCACCGCGATGCCGAGGTTCTCGGCGTCGTGGTAGGTGACCGTGCCGGCCTCCATGTCCAGCGAAGAGTTCACCGTCGGGTGCGCCTTGAGGGCCTCGACGGCGGCCTTCGCGAAGAACGGCAGGAACGAGAGCTTGACGCCCTCGCGGGCGGCGAAGTCGGCCTTGACCTGGTCGCGCAGCTTCGCGATACGGGTGACGTCGACCTCGACCACGGTGGTGAGCTGCGCGCTGATCTGCAGCGACTCCACCATCCGCTTGGCGATGACCGAGCGGAGCCGGGAGAGCTTCTCGGTGCGGCCGCGGAGCTTGGTGTCCGGGGCGGGCACCGAGGGGGTGGGCCGGGAGGCGGCCGGGGCCTGCGCAGCCGGGGCCGCCGGCGCGGCGGCGGGCGCCGAGGCAGCGGGGGCGGCGGACTCCGCCGCGGCCAGCACGTCCTGCTTGCGGATGCGGCCACCGACACCGGTGCCCGAGACCGACGCCAGGTCGACGCCGTGCTCGGCGGCCAGTCGCCGGACCAGCGGGGTCACGTAGGCGCCGCCGCCGTCGCCGGAGGGGGCCGAGGGCTGCGCCGGGGCCGCCGGGGCCTGCGGGGCGACCTGGGGGGCCGGCTGCGAGGTCGGCGACTGCGCGGGCAGCGCGCCGCTGGAGCCGTAGTCGGCGCCCGGGGTCTCCGAGGAGGTCTCGGCCTTGTCCGGGGTGGGCTGGGCCTGCGCGCCGTCGGACTGCTGGGCCGGCTGCTCGGCCTCGGCCGGCTCCGGGGCCTTCTCCTCGGCCGCGGGGGCGGACCCGCCGCCGCTGCCGCCGCCGATGACGGCCAGCTGCGCGCCGACGTCGACGGTCTCGTCCTCGCCGACCAGGATCTTGGTCAGCGTGCCCGCCGCGGGGGAGGGGATCTCGGTGTCGACCTTGTCGGTGGACACCTCGAGGAGGGGCTCGTCGACCTCGACGGTGTCGCCCTCGGACTTCAGCCAGCGGGTGACGGTGCCCTCGGTGACGCTCTCGCCCAGCGCCGGCATGGTCACCGGGGTGCCCTCGCCGGACCCGCCGTCGGACCCGCCGCCGGACCCACCGCCCGACGACGCCGGGGCAGGCTCGGGCTCCGGGTCGGCCTGCGGCTCCGGCTCGGGGGTGCTCTCCGGCTCGGGTGCCTGCTCGGCGGCGGGCTCCTCGGCGGGCGCGGACCCACCGCCGCCCTCGCCCTCACCGCCGATGACGGCCAGCTCCGCGCCGACCTCCACCGTCTCGTCCTCGGCGACCACGATCTTGGTCAGGACACCGGCCGCCGGCGAGGGGATCTCCGTGTCGACCTTATCGGTGGAGACCTCGAGGAGGGGCTCGTCGACCTCGACGGTGTCCCCCTCCTGCTTCAGCCAGCGGGTGACGGTGCCCTCGGTGACGCTCTCGCCCAGGGCGGGCATGGTGACGGACGTCGGCATCGAGTGCAGTTCTCCTCAGGTCAGGGGTGGGTCAGGGGGACGGTCGGGTCAGCTGTGCGAGTGCAGGGGCTTGCCGGCCAGCGCGAGGTGGGCCTCGCCGACGGCCTCGCTCTGCGTCGGGTGCGGGTGGATCAGGGAGGCCACCTCGTCGGGCAGCGCCTCCCAGTTGTAGATCAGCTGCGCCTCGGCCACGAGCTCGCCGACCCGGCTGCCGACCATGTGCACGCCGACGACGGGACCGTCCTTGGCCCGCACCAGCTTGACCGCGCCGGAGGTCTTGAGGATCTGGCTCTTGCCGTTGCCGCCCAGGTCGTAGTTGACGACCTCGACCTCGCCGAACTTCTCCTTGGCCTGCGCCTCGGTGAGGCCGACCGAGGCGACCTCGGGCTCGGAGTAGGTGACCCGGGGGACACCGGCGTAGTCGATCGGCACGACCGGCAGGCCGGCCAGCCGCTCGGCGACGAGGATGCCCTCGCCGAACCCGACGTGGGCCAGCTGCAGGGTGGGCACCAGGTCGCCGACGGCGGAGATGGTGGGCACGTTGGTCTGCATGTACTCGTCGACGAGCACGAAGCCGCGGTCCATGGCGACGCCGGCCTCCTCGTAGCCCAGGCCCTGGCTGACCGGGCCGCGGCCGACGGCCACGAGCACGATCTCGGCCTCGTAGGACTTGCCGTTCTCCAGCTCGACGGTGACGCCGTCCGAGCCCGGGGTGACCTTGGAGACCCGGCTGCCCAGCGAGAAGTCGATCTTGCGGCGGCGGTAGGCGCGCTCGAGCAGCTTGGAGGAGGCCTCGTCCTCCAGCGGCACCAGGTGGGGCAGGCCCTCGATGATCGTCACGTCGGCGCCGAAGGACTTCCAGACGCTGGCGAACTCGCAGCCGATGACGCCGCCGCCGAGGATGATCACCGAGCTCGGGACGCGCTCGAGCTCGAGGGCCTGGTCGCTGGTGATGACGGTCGTGCCGTTGATGTCGATGCCGGGCAGGCTGCGGGCGTAGGAGCCGGTGGCCAGCAGGACGTGCTTGCCCTCGTAGGTGGTGTCGCCGACGGCCACCGCGGTGGCCGAGACCAGCCGGCCCTCGCCCTCGACGTAGGTGATCTTGCGGCTCTTGATCAGGCCCTGCAGGCCCTTGTAGAGCTTGGCGGTGACGCCGCCCTTGTAGTCGTTGACCCCGGCCATGTCGATGCCGGCCAGCGAGGTCTTCACGCCGAACTGCTCGCCCTCGCGGGCGGAGTCGGCGACCTCGGCGGCGTGCAGGAGGGCCTTGGTGGGGATGCAGCCACGGTGCAGGCAGGTGCCGCCGACCTTGTCCTTCTCGATCAGCACGACCGACAGGCCGAGCTCGGCACCGCGCAGGGCTGCGGCGTAGCCCCCCGACCCACCACCCAGGATGACGAGGTCGGCGGTCTGGGTGGGTGCGCTCACGGGTTCTCCTCGGTGCGGGACGGCGCGGTCGGCGTCGGGCAGGTCATGCCCGGTCGACCTGGTGCGGGGGAGTGCGGTGCCCATCCTGCCACCTGTCGGGAACGCGTACCCGACCTGCTCCGTTGGCCCGCTGGGCACCGGAACGGGAGCCCCGCCCGCCCGGCGCGCACGCCGGTGGCGCTGCACGGGAGGAGCGTGTCGTGGGGTTCTTGGATCGACTGCGGGGACGCCGTCCGGCCAGCGGGCAGGGCGCCCGGGGCGACCGGCACGGCACGCTGGACCGGGCGTCGGGCAAGGCCGACCTCAGCCACGTCGAGCAGTTCGTCGCCACCCGGCGCGGCGTCGAGGGCTACGTCGAGCCGCGCACCGCGGTCACCGAGACGACCATCCTGCTGGTCGCCGCCGACGGCGAGTGGACCCGGCGACGGATCGCCGGGCCCGAGGTGGGCCGCAAGCTGTCCCGGGACCTGGGCATCCCGGTCTACGACGCCCAGGTCACCGGTTACCCGCAGCGGATGCGCGACTGGTCGGCCCGGCAGCAGGACAAGCTGGGCTGAACGGGCCACCCGGGCCCGGCCCTCAGTCGCCGATCAGGCCCTCGATGGTCGCCAGCAGGGTGCGCACCGGGACGCCGGTGCCGCCGACCGGGGTGAAGCCCCACGGCCGGCCGGTGTTGTAGGCCGGTCCGGCCACGTCGATGTGCGCCCAGGGCAGACCGGCCGGCACGAACTCGGCGAGGAAGTGGCCGGCGACCAGCATGCCGCCGAGCCGGTCCGGGTTGGCGTTCACGAAGTCGGCGGTGGCCGAGTCCAGGCCGCGGCGCAGCTCGGCCGGCAGCGGCATCCCCCACATCGGCTCGCCGACCCGGCTGCCCGCGGCGACCACCGCGTCGCGCAGGTCGTCGCTGCCCATGACGCCGGCGGTCCGACCGCCCAGGGCGACGGTCTGCGCGCCGGTGAGCGTGGAGGTCTCCAGCAGGTAGTCGGGGGAGTCCTCGGCGGCCCGCGCGATGGCGTCGGCCAGGATGATCCGGCCCTCGGCGTCGGTGTTGGTGATCTCGGCCTTCTTGCCGTTGCGGAAGGTGACCACGTCGGCGGGCCGGTAGGCGCTGCCCGAGGGCAGGTTCTCGGCGATCGGCACGGTGGCGGTGACGTCCACGGGCAGGCCCAGCTCGGCGACCAGGCAGACGGTGGCGATCACGGCCGCGGCACCGGCCATGTCGCTCTTCATGTCCTCCATCTTCAGCGCGGGCTTGATCGAGAGGCCGCCGCTGTCGAAGGTGATGCCCTTGCCGACCAGCGCCACCGACCGGCGGGCGCGGCGGCCGCGGTAGGACAGCCGCAGCAGGCGGGGGCCGCGGGTCGAGCCGCTGCCGACGGCCAGGACGCCGCCGTAGCCGCCGGCGGCCAGCTGCTCCTCGTCGAGCACCTCGACCGACAGCCCGGCCTTCTTCCCGGCGGCCGCTCCGCGGGCGGCGAGCTCGGCGGGGAAGAGGTCGTTGGGCGGGGTGTTGACCAGGTCGCGGGTCAGCGCGACCGCGTCGGCGACCGCGCGCACCCGCGCCAGCGCCGACTTGGCCGCGCCGGCGTCGGGGACGACGAGCTCGAAGGCCCGGGGCGGGGCCGGCCGGTCGGCGGGCAGGTCGGACTTGTAGGCGGTGAACTCGTAGGCGCCCAGCAGTGCGCCCTCGCCCACCGCGTGCAGCCGCTCGTCGTCGGGCGCGCCGCCGACGGCGGCGAGCAGCGACACCACCGAGGCCCGGCCGGTCAGCGAGCGGGTCGCTGCACCGCTGGCGCGGCGCACGGCGTCGGAGCCGTAGCCGCCGTCCGCGCGGGGCGTCCCGAGGCCGGCCACCGCGACCACCGGGAACGGGCCCTGCCCGAAGGTGGCCAGCCGGGTGACCTCGTCCTCGCCGCCGCGGGCGCCGAGGTCGGCCAGCGCCCCCATCAGGCGACCGCCGAGCAGGCGGTCGACCGCCTCCGCGCCCGGGGTGGTGAGGGGGCCGTCGGGGCCCTTCCCGACGCCGACGACGACGGCGTCGCCGGTCAGCTTCTCGAGCGGGCGGTCGGTGGCGGAGATCGTCGGCGGCACCCCGCCACCCTAGGCGGGCCCCGCTACGGTCGCCTCCGTGACCGCCCTGACCTCGCCCCTGCACGAGCGCCACCTCGCCCTCGGCGCCAAGCTGGCCGACTTCGGCGGCTGGTCGATGCCGCTGGAGTACGCCGGGGGCGGGGTCATCGCCGAGCACACCGCGGTGCGCGAGGGCGTCGGCCTGTTCGACGTCTCGCACCTGGGCACGGGCACGGTCCGCGGGCCGGGCGCCGCCGCGTACGTCGACCGCTGCCTGACCAACGACCTGGGCCGGATCGGCCCGGGCCAGGCGCAGTACACGCTGTGCTGCCTGCCCGACGGGGAGGACCGGGCCGGCGGGGTCGTCGACGACCTCATCGTCTACCTGCACGCCGACGACGACGTGCTGCTGGTGCCCAACGCGGCGAACGCGGCCGAGGTCCTGCGCCGGCTGGCCGACGGGGCGCCCGAGGGCGTGGTCGTCGCCGACCGGCACACCGAGGTCGCGGTGCTGGCGCTGCAGGGCCCCCGGTCGGCCGAGGTGCTCGCCGCGGTCGGGCTGCCCGGTGCGCTGGACTACATGGGTTTCGCCCGCACCCCGGGCACCGGGGACGTCACCGTCTGCCGCACCGGCTACACCGGGGAGCACGGCTACGAGCTGCTCGTCGAGGCGGACCGGGCCGGGGAGCTGTGGGACGCACTGCTGGCGGCGGGGCAGACCGAGCAGATCCGGCCCTGCGGCCTGGGTGCGCGCGACACCCTGCGCACCGAGATGGGCTACCCCCTGCACGGCCACGAGCTGTCGCTCGACATCAGCCCGGTGCAGGCCCGGGCGGGCTGGGCGGTCGGCTGGCGCAAGCCCGCGTTCTGGGGCCGCGATGCCCTGCTGGCCGAGCGGGAGGCCGGTCCCGCCCGCCAGCTGTGGGGGCTGCGTGCCCCCGGCCGTGGCATCCCGCGCCCGGGCATGCAGGTCCTGGACGACGCCGGCGCGCGGGTCGGCGAGGTCACCAGCGGGACCTTCTCGCCGACCCTGCGCGCCGGGATCGCGCTCGCCCTGCTCGACACCGCGGCCCAGCCGGCCCCCGGTCTGGGGCTGGCCGTCGACGTCCGCGGCCGCACCTCACCGGTCGAGGTGGTCAAGCCGCCCTTCGTCGACTCGCACGTGCGCTGAGGGTCACCCGGTCTTCGCGGTCTCCTTCTCCTCCTTCGCCGGGGTCGGCGGCTCGGGCAGCTCGTCGGCCACCGTCGCCCGCCGGTCACCCATCGGGACAGGCTCGCCCTGGGTGGTGTCCTGCGCGGTCTGGTGCTCGGTCTCGGCGTTGATCTCCGCGCCGAGCAGGACCAGGAAGACGGTCAGCTGCAACCACAGCATCAGCACGACGACACCGGCGACGGCGCCGTAGGTGGCCGAGTAGGAACCGAAGTTGCTGACGTAGAAGCTGAACGCGACCGACACCACGATCCAGGCGACGGTGACCACGACCGAGCCGAGGGTGACCCAGCGGAACTTGGGTGCGTCCCGGTCCGGCGCCAGCCGGTAGAGGATGGCCAGCGCGCCGGCCATCAGGCCGAGGAGCAGCACCCACCGCAGCACCTGCGCGAGGATCGTGCCCACGATGCCCAGCGGCAGGGCGTCGAGGACGACGGGCGCCACGGCCACCAGCGAGACGGTCACCAGCACGAAGACGATCGCGCCGAGGGTCAGCAGCAGCGACAGCCCGCGGAGCTTGACGAAGCCGCGGGTCTCGACCTCGTCGTAGGCGATGTTGACCGCGGTGATCAGGTTGTTCACCCCGCCCGACGCCGACCACAGCGCCGCGAGGATGGAGATCACGAGGCTGACCGACAGCGCCCCGCTGTTGGCGCTGGCCACCGAGTCCAGCTGGGTCTCGATGATCGACAGCACTTCCTCGGGCACTGCGCCGCGCAGGCTCATGACCTGCTCCTGCACGGTGGCCGGTGACGCGACCAGGCCGTACAGCGAGATGGCCGCGATCAGCGTCGGGAAGATCGCGAGGAACCCGAAGAAGGCCACGCCGCCGCCGATGATCGGCATGTTGTCGGCCTTGTTCTCCGCCCACGCCCGCTTGAGGATCTGCTGCCAGCCCCGCTTGGGGATCTGGGTGGGGCTCTCGGCGTCCACCCCGGGCAACCGGGCCTGCTGGCCCTTCGCCTGCGGCGGGTCGGTCGCCGTCCGCCTCGGCCCGTGCTCCTGGGCGTGCTCGGCGGCCTCCCGGGCCGCCACCCGGCGGGCTGCCTTCTCCTCGACGCGCTGGCGGATGCGGTCCACCGCGCTGTCGGGGCGCTTGATGCCGTCCATGGTCGGACCTCCGTCAGTCGCCCGGCCAGGAGCCGGTCAGCTTGGTGAACGCCTGCGCGCCGAACCGGTCGACCGCGGCCTTGGTGACGGCGAAGATCGCGCCCTGGATGGCCGCCGCGAGCAGCACGTGCGACGTCCGGTACTCGCTCTGCAGGGCGCCCGGCGCGTCGTCCTCGCCGGCGATGCGCTTCCAGACGACCTTGAACACCCGGCCGGAGATGGCGCCCGCGGCGATGCCGGCGACGAGGCCGACCGGGCGGTAGGCGGCCTTCGCGCCGGCGCTCACCGGCGGGCCCGCCGCACGACCAGGGCCACCACGACCGCGACCAGGGCGACGCCGACGCCGATGACCACCGGCGGGTTCTCCCGGTAGGTCTCCACCGCGGTGTCCTTGGTGCGGGCGGCGGTCTCCTTGGCGCGCGAGCCGACGTCCAGCCGGTGGCTGAGCTCGTCGACGGTGGCCGCCAGCTGCTCACGGGTGGCCTCGATTTCGGCCTTGATCTCGTCAGGCTCGGTGGGGCCGGACACGTCCGGTGCTCCCGGGCCGTGGGCGCCCTCGGGTCGGCTGGTCATCGCGTGGCACTCCCCTTCACGGCGGCGACGTCGGCCTTGACGCTGTCGAGGGTGTCCGTCGGCAGCGGCGGCTTGGCGTCCTGCACGTCCTTCTTGCCCAGCAGCGCGAGCACGCCGGCGACGGCGAAGAGGACGACGGCGATGATGATCGCGGCCAGGTAGCCGGGCAGCACGTTCGCCAGCCCCAGGATCGCGGCGGTGATCAGGGCGTTGAGGCCGAGCAGCGCGACCAGTCCGGCGCCGCCGAACAGGCCCGCGCCGACGCCGAGCTTCTTGGCCTTGCCCTTGACCTCGGCCTGGGCGAGGCGGACCTCGTCGCGGACGAGCCGGGTGACCAGGTCGGGCAGCTCGCCGATCAGCTGGCCGGTCGAGGCCTGGGACGGGTCGGTGGGTGTGCGGGACGCACCGTGGGCCCCGGTGGAGCCGGTCATCGGACCTCCTGTGCGTGGGATGAGTTCGCACAGCCCCATGCCCGTCGTGATCAGGCGCCAACCCTGGGTATCCAGCACCGGACGGTCCCAGATCGGCACCGTCACTAGGGTGACCCGCATGACCTCGCCCACCGGTTGGACCTGGCGGCTGCTCGACGCGTCGGGGGCCGAGCTCGACCCGGCCGACCTGGACGTCGAGGTCCCGGTCGAGGACGCGCAGGCCGAGGCCGAGTCGTGGCTCGGGGAGCACTGGCGCACGCTGCTGGAGCGCGGCGCGGCCAGTGCCACCCTGCTGCGCGGGGACGCCGTGGTCTACGGGCCGATGGGCCTGTCGGCGTCCTGAGGGGTCAGCCCCGGCTGGTCTTGGCCGGGTCCCGCTCGACGACGTCGCCGAGCACCTCGTCGATGCGGGTCAGCACGTCGGCCGACAGCTCGACGCCGGCGGCCTTGACGTTGTCGTGCACCTGCTCGGGGCGGGTGGCGCCGATGATGGCCGCGGCGACGTTCCCGTTCTGCAGCACCCACGCCAGCGCGAGCTGGGCCATGGACAGCCCCAGGTCGTCGGCGATCGGCACCAGACCCTGCACCCGGGTCAGGATGTCGTCGGTCAGGTAGCCCTTCATCGAGCCGCCGGCGCTGGCGTGCCCACCCCGGCTGTCGGCCGGCGGCGCCTGGCCCGGCAGGTACTTGCCGGTGAGCACGCCCTGGGCGAGCGGGGACCACACGATCTGCGAGACGCCCTCGGCCTCGGACGTCGGGACGACCTCGGCCTCGATGACCCGCCAGAGCATGGAGTACTGCGGCTGGTTGCTGATCAGCTGGATGCCCAGGTCGCGGGCCAGCGCGGCACCGGCCGCGATCTCCTCGGCCCGCCACTCCGAGACACCGATGTAGAGCGCCTTGCCCGACCGGACGAGGTCGGCGAAGGCGGTCATCGTCTCCTCGAGGGGGACGGTCGAGTCGTAGCGGTGCGCCTGGTAGAGGTCGACGTAGTCGGTCTGCAGCCGGCGCAGCGAGGCGTGGCAGCTCTCGATGACGTGCTTGCGACCCAGCCCGCGGTCGTTGGCCCCGTCCCCGGTCGGCCAGTAGACCTTGGTGGCGATCTCCAGGGACTCCCGGCGCTGGCCGGCGAGCGCGCGGCCGAGCACGGACTCGGCCTTGGTGCCGGCGTAGACGTCGGCGGTGTCGAAGGTGGTGATGCCGGCGTCGAGGGCGGCGTGCACGCAGGCGTGCGCCGCGTCCTCCTCGACCTGGCTGCCGTGGGTCAGCCAGTTGCCGTAGGCGAGTTCGGTGATGTTCAGGCCGGAGCGGCCCAGTCGGCGTGTCTGCACGCCCCCGAACGTAGGCCCGGGCCCGGCGGGCTACACCTCGGCGCCGAGGCCGACCTGGGGCTTGGGGAACCGCCACCGGCGGACCATCGTGGCGCGGCTGATGCCGTACCAGACCAGACCCTTGGTGCGGGCGTTCGGGAACCGCTCGCCGACGACCTTCTTGATCCGCCGGCCGAGGACGAAGGAGTCGCCGATGATGACCAGGAAGAAGGCGAACCAGAGGAACACGGTGTAGCTCTGCACCGCCTGGTTCGGGATGAAGTAGCCGACCAGCACGAGCGCGGCGACGACCAGGAAGAGGCTGCCGGCGTTGCGCCGGGAGTCCACCACATCGCGGACCAGGCGCTTCTCCGGGCCGCGGTCGCGGGCGGGCAGTGCGCTGTCGTCCCCGCGCGCGGCGGCCTCGCGAGCGCTGCCGCGGTTGGCGGCCTGCTGTTCGCGCATCCGCTTGTAGGCCTCCTTGCGCGTGGTGGGCGGAGGCGGCGGGGGACCCTGCCGACGGCCCTGGGCCTCGCTGCGCTTGGGCGTGGGGCGGCCCTTGCCGACGGCGGTGAGCTGCTGGGCGGTCAGGTCGGCGGCCGGCTCCGGGATGGTCTCGGCGGGCCGGCGGCCGGGCAGGCGGAACTTCACAGCTGCGGAGTCTACGTGCCCGCCGGGGGTGCCCGACCCCGTCGAGTGATGTGCGCGGCACCCGGCCCGGGGGGTTCGCGCCGTACAGTGGGAAGCAGCTCCGCCACGGCGGTGTTGGTCTGATCAGATGCACCGGACCTCGATGTGGGAGGACAGAACATGACCGTGCAGGACACGACCGCCGCCACCGGCGTCATCCTGAGCGACCCGGCCGCGGCCAAGGTCAAGGCGCTGCTGGACCAGGAGGGTCGCGACGACCTGCGCCTGCGCATCGCCGTGCAGCCGGGCGGCTGCTCCGGCCTGCGCTACCAGCTCTTCTTCGACGAGCGCTTCCTCGACGGCGACCAGACCCACGAGTTCGGTGGCGTCGAGGTCATCGTCGACCGGATGAGCTCGCCCTACCTCGGTGGCGCGACCATCGACTTCGTCGACACCATCGAGAAGCAGGGCTTCACGATCGACAACCCCAACGCGGGCAGCTCGTGCGCCTGCGGCGACAGCTTCAGCTGACGTAGCCACGACGAAGGCCCGGCCCCCGCACGGGGGCCGGGCCTTCGTCGTCCCTACAGCGTCACGGGGTAGACGGTCTCGGGCACGTCGACGACGATCCGCTCCTCGACGAAGATGCCGTGCCAGACCATGAACACCAGCACCTCCCACAGCTGACGGGCGGTCCGCTTGTTCGGGGCCGCGCCCTGGGCCGCCGCCGCGCGGAGCCGCTCGAGCAGGCCGAGGACGACCTCGCGGTCGAGCCACTGCTGCGTCTGGCTGCTCATGACGACGTCCCGCGCCCAGTCGTGCAGCGGGCCGGCGAGGAAGTCCGCCGTCGGCACGGGGAAGCCGAGCTTGCGGCGGTCCATGATCCGCGGCGGCACGATCTGCCGCATCGCCTGCCGGAGGGCGTACTTCGTCGTCCCCGCCTGGGCGTGGGCCCGGCCACGGGGCGTGCGCATCCCCAGCGGGAGGGTCGCGGCGAGGGCGAACACCTCCGGGTCCAGGAAGGGCACCCGCAGCTCGAGGGAGTTGGCCATGGTCATCTTGTCGGCCTTGACCAGGATGTCCCCGCGCAGCCAGGTGAACAGGTCCACGTACTGCATGGCGGTGACGTCGTCGTAGCCCACGGTGCGGGCCTGCTCGTAGAGCGCCTCGGTGACCTGGACGTGGGACAGGTCGCGGTCCCGACCGGGCATGAGCGCGGCGAGCTCGTCGTCGCGCAGGTTGCGGGCGTTGCCGTAGTACCGCTGCTCCAGCGGGGTGGCGGCCCGGCGCAGCAGGTCCTGGCCGCGGACACCCTCGGGCAGCAGGCCGGCCAGCCGGGTCAGGGCCCGGCGCCCGGGGGCGGGCAGGTTCTTGGCCCACGACAGGCTCAGCGGCTCGCGGTAGATCGTGTAGCCGCCGAACAGCTCGTCGGCGCCCTCGCCCGACAGCACCACCTTGACGTGCTTGCGGGCCTCGCGGGCCACGAAGTAGAGCGGCACGAGCGCGGGGTCGGCGACCGGGTCGTCGAGGTACCAGACGACCTCGGGGATGGCGTCGGCGAACTGCTGCGCGGTGATCTCCACCGGGATGTGCCGCACACCCAGGATCGAGGCGGACTCCGCAGCGATGTCGACCTCGGACGTCGACTCGCGGGCGAACCCGACGGTGAAGGTCAGCAGGTCGGGGTTGTACCGGTGCGCCAGGGCGGCGATCGCGGTGGAGTCGATCCCGCTGGACAGGAAGGACCCGACGGTGACGTCGGCGCGCATGTGCTTGGCGACCGAGTCGTCGAGCACCTCGGCGATCCGGTCGTACAGCTCCTGCTCGCCGCCGGCGGGCACGGGACGCGGGGTGAACCGGGGGTGGAAGTACCGCTCGGTGCGCAGCTCGCCACCGGCCACGGTGAACCGGGTGCCGCTCTCGACCTTGCGGATGCCGCGGTGCAGGGTCGCGGGCTCGGGCACGTACTGCAGGGTCAGGTAGTGCTGCAGCGACGCCGGGTCGACCCCTCCGGCTGCCTCGGACCCGCCGAGCAGCTCGAGCAGGGCCTTCTTCTCGCTGCTGAACACCAGCCCGCCGTCGGCCAGGCGGGCGGTGAACAGCGGCTTGATGCCGAAGGGGTCCCGGGCGCCGAACGCCGTCCCGGTCTCGGTGTCCCAGATGACGAAGGCGAACATGCCGCGCAGCCGGGTGACCACGTCGGGACCCCAGTGGTGGTAGCCGGCGACGATGGCCTCGGTGTCGCCCTCGGTGGCGAACTCGGCGCCCAACGCGCGCAGCTCGGCGCGCAGCTCGACGTAGTTGTAGACCTCGCCGTTGAACAGGATGCGGTAGCGGTCACCGGCGTAGGGGAGGGGCTGCGGGCTGCCCTCGACGTCGATGATCGACAGCCGGTTGAACCCCAGGACGGCGTGGCCGTCGGCCCACACCGCGGTGTCGTCGGGGCCGCGGTGGTGCAGGCAGTGCAGCGCATGGCGGACGCCGTCGACCCGGGGCTGGTCGACCCGCTCGGCATCGGTGGACAGGTACGCGAGCAGGCCGCACATCAGGCAGAGGTCTCCGGGGGTCTGGGGGAGCGGAGCGGGTCAGACGCGCTCGCCGGCGCGGGTCCGGCGGGTCACGATGCGCTCGGCGACGAAGGACAGGAAGGGGACGGTGCCGGCGAGCAGCACGCCGAGGATGCCCTTCGCCGTCCACCGGGCGCGCAGCGCGAGGTCGAAGGCGGTGAGCAGGAAGACCGCGTAGAGGAACCCGTGCAGGGTGCCGATCACCTCGACGAGCCGGGGCTCGTCGGCGAGGTACTTCAGCGGCATGGCCACCAGCACCAGGACGGCGAGCAGGACGCCGACGACGTAGGCCATCACGCGGTAGCGCAGCAGAGCGGCCGGGATCCTGCGCTGCTCCCAGGTTTTGCCGCCGGGCTTCGGGGCGGTGGTGGGCTCAGCTGCCATCTCGACCTCGCAACGCCTTCTCGTTCAGCTCGGCCAGGTACCGGTTGTAGGCGGCGAGCTCGGGGTCGCCGGTGGTGTCGATGCGGGGACGCTGGTACAGCACGACCTCCTGGCCGGGCTCGTCCTCGTCGGGGTCGCGGTTCAGCTCGACCTTGACCATCTTCCCGTAGAAGAACAGGCCCATGAAGCCGTACAGCGGCCACTGCAGGGCGTAGCTCCAGTTGACCGCGCCGCCGCCGTTCTCCGCCTTGGTGAGCTGCCAGTAGCCCAGGAAGAAGGTGGCCACGAAGAGCACGGCCACCAGCAGGTGCAGGAGCACCCAGCGCGGGGTCAACAACCGGGGGAGCACGCCCCCGACTGTAACCGTCCACCCGGTGCCGACCGGCCGTCCGGACCCAGGTCACACCCGGTCCGACACCCGCCTGCCGGCGCCGTCGGCCAGGGGTCGCCGTCCCGGTGCGGTCGGCTACGCTCGCCCTGACTGTGGTCGAAGTGGGCAGGACCTGTCGGGACACCGTGCAGGCCGCCACCAGCCGGACCGCGCGGGGCACCTCGCGCGGAGGAACAAGGAGGCAGCGGGCAGTGGCTCGACGGAGCAAGCTCGCGCGGACCGCCGCGCTCGGGGTCCTGGCCGTGCTCACCCTCGCCGGGTGCGACCTGAACAACGAGTTCTGGCGGTTCGGGTGGCCCGAGGGCGTCACCGACCAGGCCGAGCAGATGCGTCACCTGTGGACCGGCTCGGTCATCGCGGCGCTGGTCGTCGGCTTCGCCGTCTGGGGCCTGATCTTCTGGTCGATGATCCGCCATCGGAAGCGCGGCGACGAGCTGCCGAAGCAGACGGCGTACAACCTGCCGCTGGAGATCGTCTACACGATCATCCCGTTCGTCATGATCGCGGTGCTGTTCTTCTACACCGTCGTCGTGCAGAACCGGGTCCAGGAGCGCAGCAACGACCCCGACGTGACGATCGCGGTCAACGCGTTCAAGTGGAACTGGCAGTTCGTCTACCCGCAGACCACCGAGTCCAACGGTGGCACGCCGGTCAGCACGACCGGGTCCAGCACCGAGATCCCGATCCTGGTGGTCCCGGTCGACCAGACCATCCGGTTCGAGGTCGCCTCGGCCGACGTCATCCACTCGTTCTGGGTGCCGGAGTTCCTCTTCAAGCTCGACGTCATCCCGGGCAACGAGAACGGCCGCGACAACGTCTTCGAGGTGACCGTCCGCGAGGAGGGCGCCTTCGTCGGCCGCTGCGCCGAGCTGTGCGGCACCTACCACGCGAACATGAACTTCGAGGTCCGCGCGGTGTCCGGTGAGGACTACGAGGCCTACCTGGACGCCCGCGAGGACGGCCTGTCGACCTTCGACGCCCTCGAGGAGATCGGTCAGCCCGGCGCGGCCACCACGACGCAGCCGTTCGACCAGCTCACCGAGAACCAGCAGCTCGACGCGGCCGGCAACTGACGTGACCCGTACCCGGACCCACCAGCGGGAGGACCGACCGTGAAGGTCGAAGCGCTCATCTTCAACCTGATCGCGCTGTTCGCGATCGTCGCGGCCGTGGTCTACGGCCTGTGGTCGCTGGAGCCGATCGGCACGACCGCGCTGGCGCTGTCCGGCGGCCTGCTGGGCCTGATCGGCGGGTTCTTCTGGTTCGTCTCCCGCCGCATCGACTCCCGGCCCGAGGACCTGAAGGACGCCGAGATCGCCGACGGCGCGGGCGAGCTGGGCTTCTTCTCGCCCGGCAGCTACTGGCCCTTCGGCCTGGCGCTGTCCGCCGCCCTCATGGGCCTGGCGCTGGCGTTCTTCTACCCCTGGCTGATCATCATGGCCGGCGCCGCGCTGATCATCACCATCGGCGGCCTGCTCTTCGAGTACTACACCGGGCAGAACGCGCACAGCTGACCCGCACCGCCCGGACCAGGGCCCCGTCCACACCGTGGACGGGGCCCTGTGTCGTCGTGGGCCTGCCGAGCGGGTGGCGGTGCCGCGGCGGCGCACCCCGGTCGCAGGGGTGCGGGCATGGACGGTCCTCTCTGCTGGGGCGAAGTCGCCATGGACCAGCCCGGCTGGTGAGCGCCCTGCAGGCGCTCCGCGGCCGGGCGGGCGGAGAGGTCGACGGCCCCGGCCCGGTACGCCAGCAAGCAGCCCGGGCTCGGGCGCGCCGGTGGGAGGGCGGCTCGGATCCGGCGCGCTGCAGCGCCGACCCGTGGCGCCACCCGACGCATCAGCCCGGTCCGTGGACTGGCGTTCCGGCCGTTGCGGCCGCCCACGAGAGAGACGGTTCCTGTCCCGGGCTCACCGTCGGCCACGGGCCGCGAGGTGTTCCTGCCGGTGACAGCCTCCTGTCCCCAGCAGGCCCAGGGGCCGGCTGGCCGGCGTGCCGTCCCGGGCGGACGCAGGGAGGCGGTGGGCCGGCTCGCAGGCGCCTACGCGTCCGCTCGCGGGCTGCCCGACGTCACGTGCACTCCAGCCGGCGGGGCCCACGACGCTGCACGGGCCCGGTGCGCGAAGCGCCGGCCGGCCCGGGCGGGGGAGCGGACCCGGAACGCACCAGGGCCCCGGCGGAGTCCGCCGGGGCCCTGGTGGGACGTGCTACCGCGTCAGTCGCGCGGGTCCTGCGGACGACCGCCCGCGGAGGGACGGCCACCCTCCGACGGGCGACCCGAGGTGACCTCGCGGTCGGCCTCGGCAGCCGCCAGGCCGCGACGCTCGCGCTGCGCCTCGAGCTCGACGTCCGCGGGCTGCTCGATGGGCTTGAAGAAGCCCTTCACCGCCCGGCGGGCACCGCCGACCTGGTTCATCCGCTTGGGCACCGGAGCACCCGCGTAGGTCAGCTGGCCGTGGCCGTGCTCGTCCACGGGGCCCAGCGGCTGGTGCACCTCGATGAACTCACCGCTGGGCAGCCGGCGGATGACACCGGTCTCGATGCCGTGCTCGAGCACCTCGCGGTCGTGCTTCTGCAGACCCAGGCAGATCCGGTAGGTCACCATGTAGGCGATCGGCGGCAGGACGACGCAGCCGATGCGTCCGAACCAGGTCATCGCGTTGAGGCTGATGTCGAACTTGTCGGCGATCAGGTCGTTGCCGCCCGACAGCCACAGCACGCCGTAGAACATCAGCGCCATGGCGCCGATCGACGTGCGGACGGGGACGTCGCGGGGACGCTGCAGCAGGTGGTGCGAGGCGTCGTCACCGGTCAGCTTGCGCTCGATCTGCGGGTAGAGCGCCAGCAGCGTGAACATCGCACCGGCGATGACGACGGTCGGCCAGAACAGCGCCGGGATCGTGTAGTCGCCGGGGAGGTTGATGTCCCACGCGGGGAACAGACGCGTCGACCCGTCCAGGAAGCCGATGTACCAGTCGGGCTGGGAGCCCGCCGACACCTGAGCCGGGTTGTACGGGCCCCACAGCCAGAACGGGTTGATCTGGACCAGCCCGGCCAGGCCGGCGCAGAGGCCGAACACGATGAAGAACAGCGCCGTCGCCTTGCCCGCGAAGGCGGGGAAGAGCCGGTTGCCGACCACGTTGTGCTCGGTGCGGCCCGGGCCGGGGAACTGCGTGTGCTTCTGCTTGATGAGCAGCAGCAGGTGCAGCGCGATCAGCGCGAGGATGATCGCCGGCAGGATCAGCACGTGGACGATGTAGAGCCGGCCGAGGATGACGTCGCCGACGTAGTCGCCGTCGAAGACCGCCCAGTGCACCCAGGTGCCGACGACCGGGATGCTCAGGATGATCGCCGAGACGATGCGCAGGCCGGTGCCCGACAGCAGGTCGTCGGGGAGGGTGTAGCCGGTGAAGCCCATGGCCAGGGCGAGCACCAGCAGGACCACGCCGATGCCCCAGTTGGTCTCACGGGGCTTGCGGAACGCACCGGTGAAGAAGATGCGCAGCAGGTGCACCACGATCGCGGCGACGAACAGCAGCGCCGCCCAGTGGTGGATCTGCCGGATGAGCAGACCGCCGCGGACGTCGAAGCTGATGCCCAGCGAGCTCTCGTAGGCGCGCGACATCTCGACACCGCGCAGCGGGGCGTAGATGCCCTCGTACTCGGTCTCGGACAGCGACGGGTCGTAGTAGAACGTGAGGAACGTGCCCGACAGCAGCAGGATCACGAACGAGTAGAGGGCGATCTCCCCGAGCAGGAACGACCAGTGGTCGGGGAAGACCTTGTTCAGCGTGCGCCGCAGGGGACCGGCCACGATCAGCCGGTCGTCGACCTCCGACGCGGCCTTGCTGATCCTGGGCGCCGGCTGGTTCGGCGTGATCGTTGTAGCCATCAGATCCGCTCTCGGTTCCAGTAGGTGGGTCCGACTGCCTCAATGTAGTCGCTGCGCGCGACGAAGTACCCCTCGTCATCCAGCGTAATCGGCAGTTCCGGCAGCGGCCGGGTGGCCGGCCCGAAGACCGGCTTGGCACCCTGGATCACGTCGAACTGCGACTGGTGGCACGGGCACAGGATGCGGCTGGTCTCCTGCTCGTACAGCGACACCGGGCAGCCGGCGTGCGTGCAGATCTTGGAGTAGGCGACGTAGTCGCCGTAGCCGAAGTCGGCCTGGCCCTCACGCGGCTGCAGCAGCGACATCTGCTCGGGCCGCAGCCGGATGAGCATCGTGGCGGCGTCGGCGGCCAGGTTGCCACCCGGGACGGCCGGGAAGACCGTCTCCAGCGACCCGGGCTCCTGGTCGCCGGGGCGCACCGGGGAGCCGTCCTGGCGGACCAGGCGGACGCCCTCGGCCCACTCCGTCGTGCCCAGCGGGTTGCCCTTGTTGGGGTTCTTGATGAGGCCGCCGAGCGGGGCGATGAGCACCAGGCCCAGTGCGCCACCGGCGAAGCCGAGGCTGCGGCCGATCATCTTGCGCCGCGGGAAGCCGACCCGGTCGACCCCGCCCATCAGGGTGGCGGCGGTGGTGGTCCGGTCGAAGTGCGAGCCGTCGTGCTTGTCCTGCACGGCCGTCTCGTGCGGCAGCAGCTTCTTGACGAACAGCACCATGCCGACACCGAGGAAGATCAGCGCACCGCCCATGCCCACCCCGAGCAGCGGGGTGTACAGGGCGCTCCAGCCGTTGTCGTCCGAGGCCCACTGCCAGTCCGGCAGGAACCAGCCGGAGCCGAAGTACACGACGGCGAAGGCCAGGGCGAACAGACCGGCGATGCCGAAGGCCATCGACACCTGCCGCTCGGCCTGCTTCTCCAGCGCGGAGCCCGGAGCCGGCGGCGGGTCGACGTGCAGCACCTCGACGCCGTCGTAGCGGGCGCCCAGCCGGTTGAGCTCCTCGCGGTCCATGCCCGCGAGCTGCTCGGGGGTGTAGTCCTCGTCGGGGCCGCCGTGCAGCGGGCCCGCCTCGTCCTCGGGCCGGGAGCCGGCCCGGTCGTCCTTGCTCACGCCTTCGTCCCCATCCAGAAGATCCCGAACAGCAGGGCGCCGATGCCGACGACCCAGATCACCAGACCCTCGGAGACCGGGCCGGCGCGGCCGATGCCGGCGCCACCGGGGTCGGCCTGCTCCTTGAGGGTCTGCACGTAGTCGATGATCGAGCGCTTCTCCTCCGGGGTCAGCTGGTTGTCCCCGAACACCGGCATGTTCTCCGGGCCGGTGAGCATGGCCGCGTAGATCTCCATGTCGTTGGCGTCCTCGAGGCTCGGCGCGGCCTTGCCCGAGGAGAGCGCGCCGCCCTCGCCGACGAAGTTGTGGCAGCTGGCGCAGTTGAGGCGGAACAGCTCGCCGCCCTCGGCCAGGTCGCCCTCGCGCAGGTCACCCGACGGGAGGGTCGGCCCGCCGCCGTTGGCCTGCACGTAGGCCATCAGCTGCTCGATCTCGGCGTCGCTGAAGACCGGGGGCTTGCGGGCCGCGTCGGCCTCCTGGCGGACCAGCGGCATGCGGCCGGTGTGCACCTGGAAGTACACCGAGGCCTCGCCGACCCCGATGAGGGACGGGCCGCGGTCCTGGACACCCTGCAGGTTCGAGCCGTGGCAGCTGATGCAGCTGCGCTCGTACAGCGCCTGGCCGGCGGCCTCGGCGCTGGACTGGGTGGTGGCCGCGTCGTCGGCGGCGTTGGCCGGGGCGATCGCGGAGTAGCCGACACCGGTGAGCACGAGCGCGGCCATCAGGCCGGCCACGTTGGTCATCCGGCGACGCTGCTTCGAGCGGCGCCGGGCCCGGGCGGCGGAGGCGGGCGACCCGGCGGACCGGCCGCCGAAGCGGGCGCGCAGACCGGCGAAGCGGCCCTCGGTCGTCGGGGCGTCGGAGGAGGGGTTCGTGGTGGACACCGGTTCCCTAGCGGATCAGGTAGATCGTGGCGAAGAGCCCGATCCACACGACGTCGACGAAGTGCCAGTAGTAGGAGACCACGATCGCCGAGGTCGCCTGCGCCGGCGTGAAACGGCCCATCGTGGACCGCATGAGCACGAAGACGAAGGCGATGAGACCGCCGACGACGTGCAGGCCGTGGAAGCCGGTCGTGAGGAAGAAGACCGACCCGTAGGTGGAGGAGGAGATGGTCGTGGCGTGCTCGGTCACCAGGACGCGGTACTCGTTCGCCTGGCCGAGGACGAAGACCAGGCCCATGACGAAGGTGATGGTGAACCAGCGCCGCAGGCCGTAGACGTTGCCCTGCTCGGCCGCGAAGACACCGAGCTGGCAGGTGATCGACGACGCCACGAGGATGGTCGTGAAGACCACCGCGTAGGGCAGGTCGAGCTCGGTGGGCGGCGGGGGCCACGGTTCGCCGGCCCGGGCCCGGGCGGTGAAGTACATGGCGAACAGCCCGGCGAAGAACATCAGCTCGCTGGCGAGCCAGATGATCGTGCCGACGCTGACCATGTTCGGTCGGGTCAGGGAGTGCACCCGCGAGGTGTCGAAGGTGCTGCTCGCCACGGGGGCCGTTGTCACAGCGCCATCATGGCATCGCGACAGGCGTCGGACGAGCGCGGGTGCAAGGGCGTGGCGAACCCGGGAGGCGCCCGGGAACCGGGTACCGCGCATCCGCCCCGCCTGGCGCGGACATCGGCCCCGGCGACCGCCGTCGGCGACCGCCGCGGGCGTGGCCGGTGGCCCGGTCCGGGCCGCCGTCGTGACCTGACCGTGATCTCCGGGCCCGGTCGCCGGACGGTCCGCCCGGTGCCGGCGGGCACTAGGGTCGCTGGCGTGAGCGACGCTGCTGCACCGGCCGGGACGGGACCGCGCACCGTGCTGGTCTTCAGCCACCGGCCCGAGGTCCGCGACGCCGTCCGCACGGCGGTCGGCACCCACCCGTCGGCCGACGTCGGCCCGGTGCGGTGGCTGGAGTGCTCCACCGGGGCCGAGGTCGTCGCCGCGGTGGACCGTGGCGGGGTCGACCTCTGCATCCTCGACGGCGAGGCCCAGCCCACCGGCGGCCTGGGCATCGGCCGCCAGCTCAAGCACGAGGTGGACGACTGCCCCCCGGTGCTGGTGCTCGTCGCCCGGCAGGCCGACCGGTGGCTGGCCCACTGGTCGATGGCCGAGGCGACCCTGACCCACCCGGTCGACCCGCTCGTGGCCCCGCAGACGGTCGCCGGGCTGCTGCGCGACCGGGCCGGGCGCCCCGCCGTGCGCGGCCGCGCAGGATGAGCGGCCCCACCCCAGCCGCGCCCACCGCCCCCGCCGCGCCCAGCTGGCGGGACCTGCTGTCCCGGCTGATCGCCCGGCAGGACCTGTCCGAGGACGACACGGCCTGGGCGATGCGCGAGATCATGACCGGCGAGGCCACCCCGGCCCAGGTGGCGGCCTTCGCGGTGGCCCTGCGGGCCAAGGGGGAGGCCCCCGCCGAGGTGGCCGGCCTGGCCGCCACGATGCTCGCGCAGGCCACCCCGGTCCGGCTGCCGCACGACTGCGTGGACATCGTGGGCACCGGCGGCGACGGCGCGCACACGGTGAACATCTCGACCATGGCCGCGGTGGTGGCCGCCGCGGCCGGCGTCCCGGTGGCCAAGCACGGCAACCGGGCCGCGTCGTCGTCCTCCGGGTCCGCCGACGTGCTCGAGGCGCTCGGGGTGGTCATCGACCTGCCCGCCGCGGGCGTGGTGCAGTGCGTCGCCGAGGCCGGCATCGGCTTCTTCTTCGCGCCGGTCTTCCACCCCGGTTACCGGCACACCGCGGCGCCCCGTCGCGAGATGGGCATCGGCACGGTCTTCAACTTCCTCGGCCCGCTGGTCAACCCCGCCCGGCCGGTCGCCGTGGCCATCGGCTGCGCCGACACCCGGATGGCCCCGGTGCTGGCCGCGGTGCTCGCCCGGCGCGGCAGCCGAGGCCTGGTCTTCCGCGGGGACGACGGCCTGGACGAGCTGACCACCGCCACCACCTCCGCGGTGTGGGTGGTGCGCGACGGCGAGGTCGTGCCCGACCGGGTGGACCCGGCCGCGCTCGGCCTGGCGGCACCGGGTCCGGATGCACTGCGCGGCGGGGACGCCGCGGCCAACGCCGAGGTGGTCCGCCGGCTCGTCGCCGGGGAGCCCGGGCCGGTGCGCGACGCCGTCCTGCTCAACGCCGCGGCCGCGCTGACCGCCTTCGACGAGCGCGCGGGCCGGTTGCACGACCAGCTCGCGGCCGGCCTGCAGCAGGCGGCGGCCGCCGTGGACGACGGCCGGGCCGCCGCCGTCCTGGACCGGTGGGCCCGGGTGAGCCAGCAGGCGCGCTAGTCGAGCCCGATGGAGAACGCCGACTCCAGGTCGTGCTGGGAGTAGGCCCGGAAGGCGATGTGGGTGCGGGTGTCGAGCACCCCGGGCACCTTGTTGATGCGGCCGGCGATGACGTCGGCGACGTCGTCGAACTCGCGCACGCGCACCAGCGCGATGAGGTCGGTGCCGCCGCCGGCGACGGAGTAGACCTCGCTGACGCCGTCGAGGTCGGCCAGGGTGGCGGCGACCTCGCCGATCGAGTCGGTCGAGGCGTCGATGAGGACGATGGCGGTGATCACACCGGCGAGGCTAGCGCCGCCCGCCGGCCCCGACCCCCCGCGCCGCGCACCCGGTCGGGGCGGGCGCGGGTCGGGCCGCCGCCGTCGCGCTCGCCGAACGGGTCGCGGGCCGAGCGGCCGGCGTCGACCCGTTCCAGGAACCCGCGCAGACCGCCGGTGCCCGGCACCCGGCAGGCCAGCGTGCCGGTGACCTCGACCAGCCGGGTGCCCGGCTTCTCCATCCAGCGCAGCACCAGCTCGGTCTCCTCGACCGAGGCGGCCAGTTCGCCGGCGGGGGCGGTGACGGTCTCGGCGGTGGCCTTGAGCAGCTGCAGGTGCGTCCGCACCGGGGTGCCCCGCACCGCCACCCCGGCCGCGACCAGCCGGCCCCGGCGGATGACCGACAGCGCCCAGCCGCCGGCGCCGTCGGGCCGGGCGAGGGTCAGCTCGGGGACCTCGGCCAGCAGCGCCAGCCGCTGGCGCCGCCGCAGTGCCCGGACCAGGACCGCGACCCGGTCGCGCAGCACGGCGGCGTCCTCGAACCGGCCCAGGCCGGCCAGCCGGTCGACGCGGGCCAGCAGCGGCGCGCACAGCCGGCCCGGGTCGGCGGACACGGCGGTGGCGAAGACCTCGGCGGTGGCGGCGTACTCCTCGCGGCTCTGCGCCCCGGTGCAGGGCGCCCCGCAGCGGCCCATGCCGGCCAGGGCGCACCCCGGGTGGGTCGGCGAGGGGACGAGCCGGCCGCCGCACTGGCGCAGCGGCACCGCGTCGTGCACGGCCGCCACCGCGGCGTCGGCCGCGCGGCGGTCGGCGAACGGGCCGAGGAAGGTGCCGGTGCCGGGCACGACCCGGCGGACGACGGACAGCCGCGGGAACGGCTCGTCGGTCAGCCGCACCCACAGCACGCGCTCGGGGAAGCGGGACCGGCGGTTGTAGCGGGGCTTGTGCTGGGAGATAAGCCGCAGCTCGCGGACGGCGGCCTCCAGGTCGTGCGCGCAGGGCAGGGACTCGACCCGCTGGGCCAGGCCGACCATCTCGGTCATCCGGCTGCGCTGCTCACCGGCGGTGAAGTAGCTGCGCACCCGGGAGCGCAGGTCGGTGGAGGTGCCCACGTAGAGGGGCTCGTCGCCGGGGCCGCGGAAGACGTACACGCCGGGGCCGTGGGGCACGTGCTCGGCGAGGTGCCGCTTGCGCCGCCGCTCCGGGTCGACCTGGCGGGTCAGGCCGGTCAGCTCCTCCAGCGACGTGACCCCGAGCGGCCCCAGTCGTTCCAGCAGTCCGTGGAGCACGTCGACGGTGGCCCGGGCGTCGTCCAGCGCGCGGTGGGTGGGCGTGGTGCTGGCGGAGAAGAACGGCGCGAGGGTGCCCAGCTTGCAGTTGGGCACCTCGTCGCGGGTGAGCAGCCGGCGGGCCAGCACCGCGGTGTCGACGACGGCGGCGGGGGGCCAGCCGGTGCCGGCGGCCGCGCAGGCGGCCTTGAGGAAGCCGACGTCGAAGGGGGCGTTGTGCGCGACCAGCACCGCCCCGCGGGCGAACTCCAGGAAGTGCGGCAGCACCGCCTCGATGCGCGGCGCGGTGGCCACCATCGTGCTGGTGATCCCGGTGAGCACGCTGATGAACGGCGGGATGGCCCGGCCCGGGTCGACCAGCGTGCCGAACTCCCCGACCACCTCGCCGCCGCGCACCTTGACCGCGCCGATCTCGGTGATCGCGTCGGTCTGGGCGGAGCCACCGGTGGTCTCCAGGTCGACGACGACGAAGGTGACGCCGGTCAGCGGGGTGCCGAGGTCGTCGATGGTCGCCTGCGCGGAGCCGGCACCGCGGTGCCGGCGGAGGAGGGGACCGAGGGGGGAACCGATCACGGGGCGGACGCTAGGTGGGGGGTCCGACACTTCCTGCCCCGCCGCGCGGTCGGCCCGCGCACCCGGGCGGGTGAGCGGGGAGCCACCGGGGTGCACGCGGCCCCCCGCCCGGGGATCATCGCGTCGCGGCACGACGACGGGGTCGGGCGCACGGGGTCGGGGAGGTCCGGGGTGCGGTCGGGGTCGTCGTCCCTGGTGGTCGCGGTGCTGGCCGCCGTCCTGGTGGGCCTGGGGACGGCGCCGGCGGTGGCCGCCCCCAGCGAGCAACCGGGTGGGACCACCGGGGTGCTGGACAGCGCCGAGCTGACCGCGCTGCAGGACCAGGCCGCGTCCGTGCAGGGGGACCTGCAGGAGCGCCAGTCCGCGGTCGCCGCCGCGCAGACCGCGCTGGACCAGGCGCAGCAGGCCGCCGACGCCGCGGCCGCCGAGGTGACCGACGCGCAGACCGCGCTGGACCAGGCGCGGGTCGGGGTGTCGCGCTACGCGGCCGCGGTCTACCGCGACGGCGGGGCCCCCACGGCCCTCGCCCTGCTGCTCGAGGGCGGCGACCCCGGCGACGTCGTGTCCGCGATGGGCTACCTGGACGCCGTGGACGCCGAGAACGACGCGGTGCTGCTGGCCGCCGAGGACCGCCGCCGGCAGGCGCTCGCCCAGCAGGACGCCGCGGCCGCCGCGGTGGCCGACCGGCAGGCGCAGGCCGACGCCGTCGCCGCGCAGGTCGGGGACCTCGAGGCGGCCGCGGCCGCCGTCACCGACCAGCTCGAGGGCGCGCTGGGGGCGGTGGACCGGCAGCTGGCCCAGCTGCAGGCCGAGCAGGTGCTGGTCAACCAGCAGACCGCGGCGGCCTGGCGGTCCTACGTGGACCAGCTGACCGCCGCGGGTGTCGTCCCGCCGCCGGCGGCTGCGCTGCGCGCCCCCGAGTCGGGGCTGCCCGGCGGCCTGGTGCCCGTGGGCGGCTCGACCGGTGCGGCGCAGCCCGGTGCGGCCCAGCTGCCCCGCCAGCCCGCCTCCCTGCTGGTGCTGCCGGCCGAGACGATCGCGGCGGTCAGCGCGGCGATGACCGACCTGGGCCTGCCCTTCGCGCCCGGGACGTCGGGCCCGGAGTCCTTCGACTGCGGCTCGCTGGTGCAGGCCGCCTACGGCGCCGCCGGCATTCCGCTGCCGGCCACCCAGGGCGACCTGTTCGCGACCACCGCGCCGGTCGCGCCGGCCGACGTGCTCCCGGGGGACCTGGTGTTCCTGGGGACGCCGGAGTCGGGTCTCTCGCACGTGGGCATCGCGCTGGACCCGCAGACCATGCTCGCCGCCGACGGCCGGGCCGGGGCCGTCGTGGTGCGCACGCTGCCCACCGACCAGGTGCTCGGCATCGGCCGGCCCAGCCTCGCGCAGCGCGCCGCCGTCGCGGTGCCCGGGCCCACCGGCGGCGCCCTGGCGGTGGAGTGCGGCAACACCGTCTACCCCGCCACCTACGACGGCAGCCGGCAGTGGGGCGGCTACCCCAACGGGCTGATCCCGCCGTCGGCGATGTGCCCGCTGGGGGCGGCCGGGCACGTGCTGCGCTGCGACGCCGCGGCGGCCTACCGCGCGATGTCGGCGGCCTACGCCGCCGCGTGGGGCTCCCCGCTGTGCATCACCGACTCCTACCGCAGCTACGCCAGCCAGGTGACCCTCTACGGCCAGAAACCGGCCCTGGCGGCGGTCCCGGGCACCAGCAACCACGGCTGGGGCCTGGCCGTGGACCTGTGCGGGGGCATCGAGTCCTTCGGGACGGCGCAGTACGCCTGGATGGTCGCCAACGCCGGCCGGTTCGGCTTCATCCACCCGACCTGGGCAGACCCCGGGAACGGCCGCGAGGAGCCCTGGCACTGGGAGTACGCGGGCAGCTGAGCGGAATTGTCGGTGGGCGGTCCTAGCGTCCGCGGCGCCGGACCGGACAGGGGGTCGGCACCGTGCACCACCCACCGCCAGGAGGCCCGACGTGCTCATCGACTGCGACACCTGCACCGTCCGCGGGGAGGGCTGCGGCGACTGCGTGGTCACCGTGCTGCTGGGCGCCCCGCCCGGCTCCCGCGGCGCCCCGGTGGTCGTCCCGCTGGGCCGCCGGCCCGGCCGGGCCGCGCAGCCGGCACTGCCCGGGCTGACGGAGGGGGAGGGGCTGGGCGAGGCACTCGGCGACACCCTGGTGTCCGGGCCGTCCCGGCGGGGCCGGCTGGTCGACTTCGACGAGGTGGAGCGGCGCGCGCTGCTCGTGCTCGCCCAGGTCGGGCTGGTCCCCCCGCTGCGGCACCGGCCGCCGGTGCGCGACGTCGGCTGACCGGACACGCCCGGCACGCCGCGGCGCGCCGCGGGTGGCGCTGATCATGCCGAAACCACACGCGTGGAACTAGCAGATCGGACGCCGATCATTGCTTCTGTGACTCTTCGTTTCGACCCGATCACGCCCGTACGTTGGTCGAGGCCGATCGAGCCCCCACCACCCGACCGCGGGTGGTCCCGGTCGGCGGAACGAGGAGAACCGCAGCCCGTGCCTGTCCGCACCAGCCCCACGTCCTCCGTCGCCCCCTCGGCCACGCTCCGCCGCGGCGGACGCGGGCTCCTGGCGGTCGGCGTGGTGGGTCTGTCGCTGACCCTGCTGCCCGCCACCGCGCACGCGGCCCCCGGCCAGGCGAGCACGCCCGAGGAGGCGACGCAGCTCGTCGCCGACGCCACCCACCAGCTCGAGGTGGTCACCGAGCAGGTCAACGACGCGCAGGTGCAGCTGGCCGAGCAGCAGGCCGCCGCCGTGGCCGCCCAGCAGTCCGCCGCCGGCGCGCAGGCCCAGCTGCAGACCCTCGGCGCCCAGATGGACGAGGTCGCCGTCAGCGCCTACACCGGCAACCCCTCCGGCTTCGCCGCGCTGCTGACCAGCGCCTCGCCCGAGGACTTCCTCGCCCAGGTCAGCACCCTGGACATGCTCGCCGGGCACACCGACGCGCTGCTCACCGAGGTGTCGGCCGTGGCGCAGGCCGCCACCGACGCCCAGGCCGCCGCGGACGCCGCCGCCGCGCAGGCGCAGCAGACCCTCGACCAGGTCAGCGCCCAGCAGGCCGACCTGCAGCAGCAGATCGCCGCCTACCAGGCCCAGTTCGCCGCCCTCAGCGCCCCGCAGCAGGCCGCCGTCGTCGAGGCGACCAGCGGGCCCGAGGTCACCGCGCCGGCCAGCGTCGTCGCCGACAGCGCCGCCGCGCAGACCGTCGTCGACACCGCGATGGCCCAGCGCGGGGACCCCTACGTCTGGGGCGCCGGCGGGCCGGGCAGCTTCGACTGCTCGGGCCTGACCGCCTACGCCTACGCCGCCGCCGGCATCTCGCTGCCGCACTCCAGTGCCGCGCAGGCCCGGATGGGCTCCCCGGTGTCGCGGGCGGACCTGCAGCCCGGCGACCTCGTCTACTTCTACTCGCCGGTCAGCCACATCGGCATCTACATCGGCAACGGGATGATGGTCCACGCGCCCACCTCGGGCGACGTGGTCAAGGTCGCCAGCGTCGACATGTCCGGCTACGCCGGGGCCCGCCGGCTGCTGTAGCGGTGGTTAGGGTCCGGGGGTGGGTCCACGTCGCCCCGCCCTGCTGGCGGCACTGCTCCTCGGCCTGGCCCTCGTCGTCGTCCTCTGGCTGCGCATCCCGTGGGCGGCCGTCCCGCAGGTGACCGACCCGACCGCCGGGCTGACGGCCGAGCAGGTCTCCCGTGCGGACGCGTTCGCCGCCGCGGTCCGCCCGGCGTCGGTGGTCAACCTGCTGCTGGGTCTGGCCGTCAGCGGGGTGCTCGGACTGACCCGCCTGGGGTCGCGCTGGGTGGCCGCCGCGGCCCGGCCGCTGGGCGGGGGCTGGTTCTGGCAGGTCGTGCTCGGCACGCTGGTGCTCACCGTCGCCGGCCGGCTGGTCACCCTGCCGCTGTCGGCCTACGGCGAGGTGGTGCGGCACCGGTACGGGCTGTCCACCCGCAGCTGGCCGCTGTTCGCCCGGGACGTCGCGGTCGACACCGGCATCACCGCCGGGCTCACCGCGCTGGGCCTCCTGCTCCTCGTGGCGCTGGCCCGCCGGGCCCCGCGGACCTGGTGGGCCTGGGCCGGGGCGGGCGCGGCCGGGCTGGTGGTCGCCGGGTCCTTCCTCTACCCGGTGGTCGTCGAACCGGCCTTCAACGACTTCACCTCCCTGCCGGCCGGTCAGCTGCGCACCGACCTGCTCGACCTCGCCGAGGCCAACGGCACCCCGGTGCAGGACGTGCTGGTCGCCGACGCCAGCCGGCGCACCACCGCGCTCAACGCCTACGTCTCCGGCTTCGGCTCCACCCGCCGCATCGTCGTCTACGACACCCTGCTGCAGCAGCTGCCCGACGACCAGGTCGAGTCGATCGCGGCGCACGAGCTCGGCCACGTGGCCACCGACGACGTCCTCACCGGCACCCTGGTCGGCGCGCTGGGGGCCGCGGCCGGGGTGGCGCTGCTGGGCTGGCTGCTCGGCTCGGCCCGGCTGCTGCGCCGGGCCGGCGCCGACGGTCCGGGCGATGCCCGCGTGGTGCCGCTGGTCCTGCTGCTGGTCGCGGTCGGCACCCTGCTGTCCACCCCGGTGCAGAACGGGGTGTCCCGCCAGCTGGAGGCCCGGGCCGACCAGCACGCCCTGGACCTCACCCGCGACCCCGACGCCTTCGCCGCGGTGATGCGCCGCCTCGCGGCGGCCAACCTCAACCAGCCCGACCCGCCGGCCGCCTGGCAGTGGTTCTTCGGCTCCCACCCGACCACCGCCCAGCGGGTGGCCGCCGCCCAGGAGTGGTCCCGCTGACCCGCACGCTCGTCGTCACCAACGACTTCCCGCCCCGGCAGGGCGGCATCCAGACCTTCGTCGCGGCGCTGCTGGAGCGGCTGCCGCCCGAGGACCTGGTGGTGCTCGCCTCCACCTCGCCCGGCGCCGCCGAGCACGATGCCGGGCTGCCCTACCGGGTGGTCCGCCGGCCGACCTCCGTGCTCCTGCCCACGCCCGGCACCGCGCGGGCCGCCGCCGCGCTGGTCCGCGAGCACCGCGCCGAGGCCGTCGTCTTCGGGGCCGCCGCCCCGCTGGGGCTGCTCGCCCCGGGCCTGCGGCGCGCCGGCGCCGCCCGCACGCTGGGCATCACCCACGGCCACGAGACCGGGTGGGTCGCCCTCCCGGTCGGCCGCCAGCTGCTGCAGCGCATCGCCACCGGCGTCGACGTCCTCACCTACATCTCCGACTTCACCCGCGGGCAGCTCGCGCCCGCGCTGGGCGGGCGCGCCGAGCTGCGCCAGCTCTCGCCCGGGGTGGACGTCGACAGGTTCCACCCCGGCGTGGACGGCGGCCCGGTGCGCGCCCGGTACGGCCTCGGGGACGCACCGGTGGTGGTGTGCGTGTCGCGGCTGGTCCGCCGCAAGGGCCAGGACGTGCTCGTCGAGGCCTGGCCGCGAGTGCTCGAGCGGCACCCCGGCGCGCGGCTGCTGCTGGTCGGCGGCGGCCCGGACGAGGCCCGGCTGCGCCACCGGGTGCAGGCCGCGGGGCTGGCCGGCTCCGTCGTCCTCACCGGGCCGGTGGCACCGGCGTCCCTGCCCGAGCACTACGCGGCGGGGACGGTCTTCGCCATGCCGTGCCGCACCCGCCGGGGCGGGCTGGACGTCGAGGGCCTCGGGATGGTCTTCCTGGAGGCGGCGGCGTGCGGGCTGCCGGTGGTGGCGGGCACCTCCGGCGGCGCCCCCGAGGCGGTGCGCGAGGGCGTCACCGGCCACGTGGTGGACCCGCGCTCGCCGGACGCGGTCGCCGCGGCGCTCACCGGCCTGCTGGACGACCACGCCCGGTCGGCCGCGATGGGGGCGGCCGGCCGGGCGTGGGTGGAGCAGCGCTGGTCGTGGACGACGATCGGGGCGACCTTCGCCGACCTGCTGGCGGGCTAGGTCAGGACCGACCGGCGGGGGCCTTGGCGTAGAGCGCCTCGACCTGGTCGCCGTACTCCTTCATGACCACGTTCCGCTTGAGCTTCATGCTCGGGGTCAGCGTGCCGTTGGCCTCGGTGAAGTCCATCGGCAGCACCCGGAACTTGCGGATGCTCTCGGCGTGCGACACCGCCTTGTTCGCCTCGGCGACCGCACCCTCCATCTCGGCCTGCAGGTCGGGGTCGTCGACCAGGTCGGCGGGGGTCAGCGAGGCGTCCTTGCCCTTGAGCTTCAGCCAGGCCGGCAGCGCCTCCTCGTCGAGGGTGATCAGCGCGCCGATGAAGGGCTTGCCGTCGCCGACGACGATGGTCTGGCTGACCAGCGCGTGCGCCCGGATGCGGTCCTCGAGGACGGCCGGCGCGACGTTCTTGCCGCCGGCGGTCACCAGGATCTCCTTCTTGCGCCCGGTGATCTTCAGGAAGCCCTGGCTGTCGAGCTCGCCGATGTCGCCGGTGTGGAACCAGCCGTCGGCGTCGATCGCCTCGGCGGTGGCCTTCTCGTTCTGCCAGTAGCCGCGCATCACGATGCCCCCGCGCAGCAGCACCTCGCCGTCGTCGGCGATGGCGGCGTCGGTGCCCGGCAGCGGCCGGCCGACGGTGCCCATCCGGAAGGCCGCGTCGTGGTTCACCGCGGCGGCCGCGGTGGTCTCGGTGAGGCCGTAGCCCTCGTAGACGGTGACGCCGACGCCGCGGAAGAAGTGGCCCAGCCGCTCGCCCAGCGGCGCACCGCCGGAGACCGCGCCGATGCAGCGGCCGCCGAGGGCGGCCCGCAGCTTCCGGTAGACGAGCAGGTCGAACACCTTGTGCGCGGCGGTGAGGCCGAGCCCGGCGCCGCCGGTGTCCTGCGCCCTGGACCAGTCGATGGCCACCTGGGCGGCCTTGTCGTAGACCTTGCCCTTGCCGCCCTCGTCGGCGGTGGCCTTGCCCTGGTTGTAGACCTTCTCGAACACCCGCGGGACGGCGAGCACGAACGTGGGCTTGAAGGTGCCCAGGTCGGCGACGAGATCCTTGATGTCGGAGGTGTGCCCGATGACGGTCTGGGTGCGGAACGCGCCGACCTGCAGGACCCGGGCCAGCACGTGTGCCAGCGGGATGAACAGCAGCAGCGACCCGTCGACGTTGAGGAAGCGGCCCAGCAGCGACATGCCGTTGTTGATCTCGAACAGGAAGTTGCCGTGCGTGAGCTCGCAGCCCTTGGGCCGGCCGGTGGTGCCGCTGGTGTAGATCAGCGTGGCCAGGCTGTCGGCGCCCAGCGTCGCCCGGCGGGCCTCGAGCTCGGAGTCGGGGACGTCGGCGCCGGCGGAGGCCAGGGTGCCGAGCACGTCGTCGTCGATCACCCAGACCGGGCCGAGGTCGGGGGCCTGGCCGCGCACGGACTCGACGACGTCGGCGTGCTCCTGCTTCTCCACGAACGCCGCGGTGGCGCCGCTGTCGGACAGGATCCAGGCGACCTGGTCGGGGCTGGAGGTCTCGTACACGGGCACGACGACGCACCCGGCGGCCCAGATGCCGAAGTCCAGCACCGTCCACTCGTAGCGGGTGCGGGCCTGCAGGGCGACCCGGTCACCGGCCTTGATGCCGCTGGCGACCAGGCCCTTGGCGACCCCGGCGACCTGCTCGCCGAACTCGCGGTAGGTGACGTCGGACCACTGCCCCGGCGAGCGCTGCACCCGCAGACCCACCTTGTCGGGGAACTCGGCCAGGTTGTGGGCCAGCAGGTCGGGGATCGCCTCGTCGGGGCCCACGGTGTAGGTGGGGGGAACGCTCAGCTCGCGCACGCCGGTCCTCTCCTCCCCGCGCGGAGCGCCAGCCTCGTCGCCGGCCTGCGGACGCGGGATCGTGATCACCCAATCTACCGGGCCCTCCCTACTGGGGAGTAGGTGACCTGCACCGGAGCACGTCGGGTCGGGCCCGGCGACTACCCTGCGCGCATGGCCGACCAGTCCACCCAGTCCATCGTGATCGACGCGCCGGCGTCCGCCGTGATGGCCGTGGTCGCCGACTTCCCGGCCTACCCGCAGTGGGTGGCGGCGGCCAAGACCGTCGAGGTGCTGGAGACCGGCGCCGACGGCCGGGCCTCCAGGGTGCACTTCGTGCTCGACGCCGGGGCGGTCAAGGACGACTACGTGCTGGCCTACACCTGGGACGGCGACCGGGAGGTGCGCTGGAGCCTGGTGCAGGGCCAGATGCAGAAGCGCCAGGACGGCAGCTACACGCTCGTGGAGACCGGCGGGCGCACCGAGGTCACCTACACGATCAGCATCGACCTCTCCATCCCGATGCTCGGCATGATCAAGCGCAAGGCCGAGAAGGTCATCCTGGACACCGCGCTCAAGGAGCTCAAGAAGCGCGTCGAGGCCTGACCGGCCCGGTGCGCACGCTCCTCGTCACCGGCCCGGGCGGGGCCGGTTCCTCCACCGTCGCCGCGGCGACCGCCCTCGCCCTCGCCGGGTCGGGGGAGCGGGTCGTGCTGCTGGCGGCCGCCCCGCCACCGGTCGACGGCCTGGGCGGCACGGACGGCGTCGACGTGCGCGTGGTGCAGGCCGGCCCCGCGCTGGAGGCGGCCTGGGCCGGGCACGCCGACGCGCTGGCCGCGCTGGTGCCGGTGCTGACCCTGCCGCCGGCCACCTCGGTGGTGCCCCCACCCGGCGCCGGGACCGTCGCCCTGCTGACCGGGCTGGGCCGCGTTGCCGGCGCCGCCGACGTCGTGGTGGTCGACGCCGGGCCGCTGCCGCAGGCCCTCGAGCTGCTCGCGCTGCCCGGTGCGGCGCGGTGGTGGCTGGCCCAGCTGGCGCCGCCGCGGCTGCGGGTGCTCGCGTCGGTGCGCGCGCTGACCGGGAAGGGGCGGGCCGGCGCGGTCGACGCCGCCCTGGCCGCGGTCGCCGCCCTGGAGGCCGCGTTGGCCCAGGTCCCCGAGGCGCCCGAGGTGCACGTGGTGGTCGCCCCCGACGGGCGGGCGGTGCCCGCGGTGCGCCGGGCGGGCGCCGCGGCGGGGCTGCTCGGCCACCCGCTGGCCTCGGTCACCCTGGCCCGGGTGCTGCCCGCCGGTGCGGGGGAGTGGGCCACCGCCCGCGCCGCCGTCCAGGACCGGGTGCGGGCCGAGCTGGCCGGGTTCGCCGTCCGCGAGGTGGCCGAGGCGCCGGTGCCGCCGTCCGACGTCCCCGGCCTGCGGGCCCTCGGGGCGGAGCTGCCCGGGACCGTCCCCGAGCCGCTGCCGGTGCCGCGGGCCCGGCGCGAGGGCGCCGGGTGGGTGCTGCCGGTGCCGCTGCCCGGTGCCGGGCGCGGCGAGGTCGAGCTGACCCGCTGGAGCGACGAGCTGGTGGTCGGCCTGGCCGGGCTGCGCCGGTCGCTGCCGCTGGACCCGCTGCTGCGCCGCTGCACGGTCACCGGGGCGAGCGTGCAGCACCCCGGGACGCCGGACGCCGTCCTGGCCGTGGCCTTCGCGCCCGACCCGGCGCAGTGGCCGGCCGACCTGCTGGCCGCGGAGGGCGCCCGGTGACCGCCACCCCGCCGCTGGGCGAGCAGCTGCGCGGCCTGGTCGAGGCGCTGACCGGCGCCCTCGGCGCGGCCGCCGGCGAGGACTCCTCCGCGGAGTGCCGCACCTGCCCGGTCTGCACCGCGCTGGCCGTGCTCCGCGGCCAGCGACCGGAGCTGTCCGAGGCGCTGGCCGACCTGCTGACCACCGCGGCCACGGCCCTGCGCGGGCTGACCCGCCCTGAGCCGCAGGACGAGGCGACGACCGACCCCGGACCGGCCCCCGCGCCGGTCCCCGTGCAACGCATCGAGGTGGCATGAGCTCCCCGCAGGACCTGCCGGCGCTGGGCATCGACATCGGCGGCACCAAGGTGGCCGGCGGCGTGGTGGCCCCCGACGGCACCATCACCGACACCGCCCGCCGGGCGACGCCGGGCACCTCGGTGCGCGCCACCGAGGACGCCATCGCCGCGGTGGTGGAGGAGCTGGCCGAGCGGCACGGCGGACCGCTGGTCGGCGTCGGCGTCGGCGCGGCCGGCTGGTTCGACCGGACCGGCGACACCGTGCTGTTCTCCCCGCACCTGGCCTGGCGGAACCAGCCGCTGCGCCAGGACCTCGGCCGGCGCCTGCAGCGGCCGCTGTGGGTCGGCAACGACGCCGACGCCGCGGCCTGGGCCGAGTACCGCTACGGCGCCGCCCGCGGCTCGGACCTGGCCGTGATGATCACGCTGGGCACCGGCATCGGCGGCGGCATGGTCATCGACGGCCGGCTGCAGCGCGGGGCGCACGGGGTGGCCGGCGAGTGGGGCCACATGCGGGTGGTCCCCGACGGCCGGCTGTGCGCGTGCGGCAACCGCGGCTGCTGGGAGCAGTACGCCTCGGGCAACGCGCTGGGCCTGACCGCCCGCGAGGTGGCCACCAGCTCCCCGGCCGCGGCGGCGCTGCTGCTGGAGCGGGTGGGCGGCCGGGCCGAGCGGTTGACCGGCGAGGACGTCGCGACGGCGGCCAAGGCCGGTGACCCGCTGGCGCTGGAGCTGCTGGCCGAGGTCGGCACCTGGCTGGGCCAGGGCATCGCCGACATGGCCGCGATCCTCGACCCCGACGTCGTGGTCATCGGCGGCGGCGTCAGCGTGCTCGGCGAGATGGTGCTCGGCCCGGCGCGGGAGCGGCTGGAGCGGGCGCTGCCCGGCCGCGGCTTCCGCCCCGGCCCGACGGTGGTGGCCGCGCAGCTCGGCGCCCAGGCCGGCCTGGTCGGCGCCGCGGACCTCGTCCGCCGCGCCGTCGCGGAGGGCACCGCCTAGTTCGTCAGACCACTGCGCCGTCGTCGCCGTCGTCGGGGCGGTCGCGCATCCGGGACACCAGGACGGCGACCCCGCCGACCACCGCGAGCACCCCGATGACGATCCCCACGTCCAGGCTCAGCCCGACGGCGCCGGGCGCGATGATGCAGACCGCGCCCGCGGCGATGAGCAGCAGCGCGTACAGCGACGCCGGGGCCGGCACCGGCAGCGGTGGGGGCGGCGGCGGTTCGAAGTGCTCGTCGGGCCGGTCGAGGACGGGCACCTCGGCGGGGGGTGGCGGGGGGTCGTCGCGCGGCGGCTCCGGCGGGGCGGGCGGGGGAGCGCCGGTGGCGGCCTCCTCGGCCTCCCAGGCGGCGACGATGCGGGCGAACTCCGCGTCGGTGGCGGCGGCGTCCTCGGCGCGGTCGGTGCGCCGCCGCCGCGGGGTGGGCTCGGCGGCGGGGTGCTCGTCGGCGTGCGTGTCGACCAGGGTGCGGGCGTCGGCCCGGCGGGCGCGGTCGACGAAGAGCCGGTCGGTGGGCGGGGAGGGCAGGAACTGCGTGCGGGTGTAGGGCCCGGTGTCGGTGGAGGGCGCCAGGTACGCGGCGATGCCCTCCTCGCGCAGCACGTCGAGCAGGTGCTCCCCGACCCGGGGGTCGACGTCGCGCAGGGGGTGCCAGAGGGGGGCGTCGAGGCCGTTGTCCCGACGGCCGCGCGAAGCGCTCATGCTGCCCTCCCGTGCACGGCTGGAAGCGTTCCCGCCCGGTCGCCCGTTGTCCAGGGCCGAGCGGACCGGACCCGCGATTGTGACCCAGGCCGGCGCTCCCTAGTCTGGCAGTCGCTGAGGGAGGCGCGTTGTTCTACTGGTTCCTCAAGTTCGTGGCCATCGGGCCGGTCGTGCGGCTGGTCTTCCGGCCGCGGGCGACCGGCCTGGAGAACGTGCCCGCCCGGGGTGCCGCCGTGCTGGCGAGCAACCACCTGGCGGCCTCGGACTGGATCTTCATGCCGCTGGTGCTCAAGCGGCGGGTGACGTTCCTGGCCAAGGCCGAGTACTTCACCGCGCCGGGGGTCAAGGGCTTCCTGCAGCGCATCTTCTTCGGCGGCAGCGGCCAGGTGCCCATCGACCGCGCCAGTGCCGACGCCGCGGAGAACGCGCTGACCACCGGCATCCGCATCCTGCGCGAGGGCAAGCTGCTGGGCATCTACCCCGAGGGCACCCGCTCGCCCGACGGCCGGCTCTTCCGCGGCAAGACCGGGGTGGCCCGGATGACGCTGGAGACCGGCTGCCCCGTCGTCCCGGTGGCGATGGTGCCCGGCCGCACCTTCAGGGTGCTGGGCAAGAAGCTGACCCGTGTGGACGTCGTCATCGGCGAGCCGCTGGACTTCTCCCGCTACGCCGGGCTGTCGGGTGACCGGTTCGTGGAGCGGTCGATCACCGACGAGATCATGTACGAGATCATGCTGCTGTCGGGCCAGGAGTACGTGGACCTCTACGGCGCGAAGGTGAAGAAGTCGATGGACTCCACCGGGGCCAGTGCCGTCGAGGTGGTCGGCAAGCTGCAGCCGCCGCCGCACGAGGCGGCCGACCGCCTGCCCAGCTCGCTGGCCGGCTGACCCGGCCCGCCCTCAGCGGGCGGTGATCCGGGCCAGCACGTCGGTGGCCAGCGCCAGCACCTCGTCGCGGGCCATGCTCGGCTCGGCGGTCCAGCCGATGACCAGGTCCTCGGTGAAGGCGAACCACGACCGCACGAGCTGGCGGTGCCGCGGGTCGTCGGGCAGGCCGACGGCGGTCAGCGTGCCGTCGACCAGCCGCTCGCGGGCGCGGGTGTACACGTCGGCGACCGCGGGGTCGCCGCCCACCGCGCCGCGGACGAAGGCGACGTAGCTGTCCCGGTAGGTCTCTACCCAGCCCACGAACCGGTCGAGCATGCCCGCCTGCGCGCCCGGACCCTCCAGCACGTGGGTGCACAGCAGGTCGGCGGCCGCGGTGGTGACGGCGTCGATGTAGTCGGTCTTGGTGGCGAAGTAGTGGAACAGCAGGCTGCGGCTGATGCCGGCCCGCCGGGCCACCTCGTCGACGGTGAGCTCGGGCACCGGGGTGGTCGGCAGCAGCTCCAGGCCGATCTCGACCAGCTGGGCCCGACGGTCGGCGGCCGAGCGCCGGGACGCGGTCACGGGCTGGGCAGCAACCGGCGGATCGCGTCGGTCACCAGGTCGGGGCGCTCCTGGGGCAGCATGTGCCCGCAGCCGGGCACGATCTGCAGGTGGGCGGTCGGGATGGCCTCGGCCAGCTTCCCGGAGTGCTTCACGGGGGTCAGCTTGTCGGAGTCCCCGACCAGCACCTCCACCGGGACCGTACCGAGCTCGGCGAGGGCCGCGGCCTTGTCGTGCGCGCCGAGGGCGGGGTAGAAGGCGACGAAGGCCCGCACCGACGACCCGGCCATGATCTCCGCACCGCGGGCGACCATGTCGTCGGTGGCGTCGGTGCCGTAGAGGATGCCGCGCACGACGCGGCGGTGGTGCGGGCTCGACGGCGGGACCCGCCGGCGCCAGCCCTCGACCCGGCGGGCGTGCGCCACGGCCCAGGCACCGACGACGGGCAGCAGCTTCTCCTGCAGCCGCTCCACGGCGTTCCGCGGCGGGTGCGAGAGCTCGCCGGCCGACGTGTCCACCAGCGCCACCCCGCGCACCCGGTCCCCGATCAGCTCGGGGTGCGCCGCGGCCAGCGCCATGATCGTCATGCCGCCCATCGAGTGGCCGCCGAGCACCACCGGCCCGGACGGCGCCAGCGCCTCGAGGACGGCGGCCAGGTCCTCGCCGAGCAGGTCGATCGACACCGGGTCGGCCCCGCCCCAGGTGGAGCGGCCGTGCCCGCGCTGGTCGTAGCGGACCAGCCGCAGCGCGCCGGCTGCGACGTCGGGGGCCAGCAGCGCGGCGACGTCGTCCCAGGCGGCCTGGGCCAGCGTCCAGCCGTGCGCCAGGACGACGGTCACCGGGGCGGCGTCGTCGCCGTCGACCGTGGCGTGCAGGAGGGCGCCGTCGGGCGTGCGGACGGCGTGCACCTCGTGGCGGGTGAGCGCGGTGGTCATGCCGCCACCCCGGCGGTCTCGCGCTCCGGCGTCCCCACGTAGTTCTCCCGGTCCAGGTCACGGGTGAGGCGGCGGAACAGGAAGGTGAAGTCCGGCCACAGCGTGGTGTTGTGCCCGTGCCGGTCCAGGTACCAGGAGCCGCAGCCCCCGCCCAGCCACACGGTGCCCGCCGAGCGCTGCGCGATGAGCTCGCGGTAGGCCTCCTGGGCGGCCGGGGTGGTCTCCAGCGTGGCCAGGCCCTCGACGGCCATCGCCCGCAGCGCCTCGCCGACGTAGGCGACCTGCGACTCGATCATGTAGACCATCGAGGTGTGCCCGACGCCGACGTTGGGGCCGACCAGCAGGAACAGGTTCGGGAACCCGGCGACGGTGGAGCCGCGGTTGGTGACCATGCCCTCGTCCCAGACCTCGGCGAGGCTGCGGCCGTCGCGGCCGGTGATCCGGTGCGCGATGGGCAGGTCGGTGACGTGGAAGCCGGTGGCCAGCACCAGGGTGTCGGTGGGCCGCTCGACGCCGTCGCGGGTGACCACCGAGTGCGGGCGGATCTCCGCGATGCCGGCGGTGACGACCTCGGCGTTGGGCGCGGAGACGGCCGGGTACCAGTCGTTGCTGATCAGGATGCGCTTGCAGCCGATCGTGTAGTCCGGGGTGACGGCGGCGCGCAGCTGCGGGTCCCGCACCTGGCGCTCCAGGTGGGTGCGGGCCAGCTTCTGCACCGGGGCCAGCAGCCGCCGGTTCTTGGCCATGCCGAACACCAGGAACTCGCGGCCGGCGTAGAGCGCGCCGCGCACCGCCTTCTGGACGGCGGGGAAGCGGCGGTACAGCGCGCGCTCGAAGGGGGTGGTGGGCCGGTCGCCGCGGGGGATGACCCACGGGGGAGTGCGCTGGTAGACCGCGATCGACCCGACGCGGGGCTGGATGGCCGGCACGACCTGGATCGCCGAGGCGCCGGTGCCGATGACCGCGACCCGCTCCCCGGCGAGGTCGTGCTCGTGGTACCAGCGAGCGGTGTGCATGACGGTGCCGGCGAAGGTCTCGATGCCGGGGATGTCGGGGTAGGAGGGGTCGGCCAGCGCGCCCGCGCCGGAGACCAGGACCTTGGCCCGGAAGTCGCCGGCGGTGGTCTCGACGTCCCAGCGGCGGGCCGCGTCGTCCCAGGTGGCGGCGGTGACCTCGGCGCCGAAGACGTGCTTGTCGCGCAGCTCGTAGCGGTCGGCGACGCCGCGCAGGTAGGCGAAGATCTCCGGCTGCTCGGAGTAGGTGCGCGGCCAGTCGGGGTTGGGCGCGAAGGAGAAGGAGTAGAGGTTGGACTGCACGTCGCAGGCCGCGCCCGGGTAGCTGTTGTCGCGCCACGTGCCGCCGACGTCGTGGCCCCGCTCGAGCACCACGAAGTCCTCGATGCCCTGCTTGCGCAGCTGGATGGCCATGCCGAGGCCGGCGAACCCGGACCCGATGACGGCCACGTGGACCTCGCGGACGGTGCCGGGCTTCTCGGCGCGGCTCTTCTCGATCGTGCTGGTCACCGGTCGGCTCCTCTGCTGACGGCTTGCTGAGCAACGCTCAACAAGGTACACATCTGTTGAGCAGTGCTCAACAGCAACTCGACGAGGAGGAGCCCCGATGGCCCGCAGGACCCGGAACACCCGCTCGCTGGCCGGCCAGGCCGTGCTCATCACCGGGGCCGCCCGGGGGATCGGCGCCGAGCTCGCCCGCAAGGCCGCCGCCCGCGGCGCCCGGGTGGCGCTGGTCGGCCTCGAGCCCGAGCTGCTCGCCCAGGTCGCCGCCGAGCTCGGCCCCGAGCACCTGTGGGTCGAGGCCGACGTCACCGACGCCGACGCCATGGCCGCCGCGGTGACCCGGGCGGTGGACGTCTTCGGCGGCCTGGACGTCGTCGTGGCCAACGCCGGCATCGCCCCGATGAACACGGTGGCGACGGCGTCGGCGCGGGCGCTGGCCCGCACCATCGAGGTCAACCTGACCGGCGCGATGCTCACCGCGCACGCCGCCCTGCCGGAGATCTCCGAGCGCCGGGGCCACGTGCTGCTGATCTCCTCGGCGGCCGCCTTCTCGGTGCTGCCCGGGTTGAGCGCGTACTGCGCCGCCAAGGCCGGCCTGGAGCGGTTCGGGGACGTGCTGCGGCTGGAGGTCGCGCACCGCGGCGTGACCGTGGCCAGCGCGCACCCGGTGTGGATCGACACCGACATGGTGCGCGACACCAAGGCGGCGCTGCCCACCTTCAAGGCCACCCTCGACCGGCTCCCCGGGCCCCTGGGCTCCTACACCTCGGTGTCCGACTGCGCCGACGCGCTGCTGCGCAACCTGGAGAACCGGGGCCGGCGCGTGTTCGTCCCCCGCTCGGTCGGCGTCGTCGCCGCCTGGCGCCAGGCCATCATCGGCGCCCTCGGCGAGAAGCTGGTGCTGACCCAGGCGAAGACGGCCGTGCCGCAGCTGGAGCAGGAGATCGCCGCGCTGGGCGGCGAGGAGTTCGGCGCCAACTCCGTGGAGCGCGGCCGCCGCACCGCGGGCTGACCCGTCGAGCGTGCAGCTGCGGCCCCCGGAAGCACACTCCCGGGGCCGCAGCTGCACAGTGGGTCAGGAGACGAGATCGACCAGCCACCGGACGACGGTCACCGTCCCGACGACGGTGCACCCCAGGACGAGGACGACGACGCCGCCGATCGCCCAGTCCAGGACGCGGTCCCCGGCGGTGGGTTCCCAGGGCTCCTCGCGACGCCGGCCCGTGGCCCAGTCGACCGGCCCACCCGCCTCCTCCTCCGCCTCGGTGCGGAGCGCGCGCAGGCGTTCGGCGGCGGAGGGCCCGGCAGCGTCCTCCGGGCCGGACCACCGCAGGGCGCGTACGCGCTCGCCCGCGGTCGGCCACGCCTCGTGGAACGCGGCCCGCTCGACGGGGTCCGGTTCGGCGTCGAGGTAGGACCACCGGCCCGCCTGGGCCAGGTCACCGGCGGTGCGGTACGCCAGCGCCAACGCCGAGCGGACGTCCAGGCGGGCGGGGTAGGTCCCCACCAGGCTGCGCAGCCGCTGGCGGGCGGTCGCGACGTCGCCGGCGGCGAGCTCGGCGCGGGCTCGGGCGAGGGTCTGGTCGGCGGGCACCGGGGGAGCGTGCCGGAGCGGTGGCCCCGCGACCAGCCATTTCCCGGGACCCGCCTACCGTGGCCGGCGTGCGGCGCTACTTCTACGACACCGAGTTCATCGAGGACGGCACCACCATCGACCTGGTGTCGATCGGCGTCGTCGACGAGACCGGCCGGGAGTTCTACGCCGTCTCCACCGAGTTCGACCCCGACCGGGCCATCCCGTGGGTCCGCCGCAACGTGCTGGACAAGCTGCCCCCGCCCTCGGACCGGGCGTGGCGCACCCGCGCGCAGATCCGCGCCTCGCTGCTGGACTTCCTCACCGGACCCGGTGAGGACGTGCAGCTGTGGGCCTGGATCGCCGCCTACGACCACGTCGCGCTGTGCCAGCTGTGGGGCGCGATGCCGGCGCTGCCGCGCCAGGTGCCGCGGTTCACCCGTGAGCTCAAGCAGCTCTGGGAGGACGCCGGGTCCCTGCCGATCCCGCGCAAGCCGGAGGGCGCCCACGACGCCCTGGTCGACGCCCGGCACGGCCTCGCCATCTGGCGCGCGGTCACCGGGGGCTGACCCTCAGACGGTGAAGACGGCGAGCAGCCGGGTCAGCTCGCCGGACAGCTGGGCCAGCTCCGCGGCCGCACCCCGGGCGGTGTCCACGTCCTCGGCGGTGCGCTCGGCGTCGCTGCTCACCTCCTGCATGGTCGTGGAGACCGCGCCGGCACCCGCCGCGACCGCCGAGACGCTGCGGCTGAGCTCGCCCGTGGTGGCCGTCTGCTCCTCGACGGCCGCGGCGATGGTGGCCTGGTGCGCCTCGATCACCCGGATGACCTCGGTGATCCGGGTGATGGACCCGACGGCCGCCTCGGTGTCGGCCTGGATCGCGCTGACCCGGCGGGTGATCTCGTCGCTGGCCCGGGACGCCTCCTGCGCCAGGTCCTTGACCTCGGTGGCCACCACGGCGAACCCGCGGCCGGCCTCGCCCGCGCGGGCGGCCTCGATCGTGGCGTTGAGGGCCAGCAGGTTGGTCTGCGCGGCCACCGCGGAGATCACCGAGACCACCTCGTTCACCTCGGCCGACGAGGTGCCCAGCGCCGACACGGTGGCCTCGGTGGCCGCGGCGAGCGCGACGGCCTCGCTGCCCACCCGCGCGGCCTCGGCCGCCGACCGCGACACCTCGGCGATGGAGGCGCCCATCTGGTCGGTGCCGGCCGCGGCGGCCGAGACGCCCTGGGTGATGCCGGCGCTGGCGCGGCTGGCCTCGCCGGCCTGGTCCCGGCTGCGACCGGCCTGCTCGGCCAGCCCGTCGGCCACCTCGGACACCCCGGCCGCGGACCGGGCCAGCGCCGTGGCGCAGCTGCCGATGTCCCGGACCGTCCCGGCCACCTTGTCCACGAACCGGTTGAAGGCCCGCGCGAGCTCCCCGACCTCGCCGCCGGTGGACACCGTCACCCGCTGGGTGAGGTCGCCCTCGCCGTCGGCGATCTCCTCCATCCGGCGCTGCAGGCGGGCCAGGGGTGTGGTCAGCCGCCGGCCGAGCAGCCAGGCCACCACCCCGCCCAGCACCGTGACCGCCGCGGCGGCGAGCACCAGCGCGAGCAGCATGGTGTCCCGCCCCTGCTCCAGGCGGGTGACCGGGCCGGCGGCGTCGGAGTCCTGCGCGTCCACGACGACCACCCAGTCCCACGGCGCGTAGTAGGCGACCTGCACGGTGTGCGTGCCGGTGGCGGCGTCGCGGTAGCGGACGGTCGCCTGCTCCCCGTCGCCGAGCGCGACCGCGGCGTCGACCGCCCGGGCCACCCACGCGGCGCCGTCGGCGTCGGTGCGCTCGAGCGCGGACTCGCCCTCACCCGTGCCGTCCTGGGTCATGAGCACCGTGCCCCGCCGCGCTCCGGTGCCGCCGAGCACGGTCACCGACCCGTGCTCGCCGACCCTGGTCGCCTGGACGGCCTGGCGGAGGGTGGGCAGCGACTCCTGCTGCTCGCCGACGTAGAGCATGCCGATCACCGCGCCGGAGGCGTCGGTCAGCGGGCTGTACGCGGTGACGTACCAGGAGTCCACGACGAAGGCCGTGCCCCGGTAGGTCTGCCCGGCGGTGACGGCGGCGACCACCGGGTTCGGGGTGCCGTCGGCGGCCACGGCCGGGATGTAGGTGCCGATCGCCCGCGCGCCGCTGGTCCCGACGACGTTCGTGGCCACCCGCAGCATGTCGCCGGTGGGCATCAGCTGGAAGACCGTCGCCGTCCCGCCCACCAGGTCGCGGACCTGGTCGACGACCGGGGTGGCCACCGACGGGTCGGCGTTCTGCCCCAGCCAGCTGCCCCCCACCAGCAGCTGGGGGAGGGTCAGCTCGGTGGCCTCTCCGCTGACCTGGTCCTTCGCCGTCCAGGCGACCTGACGGGTGCCCACCGAGACCCCGCCGGCCGACGCCAGGACGTACTGCGCCACGGCGAGGTCGTCGTCCACCTTCGCCGCCGTCGAGGCGCCCTGGGTGGAGACGACGTCGTAGACACCGGTCGTGGTGCGCACCAGACCGGCGTCGGTGAGCGCCTGCACGTCGGTGCGGGCCTCGCCGGCGAAGCGGTCGCTGCGCCACGCGCTCACCCCGGCCATCGCGGCGCCGGTCACGACGGTGCTGGTCAGCGCGAGCGCGACCACCTTGCTGCGGATGCTGGACAGCACCTGGTCCTCCGGGGTCCCGGCCGGAGCAGTTCCCCGACCGTCCTCCCATCGGCGGTTCCGGGCCCGATGTGGACCGTTAGGTCGGCGAACCGGTGCGGAGAGGCGCCCAGTCCTCGGGGTGGCGCTGCAGGTGCTCGCGCACGGTCAGCGCCGGGTGCCCGGTGAAGGACCGCACCACCTCGCTGACCACCGACATCTCCCCGGCCGCGATGGCGGTGTAGCTGGTCACCCAGCCCTCCACCTCCCAGTCCGGCGCACCGCTGGGCCGGCGCGTCTGCCAGGCCTGCTCGACCGTCTGCGCCTCGTAGCGGACCGGCCGGCCGGTCACCTCGGTGAGCACGGCGGCGGCCTCGGCGAGGGTGAGCGCCTCGGGGCCGGTCACGTCCAGCACCCGGCCGTCGGTGCTGGGGTGGTCGCGCAGCAGCACCGCGGCGGCCACCTCGGCGGCGTCGTCGCGGGAGACGAAGGACGCCGCACCCTCGCCGGCCGGGGCCGCGATCACCGCGCCGCCGTCGTCGGTCGGGGTGGCGAAGAACGGCACGAAGTCGGCGTACATCGAGTTGCGCAGCACCGTCGTCCGCAGGCCGGTGTCCCCGAGCGCCTCCTCGGTGGCCGCGTGCGTCGCGGTGAGGGTGAAGATGGCGCCGGGCTCGGAGCCCAGGAACGAGGTGTAGACGATCCGCTCGACCCCGGCGGCGACGGCGGCCCGGACCGCGGCCAGGTGCTGCTCGGTGCGGTCGACGGCCTCGGCGGCGCTGACCAGGAGGAGGGTGTGCGTGCCGGTGAGCGCCTCGGCCAGGCCCGCCTCGTCGGCGTAGCCCCCGGGCTGGGCCACCACGGCGGCACCGGGCAGGCGCGGCGCGCGCCCGGCGTCGCGGACCACGAGCCGCAGGGTGGCGTCGTGGTCGGCGGCCTCCGCGGCCACCAGTCGGGCGACGCGGCCCCCCAGGGCCCCGGTCGCGCCGGTGACGGTGATCAGGCGGGTCATGGTGTCCTCTCGACGGTGTGCGCGGCCGGTGCGCCGGCCCGCCGTACCCTTCCCACGTGAGTCTGACCGAACCCGCCGAGCTTGCCCCGGGCCTGGACAGGTGGCGTGAGCTCCCCGCCGCGCAGCAGCCCGCGTGGCCCGACCGGGCCGCGCTGGACGCCGTCCTGGCGACCCTGTCCTCCGTCCCGCCGATCGTGGCGCCCTCGGAGGTCGACACCCTCCGGGCCCAGCTGGCCGACGTGGCCCAGGGCAAGGCGTTCCTGCTGCAGGGCGGCGACTGCGCGGAGACCTTCGACCTCAACACCGAGCCGCACCTGCAGGCCACCACCCGCACCCTGCTGCAGATGGCCGTCGTCCTGACCTACGGCGCCAGCGTGCCGGTGGTCAAGGTGGGCCGGGTGGCCGGCCAGTACGCCAAGCCGCGCAGCTCCGACACCGACGCGCTCGGCCTGCCCAGCTACCGGGGCGACATGGTCAACTCCTTCGCCCCCGACCCGGTGCAGCGCATCCCCGACCCCAACCGGCTGGTGCGCGCCTACGCCAACTCCGCCGCGGCGATGAACATGATCCGGGCCTACGCGCGGGGCGGGCTGGCCGACCTGCACGCGGTGCACAACTGGAACCAGGACTTCGTCGCCTCCTCGCCGGCCGGGGTCCGCTACGAGGTCATCGCCCGCGAGATCGACCGGGCGCTGGGCTTCATGCGGGCCTGCGGCGTCGACGACTCGGCGCTGCGCAGCGTGGAGCTCTACAACAGCCACGAGGCGCTGATCCTGGACTACGAGCGGGCGCTGCTGCGGCTGCACGAGGGCCGGCCGTACGCGCTCTCCGCCCACTTCGTGTGGGTGGGGGAGCGCACCCGGCAGATGGACGGCGCGCACATCGAGTTCGCCTCCCGGCTCGCCAACCCGGTCGGGGTCAAGATCGGCCCGACGACGACGCCCGAGCAGGCCGTCGAGCTCGTCGAGCGGCTGGACCCCGACGGCCTGCCCGGCAAGCTCACCCTGATCAGCCGGATGGGCAACGGGAAGATCCGCGACGTCCTGCCGGCGATCGTGGAGAAGGTCACCGCCAGCGGCCACCAGGTGGTCTGGCAGTGCGACCCGATGCACGGCAACACCCACGAGTCGACGTCGGGCTACAAGACCCGGCACTTCGACCGGGTGGTCGACGAGGTGCTCGGGTTCTTCGACGTCCACCGGTCGCTGGGCACCTGGCCCGGCGGCATCCACGTCGAGCTCACCGGCGAGGACGTCACCGAGTGCCTGGGCGGCGCCATGGAGATCAGCGACGAGGACCTCGCCAGCCGGTACGAGACCGCCTGCGACCCGCGGCTGAACACCGGCCAGTCCCTGGAGCTCGCCTTCCTCGTCGCGGAGATGCTGCGCGGATGATCGACCTCCGCTCCGACACGGTCACCAGGCCGACCGCCGCGATGCGGCGGGCGATGGCCGAGGCCGAGGTCGGCGACGACGTCTACGGCGAGGACCCGCTGGTCAACGCGCTCGAGGAGCGGGTGGCGGCGATGTTCGGCCACGAGGCCGCGCTGTTCGTGCCCTCGGGGACGATGGGCAACCAGATCGGCATGCGGTTGGTCTGCCAGCCCGGCCAGGAGGTGCTCGGGGACGCCGAGGCCCACGTGGTCACCTACGAGATGGGTGCCGCGGCCGCGGTGTTCGGCCTCTCCACCCGCACCGTGGTCAGCGAGGGCGGGGTGCTCTCGGCCGACCAGCTGATCAGCCAGGTCCGGCCCTTCGGCAACTGGCACCTGACCCCGACCGCCGCGGTCGCCGTGGAGAACACGCACAACCGGGCCGGCGGGCTGGTGCAGCCGCTCGAGGAGCTGGAGAAGCTCTTCGCCTGGTCCCGCGACGCCGGTGTCTCGGTGCACCTGGACGGCGCCCGCATCTGGAACGCCGCGGTCGCCTCCGGGGTGCCGCTGGACACCTACGGCCGGCTGGCCGACACCGCGTCGGTGTGCCTGTCCAAGGGCCTGGGCGCCCCGGTCGGGTCGGTGCTGGTGGCCTCGGCCGACCGCATCGCCGAGGGCCGGCTGTGGCGCAAGCGGCTGGGCGGCGGGATGCGGCAGGTCGGCGTCCTGGCCGCCGCGGGCCTGCACGCCCTGGACCACCACGTCGAGCGGCTGGCCGACGACCACGCCCGGGCCCGCCGGCTGGCCGAGCGGCTCGGGGTCGACCCGGCCACCGTGCACACCAACATGGTGGTCCTCGACGGCGTCGCCGCCCCGATGCTGGCCGCGGCCGCCAAGGGCGAGGGCGTGCTGGTCAGCGAGGTCTCGGCCACCCGGGTGCGGCTGCTGACCCACCTGGACGTGGACGACGCCGCCGTCGACCGCGCCGTCGAGGTCCTGGCCCCGCTGCTGTAGCGCCGTCCCCCCGGCACAGGAGTCCGTCCCCCTGCACCAGATCTGGTGCAGGGGGACGGAGTTCGATCAACCTCCCTGGTCATCGCTGCGGGAGGGAGGGTGGGTCAGTAGTCGCTGAACAGCAGGTCGCCGCCGGCGGTGCTGCTGGCGACCGCGCCCTGGGTGGCGTTCGAGGTCAGCTCGGCCGCCACGGCCGCGGGGCTGGCACCCGGGTTGGTCTGCAGGTACAGCGCCGCGACACCGGCCACGTGCGGGGTGGCCATCGAGGTGCCGCTGATCGTGTTGGTCGCGGTGGAGGACCCGATCCAGTCGCTGGTGATGTCCACCCCCGGGCCGAAGAGGTCGACGCACGAGCCGGTGTTGCTGAAGGACGCGGGGCGGTCCTGCCGGTCGGAGGCGCCGACGGTGATCGCCGCCGGCACCCGGGCCGGGGACTGGGTGCAGGCGTCGACCGGGATGCCCAGGGCGTTGCCGTTGCCGGCGGCGATCGCGTAGGTCACCCCGTCGGCGATGGAGCGCTGCACGGCCTGGTCCAGCGCGGTGGAGGTGCCGCCGCCCAGGCTCATGTTGGCCACCGCGGCCTCGCCGGCCTGGTGGTCGGCGGTCACCCAGTCCACGCCGGCGATGACGCCGGAGGTGCTGCCCGAGCCGCTGCAGTCCAGCACCCGGACGGCGACCAGGCTGGTCTGCTTGGCGATGCCGTAGGTGGACCCGCCGACGGTGCCGGCGACGTGCGTGCCGTGGCCCTGGCAGTCGTCCGCCGCCCCGCCGTCGACCGCGTCGTAGCCGGTGACGGCGCGGCCGCCGAAGTCGCGGTGCCCCAGGTTGATGCCGGTGTCGATGACGTAGCTGGTCACGCCCGCGCCGGTGGCGCCGTAGCCGTAGGTCCCCGACAGGGGCAGGGCGCGCTGGTCGGTGCGGTCCAGGCCCCAGGTGGCGCCGGACTGGGTGGCCGACAGCTGGACGACCTGGTCGGGCTCCACGGCGACGACACCGGGCAGGGCGGACAGCTGGCCGGCCAGCGCGGTGGGCAGGGTGACCGCGAAGCCGTTGAGCGCGTGCTCGTACACGTGGGTGATGTCACCGCCGAGCGCGTCGGCGAGGCCGACGGCCTGGGTGCTGATGGTGTCCGGGTCGAGCGTGACGATGTAGCTGCCGAGGGCCGACGAGGAGGCGGTGTCGTCGGCGGCGGCGGTGCCGGCCGAGGCGGCGAAGCCGGCGGTGGCCAGCGCGGCGATCGCGGCGATCGCGACCGGGCGGGCCGAGGGGCGTGCGTGCACGGGCGTCACTCCAGTGTGAGGCGGGTGCTCCGGCCAGTCGCACAGCCGGAGCTCGAGGTGCGCACAACTGAACACGGCTAGTGACCCGTGCGAAAGATCCGCGGGCCATGAGATCGATCCCGCAACATCCCGTTCACGCTGGTCAGAAGCGTGCCGGAACCGTCCGGTCGGGACGGGTCGGGCGGGATCGGGTGCCGGCGTCAGCCGGTGACAGCACGGCGGTCGTGCAGGGAGCGCAGCGCGGAGATGTCCCGTGCGTGCCCCTCCCACGGCCCGGCGGCGGTCGCGGAGGGCGTCTCGACGACCACGGGGACGCCGGTCAGGGCCGGGTGGGCGAGCAGCTCGGCGAAGGCGTCCAGCCCGATCGTGCCCTCCCCGATCGAGGTGTGCCGGTCCCGCCGGGAACCACGGGCGTCGAGGGAGTCGTTGGCGTGCACGAGCCCGAGTCGGCCCGGTCCCACCGCCTCCTCCAGCGCCTCCAGGGTGGCCGCCGCGCCGCCGGCCGTGACCAGGTCGTGACCTGCCGCCCAGGCGTGGCAGGTGTCCAGGCAGACCCCGACGCGCGGGTGGTGCTCCAGGGCGGCCAGGTAGGGCGCGAGGTCCTCCACCCGCGCCGCCAGGGCCCGGCCCCCGCCGGCGGTGGGCTCGACCAGCAACCGGGGGCCGTCGTCGGGGAGCGCGTCCAGCAGGGGCAGCAGCCGCTCGTGCAGCTGCCGCAGCGCCGCGTCGTACCGGTCGGGGCCCACGGCGGACCCGGCGTGCACCACCACGCCCGCGCAGCCCAGCTGCACGCCGCGGGCCAGGTCGGCGGCCAGGGTGGCCACCGAGGCGTCGACGGTGGCCGGGTCCGGCGAGCCCAGGTTGACCAGGTAGGGGGCGTGGATGAACGACGGGGCACCGCGCTCGGCGCAGCCGGCGGTGAAGGCGGCGTCCTGCGCCGGGTCGCCGGGCGAGCGGCGCCAACCGCGCGGGTTGCCCACGAAGACCTGGACCGCCTCCGCGCCCACCGCGTCGGCGTACGCGAGCCCACCGGTGGCCAGCCCCCGGCCCACCGGCACGTGCGCCCCGACGGGGCCCGGGATCACCCGAAGGTCACCAGGATGGTCACCGAGGTGCCCGGGTCGACGACCTCGCCGGCGGCGGGGGTCTGGCGCAGCACGGTGTCGCCGAAGAACTGGGTCACCGAGACCTCCAGGCCGGCGGCCTCCAGCGCGGCGACGGCGGCGTCCTTGGTCTGCCCGACCACGTTCGGCACGGTCACCTGCACCGGCCCGACGGACACCGTCAGCGTGATGGTCGAGCCGTAGGCCTGGTTGCCGCCGGGGGAGGCGGAGACGACCTCGCCGGTGGAGACGGCGTCGCTGCGGCCCTCGTCGCGGGTGACCTCGAAGCCCAGGCCCTCCAGCGTCGCCTGGGCGTCGTCGGGGTCGCTGCCGGCCAGGTCGGGGACGTCGGCGGTGGCCGGGCCCTCGGCGACCTGGAGGGTCACGGTGTCGCCGCGGCGCAGCTCGGTGCCCGCGGCGGGGTCGATGGCCATCACCGAGCCCGCGGCGACGTCGTCGCTGCGCCCGGTGGTGCGGGCCACCTGCAGGTCGCCGCCCAGGGCCTCGATCGCGGCCTGCGCGTCGTCGGCGGGCTGGCCCACCAGGGCGCCGTCCACGGTGAACCGCTCGGGGCCCTTGGACACGGTGAGCGTGACGTCGCTGCCGATGATGATCCGGGCCCCGTCGGCGGGGTCGGCGGAGACGACCGTGCCGGCCGGGACGTCCTCGCTGAACACCTCGGTGACCACCGGGTCCAGCCCGGCCTCCTGCAGGAACCCGATGGCCTGCTGCTGGCCCTGCCCGGACACCTCGGGGACGTCGGTCCACCTGCCCGACCCCAGCCACCAGCCGACCGCGCCGATGGTCACCGCCATGAGCAGCACGACGGCGACGGCCAGCCGCACCCGGCGGCGCCGGATGTGGTCGGGCACGCCGACCCGCGGCAGCGGCCGGGGTGCGGTGGGGTGCGGGGGACGGCGACCGCCGACCGCCCCGGTGGGCGGCAGCGGCACCATCGCGGTGCGCCCCCCGGGCCGGTGCGGCGAGATGACCTCGGTGCGCGGGTCGTCGCCGCCGCGCGCGGCCGAGGGTCGGTTGACCGGGCGGATCGTGGTGGTGTGCGTGCTGGCCCGGCCGGTGGGCACCGGGGTGCGGCCCAGCCCGAGGTCGCGGGAGATGTCCTCGATCTCGGCGAGGAAGGCGCCGGCGTCCAGCGGGCGGGCGCCGGGGTCGCGGCGAGTGGTGCGGGCGACCAGCTCGTCGACCTGCCACGGCACCGACGGGGTCTCCTCCGACGGCGGCGGGACGTCGTGGTGCACGTGCTGGTAGGCCACCGCCAGCGGGGTGTCGCCGGCGTAGGGCGGGTGCCCGGTGAGCAGCTCGTAGAGGACCACACCCGCGGCGTAGACGTCGGAGCGGGCGTCGGACTTGCCGCGCTCGAGCTGCTCGGGGGACAGGTAGGCGACCGTGCCGATGAGCACGCCGCCGGTGTGGCTGGTGTGCCCGGTGCCGGCGACGGCGCGGGCCAGCCCGAAGTCGGCGACCTTGACCTGGCCGGTGGAGGAGATGAGCACGTTCTCGGGCTTGATGTCGCGGTGCACGATGCCGGCCCGGTGCGCGGCGGTCAGCCCGGACAGCACCGGCTCCATGACCGCGAACGCCTCGCCGACGGTCAGCCGGCCGCGGGCCTGCAGCAGGTCGCGCAGGGTGCGGCCCCGGACGAGCTCCATGACCAGGTAGACCAGGCCCTGGTCGCTGCCCTGGTCGCTGACGCCGACCACGTTGGGGTGGCTGAGCATGGCCGCGGCGCGGGCCTCGCGGATGAACCGGTCGACGAAGGCCGGGTCGTGGGCGAGGTGCTCGACCATGACCTTGACCGCGACCTGGCGGTGCAGGCGGAGGTCGGTGGCGGCGTAGACGGTGGACATGCCGCCGCGCGCCACGCGCTCCTCGAGGCGGTAGCGCCCCTCCAGGACCAGCCCCAGCACGGGGTCGGTCACGGCGGTGTCCACGGCGGCGAGTCTACGAGCGCGGGCCAGCACCCGAGGTCAGCGACGCGGGGGTCGCTCGTCCCGGTCAGCGGCTGGTCCAGCCGTACCGGGTCACCAGGTCGGGGGTGACCTCGGCCGGGGAGGCGACGCCGCACAGCGTCATGGTGTGCGCCAGCTCCCCGGTGAGCCCGGTGAGGACGCCGGCCACCCCGTCGGCCCCGCCGCAGGTCAGCCCCCAGGCGGTGGGCCGGCCGAGGAAGACCGCGCGGGCACCGAGGGCCAGCGCGACGAGGGCGTCGGAGCCGGTGCGCACCCCGCCGTCGGCGTAGACCTCGACGTCGGAGCCGTCGGGCGCGGTCTCGCCGCGGACGGCGTCGACCACCTCCGGCAGGGCGTGCGCGCTGGGCACCACCAGGTCGACCTGCCGCCCGCCGTGCGCCGACACCCACACCGCCGAGGCGCCCGCCTGCACGCAGGCCACCGCGTCGTCGCCGCGCAGCACGCCCTTGACCACCACCGGCAGCCCGCTGACCTCGGCGAACCGGCCGACGTCGGCGAGCACCCAGCCGGGGCTCTCGTTCGCCGCCAGCGGCGGCCGGTCGTCGGGGGCGGGGTGGTTGGCCATCCGCAGCCCGGCCGGCAGCGCGAAGTCGTTGCGCAGGTCGCGGTGCCGGCGGCCGAGCACCGGCAGGTCGACGGTGAGCACCAGCGCCCGGTACCCGGCGTCCCCGGCCCGGCGGGCGAGGTCGTCGGTGTGCGCGGGGGAGTGCTGGGCGTAGAGCTGGAACCACGCCGGCGACCCGGTGGCGGCGGCGACCTCCTCGACGGTGTGCGTGGCGCTGGTGGACACGCACAGCAGCGCGCCGGCGGCCGCGGCGCCCCGGGCGGTGGCCAGCTCGCCGTCGGGGTGGGCCATCGACTGGTAGGCCCACGGCGCGACGCCGACCGGGGTGGCCACCTCGGTGCCCAGCAGGGTGGTCGCCGTCGTCGCCGTGACCCCGCGCAGCACCCGGGGCCGCAGCCGCCAGGTGCGCCAGGCCACCGGAGCCTCGGCCAGCGAGGTCTCGGTGCCGGCGCCGCCGGCGTAGTAGTCGAAGACCGCGGGGTCCAGCAGGCCCCGCGCGCGCTCCTCGAGGTCGTCGAGGTCCAGGAAGGGCGGCGGCGCGGTGGGGTCGGCCGGGCGGGGCACCTCACCCGGGGCGCGGCGGCGCTGGGTCTGACCGGTCATGCACCAGACCTAAACTGATCGCGTGGAGTTCTACACCCCCCAGGACGTCGCGAAGCTGATCGGCGTGTCGCCCAACCGCGTGCGCCAGCTGGTCAACGACGGCAAGCTCCTCGCCCTCCCGGGCAGCGGCCGCAGCAAGATCCCCGTCGACGTCATCCAGGACGGCGAGGTGCTGCGCCACCTGCCCGGCCTGCTCACCCTGCTGCACGACGGCGGGTTCTCCGAGCAGGAGGCCTTCGACTGGCTCTTCCGCGAGGACGAGTCGCTGCCGGGCACCCCGATCCAGGCGCTGCGCGACGACCGGCACACCGAGGTCACCCGACGCGCCCAGGCGCTGGCGTTCTGAGCCAGTTCACGTACCTCGGCCTGCTGGCCGGGGTGCTGGTCGTGACCGCTCCGCTGGAGCTGGTGCTGCACGTGCGGGTCTACCCGCGGTGGCGCCGGCTGCTGGTGGCGATCGCCCCGGAGTTCGTGGTCTTCGTGACCTGGGTGCTCTACGCCATCCACCAGGGCCACTGGGACTACAGCGCGGTCTACACGACCGGCGTCCGGCTGCCCGGCGGCATCCCGGTCGAGGAGGTCCTGTTCTTCCTCGTCGTCCCGCTGGCGTCGGTGCTGGCGCTGGAGGCGGTGCGGAAGGTGACCGGCTGGGACGCCGGCTACCCCGCCGAGGAAGCCGCGCCGGCGAACGGGGCCGGTCGATGAGCTACAGCGCGCTGGCGGTGACCGCGGTCGTCGTCGTCCTGCTGCTCGACCTCGTCGTCTACCGGACCCGGATGGTGACCCGGAAGGCGTACTGGACCGCCTACGCGATCATCGTGTCCTTCCAGCTGCTGATGAACGGCGTGCTCACCGGCCTGGGCGTGGTCACCTACGACCCGGGCACCATCTGGGGCCCGCGGATCGCCTACGCGCCGGTGGAGGACCTGCTCTTCGGCTGGGCGATGGTGACCCTGACCCTGGCCAGCTGGGCGGCGGTCAACCGGCGGGCGAACACCGCCAGGCGGCGCGGCCTGGACACCGACACCCGGCCGTCGAGCACCCGGTAGTCCACCTTCTCGATCTCGCGCAGGATGCCGCCGTACAGGTCGGTGGCCGCCCGCACGCAGTCCCGCGACTCCGGGGCGAGCATCGCCGTGCCGGGGGCGGCGTCGTCGTAGCGGCGGCGGACGACGTCGACCATCTCCCGCATCAGCGCGGTGAACCCCGGCGTGTGCCGGCGTTGCGCCAGCTGCTCGCGGGTGACGCCGTGCGCGGCCATCATGTCCGCGGGCAGGTAGACCCGGCCGCGGTCGACGTCCTCGGCGACGTCGCGCAGGAAGTTGGTCAGCTGGAAGGCCTCGCCCAGCGCGATGGCGTGCGGGGCGGCCTCCTCGCGGGCGACGCCCGCAGCCGTCCCGAGCACCGGGAGGACCTGCAGCCCGATGACCGAGGCCGAGCCCCACATGTACCGGTCGAGCGCGTCGAGGTCGGCGTAGCCGGTGACGTCGAGGTCGCTGGTCATCGCGGCGAGGAAGTCGACCAGGTGCTCGCGCGGGATGTCGTAGCGGCGCACGGTGTCGGCCAGCGCCAGCCGCACCGGGTCGTCGGAGTGCCCGCTCTCCACGGCGGCCAGCGCGTCCCCGGACCAGGCCAGCAGCTCGGCCTCGGGGTCGCGACCGGGCTCGTCGGCGCCGACGTCGACGATGTCGTCGGCCACCCGGGCGGCGGCGTAGAGGGCGTGGATGGCCTGTCGCCGGTCGGGGGTGAGCAGCCGGGTGGCCAGGAAGTAGGACTTGCCGTGCTCGGCCGCGATCGCCCGGCACCGGGCGTAGGCGGCCTCCAGCTGCGCGCTCACCCGGTGATCCGCTGCGCCGCGAGCCGGCCGCTGACCAGCACCATGGGGACGCCGACGCCGGGCTGCACGCTCGACCCGGCCAGCACCACGTTCTCCGGTCCGCCGCGGGGGTAGGTCGAGGGCCGGAACGGGCCGGTCTGGCCGAAGGTGTGCGCGAGGGCGAACGGGGTGCCCGCGGCCATGCCCTGGGCGGCCCAGTCGGCCGGGGTGATCAGCTCCTCGACCTCGATCGCGCCGGTCAGGCCGGTCCAGCCGCGCCGCTCCATCGTCTGCAGCACCTCGTCGCGGTACCGCGGGGCCAGCGTGGGCCAGTCGATGCCGGGCGCGAGGTCGAGGTTCGGGGTGGGCGCCACGATGCTGAGCACCTGCCCGCCCTCGGGGGCCAGGGTGCGGTCGGTGCGGCTGGGCATGGAGACCAGCAGGCTGGGGTCGCTCATCGGCCGGCCCGTGACGGTCAGCTCCTCGAACACCTGCTCCCAGGCCGCGCCGAAGGTGATGGTGTGGTGCGCCTGGCCGGCCATCTCGTCGCGCACGCCGACGTGGATGGCCACGCAGCTGGGCGAGTAGGTGGGCTTCCGGCGCCGGCGCAGCGGCACCAGCAGGTCGGCCTGGTCGGCGGTCACGACGACGGCGTCGGCGGGCAGCAGCTCGCCGTCGGCCAGCCGGACGCCGTGCGCCCGCCCGCCGCGCAGGTCCAGCGAGGCGACCGCGGTGTCGTAGCGGAACACGACGCCGGCGTCGGCCGCGGCGGCGGCGAGCGCGGCCGGGACGGCGTGGATGCCGCCGACCGGGTGCCAGACGCCCTTGCCGATGTCGAGCTCGGCGATGACGGCGTAGGCGGCGATGGCCCGGAACGGGGAGACCCCGGCGTAGAGGGCCTGGAAGCTGAACAGCCGGCGCAGCCGCTCGTCGGTGAAGAACCGGTCGACGTGCGGGGCGAGCTTGCCGAACCCGCCCTTGCGCACCAGCTCGAGCAGCGGCCGGCCGAGCAGGTCGAGCGGGGTGTCGAGGTTGCGGTCGATGAAGACGTCCCACTGCAGGGCGTCCAGCTCGCGCAGGTGGGCCAGGTAGCGGGTGACCTCCGCGCCGGCGCCGGGGCCGCAGACGGCCTCGGCCTCGGCGGCGAAGGCGGCCGGGTCGGCGTGCACGTCGATGGTGGAGCCGTCGGCGTACTGCGCCCGGTAGGTGGTCTCCAGCGGCAGCAGCTCGAGCCGGTCCTCGAGGGTCTCGCCGACGCAGGCCAGTGCGTCGCGGACCAGGCCGGGGGCGGTGAGCACCGACGGGCCGGTGTCCAGCGCGTAGCCCTGGCGCTCGACCCGGCCGGCGCGACCGCCCGGGTCGGGTCCGCGCTCGACGACGGTGACCTCGCGGCCGGCACCGCGCAGCCGCAGCGCCGCCGAGAGCCCGGCCAGCCCGGCGCCGACCACCACGACCCGGTCGGTGGGTCCTGGGACGGTCCTCACGTGGTGCGGGTGGTGGCGGCGACGGCGAGGGCGTCGAGGGCGGTGCGGGCCTCGTCGGTGACCGGTGCCTCGGCGATGGCCTCGCGGGCGGCGGTGGTCTGGGTGCTGATCCGGTCCTCGACCTGCTGCAGCGCGCCGGTGGCGCGCATGAGGTCGCGGACGGCGTCCAGCTCCTCGGTGGTGGACCCGGGGTGCCCCAGCACGTCGGCCAGCAGTGCGCGGCCGGGGTCGTCGGCGGCCTCCTCGGTGAGCGCCACGAGCAGGGTCTGCTTGCCCTCGCGGAGGTCCTCGTCGGCGGACTTGCCGGTGACGGCCGGGTCGCCGAAGACGCCGAGGACGTCGTCGCGCAGCTGGAAGGCCTCGCCGAGGGGGAGGGCGATGCCGGTGTAGGCCTCGACCACCTCGGGGCCGGCGTCGGCGATGGCCGCGCCCAGGTGCAGCGGGCGCTGCACGGTGTACCCGGCGCTCTTGTACCGCGCGACCTTGAGGGCGCCCTCGGGGCCGGGCAGGCCGCCGGCGGCGCGGAGCAGGTCCAGGTACTGCCCGGCGGTGACCTCGGTGCGCATGGTGTCCCAGACCGGGCGGGCCCGGCCCAGGGCCTCGGCGGAGATGCCCGAGCGGCGCAGGAGCTCGTCGGACCAGACCAGGGCCAGGTCGCCGACCAAGATGGCCGCGCCGGTGCCGAAGAGGGCGGCGTCGCCGGTCAGGCCGCGGTCGCCGTGCCGGCCGGCGAAGCCGACGTGGGTGGCGGGACGGCCGCGGCGGGTGGTGGCGGCGTCCATGACGTCGTCGTGGACCAGGGCGGACCCGTGCACGAACTCCAGGGCGGCCACGGCACGGAGCACGGCGGCCTCGTCCTCGGGGTGCGCGGTGGCGATCGCCCGCCAGCCCCAGTACGCGAAGGCGGGGCGCAGCCGCTTGCCGCCCTCGGCCACCGCGGCCACCTCGTCGACGACCGGGACCAGCTCGTCGTCCATGCCCGAGAGCACGCCGCGCTTCTCGGCGAGGAAGGCGTCCAGGGCCTCGCTGACCGCCTCGCGGAGCCGGCCGAGGTGGGCCACATCGGCGGAAACCGCCTGGTCAGCGCCGTTTGCGCTGGTGGGGTCGGCTGATCGGGTCCCTGCGGTCACGGACCGAGTATGCCCGCCCCCCATGACGCGGGCACGCCATGATCGGGACGGGGTGCCGCAGGTCGCACCCGGAGGGCGGTGCGGTTCCGTACCGTGTGCGGTCGTGACCGGCACCGTGCGCGAGCTGCTCGAGAAGGGGCAGCCCACCTGGTCCTTCGAGTTCTTCCCGCCCAGGAGCCCGGCCGGCGAGGCCCAGTTGTGGACGGCGCTGCGCGAGCTGGAGCGGCTGGCGCCGTCGTTCGTGTCGGTGACCTACGGTGCCGGCGGCTCGACGCGCGAGGGCACCCTGGCGGTCACCGAGCGGATCGCGACCGACACCACGATGCTGCCGCTGGCCCACCTCACCGCGGTCGACCACTCCGTCGACGAGCTGCGCAACGTGGTCGCCCGGCTGGCCGCCGCGGGGGTCACCAACATCATGGCGCTGCGCGGCGACCCGCCCGGCGCCGACCCGCAGGCCGACTGGACGGCGCACCCGCAGGGGCTGTCCTACGCCGCGGAGCTGGTCGAGCTGGTGCGGGGGATGGGCGAGTTCTGCGTGGGCGTGGCCGCCTTCCCCGAGACCCACCCCCGCTCGCCCGACGCCGAGACCGACGCCGACATGTTCGTGGCCAAGTGCCGCGCGGGTGCCGACTTCGCGATCACCCAGATGTTCTTCCGGGTCGAGGACTACCTCCGGCTGCGCGACCGGGTGGCCGCCCGGGGGTGCGACGTCCCCCTGCTGGCCGGGGTGATGCCGGTGACCAGCGCGAAGCAGATCGCCCGCATCGTGCAGCTGTCGGGCCAGGCGTTCCCGGCGGAGCTGGCGGAGCGCTTCGCGGCCGCCGCCGACGCCCCCGCCGACGAGCAGCGGGCGCTGGGCGTCGACGTGGCCACGCAGCTGTGCGAGCAGCTGCTGGCCGAGGGCGTGCCCGGCATCCACTTCATCACCATGAACAGGTCGACGGCGACCCGCGAGGTCTACGAGCGGCTGTCCCCGGTCAGCGCGGCGTCGGCCTCCTGAGCCGCGCGGCGCAGGGCCACCCGCTCGGCCCGGTAGCCGCCCAGCACACCCACCACCGGCAGGTTCGACAGCGCCCGAGCGCCCAGGTTGCCCTTGGGCCGGGCGTCGAGGGCGTCGTCGATGCGCGAGAGCGTGCGGGTCACCCGCCACAGCGTGCGGGCCGCGCCCGCGGCGCCGCGCCGCCGGTCCTGGGCGCCCAGCACCTCCTCGGCGTAGGCACCCTTCTGCCGCTGCAGCAGCGGGGTGACCTGCTCGGCGGTCAGCGGGCGGTCCAGCAGCACCCGGGCCAGCAGCGCCACCCGGCGGGCCGGGTCGTCGACGTCGTGCTCGGCGGCGATGCCCAGCACCACCAGGGACTGGATGCCCGCGCCGATGCCGTTCTGCAGCGGCAGCAGGTCGGCGAGCTTGCCGGCGAACCGCGGCGCGGCCGAGCCCACGGCGACCACCCGGGCGACCGTCTCGGCCCACCACTCCGCCCGCTGCGCCGCCGGCATGGCCGGTGGGCGGTCCAGCCGGGCGACCACGGGGGCCCACAGCCGGTCGACCCGGCGGAGGACGTCGACCACGACGGCGTCGGAGACGGGGGGCGCCATGCCGAGGGACGCTAGCGCCGCCGCTGTGCGCCCGCTCTGCGACGATCCGGGCGTGAGCGACGACGTGCAGGCCCTGATCGCCCGGGTGCAGGAGCAGGAGCGCCGGCTGGTGCTGCCCCGGTTCACCCACGACGACGCCTGGGCGCTGGGCACGCTGCTGGTCGGGACGGCCCGGGAGCGCAGGCTGCCGGTCACCGTGGACATCACCCGCGGCCAGCAGCAGCTCTTCCACGCCGCGCTCGAGGGCACCGCCGCGCACAACGACGTGTGGATCGCGCGCAAGGTCGCCACCGTGCGGGAGCTCGGGTGCTCGTCGTTCCTCGCCGGCCTGCAGGCCCGGGCGCGCGGGGAGGTCTTCGAGGACGCGCCGTGGATCGACGCCGCGCGGATGGCCGGGCACGGCGGCGCGTTCCCGCTCACCGTGGCCGGGGTGGGCGTCGTCGGGACGCTCACCGTCTCGGGTCTGCCGCAGGCCGAGGACCACGCGCTGGCCGTCGAGGCGCTGGAGGCGTTCCTCGCCCAGCTGTGAGGACTCCATGAAAACTGCAGCACCGGTGCGCACGCACGTACGGTGGGCCGGTGCTCCGACGACGCTGGCGCTGGGCCGTGGTGGCCCTCGGCCTCGCCGTCCTGGTCGCCCTCCCCGCGCTGGTCGAGGCGCTGCCGGCCCGCGACGGCGGCGCCTCCGCCGCCGACCTGCGGGACCGGGTGCTGGCCAGTGAGGACGTCGCGTTCTCCGGCTACGCCATCTCCACGGGGGGCCTGACCCTGCCGGTGTCCGACGCGCTCACCGGGGTGGCCGACCTGCTGTCGGACCAGACCTCGCTGCGCGCCTGGTACCGCGGCGCCGACGACTGGCGGGTCGACGTCGTCACCGCGACCGGGGAGACCGGCACGCACCGCGACGCCACCGGCACCTGGACGTGGGACTACGCGGACCAGGCGGCCAGCCGCGGCACGCTGCCCCCGCTGGCCCTCCCCACCGCCCCCGACCTGCTGCCCAGCGCGCTGGGCCGGCGGTTGCTGAGCGAGGCCGCCGACGACGAGCTGTCCCGGACCGCACCGGCCCGGGTGGCCGGCGTCGACGCCCTCGGGCTGCGGTACACCCCGGCCGACGCCGCCGCGTCGGTGTCCGAGGTCGACGTGTGGGTGGACCCGGGCACCGGGCTGCCGCTGCGGGTCGTCGTCCGCGGCGGGGACACCGCGACGCCGGCGCTGGACACCCGCTTCCTCGACCTCTCCCTGACCACCCCGGACGCCTCGACCACCGACTTCGTCCCGCCGCCCGGTGCCGACGTCCGCTCCGACCAGGAGCTCACCGACGTCGACCTGGGCCGGCAGGAGCGCGCCGACCTGCCCGGCACGCTGGCCGACCTGGGCCGGCGCACGTTCGACGGCGTCCCCGAGCAGGTCGGCGTCTACGGCTCGGGCATCACGGTGCTCGCGGTCAGCGCGCTGCCCGGCCGGGCCGCAGCCGGGCTGCGCGACCAGCTCGCGGCCACCCCGGGCGCGGTCGTCGACGACCTCGGCGTCCGGATCGCGGCCGGCCCGCTGGCCCTCATGGTGGCCGGCACCAGCACCCGGGACGGCGGCAGCGGCACCTACCTGCTGGCCGGCACGGTCACCCTCGACGCGCTGGCCACCGCCGCGCGCCAGATCCAGGAGGCACCAGCCCGATGAGCGACACCGTCATCGCCACCCACGGGTTGCGCAAGGCGTACGGGGCGGTGACGGCCGTCGACGGCATCGACCTCGACGTCCGGGCCGGCGACGTCTACGGCTTCCTCGGCGCCAACGGGTCGGGCAAGACCACCACCGTGCGGATGCTGCTGGGCCTGGTGCTCCCGACCGCCGGCACCGTCGAGGTGCTCGGCCGGCCCATCCCCAGGGCCGGCCGCGAGGTGCTGCCCCGGGTGGGCGCGCTGATCGAGGGCCCCGCGGCCTACCCGCACCTGTCCGCCTCGGCCAACCTGTCGCTGATGGACGCCGCCGGGCCGGGCGGTGCCCGCCGCGGTCGGGGGCAGCGGATCGCCGAGGTGCTGGACCAGGTCGGTCTCGGCGGGGTCGGCAAGCGGCAGGTCCGCGGGTTCTCCCTGGGCATGCGGCAGCGGCTGGGCCTGGCCGGGGCGCTGCTGCGCCGGCCCGACCTGCTGGTCCTGGACGAGCCGACCAACGGCCTGGACCCGCAGGGCATCCACGAGATCCGCACCCTGCTGCTGGACCTCAACCGCACCGGGACGACGGTCTTCCTCTCCAGCCACCTGCTCGCCGAGATCGAGCAGCTGGCCACCCGGGTCGGCGTGCTGGACCGCGGCCGGGTGGTGCTGCAGGACGACCTGGCCACCCTCACCGCACCCACCGGTGCCACCGTGGTGCGCACCCCCGACCCGGCCCGCGCCGTCCGCGAGCTCGGCGACCGGGTGCTGTCGGCCGAGGGGGACCGGCTGGTGGTGCGCGGCAGCGAGCCTGCCGAGGTCAACGCCGTCCTGGTGGGGGCGGGGGTGCCCGTCTCCGGGTTGGCGCTGGACCGGCCCACGCTGGAGGACGTCGTGCTGGCCGCGGCCGCCGGTTCCGGGGACCGGGTGGCCGCGTGATCGGCGTCGAGCTCCGCAAGCTGTTCCGCCGTCCCCGTACCTGGATCACCATCGCGCTGCTCAACGCGCTGCCGGTGCTGGTCGCGGTGCTGCTGAAGGTCACCGACCTGGCGCCGCGGCCGGGGGAGGGGCCGGCGTTCCTGTCCGCCGTCCTCACCAACGGCACGCTGTTCCCGCTGGCCGCGCTGGCGATCGTGCTGCCGCTGTTCCTGCCGATCGCGGTCGCCGTCGTCGCCGGGGACGCCGTCGCCGGCGAGGCGCAGGGCGGGACGCTGCGCTACCTGCTGGCCCGCCCGGCCGGCCGCACCCGGCTGCTGGTGGCCAAGCTGGTCGCGGTCATCGCGTTCGTGCTGGTCACCGTGGTGGTCGTGGCCGCGGTCGGCTACGTCGTGGGGACGACGCTGTTCGAGGTGCAGTCCCTGGGGGCGACCACCGGCATCTCGGGGACGTCGCTGACGCCGCAGCAGGTGGCCGGCCGCACGCTGCTGTCGATCGGCTACATCACGGTCTCGATGCTGGGCGTGGCGGCGTTCGCGCTGTTCTTCTCCACGCTCACCGACTCCCCGCAGCTGGCCACCCTCGGCGCGCTGGCGGTGCTCATCGGCTCCTCGCTGCTGTTCACCCTGGACGCGGCCTCGGACATCGCGCCCTACCTGCCCACCCGGTACTGGCTCAGCTTCGTCGACTTCTTCCGCGACCCGATCCTGTGGCGCAACACCGCCCGGGGGCTGGGCCTGCAGGCGGTGTACGTCGTCGTCCTGCTGGGCGCGGCGTGGGCGAACTTCACCACCAAGGACGTCACCTCCTAACCTCACCGCTCGTGAGGATCAGCCCGGCGGAGCTCGACGCGGTGGTCGCCGGCACGGTGGACCTGGCCTTCCGGCGGTGGGACCGGCCCCGGGTGCTGCCCGGCACCCGCATGCGCACCCGGGTCGGCCTGGTGGAGGTGACCTCGGTCGACGTCGTGGACGCCGCCGACCTGACCGAGGACGACGCCCGCCGCGCCGGTGCCCGGGACCTGGCCGCCCTGCAGCGGGGGCTGGCCGCGCACGCCGACCGGCCGGTGCACCGGGTGGGCATCCGGTTCGCCGGCGAGGACCCCCGCGCGGTGCTGCGCCGCACCGTGCCCACCGACGACGAGGTCGCCGCGCTGCAGGCCCGCCTCGACCGGCTGGACCGGGCCTCCTCGATCGGCCCCTGGACGGCGGCCACGCTGGCGGTCGTGGACGCGCACCCCGAGCGGCGGGCGCCGGAGCTGGCCGAGGAGCTGGGCCGGCCGACGCCGGAGTTCAAGCGGGACGTCCGCAAGCTCAAGGAGCTCGGGCTGACCGAGTCCCTCGACATCGGCTACCGGCTGTCCCCGCGCGGCGAGGCGGTGGTCAACGCCGCCCGCCGGGCCGCGGGGGAACCGGTCCCCGAGCGCACCCCGCCGCCGGCCGGGACGCCGCTGCCGAGCCTGGGCGCCCCGGCGACCCGGGCGCTGCGGGCCGCCGGGCTCACCACCCTGGAGGCGGTCGCCGCCGTCGGTGAGGAGGAGCTGCTGGCGCTGCACGGCGTCGGGCCGATCGCCGTCGCGAGGATCCGGACGGCCCTCGGCCGCTGACCCCTCGGGCGTGGGATCGATTGCCTGTGAACCCGGGTTGCAGGCACCTCGCCCCGGGTGTGCAATCGGTTGGTAAGACCAACTGATTGCACACCACTGGAGGTAGCGACATGTGCGGCATCGCGGGCTGGGTCTCCTTCGACGACGACCTCCGCCGGCACCGGTCCACCGCCGCGGCGATGACCGCGACCATGGCCTGCCGGGGCCCGGACGACGAGGGCCTGTACGTGCGCGAGCACGTGGCGCTGGGGCACCGCCGCCTGGCCGTCGTCGACGTCGTGCACGGCCGCCAGCCGATGGCGCTGTCCACCGGCGGCGCGCTGGGCACGGGCCCCGACGCCGACCGGGTCACCGACGACGCGCTGGCGATCGTCTACTCCGGCGAGGTCTACGACTCCCGCGAGCACCGGGCCGCCCTCGGCGGGGAGTTCGCCACCGGCAGCGACACCGAGGTCGTGCTGCGCGCGCACCGCGCCGCGGGCGACCGCGACCCCCGCGAGGTGGTCGCCGGGCTCAACGGCATGTTCGCCTACGCCCTCTGGGACGCCCGCCGCGAGGAGCTGCTCCTGGTCCGCGACCGGCTGGGCGTCAAGCCGCTGTACTACTACCCGACCCGCGACGGCGTGCTGTTCGGCTCCGAGCCCAAGGCCGTGCTGGCCCACCCCGACGTCCCCCGGGTGATCGACGCCGCCGGGCTGCGCCGGGTGCTCGGCATGGTCGCCGACCCCGCCGGCACGCCCTTCGCCGGGCTGCGCGAGGTGCCGCCCGGCCACGTCGTCCGGATCAGCCGCGCCGGGGTCCAGGAGCTGCGCTACTGGCAGCTGGAGTCGACCCCGCACACCGACGACGTCGACGCCACGGTCGCCCGGGTGCGGGAGATCCTCGACGACACCGCCCGCCGGCAGCTGGTCGCCGACGTCCCGCTGTGCACCCTGCTCTCGGGCGGGCTGGACTCCTCGGCGCTCACCGCCCTGGCCGCCCGCCGGCTCGGCGAGGCCGGGCAGGGCCCGGTGCGCTCCTTCGCCGTGGACTTCGCCGGCAACGACACCGACTTCGTGCCCGACGAGGTCCGCGGCACCCCCGACGCCCCCTACGTCGCGGACGTCGCCGCGCACGTGCGCAGCGACCACACCGACGTCGTCCTCGACGACGCCCGGCTGCTGGACGACGCGGCCCGGGACGCCGTCCTGCGGGCCCGGGACACCCCCGGCATGGGCGAGATCGACACCTCGCTGTACCTGCTGTTCGCCGCCGTCCGGCAGAGCTCCACGGTCGCGCTGTCCGGCGAGAGCGCCGACGAGGTCTTCGGCGGCTACGTCGACTTCCACGACCCGGCCGCGGTGGGCGCGGACACCTTCCCCTGGCTGGCCGGACGGATGATCGCCAGCATGGCCGGCGGCGGCCCCGGGGACCTGCTGCACGAGCGGGTGGCCAAGGAGCTCGACCTGGCCGGCCACGTCGAGGACGCCTACCGGCAGACCATGGCGGAGGTGCCCCGGCTGGACGGCGAGACCGGCCACGACGCCCGCATGCGCGAGGTCTCCTACGCCTACCTGACCCGCTTCCTCCCGGTGCTGCTGGACCGCAAGGACCGGATGAGCATGGCCGTGGGCCTGGAGGTGCGGGTGCCCTTCTGCGACCACCGGCTGGTCGAGTACGTCTTCAACACTCCCTGGCACCTGAAGACCTTCGACGGCCGGGAGAAGAGCCTGCTGCGGGCGGCCACCGCCGACCTGCTGCCGCGCTCGGTCGTCGAGCGGGTGAAGAGCCCCTACCCCTCCACCCAGGACCCGCGCTACGGCGCGGGCATCGCCTCCCGCTACGCCACGCTGGCCGACGACCCCGGCTCGCCGCTGGCCGACCTGGTCGACCTCGACGCCGGCCGCCAGGCCTCGCGGACGGTGCAGGACCGGCTGCTGTTCGTCGACCGCTGGCTGCGCGAGTACGAGGTCGACGTGACGGTCTAGCTGGACAGCCGGGCGCAGTCGGCCGGGCCCAGGTCGACCGGCTGCCCCGACGCCAGCTCGGCGACGACCATGCCCTGCACCAGGGGGTCGGTGGGCAGCTGCCCGTGGCCCACGGTGCTGTCGGCGCACACCGACTGCACGGTCAGGTTCAGCGCGCCGTCCAGGCGGGCGGAGTCCGGCGGGGTGACGGTGGTGTCGTCCTGCGTCCAGATCGACACCCAGGTCGGCCCGGTCGGGGTCTCGTCACCGGCGTTGAGCCGGCGCAGCAGCCCGCTGCCGGTCTGCAGCTGCTGGCACGCGACCGGGCACTGGTCGGGGGCCAGCGACCCGGCCAGGTCGGCGACCGTCGTGCCGTGGTGCGGCGAGCCCAGGGTGAGGACCCGCCGGGCCTGGGCGGCCCCGCCGTCGGCGGCCCACAACCGCGCCACGACCCCGCCCGCGGAGTACCCGACCACGTCGACCGTCGCTGCCCCGGTGCGGGCGAGGGCGGCGTCCACGGCCTGGCCGAGGACCTCGGCCGACGCCTCCAGGTCGCCGGTGCCGTCCCCGGGCACCGGGACCACCGTGGCGTCGCGGCCGGCCGTGCCGAGCACGTCGGCGAGGACCTGCAGCCCGGTCGTCGAGCCGCCGTAGCCGGGCACCAGCAGCACCGGGCCGGGGTCGGCCTGGCTGACCGGGGTGGGGGAGTCGGCCGTCAGCCGCGGCACCAGCACGGCCGCGGCCACGGCCACCGCGCCCACGACCAGGGCGGCGAGCAGGCCCAGCACCAGACGGCGGCGGGCGGGGGAGAGGCCGGCGAGCACGCCTCCACTGTCCCTGGTGGACTGGGGTCGTGTCGCGCTACCTGACCCGGGAGGAGTACTTCGACGCCTGGGCCCGCTGGCACGGAGGCACCGACCCCCGCGCCTCGGCCGTCGTCCGCGGCTGGCTGACCATCGCGCACACCCTGGCCCGCCCGCTCGCCGGGCTGTCGCCGACCGTCGTCACCGCCGTCGGCCTGCTGGTGGCCCTCTCCGCCGTCGGCCCGGCCGCGGCCGGCGGCTGGTGGCTGGTCCCGGCCGGGCTGCTGGTGGGCCTGTCCGGCCTGCTGGACTCCCTGGACGGCGCGCTGGCCATCGCCGGCGGGCGCGCCAGCCGGCGCGGCTACGTGCTGGACTCCGCCGTCGACCGGCTCACCGAGGTCGGCTACGCGCTGGCCCTCTGGCTGGCCGGCGCCCCCGTCTGGCTGGCGGTGGCCTTCGGCGCGCTGTGCTGGTTCCCCGACTACCTGCGCGCCCGTGCCGGGCAGGCCGGCGTCGACGAGACCGGCGCCATCTCGGTGTGGGAGCGCCCGACCCGGGTGGCGATGACCGGGATGACCCTCGGCGGGGCCGGCGTGGTGTCCGCCCTCGGCCTCGACGTGGTCGTCGTGGTGGCGGGGACGGCGGTCGGCGCCGTCCTCGGGCTGGTCGGCACCGCGCAGCTGGGCCGCCAGCTCCGCCGGGCACTGGGCTGAGGGCCGCCGTTACGCTCGGGTGAACCCCGGGTGGCGTGCGCGCCGAACACACCGGGTCCAGCCTGTCGAAATCCCCTGGAGCGCCACCGTGTCCGTCGCCGTGACCGGTTCGATCGCCACCGACCACCTGATGACCTTCCCCGGGTCGTTCAGCGAGCAGTTCGTCGAGGGCCAGATGGAGAACGTCTCGCTGTCGTTCCTGGTCGACGACCTGGTGCAGCACCGCGGCGGGGCCGGGGCGAACATGGCCTACGGCATGGGCCTGCTGGGCCTGGCGCCGGTGCTGGTCGGCTCGGTGGGCAGCGACTTCGACGACTACGACGCCTGGCTGCAGCGGCACGGCGTGGACACCGAGAGCGTCCGCTGGTCCGACGTCAAGCACACCGCCCGGTTCACCTGCACCACCGACGTGGCCGGCAACCAGATCGCGTCCTTCTACTCCGGCGCCATGGCCGAGGCCTCGATGATCGAGCTGGCGCCGGTGGCCGCCCGCGTCGGCAGCCTGGACCTGGTGATCATCGGCCCCAACGACCCCACCGCGATGGTGCGGCACACCGAGGAGTGCCGGGAGCGCGGCTACCGGTTCATGGCCGACCCGTCCCAGCAGCTGGCGTGGGCCGACGGCGAGATGATCCGCAGCCTGGTCGACGGCGCGGACCTGCTGTTCACCAACGAGTACGAGGCCGCCCTGCTCAAGCAGAAGACCGGCTGGTCGCACGAGGAGGTCCTCGACCGGGTGGGCACCTGGGTCACCACCCGGGCCGCCAACGGCGTGCGGGTCGAGCAGGCCGGCGCCGACACCATCGAGGTCATCGCCGTCCCCGAGACCAAGCCGGTCGAGCCCACCGGCGGCGGCGACGCGCTGCGCGCCGGGTTCGTCGCCGCCCGCCAGTGGGGCCTGGGCCTGGAGCGGGCCACCCAGGTCGGCTCGGCGGTCGCCACCGCCGCCGTCGAGGTCGTCGGCACCCAGGAGTACGACCTGCCCCGGGAGTCGTTCCTGGAGCGGTTCGCGCAGGCCTTCGGTGCCGACGCCGCCGACGAGGTGGCCCCGCACCTGCCTCAGTCGCCGCGCAGCGCCTGACCGATCGACGGGTCGGCCTGCCAGTCGCTGTAGGGGATCCGGCGGATCTCCTTCAGCTCGCCGATCGTCGACCACTCGTTGCCGCCCAGGCGGGCCAGCGGGCGCAGCCCCTCGATGCGGGGCCGGCCGTCGCGCACCGCGTCGGCGTGCGCGCTGACGTGCACCACCCGGCCGAACACGACCGTGCTGTCGCCGAAGGACGTCGTGGCGTGCAGCCGGCACTCCAGGGTGACCGGGCTGGCCGCGACCCGCTTGACCGAGACCACGTCGCTGTCCTCCAGCACGACGCCGGTGTGCTCGGCCTCGTCCTGGTCCGGCGGGAAGTCGGTGCCGGTGGCGTTGACCTGCTCGAACAGCTCCTCCGGGGTCAGGCTGACGGTGAACTCACCGGTCGCCTCGACGTTGGTCAGGCTGTCCTTGCGGCCGACGCTGGTGAACTGCACGACCGGCGGGTCGACGCAGGCCACGGTGTAGAAGGAGTGCGGGGCCAGGTTGTGCACGCCGTCGGCCGAGCGGGTGCAGACCCAGGCGATCGGCCGCGGGACGACGACGGAGTTCATCACCCGGTAGAAGGCCTTGGGGTCCATCTGCGCGGGGTCGAAGGTGGTGCGCTCGTGTGCGGTCACCCGGTCAGTGTGCGGCCCCGCCAGCGCAGCGTCCCGCGGGAGTGGCCGAGCACGGAGCGGACCAGCAGCAGGTCCAGCACCGCCACCCCGAGGGGGTGGGCGAGGGCGTCGGGCCACACCCGGCCGCCGGTGCGCGCCGCGGTGACCGCCCGCCCGGCCACCCCGGCGGCGTAGCCGACCAGCCCGGCACGTCCGCCGGCCAGCGGCGGCACCACCCACACCGCGGCCAGCGCGGCACCGGCGGCCAGGCTGCCCACCGGTGAGCCGCCGAGGGCCGACCACAGCGACTTCTCGTACCCGGCCGCCAGCTCGGCCCAGCCGGCGTACATCCGGGTCGTGGCCAGCCGCGACCCGTCGGCGACGACACCGCGCCCGCCGGACCGCTTGACCGCCCGCAGCAGCGCGATGTCCTCCAGCACCTCGCCGCGCACCGCGCCGTGCCCGCCGGCCCGCTCGTACCCGGCCCGCCGCAGCGCGAGGAACTGCCCGTTGGCGGCGGCCATGGAGGGCCGGCCGGGCCGCTCGGCCAGCCGCAGCGGCAGGGTGGTGGCCCACAGCCACTGCTGCAGCGGCTGCACCAGGCGCTCGGCGGGGGTGAGGGCCAGCTGGCGCGGCCAGGGCGAGACCAGGTCGAGGTCGTGCCGCTGCAGCAGGGCGACGGCGGCCGCGACCGCGTGCGGGGCGAGCCGGACGTCGGCGTCGACGAAGACGAGCACGTCGACGTCCCCGGCGTCGGCGGCACCCTGCGCGCAGGCGTTCGGCTTGCCCAGCCAGCCCGGGGGCGGCGGGGCGGCGGCGAGCACCCGGGCGCCGTGCGCGGCGGCGACGCCGGCGGTGCCGTCGGTCGACCCGTCGTCGACCACCACGACCTCCAGCCGTGGGACGCCGGTCTGCGCGGCCAGCGCGTCCAGGCACCCGCCGAGCTGGTGCGCCTCGTCCCGGGCGGGGACGACGACCCGCACCCGCGCGGTGGTGGCCGGCGGGTCCGCCGGCGGCGTGCGCAGCAGGACCGCGTTGAGGACGGCGTGCGCGGCGAGGGCGACCGAGGTCCCGGCGAGCACCCGCACCACCCCCCGCCCGCGCCCCCGCCCGCGCCCCCGCCCGCGCCCCCGCCCGCGTCGCGTCATGTGACGGTCAGGACCCGGAACGCGGCCCGGACGGGTCCTGGGCGTCGGATGACGGCGCCGGGACGGCAGGGGTGCGGGCGCGGCGGCGGGCGAGGGCGACGAGCACCGGCAGGCTGAGCACCACGCCCCACACGGCGGAACCGGGCAGGCCGAGCCAGCCGGCGTGGGCCAGCGCGCCGCCCAGCACCATCCAGGCCAGCGCGACCAGCGGGGCGGAGTCGGGCAGCGCGGCCGGCCGGTCGGCGACCAGCAGGTCCAGCAGGGCCATCAGCACCAGCCCGGCCAGCAGCCAGCCACCCAGGTTGGTCAGCGGCACGGTGTCGATCCCGGGCAGCCCCGGGGTGGGGTGCGCCCAGGTCCAGTAGCCGGCCTGCACCAGCTGCGGGTCCAGCACGACGTCCCACGCGGCGAAGACGTACGCGGCCACCACGATCCGTCCGCCCCGGTGCGCGGGCACCAGCCGGCGGGCCAGCAGCCAGCTGGGCCAGACCATCATCAGCCAGGCCAGCGGCACCAGGAACGGCACGCCCAGCAGCGTGGGGCCCAGGGCGTCGGAGTAGGTGTAGCTGCCGTACGGGAACCCGGTGGCCAGCCCGACGGACTCGAACAGCACCGACGCGGCCACGGTCACCGCGGCCACGGCCAGCCCCGTGCGCCACCCGCGGGACAGCCCGGCGTGCACGACGGTCAGCGCGGACCCCAGCAGCACGATGGTCCAGCTGACCGCGTCGCGGACGCCGCCGGCGGTGAGCGGGTAGGCGATCGCGGTGGCCAGCAGCGCCGCGGTGAGCACCCAGGGCGCGCGGGTCACCGGCGCAGCAGGCGGCGCAGGGCGGCGGTCCGGCCACCGCGGTCGGCCAGCACCACGCGGGCCGCCGTCCGGCCGCTGTTGCCGCTGACCCCGCCGCCGGGGTGGGTGGAGGCCCCGGTCAGGTAGAGGCCGGGCAGGCCCGGCACCCGGTGGCCCGACAGCGCGGGGGTGGGCCGGAAGGCGAACATCGAGGCCAGCGACATCTCCACGTGCATGACGTTGCCGCGCGGCAGCCGCAGCTCCTGCTCGAGCTTGAGCGGCGTCTGGATGTACAGCGACTGCACCGAGTCGGCGAAGCCGGGGGCGAACCGGTCGACGGCGTCGACCAGCCGGGCGGCCTCGGCCTCGGCGATGGCGTCCCAGTCGCGGCCGTCGCCGAGCCGGTAGGGGTACCACTGGCCCCAGATGGTGACCACGTGCCGCCCGGGCGGGGCCAGGGTGTCGTCGCTGGCCGAGAAGCTCATCGCCAGCGGCACCGGCTCGCGGGGCAGGTCGCCGGCCTGCCAGTCACCGTGCGCCCGGGCGAGCACCGCGCGGTCGGTGCACAGCAGTTGCAGTCCCTGCAACGAGTCGGCCGGGTCGACGCCCGGGTAGGCCGGCAGCGCGTCGGTCAGGCAGCGGACGACGAGGCCGAACCCGTTGCCCAGCGGCGGGTCGGCGTCGCGCAGCGCGGGCGGGGCGTGCTCGCCGGCGATCGCACGGGTGGCCCCGACGTGGCAGGCGGCGACGACGGTGGAGGCCTCGATCCGCCGGCCGGACTCCAGCACGACGCCGGCCGTGCGGCCGTCCTCGACCAGCAGCGAGGCGGCGCCGTCGCCGAGGGTGACCCGGCCGCCGTGGGCCTCGAGCTTGCGGCGCAGCGCCGCGGTCAGCCCGCCCGAGCCGCCGACCGGGTGGCCGGGCGGGGTGGTGTGCAGCAGCGCCGCCCAGCCGACCATCGCCGCGGTGCCCGGCTCGGACATCGGGGGGCCGGACTGCGCGCCGAACCAGGCCAGGGCCGCCTTGAGCCGCTCGCTGGTGAACCAGCGGTCCAGCAGGGCGTCGCCGGAGCCCAGGAAGTCGGTGGCCAGGTCGCCGCCGGACACCCGGGGGCGGCCCTTGGCCGGGGCGCCCAGCGGCCAGAGGTGGCGGGCCAGTCGGCCGGGGCTCGGCCGGTCGCCGAAGGCCTGCACCACCCGCGCGCTGCGGGGGCCCCACACCTCGACGAAGCGGCGGTAGGCCGCGGCGTCCTCGGCCCCGCAGGCGGCCTCGATCGAGGCGCAGGTGGCGTCGAGGTCGACGGAGAAGACCAGCGGCCGGCCGTCGGGGCCCTCGCTGCCCGGGGCGGGGGCGGGGGCGAAGCCCCAGGGGTCGCAGTCGACGTAGCGCAGGCCGTGCGCGGCGAGGTCGAGCTCCTCGACGACGCCCGAGTGCCGGACGATGACGTGCGCGCTGGACCCGCGGTCGACCCGCACGCCGGGCCAGCGCTCCACGGTGGAGACGGCGCCGCCCAGCACGTCGTCGGCCTCCACGACCTCGACGTCCAGGCCCGCGACCGCCAGGTGGCAGGCGGCGACCAGGCCGTTGTGCCCGGACCCGACGACGACGACGTCGGCCACTAGGCGGGTGTCCCGAGCGGGAGGCGCGCGCCGAGGATGGCGAAGGGCCGGGCGTCGCCGGGGAAGTGGTGGTTGCGGGCCAGGTCGACGAAGCCGTCGGCCCGGTAGAGCCGGAAGGCCTTGGTGTCGGAGTCCGGGGTCGACAGCAGCGCCGCGGGGTAGGGCAGGTCGCGCACCAGCGCGTGCAGCAGCTGGCGGCCCAGGCCCTGGCTCTGGTGGTCGGGGTCGACGTGCAGCTCGCAGACCTCGAAGCCGCCGGGCAGCCAGCGCTTGGCGGTGCGCCGGTCGAGGGCGTGCCGGACCTGGTCGTGCCACCACTGGCCGGGGGCGACCAGGTAGCCGTAGCCGAAGCCGACCAGGTGCTCGCCGTCCGGGCCGGCCGCGAAGGCGCCGACCGCCCGGAAGCCCTGCCGCTCGGTGTGCTGCACCGCGTAGCCGTACCGGCCGGCGACGACGGAGTCGCCGTAGCCCATAGCGCGGCCGTAGATGGCCAGCGCCTCGTGCAGGTGCTCGCGCATCCAAGCGGTGGGCAGCTCGGTCACCCGGGTCGTGGGTGCGGTCATGCTGCGGGCTCCGGCATGCAGCGATCCTCCCACTGGTGGCGCCCCGGCGGGTCGCTCAGCCGGCGTCGACCTCGGCGGCGGTGCCCGCGGTGATGCGCAGCAGCTCGTCGTAGGTGGTGGGGAAGACCGCGTGCGGGTGCCCGGCGGCGGCCCAGACCTGCGGGAAGCGGGCCAGCGTGATGTCCACCAGGGTGCCGATGAGCTCGGGGTGGCCGACCGGGGCGACCCCGCCGATCGCCTGGCCGGTGTGCTCGCGGACGAAGGCGGCGGTGGCCTTGCGCAGCTCGGGGACGCCGAGCAGCCCCGCCACCTTGGCGGTGTCCACCCGGTGCGCGCCGCTGGTCAGCACCAGCACCGGGTTGCCCTCGACCTCGAAGACCAGGCTGCTGGCGATCGCGCCGACCTCGACGCCGAGCACGGCGGCGGCCTCCTGCGCGGTGCGGGCGCTGTCGGCCAGGTGCACCACCTCGCCGGTGGCCCCGGCGTCCCGGAGCACCTGCTGCACGTGGGCCACCATCGGGTGCTCGGTCGAGGTCACGCCGCCGATCGTCGCACCCGGGTGCGAACCCGGCCGGCTGTTGTTCGCACGTACGGCACAAGTGCGAATAAGATCGCCGTGTGTTCGCAGATGGTGAGGGCTGGCCGGCCATCGGCAGCCGCGAGCTGCCGTGGCGTCCGGGGCTGCCCGACGACGTCGTACCCCGCGCGGTCCGGCTGCGGCACGCCGGCCCCTACCGGGCCGCGGTCGTGCCGACCATCGCCGACCGGGTCCCGGTGGTCGGGGCCGGCGTGCTCCGGGCCGCGGAGGACGCGGCCGCGGAGGTCGCCCGCTTCGACACCCGGATGGGGGCGGAGGTCGCCCCGTTCGCCGCGGTCCTGCTCCGCACGGAGTCGGCGTCCTCCTCGCGCATCGAGCAGCTGACCTCCGGGGCGCGGGCGATCGCCGTCGCCGAGATCGGGTCGCCGTCCACGCGCAACGCCGAAGCCGTGGTGGGCAACGTCGCCGCGATGCAGGCGGCCCTCGACCTCTCCGACGAGCCGACGCCCGGCGCGGTGCTCGCGATGCACCAGGCCCTGCTGGGGGACACCGAGCCGGCCATCGCCGGGCGCTGGCGGGACGAGCAGGTGTGGGTGGGGGGCACGTCCTACGGTCCCCACGAGGCCGAGTACGTGGCGCCGGTCGCGGACGACGTGCCGGGGCTGGTGGCCGACCTCGTCCGCTTCGCGGTCCGCACGGACGTGGCGCCCCTGGTGCTGGCGGCGGTCGCGCACGCGCAGTTCGAGACGATCCACCCCTTCCCGGACGGCAACGGCCGCACCGGCCGGGCCCTGGTGCACTCGCTGCTGCGCCACCACGGGGTCACCCGGGCGGTCACCGTGCCCGTGTCGGCCGGGCTGCTGGTGGACGTCGAGGGGTACTTCGACGCGCTGACCGCCTACCGCCACGGTGAGCTCGAGCCCGTCGTCGAGGCGTTCACCGGCGGCACGCTGGCCGCGATCACCAACGCCACGCAGCTGGTGGAGCAGCTCCGGTCGGTGCGGGCCGGGTGGACGGGGACCGTCCGCGCCCGGTCCGACGCCGCGGCCTGGCGGCTGGCGGACCTGCTCGTCCGCCAGCCCGTGGTGGACGCCGGCGTCGTCGCCCGCGAGCTGGGCATCCCGGCGCAGAACGTGCCCCGAGCCCTGGCGCCGCTGGAGACCGCCGGGGTGGTCACCGAGTTCACCGGCCGGCGTCGCAACCGCATGTGGCAGGCCCGGGAGGTCCTCGACGCGCTCGACGCCTTCGCCGCCCGGGCGGGCCGACGCCGGTGACCCCGGTGGACGTGCCGCGCCGCGCCCGGGCAGGGGGCGCCGCGTGCGGTCGCAGGCCTCCGGCGCGGGGCGCGGCCGCACCTCGAGCCCGACCCCGGCCTGCCCGAGGGCAGCTGGTCCCGGGGCCGGGGCTCAGCGCACCCCGGACATGAGCCGCCGGATCGCCGGGGTGGCCAGGGCGAGGACCACCCCGAGGACGACGGCGACGCCGCCGAGGGTGCCGAAGTAGGCGGTCTGCGTGGCCGGGTCGTACGTCCCCGCGAAGACGCCGGCCAGCGAGGTGCCGATGGCCGTGGAGAGGAACCACAGCGCGACCATCTGGGTGCGGTAGGCCGCCGGCGCCAGCTTGGTCGACAGGGACAGCCCCACCGGGGACAGCAGCAGCTCGGCCACGGTGAACACCAGCAGGATGCCGACCAGGCCCAGCAGCGGGGCCCCGCCCGGGCCGTCGCCGGCCATCGGCAGGAACAGCAGGAACGCGACGCCCATGATCGCGGTGCCGGCGGCGAACTTCACCGGCGTCGAGGGCTGGCGGGGGCCCAGCCGGGTCCAGAGCGCGGCGAACGCACCGGACAGCAGGATGATGAAGACCGGGTTGATCGACTGCACCCACGACGCCGGGACGGTCCAGCCGAACAGGTCGCGGTCGAGCTGGGAGTCCGCGTACAGCGCCACCACGGTGGACTGCTGCTGGTACAGCGACCAGAACGCCACGCTGGCCACGAACATGGGGATGAAGGCCAGCACCCGGCGCCGCTCGGTGCCGTCGACCCGCGCGCTGCGCAGCAGCTGGACGAAGTAGCCGACCGAGACCACCACGCAGACCCACACGACGACGGTGGCCAGCCGGTCGGCGCGCAGCACCCCGGTCAGCGCCAGCACGACGAGGACCAGCACGCCGACGACGGCGCCGACCGCCCAGCGGGACCGCTGCTCGGGCGGCAGCGGCGAGGGCACCTCGCGCCCGGTGCCGGCCGGCCCGCGGCGGCCCCAGGCGTACTGGGCCAGGCCCGCGGCCATGCCGACGGCGGCCAGGCCGAAGCCGAGGTGGAACCCGACCGCCGACTGCGCCAGCCCGGTCAGCAGCGGCCCGACCAGCGCCCCGACGTTGATGCCCAGGTAGAACACGGAGAACCCGGCGTCCCGGCGCTCGTCGCCGTCGGCGTAGAGCAGGCCCACCAGGGTGGTGGCGGTGGCCTTGACCCCGCCGCTGCCCAGCGCGATGAGGACCAGGCCGACGCCGACGCCCAGCAGGCCCGGCACCAGCGAGAGCGCCACGTGCCCGGCCATGACGACGACGGCGGACCAGAACAGCACCCGCTCGGGGCCGGCCAGCCGGTCGGAGACCCAGCCGCCCACGATCGTGGACAGGTAGACCGTGCCGCCGTAGGCGCCCACGATGCTGGCCGCGGTCGAGGTGCTGATGGCCAGCCCGCCGTCGGCGACGGAGTAGGAGAGGTAGTACAGCAGGATCGCCTGCATGCCGTAGAAGCTGAACCGCTCCCACATCTCGACGCCGAACAGGTGCGCCAGGCCGCGCGGTTGACCGAGGAAGGTCGTCCCGTCCGCACGGGTGTCGGGGGATGCAGTTGCCACGCCCAACCACTGTGCCCCTCATGGGTCGGTCGCGCACGCCCGGTCCGGTCCGCGCGGGCGACGACGGCGAACTGTCGGTGGTCCGTGCTGTGCTCCGGGCATGCAGACGAACACGTGTTCGACGCCCCGGTTGACGGCCTCGGGCGCGCATGGTGTCCTGGTCGTGTTCGAACGCACGTTCGAACAGCGGGAGGGGTCCCGGGGCGAGGGGGAGGCGGCGATGGTCCAGGTGCTGGCGGGTGCGGGGGAGCGGGTGCAGGTGGAGCGCGGGCCGTCCGGCCCGCTCCGGTTCTGGCGGGGCGAGGGCCTGGGCCGGGGCCGGTACGAGGTCGGGCAGCTCGTCGAGCACCGGGTGGAGGCGGGCCCGGGGCGGCAGGTCTGGCGGGTGGAGGCGGTGCGCTCGGGCCGGTCGCGCACCAGCTTCGCCGGGGTCTTCGACCTGACCTGGGAGCCGGCGGCCGACCGCTGGTCGCTCGTGCGGGTGCACGACTGATGGGCGCGGTCCGGGTGCTGTCACCCGCCCAGCTCGAGCTGACGCCACCGCTGCCGCCGGCGGCCTCCCAGCTGCTCGGCCAGGCCCACCGCGGCCTGGCCGAGGCGGCGGGGTGCCGTGACGCCGGCTGGCGGTACGCCACCGCGCACCTGGCCGCCCTGCGGGGGGCGGCGGCGGTGCTGGCCGCCCGCACCCGGCCCGAGTCGGGCCGTCGCCGGCCGCGCAGCGCGTGGGTGCTCATCGGCCAGGTGGCGCCGGAGCTGGGGGAGTGGGCGGCGTTCTTCGCCGCGGGCGCGGCCAAGCGCGCCGCGGCCGAGGCGGGGCTGAGCTCGGCGGTCACCGAGCGCGAGGCCGACGACCTGGTCCGCGACGCCGGCGCGTTCCTCGCCGTCGTGGAGACGACGCTGGGCCGGCCGGTGTCCGCGGCGGCCGCCGAGCCCGCCCCGCCGGGCCGGCCGGAGGTGCGCCGGCTGCGGCCGGCCTGAGCCCGGGGTCCGGGCGCGCCCGTTTGCCGAACCGGCACGGTTGCTTGCGGCAGCGGTCGCGCAGGTCGAGGGTCGGGCCATGGCCAGCGCGCACCCCCACGACCACGCACCCCGGCACGCCGACCACGGGCACGGCGACCACGGGCAGCACGACCACGGGCAGCACGACCACGGGCAGCACGACCACGGCTCGGCGGAGCAGATGGCGGCGTGGCGGGACACCGACCCGTCCCTGTGGTTCACCGAGTCCTTCTGGGACGACCGCTACCGCGAACGGCCCATCTGGTCGGGCAACGCCAACCAGCGGCTGGTCGAGACCGCCACGGACCTCGCCCCCGGCCGCGCGCTCGACGTGGGCTGCGGCGAGGGCGGCGACGCGATCTGGCTGGCCCGGCAGGGCTGGCAGGTCACCGCCACCGACGTCTCCCCGGTCGCCCTCGAGCGCGCCCGCGGGGCCGCCCGGGCCGCCGGCGTCGCCGACGCGATCACCTTCCAGCACTCCGACGGCCGCAGCGACTGGGCGCCCCCGGCCGGCGCCTACGACCTGGTCACCGTCTCCTTCGTGCAGTTCCCGCGCGCCGAGCTCGCCGCCTTCCACCGCAAGCTCGCCGCGGCCGTTGCCCCGGGCGGCACCCTGCTCATCACCGCGCACCACGCCGACAGCCACAGCGGCGGCGAGACCCCGTTCAGCGCCGAGCTGTTCGCCACCGCCGCCGAGATGGCCGCCGGCCTCGACCTGGGCGCCGGCTGGCAGGTCTCGGCCACCGACCCCACCCGCGAGGCGGTGTTCCCGCCCGGGCCCGAGGGGCGCCCCACGACGGTCCGGGACGCGGTGCTGCGGGCGGTGCGCGCCCCCGGCTAGGGTCGCCAGGGTGCCGCAGCCGCAGACCCCGACCGCAGGCCGTGCCGGCCCCGCCGAGCCCCCGGTCCGCGCCGCCGCGGTGTGGGCCGCGCTCGACCCGCTGGTCGGCGGCGCGCCCCTGGAGGTCCTCGACGTCGGGGGCGGCGCCGGGGTCTTCGCGGTCCCGCTGGCCCAGCGCGGCCACACCGTCACCGTCGTCGACACCTCCGCCGACGCGCTGGCCACCCTCCGCCGCCGTGCCGACCTCGCCGGCGTCGCGGGGCTGGTCCGCGGCGTGCAGGGCGACGCCGACGCACTGGGTGCGGTCACCGGCCCCGACGGCGGCTACGACCTGGCGCTGGTGCACGCCGTCCTCGAGGTGGTCGACGACCCCGCCGCCACCCTCACCGGCATCGCCGCGGCCCTGCGGCCGGGTGGACGGCTCAGCCTGACCGCCGCCAACCGGGCCGGGGCCGTCCTCGCCCGCGCGCTCGGCGGCCACCCCGTCGAGGCGCGGGCCCTGCTCGGGGACCGCGACCCGGCCCCCGACCGGGCCCGCACCCGGCACGCCCGGCGCCGGTTCAGCCCCGAGGAGCTGCTCTCCCTGGTCCACGACGCCGGCCTGCAGGCGGGGGAGTGGCGCGGGGTCTCCGTCGTCGCCGACCTGCTGGAGTCCACGTCCGGCGCCGACCCCGACGCGCTGCGCCGGCTGGAGCTCGAGCTCTCGGGCCTGTCGCCCTACCGCGACGTGGCCACCGGCCTGCACGTCGTCGCCACCCGCGGCGCGCCGTGAGCCTGCCCGACGACCTGCACCGCCCGGCCTACGGGTCGGCCACCCTGGCCGACGTGCTGCCCTCGGTGTCGGCCGCGCTCGGTGTCGGCCGGGCCGACCGGCTCGGCCTGGCCGACCACCTGCACGGCGCCCGCCGGGTGGCCGTCCTGCTCGTCGACGGCCTGGGAGCCGACCTGGTCCGCGCGCACGCCGACCTCGCGCCCACCCTCGCCGGGCTGGCCGCACCCCTGGGTGACCTGCAGGCGCCCTGCCCCAGCACCACCCCGGTCAGCCTCACCACCCTCGGCACCGGCGTGCCCCCGGGCGCGCACGGCGTCCTCGGGTTCACCACCGACGTCCCCGGTGCGGACCGTCCGCTGACGCACACGCACTGGACCGACGACCCCGACCCGGACACCTGGCAGGCCCGGCCCACGGTCTTCGCCGAGCTCGCCGCCGCCGACGTCCCGGCGACCGTGGTCGGGCCCTACGCCTACGCCACCTCCGGGCTGACCCGCGCGGCCTACCGCGGCGCCCGGTACGCCTCCGCGGTCAGCCCCGGTGACCTGGCGGCCGGGCTGGTCCGCTCGCTCGCCGCGACCGACCGTGCGCTGGTCTACGGCTACCACGCCGAGCTCGACCTGACCGGGCACGTGCGCGGCGTGGACTCCCCGTCCTGGCGCCAGCAGCTGGCGCACGTCGACCTGGTGGTGGCCCAGGTGCTCGACGGCCTGCCCGGCGACGCGTGCCTGCTGGTCACCGCCGACCACGGCATGCTCGACGTGCCGGCCGGCACCCGGCTCGACGTGGACAGCACGCCGGCGCTGTCCGCGGGCGTGCGGCTGCTGGCCGGCGAACCGCGGGCCCGCTACGTGCACGCGCTGCCCGGCGCCGCCGACGACGTCCTCGCCGCCTGGCGTGAGGTCCTCGGCGACCGGGCCTGGGTGGTCGGCCGCGACGAGGCGGTCGCCAGCGGGGTGTTCGGCCCGGTCGCGGACGACCTGGTCGCCCGGATCGGCGACGTGGTGGCGCTGGCCCGCGGCACCTGGGCGGTCACCGCCACCCGGCAGGAGCCGGTGCCCTCGGTGCTGGCGGCCTACCACGGCTCGCTGACCGCGACCGAGCTGGCGATCCCGCTGCTGCTCGGGCGGGGGGCGGCGCTGTGAGCGGGCCGGTGCTGACGGTGTGCCGCGGCTGCTGCTGCGGCCGCGCCGAGAAGCACCCGGGCACCGACCACCGGGCCCAGCTCGAGGCCTTCCGCGCCGGCGGCGCGAAGGTGCGGGTGGTCGACTGCCTGGACGCCTGCGAGCGGTCCAACGTCGTGGTGGTCAGCCCCAGCCCGGCCGGGCGCGCCGCCGGGGCCCGGCCGCAGTGGGTGGGCGGTGTCCTGGAGCAGGAGATCACCGACGACGTGCTGCGCTGGGTGGCCGACGGCGGGCCGGGCGTCGCCGACCCGCCGGACTTCCTGGACCTGTCGTTCTTCCAGCCCTCCCGCCGGGTGCGTGGGGAAGCCGGTCTCTAGCCGACCGGGGCAGGGCTGCGGTGCACCGCGACCGGGTGCCAGGTCCGCCAGCGCCCGGGCGCGAGGGCCGCGCAGGTCAGCCGGCGGGAGTCGGCCGACAGCCGGCTGTCCAGCACGACCTGCACGGCGCCGTCCGGGCCGGTCAGGCCGACCTCCCACCGCTCGGTGCCGTCGGCCCCGGCACCCCCGGAGCGCACCGACACCACCGGCAGGTCGGCGACGCCCAGCAGGCCCAGCTCGACCCGGGCGAACTGCTGCGCGGCCTGCGCCGGCGGGGTCAGCCCGGCCCGCCCGCGCAGCCCGGTGAGCACCACCTGGCCGCGGGCGTGCGCCTCGGCCAGCCCGCCGCCGTCCTCGGGCACCTGGCCGTAGAGGTGGCCGGTGGGCAGCACGAGCACGTTCGCGGCGAACCGGTCACCGCCCAGGTGGCTGGTCTCCCAGACGTCGCCGGGCAGCGTGCGGGCCAACGGCCGGCCGCGCACCGCGCAGCACGCGTCGTGGCCGCCGTGGGTGCAGACCAGGAAGGCGGGGGTGTCGACCTGCACGCCCACCGAGCCGTCCAGCGGCACCTCGAGCAGCTCGGCGTCGCTGCCCCGGCGGGACCACCGCACCCAGCCCTCGCGGACGTCGGCGACGGCCCACCGGCCCTGGGAGTCGACCAGCTTCTCGCCCGGCCGGCGCACCATCTGGATCCGCAGGCCCGCCTCGCGGGCCCGCTGCGCCAGCCGGGGGGCGACGTCGGCGTCGAACCGGGACTGCAGCAGCGCGTCGCGCCCCCACGGCCCGGGCTGCTCCACCAGGAGCCAGCGGCGGGCCGGGGGAGCCGTGGCCAGCGGCGAGTCGCCGGCCAGCAGCGCCTGCACCGAGCAGCGGGCGTCGTCGAGGCGACCGACCGGGTGGCGGCGCGGGTCGGGGTGCTGGCAGTACGGGTCCTCCGCTGCCGGGTCAGGCACCGGGTCGGGCACGGGGTCCGCGGTCATCGGCTCCCATGGTGCACCGGTGCGCCGGGTCGTGCGTCGGGGACGACGGCCACCGCCTCCACCACCAGCCGGCGGCCCAGCTCGACCTGCTGCTCGGCGGGCAGACCGGGCAGGTCGCCCACCTTGAGCTCGCCCACGGCCAGCAGCTCGGCCAGGGCCGGGCGCTGCGCGGCGGGGAAGCGGCGGTGCTGCCGGCCGGCGACCAGCACGACCTCCTCGCCGACGGCCTCGCGCAGCTGGGCCCGCAGCCGCGGGCGCACCCGCAGCACGGTGTCGGTGGTCAGCGCCGCCGCCGCGGTGGACTGGGCCAGCGGCGCGACCGGCTCCGGGCGCACCTGCGCCCAGGTCCGCGACCGCAGCCGGTCGGCCACCGCCGCCGGGTCGACCCGGTCCAGCGCCGCGTGCAGACCCGCCAGCACGGCGGCCACGTCGTCGGCCGTGGTGCCCGGCGCCGACAGGTCCACGCCCAGCGGCAGCGAGGCGCGCAGCGCCGGGTCGTCCACGGCCAGGGTGCGCACCAGGTCCAGGGCGGACTCCACCGCGCCCCAGCGGGTCACGTTGTGCACCCCGATGGTCAGGTGGGCGCTGATCTCGCCCAGCGCCCGCGCCGAGTGCAGGTAGCCGCGGGGCAGGTAGAGCGCGTCGCCGGGCCGCAGCACCGCGTCGATGACCGGCTCCTCCGTCGCCCGGGCGGCGACGGCCTCGGCCCGCTCGCCCCAGGGCTGGGTGCGGAGGGGGTCGGTGAGCACCGGCTCGTGGATCGTCCAGTGCTTCTCGCCGGCGACCTGCAGGACGAAGACGTCGTGCACGTCGTAGTGCGGGGAGAAGCCCTGCGAGGACGGCGGGGTGACGTAGGCGTTGACCTGGGTGGGGTGGCCGAGCTCGGCGGCCAGCGCGTCGGCGAAGGCGATGATCGGGGGCCAGAGCCGGTGCAGGCCCTGCAGCACCACGGTGGAGCCCTCGCTGAACAGCCGCAGGACGGCGTCGGAGGAGACCTGGTCGGCGACCTCGGCGCCGGCCCCGCCCGGGCCGGTGAAGCGCTTGGCGTCGACCACCTCGCCGTTGCGGGCGATCCGCAGGAACGGGGTGCGCAGACCGCGGGTGCTCAGCAGCTCGTCGACGTCGGCCAGGGTGAGCAGGTCGGAGAAGTCCTGGCCGAGCCCCGCGGCGCTGGTCAGCAGCGGGCGGCGGGCCCAGTAGTCCACGGCGAACTCCGCCGGGTCGACCCCCACGCACCGGCGCAGGGCCGTTCCTCCGTGCTCCACCTGGTTCCTCCTCGTCCGTGGCGGGTGCCCGCCTGCCGTGCCGTCCATACCGTCGCCGGGGCGGGCGCACACATCGCCGCCCCGTCATGACCGAGGGCCGGGGGACCACCCCTGCTGGGGTGGTCCCCCGGCCCTCGCCGTGCTGCCGGGATCAGGCCGAGCCGTCGGCTCCGCCGTCCTGCTGGCCCGGGGTGCCGCCGCCGGCGCCGCTGTCCGCGGGGCCCTCGGCGCCGCCGTCCGCGCCGCCGTCCTGCTGGCCCGGGGTGCCCTCGCCGGCGCCGCTGTCCGCGGGGCCCTCGGCCGAGCCGTCGGCGCCGCCGTCGTGCTGACCCGGGGTGCCCTCGCCCGCGCCGCTGTCGGCCGGGCCCTCAACGCTGGTCATGTCCTCGTCCTCGAACACCGGGGTTCCTCCAAGAGCTCGTCTCGCGACCGCCGGTCGGCGGTCCCGAGGCCCCTGTACCGCGGTGGACGCCGCACTACACATGCGCCGGCCGACCCCTCGGACGGACCTCCCAGTACCGGATTGGGATCCCCCGCCACGGGGGTAGCGGCCGCTGCGTGCTCAACGAGAACTGGTGCACGCAGGTCGCCCGGGCGGCCGCCGGCTTCACCGAGCTGGTCGCCTCCGGCTGGTCCCTGCCGCTGCCCGGACGCGGCTCCACCTCCCGTCGCTGGACCGGGCTGGCCGCCCTGGGCGCCCGGGACCTTCCGCTGGCCCGCCTCGCCGAGGGCCACGCCGACGCCGTCGCCGTCCTGGCCGAGCTGGGCGGACCCGAGCCGCCGCCGGGTGCGCGGCTGGGGGTGTGGGCCGCCGAGCCGCCCGACGGCCGGGTCACCGCCACCCGCGACGGCGGCCGCTGGTCCCTGACCGGCACCAAGCGGTGGTGCTCCGGTGCGCGGGTCTGCACCGCGGCGCTGGTCACCGCGCACGCCGAGGACGGCCGCCGGCTGTTCCTGGTCGACCTCGCCGACCCGGGCGCGGTCGCCGTCCCCGGCAGCTGGGCCACGCCGGGCATGGCCGGCAGCGACACCGTCGACGTCCGGTTCGACGGCGTCCCGGCGCAGCCGGTCGGCGGGGTGCGCGCCTACCTGGACCGGCCCGGTTTCTGGCACGGCGGGATCGGCGTGGCCGCGGTGTGGGCCGGGGGCGCCCGGGCGGTGGCCGACCGGCTGGCCGCCGCGGTCGCCGCCGGTCCCGACCCGCACCGGGACGCCGCCTGGGGTGCGGTCGACGTCGCGCTGTCCGCGCTGGAGGCCGCGCTGGTGGTCGCGGCCGCCGAGGTGGACGCCGACCCGGCCGACCGGGCGGGCACCGCGGCGGTGCGGGCGCAACGGGTGCGCGGGCTCGCCGCCCGCACCGGGCTGGAGGTGCTGGCCGCCACCGGCCGGGTGCTCGGCGCCGGACCGGCCGCGCACGACGCCGGGCACGCCGCCCGCTGCGCCGACCTGGAGGTGTACCTGCGCCAGCACCACGGCGAGCGGGACCTCGCCGCGCTGGCCGAGCCGCTGCGGGCCGGCCGGTGAGCGCGCCGGCCGCCGGGCACCGCCCCGGCGCGACCCCCGAGGAGGAGTGGGCCGCGGAGTGGCCGGACCTGCCCGCCTGGCAGCCGGGACCGCGGTGCCGGCGGGTGGTGGTCTGCGCCGCGCACCCCGACGACGAGGTGCTCGGCGTCGGCGGCACGACGGCGCTGCTCGCCGCGGCCGGGGTCGACCTGGTGCACGTGACCGTCACCGACGGCGAGGCCAGCCACCCCGGCAACCCGGTGCTGGACCCGGCCGGGCTCGCCGCCGCCCGGGAGCAGGAGTCCGCGGCGGCGCTGGCCGCGCTCGGCGTCGCCCCGGTGGCCGCTGCCCGGCTGCGGGTGCCCGACTCCGGTGTGGCCGCGCACGAGGCGCACCTGGTCACCGCGCTGGTGCCGGTACTGGCCGGGGCCGACCTCGTGCTCGCGCCGTGGGCCGGCGACGGGCACCCCGACCACGAGGCCGTCGGCCGGGCCGTGCTGGCCGCCGCCGGCCCGCTCGGCGTCCCCGTCGCCCAGTACCCGGTGTGGGCCTGGCACTGGGCGCGCCCCGGCGACCCGCGGCTGCCGTGGGACCGGGCCCGCGCCGTGGCGCTCCCGCCGGCGGTCCGCGCCGCCAAGCGGGCCGCGGTCGCCTGCTTCACCACCCAGGTGCAGCCGCTGGGTCCCGACCCCGCCGTGCTGCCCCCGGAGTTCCTGGCCCACCACGACCGCGACCACGAGGTGCTCTGGTGACCCTGCCCCGCGCGTACTTCGACGACCTCTACGCCGCCGCCGAGGACCCGTGGTCGCTGCGCAGCCGCTGGTACGAGCGCCGCAAGTACGCGCTCACCGCCGCCGCGCTGCCGCGCGAGCGCTACGCCGAGGGCCTCGAGGTCGGCTGCTCGGTGGGGGAGCTGACCGCCGTCCTCGCCCCGCGCTGCGACCGGTTCACCGCCTGGGACACCAGTGCCGCCGCGGTCGGGCGGGCCGCCGCCCGCAACCCCGGGGTGGCCGTCGAGCTGCGCAGCGCGCCCGCCGACCCGCTGCCCGAGGTCGACCTGCTGGTGCTGTCGGAGGTCCTCTACTACCTGTCGCCGGCCGACCTGGCCGCCCTGCTGGAGCAGGTGCGGACGGCGGTCCGGCCCGGCGGCACGCTGCTGGCCGTGCACTGGCGGCACCCGGTGACCGACTACCCGCAGACCGGCGACGCGGTGCACGCCGCGCTCGACGCCGCCCTGGACTGGCCGGTGGTCGCCACCCACCGCGAACCGGACTTCCTGCTGGACTGCCGGGTGCGCTCGGCCGACCCCCGTGACGCCTCGGTGGCCGCGGCCGAGGACCTGTGGTGAGCGGCCCCGGTCTGCTGGGCGTCGTCGTCCCGGCGCGGGACGAGGCCGCACTGCTCCCGGGCTGCCTGGCCGCCCTGCGCCGGGCGGCGGCGCACCCCGAGCTGGCCGGTGTGCCGGTGCTCGTGGTGGTCGTCGCCCACCGGTGCACCGACGCCACCGCCGACCTCGCCCGCGCCGGCGGCGCCGTCGTCGTGGAGTCCGGCGGGGACACCGTGGGCGACGCACGGCACGCCGGCGCACTGCGGGTGCTCGCCGAGGCCGCGCACCGGGGGGTGCCGCCGGGTCGGGTCTGGCTGGCCTCCACCGACGCCGACAGCCGGGTGCCCCGCGACTGGCTGGCCCTGCAGCGGGCGGCCGCGGGGTCCGGGGTGGACGCCGTCCTCGGGCTGGTGCGGGTCGAGGACTGGACCGGGCACGCCGCGCACGTGGCGGCCGCCTTCGCCCGGGCCTACGACGCCTGGCGCGCGGGCGGTCCGGGTGCGGTGCACCCGCACGTGCACGGGGCCAACCTCGGCGTCCGCGGCGACGCCTACCTCGCCGTCGGCGGCTTCCCGCCGCTGGCGGTCTCCGAGGACGCCGGGCTCGCCGGTGCGCTGGCGCTCGCCGGGCGGGTGCTGCTGCGCACCCCCTGCTCGCCGGTGACCACCTCGGCGCGCCGCCGGCCGCGGGCGCCCGGCGGGTTCGGCGCGGACCTGGACCGGCTCGCCGACGGCTGACCGGCTAGGGTGTCGAACACGTGTTCGACACGGGAGGGGGGCCGGTGGAGCGGGCCGAGGGCTGCCGTGTGCTGCACGTCGACATGGACGCCTTCTTCGCCAGCGTCGAGGTCCGGCGGAACCCGGCCCTGGCCGGCCGTCCGGTGATCGTCGGGGGCGCCGGCGGCCGCGGCGTGGTCACCTCGGCCACCTACGAGGCGCGGGCCTTCGGCGTGCACAGCGCCATGCCCACCGCCCGCGCGCTGCGGCTGTGCCCCGACGCGGTCGTCGTCCCCGGCGACATGGCGCTGTACTCCGAGGTGTCGCGCGGGGTGATGGCGGTCTTCCGCAGCATCACCCCGCTGGTCGAGCCGCTCTCGGTCGACGAGGCGTTCCTGGACGTCTCCGGCGCCGGCCGACGGCTCGGCGACGCGCAGGCCGTGGCCGAGCTGGTCAAGGCCCGGGTGTTCGACGAGCAGGGCATCACCTGCTCCGTCGGGGTGGCGCCCACCAAGTTCGTGGCCAAGCTGGCCTCCACCCGCAGCAAGCCCGACGGCCTGCTCGTCGTCCGGCCGCACGAGGTGGTCGGGTTCCTGCACCCGCTGCCGGTCGGCGCGCTGTGGGGCGTGGGCCCGCGCACCGAGGAGCTGCTGCACGCCGCCGGGCTGCGCACGGTCGGCCAGCTGGCGCATGCCTCCACCGAGCTGCTGCAGCAGGCGGTGGGGCCCGGGTCCGGGGCGCACCTGCGCGAGCTGTCCTGGGGCCGCGACCCGCGGCACGTCGTCCCCGACGAGCGGGAGAAGTCGACCGGGGCGGAGGAGACCTTCGGCCGCGACGTCGACGACCCGCGGGTCATCCACCGCGAGCTGCTGCACCTGTCCGAGCGGGTTGCCGGCCGGCTGCGCGGCGCCGGGCACCAGGCCCGCACGGTCACCCTCAAGGTCCGGTTCTCCGACTTCACCACCATCACCCGCTCGCGCACCCTGCCCGCGCCCAGCGACGTCGGGCAGGTGCTCTACGACACCGCCCGCGAGCTGTTCGACGCCCTGGCGCTGGACCGGGTGCCGGTGCGGCTGGTGGGGGTGCGGGCCGAACGGCTGGCCGACGCCGGGAGCACCGCGACCCAGCTGCAGCTGGGGGAGCGCGAGCACGGCCGCCGCGACGCCGAGCTCGCCGCCGACCGCGCCGTGGCCCGGTTCGGGGCCGGTGCGGTGCGCCCGGCGACGCTGCTGCGCCGGGACGGCCTGACCGGCCGCTCGCAGGCCATGCCGCGCCCGGACCGCGCGCCGTCCACGACGCGCCCGGACGAGGGTTAGGGCCCCGCCGGTGCGGGGAACGCGAGCCCCTGCCGGGGCGTTCTCCCGGACGTGGTGCACCCGACCGGGTGGGCCACGACGGACATCGCCGGGTCGGGGGGCTCCTCGCCTTTCGCACCCCGGCGCGGACTCGTATCCTCGGGGGACCGCCGGCGACTCGCCACCGGCGGCACCGGAAGTGGACCTCAGGAGGTCGTCGTGCCGCTCTCCGAGCACGAGCAGAAGTTGCTGGAGCAGATCGAGCGCGCCCTCGTGGACGACGACCCGAAGTTCGCCTCCCAGGTGCGCAGCGGGGACCGTCGCAAGGGCGCCCGCCGCAAGCTCCAGCTGGGTGCGCTGCTGGTGGTCGTCGGCCTCGCCGTCCTCGTCGGCGGCGCCGCACTGCCGTCGGTGCCGCTGGGCGTCGTCGGCTTCCTCGTGATGCTGGCCGGCGCGGTGCTCGGCGTCCTCAACTACAAGCACGCGACCGGCGCGGTCGAGGGGGCCGCCCCCGGCGGTTCCCCGGCGGCCGCACGCGGCGCGGCCAAGGCCAGGCGCCAGCCGCTCAAGGACCGCCTCGAGGAGCGCTTCCGCCGCCGCTACGACCAGTAGCCCCGGCTCGACCCGTGAGCAGGGCCCCGGTGCCACCGGCACCGGGGCCCTGCTGCGTCCCGGCTCAGGTGCGGGCGGCGCGGGGGCGGGGCAGGTGGTCGGTCGCCCAGGCCCGCACGTCGGCCAGCAGCGAGGGCGGCAGCGCCCGCGCGCGCACGCGGGCGCGGCGACCCGAGGCCCGGCGCAGCGCCCGGTCGACCTCGTGGGCCGGCCCGGCCAGGTCGCGGCCGGGCGCACCGGCGGGCGCGTAGACGTCGGCCTGCAGCGCGCCGGCCAGCGCCAGCAGCTCCGGGCGCAGCTGCGCCCCGGCGACCTCGCCGAGGTCGTCGGCCAGCTGCCGCGGCGTGCCGGTGGCCCGCACGGGCACGTCCAGGTCGTGGGCCACCGCCAGCAGCTCGTCCCACACCGCGCCCGGGTCGCCGGCGCGCAGCCGTCGGCGCCGCTGGGCCGCGCGGGCCACCGCGGGGGCGGCGAGCAGCGCCAGCACGCCGAGGGTGCCCCCGCCCCACGCACCGACCCGGCCCCACGGGACGCCGCCGGCCCGCTGGTCGTCGGTGGCCAGCGGGGTGAAGGTGTCGTCGCGGTCCAGCTGCGCAGTCGGCCCCGCCGGGGCGGTGGTCGGCGCGCTGGGGGACGCCGAGGCCTCGGCCGCCGCCACGTCGGCGCGGGTGGCCCAGGGCAGGTCGACCGCCCGGGCGCCGGACAGCGGCGTGGGGTCGAAGGGCACCCAGCCGAGGCCGGCGTAGTAGACCTCGACCCAGGCGTGCGCGTCGGCGTTGGTCACCAGCCGGCTGCCGTCGGGCTGGCGCTGGCCGGGGGTGTAGCCCAGCACCACCCGGGCCGGGACGCCGGAGGCGCGGACCAGCACGGCCATGGCGCCGGCGTACTGCTCGCAGTAGCCGCGGCGCAGCTGCAGGAAGTCGGCCAGGTCGTCGCCGGTGGTGCCCGGGGCGGTGGAGAGGCTGTAGACGAACCCGTTGGCCCGGTCGGTGAGGAAGTCGAAGACCGCCCGCACCCGCTGGTCGGGGCTCTGCTCGCCGTCCACGAGCTCGGCGAGCTGGTCGGTCACCCGGGGGTCCAGCGGGGGCAGCTGCGTGTACTCCTGCTGGACCGGGTCGTCGGCGGCCAGCGGGCGGGCGGCCGCGAGCTCCTCGTCGGTGGGCCGCACCTCCTCGCTGACCACGTCCCAGGTGAGCCCGGTCGTGCGGGCGTCGTCCCGGCCGAAGACCGTCCCGCTGTCGGGGTCCAGCCGCCAGTCCCCGTCGCCGCTGACGGCGAGCGACTGCAGACCGGGGAAGACCGGCAGGAACCGGTCGTCGTGGGCCTCGGCGGTGATCTCGGCCCGGACCTCCCGGGTGGGCACCCCGGACGGCGGGGGTGCGAAGGCGCTGCCGTCGGTGGGCTCCGAGCGGCCGAGGTTGCCGATCGACCAGCCGTCCTCGGAGTACCGGTCCAGCGCGACGGCGCGCAGGTACGACGGGTCGTCGACGTCGGCGTCGACCCGGAGCAGGTCGACCGGGTCGGGCTGGGTGAGCTGTCCGCGCAGCGCGGCGTCCGGGTCCAGCGAGGTGCCGGTGCTGGAGACGCCGGGGCCCTGCCCGGTGCCCAGCCCCGACGCGAAGGACCCCTCGGCGAGCGTGGGCACCAGGGCCGGCAGCAGCAGCCCGGCCAGCACCGCGATGGCCCCGGTGCGGACGGCGGGCAGCACCCCGGTGCCGGCGAAGGCGCCCGGCCCGGAGCGCTGGCGCCCGGCCAGCCGCTGCCGCTGGTCGGCCCACAGCAGGGTGGCCAGGCCCAGCGCCGGGCCGAGGAAGACCAGGAGGGACACGTCGCCGGTGGTGGTGGCCACCGGCACGCAGCACAGCACCAGCAGCGCCAGCCCGCCCAGTGCGGGCTGCCGGCCCCCGACCGCGACCAGGTCGACGACCAGCGTCAGGGTCCCCACCAGCAGCACGACCAGCGCGACCAGGCCGTCGAGGGGGATCGCGGGGGTGACCTGCTCCCGGATCTCGGAGAACCCCGACGACAGCACGCCCAGCACGTCCACGGTGCTGGCGGGGGTGGGCAGCAGCCCCACCAGCGCCCGGCCGGGGGCGAACACCGCGCACAGCACGGTCAGCAGCGCCATCACCTGCACCACGGGGACGGCGACCTCGCCGGGCACGGTGTCGGCGCGGCCCGCCCGGGCCAGCCCGGCCCGCACCAGCGCGCCGGACCCGCTGACCGCCAGCACCGCGAGCAGGACCGGGGCCGCCCAGGTGGGGGCGGCGAACACCGGTGCGAGGGCCAGCGAGCCGAGCAGCATGGCCACCGCGACGGCGGTGGCGGTGCCCCAGCGGCCGGTCACGCCGGCACCGCCCGTCCGCCGGCCGCCGCGGCGCCCACCCGGGCCCACACGGTCTCCACCGCGTCCTGCGGCCCGGCGGTGACCACCCGCCACCCGGCCGCCCGCAGCAGCCCGGCGGCCTGCTCCTGCTGCTGGGTCAGCCGCACCCGGGCGCCCGGGGCCAGCGCGTACCGCCGTCCGGCCCCGCCCCGGGCGGTGGCGTCGTGCCAGGCCGGGGTGTCGACCAGCACCGCGACGTCGCTGCCGGGGCCGGACCGGGCGCGCACCAGCGCGGTGACGTCCTCGGGGGTGACCGCGGCCAGCAGGCAGACCAGCGGACCGTCGCCGGTGCGGCGCAGGGCCGCCAGCCCGGTCCCCAGGTCGGTGGCCCGCGAGGCGGTGACCCCGGCGAGGGCCTCGGCCAGCCCGCTGCGGTCCGGGCCGCCGTGCGGGCCGCCGCCGGTCAGCTCCCCCGTGTCGGTGAGCACCCGCAGGTCCGCGCCGGCGGCCAGCAGGTGGTCGCCGATGCTCGCGGCGGCCTCGACCACCCACTCCAGGGTGTCCGGCGGGGGAGCGGGGTCACCGGGCGGGCCGGCGGTGAGCTCGCCGCCCAGCACGTGCGCCCGCTGCCGGGTGTCCACCAGCAGGGTCGCCGAGGACCGCCAGGGCTTCTCCTCCAGCCGCACCATCAGCTCACCGGTGCGCGCGGTGGCCCGCCAGTGCACCTTGCGCAGGTCGTCGCCGCGCCGGTACTCGCGGGTGCTGACGTCGTCCTCGCCGTGCACGGCCAGCGACCGGCGCGCCCCGGCGGCACCGCCCCCGGCCCCGCCGGACAGCGCCACCCGGCCCAGCGGGCGCACCCGCGGCACCACCAGCAGGGTCGCGGTGTCCACGCCGCTGGTGGTGCGCAGCACCAGGCCGAACGGGTCGACCAGCCGCAGCCGCAGCGGGCCCAACGGCAGCCGGCCGCGCCGGGCACCGTGCACCCGGTAGCGCAGCGCGGCGGTCGCGCCGCTGGGCAGCCGCTCCACCAGGAAGCGGGGCCGGGGGCCGAGGTCGGCGGGCAGCTGCTCGGACATCGCCCACAGCCCACCCGGGCGGCGGTCGGTGTTGGTGACCTCGAGCAGCACGTCGGCGTCCTGGCCGCGGGGCAGCCGCGACGGCGTGACGGTGCGGCGGGAGGCGAGCCGGAACCGGGCCCGGACCACGCCGACGGCGGCGAGCGCGGGCAGCGCCAGCACGAACACCGCGACCTGCACCAGCGACCGCTCGCCGAGGACGGCGCCCAGCAGCACGAGGGTGGTGCCGGCGGCGACCAGGCAGCCGCCGCGCAGGGTCAGGCTGGAGGTGAGGTCGGCCAGCCGGCCGCGGCCACGGCCCACGGTCAGCGGCGGCGGGGGACCGGGACGGCGGCCAGCAGCTCGGCGACCACCCGCTCGGGGGTGCGCCGGGCCAGGGCGGCGTCGGGGGTGAGCAGCAGCCGGTGGGCCAGCACCGGGGCGGCCAGCTCCTGCACGTCGTCGGGGAGCACGTGGTCGCGGCCGGCCAGCGCCGCGGCGGCCCGGGCCGCGCGCAGCAGCTGCAGCCCGGCCCGGGGCGAGGCGCCCAGGCGCAGGTCGGGGCTGCGCCGGCTGGCCTCGACCAGCGACACCACGTAGCGGCGCAGCGGGTCGGCGACGTGCAGCTGGGCCACCGCGTCGACCATCGCGCGCACGGTGGCGGCGTCGGCGACCGGGCGCAGCCGGGTCAGCGGGTCGACCACCGCGCGGTCGTCGAGCATCGCCAGCTCGGCGTCGCGGTCGGGGTAGCCCATCGAGATGCGGGCGGTGAACCGGTCGCGCTGGGCCTCGGGGAGGGGGTAGGTGCCCTCCATCTCCAGCGGGTTCTGGGTGGCCAGCACCATGAACGGCCGGGCGAGCTCGTAGGTGGTGCCGTCGACGGTGACCTGGCGCTCCTCCATGCACTCCAGCAGCGCCGACTGCGTCTTGGGCGAGGCCCGGTTGATCTCGTCGGCCACCACCAGGTTGGCGAACACCGCACCCGGCCGGAACTCGAAGGTGCGCGACTCCTGGTCGAAGACGGCCACGCCGGTGACGTCGCTGGGCAGCAGGTCCGGGGTGAACTGGATGCGGCGCACCTCGGAGTCGACCGCCCGGGCCATCGCCTTGGCCAGCGTCGTCTTGCCGACGCCGGGCACGTCCTCGATGAGCAGGTGACCCTCGGCCAGCAGCACCACCAGGGCCAGCCGGACGACGTCGGGCTTGCCGACGACGACGGTGCCCATCGCGCCGGCGATCCGCGCACCCTCGGCCTGCACGTCCACCTGCGCCGCGGGGTGCCCGTGGCGGGGCGACCCGGCGCCCACCTGTGTCGCCTCCGTCACCCCCGCCACGGTACGTGCCGCGCCTGCGGCAGGGGGCCGCTCGCGTCCCGCTGCCCGCTCGTCACTCCTGTCACAGACCCCTACCGGTGGGGGTCGGTGGGGGAAAGGGGGACACGGGGTGCGAAGTGGTGTCCGGTGGGGGCTAGTGGGTTAGGGTGGCGCGCGATGGGGACGCAGGGCCTACAGGGGGACCTGCGGGGCCCCCGGGAAGACGAGGTGGGGGTGGTGGACCGGTGTTCCTCGGCAGCCACTCCCTGCGCCTGGACGAGAAGGGCCGCCTGGCCCTCCCGGTCCGCTTCCGCGAGCTGGTCGCCGGCGGCGTCGTGCTGACCAAGGGCCAGGAGCGCTGCGTCTACGGCCTCACCCACGAGCGCGTCGCCGAGGTGCAGCGCGCTCGTGCCGCCGCGATGCCCGCCGACACCGGCCGCGCCCGCGCCCTCAACCGCCTCGGCTTCGGCTCGATGGTCGAGCTCGAGGCCGACAAGGCCGGCCGCATCACGCTGCCGGCCCTGCTGCGCGAGTACGCCGGCCTGGACCGCGACGTGGTCGTGGTCGGCGTCGACACCCGTTTCGAGATCTGGGACGCCGCCGCCTGGGACGCCTACGTCGCCGAGCAGGAGGCCGCCTACGCGGAGAGCGAGAGCGAGGGGATGCCGACCCTGTCCTGACCGCCCACGACCTGCGGGTGCCCCCGTCCGAGCCCACTTCCCCGGGGCTCGGGCACGCCGGACCGCCAGCCGACTTCCCCGCGGCTGGACCCGGACCGGCACCCCACCCGGCACCACCCCGCACCACCGGCTCCACACCGCTCCACCCCGCACCACCGGCGGGGCCCAGGCCGGCGACCTTCCCCGTCGCCGGACGGGCCCCGCGGTGGTGGGCGCACCAGCACCCTGCCCCGGGCGCGTCGACCCGGACCCCCCTGCACCCCCCCGACCCGGGCACCCCCCGGCGCTGCCGAACCCCACCAGCACCACCAGTCACACCCGCACCGCAGCGGCCCGCTCGGTGGCGCACCACCGAGTGGAGAACGGCCACCGACGGCCGAGAACGAGACCAGCGCGTCCCACGGCCGGGACGCCGAGCGCACCACGGACGGGAGGAGACCCGCGATGAGCGACCAGCAGCCCGCGGTGCACGTCCCCGTCCTGCTCGACCGGGTCACCGAGCTGCTCGGCCCCGCCTGCGCCGCCGACGGCGCCGTCCTCGTCGACTGCACCCTCGGCCTGGCCGGGCACTCGCTGGCCCTGCTCGACACCCACCCCGGCCTGCGGCTGGTCGGCCTGGACCGCGACCCCGACGCCCGGGCCGAGGCCACCCGCCGGATCGCCGCCGCCGGCCACGCCGACCGCGCCACCGTGGTCCCCGCCGTCTTCGACGAGCTGCCCGAGGTCCTCGACGACCTCGGCCTGGACGAGGTGCACGCGGTGCTCGCCGACCTCGGCGTCTCCTCCCTGCAGCTGGACCGGCCCGACCGCGGCTTCAGCTACGCCCACGACGCCCCGCTGGACATGCGGATGGACCCCACCGGCCCGCGCACCGCCGCCGACGTCGTCAACACCTACTCCCGGGGCGAGCTCACCCGGGTGCTCAAGGTCTACGGCGAGGAGCGCTTCGCCGGCCGGATCGCCGCCGCCATCGAGCGCGAGCGCGCCCGCGAGCCCTTCACCACCACCGGACGGCTGGCCGAGCTGGTCCGCGACGCCATCCCCGCCGCCACCCGCCGCACCGGCGGGCACCCCGCCAAGCGCGCCTTCCAGGCGCTGCGCATCGAGGTCAACGACGAGCTCGGCGTCCTCACCCGGCTGCTCCCCGCGGCCCTGGACGCCCTGGCCGTCGGCGGCCGCATCGCCGTCATCACCTTCCACTCCCTGGAGGACCGGATCGTGAAGCAGGCCCTGGCGCTCGGCGCCACCGACACCACCCCGCCGGGCATGCCGCAGCCGCTGCCCGAGCACGCGCCCGTGCTGCGGCTGCTCACCCGTGGCGGCGAGGCGCCCGCCGACGCCGAGACCACCGACAACCCGCGCGCGGCCTCGGCCCGGGTCCGCGCCGCCGAGCGCATCCGGCGGGCCGACCGGTGAGCGCCACCGCCCGCGTGCACACCGGCTCCCTGCGGGCCCGGGGGACGACGTCCGCCCGCAGCTCCGCGACCGCGCGCTCCACCGCCCGCACCGCCTCCCGCCCGACCGCCCGCACCGCCGCCCGCCCGGGCACCACCCGGCGCACCGGGCCGGTGCACGTCCGCCCGCAGCTGCGGCTGGTCACCGAGCCGGTCGGCGCCGCGCCGCGGGTGCGGCGCACCACCCGCACCCGGCCCCGCCGCACGCCCTTCGTCCTCCTCATGGTCGGCCTCATCGCGGTCACCGCCCTGGTGCTGCTGGCGCTGAACACCGCCATCGCGGTGGACTCGCTGCGCGCCAGCGAGCAGCGCGCGGCCAACACCGAGCTCTCCCGGGCCGTGGAGCGGCTCGAGCAGCAGGTGACCACCGCCCGCACCCCGGCCCAGCTCGCCGCCGCGGCGGCCGCGGCCGGGCTGGTGCCCGCCGGCACCGCCGGCCACCTCGTGCTCGGCCCGGACGGCACCTCGGTCCTCCGCGGTGCCCCGGAGCCGGCGCCCGCGCCCGAGCCGCCCCCCGCGCCCGAGCCGGCGCCCGCCCCCGGGGCCGCCGCGCCGTCCACCCCCGAGGCCGCCGCCCCGTCGTCCGAGCAGGCCGGAGGCTGACCGTGCCGAACCGCCCCACCGACCCGCCCCGGCGCCCGGTCCGCACGTCGCCGCGCACCTCCCCGCCGCGCCGCACCTCCACCGACGTGCTGCGGCCCCGCCGCGAGCCCGGCACCCGGCGGACCCGCGGGCTGTCCCCGGCCGGGCGCACCAAGCGCAACAAGCTCGGCCTGACCGTGCTGGTGCTGCTGCTGGTCGCGGTCGCCACCAAGCTGGTCGTGCTGCAGGGCATCGACGGCACCGCCTACGCCCAGGCCGCCGAGTCCGACCGCATGCGGGTCTTCGACATCGCCGCCATCCGCGGCGCCGTCCTCGACCGCGACGGCAACCCGCTGGCCTACACCGTCGAGGCCGCCAAGGTCGTCGCCGACCCGACCGTCGTCGAGGACCCCGACCGCACCGCGCTGGCGCTGACCACCCTGCTGGGCGTCCCCGTCGACCAGCTCAGGGAGGAGCTGACCGCCAGCGGCCGGTACTCCGTGCTCGCCGAGCACGTCGACACCGCCACCAGCGACGAGATCACCGCCCTGCAGCTGCCCGGCATCGTGCTCGAGGACCAGCCCACCCGGCTCTACCCGGCGGGCTCCGTCGGCGGGCAGGTGGTCGGGTTCATCGGCCGCGACGGCGACGGGCTGGCCGGCATCGAGCAGCGCTACGACGACGTGCTCTCGGGCACCGACGGCACCCGGCGGGTCGAGGTCGGCGCCGGCGGCATCCCGATCCCGTCGGGCATCGACGAGTCCACCGCGGCCGTCGACGGCTCCGACGTCACGCTGACCATCGACGAGGACCTGCAGTACACGGTGCAGCAGCGGCTGGCCACCGAGTGCAGCAACGGCCAGACCACCCGCGGTTCGGCCGTGGTCATGGAGGTGCAGACCGGCCGGGTCGTCGCGATGGCCACCTGCCCGGGCTACGACCCCTCGCAGGCCTCCACCACCGACCCGGAGCTGCTCGGCAACCCCGCGATCAGCGACGTCTTCGAGCCCGGCTCGGTGATGAAGGCCGTCACCCTGTCGGCGGCCGTCGAGGAGGGGTACGCCACCCCCGACACCGTGCTCAGCGTCAACGGGCACATCCAGGCCGGCGACGTCGTCGTCACCGACGCCCACGACCACGCCCCGGTCGACTGGACCGTCACCGGCATCCTGGCCAAGTCCAGCAACGTCGGCACGATCATGCTGGCCCGCGAGGTCGGCGACGCCCGGCTCGAGGAGTACATGCGGGCCTTCGGGCTGGGCTCCACCACCGGCATCGAGCTGCCCGGCGAGAGCGCCGGCATCCTGCAGGACTCCGCGGACTGGACGGCGTCGCGGGCGGCCAACGTGCCGATCGGGCAGGGCGTCTCGGTGACCGCGCTGCAGATGGCCTCGGTCTACCAGACCATCGCCAACGGCGGGGTGCGCATCCCGCCGCGGATCGTCGCCTCCACCACCGCGCCCGACGGCACGGTCACCCCCGAGGCGCAGCCCGAGGGCACCCGGGTGATCAGCGAGTCCACCGCGCAGCAGATGGCCTACATGCTCGAGGCCGTCGTCGGCCCGGGCGGCACCGCGCCGCTGGGCGAGGTGCCGGGGTTCCGGGTGGCCGGCAAGACGGGCACCGCGCAGCGCGCCAACCCCGAGTGCGGCTGCTACAGCGGCGGCGGGTACTTCACCACCTTCGTCGGCTTCGCCCCCGCCGACGACCCGCAGTACGTCATCGCCGTCGACCTGGAGCGCCCGGACAGCGACGCCGAGGGCGGCCAGGTCGCCGCGCCGGTGTTCGCCGACCTCATGCAGTACGTGCTGGCCGCCGACGACGTCGTCCCCTCGGGCACCCCGCGGCCGGACTTCCAGCTCACCGGCACCGCCCCGACGAACTGACCACCGCACGGGTCGGTGCCCGGGACGGCGGCGTCCCGCCGGTAGGTTGGGGTCCCGTGAGCACCGCCCTGTCCGAGCTGGCCGACCTGGTCGGCGCGCCCGTGCAGGGGGACCCCGCCACCCGCGTGTCGGGCGTGTCCCTGGCCTCGGACCGGGTGGGGGCCGGCTTCCTGTTCGCCGCCCTGCCCGGGGCCCGCGCGCACGGCATCCGCTTCCTCCCGCAGGCGCTGGCCGGCGGGGCGGTCGCCGTCCTCACCGACGCCGCCGGTGCCGCCGAGGTCACCGACCCCGGCCTGGCCGTCTGCGTGGTCGAGGACCCGCGCGCCGTGCTGGGCGAGGTCGCCGCCCGGGTGCACGGCCGCCCGGCCGACGCCCTCGCCGTCGTCGGCATCACCGGCACCAACGGCAAGACCACCACCGCCTACCTGGTGGAGTCGGGGCTGGCCGCGGCCGGCTGGTCCAGCGGGCTCATCGGCACCGTGCAGACCCGCACCCGCGGCACCGGGCCGGACGGCGAGCCGCAGGTCACCGAGATCTCCAGCACCCGCACCACCCCGGAGGCCCCCGACCTGCACGCGCTGCTGGCCGGCATGCGCGACGCCGGCGTGCGCGCGGTGGTCATGGAGGTCTCCAGCCACGCCCTGGTGCTCGGCCGGGTCGGCGGGGTGCGCTTCGCCGCCGCCGGGTTCACCAACTTCTCCCGCGACCACCTGGACTTCCACGGCGACGAGGAGAGCTACTTCCGGGCCAAGGCCCTGCTCTTCGACGGCCGGGCCGCCGTCGAGGTGGTCGACGTCGACGACGCCCACGGCCGCCGGCTGGTGCACGAGGGCACCGTCACGGTCTCCGGCCGGGGGTCGGACGCCGCCTGGCGGGCCACCGACGTCGTCGCCGTCCCCGCGGGCGGGTCCACCTTCACCCTGCACACCCCCGGCGGCGCGGCCCACGCCGGGCGGGTCCGGCTGCCCGGGGCCTTCAACGTCGCCAACGCCGTGCTGGCCGTCGCGCTGCTGGACGCCGTCGGCGTGCCGGTGGAGGCCGCGCTGGCCGGCATCGCGACCACCGTCGTCCCCGGCCGGATGGAGCCGGTGGACGCGGGCCAGCCCTTCGTCGCCCTGGTCGACTACGCGCACACCCCCGACGCGGTCACCACCGCCCTCGCCGCGCTGCGCACCGGCACCGGCGGCCGGCTGATCACCGTGCTCGGCTGTGGCGGCGACCGCGACCCCGGCAAGCGCGCGGCCATGGGCGCCGCGGCCGCCGAGGGCAGCGACCTGCTGCTGGTCACCGACGACAACCCCCGCTCCGAGGACGCCGCCGCGATCCGCGCGGCGATGCTGGCCGGCATCCCGGCGGGCACCCGGTGCGAGGTCCGCGAGGTGCCCGACCGGCACGCCGCGATCGAGGCGGCGGTGCGCGCCGCCGGCCCGGGTGACACGCTGCTGGTGGCCGGCAAGGGCCACGAGAGCGGTCAGGAGGTCGCCGGCGTGGTCACCCCCTTCGACGACCGGGTGGAACTGCGACGAGCACTGGAGGCGCGGTCGTGATCGAGCTGGGCCTCGCCGAGGTCGGCGACGCCGTCGGCGGCACCCTCACCGGCCCCGACGGGCAGGTCACGGGTGCGGTGACCGTGGACTCCCGCACCGCCGGGCCGGGCGACCTCTACGTGGCGCTGCCGGGGGAGCGGGTCGACGGGCACGACTTCGTCGCCGTCGCGGTCGCCGCCGGCGCCGCGGGCGCGCTGAGCACCCGGCCGGTCGACGGCGTCCCCGTGGTCGTGGTCGAGGACCCGGTCGCCGCGCTGGGCCGGCTCGCGCACGCCGTGCACGAGCGGCTGACCGGGCTGACCACCGTCGGCATCACCGGTTCCTCGGGCAAGACCTCCACCAAGGACCTGCTGGGCCAGGTGCTCGGCACCGCCGGGCCCACCGTCAGCCCGCCCGGGTCGTTCAACAACGACATCGGCCTGCCGCTGACGGTGCTGTCCGCCGACGCCGGCACCCGCTACCTGGTGCTGGAGATGGGTGCCCGCGGCATCGGCCACATCGCCCGGCTGTGCGGCGTCGCCCGCCCCGACGTCGGCGTCGTGCTCAACGTCGGCTCCGCGCACCTGGGCGAGTTCGGCAGCCCTGACGCCATCGCCACCGCCAAGGGCGAGCTCGCCGAGGCGGCCACCGGCACCGCCGTCCTCAACGCCGACGACCCCCGGGTGCGGGCCATGGCTGCCCGCACCACCGCGCGGGTGCTGCTCACCGGCACCGCGGCCGACGCCGACGTCCGGGCCACCGACGTCGTCCTCGACCCCGACGCGCGGGCGTCGTTCACCCTGCACGCGGCCGGGGAGACCCACCCGGTGCGGCTGCAGGTCGTCGGCGCGCACCAGGTCGCCAACGCGCTGTCGGCCGCCGGCGCCGCCCTCGCCGCCGGGCTCACCCCCGCGCAGGCCGCCGCCGGCCTGTCGGCCGCGGTCGTGCAGAGCCGCTGGCGGATGGAGGTCACCCGGCGCCCCGACGGCGTCGTGGTGGTCAACGACGCCTACAACGCCAACCCCGAGTCCATGCGCGCCGCGCTGGCCGCGCTGCAGGGCATGACCGGCACCCGCCGCGTCGCCGTCCTCGGCGCGATGGGGGAACTGGGCCCCGGGGCCGACGAGGAGCACCACCGCCTGGGCGTCGACGCCGCGGCCGCGGTCGACCTCGTCGTCGCCGTGGGGCCGGACGCCGCAGGCATCGCCGCGGCACAGGAGGGATCGGTGCACGTGCCGGACCGGGCCGCCGCCCGCCAGCTGCTCGCGGAGGTGCTGCGCCCGGGCGACGTCGTGCTGGTCAAGGCCTCCCGCGCCCAGGGCCTCGAGCTCCTCGCCGCCGACCTGGTCGAGGACGGGGGGGCCGCGTGAAGAGCGTCCTCATCGCCGCCGCCGTCGGGCTGGTGGTCTCGATCCTGATGACCCCGGTGGCCATCAAGACCTTCCGCCGGCAGGGCTTCGGCCAGGAGATCCGCGACGACGGCCCCGAGAGCCACCTGTCCAAGAAGGGCACGCCCACGATGGGCGGCACGGTCATCGTGCTGGCCACGGTGGTCGGCTACTTCGTCGCGCACCTGTTCCTCGTCGGGCAGGCCGGGCGCGGGGTGACCAGCACCGGCCTGCTGCTGCTGTTCCTGCTGGTCGGGCTGGGCGTGGTCGGGTTCCTCGACGACTACCTCAAGATCCGGCACCGCCGCAGCCTCGGGCTGAACAAGACCGCCAAGCTGGTCGGGCAGACCGTGGTCGGGCTGGGCTTCGCCGTCCTGGCGCTGGTCGAGTTCGGCGGCCAGCCGCCGGTCGCCTCCACCACCATCTCCTTCGTCCGGGAGATCGCCCCGCTGGCGCTGCCCGCGGCGCTGTTCCTGGTCTTCGCGCTGCTGTTCATCTCCGGGTTCTCCAACGCGGTCAACCTCACCGACGGCCTGGACGGCCTGGCCGCCGGCTGCTCGGCGATGGTCTTCGGCGCCTACGTCGTCATCTCGTTCTGGCAGTTCGGCCACGACTGCGCCGCCGGTGTCGTCGAGGGGTGCTACACCGTCCGCGACCCGCTGGACGTCACCCTCGTCGCCGCCGCCGCGATGGGCGCCTGCCTGGGCTTCCTGTGGTGGAACACCTCGCCGGCCCGGATCTTCATGGGCGACACCGGCTCGCTGGCCCTGGGCGGGCTGATGGCCGGCATCGCCGTGGTCACCCGCACCGAGCTGCTGCTGGTCGTGCTGGGCGGCCTGTTCGTCGCCGTCACCCTGTCGGTGGCCATCCAGATCGCGTTCTTCAAGGCCACCCGCCGCCGGGTGTTCCGGATGGCACCGCTGCACCACCACTTCGAGCTCGCCGGCTGGGCCGAGAACACCGTCATCGTGCGGTTCTGGCTGGTCACCGGGATGGCGGTCGCGTTCGGCATCGGCGCGTTCTACGCCGACTGGCTGTCCCTCACCGGCCTGTGACCGGGCCCCTGGGGCGGGTCCTGGTCGCCGGCCTCGGCGTCTCGGGGGTCGCCGCGGCCCGGGTGCTGCTGGCCCGCGGGGACACCGTGCTGCTCGCCGACGCGGGCAGCCCGCCCGCCCGGGCCGAGCTCGAGGCCGCCGGAGCCACCTGGCTCGGCGCGGTCACCGACTGCCCGGACGGCGTCGACCTGGTGGTCACCTCGCCCGGCTGGCGGCCGGACTCCCCGCTGCTGGTCGCAGCCGCCCGCGCCGGCGTCGAGGTCGTGGGGGAGCCCGAGCTCGCCTGGCGGCTGCGCGCACCGCTGCCCGACGGCGAGCCCGCGCCCTGGTACGCCGTCACCGGCACCAACGGCAAGACCACCACCGTCACCATGCTCGAGGCCCTGCTGCTGGCCGGGGGGCGGCGCGCGGTGGCGGCCGGCAACGTCGGCCGGCCGCTGGTCGAGGTGGTCACCGCGCTGGACGCCGACGGCGTCCCGGCGTTCGACGCCGTCGCCGTGGAGCTCAGCTCGTTCCAGCTGCACTGGTCCAGCTCGATCGCCCCCGCGGCCGCCGCCGTGCTCAACGTCGCCGACGACCACGTCGACTGGCACGGCAGCGCGGACGCCTACCGCGACGCCAAGGCCAAGGTGCTGGCCCGCGCCCCCTTCGCGGTCGGCGACTCCGGCGACCCGGTCGCGGCCGAGCTGGTGGCCGCGCACCCGCACCCGGTGACCGTCACGCTGCAGGAGCCCGTCCGCGGCCAGCTCGGCGTCCGCGCCGGCGCGCTGGTCGACCGGGCCTTCTCCGCCGCCCCCGCCGGCGACGTCCTCGTGGAGACGTCGGCGCTGCAGGTGTCCGGCCCGCACAACCTGACCAACGCCCTCGTCGCCGCCGCCCTGGCCCGGGTGGCCGGGGTGTCGCCCACCGACATCGGCACCGGCCTGGCCGGGTTCCGCGGCGGCGCCCACCGCAACGTGCTGGTCGCCACCGTCGACGGCGTGGACTTCGTCGACGACTCCAAGGCCACCAACCCGCACGCCGCCGGCGCCTCCCTGGCCGCCTACCCCCGGGTGGTCTGGATCGCGGGTGGGCTGCTCAAGGGCGCCGACGTCGACCCGCTGGTCGCCGCGGTCGCCCCGCGGCTGGCCGGGGTGGTGCTGCTGGGCCGCGACCGGCAGGTCCTGGCCAGGTCGTTGGCGCGACACGCCCCGTCGGTCCCACGGTCGGAGGTCCCCAGCGGTGACGATGTCGGAGTGACCGGTGTGACGAGCGGGACGGCTGAGGCGGTGATGGGCGAGGTGGTGCGCGCTGCCGCCGCGATGGCCCGTCCCGGCGACACCGTCCTGCTGGCACCGGCCGCCGCGTCCATGGACGTGTTCACCGACTACGCGCACCGGGGCCGCGCCTTCGCCGACGCGGTCCGCGCCCTGCACTGACGGGGGCCGGCATGGCTGCCAGCACGGACACGGACGCACCGACCCGCACCGCCCGCGCGCCCCGCCCCGGCGGTGCGGCGACCTCCGCGCGCGCCGCGCAGCGCGGTGCGCAGGCCTCCCGGGGCCCGCTGTTCCGCGCCCCGGCCTGGCTGGACGGGCCGATGACCAGCGCGCACCTGGTGCTGGGGTCGGCCGGCCTGCTGCTGGCCATCGGGCTGGTGATGGTCTTCTCCGCCTCCAGCGTGGAGGCCGCGCTCGACGACCAGCCGGCCTGGCTCCCCGGGGTGCGCCAGCTCGTCTTCGCCGTCGTCGGGACCGGGCTGCTGCTGGTCGCCGTCCGGCTGCCCGTGGGGTACCTGCGCCGCTACTCCGGCATCGCGCTCGTCGTGGTGACCGTGATGCTGCTGGCGGTGCTGGTGCCCGGCATCGGCAAGGAGCTCAACGGCGCCCGGCAGTGGATCAGCCTCGGCGTGGTCGACGTGCAGCCCTCCGAGCTGGCCAAGCTGGTGCTCGCGCTGTGGGGCGCGCACGTCATCGCGCTGCGCGAGAAGTGGCTGACCACCAAGGCGCTGCTGGTCCCGGTGGTGCCGGCCTTCCTGCTGCTGGCCGCCCTGGTGCTCCTCGAGCCCGACATGGGCGCCACCGTCGGCCTGGCGCTGGTGGTGGCCGGGCTGCTGTGGTCCGGCGGGCTCCCCGGGCGCTGGATCGCCGGGTTCCTCGTCGTCGGCACGGCCGCGCTGGCGGTCACCGCGCTCAGCGCGTCCTACCGCGCCGCCCGCGTCTTCTCCTTCCTGGACCCCTTCGCCGACCCCGAGGACGGCGGCTTCCAGGCCATCAAGGGCCTCTACGCGCTGGCCACCGGCGGCTTCACCGGCGTCGGGCTGGGCAACAGCCGGATGAAGTGGAACATCCTCCCGCACGCCGAGAGCGACTACATCTTCGCGATCATCGGCGAGGAGCTGGGCTTCCTGGGCTGCCTGGTGGTCATCACCCTCTACGGCGTGCTGGCCTACGCCGGCTTCCGGATCGCCCGCCGGGCCACCGACCGGTTCGTCCAGCTGGCCTGCGTCGCGATCACCGTCTGGCTGATCGGGCAGGCCTTCATCAACATGGGCTACGTCGTCGGCCTGCTGCCGGTCACCGGCGTCACGCTGCCGTTGATCTCCGCCGGCGGCACCTCGCTGGTGCTCACCCTGTTCATCGTCGGGCTGCTGGTGCGCTTCGCGCGCACCGAGCCCGAGGCGATCGAGCACCTGCGCGCCCACCGGCAGGCCCACCCCGTCGGCCGGCTGGGCCGGCTGGGCCGCTGGCTGATGCCGGTGCCCGAGCACGCCGTCGCCCCGCTGCCCGTGCTGGGCCGGCGCACCCCGGCTCCCCGCACCCGGCCCGACGCCGGTGGGCGCACCGTCGCCCGCGTCCGCGGCGACCGGCCCCGCGCTGCCGACCGGCCGGCCACCCGGCAGACTGCCCAGGCGCGCCCGGCGGCCGGCGAGCGGGCCCCGCGCCCCCGGTCGGCCGCCCCCGTCGGCGGCGCCGGCGGCCGGACCCGCGAGCCGGCCCGCACCCCGGGGGACCGGCCGCGCCGACCCCGCTGAGCGCCGACCCTGTGAGACTGACCCCGTGACCTCTGCACCACCCCCACCGCCTCCCCGCACCCGGCCGGTCAGCGTCGTGCTGGCCGGCGGCGGCACCGGCGGGCACATCGAGCCCATGCTGGCCCTCGCCGACGCCCTGGTCCGCCGCACCGGCGCCCCCGGCGGCGCCCCGCGGGTCACCTGCCTGGGCACCGCCCGCGGCATGGAGACCCGGCTGGTGCCCGCCCGCGGGCACGAGCTGCGGCTCATCCCGCCGGTGCCGCTGCCCCGCAGGCCCACGCTCGACCTGCTCCGGGTGCCCGGCCGGGTGCGCCGTGCCGTCGCCGACACCCGGGCGCTGCTCACCGAGCTCGACGCCGACGTGGTGGTCGGCTTCGGCGGCTACGTCGCCCTGCCGGCCTACCTCGCCGCCAAGCGGGCCGGCGTCCCCGTCGTGGTGCACGAGCAGAACCCGCTGCCCGGGCTGGCCAACCGGGTCGGCGCGAGGCTCGCCGCCGCGGTCGCCGTCACCACCCCGGGCACCCCGCTGCCCGGCGCGGTGCACACCGGCATGCCGCTGAGGCCCTCGATCACCGGCCTGGACCGGGCCGCGCTGCGCGCGGAGGCCCGCGCGCACTTCGGCCTGGACGCCGACCGGCCCACCCTGCTGGTCTTCGGCGGTTCGCAGGGCGCCCGCTCGCTGAACACCGCCGCGACCGGCGCGGCCGCTGCGCTGCGCGCCGCCGGCGTGCAGGTGCTGCACGCCCGGGGACCCAAGAACACCGAGGTCGCCGTCCCCGCCGGCGACCCGCCCTACGTCGTCGTGGACTACCTGGAGCGGATGGACCTGGCCTACGCCGCGGCCGACCTCGCGCTGTGCCGTTCCGGCGCGGTCAGCGTCGCCGAGCTGTCGGCGGTCGGCCTGCCGGGTGCGTTCGTGCCGCTGCCCATCGGCAACGGCGAGCAGCGCCGCAACGCGCTGCCGGTCGTGCAGGCCGGCGGCGGCCTGCTGGTCGAGGACGCCGAGCTGTCGGCCGAGTGGGTGTCGGCCACCCTGGTGCCTGTGCTCACCGACCCCGCCCGCCTCGCCGAGCTGGCCCGCCACGCCGCGGCCGCCGGCGTCCCCGACGCCGACGAGGTCCTGGCCGACCTGACGCTCTCGGTGGTGCGGGCATGAGCGCCGCCGACGTCGCCGCCTGGCGTGACCCCATCCCGGCGCTGGACGAGCTCGGCGCGGTGCACTTCGTCGGCATCGGCGGGGCCGGCATGAGCGGCATCGCCCGCATCCTGCTGGCCCGTGGGGTCACCGTCTCCGGCAGCGACCGCAAGCAGACCCCGACCACGGCCGCGCTGGCCGCCCTCGGCGCGCGCACCGAGGTCGGGCACACCGCCGAGCACCTCGGGGACGCCGCCACCGTGGTGGTGTCCACCGCCATCCGCCCGGACAACCCCGAGCTGGTGGCCGCCCGCGAGCGCGGCCTGCGGGTGCTGCCCCGTGCCGTCGCGCTGGCCGCGGTCATGGCCGGGCGGCGCAGCGTCGCCGTCGCCGGCACCCACGGCAAGACCTCGACCACCTCGATGCTCACCGTGGCGGTCCAGGCCTGCGGCGCCGACCCGTCCTTCGCCATCGGCGGCGACCTCAACGAGTCCGGCTCCAACGCCCACGCCGGCACCGGCGACGTGTTCGTGGCCGAGGCCGACGAGAGCGACCGGTCCTTCCTGCTGCTGGCCCCCTTCGCCGGCATCGTCACCAACGTCGAGGCCGACCACCTGGACAACTACGGCGACCTGGCCGCCGTCGAGGCCGCCTTCGACCGGTTCCTCACCACGGTCGACCCGGCCGGGTTCGTGGTGCTGTGCGCCGACGACCCCGGCTCGGCCCGGCTGCGCGACGTGCCCACCTCCGGTGCGCGGGTGCTCACCTACGGCCGCAGCGGGGACGTCGACCTGGAGGTCCGCGACCTCGACGTCGGCCCGGCCGGCACCAGCTGGACGGCGGTGCACCGCGGCGCCGTCCTCGGCCGGGTCGCCCTGCGGCTGCCCGGTGAGCACATGGCGCTCAACAGCGCCGCGGCGCTGCTGGCCGGCCTGGAGCTGGGCTTCCCGGCCGCCGGGCTGATGGCCGGGCTGGCCCGCTTCGGCGGCGTGCACCGCCGGTTCGAGCTCAAGGGCACCGCGGCCGGCGTCCGGGTCTACGACGACTACGCCCACCACCCCACCGAGGTGGCCGCCCAGCTGCGGGCTGCCCGGTCGGTGGTGGGGGAGGGCCGGCTGGTCGTGCTGTTCCAGCCGCACCTGTACAGCCGCACGGCCGAGTTCGCGGCCGGGTTCGGCGAGGCCCTGGGCCTGGCCGACGAGGTCGTGGTCATGGACGTCTACGGCGCCCGGGAGGACCCGGTGCCCGGGGTCACCGGCGCGCTGGTGGCCGACGCGGTGCCGCTGCCGGCCGGCGCGGTGGCCTTCGAGCCGTCCTGGTCGGCGGCCGCCGGCGCGATGGCCGACCGGGCGCGCCCCGGCGACCTGCTGCTCACCATGGGCGCCGGCGACGTCGTCCAGGTCGGGCCGGAGATCCTCACCGCCCTGGTCGAGCGCGAGCGCACCGACGGGGCGGGCTGAGCCGTGCCGCGGACGGGGAGCACCACCCGGGACCGCACCCGGGGTGCCCGCCGCGAGCGGCCCGGCCGGTCCGCCGGCGCGGGCGGGGTCACCCGGCTGCGCACCCGCCGCCAGCTGGACCCCCGCCGGCGGCGCCTGCTGGTCGCCGGCACGGTGGTGGTGCTCGCCGCGGTGCTGGCCTGGGTGGTGCTGGCCAGCCCGTTGCTGGCGGTGCGCACCGTCCAGGTCGACGGTGCGGTGACGCTGTCGGCCGACCAGGTCCGCGACGCCGCCGGGGTGGCCGAGGGCACCCCGCTGGTGCGGGTGGACACCGCGGCCGCGGCCGCCCGGGTCGCCGCGCTGCCCCAGGTCGCCGACGCCGAGGTCACCAGGGGGTGGCCGGACCGCGTCGTGGTCACCCTGCGGGAACGCGTCCCGGTCGCCGTGGTCGAGCAGGACGGCACCCGCTCGCTCGTCGACGCCGGCGGCACGCTGTTCGACACCATCACCGGTGACCCGCCGGCCGGGGTGGTGCCGCTGTCGGTGGCCGACCCCGGGCCCGACGACCGCGCCACCGCCGCCGCGCTGGCCGCGATCGTGTCGCTGCCGGGCTCGGTGCGCGACCAGGTCACCCAGGTCGCCGCCACCACCCCGGACGACGTCACGCTCACCCTGTCCGACGGCACCACCGTGCTGTGGGGCGACGCCTCGCGGGCCGACCGCAAGGCCGAGGTGCTGGCCGCCGTCCTGGACCAGGTGGCCGCCGGCAGCCTCGACCCGGCCACCCAGGTCGACGTCAGCTCGCCCGACGAGGTCGTCCTGCGCTGAGGGGTGCAGGGTGGGGGACATGACCCTGCCCACACCGCAGCCCGCACCGCAGCCCGTGTCCCGGTTCCCGCTGGCCGACCGCGCCGACCTCCCCGACGACCTGCGCGAGCGCTACGACGCCGTGGAGGCGAAGTCGGGGTTCCTGCCCAACGTCTTCGCCGCGCTGGCCCACCGGCCGGAGGAGGCGCGGGCGTTCTTCGCCCACCACGACGCGCTGATGGACAAGGACACCCCGGGTCTGTCGCAGGCCGAGCGCGAGGTGGTGGTCGTGGCCACCAGCGCGGCCAACGACTGCCTGTACTGCGTGGTCGCCCACGGCGCCGTCGCCCGCATCCGCGCCCGCGACCCCTACCTGGCCGACCAGGTCGCGGTCGACTGGCGCAAGGCCCCGCTGCAGCCGCGCATGCACGCGGTGCTGGAGGTCGCCGTCCGGCTGGCCACCGACCCGGCCGCCGTCGTCCCGGCCGACCTGGACACCCTCCGCGGGCACGGGCTGACCGAGGACGACCTCTGGGACCTGGGCGCCATCGTGTCCTTCTTCGCGATGAGCAACCGGCTCGCGCACTGGGCGGCGATCCCCCCGAACCCCGAGTTCTTCCTGATGGGCCGGGTGCCGCGCGGCTGACCCACGACACGCCCGGGGGGAAAACCTTCGTCAGGTTCTGCGCACCGGTCCCGGTCGGTGTGCCTCGACCCCGGGATGAGACGCTGACGGGGCGGGTCGTCACCAGCAGTGAGGCCCGTGTGACGTACGGGTCCGAGGGGGCGGACGAGCACCACGGTGCCGACACGCCGCAGCGCCGGAGGGTGCTGGCGTCGGGCAATCCGCGCACCTAGCGTCGCCCCCATCGCCCTAGGTGACATAACTATAAGGCTTAACCTGAGGATGAGGGTCCAGTTGGGGAGCGCAGCATGACACCTCCGCACAACTACCTCGCGGTCATCAAGGTCGTCGGCATCGGCGGCGGCGGCGTGAACGCGGTGAACAGGATGATCGAGGTCGGCCTCAAGGGGGTCGAGTTCATCGCCATCAACACCGACGCGCAGGCGTTGCTGATGAGCGACGCCGACGTCAAGCTCGACGTCGGCCGTGAGCTCACCCGCGGCCTGGGCGCCGGCGCCCAGCCCGACGTGGGCCGGCAGGCCGCCGAGGACCACCGCGAGGAGATCGAAGAGGTGCTCAAGGGCGCCGACATGGTCTTCGTGACGGCCGGCGAGGGAGGTGGCACCGGCACCGGTGGCGCGCCCGTCGTGGCGTCCATCGCCCGCAAGCTCGGCGCGCTGACCATCGGCGTGGTCACCCGCCCGTTCTCCTTCGAGGGCAAGCGGCGGGCCGTGCAGGCCGAGTCGGGGATCGACGAGCTGCGCAACGAGTGCGACACGCTCATCGTCATCCCGAACGACCGGCTGCTCCAGCTCGGCGACCGGAACGTGTCCGTCATGGACGCCTTCCGCACCGCCGACCAGGTGCTGCTGTCCGGTGTCCAGGGCATCACCGACCTGATCACCACGCCCGGCCTGATCAACCTGGACTTCGCCGACGTCAAGTCGGTCATGTCCGGGGCCGGGTCGGCGCTGATGGGCATCGGCAGCGCCCGCGGGGACAACCGCGCGCTGCTGGCGGCCGAGCAGGCGATCGCCTCGCCGCTGCTGGAGGCCTCGATGGAGGGCGCCCACGGCGTCCTGCTGTCGATCTCCGGTGGCTCGGACCTCGGCCTGTTCGAGATCAACGAGGCCGCCTCGCTGGTCTCCGACGCCGCGCACGCCGACGCCAACATCATCTTCGGCGCCGTCATCGACGACGCCCTGGGCGACGAGGTGCGGGTGACGGTGATCGCGGCCGGCTTCGACGGCGGCAAGCCCAGCGGCACCGGCCGCAAGGTGGAGGCCGCGCCGGCCTCGTCGGCGGGGGCGTCCTCGGTGCCCGCGCAGGCCCGCCCGGCGCAGCCGGCGCCCCAGCCGGCCCCGCGCCAGACCGGCGAGCGGCTGGTCGCCGGCCCCGCGACCGGCGCGCAGCACACCCCGCAGGCGGCCCCCCGGTCGGCCCCGCAGGGTGGCGGGATCACCGTCCCGCCGCTGCCCCCGGTCCCGGGCCCGGTGGGCGGCACGCGCCGTCCGCTGTCCTCGGACGACTTCGAGGAGGAGCTCGACATCCCCGAGTTCCTGCGCTCGCAGTAAGAGGTGGCTCCACGCGATCCGGCCGTCCCGCCGGGTCGGTCCCCCCGCCCCCGGCGGGTGGTGACCGACCGGCGGGGCGGCCGTTCGTCGTCCCCGTACGACGCGTTCAACCTCGGCGGGCACGTCGGCGACGACCCGGCCGACGTCGCCGCCAACCGGGAGCGGCTGGCCCGCGAGCTCGGCGTGGACGTCGCCGACCTGGTCTGGATGGACCAGGTGCACGGCACCGGCGTCGCCGTCGTCACCGAGCGTCGGACCGGTGCGCCGCCGCAGGTGGACGCGCTGGTCACCGCCGTCCCCGGGCTGGTGCTGTGCGTGCTGGTGGCCGACTGCGTGCCGGTGCTGCTCGCCGACCCGGTCGCCGGCGTCGTGGCCGCGGTGCACGCCGGCCGCGAGGGCGTGCGCCAGGGCGTCGTCCCGGCCGCGCTGGCCGCGATGGCCGACCTCGGCGCCCGCCCGGCCGACGTGCAGGCGCTGCTCGGCCCGGCGGTGTGCGGGCTGGACTACGAGGTGCCCCGCGCCATGCAGGTCCAGGTCGCACGCGTGGCGTCCGACGCCGCCGTCCGCTCCCGCGCCGGCACCCCGGCGCTGGACCTGCGGGCCGGGCTCACCCAGGTGCTGCGCGGGGCCGGCGTCGGCCAGGTCGTGCAGGACCCGCGGTGCACCGTCGAGGACCGCCGGCTGTTCTCCCACCGCCGCGACGGCGTCACCGGCCGGCAGGCGGGCGTGGTCTGGCTGGACCCGGCGTGAGCGGCCTCGCGGAGTCCTTCGCGGCGGTGCGGCAGCGCATCGCCGACGCCGCCCGGGCGGCCGGGCGCGACCCGTCGTCGGTGCAGCTGCTCGCGGTGAGCAAGACCCGCACGGCCGACGACGTCGCCACCCTGGCCGCGCTCGGCCAGCGGGAGTTCGCCGAGAACAAGGTGCAGGAGCTCGTGGCCAAGGCCGAGGAGCTCGCGCACCTGGACCTGCGCTGGCACCTGGTGGGTCAGCTGCAGCGCAACAAGGCCACCGCGGTGGTCGGCACCGGCGCCGTGGTGCAGTCGGTCGACCGCGTCTCGCTGGTCGAGCGGCTGGCCGGGGTGGCCGAGCGCGCCGGCACGGTGGCCGAGGTGTTCGTCCAGGTCGACCTGGGCGGGCCCGAGGGCGAGGCGGCCGCGCGCGGGGGAGTGGCCGCGGAGCTGGCGCCCGAGCTGGCCGACGCGGTCGCCGAGCAGCCCGCGCTGCGGCTGAGGGGCCTGATGGCGGTCGCCCCGCGCGGCGAGGAGCCCGGCCCGGCCTTCGCCCGGCTGGCGGCGCTGTCCGAGCGGGTGCGGCGCGACCACCCCGGCGCCGTGGAGCTGTCGGCGGGCATGAGCGGCGACCTCGAGGAGGCCGTCGCCGCCGGTGCCACCGTCGTGCGTGTCGGAACCGCGTTGTTCGGCCCGCGGCCCCTAGCCTCCGGGGCAGGACCATGAGTCACACCGGTCCCACCAGTCACGGATGACGACCAGCACAGAGAGGGGCCCTGGGATGGCCGGCGCCATGCGCAAGATGGGCATCTACCTCGGACTCGTCGAGGACGACGAGACCCGCGCCGCCTACGGGCGCTACGACGCGCGGCAGTCCGACCACGACGACCGCCCCGACCGCCGCGACCGCTACGGCAGCGACGCCCGCAGCGACCACCGGGACGACTACTACGACAGCCGCTACGAGTCCTACGACTCGGCGTACCCGTCGGTGGAGTACCCCTCGGAGGAGATCGCCCTCGACGAGCCCGCCCCGGTCGCGGAGGCCCCGCTGCCGCGCCGCACCGGGCCCCGTCGTCTGGACCTCGCCGCCCCCGCCACCGTGGGCCCGCGCACCGGCAGCGGCCGCTCCGCCGCGGTGTCGGGGACCGCCACCTCCGGCCCGGTCGGCGCCACCGCCGCCGCCCTGCGCGACCCCGAGCCGGCCCCGGCGCCGCCGGTGGCCGCCCCGGTCGCCCCGCCGGTCGCCGCCCCCAAGGCCTACCGGATCACCACGCTGGTGCCGCAGACCTACAACGAGGCCCGCACCATCGGCGAGCGCTTCCGCGACGGCGACGCCGTGCTGATGAACCTCTCCGAGATCGACGACGCCGACGCCAAGCGGCTGGTCGACTTCGCGGCGGGGCTGTCGTTCGGGCTGCACGGTAGTATCGAGCGGGTCACGGCCAAGGTGTTCCTGCTCTCCCCGGCCGGCACCGCCGTGACCGCCGAGGACAAGGCCCGCATCCGCGAGGGCGGGTTCCTCAGCCAGTCGTAGACCCGTAGGTCCCGGCGAGCACCCGCTCGCCCAGCCCCTGAACGAGCGAGGATCGTGGCCCTTCTCCTGCAGATCGTGTCATCGGTCCTGCTGATCTTCCTGATCCTGCTGTTCGCCCGCTTCGTGGTGGACTGGGTGATGGTCCTGGCCCGCAGCTGGCGCCCCTCGGGCGCCGTCGCTGCCGGGCTGGAGGTCGTGTACGCCGCGACCGACCCTCCGCTCAAGGCGGTGCGCAAGGTCATCCCGCCGTTGAACCTGGGGAGCATCAGGTTGGACCTCGGGTTTATGGTGCTCCTGATCGCTGTGCTCATCCTGCGCAGCATCGTGGATTCACTGGCTGCCACCGCGTGACCAGTTCTGCCGTCCGGAGGAGCGGTCCCGCGGTCGCGGCCACGCGCCGCCCGTGGAGACTGCTCCCTGTTCCTCCCGTCCGACCCGAGGTGACCCGATGCCACTGACGCCCGCCGATGTGCACAACGTCGTCTTCAAGAAGCCGCCGATCGGCAAGCGTGGCTACGACGAGGACGAGGTCGACGCCTTCCTCGACGTGGTCGAGGCCGAGCTGGCCCGGCTGATCGAGGAGAACAACGAGCTCCGCAACAACGGCGGGGGCCCCCGCACCGGGGAGCGCCCGGCCGAGCCGGTCGCCGCCGCGGCCCCGCCGGTGCCGGTCCAGTCCCGCGAGGACGACGGCGTACGCGCCTCCCGGATGCTGACCCTGGCGACCGAGACCGCCGACCGGTACGTCAACGAGGCCAAGCAGCAGGCCGACCAGCTGGTCGGCAGCGCGAAGACCAACAGCGACCGGATGCTGGCCGACGCCCGCGCCAAGAGCGAGCAGCAGCTCGCCGAGGCCAAGCAGCGCGCCGACGCGATGGTCGGCGACGCCCGCACCCGGGCCGACACGATGGAGCGCGAGGCGCGCGCCAAGGCCACCGCGCTGGACCAGGAGGCCGAGCGCAAGCACGTCGAGGTCATGGGCTCCCTGGAGGAGAAGCGCTCCAGCCTCGAGCGCAAGATCGAGGAGCTGCGCACCTTCGAGCGCGAGTACCGCACCCGGCTGCGCTCCTACCTCGAGTCGCACCTGCGCGACCTGGACAGCCGCGGCTCGGCCGAGCCGGCGTCCAACGCCCGGCAGAACACCCACGCCGGCGCCTGATCGCCCGCACCACCACGGAGCCCCCGCAGACACCGTCTGCGGGGGCTCCGTCGCGTGGCGCCGGTTACGCTCCGGCGGTGATCGTGCTGGCCGGGCTGCTCATCCTCGTCGCGGGCGCGCTGCTGGTCGGCGGCCTGGGCAACGGGCAGACCAGCATGCTGTGGGGCTCGGTCGGCGTGAGCGCCCTGGCGGCGGTGGCCCTGGTCGCCCAGTCGGTCCGGCGCCGCCGCGCCCTCGCCGCCGGGACCCGTGCCGCCGAGCCCGAGGCCGAGCCCGCCGCGGAGGCCGAACCGGCCGCCGGGAGCCGGACGGGGGCCGGGGCGTCCGCGGGCGGGGCTGCGCCCGCCGCTGCGGCGACGTCGGCCACGTCGGCCACCCGGGCCGCGGCCGCTGCCGAGCCGGCCCCCGGGGCGCAGCCGGCCACGATGCCGGCCTCGATGCCGGCCTCGACACCGGCCTCGGTGCCGGCCACCGGTGGCCCCGTTGCCGCCGAGCCCGTCGCCGCGGAGATCGCCGCGCTGCGGGCCGAGCTGGCCGAGCTCCGCTCCGAGCGGTCCGCGCACGCCGCGCCCCCCGCCGCTGCCGAGCCGACGGCCCCCGCCGAGCCCGCTGCTGCCGTCCCCGCTGCGTCGACGTCCGCCGTCGCCCCGGACGCGGACGACGAGCCGGCACCCGCCACGTCCGACGGGCCCGCCCACCGGGCCGCGGACACCCCCGCCGGTCCGGCGGCCCGCACGGCGTCGGACGGGCCCGGCACCGGGACGCACGCCGTCGTCCGGCCCGTCGTGCTGGGCGAGGACGGCGAGCCGGTCGAGGAGGACGTCGTCGTCACCGACCTGCTGCTGGTGATCGACCTGACCGACGAGGTCTTCGTCGTCGACGAGCACCCGCGCTACCACCTCGACGGCTGCGCGGTCACCGAGGGCCAGGAGACGTTCGGCCTCCCGCTGGACGAGGCGAAGAGCGACGGGTTCACCGCGTGCGGGATCTGCCGCCCGGACCGCACCCTGGCCGACGCCGAGCGTCAGCGCCGCGCCGCCGCCCGCTCCTGACGACCCGCACGCTCCGCGGCCGGGTGCGGCAGCCAGCGGGCGCCCGTCGTCCTCCTGCACCGGACTCCGTCCTCCTGCACGAGATCTGGTGCAGGAGGACGGAGGTGGACCAGGGCCCCTGATCCACGCTGGGCCCGGGGGTCAGGCGCGGGCGACCCAGATGCGGCCGCCGGCGGGGGTCTCCACGCCCTCGCCGTCACCCGCGGCGCCGGCGTGCACCGACGTCGCCAGCACCTCCGCGGCCAGCTGCTCGGTGGCCTCCGTGAGCGCCTGGGCCAGCTGGCCGTCCGCGGTCCACCACAGCTCGATGCGGTCGCTGACCTCGAACCCGGCGGACTTGCGGGCGTCCTGCACCAGCCGGACCACCTCGCGCACCAGCCCGGCCCGCTCCAGCTCCGGGGTGAGCGTCAGGTCCAGCGCCACGGTCAGCCCGCCGGCCGAGGCCACGGTCCAGCCCTCGCGCGGGGTCTCGGTGACCACCAGGTCGCCGTCCTCCAGCGCGACGTCGGCGCCGTCCACGACCACCGACGCCGAGCCCGCCCGGTAGGCCGCGACCAGCGCGGTGGCGTCCTCGGCGGCGACGGCCCGGGCGACCGCCTGCACCTGCTTGCCCATCCGCCGGCCGACCGCGCGGAAGTCGATCTTCACGCTGACGTCGACCAGGTCCCCGCCGGCCTCGGCCACCGGGGCGAGCTCGGCGACGTTGAGCTCCTCGGCCACCTCGGCGACCAGGTCGCGCGGCAGCTCGCCCCACCCGGGGGCGGCCACCAGGGCGCGGGCGAGCGGCTGGCGGGTGCGCACCTTGGCCGACGTCCGGGCCGACCGGCCCAGCTCGACCAGCCGCCGGACGACGTCCATCTGCTCCACCAGCCGGTCGTCGCGGGCCGCCTCGTCGACCTGCGGCCACGAGGACAGGTGCACCGAGTCGGGGGCGTCCACCAGCCCCGGCGCCACGACCTCGCGCCACACCCGCTCGGTGACGAAGGGGGTGAAAGGGGCCATCAGCCGGGTCAGGCCGTCCAGCACCTCGTGCAGCGTACCCAGCGCGGCCGGGTCGCCGTCCCAGAAGCGGCGGCGGGAGCGGCGGACGTACCAGTTGGACAGGTCGTCGACGAAGGCCGCCAGCAGCTTGCCCGCGGTCTGGGTGTCGAAGTCCTCCAGCGCCCTGGTCACCCCGTCGGTGACGGTGGCCAGCGACGCGAGCGCCCACCGGTCCAGCAGCGGCCGCCCGGCGGCGGCCGGTGCGGGGGAGGAGGCCGGGTCCCAGCCGTTGGTGGAGGCGTACAGGGTGAAGAACGAGGCGGTGTTCCAGTAGGTCAGCAGCACCTTGCGGACGACCTCGGACAGCGTCTCGTGGCCGACCCGGCGGGCCTGCCACGGCGAGCCGCCGGCCAGCATGAACCAGCGGACGGCGTCGGCGCCGTGCCGGTCCATCAGCGGGATCGGCTCCAGGATGTTGCCCAGGTGCTTGCTCATCTTGCGGCCGTCCTCGGCGAGGATGTGGCCCAGGCACAGCACGTCCTCGTAGGAGGACTTCCCGAACACCAGGGTGCCGACGGCCATCAGCGTGTAGAACCAGCCGCGGGTCTGGTCGATGGCCTCGCAGATGAACTGCGCCGGGTAGGCCGCCTCGAAGGCCTCCTTGTTCCGGTGCGGGGCGCCCCACTGGGCGAAGGGCATCGAGCCGGAGTCGTACCAGGCGTCGATGACCTGCCGCACCCGGCGGAACTCGCCCTCGACCCCGGGCAGGGTGAAGGTGACGTCGTCGATGTAGGGCCGGTGCGGGTCGAGGTCGGCCAGGTCGCGGCCGGTCAGCTCCGACAGCTCGGCCAGCGAGCCGACGGCGACCAGGTGCGCGGGGTCGAGCTCGTTGCGCCAGATCGGCAGCGGGGTGCCCCAGTACCGGTCGCGGGACAGCGCCCAGTCGACGTTGTTGTGCAGCCAGTCGCCGTAGCGGCCCCACTGCACGTTCTCCGGGTGCCACCGGGTGGCCTCGTTCTCGGCCAGCAGCTGGTCCTTGACCGCGCTGGTGCGGATGTACCAGGACGGCTGGGCGTAGTACATCAGCGGCGTGTGGCAGCGCCAGCAGTGCGGGTAGGGGTGCTCGTAGCGCTGCTCGCGCCACAGCACGCCCCGGTCGGCGAGGTCCTGCACCAGGGTGGGGTCGGCGGCCTTGAAGAAGTGCCCGCCGACCAGGGGGACGTCGGCGGCGAAGTGGCCGGTGGCGTCCACCGGGTTCACCACCGGCAGGCCGTAGGCGCGGCAGACCGCGAGGTCCTCGGCGCCGAACGCGGGGGACTGGTGCACCAACCCGGTGCCCGAGTCGGTGGTGACGTAGTCGGCGAGCAGCACGAAGTGCGCGTCGCCCTCGGGGAAGTCGACCAGCTCGAAGGGCCGCTGGTAGTGCACCCGCTCCCAGTCGCGGCCGGTGGTGGTGGCCAGCACCTCGTAGGGCACGTCGGCCCCGAGGACGGCGGCCACCAGCGGCTCGGCGACGACGACGGTGCGCTCCGTGCCCTCGTGCTCGGCGCGGACCACCAGGTAGGTGACCTCGGGGTTGACCGCGACCGCGGTGTTGGACGGGAGCGTCCAGGGCGTCGTGGTCCAGACCAGCAGGTCGGCCTTGCCGGCCCACTCGCCGCTGGTGACCGGCAGCGAGACGTAGACCGAGGGGTCGGTGACGGTCTCGTACCCCTGGGCGACCTCGTGGTCGCTCAGGCCGGTGCCGCAGCGCGGGCAGTAGGGGGCGACGCGGTGGTCCTCGGTGAGCAGGCCCTTGTCGAAGATGGTCTTCAGCGACCACCAGACGCTCTCCACGTACTCGGGGTTCATCGTCCAGTAGGCGGTCGACATGTCGACCCAGTAGCCCATCCGGTCGGTGAGCTCGGAGAAGTCGGCCACGTGCCGCTCCACGGACTCCCGGCAGCGGGCGTTGAACTCGGCGATGCCGTAGGCCTCGATGTCGGGCTTGCCGTTGAAGCCCAGCTCCTTCTCCACCGCGATCTCCACCGGCAGGCCGTGGCAGTCCCAGCCGGCGCGGCGGGGCACGGAGAAGCCCTGCATGGTCTTGAACCGGGGGAAGACGTCCTTGAACGCGCGGGCCTCGATGTGGTGGGTGCCCGGGCGGCCGTTCGCCGTCGGGGGGCCCTCGTAGAAGGTCCACTGCGGCCGGCCGGCGGAGGCCTCCAACGAGCGGGCGAACACCTTCTCGTCGGCCCACTGGTCGAGGACCTCGTGCTCCAGGGCCGGGAGGTCGACCCCTGCTGGGAGGGGGCGGAACGGGGAGGTCGGGCTGCTCACGCCGTCCATCATCCCAGCCGCGGAACACCGGTTTGACCGGAACGTCACCGGGGTGCGGGAGACTGGCCCCGTGGTGGTGCGCTGATGTCGACGACGGTGACCGTCGCGCTCGCCGTCGGCGCCCTCGTCGTGCTCACCGCCGCCGTCGCGCTGCGGCTCTCCGACCGGCTGGGCCTGCCGGCCCTGCTGCTCTACCTGGCCCTGGGGGTCGGGCTCGGCGAGAGCGGGCTGGGCATCCAGTTCGAGGACGTCGACCTCACCCAGACCCTCGGCGTGGCCGCGCTGCTGGTGATCCTGGCCGAGGGCGGACTGACCACCCGCTGGTCCGACGTCCGGCGGGCGGTCGGGCCCGGCCTGACGCTGGCCACGGTCGGTGTCCTGGTCTCGGTGAGCGCCACCGCGGCCGTGGCGGTCTGGTTGCTCGGGTTCACCTGGGCCAACGCCCTGCTGCTGGGTGCGGTGGTCAGCTCCACCGACGCCGCGGCCGTCTTCGCCACCCTGCGCCGGCTGCCCCTGCCCCGGCGGATGGCCGCGTCGCTGGAGATGGAGAGCGGGCTGAACGACGCCCCGGTCATCCTGCTGGTGCTGGTGCTGTCCGAGCGGCTGGCCGGCGGGGAGACCGCGCCGTGGTGGATCACCGCCGTAGAGGTCGTCGGCGAGCTCGCCGGCGGGTCGGTCATCGGCGTCGCGGTCGGGTTCGGCGGCGCGTGGCTGCTGCGCCGGGTCGCGCTGCCGCTGGCCGGCTTCTACCCGCTGGCCACGCTGGCGCTCTGCGTGCTGGCCTTCGCCTCGGCCGACCTGGTGCACACGTCGGGCTTCGTCGCGGTGTACCTGGCCGGGCTGGTGCTCGGCAACGCGCCGCTGCCGCACCGCGCCGCCACCATCGGGTTCGCCGAGGGCATGGCCACCCTGGCCCAGATCGGGCTCTTCGTGCTGCTCGGCCTGCTGGCCAGCCCCAGCCGGCTGCTCGACGTCGTCCCCGAGGCGCTGGTCATCGGCCTGGCGCTGCTGCTGGTGGCACGGCCGCTGTCGGTGGTGGCCAGCCTCGTGTGGTTCCGGGTGCCCTGGCCGCAACAGGCGTTCATCTCCTGGGCCGGCCTGCGCGGCGCGGTGCCCATCGTGCTGGCGACCTTCCCGATCGCGGCCGCCGTCCCCGGCGCCACCCGGGTGTTCGACATCGTCTTCGTGCTGGTGGTCGTCTTCACCGTCGTGCAGGGCGGCTCCCTGCCGGCGGTGGCCCGCTCCCTGCGCATCGCCACGCCGATCACCCCGCGCGACATCGACGTGGAGTCCGCGCCGCTGGACGAGCTGGGTGCCGAGCTGATGCAGCTGACCGTGCCGCCGGGATCACGCCTGCACGGGGTCTACCTGCCGGAGCTGCGGCTGCCCGAGGACGCCGCCGTCGTCCTCGTGGTGCGCGACGGCAAGCCGTTCGTGCCCGACCGCGACACCCGGCTGATGCGCGGGGACCAGGCGCTGCTGGTGTCGGCCCGCGGGTCGCGGGCCGAGGCCGAGCGACGACTGCGGGCGGTCAGCCGGGCCGGCCGGCTGGCCACCTGGCGGGGCGAGACCGGCCGGCCGACCGAGGTCGACTAGCGCCAGCCGTCCAGCAGCGCGGCGGCGGTGGCGCGGCCCTGCGCGGTGGCGGTGGCGCGGTCGGTGCGCAGCGCCATCGCCAGCGCGCCGCTGACGACCACCAGCAGGTGCTCGGCCAGCTCGGCGGCCCGGTCACCGGCCACCGGCGCGGCCAGCTCGCGCAGCCGGCCGCGCAGCAGGGCGGTGTCCTGGTCCAGTGCTGCCGCGGCGGTGCCGTCGTCGGCCGGAGACCCCGCGGCGGCGTCCAGGAAGGCACACCAGCGCGACGGCGTCCCCGAGGTCCGGAAGGCCTCGAGCGCGTCGAACACGGCCAGCAGGCGGCCCCGGTCGTCGGGGGCCGCGGCCACCGCGGCGGCCCACGCGTCGTCCCACCGGCGCAGCCGGGCGGCGAGGGCGGCGGCCTGCAGGCCGGTCTTGCTGCCGAAGTGCGCGTAGAGGGTGGCGGGCGCGACGCCGGCCCGGGCCAGCACCGCGTCGACGGGGGTGCCGGCGAAGCCGCCGGCGGCGAAGAGCTCCTCGGCGGCGTCCAGCAGCCGCTGCCGGGCACCGGGTTGCGCGGTCACGCGATCACTGTAACGGTCGTTATGTGAAACGGTCGTTTCGTTCGGTCGCGCTGGTCGTCGCCGGCACCGCCCTGGTCGCCTGCACCTACGGCCTGGTCCGCTACGCCGTCGGCCTGAGCGCGCCGGACGCCCAGCGCGACCTGGGGCTGTCCACGACCGCGGTCGGCCTGGTCTCCGGCGGCACCTCGGTGGCCTACTGCGTCGCTGCAGCGCTGGCCTTCCTGCACGGGGAGCGGCGCCCGCGGACGGTCGTCGCCGGGGCGGGCGCGGTCGCCGTCCTGGGTGCGGCGGGGGTGGGGACGGCGGGCTCCGCCGCGGTGTTCGCCGTCGCGGCGGTGCTGGGCAGCGCCGGGGCCGGAGCCGCCTCGCCGGGCCTGGTGGTCCTGGTCCGCCGGGCGGTGCCGGGCCCCGCGGAGCCGCGGGCGCAGGCGGTGGTCAACGCGGGCACCGGGCCCGGGCTCGTCGCGGCCGGCCTGCTCGCCCTCCTCGTCGACCGCTGGCAGGTGGCCTGGACGGCCGCCGCGGCCGGCACCGCCGTCGTCACCCTGGTCGTGCTGGCCGCCGCCCGGGGAGGCGACCCGGACCGGCCGGCACCCCGGGTGGACGCCGGGCGCCGGTGGGTCGTCCCGGTGCTGGCGGCCGGCCTGCTCGGCACCGGCAGCGCGGCGGTGTGGACCCACGGCCGCACCGTGCTGCAGGACGGCGGGCTCGGCGACCGCGCCGCGCTGTGGGTGTGGGTCTGCCTCGGGGTCGGGGCGGCCGGTGCCGCGGTGGTCGGTCCGCTGCTGCTGCGGGCCGGGCCCGTCCCTGCCTGGTCGGCGTCGGCTGCGGTGACCGCAGGGGCGGTCGCGGCCTGGGCCCTTCCGGCGCGGGGGCCGGTCCCGGTGCTCGCCGCACTGGCCTTCGGGCTGGGGTTCACCACGGCGACGACGGCGCTCATCGCGTGGGCGGGGCAGGTGTCGGACACCCCCGCCCCGGCGGTGTCGGTCTTCTTCGTGGCGTTGCTGCTGGGCCAGGCCGCGGGCGCCCCGCTGTCCTCGGCGCTGCTGGGCGCGGGGGTGCCGGTGGCCCTCGGCGCCGCCGCGGCCGTCGTGGCGGCCGGGGCGGCGCTGCCGGTCAGCGGGCGCCGGCGAGCTCCACGGGCCCGGTGAGCTCCAGCGTGCGGGTGGTCTCCTCGCGGACCTCGGCGAACAGCGCCGGGTCCTCGGAGAGCTTCCGGCCGTAGGAGGGGATGGCCTCGCGCAGCAGGGGCTCCCACTCGGCGTGCCGGTCGGGGAAGCAGCGGCGCAGCAGGTCCAGCATCGCCGCGACCGCGGTGGAGGCACCGGGGGAGGCGCCCAGCAGGCCGGCGATGGATCCCTCGCCGCCCACGACGAGCTCGGTGCCGAACTGCAGGACGCCGCGGCCCTTGTCGTCCTGCTTGATGACCTGCACGCGCTGGCCGGCGTGGATCATCTCCCAGTCGTCGCCGTCGGCGGTGGGCACGAACTCCTCGAGGGCCTCGATCCGGTCCGAGGGGCGCTGCAGCACCTGGCCGATGAGGTAGCGGGTGAGCGCGGTCTGGGTGCGGGCGACACCGAGCATCGAGCCGATGTTGCCCAGGCGTACCGACTTGGGCAGGTCCAGCCAGGACCCGGCCTTGAGGAACTTGGGGGAGAAGCCGGCGTAGGGGCCGAACAGCAGCGACTGCTTGCCCTCGATCAGCCGCAGGTCCAGGTGCGGCACCGACATCGGCGGGGCGCCGACGGCGGCCTGGCCGTAGACCTTGGCCTGGTGGCGGGCGGCGAGCGCCTCGTTGGTCGAGCGCAGGAACAGGCCCGAGACCGGGAACCCGCCGAAGCCCTTGATCTCGGGGATCTCGGCCCGCTGCAGCAACGGCAGCGCGCCGCCGCCGGCGCCGACGAACACGAAGCCCGCGTTGACGGTGAACTCCTCGCCGCTGGCGTGGTGCCTCGCCGAGACCTTCCAGCGGCCGTCGGTGGTGCGCTCCAGGCCCTGCACGCTGGTGCCGGTGTGCACGGCGACGCCGCGGGCGGTGGCCTGGTCCAGCAGCAAGCGGGTCAGCGAGCCGAAGTCGACGTCGGTGCCGGCGGTGGAGCGGGTGGCGGCGACGGGCTGCTGCGGGTCGCGGCCCTCCATCATCAGCGGCACCCACTGCGCCAGCTCGTCCTGGGAGGTGGTCAGCTCCAGCTCGGCGAACAGCGGCGAGGCGGTGAGCGCGGCGTGCCGGGCGCGCATGTAGGCCTGGCCCTCGGTGCCGTGCACGAAGCTGATGTGCGGCACCGGGGTGATGAAGTGCTTGGGGGTGTCGGTGAGACCGGTGCGCACCAGGTGCGACCAGAACTGCCGGGACAGCTGGAACTGCTCGTTGATCGAGATGGCCTTGGTCGGGTCGACCGTGCCGTCCGCGCCCGCGGGGGTGTAGTTCAGCTCGCACAGCGCCGAGTGCCCGGTGCCGGCGTTGTTCCAGCCGTCGGAGCTCTCCGCGGCGACCCGGTCGCCGGCCTCGAACAGCGTGATGGACCAGTGCGGCGCCACGATGCCCAGCAGGGCGGCCAGCGTCGCGCTCATCACCCCGCCCCCGACCAGGACGACGTCGGGGCGCGACGTGTCGGGGACGACGGGGTGGGCGTACTCGCCCGGCGCGGTGTTCTCGGCGCTGGTCACGGGGCTGGTCGGGCCTTCCTGGTGGTCGCGCGCGGCGGTCGTTGCCGCGCGCTGCGTTCAGGGGAGCGGGGTCACCGCTGCTGGTGCCATGGTCGTCCCCCCGCGGGCGGTGCACCCTCCCCGGGCGGTGTGACCCTCGCCATGCTGCCGCACCGCACGGGGGACGGCAGGCGCAGCCGACCTCGGTACCGTCGTCGTCGTGCCCGAGGATGCCGACCGCCCGTCCGAGCCCGCCGGCCCGACCAGCCAGGTCGCCCGCCGCCCGCGCACCGCGCTGCTCGTGGGCCTGGCCGCCGGGGTCCTGGCCCTGGACCTGGTGACCAAGCTGGTCGTGGTGGCCACCCTGTCCGACCGGGAGCCGCTGCGGCTGCTGGGCGGGGCCCTCTACCTGACCGAGGCCCGCAACACCGGGGCCGCGTTCTCCTTCGCCGAGGGCGCCACCGTCGTCTTCAGCCTCATCGCGGCGGTCGTCGTGGTGGTCATCGTCCGGGCCGCGCGCCGGCTGTTCTCCACCGGCTGGGCGGTCGCGCTCGGCCTGGTGCTCGGCGGCGCGCTGGGCAACCTGGTCGACCGGGTGTTCCGCGACCCCGGGTTCCTGCGCGGCGGCGTGGTGGACTTCCTGTCGCTGTTCGACCCCTACGGCCGGGTGTGGCCGATCTTCAACGTCGCCGACTCCGCGATCGTCTGCGGCGGCATCCTCGGCGCGGTGCTGGCCGTGCGGGGCGTCGAGTTCGACGGCAGCCGGAGCACGAAGGACGGCGGGGACGACGGCGCCGACCGCGAGCGCGCGGCCACCGACTGACCGTCGGTCACAATGGCGGGGTGACCGCCAGCCTGCGCCGTGAGCTCCCGGTGCCCGACGGCCTGGAGGGCCAGCGGGTCGACCAGGCGCTGGCCCGGCTGTTCGGGCTCTCCCGCGGCGCCGCCGCCGACCTCGCCGACGAGGGCCGGGTGCTGGTCGACGGCCGGGCCCGCAGCAAGGGCGACCGGCTGACCGCCGGCAGCTGGCTGGAGGTCGAGCTGCCCCCGCCGCCGGGCGAGCCCGCCCCGCCGCAGCCGGTCGAGGGCATGACCGTGGTGCACGACGACGACGACGTCCTGGTCGTCGACAAGCCGGTCGGCGTCGCCGCGCACGGCAGCCCCGGCTGGGACGGCCCCACCGTGGTCGGCGGGCTGGCCGCGGCCGGCTACCGCATCTCCACCAGTGGCGCCGAGGAGCGCCGCGGCATCGTGCACCGGCTGGACGCCGCCACCACCGGGCTGATGGTGGTGGCCAAGAGCGAGCGCGCCTACACCCTGCTCAAGCAGGCGTTCAAGGAGCGCACGGTCGACAAGGGCTACCACGCGCTGGTGCAGGGCCACCCCGACCCGTCGCGCGGCACGATCGACGCCCCCATCGACCGGCACCCCAAGCACGACTGGCGCTTCGCCGTGGTCAGCACCGGCCGGCCCTCGGTCACCCACTACGACACCCTCGAGGCCTTCCCGGCCGCGTCGCTGGTCGACGTCAAGCTCGAGACCGGCCGCACGCACCAGATCCGGGTGCACTTCTCCGCCATGCGCCACCCGCTCGTCGGGGACATGGCCTACGGCGCCGACCCCACCCTGGCCGCCCGGCTCGGGGTGTCCAGGCAGTGGCTGCACGCGGTGCGGCTGGGCTTCGCGCACCCCGCCGACGGCCGGTGGGTCGAGTTCACCAGCAGCTACCCGGAGGACCTCGCCGGGGCCCTGGGCCGGCTGCGCGCCGAGGCCTGAGCGCGCACCGCTGAAGTGACCGGCCTGCCCGACTCCCTCGCCGACTTCGGTCCGGCCGCGTTCGCCGCGGTCGTCGTCGCCGGCTACCTGGTCGTCGGCGAGCCCGTCGTCGGGCACGTGCTGCACCGCCGGTTCGAGGACCGGATGCGCACCGACGCCCGTGCCCGGCGGTCGTTCTACCTGCGCCTGCTGGTCCTGGAGTGGGGCCTGTCGCTGCTCGTGCTCGTGGTCTTCCTGGCCGCCCCCGACGTCGACGCCGGCCAGGTCGGGCTGCGCTGGCCGCAGGCCTGGCCCGGCTGGATCACCTCGGCGGCCTGCCTGCTGCTGCTGGCCTTCGTCGTGGTGTCCACCCGGGCGCTGCGGTCGGGGGCGCTGGCCGCGGCCGCCCCGGCGCCCACCGGCCGGCACGGGGAGCCGCCGGTGCAGTCCACGGTCGCGCTGCTGCCCCGCTCGGGCGCCGAGCGGCGGCTGTTCGCCGTCGTCGGGGTGACCGCCGGGGTGTGCGAGGAGTGGTTGTACCGCGGCTTCTTCCTGGCCGTCGTCGCCGCCGTCGCCCCCGGGCTGCCGTCGGGGGTGCTGGTCGTGGTCGCCGCCGTCGCCTTCGGGGCCGCGCACGCCTACCAGGGCGCCGGCGGGGTGCTGCTCACCGGCGTCCTCGGCGGGGTGTTCGCCGCGCTCTACCTGCAGACCGGGTCGCTGCTGCTGCCGGTCCTGCTGCACGCTGCCGTGGACCTGCGCTTCCTGCTCGTGCCCACCGCGGCGCTGCCCCCGCTGGGCCCCCGCGTGCGCCCGGGCGGGGACACGCGGGGGGACCAGCACGACTCTGTCGGACCCCCGGAGTAGACAGCGGGGAGTGCGAGGATCGGGTGCCAGCACCCGGTCTGCGTGCACGGCCTTCCCCGCCGGTCAGCACCACCAGCACCTGCACCACCGACCAGTGAGGAGCCCCCGTGCCCGACGCCGAGAACTTCGTGCACCTGCACGTGCACACCGAGTACTCGATGCTCGACGGCGCGGCCAAGCTGCCCGAGGTCACCAAGGCCGCCGCCGAGCAGGGCATGCCGGCGCTGGCCATGACCGACCACGGCAACGTCTTCGGCGCGTACGACTTCTACAAGCAGGCCAAGGCCAACGGCGTGAAGCCGATCATCGGCATGGAGGGCTACTACACGCCCGGCTCGCGCTTCGACCGCGCGCCCTTCGACTTCGGCGCCATCGCCGACGAGGACGGCGAGGGCGCCTCGTCCAAGGGCAAGGCCGCCTACACCCACATGACCCTGCTGGCCCGCACCACCGAGGGCATGCACAACCTGTTCCGGCTCTCCTCGCTGGCCAGCCTCGAGGGGCAGTACCGCAAGCCGCGCTTCGACCGCGACCTGCTCGAGCAGTACGGGAAGGGCCTCATCGCCACCACCGGCTGCCCCTCGGGCGAGGTGAACATGTGGCTGCGCGCGGGCAAGGTCGACCGCGCCCGCCAGGCGGCCGCGGACTTCCAGGACATCTTCGGGCGGGAGAACTTCTACGCCGAGGTCATGGACCACGGCCTGGCCATCGAGAAGCAGACCAAGCCCGCGCTGCTGGAGATCGCCCGCGAGCTGGGCATCCCGCTGCTGGCCACCAACGACCTGCACTACACCCACCGCGAGGACGCCGAGGCCCACGACGCCCTGCTCTGCATCCAGACCGGCGCGCGGCTCAACGAGACCAACCGCTTCAAGTTCAACGGCGACGGCTACTACCTGAAGTCCGCCGCCGAGATGCGCGGGCTGTTCACCGAGATGCCCGAGGCCTGCGACAACACGCTGCTGGTCGCCGAGCAGTGCGAGGTCACCTTCACCGAGGGCGCCGACCTCATGCCCCGCTTCCCGCTGCCCGAGGGCGAGGACGAGACCTCCTGGTTCATCAAGGAGGTCGAGCGCGGGCTGCACAAGCGCTGGCCCGGCGGCATCCCCGACCACGTGCGCAAGCAGGCCGACTACGAGGTCGGGATCATCACCCAGATGGGCTTCCCGGGGTACTTCCTCGTGGTCGCCGACTTCATCAACTGGGCCAAGGACAACGGCATCCGGGTCGGCCCGGGCCGTGGCTCGGCCGCCGGGTCGCTGGCCGCCTACGCCATGGGCATCACCGACCTCGACCCGCTGGCCCACGGCCTGATCTTCGAGCGCTTCCTCAACCCCGAGCGCGTCTCCATGCCCGACGTCGACATCGACTTCGACGAGCGCCGGCGCGGCGAGGTCATCCGCTACGTGTCGGAGAAGTACGGCGAGGAGCGGGTCAGCCAGATCGTCACCTACGGCACGATCAAGGCCAAGGCCGCGATCAAGGACGCCGGCCGGGTGCTCGACCGGCCCTTCTCCGTCGGCGACGAGCTCACCAAGCTGCTGCCGCCCGACGTGATGGGCAAGGGCATCCCGCTGACGGGGGTCTTCGACCCGGCCCACCCGCGCTACAAGGAGGCCGCGGAGTTCCGCGCCCGCTACGAGTCCGACCCGGGCGCGGCCGAGGTCGTCGACCAGGCCCGCAAGCTCGAGGGCCTCAAGCGCCAGTGGGGCGTGCACGCCGCCGGGGTCATCATCGGCCGCTACCCGCTCATCGACAGCGTGCCGATCATGCGCCGCGAGGCCGACGGCGCGATCATCACGCAGTTCGACTACCCGACGTGCGAGACGCTCGGGCTGCTCAAGATGGACTTCCTGGGCCTGCGCAACCTCACCGTCATCGACGACGCGCTGCGCAACATCGAGATCAACGGCAAGCCCGCGATCGACCTCGACGAGCTCAGCAAGGACCTCACCGACCCCAAGACCTACGAGCTGCTGTCCAAGGGCGAGACGCTCGGGGTCTTCCAGTTCGACGGCGGCCCGATGCGGTCGCTGCTGCGGCTCATGCGGCCGGACAACTTCGAGGACATCTCCGCCGTCGGCGCGCTCTACCGGCCCGGCCCGATGGGTGCCAACTCGCACACCAACTACGCGCTGCGCAAGAACGGCCAGCAGGAGATCACCCCGATCCACCCGGAGCTCGCCGAGCCGCTGGAGGAGATCCTGGGCCAGACCTACGGCCTGATCGTCTACCAGGAGCAGGTCATGGCGATCGCGCAGAAGGTCGCCGGGTACTCCCTCGGCAAGGCCGACCTGCTGCGCCGGGCCATGGGCAAGAAGAAGAAGTCGGTGCTGGACGCCGAGTTCGTCGGCTTCGAGGCCGGCATGAAGGCCAACGGCTTCTCCGGCGCGGCCATCAAGACGCTGTGGGACATCCTGGTCCCCTTCGCCGACTACGCCTTCAACAAGGCGCACTCGGCGGCCTACGGCCTGGTCTCGTACTGGACGGCCTACCTCAAGGCCAACTACCCGGCCGAGTACATGGCCGGCCTGCTCACCAGCGTCGGCGACGACAAGGACCGCCGGCCGGTCTACCTGGCCGAGTGCCGCCGCATGGGCATCAAGGTGCTCCCGCCCGACGTCAACGAGTCCTCCTGGGACTTCACCGCCGTCGGCGCCGACATCCGCTTCGGCCTGGCCTCGGTGCGCAACGTCGGGCACAACGTGGTGGCCTCGATCGTCAAGGCGCGCGAGGAGAAGGGCGCCTTCCGCGACTTCAACGACTTCATGCGCAAGATCGACACCGTGGCCTGCAACAAGAAGGTCATCGACTCCCTGGCCAAGGCCGGCGCCTTCGACTCCCTCGGCCACTCCCGCCAGGCGATCGCGGTCAAGCACGTCGAGGCCGTCGACGCCGCGATGGCGGTCAAGCGCCGCGAGGCCGAGGGCCAGTTCGACCTCTTCGGCGACATGGGCGGCGACTCCGGGGTGGGCGCCTTCGACGTCGTCCTCGGCACCGCCGACTGGTCCAAGGCCGAGCGGCTGGTCTTCGAGCGCGACATGCTCGGCCTCTACGTCTCCGACCACCCGCTGCACGGCGTGGAGCACGTGCTCACCAGCCACGCCGACACCGCGCTCGCCGAGATCCTCGCCGGCGGCGTCGAGGACGGCGCCAACGTCACCGTGGCCGGCATCCTCACCGCGGTGTCCCCGCGCACCAACAAGCAGGGCGCGCCCTGGGCCATCGCCACCATCGAGGACCTCGAGGCCGGCATCGAGGTGCTGTTCTTCCCCAAGACCTGGCTCGAGGTGCAGGACAAGGTGGCCCGCGACCAGATCGTCGTGGTGAAGGGCCGCATCTCCCGCCGGGACGACACCCCGTCGATCTTCGGCTCCGAGGTGATGATCCCCGAGCTGACCGAGGGCCCGCGCGGCCCGGTGCTGGTCTCGATGCCCGCGGCCCGGTGCACCCCGCCAGTGGTCGAGCGGCTGCGCGAGGTGCTGGGCAGCCACCCGGGCACCACCGAGGTGCAGCTCAAGCTGATCAACGGCCAGCGGGAGACGGTGCTGCGGCTGGACCAGCGGCTGTCGGTGCGCCCGAGCACCGCGCTCATGGGCGACATCAAGGCGCTGCTGGGGCCCACCAGCGTCGCCATCCTCTGAGCGCCGCCACCGCGCTCCTGTGGTCGAATCGCTGACGTGACCGCCCTCCCGCCCCCCGTCCCGTCCCCGGCGGCCGGCCCGCAGCCGGTCGCCGGTGACCTGCGGCCCGCCGCCGTGCGCGCCGGGGTGCCGGGGCTGCGCGGCAGCCGGGGCGACGTCCGCGGCGCGGTGGTGACCGCGGTCGTGCTGGCCGTGCTCGGTCTCCTCGCCGGCCTGCTGTGGGTCTGGCTCGCCCCGCGGGCCCAGTTCACCGTCACCTCCGACGCCGGCGACGTGCAGGTCGCCGGGGGCGGCCTGGTCGACCCCGAGCTGTTCGCCTCCGACGACGGCGTCTACGTGCTGCTGCTGGGCGGGCTGGGCCTGCTGGCCGGCGTGGCCGGCTGGCTGCGCCGGCGCCGCCGCGGCGTGGTCACCCTGGTCGGGCTGGCCGTGGGCATGCTCGCCGCCTCGGTGGCCGCCTGGCAGCTCGGTGCGCTGCTGGGCCGCGGCCCGTCCCGCGAGCAGCTGACCACCGTCGGCACCGAGGTGACCACCGCGCTGGACCTCAACATGCTGGCCGCGCTCGCGGTGGGCCCGTTCTGCGCGGTGCTGGTCTACGTGGTGTGCACCGTGCTGGTCAGCAGCGACGACCTCGGCCGCGACGAGCCGGAGCCGGCGGTCCACCCGGAGCAGGGCCACCCGCAGGGGGCGTACCGGCCCGAGCCGGCGGGACAGGCGGGACCTGCGATCCGGGAGTGACGAACCGTTACCGGACGGGCCCGTCGCTCCACTACTCCCCGCTGTCCGGCTGTCACGCTCGGTTCCGTGCTCCGGAGTTCCGCTGACCTCGCCCCGATGACCGCCCCCGACGGGGCCCGGTCGTGAGCGACGACCGCGCGGCGCAGCTCCCCGCCCGCCTCGACCCCCGGCTCGGCCGCCCCGCCGGCTCCGCGGCCCGCACCGGCACCCGCCGGGCCGCCGTCGTCGTCCGCGGGCTGGCCGCGGTGCTCAGCATGCTGCTCGTGGCCGGCAGCGGGTGGGGCTGGTACCTGGTCCGCGTGGCCGAGGCCAGCGTCAACCGCACCGACGCGATCCCGACCACCGGCAACACCGACATCAACGGGGACACCCACGCCGGCCAGGCGATGAACATGCTGCTGGTGGGCGTGGACTCCCGCGCCGGGCTCACCCAGGAGCAGATCGACGAGTACGCCACCGGCGACCCCGACGACCTGCACAACACCGACACGATGATGCTGGTGCACGTCCCGGCCGACGGGTCCGCGGCGTCGTTCGTCTCCTTCCCGCGCGACATGTACGTGCAGATCCCGGGCCACGGCCGCGGCAAGCTGAACTCCGCCTACTCGGCCGGGTTCGACGACGTCGACGGCAGCGAGGACGAGAAGCGGGCCGGCGGCGCCCGGTTGCTCATCCAGACGATCAGCAACCTGTCCGGTCTGCAGATCGACCACTACGCCGAGATCAACCTGCTCGGGTTCATCAACCTGACCTCGATCGTCGGCGGGGTCGACGTCGACCTGTGCCAGGCCAGCGACGACTCGGTCACCGGTGCGCACTTCGACGCCGGCCCGCAGACCCTCTCCGGCAGCCAGGCGCTGCTGTTCGTCCGGCAGCGGCACGGCGTGGGGGAGCGGTCCTCGGACTTCGACCGCGTCGCCCGCCAGCAGGTCTTCATCGCCGGCATGCTGCGCAATCTGCTGTCCTCGGACCTGATGCTCAACCCGAACAAGCAGCGCCAGGTCGTCGAGCAGGTCGGCAGCTCGGTCACCCTGGACCGCGGGCTGGACATCTTCACCCTCGCCGCCCAGATGCAGGGCGTGCAGCCGGGCAGCATCACCTTCCAGACCATCCCCGGCCTGACCGACGCCGACGTCGACGGCGTCTCGGTGCTGAAGCTGCCGCCCGCGCAGGTGCTCACCGACTTCTTCTCCGACCTGACCGCCGACCCCGAGCCGCAGCAGGCGCCCGCCCCGGCGCAGGCCCCGGCCACGGTCGCCCCGGCCGACGTCACGGTGTCGGTGCTCAACGGCTCCGGGGTCTCCGGCGCGGCGGCCGGCGCCGCCGGCGAGCTGACCGCCGCCGGGTTCGCGGCCAGCAGCGGCGGGAACGCCCCGGCCACCGCGACCACCACGATCAGCCACCGCACGGGGGACGACGCCGCCGCGGCCACCCTGGCCGCCCAGGTGCCCGGCGCCGCGCTGGCCGTCGACGACTCGCTCGCCGCCGGCACCGTCTCGCTGGTGCTGGGCACCGACTTCACCGGGGTCGGCCAGCAGGTGGCGACCGCGACCCCGACCGAGGACCCCGTCGTCCCGGGTTCCTACGTCAACCCCGAGCGCACCGCCGCCGACACCAGCTGCATCAACTAGGGCGGCAGGCCCTAGTTGGGGGTCATGGGCCCGGCGAACTGCTGGATGGGCACCGGCACCGCGCCGAGCTCGCGCAGCAGGGTGAGCTCCCGGCGCAGCAGCCGGGACTCCGCGGCCAGCCGGCGCCGGGTGGCCGACTCGGCCAGCAGCGCCTGCCGGTCGTCGGTGGTCAGCAGCGCCGCCGAGGCCACCAGGTAGGACAGCCCGCGGGCATCGTCCCCGACCTGGCGCAGCAGGGCCGCCGCCGCGCCGTCGGAGGTGTCGGCACCGGGCCCGTCGGCGTCGGAGCCGTCGAGGCCGAGGTCGGCCAGCAGCTCGGCCTCCTCCTCGTCGTCGACCTCCAGCGGCCCGCCGCCGCTGCGCAGCGCGGCCACCTCGGTCACGTACCGGGCGAACAGCCCGGAGACGCTGCTCACCAGCACGTCCAGCGACCCCCGGGCCACCGACGCGGCGACGTCGTCGTCGGCGGGGGTGAGCGTGCCGGGCTCGGTGACCAGGCCCTCGGCGTCCCCGGCCGCCTCCTCGGCGGCCTCCTCCTCGCCCAGCCACTCCACCTCGGCCTGCAGGTAGGGCGGGTCGTCGGCGACGACGACGTCCAGCAGCCGGAACCGGTCGGCGCCCACGGTGACCAGGCGGTAGCCGCCGTCGGCCTGCGGGGTCACCGCGCGCAGCACGGCGGTGCAGCCGACGTCGAACAGCGCCTCGGCCGGCGCGACCCGCTCGACCTCCCAGCCCTGCCGGATGGCGACCACGCCGAAGGACCGCGGCCCGCTGCCCTCGGGCCGGGCGACCAGGTCGGCGACCAGCCGCCGGTACCGGGGCTCGAAGATCTGCAGGGGCAGCACGACGCCCGGGAACAGGGGGCTCCCCAGGGGGAACAACGGGATCAGCTCGCCCACGGCCCGAACCCTACGGGGGACGGCGGACACCGGCCCACCGCCGCGCAACTACCCTGGACGGGTCGCACCGTCTGCTCCGCACCGTCCCGCCCACCGCCCCAGGAGGCACCCGTGCTCGCCCGCATCGACCTGCGTGGATCCCGGCTGCCGGGGGTGCGTGAGCTCACCGGGCTGCTGCCGCGGGCCGGCACCGACATCGACAGCGTGCTGGCCACCGTCCGGCCGATCTGCGAGGACGTGCGCGAGCGCGGCGCCGAGGCCGTCCGCGAGATCACCGCCCGGTTCGACGGGGTGGACGCCGAGGACTTCGCCGTCCCGCAGGCCGCCCTCGACGACGCGCTGGCCTCGATCGACCCCGCGCTGCGCGAGGCGCTGGAGGAGGCGGTGTCCCGGGTGCGGAAGGTGCACGCCGACCAGCGGCGCACCGACGTCACCACCGAGGTCGTCCCCGGCGGCACGGTCACCGAGCGCTGGGTCCCGGTGCGCCGCGTGGGCCTCTACGTGCCCGGCGGCCTGGCCCCGCTGCTGTCCAGCGTGGTCATGAACGTCGTCCCCGCCCAGCTGGCCGGTGTGGAGTCCATCGCCGTGGCCACCCCGCCGCAGCGGGACAACGGCGGCCTGCCCGACCGCGGCGTGCTGGCCGCCTGCGCGCTGCTCGGCGTCACCGAGGTCTACGCCGTCGGCGGCGCCCAGGCGATCGCGGTGTTCGGCTACGGCGCCGGGTCCTGCGAGCCGGTCGACATGGTCACCGGCCCGGGCAACGTCTACGTCACCGCGGCCAAGCGGCTGCTGCGCGGCCTCATCGGCATCGACAGCGAGGCCGGCCCCACCGAGGTCGCGATCCTCGCCGACGACACCGCCGACCCGGTGCACGTCGCCGCCGACCTGATCAGCCAGGCCGAGCACGACCCGCTGGCCGGCGCGGTGCTGGTGACCACCAGCGAGCAGTTGGCCGACGCGGTCACCGCCCTGCTGCCCGAGCAGGTCGCGGCCACCAAGCACAGCGACCGGATCACCACCGCGCTGGGCGGGTCGCAGTCCGGCGTCGTGCTGGTCGACGACCTCGACGCCGGCCTCGCCGTGGTCGACGCCTACGCCGCCGAGCACCTGGAGATCCAGACCCGGGACGCCCGCGAGGTCGCCCTGCGGGTGCGCAACGCCGGCGCGGTGTTCGTCGGCGCGTGGTCCCCGGTCAGCCTCGGCGACTACGCCGCGGGCTCCAACCACGTGCTGCCCACCGGCGGCTGCGCCCGGCACTCCAGCGGCCTGTCGGTGCAGACCTTCCTGCGCGGCATCCACCTCGTCGACTACGACGAGCAGGCCCTGGCCGGGGTCGCCCGGCACGTCGACGTGCTCGCCCACGCGGAGGACCTGCCCGCGCACGCGGCCGCCGTCGCCGTCCGCCAGCGGTGACCGCCCTCCCGCTGCGGCCGGAGCTGCAGGGCCGCTCGCCCTACGGCGCGCCCCAGGTGCCGGCCCGGTACCGGCTGAACACGAACGAGAACCCGCACCCGCTGCCCGACGAGCTGCTCGCCGACCTCGGCGCCGCGCTCGGCGCGGCCGCGGTGGAGCTCAACCGGTACCCCGACCGGGACGCCGTGGCCCTGCGCACCGACCTCGCCGCCTACCTCTCCCGCTCCGGGACGGCGGTGACGGCGGCGCAGGTGTGGGCGGCCAACGGCTCCAACGAGATCCTGCAGCAGCTCTCGCAGGCCTTCGTCGGCGCCGGGCGCACCGCGCTGGGCTTCACGCCGTCCTACTCGATGCACCCGCTGATCACCGCGGCCACCGGCGGCACCTTCGTCGACGGCCACCGGCGGGCGGACTTCACCATCGACGTCGAGGCCGCCGTCGCCCAGGTCCGGGACGTGCGCCCCGACCTGGTGTTCGTCACCAGCCCGAACAACCCCACCGGGACGGCGGTGGCGCTGGAGACGGTCACCGCGCTGCACGACGCCGTCGACGGCGTGGTCGTGGTCGACGAGGCCTACGCCGAGTTCGCCCGCCCCGGGACGCCGTCGGCCCTCACCCTGCTCGAGGGGCGGCCCCGGCTGGTGGTCAGCCGCACGATGAGCAAGGCGTTCGGCATGGCCGGGCTGCGGCTGGGCTACCTGGCCGCCGACCCCGCCGTCGTCGACGCCCTGCAGCTGGTCCGGCTGCCCTACCACCTGTCCAGCCTCACCCAGGCCGCCGCGCGCACCGCGCTGGCGCACACCGACGCGCTGCTGGCCACCGTCGACGCGGTCAAGCACGAGCGGGACCGGATCGTGGCCGCGCTGCCCGGCCTCGGGCTGACCAGCGTGCCCAGCGACGCGAACTTCGTGCTGTTCGGCGGGTTCGCCGACGCCCCCGCCGTCTGGCAGGCCCTGCTCGACCGCGGCGTGCTGGTCCGGGACGTCGGCCTGCCCGGCTGGTTGCGGGTCACCGCCGGTACGCCTGAGGAGACCGACGCCTTCCTCACCGCCCTGGGTGAGGTCGTCGCACCGGCCCACCTGGGAGGATGGGCGCCATGAGCCGCACCGCCCGCGTCGAGCGCACCACCAACGAGACGGAGCTGGTCGTCGAGGTCGACCTCGACGGCACCGGCACCAGCTCGATCTCCACCGGGGTCGGCTTCTACGACCACATGCTCACCGCGCTGAGCAAGCACAGCGGCATCGACCTGCGGGTGCAGGCCGACGGCGACCTGCACATCGACGCCCACCACACCGTCGAGGACGTCGCCATCGCGCTGGGGCAGGCCTTCGCCGAGGCGCTCGGGGACAAGAAGGGCATCACCCGCTACGGCGACGCGACCATCCCGATGGACGAGGTGCTGGTGCAGGCCGCCGTCGACCTGTCCGGCCGGCCGTACTTCGTGCACGCCGAGCCCGAGACCATGACGCCGATCATCGGCCCGGACTACCCGACGTCGCTGACCAAGCACGTGCTGGAGAGCTTCGCGTTCAACGCCCGCATCTCGCTGCACGTGCGGGTGCTCTACGCCGGCCGGGACGCCCACCACATCGTCGAGGGCCAGTTCAAGGCGCTGGCCCGGGCGCTGCGCACCGCCGTCGCGCTCGACCCCCGCGTCACCGACGTGCCCTCCACCAAGGGCGCGCTGTAACCGGTGGGCCTCGCCTCCGGGCTCGTCGCCATCGGGCTGTTCCTGCTGGGCGGTGCGTTCTCCATCTTCCGGGCCGACCACCCCGAGAAGGGCCGGACGACCGGCCAGGTCGTGTTCGCCGGCCTCCTGGTGCTGGCCGCCGCGCTGGCGATCGCCTCGGGGGTCCTCAGGTTCTGAGCCGGCCGGCGAACGCCTCGGCGGTGGCCAGCTGCGCCCGCAGCGCGACGACCCGCTCGGCGGCGGCCTCCCGGTAGTGCGCCAGCCGCTCCGCCGGGCCGCCGTCGGCCAGCGCGGTCAGCAGCTCGCGCATCTCCTCCAGGGAGAACCCGAGCGGCTTCATCTGCATGATCACCCGCAGCCGCTCGACGTCGTCCTCGGTGTAGAGCCGGAAGCCGCCGTCGCTGCGGGCCGAGGGGACGGCCAGGCCGACCTCCTCGTAGTACCGGATGGTGCGCAGGCTCAGCCCGATCCGGTCGGCGACCTCGCCGATCTGCAGCATCCCGTGCGCGCCCATGCGGCTCAGTGTCCGCCGCCCAGGGTGCCGGCCATCCGGCGGTGCCAGTGCCCGGCGTCCCCGGTGAGGCCGACCAGCTCGACCGCGGTGCCGCGGGCGGCGTACCGGTGCTCGACGGCGTCCAGCGCGGCCACCGACGAGGCGTCCCACACCTGGGCCGCGGACAGGTCGACGACGACGCGCGGCGGGTCGCCCGCGTAGTCGAAGCGGTGCACCAGGTCGTCGCTGGAGGCGAAGAACAGCGCGCCGCTGACCCGGTAGGTGCGCACGCCGTCCGCCACCGGACCGGGGACGACGGAGACCAGGTGGGCGACCCGGCGGGCGAAGAGCACGCAGGCGGTGAGCACCCCGACGCCGACCCCGATGGCCAGGTTGTCGGTGGCCACGACGACCGCGACGGTCACCAGCATCACCGCGCTCTCGCTGCGCGGCATCCGGCGCAGGGTGCGCAGCGAGTGCCAGTCGAAGGTGGCGATCGAGACGAACACCATGACCGCGACCAGCGCCGCCATCGGGATGACCGCGACGACGTCGCCGAGCGCGACCACCAGCACGAGCAGGAACACCCCGGCCAGGAACGTGGACACCCGCGTCCGCGCCCCGGACCGGACGTTGATCATGGTCTGGCCGATCATCGCGCAGCCGCCCATCCCGCCGAAGGCGCCGGTGACGACGTTGGCCACGCCCTGGCCCACCGACTCGCGGCGCTTGGAGGACCGGGTGCCGGTCAGGTCGTCGACCAGGGTGGCGGTCATCAGCGACTCCAGCAGGCCCACCGCGGCCAGCCCGAGGGCGTAGGGCAGCACGATCCGCAGCGTCTCGAGGGTCAGCGGGACGTCGGGCCACAGCAGGGTGGGCAGGCTGTCGGGCAGGGCGCCCTGGTCGCCCACGGTGGGCACGTCGACCCCGGCCACGACGGCGACGGCGGTCAGCACGACGATGGCGACCAGCGGCGCCGGGACGGCGGTGGTCAGCCGGGGGAGGCCGACGATGATCGCCAGGCCGGCGGCGGCCATCGGGTAGACCAGCCAGGGGACGTCGACCAGCTGCGGCACCTGGGCGACGAAGATCAGGATGGCCAGCGCGTTGACGAACCCGACCATCACGCTGCGCGGGACGAACCGCATCAGCCGGGCGACGCCGAGCAGGCCCAGCGCGATCTGCAGCACCCCGCCCAGCAGCACCGCGGCGACCAGGTAGGGCAGCCCGTGCTCGGCGACGAGCGGGGCGACCACGAGGGCGATCGCGCCGGTGGCGGCGGAGACCATCGCGGGCCGGCCGCCGACGACGGCGATGGTCACCGCCATGGTGAAGCTGGCGAACAACCCGACGCGCGGGTCGACCCCGGCGATGATCGAGAAGCTGATCGCCTCGGGGATGAGGGCGAGGGCGACGACCAGGCCGGCGAGGACCTCGGTGCGCAGGGTGCGGGGGTCGCGCAGGGCCGTGGTCCAGCCGGGCGCACGCAGGGCAGACGTCATCGTTCCGTTCCGCAGGTGGGGGAGGGGGCCGCTCCGCCGCGCTGCGGGGCCGGGACGAACCCTACCCTCACGTGAGGGAAGGGTTCACCGAGGGCCGGTGGTCGGTGGCGGGCGCTGGGTAGCGTTGGCCGGGTGAAGAAGGTCGTCGTCCTGGACTACGGATCGGGCAACCTCCGCTCGGTCGAGCGCGCCGTCGCCCGGGTGGGTGCCGACGTCGAGGTGACCGCCGACCCGCACGCCGCGCTCGAGGCCGACGGCCTCGTCGTCCCCGGGGTCGGCGCGTTCGCGGCCTGCATGACCGGCCTGCGCGCGGTCGACGGGCCGCGGATCATCGGCAAGCGGCTGGCCGGTGGCCGGCCGGTGCTGGGCATCTGCGTGGGCATGCAGGTGCTCTTCGACCGCGGCATCGAGCACGGCTACGACGCCGAGGGCTGCGCCGAGTGGCCGGGGACCGTCGAGGAGCTGCACGCCCCGGTGCTGCCGCACATGGGCTGGAACACCGTCGAGGCCGCGGCGGGCAGCGAGCTGTTCGCCGGCATCGAGGACCAGCGCTTCTACTTCGTGCACTCCTACGGGGTGCGCGACTTCCCGCTCGGCCGCGACGGCACCGGCCCGCTGAAGCCGCCGGCGGTGACCTGGGCCGAGCACGGCGACCGGTTCGTCGCCGCGGTGGAGAACGGGGCGCTCAAGGCCACCCAGTTCCACCCGGAGAAGTCCGGGGACGCCGGGGCGGCGCTGCTCACCAACTGGCTGCGCACCCTCGACTGAGGCTCACTGCAGCGGGAAGGGCGGCTGCAGCCACCAGGGGGAGTCGAGCACCTCGACCCGGTCCACCCACTTGACCCACCACACGCCGCGCCGTCCCGGGGCGACCAGCCGCACCGGGGCGCCGTGGCCGGGGGACAGCGGCCGGCCGGCGGCGTGCGTGGCCAGCAGGGTGCCGCCGGCGTCGCGCAGCGGGACCCGCCGGGAGAAGCCGGTCACCGAGGTGACGAGCAGGCACTGCGCCCCGTCGACCGCGCCGAGGTGGTCGGTGACCAGCCGGGCCAGCGTGGTGCCGCGCCAGTCCTGGTCGGCGTACCAGCCGCCGGTGCAGTCCAGCCGGGCCCGCACCGCGTCGCCGCGGTCGAGGTCGGCCACGGGGACGACGACCTCCCGCCCGCCGCCGGTGAGCGTGACCGAGGTGCCGACGGCGTCGGGGACGGTGTCCGAGGCCCACTGGGTGACCGGCATGGCGGTCGGGTCGTCGGTGCCGCGCTCGTGGGAGCCGGTGCCGCTGCGCCGGGCCCCGGGTGCGCCGGTGACCCGCCAGACGCCCTCGGTCAGGGCCCACAGGGCCAGCGAGCCGCCGGCCAGCGCGCCGGTGCCCAGCAGCGTGCGGCGGGACAGGTCGACCCGGCGCGGCCGCTGGTGCCGGCCCCAGGTGTGCGCGACGAGGGCGAGGACCAGCACGACCGCCGCGCCCACGTGCACCTGCAGGGCGGCGACCGGCGTCCCCGAGGTGGCCCAGATGCCGGCCGCGCCGGCGGCGTGCAGCACGCCGCTGAGCACGCAGACCGCGACGAGACCGGTCAGCCAGTAGGCGGCGGACGGGGCGCGCAGCTGCGGCGGCTTGGCCCGCGCCCGGCGGACGACGACGGTCTTCCACGGCACCAGCAGCAGCAGACCCAGCCCGGCTGCGCCGTGCGCGACCGCGACCACCCGGCCGGCCAGCGGGGTGCCGACGGCGAACCCGAGCACCCCGGTGCCGCCGGCGAGCAGCAGGAGCCCGAGCAGGGCCAGGTTGGACCGGCGTCCCGCCCGCTGCAGCCCCCGCACGGGTTCAGTGTGCGCCGGTGGCGCCCCAGTGCCCGCGGTGCACGACCTCGTCGACCCCGCGCCGTCCCCGGCGCAGCGACGGGGAGCGCCTGTCCTCGGTGCCGGGGTAGCCGACGGACACGCAGCCGACCGGCCGGTACCCGTCGGGGACGCCGAAGGCCTGCCGCAGCGCGGGCACCCGCTCGGGCGGGACGCCGAAGAAGCAGGCGCCCAGGCCCTCGTCGACGGCGGTCAGCAGCACCAGGAGCGAGGCCATGCCGGTGTCGACGTCCCAGTAGGGCACCGGCCAGCGGGCCTCGTCGCGGTCGGTCCAGCCCTTGTCGGGCTCGGCGTAGCGGTCCAGGTAGGCCGCCTTGTGGCTGAACGGCACGACCAGCAGCGGGGCGCGCCGCATCCGGGTCAGCCAGCCGTCGGGCGCGCCGCCGTCGGTGGTGGCCGCCCAGAAGCGGTCCCGCTCCTCGGCGGTCTCCAGCACGAGGAACGCCCAGCCCTGGCTGAACCCGGCGCTGGGGGCGCGCAGCGCGTGGGCCAGCAGCCGCTCCCGGACCTCGGGCGGCACCGGCCGGTCGGGGTCGTAGTCGCGCACCATCCGCCGCCGTCGCAGCACCTCGGAGAACTCCACCCTGCCGAGCCTGCCCGCCCACTCTTGATCTTGCAGAACCGCAACGCCGCCCCACCGGCCGCCCGCGCGCCACCGTTGCGCTCCTGCATGGTCAACAGCGGGGAGCGGGCGGGGAGCGGGCGCGGCGGGGGTGACCCGGGCCGCTGCCTAGGCTGTCATCGTGCCGAAGCTGCAGCTGCTCCCCGCCGTCGACGTCGCCGACGGCCAGGCCGTCCGCCTGGTCCAGGGGGAGGCCGGCAGCGAGACCTCCTACGGCGAGCCCCTCGAGGCCGCGCTGACCTGGCAGCGGGACGGCGCCGAGTGGGTGCACCTGGTCGACCTCGACGCCGCCTTCGGCCGCGGCTCCAACCGCGAGCTGCTGGCCCGGGTGGTCGGAGAGCTCGACGTCGACGTGGAGCTCTCCGGCGGCATCCGCGACGACGCCTCGCTGGAGGCCGCGCTGGCCACCGGCTGCCGGCGGGTCAACCTGGGCACCGCGGCGCTGGAGTCCCCCGAGTGGTGCGCCCGGGCGATCGCCGAGCACGGCGACCGGATCGCCGTCGGCCTCGACGTCCGCGGCACCCGGCTGGCCGCCCGCGGCTGGACCCGCGAGGGCGGCGAGCTCTACGAGACCCTCGCCCGCCTGGACGCCGAGGGCTGCGCCCGCTACGTGGTCACCGACATCACCAAGGACGGCACGCTGCGCGGCCCCAACCTGGACCTGCTGCGCGAGGTCTGCGCCGCCACCGACCGGCCGGTCATCGCCTCCGGCGGGGTCAGCAGCCTCGACGACATCCGGGCCCTGGCCGGCCTGACCGGCGTCGGCGTCGAGGGCGCCATCGTCGGCAAGGCGCTCTACGCCGGGCAGTTCACCCTGCCGCAGGCGCTGGCGCTGACCGAGGAGGAGGCGGCCCGGTGATCGCCTGGCGGGTGGGTTCCGGCGGGCGCTACGAGGACGTGGTCGGCTACTGCCGCGTGGTCCGGGCCGGCGAGCTGGTGTGGGTCAGCGGCACCACCGGCACCCGCGACGGCGTGCTGGTCGAGGGCGGCGCCGTCGAGCAGATGCGGCAGGCCCTGACCAACGTGGTCGCCGCGCTGGACAGCGCCGGGTCCAGCGTCGCCGACGTCGTCCGCACCCGCGTCTACGTCACCGACATCTCCACCTGGGAGGAGGTCGGGCGGGTGCACGCGGAGTTCTTCGGCCGGCACCGGCCCGCCACGACCATGGTCGAGGTCAGCCGGCTCGTCGACCCGGCCATGCTGGTCGAGGTCGAGGCCGACGCGTTCGTGGGGTTCGGCCGGTGAGCCTCGCCGTCCGTGTCATCCCCTGCCTGGACGTCGACGCCGGCCGGGTGGTCAAGGGCGTCAACTTCGTCGACCTGCGCGACGCCGGCGACCCGGTCGAGATGGCCCGGGTCTACGACGCCGAGGGCGCCGACGAGCTGACCTTCCTCGACATCACCGCCTCCTCCGGTGACCGCGCCACCACCTACGACGTCGTCTCCCGCACCGCCGAGAGCGTGTTCATCCCGCTCACCGTCGGCGGTGGTGTGCGCACCGTCGACGACGTGGACAAGCTGCTGCGCGCCGGGGCGGACAAGGTCGCGGTCAACACCGCCGCCGTCGCCCGGCCCGAGCTCATCGCGGAGATCGCCGACCGGTACGGCAACCAGGTGCTCGTGCTGTCGCTGGACGCCCGGCGCTGCGCCGGCGACGCCGCCACCGACTCCGGCTACGAGATCACCACCCACGGCGGGCGCCGCGGCACCGGCCGGGACGCCGTCGAGTGGGTCGTCGAGGCCGCCCGGCTGGGTGTGGGCGAGGTGCTGCTGAACTCCATGGACGCCGACGGCACCAAGGCCGGCTTCGACCTGGCCATGATCGAGGCGGTGCGCCGCGAGGTGGCCGTGCCGGTCATCGCCAGCGGGGGAGCCGGCGCAGCCGACCACTTCGCCCCCGCGGTCGCCGCCGGTGCCGACGCGGTGCTGGCGGCCAGCGTCTTCCACTTCGGCGACCTGCGGATCGGCGACGTCAAGCACGCGCTGGACGCCGCCGGGGTCCCGGTCCGCCACGAGGCGGACCGGCCGCTGGGCGACTAGGGCCCGGTCAGGAGACCTCCACCCGGGCGACGGCGTCCCGGCCGGACGCCCACAGCAGGACCTCCAGCGGCTCGCCGGTCACCGTGGTGGCCGGCGTCCCCGACCGCAGGGTGCGGGTGGCCCCGGTGTCCGACCGGCGGACCACCAGCCCACCGCCGCGCGGCCGGGTGCGGGCGAGCACCGGCACCTGGCCCCACAGGAAGTCCTGCGCGGCGCGCGGCAGCTCCCGCGGCGTCCACCCCGGCTGCGCCCGCCGGACGTCCTCGTGGTGGATGGTCATCTCCGCGCCGTTGACCAGCCGGTCCACCGGGTCCCACGCGGTCGGCAGGAACGCCGGCGGGCCGCTGCGCACCTGGTCCAGCAGCTCCGGCCACGGGGTGCCGCGCCGCCACCGGTCGGACACGTGCGCCGTCCAGCGGGCGAACGGGCCACCGAGGACCGCGCCCGGGGCGGCGTCGGGGCGCCGGTCGCGCACCACGAGGTGCACGGCGAGGTCGGCCGTCGTCCAGCCCTCGCAGCAGGTCGGCTGGTCCGGACCCAGGTCGGCGAGCAGGTCGGCGAGCGCCGCGCGCTCGGTGCGGGACAGCGCGGGGGAGTCGGTCACGCGGACCGTTGTACCGCGCCGACCAAATCCCGTAGCTCGGGTAACGACCACGGGTAGTCTCAGGGAACACCCAGCAGCACCACCCCGTAGGGAGACGCGTGTCCGCGCGCAGCACAGGCAACACCGTCGTCCGCAGCGAACGGGACCAGAAGAAGGTCATGCGCCGGGGGTTCCGGCACGTCGGCCGGGCCATCTCCGAGCAGCGCGGCATGTTCACCCTCGCCGTCCTCGGCAGCAGCCTCTACGCGGCCATGACCGTGGCCAGCGCCTACGTCATCGGCGGCATCACCGAGCGGGTCGTGCTGCCCTCCTTCGAGCGCGGCTCGACCACCGCCGGCGCGCTCACGCTGGCCGCCGTCGCGATCCTCGTCGTCGCCGTCCTCAAGATCATCGGGATCATCGGCCGGCGGCTGTTCGCCGGCATCATGAGCTTCCGGCTGCAGGCCGAGTACCGCCGCCGGGTCACCGGGCAGTACCTGCGGCTGCCGCTGTCCTGGCACCAGCGCCACCCCACCGGCCAGCTGCTGAGCAACGCCAACTCCGACGTCGAGGCCAGCTGGTTCTTCGTCTCCCCGCTGCCCTTCGCCTGCGGCGCGCTGGTCATGGTGGCCATCACCGTCGTCGCGCTGTTCCTCACCGACCCGCTGCTGGCCCTCGTCGGCCTGGTCGTCTTCCCGCTGGTCTTCGTGGCCAACGCCCTCTACTCGCAGGTGATGAGCCCGCGGATGGCGAAGGCGCAGCAGCTGCGCGCCGAGGTCTCGGAGATCGCGCACGAGTCCTTCGACGCCGCCCTGGTGGTCAAGACCCTGGGCCGCGAGGCCGAGGAGACCCGCCGGTTCGCCGGCAGCGCCGACGAGCTGCGCGACGGCCTGGTCGCCGTCGGCCGGGTCCGCGGGCTGTTCGACCCGATCATGGAGGCGCTGCCCAACCTCGGCACCCTCGCCGTCCTGCTGGTCGGGGCGAACCAGGTGGCCAACGGCGCAACCAACGCCGGCGACCTGGTCTCCATCGCCTACCTGTTCACCCTGCTCGCGCTGCCCATCCGGGCGATCGGCTGGGTGCTGGCCGACCTGCCCCGCGCGATGGCCGGGTTCGACCGGGTCACGCCGGTGCTGCAGGCCGAGGGGGAGACCCCGCACGGCCCCGACGCCGCCCCCGCCGGCACCGGCGGCGCCGGCGTCGGCGTGCAGGCCGTCGACTTCGGCCACGTCGACGCCGACGGCCGGGCGAACCAGGTGCTGCACGGCGTCACCTTCGAGGTGGAGGCCGGCCGGACCATCGCCGTCGTCGGCCCCACCGGCTCGGGCAAGTCCACCCTCGCCGGGCTGCTGGTGCGCCTGGTCGACCCGCACAGCGGTGCGGTCCTGCTCGACGGCGTGGACCTCCGCAGCCTCCGCGAGGGCGAGGTCGCCGGGCAGGCCGCCTTCGTCGCGCAGGGCACCTTCCTCTTCGACGACACCGTGCGCGGCAACATCACCCTCGGCGCGGACTTCACCGACGCGCAGGTGCACGAGGCGCTGCGGGTCGCCGCCGCCGAGGACTTCGTCGACCGGCTCCCCGAGGGCCTGGACACCAAGGTCGGCGAGCGCGGCGCCAGCCTCTCCGGCGGCCAGCGGCAGCGGCTCGCGCTGGCCCGCGCCGTCGTCCGCCGGCCCCGCCTGCTGGTGATGGACGACGCCACCAGCGCCGTGGACCCCAGCGTCGAGGCCCGCATCCTCGACGCGCTGCGCACCACCGACGCGCCGGCCACGGTCGTCGTCGTGGCCTACCGGCAGGCCACGATCTCGCTCGCCGACGAGGTGCTGTGGATCGACCGCGGCCGCCTGGTCGCCCGCGGCAGCCACGCCGAGCTGCTCGCCCGGGTGCCCGGCTACGCCAAGCTGGTGCAGGCCTACCAGCCACCGGACGAGGTCACCCCCGCCGAGCCCGAGCCGGCCGGGGCGCAGGCGTGACCGCCGTGACCGAGCGGGCCACGGAGTCCGCCACCGGCACCCTGCGCCGCGGCCTGCGGATGATGCCGGAGTTCCGCCGCGGCCTGCCGGTGACCTTCGCCCTCGCCCTGGTCGCCACCGCCGGCCGCGTCGTCGTCCCCATCGCCGTGCAGCAGACCCTCGACCGCGGCCTGGGCGCCGACGGCGGCCCCGACATCCCGCTGGTCCGCGAGCTGGTCGCGGTGTGCGCCGTCGTCGTGCTGATCACCGCGTTCGCGGTCTACCGGATGAACGTGCGGCTGTTCCGCACCACCGAGACGGCGCTGGCGGGCCTGCGGGTGCGCGCCTTCCGGCACGTGCACGACCTGTCGGTGCTGCACCAGCAGGGCGAGCGCCGCGGCAACCTGGTCTCCCGGGTCACCAGCGACGTCGACCAGCTGTCGGTCTTCATGCAGTGGGGCGGCGTGCTCGGCCTGGTCAGCCTCGGCCAGCTCGTCGTCGCCACCGTGGTGATGTTCTTCTACAGCTGGCAGCTGACCCTGCTGGTGCTGGTCTGCTTCGTGCCCCTGGGCTACGCGGTGAAGTGGTTCGCCAAGCGCCTGGCCGAGGTCTACGGCGTGGTCCGCGAGCGGGTCGGCGACGTCCTGGCCGCGGTGGGGGAGTCCGTCGTCGGCGCCCCGACCGTGCGCGCCTACGGCGTCCGCGCCCGCACCGCCGCCCGCATCGACACCGCCATCGACCGGCACTACCGGGCCTCCGTGCAGGCCCAGCGCACCACCGCCGGGGTCTACGTGAGCGGGGAGTTCGTCGCCGCGGTCGCCAACGCCGCCGTCGTCGTGGTCGGCGTGCTGCTCGGCGTCGGCGGGCAGATCTCGGCCGGCACGCTGGTCGCCTTCCTGTTCCTGGTCACCCTGTTCGTGGCCCCGGTGCAGACCGCCAGCGAGGTGCTCAACGAGGCGCAGAACGCCGTCGCCGGGTTCCGCCGGGTGCTCGACGTGCTGGACACCGAGCCCGACGTGCAGGACCCCGCCGACGGCCGGCAGCTGCCCCCGGGCCCGCTGGGCGTCCGGTTCGACCACGTCACCTTCCGGTACGCCCCCGGCGCCCGCGCCGCGCTGGACGACGTGGACCTGGAGATCGCCCCGCGCACCCGCGTCGCCGTGGTGGGCGAGACCGGGTCCGGCAAGACCACCTTCGCCAAGCTGCTCACCCGGCTGATGGACCCCGCCGAGGGCCGGGTGCTGGTCGGCGGCGTGCCGCTGGACCGGGTGGCCTTCTCCTCGCTGCGCGAGCGGGTGGTCATGGTGCCCCAGGACGGGTTCCTCTTCGACGCCTCCGTGGCCGACAACGTCCGCTACGGCAAGCCGGGCATGACCGACGCGCACATCGCCGCCGCCTTCGACGAGCTGGGCCTGGGCGGGTGGGTCGAGGGCCTGCCCGACGGCGTGGCCACCCAGGTCGGCCAGCGCGGGGAGTCGTTGTCGGCGGGGGAGCGGCAGCTGGTCGCCGTCGCCCGCGCCTACGTCGCCGACCCCGACCTGCTGGTGCTCGACGAGGCCACCAGCGCCGTCGACCCGGCCACCGAGGCCCGGCTCACCCGGGCGCTGGACCTGCTCACCGACGGCCGGACGACGATCACCATCGCGCACCGGCTGTCCACCGCCGAGCGCGCCGACGAGGTGCTGGTGGTCGACGCCGGCCGGGTGGTGCAGCGCGGCCGGCACGCCGACCTGGTCGACGTCCCCGGGGTCTACGCGGGGCTGCACGCCTCCTGGCGCCGGTCCTCCGGCGGGGCGGTCACGCCGGTCTGACCTGCGAGGACCTACCGTCTGCCCATGACCGCACCGCAGCCACCCGTCCGCAGGGTCCCGCCGATCCCGGCCGGGCTGGCGGTGGTGTGCGCGCTGCTGGGGGCGCTGCCGGTCGCGGTGTTCTCGTTCGTCGTCGGGGCCTTCTCGGCGGCGTCCGGCGTCTGGCAGGGCGTGCTGCTCGGCCTGGTGCCGGGCGCCGTGGCCGTGCTGGTCGTGGCCGGCACCGTGCTGCTGCTCACCGGGCGGTCGTGGCGGGTGCTGGTGGTGGGCTCGGTGCTCACCCTGGCGCTGGTGGTCTGGGCGCTGGCCCAGGGTGCGGCCTCGGGCGACACCGGGTCGGTCGTCGTGCTGGTGGCCGGCCCGCTGGCCGCGGCCCTGCTGGCCTCGCTGCCCTCGGTGCGCGCCTGGGTGGACGCGCGGCGGGCCGCCCGGGTGTGAGGCCCGGGCGGCCCGGCGGCGTGGCTCAGGCCGGCGGCTCGTCCTTGCCCGACTCCTCCAGCTCGTCGGCCTCCTCCTTGGTGTGGTGCACCGCGCCGTCGGCGTGGTCGGCCGGGCCGTAGACGGTGTAGAGCACCCAGGGGTTGGGGCCGTCGTTGACGAAGTTGTGCTTGGTCCCGGCCGGCACGACGACGATCTCGCCCGGCTTCACCGTCTTGGTCGAGCCCTCGATGACGGCCTTGCCGACGCCGCTGACGAAGCTGAGGATCTGGTCGTTCTCGTCGTGGACCTCCTCGCCGATCTCCCCGCCCGGCGGGATCGTCATGATCACCAGCTGGGTGTGCTCGCCGGTCCAGAGCACCCGACGGAAGTCGGCGCTCTTCTCGGCCACGGTCGCGATGTCGAAGTGCACGATGTCCTTGGCTGCCATGCGCACCCCCTTGCCCCGCACCGATGTGGATCATGCGGGCCTACGCTGTCGGCCCATGGCGAAGTCGTCCCGCTCCGCGCCCGTCCGGCGCTCGCCCCGGGCGGCCCGGCCCACCGCCGCCCGGGCGGCCCGGACGCCGCTGGTCCCCGAGCGGCCGGTCGCCGCCGTCTGCGCCGCCGTGTTCGGCGTCCTGGTGACCGCCGAGGTGCTCTACCTGACCTGGCTGCTGGTGGCCCCCGACGCCGACCTGGTCGCCGTGCCGCGCTGGCTGGCCCTGGTCCTGGTCGCCGTCGCGCTGGTGCCGCTGGCCGGCGCGGTGCTGACCGTCCTCGGCCGCGGGCGGGGCTGGGTGGTGCTGCTCGTCGGGTGCGTCGTGCCGCTGCTCGGGCTGCTGGGCGTGGCCGTGCTGTTCGGCTCGCTGGGGGCGGGCTCGGCGACCTGGTGGGCGCTGCTGCTGGCCCTCGGCCCGCTGGGCGGGCTGGTGCTCGCCGCACAGCGCCCCGTGCGCGGGTGGACGGCTCGCTAACCTCCTCCCCGTGACCACCGACACAGCCGACGTCGTCGTCGTGGGGGCGGGCCTGGCCGGCCTCGTCGCCACCGCCGAGCTCGCCGACGCCGGCAAGCGGGTGCTGCTGCTGGACGCCGAGCCCGAGCAGAACCTGGGCGGCCAGGCGTTCTGGAGCTTCGGCGGGCTGTTCCTCGTCGACTCCCCCGAGCAGCGCCGCCTGCGGGTCCACGACTCCCTGGAGCTCGCCCGGCAGGACTGGCTGGGCACCGCCGGCTTCGACCGCCCCGAGGACCACTGGCCGCGGCAGTGGGCCGAGGCCTACCTGCAGTTCGCCGCGGGGGAGAAGCGGTCCTGGCTGCACCAGCAGGGCATCCGGTTCTTCCCCGTCGTCGGCTGGGCCGAGCGCGGCGGCTACACCGCCACCGGGCACGGCAACTCCGTGCCCCGCTTCCACATCGTCTGGGGCACCGGCCCCGGGGTCGTGGCGCCCTTCGAGCGCCGGGTGCGCGAGGCCGCCGGCCGCGGCCTGGTCGAGTTCCGGTTCCGGCACCGGGTCACCGGCCTGGTCACCAGCGGCGGTGCGGTCACCGGCGTGCGCGGCGAGGTGCTCGAGCCCGACGGCGCCCCGCGCGGGGAGGCCACCTCCCGCACCGCGACCGGGGAGTTCGAGGTCGCCGCGCAGGCCGTCGTCCTCACCACCGGCGGCATCGGCGCCAACCACGAGCTGGTCCGCCGCAACTGGCCGGCCCGCCTGGGACCCGCGCCGCAGCGGCTGCTCTCGGGGGTGCCCGCGCACGTCGACGGGTCCGGGCTGCTGGCCGCCGAGGCCGCCGGCGCCAGCGTGGTCAACCCCGACCGGATGTGGCACTACACCGAGGGCATCGAGAACCACTCGCCGATCTGGGCCCGGCACGGCATCCGGATCCTCCCCGGCCCCAGCTCGCTGTGGCTGGACGCCACCGGCAAGCGGCTGCCCGTCCCGCTCTACCCCGGCTTCGACACCCTCGGCACGCTGGCCCACATCGGCACCACCGGCCACGAGCACACCTGGTTCGTGCTGGACCAGAAGATCGTGGAGAAGGAGTTCACCCTGTCGGGGTCCGAGCAGAACCCCGACCTCACCGGCAAGGACCTCAAGCTGCTGCTCACCCGGGTCCGCAAGGGTGCGGCCGCCCCGGTGCAGGCGTTCCTGGACAAGGGCGTGGACTTCGTGACCGCGTCGACCGTCGCCGAGCTGGTCGAGGGCATGAACCGGGTCACCGGCGGCACCCCGCGGCTGGACCCCGCCGTGGTGGAGGCCGAGATCGTCGCCCGCGACCGGGAGATGGCCAACACCTTCTCCAAGGACGGCCAGGTCACCGCCATCCGGGCCGCCCGCCGCTTCCTCGGGGACAAGCTCATCCGGGTGGTGCCGCCGCACCGGATGCTGGACCCGAAGAACGGCCCGCTCGTCGCCGTCCGGCTCAACCTGCTCACCCGCAAGACCCTCGGCGGGCTGGAGACCGACCTGTCCGGCCGGGTGCTGCAGCCCGGCGGCGAGGTGTTCGGCGGCCTGTACGCCGCCGGCGAGGTCTCCGGGTTCGGCGGCGGCGGGGTGCACGGCTACCGGTCCCTGGAGGGCACCTTCCTCGGCGGCTGCCTCTTCTCCGGCCGCGTCGCCGGCCGGGCGGTGGCCGCGGCCCTGTGACACGGCGGACCTCCGGGTCGCACCGCGGCCAGGTGCCGTGCCTCCGGGGCGACGAGCGTGTCGGTCCTCGGGTGTCGTCCCGGCTCCCCGCGCGGGGCATCCCCCCAGTGCACGACTGCGGTGGTCATGCGGGTCCGATGACCACCGCAGTCGTGCTCTCGGCGTCGAGCGTGCAGGCACGGCCCGCCGGGCCCGTTGCCGGGGGCTGCAGCTGCACACTCGCGCCCGACGAGCCGGCCGCGCTGCGCGACCGGTGTCCGTCGGCCGGGGGCAGGTCCGCACGACCACCGCTCCCGGGCGGGCGGTGGCCGCCGCGTTGTAGCCGCGCGGGACACTGGAGCACGTGCCCGACCTCGACCCCGCCGTCGCCGACCTGCTCGCCCGCACCCCCGACGGCCTGGTCGCCGCCGTGGCCCAGCAGCACGACACCGGCGAGGTGCTGATGCTGGCCTGGATGGACGACGAGGCGCTGCGCCGCACGCTGGCCACCGGCGAGGCCACCTACTGGTCGCGCAGCCGCGGCGAGTACTGGGTCAAGGGCGCCACCAGCGGCCACCGGCAGGCCGTGCGCGCGGTCCGGCTGGACTGCGACGGCGACGCGCTGCTGCTGCTGGTCGACCAGACCGGCCCGGCCTGCCACACCGGCGAGCGCACCTGCTTCCACCGCCCGCTGGAGGTGTCCCGTGCGGCTGGGTGAGACCACCCCCTTCGACGCGCTGGGCGCCGGCCCCGTCGTCCCGGTCACCCGGCGGCTGCTCGCGGACTCCGAGACCGCGGTCGGGGTGTACCGCAAGCTGGCCGGCAACCGGCCCGGCACCGTCCTGCTGGAGTCGGCCGAGCAGGGCAAGCAGTGGTCGCGGTACAGCTTCGTCGGCGTGCGCAGCGCCGGGGTGCTCACCGAGACCGGCGGGCGCACCCAGTGGCTGGGGGAGACCCTGCCCGGGTTCACCGACGACCTCCCCGACGACCCGCTGGCCGCCGTCCGCACCCTGGCCCGGCGGCTGCGCACCCCGCGCGCGGCCGGGCTGCCGCCGCTGACCGGCGGCCTGGTCGGCTACCTGGGGTACGACGTCGTCCGGCGGCTGGAGCGGCTGCCCGACACCGCCGAGGACGACCTCGGCATGCCCGAGCTGGCGATGAGCCTGGTCACCGACCTGGCGGTCCTGGACCACCACGACGCCACCGTGCTGCTCATCGCCAACGCGTTCAGCCGCACCCGCGAGGCCTACGACGACGCCGTCGCCCGGCTGGACGCGATGGCCGCCGACCTCACCCAGGCCGCCCCGCCCGGGGTGGCCGCGCTGGTCACCGCCGACCCGGCCACGGTCTACGACGCCGTCACCAGCAACATGGCGCCCGGGGCGTTCCAGGCCGGCGTGGAGGCGGTGCGCGAGCACGTCCGCGCGGGCGACGTGTTCCAGACGGTGCTCGCGCAGCGGTTCAGCCGGCCCACCGGCGTCGACGCGCTGGACCTCTACCGGGTGCTGCGGGCGTCGAACCCCTCGCCGTACATGTACCTGCTGCGCTTCGCCGGCCGCGAGTCGCCCTTCGACGTCGTCGGCTCCTCCCCGGAGGCGCTGGTCACCGTCACCGGCGACGCCGCGGTGGTGCACCCGCCGGCCGGCACGCGCCCCCGCGGCGGCACCCCCGAGGAGGACGCCCGGCTCACCGAGGAGCTGCTCGCCGACCCCAAGGAGCGCTCCGAGCACGTGATGCTGGTCGACCTGGCCCGCAACGACCTGGGCCGGGTCTGCGAGCCCGGCACCGTCGAGGTCGCGGACTTCATGCGGGTCGAGCGGTACAGCCACGTCATGCACCTGGTCTCCACCGTCGCCGGCCGGCTGGCCGAGGGCCGCGACGCCCTGGACGTCTTCGACGCGACCTTCCCCGCCGGCACCGTCTCCGGGGCGCCCAAGCCGCGGGCGATGGAGGTCATCGAGTCCCTCGAGCCCACCCGCCGGGCGCTGTACGCCGGCACGGTCGGCTACGTCGACGCCAGCGGCGACATGGACATGGCCATCGCCATCCGCACCGCCGTGCTGCACGACGGCACCGCCTACGTGCAGGCCGGCGCCGGCGTGGTGGCCGACAGCGACGCCGACGCCGAGGAGGCCGAGACCCGGCACAAGGCCCGCGCGGTGCTGTCGGCGATCGCGACCGCCGAGGGGCTGCGCGAGCTGTGAACCCCCGCCGTGAGCTCACCGCCGCGGTGCTGCTGTGCGCGGTGGCCGGCGGGCTGGCCCTGTCGGCCGGCGGGCAGTCCTGGGCCGCGGTCACCGTCACCCGCCCGGCGCCCCTGCCGCCGGTGGACACCGCGCTCACCGGCAGCGCGCTGGCGCCGCTGGTGCCCGCCGCGGGCCTGCTGCTGCTGGCCGCGGCGGTCGCGCTGTTCGCCGTCCGCAGCTGGGGCCGGGTGGTGGTCGGGGTGCTGGTCGTGGCCGCCGGCGTCGCCCTGGGGACGGCGGCGGTGCGCACCCTCACCGGCACGCTCACCGTCGACCCGGCGGACCTGGGCAGCCAGATCGGGCTGGACCGGGCGGAGGTCGTCGTGGACCCGTCGGTGGGCTGGCCGGTGCTGGCGCTGCTGGCCGGGGTGCTCGGCGTGCTCGGCGGGCTGCTCGTGGTGCTGCGCGGGCGCGGCTGGCCGGGCCTGGGCCAGCGCTACCAGCGCACCGGCGCGGAGACCGGGCGGGCCGCCCCGAGGGCCCCGCGCCGTCCCGAGACCGCCGAGGACCGGCACCAGGCCGCGTGGAAGGCGCTCGACGGCGGCACCGACCCGACCGTGGACGATGCGGAACGGTGACCCGCAGGAATGGTCACCCGCACCACGTCTCTAGAGTGTCGTCACCGATCCGACCGGTGAGGGAGCAGCCCGATGAACGAGTCCACCGTCGACCTGGAGCACCGGTCGTGAACGTCCTGATGGACATCGTCGCCGGCGTCCGCGAGGACGTCGCCGCCCGCCAGGCGGCCACCCCGCTGGCCGAGGTGCAGGCCGCCGCCCGTGACGCCCGCCCCGCGCTGGACGCACTGGCCGCGCTGCGCGCCCCCGGCGTCGGCGTCATCGCCGAGGTCAAGCGCACCAGCCCCTCCAAGGGCGCGCTGGCCCCCATCGACGACCCCGCCTCGCTCGCCGCCCGCTACGCCGACGGCGGCGCCCGGGTGATCAGCGTGCTCACCGAGCGGCGCCGCTTCCACGGCAGCCAGGCCGACCTCGCCGCCGTCCGCGCCGCGGTCGACGTCCCGGTGCTGTGCAAGGACTTCATCGTCTCCAGCTACCAGGTGCACGAGGCCCGGGCGATCGGCGCCGACGTCGTGCTGCTCATCGTCGGCGCGCTGGAGCAGAACGCCCTGGTCGGCCTGCGCGAGCGCATCGAGTCCCTGGGCATGACCGCGCTGGTCGAGGTGCACACCGAGGCCGAGGCCTCGCGCGCCCTGGAGGCCGGGGCGTCGGTGATCGGGGTCAACGCCCGCGACCTGACGACGCTCGAGATGCACCACGAGACCTTCGAGCGGATCGCCCCCGGGCTGCCGACCGAGGTCGTCAAGGTGGCCGCCTCCGGGGTCCGCGGCCCGCGCGACCTGATCAAGTACGCCGGTGCCGGGGCCGACGCGGTGCTGGTCGGCGAAGGGCTGGTCACCGCTCCCGACGCCCGCCAGGCGGTCGCCGACCTGGTCACGGCGGGGTCGCACCCGGCCACCCCCCGCGCCACCCGCTGACGCAGCCGGGCCACACTGGAGGGCGTGACCACCACCGCCCCCGTGCCCCCGCCCGACGCGAGCCTGCTGCGCCCGCGCCCGGAGTGGCCGGACGCGACCGGCCACTTCGGCCGGTTCGGCGGCCGCTTCGTCCCCGAGGCGCTGATCGCCGCGCTGGACGACCTGACCGAGGCCTACGAGGCCATGCGCGTGGACCCGGTGTTCCTGGCCGAGTTCGAGCGGCTGCACCGTGACTACACCGGCCGGCCCTCCCCGATCACCGAGGTGCCCCGCTTCGCCGAGCACTGCGGCGGCGCCCGGGTGCTGCTCAAGCGCGAGGACCTCAACCACACCGGCTCGCACAAGATCAACAATGTGCTGGGCCAGGCGCTGCTGACCCAGCGGATCGGCAAGAAGCGGGTCATCGCCGAGACCGGCGCCGGCCAGCACGGCGTCGCCACGGCCACCGCCGCGGCCCTGCTGGGCCTGGAGTGCGTGGTCTACATGGGCGAGGAGGACACCCGCCGGCAGGCGCTCAACGTCGCCCGGATGCGGCTGCTGGGCGCCGAGGTCGTGCCGGTCACCACCGGCTCGCGCACCCTCAAGGACGCCATCAACGAGGCCTTCCGCGACTGGGTGACCAACGTGGGGACCACCAACTACGTCTTCGGCACCGTCGCCGGCCCGCACCCGTTCCCGGCCATGGTGCGCGACTTCCAGCGGGTCATCGGCGACGAGGCCCGCGCCCAGGTGCTGCAGCGCGAGGGCCGGCTGCCCGACGCGGTGCTGGCCTGCGTGGGCGGCGGCTCCAACGCCATCGGCATCTTCACCGCCTTCGTGCCCGACGCCGACGTCCGGCTGGTCGGCCTGGAGGCCGGCGGCGACGGCGTGGAGACCGGCCGGCACGCCTCCTCCATCACCGGCGGGGAGCCCGGCGTGCTGCACGGCGCCCGGTCCTACCTGCTGCAGGACGCCAACGGCCAGACCGTGGAGTCGCACTCGATCTCCGCGGGCCTGGACTACCCCGGCGTCGGCCCCGAGCACAGCTACCTCAACGACATCGGCCGGGCGGAGTACCGGCCGGTGACCGACAGCCAGGCCATGGAGGCCTTCGCGCTGCTGTGCCGCACCGAGGGCATCATCCCGGCCATCGAGAGCGCGCACGCCCTGGCCGGGGCCGTCGAGCTCGGCCGCGAGCTGGGCCCGGACGCCCTGCTGCTGGTCAACCTCTCCGGCCGCGGGGACAAGGACGTCGAGACCGCCAGCGCCTGGTTCGGCCTGGGGAGGGACACCGCCCCGACCGACGGCGACGAGCGGGCGGTCGAGGCCGGCCGCGGCGGCGACCCGGGCGCCCCGCTCGGCGACGCCGGCACCACCACCGTGCAGGACGGCGACGCGCTGTGACCGTCCCGCCCAACCGCCCCAGGACCGGCCTCGCGGAACGCATCGGCGCCGCGCGCGCCGAGGGCCGGTCGGCGCTCATCGCCTACCTGCCCGTCGGCTACCCCGACGTCCCCACCTCGATCGAGGCCATGGTCGCCGCGGTCGAGGGCGGCGCGGACGTCGTGGAGATCGGCGTCCCGTACTCCGACCCCGGCATGGACGGCCCCACCATCCAGGAGGCCGTCGACGTCGCCGTGCGCGCCGGCACCGGCATGGCCGACGTGCTCGCCGCGGTCGCCGCGGTCGCCGACGCCGGCGCCGTCCCGGTGGTGATGAGCTACTGGAACCCCATCGAGCGCTACGGCGTCGAGCGGTTCGCCACCGACCTGGCCGCCGCCGGGGGAGCGGGGGCCATCACCCCCGACCTCATCCCCGACGAGGCCGGCGAGTGGATCAGCGCCAGCGACGCCGCCGGCCTGGACCGGGTCTTCCTGGTCGCGCCGTCCTCGACCGACACCCGGCTGGCCGCCACCGTGCAGGCGTGCCGCGGCTTCGTCTACGCCGCCTCCACCATGGGCGTCACCGGCACCCGGGCCACGGTCGGGGACACCGCGCAGGTGCTGGTCGACCGCACCCGCGGGGTGGGCTCCGACGTCCCGGTCTGCGTGGGCCTGGGCGTGAGCGACGGCGACCAGGCCGCCGAGGTCGCCGCCTTCGCCGACGGCGTCATCGTGGGCTCGGCCTACGTCCGCCAGCTGCTCGACGGCCACGGCGCCGAGGGCGTGCGCCGGCTGTCCGAGGACCTCGCGGCCGGGGTCCGGCGCCGGTGACCGCCGACCTGCTCGCCTCGATCCCCAGCCCCGCGCAGGGGGTGTGGCACCTCGGCCCGTTCCCGCTGCGGGCCTACGCGCTGTGCATCATCGCCGGCATCGTGCTGGCCGCCTGGATCGCCGAGAAGCGGTTCGTCGCCCGCGGCGGCGCCCCCGGCGACGTGCTCGACATCGCCGTGTGGGCGGTGCCCTTCGGCATCGTCGGCGGCCGGCTCTACCACGTCGTCACCACGCCCGAGCCCTACTGGGGCGCGGACGGCGACCCGGTGCGGGCGCTCTACATCTGGGAGGGCGGCCTGGGCATCTGGGGCGCCGTCGCCCTGGGCGGGGTGGGCGCCTGGATCGCCTGCCGGCGCCGCGGCATCCCGCTGCCGGTGTTCGCCGACGCCCTCGCGCCCGGGCTGCTCGTCGCCCAGGCGGTCGGCCGGCTGGGCAACTGGTTCAACCAGGAGCTCTTCGGCCGGCCCACCGACCTGCCGTGGGGCCTGGAGATCGCCCCCCGGTTCCGCCCGGCCGGCTTCGAGCAGTTCGCCACCTTCCAGCCCACGTTCCTCTACGAGCTGCTGTGGAACCTCGCCGCCGCGGCCGTGGTGGTCTGGGCCGACCGCCGGTTCCAGCTCTCCCACGGACGGGCCTTCGCCCTCTACGTGGCGCTGTACTGCCTGGGCCGCGGCTGGATCGAGATGCTGCGCATCGACACCGCCGAGCAGTTCCTCGGGCTGCGGCTCAACGTGTTCACCGCCGTCGTCGTCGGGCTGGCCGCCGTGGCCTACCTGGTGCTGCAGCGGGGCCGCCCCCGCGAGCACCTCACCCGGGGCGCCGGCGCAGCGGCCTCGACCGACCGCGACGCCGCCGCCAACACGGGCCGGACCAGCGACAACGTCGTTTCCGACGAGGCGGACGGGTCGCCGGCCCGGGAGACCCGCACCGACCCCTGAGGGAGACGTTCGCCTCACCGGACGAGCATGTCGCCGGGGTGTCGGTTCTGTGTACTCTCGGCGCGCAGCCACCCGGCGATCCCGGGTGGCCGACGAACGTCGGAACCGGGCCAGTGACGCCCCGCGCCACGACAGCCCCCGAGCGGCCCCCGGGCCGCGCGGCACCCCGGCGGTCCGGCCACCCCAGCCCAGTCGTCGACCCACCGAACCACGCGGTGAGCCAGTCCCCTGCCCGCCCCTGACCACCCGGCCGGGCCCACCCGGGCCCCCGACGACGATCCGGCCACCGGACGTCGGAGGACCCGCCGTCGACGGGAGTGACATGTCCACCTCCTCAGTGCCCACCCCGGCAGCCGCGCCCGCCACCCGCGTGCCGTTCTCCGCCGTGCCCGCCGCCAGCGGCCTGTACGACCCGGCCAACGAGCACGACGCCTGCGGTGTCGCCTTCGTCGCCGACGCCCAGGGCCGCCGCAGCCGCTCGATCGTGTCGATGGGCCTCACGGCGCTGCACAACCTCGACCACCGCGGCGCCGCGGGCTCCGAGCCCAACTCCGGCGACGGCGCGGGCATCCTGACCCAGGTTCCCGACGTGCTGCTGCGCGCGGTCACCGACTTCGACCTGCCGCCGCTGGGGGAGTACGCCGTCGGCGTCGCCTTCCTGCCCCGCGACGAGGCCCAGCGCGCCGACCGGGTCGCCGACGTCGCCCGCATCGCCGCCGAGGAGGGCCTGGTCGTCCTGGGCTGGCGCGAGCTGCCCGTGGACCCCGAGGGCGCCGACATCGGCCCCACCGCGCTGGCGGTCATGCCGCACTTCGCCCAGGTCTTCGTCGCCGAGGCCACGGCCGCCCGCGCCGACGAGACCGCCTTCGGCGGCCGGCAGGCCCCCCACGGCGTCACCCGGCTGGAGCGGCGCTCCTTCGTGCTGCGCAAGCGCGCCGAGCGCGCCGCCGAGGAGGCGGGCAGCTCGCTGTACTTCGCCTCGCTGTCCTCCCGCACCATCACCTACAAGGGCATGCTGACCACCGACCAGCTGCCCGCGTTCTTCCCCGACCTGACCGACGAGCGCTACAGCTCGGCGATCGCGCTGGTGCACAGCCGGTTCTCCACCAACACCTTCCCGAGCTGGCCGCTGGCCCACCCGTTCCGGGCCATCGCGCACAACGGCGAGATCAACACCATCAAGGGCAACCGCAACCGCATGCGGGCCCGCGAGGCCAAGCTCGCCACCGACCTGTTCGACGGCCCGGCCGGCCCGGCCACCGAGCTCGGCCTGGAGCGGATCTTCCCCGTCACCGCCGCCGACTTCAGCGACTCGGCGACCTTCGACGAGGTGCTCGAGCTGCTGCACCTGTCGGGCCGCTCGCTGCCGCACGCGGTGCTGATGATGATCCCCGAGGCGTGGGAGAACCACGCCGAGATGGACGCCGCCCGCCGCGCGTTCTACCGCTTCCACTCCGCGGTCATGGAGCCCTGGGACGGGCCGGCCTGCGTCTGCTTCACCGACGGCACCCTGATCGGCGCCGTCCTGGACCGCAACGGCCTGCGCCCCGGGCGCTGGTGGCGGACCAAGGACGACGTGGTCGTGCTCGCCTCCGAGGTCGGCGTGCTGGACATCCCCGCCGCCGACGTCGTGGCCAAGGGCCGCCTCAAGCCCGGCCGGATGTTCCTGCTGGACACCTCGCAGGGCCGGCTGGTCCCCGACGACGAGGTCAAGGGCGCCCTGGCCGCCGAGCACCCCTACGACGACTGGCTGCACGCCGGGCTGATCCACCTGCCCTCGCTGCCCGAGCGCCGCCGCTCCCGGCCCAGCCACGAGTCCGTGGTCCGCCGCCAGCTGCTGTTCGGCTACACCGAGGAGCAGCTGCGGGTGCTGCTGCAGCCGATGGCCGCCAGCGGCGCCGAGCCGATCGGCTCCATGGGCACCGACACCCCGGTCGCGGCGCTGTCGGACCGCTCCCGGCTGCTCTACGACTACTTCGGCCAGCTGTTCGCCCAGGTCACCAACCCGCCGCTGGACGCCATCCGCGAGGAGCTGGTCACCAGCCTGGGCCGCACCTTCGGCCCGGAGCAGAACCTGCTGCAGCCCACCCCGGCGTCCTGCCGGCAGGTCGTGCTGCCCTTCCCGGTCATCGACAACGACGAGCTGGCCAAGATCCTGCACATCGACGACGACGGCGACCTGCCCGGCTTCGCCGCCGTCCGGATCACCGGCCACTTCGACGTCGACGGCGGCGGCGCGGCCCTGGAGCAGGCGATCGCGGACCTGCAGACCAAGGTCAGCAAGGCCATCGCGGCCGGCGCCCGGGTCATCGTGCTCTCCGACCGCGACTGCGACGAGAAGCGCGCCCCCATCCCGTCGCTGCTGATGACCGCGGCGGTCCACCACCACCTGGTGCGCGAGCGCACCCGGATGGAGGTCGGCCTGGTCGTGGAGTCCGGCGACTGCCGCGAGGTGCACCACGTCGCGCTGCTGCTGGGCTACGGCGCGGCCGCGGTCAACCCCTACCTGGCCTTCGAGAGCGTCGAGGACCTCATCCGCGACGGCCTGCTCACCGGCGTGCAGCCGGCCCAGGCCGTGCGCAACGTGGTCAAGGCCATGGGCAAGGGCGTCCTGAAGGTCATGAGCAAGATGGGCATCAGCACCGTCGGCTCGTACACGATGGCGCAGATCTTCGAGGCCGTCGGCCTCTCGCACGACGTCGTGGAGAAGTACTTCACCGGGACGTCGTCGACCCTGGGCGGCGTCGGTCTGGACGTGCTGGCCGAGGAGGTGGCCATGCGCCACCGCCGCGCCTACCCGACCAACCCGACCGAGGTCGCGCACCGCAAGCTCACCGTGGGCGGTGAGTACCAGTGGCGCCGCGAGGGCGAGATCCACCTGTTCAACCCCGAGACGGTGTTCCTGCTGCAGCACGCCACCCGCTCGCGGCAGTACGACGTCTTCCAGAAGTACACCGACGCGGTCGACCAGCTCTCCCGCGACGCCTCCACGCTGCGCGGCCTGTTCACCTTCAAGGACGGCGTCCGCCCGCCGGTGCCGCTCGAGGAGGTCGAGCCGGCCAGCGAGATCGTCAAGCGGTTCTCCACCGGGGCGATGAGCTACGGCTCCATCTCCCAGGAGGCGCACCAGACCCTCGCCATCGCGATGAACCGCCTCGGCGGCAAGTCCAACACCGGCGAGGGCGGCGAGGACCCCGACCGCTTCACCCCCGACGAGAACGGCGACCTGCGCCGCTCGGCGATCAAGCAGGTGGCCAGCGGCCGGTTCGGCGTGACCAGCGAGTACCTGGTCAACGCCGACGACATCCAGATCAAGATGGCCCAGGGCGCCAAGCCCGGCGAGGGCGGCCAGCTGCCCGGGTCCAAGGTCTACCCGTGGGTGGCCCGGACCCGGCACTCCACCCCCGGCGTCGGCCTGATCTCCCCGCCGCCGCACCACGACATCTACTCGATCGAGGACCTCAAGCAGCTCATCCACGACCTCAAGAACGCCAACGACGAGGCGCGCGTCCACGTCAAGCTGGTGTCCGAGGTCGGCGTGGGCACGGTCGCGGCGGGTGTCTCCAAGGCGCACGCCGACGTCGTCCTGATCTCCGGGCACGACGGCGGCACCGGTGCCGCGCCGCTGACCTCGCTCAAGCACGCCGGCTCCCCGTGGGAGCTGGGGCTGGCCGAGACCCAGCAGACCCTGCTGGTCAACGGGCTGCGCGACCGCATCACCGTGCAGGTCGACGGCCAGATGAAGACCGGCCGGGACGTCGTCATCGCCGCGCTGCTGGGCGGTGAGGAGTTCGGCTTCGCCACCGCGCCCCTGGTGGTCAGCGGCTGCGTGATGATGCGCGTCTGCCACCTGGACACCTGCCCCGTCGGCGTCGCGACCCAGAACCCGGAGCTGCGCAAGCGGTTCACCGGGCAGCCGGAGTTCGTCGTCACCTTCTTCGAGTTCCTGGCCGAGCAGGTGCGCGAGCTGCTCGCGCAGCTGGGCTTCCGCTCGATCGAGGAGGCCGTCGGCCAGGTCGAGGTCCTCGAGACCCGCGCCGCGGTCGACCACTGGAAGGCCGCCGGGCTGGACCTCGCGCCGGTGCTGGCCCTGCCCGAGCTGCCCGAGGGCGCCCCGCGCCGCCGGGTGCGCGGCCAGGACCACGGCCTGGACGTCGCGCTGGACCAGACGCTCATCCAGCTGTGCGAGGGCGCGCTGCTCGACGCGCGGCCGGTGAGCCTGCAGCTGCCGGTGCGCAACGTCAACCGCACCGTCGGCACGATGCTGGGCGCGATGGTCACCCGCCGCTACGGCGGCCAGGGTCTGCCCGAGGGCACCATCGACCTCACCTTCGAGGGGTCGGCCGGGCAGTCCTTCGGCGCCTTCGTGCCGCGCGGGATCACCCTGCGCCTGCTCGGCGACGCCAACGACTACGTCGGCAAGGGCCTGTCCGGCGGGCGGATCGTCGTCCGTCCCGACCCCGCGGCCAGCTTCGCCGCCGAGGACGCCGTCATCGCCGGCAACGTCATCGGCTACGGGGCCACGGGCGGGGAGATCTTCCTGCGCGGCCGGGTCGGCGAGCGGTTCTGCGTGCGCAACTCCGGCGCGCTGGCCGTCGTGGAGGGTGTGGGCGACCACGCCTGCGAGTACATGACCGGCGGCCGGGCAGTCATCCTCGGCGAGACCGGGCGCAACGTCGCCGCGGGCATGAGCGGCGGCATCGCCTACGTGCTGGACCTGGCCACCCACCGGGTCAACGGCGAGATGGTCGACGTCGAGGCGCTCTCGGGTGAGGACTCGCAGTGGCTGCGCGAGGTGCTCACCCGCTACCGCGAGGAGACCGGCTCGACCGTGGCCGCCTCGCTGCTGGCCGACTGGGGCCGCTGGTCCGAGCGGTTCAGCGTGATCATGCCGCGGGACTACCGCCGCGCCCTGGAGGCCCGCCGGGCCGCCGAGGCCGCCGGGTACGACGTGGATCGAGCTGTGATGGAGGCGGCACGTGGCTGACAGCACCGGGTTCCTGAAGTACGAGCGGGCCACCCCGCCGCGGCGTCCGGTCGACGTCCGCATCCGCGACTGGAAGGAGGTCTACCTCGAGCGCCAGAACGGCGGCGAGGAGGCCTTCTCCACCGCGGCCCTGCGCACGCAGGCCGCGCGCTGCATGGACTGCGGCATCCCGTTCTGCCACCACGGCTGCCCGCTGGGGAACCTCATCCCCGAGTGGAACGACCTGGTGCGCCGGGACGACTGGCGCGAGGCCATCGAGCGGCTGCACGCCACGAACAACTTCCCGGAGTTCACCGGGCGGTTGTGCCCGGCGCCCTGCGAGGGGTCCTGCGTCCTGAACCTCACCGAGGCGCCGGTGACCATCAAGCAGGTCGAGGTCGAGATCATCGACCGCGCCTTCGCCGAGGGCTGGGTCACCCCGCAGCCGCCGGCGGAGCTGTCGGGCAAGAAGGTCGCCGTGGTCGGCTCCGGCCCCGCCGGGCTGGCCGCCGCCCAGCAGCTGACCCGCGCCGGGCACGAGGTCACCGTCTACGAGCGGGCCGACGCCATCGGCGGGCTGATGCGCTACGGCATCCCCGAGTTCAAGATGGAGAAGCGCCACCTGGACCGGCGGCTGGACCAGATGCGCGCCGAGGGCACCCGGTTCGTCACCGGTGTCGAGGTCGGGGCGCCCGGGTCGGACCTGTCGGTCGAGCAGCTGCGCGAGGACTTCGACGCCGTCGTCCTCGCCGGCGGCGCGACCATCGGCCGCGACCTGCCCGCCCCGGGCCGGGAACTGGCCGGCATCCACCTGGCGATGGAGTTCCTGCCCTACGGCAACCGGCAGGGCCTGGGCCAGCTCGACGACCCGCCGATCAACGCCGCCGGCAAGCACGTGGTGATCATCGGCGGCGGCGACACCGGCGCGGACTGCCTGGGCACCTCGCACCGGCAGGGCGCGGCCTCGGTCGCGCAGCTGGAGATCATGCCCGAGCCGCCGACCTCGCGGGGGGCGAAGAACCCCTGGCCGACCTACCCGATGATCATGCGGGTGTCCTCGGCGCACGAGGAGGGCGGTGACCGGGTCTACGCGGTCAACACCGAGCGGTTCGTCGACGACGGCCAGGGCCACGTCAAGGCCGTGCTCGTGCACGACGTCGAGATGGTCGACGGGAAGTTCACCAAGGTCGAGGGCACCGAGCGCGAGCTCCCCGCCGACCTGGTCTTCCTGGCCATGGGCTTCACCGGCGCGCAGAAGGAGGGCCTCGTCGAGGGCCTCGGCGTCGAGGTCGACGGCCGCGGCAACGTGGTCCGCGACGCGGAGTTCATGTCCACCGTCCCGGGCGTGTTCGTCGCCGGTGACATGGGTCGCGGTCAGTCGCTCATCGTCTGGGCGATCGCCGAGGGCCGCGCCGCCGCCGGCGCCGTCGACACCTGGCTGACCGGCTCGTCGTTGCTGCCCCGGCCGATCACCCCGACGGCCGTCGCACTGCGCTGACCTGCACGTAGACGTCCGAGACGTCTCCCGCGACACCCCCTGGACCCGGTCGCCCGGCGTCCCGGGGGTGTCGCCGTCTGCACTAGCGTGGTGGGCATGAGCCGTCGCGCCAAGATCGTCTGCACGCTGGGACCCGCGGTCGGGTCCGCCGAGCAGATCACCGCCCTCGTCGAGTCCGGGATGGACGTCGCCCGGCTGAACTTCAGCCACGGCGAGCACGCCGACCACGAGCGCAACTACCACCTGGTCCGGCAGGCCTCCGACAAGGTCGGGCACGCCGTCGCCGTCCTCGCCGACCTGCAGGGCCCCAAGATCCGCCTCGGCCGCTTCAAGGACGGCCCGGTGACCTGGGAGACCGGCTCGCGGGTCTGCATCACCGTCGAGGACGTCGAGGGCACCGCCGAGCGGGTCGGCACCACCTACAAGAACCTGGCCAACGACGTCCGCGTCGGCGACCGGCTGCTCGTCGACGACGGCAACCTGGCGCTGACCTGCGTCGAGGTCGACGGCCCCGACGTGTGGTGCCTGGTCCTCGAGGGCGGCACGGTCAGCAACAACAAGGGCCTGTCGCTGCCCGGCGTCGCCGTCAGCGTCCCGGCGCTGAGCGAGAAGGACGCCGCCGACCTGCGGTTCGCGCTGAGCCTGTCGGTGGACTTCGTCGCGCTGTCCTTCGTGCGCCGCGCCGAGGACGTCGAGCTGGTGCGCGAGATCATGCGCCAGGAGGACGTCGAGGTCCCGGTCATCGCCAAGCTGGAGAAGCCCGAGGCGGTGGAGAACCTCGAGGCCATCGTCGAGGCCTTCGACGGCATCATGGTCGCCCGCGGCGACCTGGGCGTGGAGCTCCCGCTCGAGCAGGTGCCGCTGGTGCAGAAGCGCGCCGTGCAGGCCGCCCGCGAGCGCAACAAGCCGGTCATCGTCGCCACCCAGATGCTGGAGTCGATGATCACCTCCTCGCGGCCCACCCGCGCCGAGGCCTCCGACGTCGCCAACGCCGTCCTCGACGGCGCCGACGCGGTCATGCTGTCGGGGGAGACCTCGGTCGGGAAGTTCCCCATCGCCGCGGTGCGCACCATGGAGCGGATCATCGACGCCGTCGAGACCGACGCCGTGCGGGTGCCCGAGCTCACGCGGCCCTCCCGGTCCCGCTCGGGCGCGATCGTGCGGGCCGCCCGCGAGGTGGGCGAGGCCCTGGACGTGAACGCGCTGGCCGCGTTCACCATGACCGGGGACACGGTGCGCCGGCTGGCCGCGCTGCACACCCGGCTGCCCATCCTGGCCTTCACCACCGACCCCCGGGTGCGCAGCCGGATGGCGCTGTCCTGGGGCGTGGAGACGTTCCTCGTGCCCCAGGTCGGGCACACCGACGACATGGTCGGCCAGGTCGACTTCTCGCTGCTGTCCATCGGCCGGCTCAAGGAGGGCGACCGGGTGGTCGTCGTCGCCGGCTCGCCGCCCAACGTGCAGGGCTCGACCAACCTGATCCGGGTGCACGAGATCGGCACGCACGCTTGACCGACTCGCACGCGGCGGCGCTGCTCGAGGTCCTGTCCCTCGAGCAGCGCGAGCCCGACCTGTTCGTCGGCTGGACGCCGGAGACGCCGCTGCAGCGCATCTTCGGCGGCCAGGTGGCCGCGCAGTCGCTGACCGCCGCCACCCGCACCGTGCCGGCGGGCCGCGGGGTGCACTCCCTGCACTCCTACTTCCTGCGCCCGGGCGACCCGCACACCGAGATCCGCTTCGAGGTCGACCGGATCCGCGAGGGCCGCACCTTCAGCACCCGCCGCGTGCTGGCCAAGCAGACCCGCAAGGGCGAGGACGTCGCCATCTTCGCCCTGACCGCCGACTTCACCGCCGGCGAGCGGGCGGTGGTCGAGCACTCGCTGGCGATGCCGGAGGTGCCCGGCCCCGAGGGGCTGCCCGGCATCGACGAGGTCGCCGCGGCCCACCCCGGCCGGGCCACCGGTGCGCGGGCGCTGGCCGTCGCGGTGGAGCAGCGCTACCTCGAGGACCCCTTCGACCCCACCCCGAAGGTGGCGCCGCACACCCAGAGCCGCGGCTGGTTCCGGGTGACCGGCCGGCTGCCCGACGACGAGGGCGTGCACGCCGCGGCGCTGACCTTCGTCTCCGACCTCACGCTGCTGTCGGCCGGGCTCGCGCGGGTCGGCGGCGGCTGGGGCGGGGAGACCGTGGGTGCCAGCCTGGACCACGCGGTGTGGTTCCACCGCCCGGTGCGCGCCGACGACTGGTTCCTCTACGAGACCGACAGCCCGGCCGCGGTGGCCGGGCGTGCCATGTGCCTGGGCCAGATCTGGGCCCAGGACGGCACCCACGTCGCGACCGTGGCCCAGGAGGGCCTCATCCGGTCACTGAAGGGCTGAGCCCTCCTCGGTGGGCTCCCCGGTCGGCTGCTCGGCGGCGGGGTCCACCTCGGGCACGGTCTGCAGCTCCACCGGCTGGGGCTCCTGCGCCGCCGCGCGCTCGGCCTCCGCGGCCCGGGTGCGCTCCTCGCGCTCGGCGGTGGCGGTGCGCTCGGCCTCGGCCGCGGCCTCGGCGAAGTCCGCGGCCAGCCAGTCGTGGTTCTCCCGCAGCAGGGCCCACAGCCGCTCCACGTGCCGGCGCTGGGTGGCCGGTGCGCCGATCGCGACCCGCAGCACCACCTCGCCGGACACGGTGGTGTGGGTCAGGAAGACCTCGCCGCCGTCGACGAGGCGCTCCAGCAGGGTCATGGTGGCGACGTCGGCGTCCACCCCGCGGGCCCAGCGGGGCTTGAGGCAGACCAGCGACAGCGGGTGCGGCGCGACGACGTCGAACCGGTCGTCGGCGCCGACCCAGCCGGCCAGCTCCTGGGCCAGCGCGACGTGGGCGCGCACGTGCTCGCGCAGGCCCTCGGCCCCGTACCAGCGCAGCACGGTCCACAGCTTCAGCGCCCGGAAGCGGCGGCCGAGCTCGATCTGCCAGTCGCGGTAGTCCACCACCGCGCCGCTGTCGGTGGCCGGGTTGCGCAGGTACTCGGGCAGGATCGCCAGCGCGCCGGTCAGCGCGGCCCGGTCGGCGGTGAAGAAGAGGGTGGCGTCGAACCCGGTGAGCAGCCACTTGTGCGCGTCGGTGGTGTAGCTGTCGGCCCACTCCACGCCGTCCTGCAGGTGCCGCAGCTCCGGGGCCACCGCGGCGACCCCGGCCCAGGCGGCGTCCACGTGCAGCCACACGCCGCGGTCGCGGCAGATCGGGCCCAGGGCGGCCAGCGGGTCGAACGCGCCGGTGGACGTCGTCCCCACCGTGGCGCAGACCAGCACGGGGGTGAACCCGCGGGCGACGTCGGAGTCCAGCCGGCGGGCGAGCTCCTCGGGGCGCATGGCCAGGTCGCCGTCCACCGGCACGACCCGGACGGCGTCAGTGCCCAGGCCGGCGATGCGGGCGGCCTTCTCCATGCTGGAGTGCGTCTGCGCCGAGACGTAGACGGTCATCGCGCCGGGCTCGACCCCGCTGCGCACGGTGCGCCCGCCGGTGGCCCGGTGCAGCGCGGCGAGCAGGGCGACCAGGTTGGCCCCGGAGCTGGAGTCCTGCACGACGCCGCCGCCGGTGCTGCCGTGGGTAAAGGCCTCCGGCAGGCCGAGCAGCTCGACGAACCAGTCCATGACGTGCTGCTCGAGCTCGGTGCAGGCCGGGCTGGTGATCCAGGACATGCCCTGCACGCCGAGCACCGAGCTGACCAGGTCGCCGAGCACCGAGGGCCCGGAGGTGTTGGCCGGGAAGTACCCGTAGAAGCCGGGGTGCTGCCAGTGCGTCAGCCCGGGGACCACGACCCGCTCCAGGTCGGCCAGGACGGCGTCGATGCCCTCGCCCTGCTCGGGGGGCGACGCGGGGAGGGCGGCACGGACGTCGCCGGGCGACACCTGCGACCGCACGGGCAGCGACTCCACCCGGGCCATGTGGTCGGCCGCCCAGTCGACGACCTGGTGGCCGAACCGCCGGAACTCCTCAGGGGTCATGTGTCCCGTCACGGGACTGAACCTAGGCGGTGCGCGCCCGGTGCCGTCCTGTGCCCCCGGTCCGATTCGAACGGACACTGTGCGGGTTTTGAATCCGCTCCCTCTGCCAGTTGGGGTACGGGGGCCCGTGGCGGAGAGTACGGCGCGGTGGACGGCCGGCATCGATAGGGTGAGCCACGTGAGCACGCAGCCGACCCGGGTCCTCATCGCCGAGGACGAGGCCCTCATCCGCCTCGACCTCAAGGAGATGCTCGAGGAGGAGGGGTACGTCGTCGTCGGCGAGGTCGGCGACGGCCAGGCCGCGGTCGACTCCGCCCGCGAGCTCCGCCCCGACCTGGTCGTCCTGGACGTGCAGATGCCCGTCCTCGACGGGCTGAGCGCCGCCGAGCAGATCGCCGCCGCGCGCATCGCGCCGGTGATCGTGCTGACCGCCTTCTCCCAGCGCGAGCTGGTCGAGCGGGCCCGCGACGCCGGCGCCATGGCCTACCTGGTCAAGCCGTTCTCCAAGGCCGACCTGGTGCCCGCCATCGAGGTGGCCGTCGGCCGCTTCCAGGAGATGGCCGCGCTGGACGCCGAGGTCGGCGACCTCAAGGAGCGGCTGGAGGCGCGCAAGGTCGTCGAGCAGGCCAAGGGCAAGCTGATGGCCGACCGCGGCATCACCGAGGCCGAGGCCTTCCGCTGGATCCAGCGCACCGCGATGAACGAGCGGACGTCGATGAAGGCCGTGGCGCAGCTGGTGCTCGCCGGCGAGGCCGGCCCGGCGGAGGCCGCGACCTCCTGACCCGGTCCGGCCCGGTCCCGCCCGGGTCGTCCCGGCTGGGGTGGGTGTGTCGCCTGTGCGTCGGGGACGTTGCTGAGGTCACAAGCGGATCACGGTGCGGACCGAAGGGCCGATCCGGTCCCGGTTGACGGTTAGGTTCCTGCCACTGACCGGACAGGTCGGGGTGCTACGGCGCCCGGATCGGCCCGGCGGAGCGATGAACCACCACACTGGGAGTCACTTGATGCGCACTGGCACCTTCGCCCGCGCCGTCGCCGTGTCCGGTGCCGTCCTGCTCGCTGCGACCGCCTGTGGCGGCGGCAGCGACAGCGACGACGCCGCGGCCACCGGCGGCGGGGACGGCGGCAGCAAGCAGGTCAACGTCTACGGCACCGACGGCAACATGGGCAACGCCCTGGGTGAGGACTTCACCGAGGAGGGCGCCCTGGCCGGCATGAAGGGCACCACGCCCCTCACCGAGCTGGGGTCGGACTTCACCGACCGGCTGCTCGAGGTCGACCCGGAGCTGCAGGACTACAACTACGCCGGTGAGTCCTACGACGCGGTCATCATCACCGCGCTGGCGGCGCAGGCCGCGGGCAGCAACCAGGCCACCGTGTTCGGGCCCTACGTCAACGGCATGACCGTCGGCGGCGACAAGTGCTCGGACTTCCAGGCCTGCCTGGACATCATCAACGCCGGCGGGAACGTCGACTACGACGGCATCACCGGTCCGCTGAGCTTCACCGACGCCGGTGAGCCGGCCGAGGCGTCCTTCGGCCTGCTGCAGTTCGGCGAGGACAACCAGCTCGACGACAGCCTGACCGAGTTCGTGCTCGCCGGTGACGAGGCCAACGCCACCACCGACGAAGGCCCGGCCTACGCCGCTCCCGGCACCACCGGCCAGACGCTGACCATCGGCACCCTGCTGCCGCTGACCGGCAACCTGGCCTTCCTCGGCCCGCCGGAGGTCGCCGGCGTCCAGCTGGCGATCAACGACATCAACGCCGCCGGTGGCGTCTTCGGCACCGACGTGGCCCTCGTCGAGGGTGACTCCGGTGACGCCTCGACCGACACCGCCACCCAGACCGTGGACCGCCTGCTGCAGTCGGGCGTCAACGCGATCATCGGTGCGGCGTCCTCGGGCGTGAGCCTCACCGTCATCGACGCCATCACCGGCGCCGGTGTCCTGGAGTTCTCCCCGGCGAACACCTCCGACCAGTTCACCACCTACAACGACCAGGGGCTGTACTTCCGCACCGCGCCCCCGGACACGCTGCAGGCCCGTGCGCTGGCCGACCTGATCGGCGCCGACGGCAACAACACGGTCGGGATCCTCGCGATCAACGACCCGTACGGCACCGGCCTGGCCGAGAACACCCTGAACAACCTGGTGAGCGACGGTCTGTCCGAGGACAGCATCCAGTCGATCACCTACGACCCGCAGGCCGCCAACTTCGACTCCGAGGTGCAGCGGATGGTGGACTTCAACCCCGACGCCATCGTGGTGATCGGCTTCGAGGAGTCCTCGCGGATCATCCAGGCGCTCAACGCCCAGGGCATCGGCCCCCAGCGCTGAGCGCTGAGACCGATCCAGCGCTGAGCGCTGAGACCGATGCAGCGCTGATCTAGCCGACAGCACACGGAACGGCCCGGCCCCCGCGAGGGAGCCGGGCCGTTCTGCGTTCAGCCCAGGACCAGCCACACCCCGGCGGCCAGCCCGGCCGTGGCGGCGGCGACCCGCACGGAGTCCACCCGCAGCAGCCGCCGGTGCGCCCCGGCGTCCCAGCCGCGGTCCAGCACCCGGTGCTGGGGCACCGCGCCCAGCCAGGTCGCCCCCAGCACGACGGCCAGGCACACCGCGCCGGCCAGCACGGGGACGGCGGGGGCGGACCCGCGGAGAGCCAGCACGAGCAGCCAGCAGGTGGTGACGCCCTGCCCGGCGAACAGTGGCCCCACCACCCGGCTGATCCGCTGTTGGTGGGCCCGCTCGTACTCGGCGAACCCGTCCCCGACGCGGGCCATCTGCGGGTACACCACGACCCGGACGGTCCACTGGAACCCCGCGTAGGCGGCGACCAGGACCAGGTGGGCGACGGCGAGCGCGGTCACCGGCCGTCCTTGGCCGGCTTGCCGCGCCAGGTGAGGCTCTGCGCGTCCAGCGCGCGCAGCAGCGGGTCGCCCTCGGCGTCGATGCGCTCGGCGAGGGCGACGGCGGCGGCCAGCCGGTCGTCGTCCAGCTGGGCGAAGGCGGGGGAGCGGCGGCGGTCCAGCACGTCGTACCAACGGCCACCGACGGCGTGGTCGAGCACGACGCGGCCGAAGCAGTGGTCGGCGGTGACCACCCAGCCCTCGGCGCGGGCGCGGGCGGGCAGCCGGTGCAGCACCAGCTCCCGGTAGCGGGCCAGCAGCTGCTCCCGGGTCACCGGGTGGGGTCGGGGGGTGGGGCCGGGGGGCACGGCCCATGACAGCACGGTGCCGGCCGTCCCGCGTGGGGACGACCGGCACCGGGTGGAACGGCTACGTCGCGGGGTCCCGGCGCGCGCGGAGCGTGCGTCGGGGGGCGACGTGGTCCCTCACTGGGCCTTGGCGAGGGTGCCCAGGTAGAGCTCGACGACCTTGGGGTCGTTCATCAGCGCCTTGCCCTTGTCGGTGTAGGCGTTGCGGCCCTGGTCGAGGACGTAGCCGCGGTCGCAGATCTGCAGGCACCGCCGGGCGTTCTGCTCGACCATGATGATCGAGACCCCGGTGGCGTTGATCCGCCGGCAGCGGATGAACACCTCGTCCTGGTAGGCCGGCGACAGACCGGCCGAGGGCTCGTCGAGCAGCAGCACCGACGGGTCCATCATCAGCGCCCGGCCCATGGCCACCATCTGGCGCTCACCGCCCGACAGCGCCCCGGCCTTGCCGTTGCGCCGCTCGCCGAGCAGCGGGAACAGGTCGATGACGTAGTCGAAGCGCTCCTTGAACGTCTTGGGCCGCAGGTAGACGCCCATCTGCATGTTCTCCGCGATGGTGAGCGAGGGGAACACGTTGTTGTTCTGCGGCACGTAGCCCACGCCCAGCTGCACCAGCTTGTGCGCCGGGGCCGAGGTGATGTCCTCCCCGCGCAGGGTCACCGCGCCCGACCGCACGGGGATGAGCCCGAACAGGGTCTTGAGCAGCGTGGACTTCCCGGCGCCGTTGGGGCCGATGATGCCCACCAGCTCGCCGTCCTGCAGGTAGAAGTCACAGCCCCGCAGGATGTTGACCCCGGGTACGTAGCCGGCGACCAGGTCGTCGGCGCGCACCAGCGCACCCTCGGCGAGCTTGAGGTGCTCCTCGCGGGTGGCGGCCTTCTCGGCCGGCGACAGCTCGCCGGTCGTCGCGGTGTCGGCGCGGGTCAGGTCCTCGCCGGACTCGTCGACCTCGAACAACGGGTCGCTCATGGCTTGTCCTTCTCGCTGGAGATGGTCTCGGGCGTGGTGCCGCCGGGGGCGACACCCTCCTCGCGGGCGATCGCGGCCTCGGCCTCGGCCAGGACGCGGTCCTCCTCCTCGTTGGTCAGCGGCGCGTCGTGGTGGGCGCCCAGGTAGGCGTCGACCACGGCCTTGTTCTGGGAGATGGACTCCGGCGGGCCCTCGGCGATGACCTTGCCGGCGGCCATGACGACCACCCAGTCGCTGATGTCGCGGACGACGTCCATGTCGTGCTCGACGAAGACGACCGTCATGCCCTCCTCGCGGAGGTCCTTGACGTGCCCGAGCAGCGACTGGGTCAGCGCGGGGTTCACCCCGGCCATCGGCTCGTCGAGCATGACGACCTTGGGGTCGCTCATGAGCGCGCGGGCCATCTCCAGCAGCTTGCGCTGGCCGCCGGAGAGGATGCCGGCGAAGTCGTCCTTCTTGGCGTCGAGCTTGAACCGCCGCAGCAGGTCCATGGCCTTCTCGGTGTTGGCCTTCTCCTGCGCCCGCCAGGTGCCGGGCACCAGGGCCTTGAGGAAGGACTCCCCGGACTGGCCCTGCGCGCCGAGCAGCATGTTCTGCAGCACGGTGAGCCGGGACAGCGCCTTGGTCAGCTGGAAGGTGCGCACCACGCCGAGCCGGGCGACCTGGTGCGGGGACATCCGGCCCAGCGACTTGCCGTCGAAGGTCCAGGTGCCGGTGTTGGGCTGGTCGAACCCGGTGAGCAGGTTGAACAGCGTGGTCTTGCCGGCGCCGTTGGGGCCGATCAGGCCGGTGATGCCGCCGCGCTGGATCTCCAGGTGGTCCACCGAGACCGCGGTGAGGCCACCGAAGGTGCGGGTGACCTTGTCCACGACCATCGCCGGGTCGGGCTTGGCGACGCCGACCTCCCACGGCAGGTCGGCCAGCGCCTTCTGCGCCAGCCGGGCCGGGGGAGCGGCCGAGGACGCGGCGGTCGAGCCGGTGTTCGGGTCAGCGGGCATCGAGCATCACCTCTCGTCGGTCACCGAAGATGCCCTGCGGCCGGAAGACCAGCAGGAGCATCAACCCGATGCCGACCAGCACGAAACGGATCTGGGCCACGTCGGTGGAGGACAGCAGGGCGTCGGGGATGACGCCGTTGCTGATCAGTGCCCGCAGGAAGGTGTCGGCGAACTGCAGGATGAACAGCAGGATGATCGACCCGACGACCGGGCCGAGCACCCGCGCCGCGCCACCCAGGATGAGGGCGGCGTAGGCGAGGAACGTGTTCGCGTTCTGGTACTGGTCGGGGATGGCCGACCCGGTGCCGACGGCGTAGACCATGCCGCCCAGCGCACCGAAGACCGCGCCGAGGACCAGGGCCTGCATCTTGTAGTTGTAGACGTTCTTGCCCAGCGCGCGGACGGCGTCCTCGTCCTCGCGGATGGCCTTGAGCACGCGGCCCCAGGGGCTGCGCATGAGCGCCCAGACCAGCAGGCAGGACAGCGCCACCAGGACCCAGCCGACCACGGCCACCCACAGCTCGCCGCCGCTCCACGAGGTGCCCAGGATCCGGTAGCGGGTCTGGGTGTCCCAGGGGGCCAGGGCGATGAAGCTCTGGTTGAACGCCGACAGGCCGCGGGTGCCGTTGGTGACCGGTGTGGCCGAGACCGACCGGAACAGCAGCCGCAGGCCCTCGGCCGTGGCGATCGTGACGATCGCCAGGTAGTCCGCCCGCAGCCGCAGCGTGGGCAGGCCCAGCAGCAGGGCCAGGACGACCGCCGCGGCGATGCCGACGAGCACGCCGACCCAGAAGGGCAGGCCCCACTGGCTGACGGAGATGGCGATGCCGAACCCGCCCAGCATGGCGAAGGCGATCTGGCCGAAGTTGAGCAGGCCGGTGTAGCCGAAGTGGACGTTGATCCCGATGGCCAGCAGCGCGAAGAAGATGGCCTGGAACCCCAGGCCGGACTTCACGCCGATGAGCAGGGCGTCGATCAGGTCGCTCATCGGCTCAACCGATCCGGGCCCGGCTGCCCAGGATGCCCTGGGGCCGGATGACGAGGATGACGATCAAGAGGAGCAGACCTCCGACGTACTTGGTGTCGTCCGGGATGACCAGGGTGGACATCTGGACGAACACACCGATGATGACGCTCCCGACCAGGGCGCCGTAGGCGGTGCCCAGGCCACCGAGGGTGACGCCGGCGAACATGAGCAGCAGCAGGCGGAAACCCATGTCCCACTGCACCTGGTCGGACAGGCCGAGCAGCACGCCGCCGAGGGCCGCGAGCGCGCCGCCCATCATCCAGACGACCAGGATGACCCGGTTGACGTCGATGCCGGAGGACGCGGCCAGGTCGCGGTTGTCCGAGACGGCCCGCATGGCCTTGCCGATCTTGGTGCGCTGCAGCATGAGGGCGACCAGCACCAGGACCACGACGGCGATGACGATGGTCGCCAGCGCCCGGTTGGTGAGGGTGAAGACGCCGTAGTCCACCGCTCGCTGCGACTGGTACTCGGCGTAGGGGTTGGAGAACCCGCCGTAGACGATCTGGATGGCGTAGCGCAGCAGCAGCGACAGGCCGATCGAGACCACGAGGGCGGCGACGAGCCCGGTGCCGCGCCGGCGCAGCGGCCGCCACAGCGCCAGCTCGTTGAGCGCACCCACCCCGGCGCCGACCACCATGGCGATGAGCGTGGCCGCGATCAGCGGCACCCCGCCCTGCACGTTGACGTACCAGGCGACGATCGCGCCGATGGTGACCAGCTCGCCGTGCGCGAAGTTGGTGAGCCCGGTGGTCCCGAAGATCAGCGACAGGCCGACCGCGCAGACGGCGATGATGAGGCCGAACCGCAGGCCGTCGACCAGCAGCTGCACGGCGCGGATGGTGCTGCCGCCGCCGCCGCTGGAGCCGTCCTGCAGGCCGAAGTTGACCGGTTGCTGCCGGCCGGTGTCGACGGTGACCGTGCGCTCGGCGCCCTGGGGGCCCAGCGTCACGCCGTCGGGCAGCGACTCGGCGTCGATGCTGACCGTGTACTGGCCCGCGCCGTCGGGCAGCGGGATGTCGAACCGCCCGTCGTCGTCGGTCTCCACCGAGTCGACCTCGTCACCGGAGGAGTCGGTGACGGTGACCTCGATGCCGGCGATGGGGCCCGAGCGGCTGGTCTGCAGGGTGCCGCGGACGGACTCGCCCTCGGCGCTGGCGATGCCCGCGGGCAGCAGCGCGGCGAAGACGGCGGCCAGGATGCCGACGAGCATCGTCAGGGCGAACGCCCGGCGACCTCGCCCACCCGACCGGGCCCGCACGCGCCGGCCCCCTGCTCGTGGGTCCGGGGACCCCGGGGGGCCCGTCCGGGCACCGTGCACATGGGCACGGTGGGGTGCGTGCGTCACTCGACCTCCTGGGCCGTCGGGGGGAGTGCGGACGCCGGTGCCCGGCCGGGGGTGGCCCGGTGGACAGCCGGTGACCGCAGGACGATCGGGTGCGGACCCTAACCCACCTGTGTGTCGGTCCTGGGTCCTCGTACGTGTCCCGTGACACAACTGCGACCTGCCGGACCGGGCGCAGCCGGTCCGACCCGGGCCCGCTCGGGTCCGGGCGACCTGCTCAGCGGCTGCGCACCATGGTGGTCAGCCGGGCGCTGGCCGTCGGGCGGCCCTGGTCGTCGGTGACCTGGATGAGGAAGGTGGCCAGCGTCCGCCCCCGCCGCACGGGTGTGCAGACCGCGGTCACCGTGCCGCCGGTGGCCCCGCGCAGGTAGCTGACGTTGAGCTCCACGCCGACCACCTGGCCGTCGGGGCCGGCGTGCAGCGCCCCCGCCCAGGAGCCCACCGTCTCGGCCAGCGCGCAGGTCGCCCCGCCGTGGAGCAGGCCGAAGGGCTGCTCGTTGCCGGCCACCGGCATGGTGGCCACCAACCGGTCCGGGTCGAAGTCGACGATCTCGATGCCGAGCTTGGCGTCGAGCGGGCTCAGGTCGGCGGGTGCCCAGTCGGGGCGGGGGGTGCTCACGGGGCGCACGCTAACCAGCGGCCCCGGTGTTGTCGTACCCCCGCCATACGATGACCACGATGTCTGCACCGGTGTCCGAGACGGCCTCCCCATCCACCGCTGCCGCGGCGGGCCAGCGCCCGCGGCTGCTGCTGCTCGACGGCCACTCGCTGGCCTACCGCGCGTTCTTCGCGCTGCCCGTCGAGAACTTCTCCACCACCACCGGGCAGCCCACCAACGCCGTCTACGGCTTCACCTCGATGCTCATCAACGTGCTGCGCGACGAGGCGCCCACGCACCTGGCGGTGGCCTTCGACGTCGGCCGCAAGACCTTCCGCAGCGAGATCTACGCCGAGTACAAGGCCAACCGCTCCGAGAGCCCCACCGACTTCCGCGGCCAGGTCTCCCTCATCCAGGAGGTGCTGGCGGCGCTGCACGTCCCGGTGCTCACCGCCGAGGGCTACGAGGCCGACGACGTCATCGCCACCCTCACCGTGCAGGCCGTCGAGTCCGGCATGGACGTGCTGATCTGCACCGGCGACCGCGACGCCCTGCAGCTGGTGAACGAGCACGTCACCGTGCTCTACCCGCGCAAGGGCGTCTCCGACCTGACCCGCTTCACCCCCGAGGCGGTCGAGGAGAAGTACGGCCTGAGCCCGGTGCAGTACCCCGACTTCGCGGCGCTGCGCGGCGACCCGTCGGACAACCTGCCCGGCATCCCGAGCGTGGGGGAGAAGACCGCCGCCAAGTGGGTCCGCGAGTACGGCTCGCTCGACGCCCTCGTCGACCAGGTCGACACCGTCAAGGGCAAGGTCGGGGAGAAGCTGCGCGAGCACCTGTCCTCGGTGCTGCAGAACCGGCGGCTCACCGAGCTCGACCGCACCGTGGCCCTCGAGCTGCACCCCACCGACCTCGCCGTCCAGGCCTGGGACCGCAACGAGGTGCACACCCTCTTCGACAACCTGCAGTTCCGGGTGCTGCGCGACCGGCTGTTCGCCACCCTGTCCAGCGCCGAGCCCGAGGTCGACGGCGGCTTCGACGTCACCGTCGACGACGTCGCCCCCGGCGAGCTCGGCGGGTGGCTGTCCACCCACGGCCGCGCCGGGCACACCGGCGTCGTCTTCCGCGGCCGCTGGGGCCGCGGCACCGGTGAGCTGTCCGGCATCGCGCTGGCCGCCGCCGACGACCACACCGTCTTCGTCGACCTCGGCCCCTCGCTGGACACCGCCGACGAGCAGGCACTGGCCGCCTGGCTCGCCGACCCCACCGCCCGCAAGGTCGTGCACGAGGAGAAGGGCCCGCTGCTGGCCGTCTGGGCCCGCGGCTGGGAGCTCGAGGGCGAGGTCAGCGACACCGCGCTGGCCGCCTACCTGGCCCTGCCCGGCCAGCGGTCCTTCGACCTCGCCGACCTCTCCGTCCGGTACCTGCGCCGCGAGCTCACCGACGCCGCCCCCGCCGAGCAGCAGCTCACGCTCGACGGCCTGGGCCCCACCGAGGACGACGTCGCCCGCGACGCAGCCCTCGCCGACGCCCGGAAGGCCGTCGCCGTCAACGACCTCTCCGACGCCCTCGAGCAGCTGCTCGGCCAGAAGGGCGGCGACGCGCTGCTCACCGACCTCGAGCTGCCGCTGACCAAGGTGCTGGCCCGCATGGAGGCCCGCGGCATCGCCGCCGACCTCGACCTGCTGCACGACCTGCAGTCCGAGTTCGCCGGCAAGGTCGCCGAGGCCGCCGCCGACGCCTACGAGGCCATCGGCACCGAGATCAACCTCGGCTCGCCCAAGCAGCTGCAGGCCGTCCTGTTCGACCAGCTCGGCCTGCCGAAGACCAAGAAGAACAAGACCGGCTACACCACCGACGCCGACGCGCTCGCCTGGCTGCAGGAGACCAGCCCGCACCCCTTCCTCGAGGCGCTGCTCCGGCACCGCGACGTCACCCGGCTGCGCACCGTCATCGACGGCCTCATCCCGATGGTCGACGACGCCGGCCGCATCCACACCACGTTCCAGCAGACCATCGCCGCCACCGGCCGGCTGTCGTCGGTCGACCCCAACCTGCAGAACATCCCCATCCGGTCGGCCGAGGGCCGGCGCATCCGGCAGGCCTTCGTCGTGGGCGCGGGCTACGAGTCGCTGATGACCGCCGACTACAGCCAGATCGAGATGCGGATCATGGCCCACCTCTCCGAGGACGCCGGCCTCATCGAGGCCTTCACCTCGGGGGAGGACCTGCACACCTTCGTCGCCGCCCGCGCCTTCGACATCCCCATCGAGCAGGTCGACCCCGAGATGCGCCGCCGGATCAAGGCGATGAGCTACGGCCTGGCCTACGGCCTCTCCGCCTACGGCCTGTCCCAGCAGCTGAAGATCACCCCCGAGGAGGCCCGCGTGCAGATGCAGGCCTACTTCGAGCGCTTCGGCGGCATCCGCGACTACCTCGACACCGTCGTCGACGACGCCCGGCAGACCGGCTACACCCAGACCACCATGGGCCGCCGCCGGTACCTGCCCGACCTCACCAGCGACAACAAGCAGCGCCGCGACATGGCCGAGCGGATGGCCCTCAACGCCCCCATCCAGGGCTCGGCCGCCGACGTCATCAAGGTCGCCATGCTCAACGTCGAGCGCCGCATCGCCGAGCGCGGCCTGACCAGCCGGATGCTGCTGCAGGTGCACGACGAACTCGTGCTCGAGGTCGCCCCCGGCGAGCGCGAGCAGCTCGAGGAGCTCGTCCGCACCGAGATGGCCGGCGCGGCCCAGCTGTCCGTGGCGCTGGACGTCTCCGTCGGCGTCGGCCAGAGCTGGGACCAGGCCGCGCACTGAGCTGAGCTCATCGCGATCCTCCGGATCGCACCGCGGCCAACGGCCGTTCCCCTCCTGCGACGAGCGATGCTGCTCCCGCCTCGGGGTGGGGGCGCTCGTGCCTCGATCCCCACCCGTCGGCGGGTGGGGGTCGAGCCGCGTCTCGGGGACCCTGCAGGCCCCGCTCGGCGCGGTTCCGGGCCCGCGTCCGTGCGGTCCTCGGCCCTGCCGCATGAGCTGCGGGCGAGGCAGGATGCGGACATGAGGCTTGTGGACCGGGTGGCGTCGCGGGTGCTGGGGCTGCCTCGGGCGAGCTCCACCTACACCGTCGAGCGCGGGTTGAGGGTTCCGATGCGGGACGGCGTCGAGCTGGTGGCCGACCGGTACGTCCCCGACGGGCCCGTGCTGGGCACCCTGCTGGTGCGCGGCCCCTACGGGCGGGCGATGCCGTTCTCGCTGCTGTTCGCCACCGTCTACGCCGCCCGCGGCTACCAGGTCGTGCTGCAGAGCGTCCGCGGCACGTTCGGGTCCGGCGACGAGTTCCAGCCCATGTTCCGCGAGGTCGACGACGGCGCCGACACCGTCGCCTGGTTGCTGGCCCAGCCCTGGTCCACCGGCACCTTCGGCACTGTCGGGCTGTCCTACCTCGGCTTCACCCAGTGGGCCCTGCTCGCCGACCCGCCCGAGGAGCTGGTCGCCTCCGTCGTCCTGGTCGGCCCGCACGACTTCTCCCGCGCCACCTGGGGCACCGGCGCCTTCACCGTCAACGACTTCCTCGGCTGGAGCGACATGGTCGCCCACCAGGAGGACCCCGGCCGGCTGCGCGGCCTCCTGCGTCAGGCCACCGCCGCCCGCCGCCTGGGCCCTGCGCTGGACGCCCTGCCCCTCGGCGACGCCGGGGAACGGCTGCTCGCCGGCCGCGGCCGCTGGTACCGGGACTGGGTCGCCCACCCCGACCGGGACGACCCCTGGTGGGCCCCCGTCCAGCTCGACCGCGCCCTGGACCGCGCCCGGGTCCCCGTCCTGCTCGTCGGCGGCTGGCAGGACCTCTTCCTCGACCAGACCCTCGACCAGTACCGGAGGTTGAGGGGTGCCGGTGCCGACGTCGCGCTCACGGTGGGTCCCTGGACCCACGTGGAGACCCTGTCCCGGGGCGGCGGCCTCGTCACCCGCGAGTCCCTGGACTGGCTCGGCGAGCACCTCGCCGGCACCGGCCCCCGGCGGCGACCCGCCCCGGTGCACGTGCACGTCACCGGCGCCGGCGAGTGGCGCTGGCTGCCCGACTGGCCCCCGGCCACCACCGACCGCACCCTCTTCCTCGCCGGCCGCGGCCGGCTCGCCGACACCGCCCCCGGCCCGGACGCCGCCCCCGCCACCTTCACCGCCGACCCGGCGCAGCCCACGCCCAGCATCGGCGGCCGGCTGCTGGACAACCGCAGCGGCGGCTACGCCGACGACACCGCCCTGGCCGGACGGGCCGACGTCGTCGCCTGGCTGTCCGACCCGCTGCCGGCCGACCTCGAGGTGCTGGGCGCGCCCGTCGTCGAGCTGCACCACGGCACCGACGTCGGCCACGTCGACGTCGCCGTCCGGCTGTCCCAGGTCGACCGGCGCGGCCGGTCCCGCAACGTCAGCGACGGCTACACCCGGCTGGTGCCCGGCGACCCCGGCACCGACGCCGACGGCGGGGTCGTGCGGCTGGAGCTGGACGCCGTCGCGCACCGCTTCCCGGCCGGCTCGCGGCTGCGGCTGGTCGTCGCCGGGTCCTCGCACCCGCACTGGACGCGCAACCCCGGCACCGGCGAGCCGCCGGTGACCGCCGTGCGCACCGTGCGCTCCACCCGCACGGTCACCGTCGCCGGCGGGGCGTCCCGCCTGGTGCTCCCGGTCAGCCCGGCAGGTCGCACACCAGGACCATCGTCCCGGGGATGAGCGCGGCGCGGGCCGCCGACCACTGGCCCCAGGTCTCGGTCCGCCCCGGCACCCACTCGGGCTCGAGCAGGTCGGTGAGCACGAAGCCCGCGGCGACCACGTCGCGGACCCAGTCGCCGACCGTGCGGTGGTGCTCGACGTAGGTGACGCGGTCGGCGCCGTCGGTCTCCACGTAGGGCGTGCGGTCGAAGTAGGAGCCCACCACGGTCAGGTCGGCCGGGTCGGGGGAGTCGGGGAACGGCCAGCGCAGCGGGTGGTTCACCGACGCCACGAACCGGCCGCCGGGCCGCAGCACCCGCGCGACCTCGGCCAGCGCCCCGCGCACGTCGGCGACGAAGGGCAGCCCGCCGAACGCGGAGCAGGCCAGGTCCACCGCGTCGTCGGCGAGCGGCAGCGCCCCGGCGTCGGCCTGCAGCAGGGTGGGGGACAGGCCGGTGGCGCCGTTGAGCTCCCGGGCGCGGGCGAGCATCCCGGCCGAGAGGTCCAGGGCCACCACCTGCGCACCGGCCGCGGTCAGCCAGCGCGCGCACGGCGCGGACCCGCACCCCACCTCCAGCACCCGCCGCCCGGCGACGTCCCCCAGCAGGTGCGCGTCGGACTCCCGCAACCCCTCCGGGCCCCACAGGAAGTCCGCGTCCCCGAGGTCGGCGCCGTGCTCGGCCAGGTAGGCCGGCGCCGCGGCGTCCCACCAGGCCCGGTTCGCCCGCACGGACTCGGGGCCGTCGACCGCCCGGCGCTCCACCCCGCCGGCCAGGGGGTAGCCGTCGGAGGCCAGCGGCAGCGGGGGCGGGTCGGCGGGCATCCGGGCATGGTGGCACGGCCGGTGCCGGGCGACGGGACCGTGGTGGACCCGCTCCGGACCGGGTGCGTACCATGGAGGGGCGCCAGAGGTCTGTGCGCTGGGCCCCCTTCGTGCGGGTTCTCTCCCGAGCCTCTCCCGTGGTCCACGGCCGGTCGGTCGTGGGTCGTCCCTGTCCCTCCACACCCCCCGTCCGGAGCACTCGACCACATGACCTCCACCCAGGTCCGTCCCGACAGCACCACCCCGCAGGTCGCCGTGAACGACATCGGCACCGAAGAGGACTTCCTCGCGGCCATCGACCAGACGATCAAGTACTTCAACGACGGCGACATCGTCGAGGGCGTCATCGTCAAGGTCGACCGCGACGAGGTGCTGCTGGACATCGGCTACAAGACCGAGGGCGTCATCCCCTCGCGCGAGCTGTCCATCAAGCACGACGTCGACCCCAACGAGGTCGTCACCGTCGGCGACGAGGTGGAAGCCCTCGTCCTCCAGAAGGAGGACAAGGAAGGCCGGCTGATCCTGTCCAAGAAGCGCGCGCAGTACGAGCGCGCCTGGGGCACGATCGAGGCGAAGAAGGAAGCCGACGAGGTCGTCACCGGCACCGTCATCGAGGTCGTCAAGGGCGGCCTGATCCTCGACATCGGCCTGCGCGGGTTCCTCCCCGCCTCGCTGGTCGAGATGCGCCGCGTCCGCGACCTGCAGCCCTACGTGGGCCGTGAGCTCGAGGCCAAGATCATCGAGCTGGACAAGAACCGCAACAACGTGGTCCTGTCCCGTCGCCAGTGGCTGGAGCAGACCCAGTCCGAGGTGCGCAGCGAGTTCCTCAACAAGCTCGCCAAGGGCCAGGTCCGCAGCGGTCAGGTCTCCTCGATCGTCAACTTCGGTGCCTTCGTGGACCTGGGCGGCGTCGACGGCCTGGTGCACGTCTCCGAGCTGTCCTGGAAGCACATCGACCACCCGTCCGAGGTCGTCGAGGTCGGCCAGGAGGTCACCGTCGAGGTCCTCGACGTCGACCTGGACCGCGAGCGCGTCTCCCTGTCGCTGAAGGCGACGCAGGAGGACCCGTGGCGCCAGTTCGCCCGCACGCACCAGATCGGGCAGGTCGTGCCCGGCAAGGTCACCAAGCTGGTGCCCTTCGGTGCGTTCGTGCGCGTCGACGAGGGCATCGAGGGCCTGGTGCACATCTCGGAGCTGGCCGAGCGCCACGTCGAGATCCCCGAGCAGGTCGCCCAGGTCGGCGACGAGATCCTGGTCAAGGTCATCGACATCGACCTGGACCGCCGCCGGATCTCGCTGTCGCTGAAGCAGGCCAACGAGGGCGTCATCGCCGAGGACGACCAGTTCGACCCGGCCGCCTACGGCATGGCCGCGTCCTACGACGAGCAGGGCAACTACGTCTACCCCGAGGGCTTCGACGCCGAGACCGGCGAGTGGCTCGAGGGCTACGAGGAGGCCCGCGAGACCTGGGAGCGGCAGTACGCCGAGGCCCAGGCCCGCTTCGAGGCGCACCAGAAGCAGATCGTCGCGGCCCGCGAGGCCGACGCCGAGGCTGCGGCCGGTGGCAGCTACTCCAGCGACGCCCCGGCCGAGGGTGGCTCGTCCACGAGCTCGTCCTCCGGCGGCGGCACCCTGGCCTCCGACGAGGCCCTGGCCGCCCTGCGCGCCAAGCTCGCCGGCGGCGAGTGACCGCACCGCACCAGCACGACGGAGCGCCGTCCACCCCCCGGGGTGGGCGGCGCTCCGCCGTTCCCGGGGACGACCGTGCCGCGGGGACGGCGACGTCCCCGTCCGGCGCGGGCCGGACGGGGACGGCTGACCGGCCGGCGGCCGGTCAGGGTGTCAGAGGCTGAGGATGATGGCGAACGCCGAGCGCGGGCGACCGCCGGCGTTGTTCAGGAAGTCCCAGGTGTGCCGGCCCGCGGGGACCGTGGGCAGCAGCGCGCGCAGCAGCGTCAGCAGGCCGGTGCGGGGCGTGCCGGCGCGCTCCAGGCGGGCGGCGACGGCGGGGAGGTCGGCGCAGCGGACCCCGCCGGGGACGTCGTGCCGGTGCCGACCCGGAGCGCGACGGCCGGCCGTGGCCTGGGACTCCAGCGTCGTGGAACGGGACATGGTGGTGCCTGCCTCTCTGCGTGGCGCCCCGGTCCGTGGGGCGTCGAGGCAGAACGTAGGTCGTGGGGCGCGTGTGACTGGTGCGACGCGCCGGACGGCTGGGACGCACGGGCCGGTCGTGACCCGATCGTGATGCCCGGGGCGTCCGCGGCCCGGTGTGGCAGGGTCCGACCATGCTGAGGATCGGGTTGACCGGGGGCATCGGGTCGGGCAAGAGCACCGTCTCCGCCCTGCTCGTCGAGCGCGGCGCGGTGCTGGTGGACGCCGACGTCCTGGCCCGGGAGGTGGTGGCGCCCGGCACCCCGGGGCTGGCCGCCGTCGTCGAGGCGTTCGGTGAGGGCGTCCTCACCCCCGGCGGCGAGCTGGACCGCCCGGCGCTCGCCGCGGTGGTCTTCGCCGACCCCGCGCAGCGCGCCCGCCTGGACGGCGTCGTGCACCCGCTGGTGCGGGCCCGCGCCGCCGAGCTGGTCGCGCAGGCGCCCCAGGACGCCGTGGTGGTCCAGGACGTGCCCCTGCTGGTGGAGACCGGCCAGGCGGGCTCCTACGACCTCGTGGTGGTCGTCCAGGCGTCGCTGCCCGTCCGGCTGGAGCGCCTGGTGCAGCGGGGCATGACCGAGGAGGACGCCCGGGCCCGGATCGCCGGCCAGGCGACCGACGAGCAGCGGGCCGCGGTGGCCGACGTGCTGCTGCACAACGACGGCACCCGCGAGGAGCTCGCGGCCCAGGTCGAGGCCTTCTGGGCCGAGCGGGTCGCGGGCCGCTGAGACGACGAAGGCCCCGGAGCTGCTGCTCCGGGGCCTTCGTGCTGGTGGGCGATACTGGGATCGAACCAGTGACCTCTTCCGTGTCAGGGAAGCGCGCTACCGCTGCGCCAATCGCCCGTGCTGCCCGACCCCCCTCGATCGAACCCGGGGGCCGTCGAGGTGGAGACGGGATTTGAACCCGTGTAGACGGCTTTGCAGGCCGTTGCCTCGCCTCTCGGCCACTCCACCGCACACGAGCGCCGATCCGAAGATCGACGCCCGGTTCCGAGCGGATGACGGGATTCGAACCCGCGACCCTCACCTTGGCAAGGTGATGCTCTACCACTGAGCCACATCCGCAGTGCGTGGACAACTCTAACCGACCCTCCACGGGGGGTTGCACGGGGGGTCCCCGGGGGGTGGGCCACGAGGCGTCCGCGCTGGTCAGGGGGCTAGCGACCCCCTGTCTCGGGCCCCTCTCCCTGCAGCAGCGCCTGGAGCTCGTGGTCGACGTCGAGGGCGTCGGCCTCGCGGCCGATCGGCACCAGCCGCTCGGAGTCGGCCACGAACCCGGCCAGCACCGCGCGGGACAGCTCGAACAGCGCGTGCCCGGACGGCGCCCGCAGCTCCAGGAACAGCACGTCGCCGGCGGTGCGCGCCGGCCACAGGCGGACGTCGCCGTCCCCGGCCGGGTGGGAGAGACCGGCGTGCAGCAGGTCGCGGGCGACCATCCACTCCACGCCGTCGTCCTCGCCGCCGGTGTCACCGCTCCCCAGGCCGGCGGCCGCCGGGTGCCGGGTACGGCGCTCGTCGACACCGGGCCGGGACGCGCGGCCGCCGAAGCGGATGCGCACCGCGTACGGGTCGGCGGCGTCGTAGGCGAGCACCGCCCGGACCTCGGTCCACGACGTCGGGCCCACCAGCTGCAGCACGGCCCGGGTCGAGCACCCGGGCACCACAGGACTCCCCATGCCGACCCAACGAGCACCACCCGGAGAGGTGACGCGCGCCCCCGGTCGAACCGAGGAGCGGGCCCGGTACGAACGTGGCGTGTGACCATGGGACTCGTGACCAGACCTGCCCGGCGGGCCGACGACGCCGCCGCGGACGTCGAGCTGGTCCGTCGGCTGCGCGCGGGCGACCGCGGTGCCGTCGACGACTTCTACGAGCGCTTCCGGCGCCCCGCGTTCGCCCTCGCCCGCCGGGTGGTGGCCGACGACGTGCTGGCCGAGGACGTGCTGCAGGACGTGTTCCTCGCCGTCTGGAAGGACCCCGGCGCCTTCGACACCGCCCGGGGCAGCGTGGCGTCCTGGCTGCTGGCGATGGTGCACCACAAGGCGGTCGACGCGGTCCGGCGCGAGGAGTCCCACCGGCGGCGGCAGACCCGGGCCGAGGACGACCTGCGCATGTCCGAGCCGATCGCCAGCCGCGACGTCGAGGACGAGGCCGCCGACCGCGTCGTGTCCGAGCGGGTGCGCAGCGCGCTGCAGTCGCTGCCGGCGCCCCAGCGGGAGGCGCTGACGCTGGCCTACTACGGCGGCTACACCCAGCGGGAGGTGGCCGCGCTGACCGGCACCCCGCTGGGCACCGTCAAGACCCGCATGCTGGCAGGGATGCGCCGGCTCAAGGACACCCTCGGCGGGGCCGTGGGCTCCCTCGCGGTCGAGGGGGGCGCGCGATGAGCGGGCGCGACCGGCGCGACGCCGGGCACGAGGCCTGGGACGAGCTGGCCGTGGGCTGGGCGCTGCACGCCCTGGAGCCCGAGGACGAGGCCGGGTTCGGCGCGCACCTGGCCGGCTGCGACCGCTGCCGCACCACCGTGGCCGACACCACCGAGGTCATGGGCGCGATGGCCTCCGACCTGCCGCAGGCCGAGCCCTCGGAGGAGCTGCGGGAGCGGCTGCGCGCCGCCGTCGCCGCCACCGAGCAGGTGCACCGGCCCGCGCCGGCCAGCACCGGGCGGCCCACCGTCATCGCCGTCCCCACGCCGATCGGCGCGGCCACCCGGCGCACGGGCTGGCGCCGGGCGCCGCAGCTGCTGGTCGCGGCGGGCGTGGCCGCCGTCCTGGGCCTGGGGGCCTGGAACGTCGCCCTCACCCAGGACCGGGACGCCGCGCGGGCCACGGCGGCCAGCCAGGCGTCGATGATGTCGGCCCTGCTCGCCCCGGGCCAGATGTCGGTGGCGCGGATGGAGTCCGACGGGCACACCGTGGCCACCGTGGTGGCCCACGACGGCCAGGCCCAGGTCGTCACCGACGGCATGTCCGCCAACGACACCACCGACAGCACCTACGTGCTGTGGGGGCTGACCGACGACGGCGCGGTCCCGCTGGGGACCTTCGACGTGGTGTCCGACGCGACCGACCTGCGGACCGTAGGCTCCGACGCGACCGGGCTGGACGACTACTCGGCGTACGCCATCAGCCTCGAGCCCGGTCGGTCGGCTCCGATCCAGCCGACCGACGTCGTGGCCCGAGGACAGGTGACCAGCTGAGCGAGACCGAGAACCGGACGACGGCCGCCCCCGCGCCGGGCGGGCGGCGCCCCCGGGAGACCGAGCAGCAGCGGCGGACCCGCTACGACAGCGACGACGTCGTGAGCCTGCGCGAGCGCATCGGCAGGCGGAAGTGGCGCCGCCGGCTGGCCGCCAGCAAGACCACCGACACCGCCTACCGGGCGGGGGTCGGCGTGGTCGGCTCGCTGCTGCTGGTCTTCGGGCTGGTCACCATCCCGCTGCCCGGGCCCGGCTGGCTCACCGTCATCGCCGCGCTGTTCGTGCTCGCCACGGAGTTCACCTGGGCCGAGCGGCTGCTGGAGTTCACCAAGCGCAACGTCAAGCGCTGGACCGACTGGCTGGGCCGCCAGCCGGTCTGGGTGCGGGTGCTGGTCGCGCTGGCCACCGCGGCGTTCGTCTACGGGGTCATCGTGGTCGTGCTGCACTTCCTCGGCGTCCCGTCCTGGGTGCCGGGGTGGGTGCCGATGTGGCGGTAGGCGTCTGGCACACTGGTCGCCGCACCGCAGCCGGGCGATTGGCTCAGCGGTAGAGCGCTTCGTTCACACCGAAGAGGTCACTGGTTCGATCCCAGTATCGCCCACCCCGAACGGCCCCCGTCCTGCCCAGGACGGGGGCCGTCGGCGTCTCAGGCCGGCCCGTAGACCAGGTGCGCCACGCCGTTGCTCAGCTTCGTGGCGTCGACGAGGGTCAGCCGGGCCGGGTCCCCGCCCTCGGGGAACAGCCGGATCCCGCTGCGCACCGCCACCGGGTAGACGTAGAGGTGCAGCTCGTCGACCAGGCCGTCGGCCACCAGCGCCCGCACCAGCGTCGCGCTGCCGCTGACGTAGAGGTCGTGCTCGGCCCTGAGCGCCTGCAGCCGGTCGACGTCGTAGGGCAGCACCTGCGCCGGGCCCCACCCCGGGTCGGTGAGCGACCCGGACACCACGTACTTGGTGGTGTCGTTGAAGAACGGCGCGCCCGGGTCGTCCTCGACGGTGCGGGTGGACCAGGCCGGGCCGAACATCTCGTAGGTCGTGCGGCCGAGCAGGATGCCGTCGGCGCCCGCGGTCAGCGCGCCGATGCTGGCGGCCAGGTCGTCGGGGAAGCCGAAGTCCATCGTCCACATCGGGGCGTCCACGACGCCGTCGACGGTGGTGAACTCGTGCACCTTGATGCTGCCCATGGGGAGTCGCTCCTCGGTTCGGGGGGCTGTCGCGGGGGAGGACACCCGCGCTCGACGAGAATCATCGGTGCACCCGGCGGACGATGGTCGGCGTGACCGCCCAGCCCGACCGCGCCGGCCGGCTGGCCGCGGCGCTGGAGCGCGACGGGCCGACCTGCGTGTGGTGCGGGCGGACCTTCGACCGGCACGTGCGGCCCACCACCGAGCACGTGGTGCCGCGGGTGCGCGGCGGGCCGTCCTGGGCGGAGAACGAGGTCGCCGCGTGCAGTCGCTGCAACGCCGCACGCGGGCACCGCGGAGCGGTCGAGTGGCTGGGGGAGTGCCGGGCCCGGGGCTGGACGCCGGACGCCGAGCGGGTGGCCCGGGCGCTGGAGTCGCTGGCCGCGGCGGTCGCGGTCCGCGGCGGCCAGCGGCGGGCCCGGCCGCACCTCGATGCCCAGCTGCGGCGGCTGCGGGCCGGCTGACCCCACCCGCGGGGGCCGAAGGCGGGGGAGACGGTCACCCGCGGGCCGTACTCTCGGCGGTGCCGAGCGCCCGTCCGTGGCGCACCCCGCACCTCCCGAGGAGTCCCGCCGTGCCAGCCGTGCCCGAAGCGCCCGCCGTCGCCGCCGTCCTGGTGCCCGCCGGCACCACGGCGACCCAGGCGCTCAAGGACGCCGGCGTGCCGCTCAAGGGCGCCGACGCCGCGGTCGTGGTCCGGGTGGACGGCGAGCTCAAGGACCTGGCCTGGGTGCCCGACGCCGACACCGAGGTGGAGCCGGTCGCGGCGTCCAGCGCCGACGGCCGCGCGGTCATCCGGCACTCCGCCGCGCACGTGCTCGCCCAGGCCGTGCAGGACCTGTTCCCCGGCACCCGGCTGGGCATCGGCCCGCCGGTGGTGGACGGCTTCTACTACGACGTCGACCCGGAGAAGCCCTTCACCCCCGAGGACCTGCAGGCCATCGAGAAGCGGATGCAGGCCATCGTCCGCGAGGGCCAGTTCTTCGCCCGCCGGGAGATCTCCGACGACGACGCCCGCGCCGAGCTCGCCCACGAGCCCTACAAGCTGGAGCTGATCGGGCTCAAGGGCGGGGCCGGGGAGGCCGCCGAGGGTGCCGACGTCGAGGTGGGCGGCGCCCAGCTGACCATGTACGACAACCTCGACCCGAGGTCGAGGGAGCGGGTCTGGACGGACCTGTGCCGCGGCCCGCACCTGCCCCGCACCAGCGCCATCCCGGCCTTCGCGCTGACCCGGGTGGCCGCCGCCTACTGGCGCGGCAACGAGAAGAACCCGCAGCTGCAGCGCGTGTACGGCACGGCGTGGGAGTCCAAGGACGCGCTCAAGGCCTACCAGGACCACCTGGCCGAGGCCGAGCGCCGCGACCACCGCCGGCTGGGCGTGGAGCTGGACCTGTTCAGCTTCCCCGACGAGATCGGCTCCGGCCTGGCCGTGTTCCACCCCAAGGGCGGGGTGGTCAAGCGCGAGATGGAGGACTACGTCCGCCGCCGGCACATCGAGGAGGGCTTCTCCTACGTCGGCAGCCCGCACATCTCCAAGGGCGGGCTGTTCGAGACCTCGGGCCACCTGCCGTACTACGAGGACACCATGTTCCCGGCCATGGACCTGGAGAACTCGAAGTACTACCTCAAGGCCATGAACTGCCCGATGCACAACCTGATCTTCCGGTCGCGCGGGCGGTCCTACCGCGAGCTGCCGCTGCGGTTCTTCGAGTTCGGGTCGGTGTACCGGTACGAGAAGTCCGGCGTCGTGCACGGCCTGACCCGGGTGCGCGGGCTGACCCAGGACGACTCCCACTCCTACGTCACCCCCGAGGGCGCCCCGGGGGAGATCGCGCACCTGCTGGCCTTCGTGCTCGGCCTGCTCAAGGACTTCGGCCTGGACGACTACTACCTGGAGCTGTCCACCCGCGGGGACTCCGACAAGTTCATCGGCTCCGACGAGGAGTGGGACGTCGCCACCCGGGTGCTGGAGGACGCGGCGAAGGAGACCGGCCTGGAGCTCGTGCCCGACCCGGGCGGCGCGGCCTTCTACGGCCCGAAGATCTCCGTGCAGGCCCGGGACGCCATCGGCCGCACCTGGCAGATGTCGACCATCCAGTACGACTTCAACCAGCCCGCCCGCTTCGGTCTGGAGTTCAGCGCCGCCGACGGCACCCGCCAGCAGCCGGTGATGATCCACTCGGCGAAGTTCGGCTCCATCGAGCGGTTCTTCGGCGTCCTCACCGAGCACTACGCCGGCGCGTTCCCGGCGTGGCTGGCCCCGGTGCAGGTGCTCGGCATCCCGATCACCGACGACCAGGTGCCCTACCTCGCCGACGTCGCCCGGCAGCTGCGCGCCCGCGGCATCCGGGTGGAGATCGACGACTCCGACGACCGGATGCAGAAGAAGATCCGCACCGCCTCCAAGCAGAAGGTGCCCTTCGTGCTCATCGCCGGGGCCACCGACGCCGAGGCCGGGGCGGTGTCCTTCCGCTACCGCGACGGCAGCCAGCGCAACGGCGTCCCGGTCGAGGACGCCGTCGAGGCGGTCGTGCAGTGGGTGGCCGACCGGCGCAACGACGACCCGGTCGCCCCCGCGGAGAGCCCGGCGGAGAGCACCGCGTGAACCCCGACGCGGGCGGGCCGACGACGGTCTTCGAGCAGCTGTGGACGCCCTACCGGATGGCCTACATCCAGGGCGAGGGCAAGCCCACCGGTGACCACGACTGCCCGTTCTGCCTCATCCCGCAGATGGGCGACGAGGACGGGCTGGTCGTGGCCCGTGGCGAGCTGGTCTTCGCGGTGCTCAACAAGTTCCCCTACAACGCCGGCCACCTGATGGTCGTGCCCTACCGGCACGTCGCCGACTACACCGGCCTCACCGACGCCGAGGTCGCCGAGCTGGGTGCCTTCACCCAGACCGCCATGCGCGTGGTGCGTCAGGTCAGCGGCGCGCACGGGTTCAACGTGGGGATGAACCAGGGCGCGGTCGCCGGGGCCGGCATCGCCGACCACCTGCACCAGCACGCCGTCCCGCGGTGGGGCGGGGACACCAACTTCATGCCGGTGCTCGGCCTGACCCGGGTGCTGCCCCAGGTGCTCACCGACACCCGTGGCCTGCTGGCCGACGCCTGGCCCGCGACGGCGGGGGACGCCGGCTGATGCTCGGGGTCAACCTGCGGCCGGCGGTCGCCCGCGTCTGGGCCCCCGTCGTCCGCACCCTCCTGCGGGCCGGCGTCACCGCCGACACCGTCACCCTGCTCGGCACCGTCGGCGCGGTGGCCTCGGCGGTGTTCCTCATCGGCAACGGCGTGCTGTTCTGGGGCGCCTTCGCGGTCACCGTCTTCGTGCTGCTGGACATGCTCGACGGCGCGCTGGCCCGCGCCCGCGGCGGCGGGTCGGTGTTCGGCGCGGTGCTGGACTCCACCGGCGACCGCGCGGCCGACGCCGCCATCTTCGCCGCGCTGGCCTGGTGGTTCTCCGGGGGCGGGGACAACCGCATGGTCGTCTGGCTGGCGCTGACCTGCCTGGTGCTGGGCGTGCTGACCTCCTACGTCAAGGCCCGCGCCGAGGGCATGGGCCTGACCTGCGACGTCGGCCTGGTCGAGCGCACCGAGCGGCTGATCCTGGTGCTGGTGGGCACCGGCTTCCTGGGCCTGGGCATCCCCTACGCGCTGCAGGTGTGCCTGTGGGTGCTGCTGGTCGGCAGCACGATCACCGTCGGCCAGCGGTTCGTCGAGGTCCACCGGCAGTCGCAGGGCCGCACGCTGCCGTGAGCGGGCTGGGCAACCGGCTCGGCGACCGGCTGGTCGACGCCGGCTACGCCGCGGGCTGGGGCGCGGTCAAGGCGCTGCCCGAGCCGGTGGCCCGCACCGCCTTCGACCGCGCCGGGGCCTGGGCCGCCGACCGCGACGGGCGCGGCACCCGGCAGCTGCGGGCCAACCTGCGGGTGGTCACCGGCCTGACCGGGGACGCCCTCGACGAGCTCACCCGCGACGCCGTCCGGTCCTACGCCCGGTACTGGCTGGAGGCCTTCCGGCTGCCCACCCTCGGCGTCCCCCGGCTGCTGGCCGGCACCACCGTCGTCGGCACCGAGCACCTGGACGCCGCCCGCGCCGCCGGCCGGCCGGTCGTGCTCGCCCTCCCGCACAGCGGCAACTGGGACGCCGCCGGGGTCTGGTTCGTCGACTGGCTGGACGGGCCGTTCATGACCGTGGCCGAGCGGCTGCGGCCGGAGGCGCTGTACGAGCGGTTCCTGGCCTACCGGGAGTCCCTCGGGTTCCGGGTCGTGCCGCTGACCGGCGGCGACCGGCCCAGCTCCACCGTGCTCGGCGAGTGGCTGGCCGCCGGCCGCTCGGCGTGCCTGCTCGTGGACCGCGACCTGTCCGCCTCGGGCATCCCGGTCACCTTCTTCGGCCGGCCCACCACGATGCCCGGCGGCCCCGCGCTGCTGGCCGCCCGCCACGGTGCCGCGCTGCACCCGGTGGTCTCCCACTTCGACGGCGCCGGCTGGCGGCACACCGTGCACGCCGAGGTCGACGTGCACGGCGCCGGCCGGCTGCGCGACCGGGTGCACGCCGGCATGCAGGGCGTCGCGGACGCCTTCGCCGTCAGCATCGCCGAGCGCCCCGTCGACTGGCACCAGCTCGGCCGGATCTGGGCCGACGTCCTGCCCGACCCCGAGCGGGGGAGCCGGCCGTGAGGGTCGGCCTGGTCTGCCCGTACAACTGGGACGTCCCCGGTGGCGTGCAGTACCACGTGCGCGACCTCGCCGAGACCCTGCGCGGCATGGGCCACGAGGTCGACGTCCTCACCCCGGCCGAGCAGGAGGAGTCGCTGCCGCCCGGCGCCACCTGGGCCGGGCGGGCCATCCCCATCCCCTACAACGGCTCGATGGCCAGCTGGCAGTTCGGGGTGCTGTCGGCCGCCCGCACCCGGCGGTGGCTGCGCGAGGGCCACTTCGACGTGGTGCACGTGCACGAGCCGGCGCCGCCGTCGGTCGCGCTGCTGGTCTGCATGATCGCCGACGGCCCCATCGTGGCCACCTTCCACGCAGCCTCCGTGCGCTCCAAGGTGCTGGCCGCCTGGGGCCCGGTGGTGCGGCCCTGGTTGGAGCGCATCGCCGGCCGGATCGCGGTGTCGGACTTCGCCCGCCGGCTGCAGGTCGAGCACGTGGGCGGCGACGCCGTGGTCATCCCCAACGGGGTGCAGGTCGCCGCCTTCGCCGAGGGCCCACGGCTGCCCGCCGCCGAGCACGACGGGCCCACCGTCGGGTTCCTGGGCCGGTACGACGAGCCCCGCAAGGGCCTGCCGGTGCTGCTGGAGGCCATGCGCAGCGTGGTCCGCGAGCTGCCGGGGGCCCGGCTGCTGGTCGCCGGCCGGGGCGACCCCGACGAGCTGCGGGCCCTGGTCGGCCCCGACCTGGAGCCCGCCGTCGTCCTGCTCGGCGAGCTGGACGAGGCCGACAAGGCCGCGTTCCTGCGCACCGTCGACGTGTACTGCGCGCCCAACCTGATGGGGGAGAGCTTCGGGGTGGTGCTGGTCGAGGCCATGGCCGCCGGCGCGCCGGTGGTCGCCGCCGATCTCGACGCCTTCGCCCGGGTGCTCGCCGACGGCGACGCCGGGGTGCTGGTGCGCCGCGGCGACGCCACCGCGCTGGCCCGGGTGCTGGTCGACCTGCTCGGCGACCCCGACCGGCGGGCGCAGCTGACCGCAGCCGGCCACGACCGCGCCCAGGACTTCGACTGGGGCACCCTGGCCGCCCGGATCGTGGACGTCTACGAGACCGTCGCGCCCCCCGGCGGCGGCGAGGTGACCGCCCACGGCGCCGACGAGGACCCGCTGCCGGCCGAGCCGACCGCCCCCACCCGGATGGATGGCTTCCTGCCGCGCTGGTTGCGCCGGTCCTGACACCGCGCCGGTAGCGTCCCGGCCGTGACCTCGACGAGCTGGGTGCTGCTGGCCCTCGCCGTCCTGGTGGTCCTGCTGCTGGCGTGGGCGGCGTTCACGCTGACCCGGCTGCGCCGGCTGGCCGGCCGCGTCGACCGGGCCTGGGTCACCCTCGAGGGCACGCTGGCCCGCCGGGCCGAGCTGGCCGACGCCGTGGCCCGCGAGCACGCCGACGAGCTGGGCCCGCTGCGGGCGGACGCGCTGCGCAGCGCGGCGGCCGCCGCCCGCCGGCCCTCCGGCGGCGACCGCGAGGTGGCCGAGAACGCCCTGGGCCGGCTGGTCCGCGAGCTGCCCGAGCCGCTGCGCGCCCCCGAGCTGGACGACGCCGGCTGGCGGGTGGGCCTGGCCCGGCGGTTCTACAACGACGCCGTCCGGGACACCCGGGCGCTGCGGCGCCGACCTGGCCCGCGCACGCTGCGGCTGCACGCCCGCCGCCCGATGCCGCGGTTCTTCGACATCGACGACGGCCTGGACGCCGTCGTCGGCACCGGGCCCGCCGGCCGCGGCTGACCCGCTCCTACGATGGGTCGACCACAACCGACGTCGACCCCGTGAGGCGCACCGTGTCCGAGACCCCCGTCCCTCCCAGCACCGGCACCGACCGCGTGAAGCGCGGCATGGCCGAGCAGCTCAAGGGCGGCGTCATCATGGACGTCGTCGACGCCGCGCAGGCCCGCATCGCCGAGGACGCCGGCGCCGTCGCCGTCATGGCCCTGGAGCGGGTGCCCGCCGACATCCGCGCGCAGGGCGGCATCGCGCGGATGAGCGACCCCGACATGATCCAGGGGATCATCGACGCGGTCTCCATCCCGGTGATGGCCAAGGCCCGCATCGGCCACTTCGTCGAGGCGCAGGTGCTGCAGTCCCTCGGCGTGGACTACATCGACGAGTCCGAGGTGCTCACCCCGGCCGACGAGGCGCACCACATCGTCAAGACCGACTTCACCGTGCCCTTCGTCTGCGGCGCCACCAACCTGGGCGAGGCGCTGCGCCGGATCTCCGAGGGCGCGGCGATGATCCGCTCCAAGGGCGAGGCCGGCACCGGCAACGTCGTCGAGGCCACCCGGCACATGCGCTCGCTGCGCTCGGGCATCCGCAAGCTCACCACGCTGGACGAGACCGAGCTGTTCGTCGCGGCCAAGGAGCTGCAGGCGCCCTACGAGCTCGTGGCCGAGGTGGCCCGCACCGGCAAGCTCCCCGTCGTGCTGTTCACCGCCGGCGGCATCGCCACCCCGGCCGACGCGGCGATGATGATGCAGCTGGGCGCCGAGGGCGTGTTCGTCGGCTCGGGCATCTTCAAGTCCGGCGACCCGGCCCAGCGCGCGGCCGCGATCGTGCAGGCCACCACCTTCCACGACGACCCGGCGGTGATCGCCAAGGTCAGCCGCGGGCTGGGCGAGGCCATGGTCGGCCTCAACGTCGACACCCTGCCGGCGGACCAGAAGTACAGCTCCCGCGGGTGGTGAGCGCCCCGGTCGTCGGGGTGCTGGCGCTGCAGGGCGACGTCCGGGAGCACCGCGCCGTCCTGGAGCAGCAGGGTGCGCGCACCGTCGCCGTCCGGCGGCCCGAGGAGCTCGCCGGCGTCGACGGACTCGTGCTGCCCGGCGGTGAGTCCACGACGATCGCCAAGCTCGCCGACCGGTGGGGCCTGCTGGAGCCGCTGCGCACCGCGGTGCGCAGCGGGCTGCCGGCCTACGGCTCGTGCGCGGGGATGATCCTGCTGGCCGACCGGCTGCTCGATGCCCCCGCCGACCAGCAGACCATCGGCGGCCTGGACGCCACCGTGCGCCGCAACGCCTTCGGCCGGCAGGTCGACAGCTTCGAGTCCGAGGTCGACGTGGCGGGGCTCCCCGGCGGCCCGGTGCACGCGGTGTTCATCCGCGCGCCCTGGGTCGAGGAGGCCGGGCCGGGGGTGCAGGTCCTCGGCCGGGTCTCGGGCGGGCCGGCCGACGGTAGGATCGTCGCGGTCCGCCAGGGCGACGTGGTCGCCACCAGCTTCCACCCGGAGCTCACCGGCGACACCCGCATGCACCGGTTCTTCGTGGATCTGGTGCGCGAACGCCGTGGCGGACGACGACCTGCGAGCGAGGAGACACGATGAGCGGCCACTCCAAATGGGCGACGACGAAGCACAAGAAGGCCGGCCTCGACGCCAAGCGGGGCAAGCTCTTCGCCAAGCTGATCAAGAACATCGAGGTCGCGGCCCGCACCGGCGGCGGTGACGTCAACGGCAACCCGACGCTGTACGACGCCGTCCAGCGGGCCAAGAAGTCCTCGGTGCCCAACGACAACATCGACCGCGCGGTCAAGCGCGGCGCGGGCCTGGAGGCCGGCGGCGTCGACTACTCGACGATCACCTACGAGGGCTACGCCGCGGCCGGCGTCGCGGTGCTCATCGAGTGCCTCACCGACAACAAGAACCGCTCGGCCATGGAGGTCCGCACCGCCATGACCCGCAACGGCGGGTCGATGGCCGACCCCGGGTCGGTGTCCTACCTGTTCAGCCGCAAGGGCGTCATCGTCGTCCCGGCCGCCGGCACCACCGAGGACGACGTCATGCTCGCCGTCCTCGACGCCGGCGCCGAGGAGGTGCGCGACCTCGGCGACACCTTCGAGGTGGTCTGCGAGCCCACCGACCTGGTCGCCGTCCGCACCGCCCTGCAGGACGCCGGCATCGACTACGACTCCGCCGAGGCCGGTTTCGTGCCCAGCGTGCAGGTCGAGCTCGACGCCGACGCCGCGGCCAAGGTGTTCAAGCTGATCGACGCGCTCGAGGACTGCGACGACGTGCAGAACGTCTACGCCAACTACGACGTGTCGGACGAGGTCATGGAGACCATCGACGCCTAGGCTGTCGAACGTCTGTTCGCACAGTGAGGGGTTGTCGGTGCGCGTGCTCGGGATCGACCCGGGGTTGACCCGGTGCGGGTGGGGCGTGGTCGACGGACGCCCCGGTGCCCGGCCCACCGCGGTCGGCGTCGGCGTCGTCCGCAGCGACCACACCCTGGCCCTGGAGCTGCGGCTGCTCGAGCTGCACACCGCGGTCACCGCGCTGGTGCGCGAGCACCGGCCCGACGTGGTGGCCATCGAGCGGGTCTTCCAGCAGAACAACAAGGGGACGGCGACGGGTACCGCGCAGGCCGCCGGCGTGGCCGCCCTCGCCGCCGCGCAGGCCAGCCGGCCGGTGCACTGGCACACCCCGAGCGAGGTCAAGGCCGCCATCTCCGGCAGCGGCCGGGCCGACAAGGAGCAGGTCACGCTGATGGTCACCCGGGTCCTGGGCCTGGACACCCCGCCCAAGCCCGCCGACGCCGCCGACGCGCTGGCGCTGGCGGTCTGCCACGTGTGGCGCGGGCCCACCCAGGACCGGCTGCGGGTCGCCGCGCTGGCCGCCGGCGCCGGGGTCGGCGCCGCCGCGCCGCTGTCGGTGGCCACCCGCTCGGCCGTGCGCCCGGGCCGCTGGCAGGGCATCGGGAGCGGGCGGTGATCGCCAGCGTCGCCGGCCGGGTCGCCGCGGTCAGCCCCGACGGCGCCGTCGTCGAGGTCGGCGGGATCGGCCTGGCCGTGCAGTGCATCCCGGGCACCATCGCCCGGCTGCAGGTGGGGGAGTCCGCCCGGCTGGCCACCAGCCTGGTGGTGCGCGAGGACTCGCTGACCCTCTACGGGTTCGCCGACGACGACGAGCGCCAGCTGTTCGAGCTGCTGCAGACCGCCAACGGCGTGGGCCCCCGCCTGGCGCAGGCCGTGCTGGCCATCCACCCGCCCCGCGACGTGCGCCGCGCGGTGGCCACCGGCGACCTCAAGGCGCTCATGCAGGTGCCCGGCATCGGCAAGAAGGGCGCCGAGCGGCTGGTCCTGGAGCTGCGCGACCGGCTCGGCGCGCCCACCGGCGACGTCAGCCTGGACGCCGTCGCGGCCGCCGCGGGCGCCACCGGCTCGGCCGCGGTCGCCCCCGTCGCGCCCTGGCGGGACCAGCTGACCACCGCGCTGGTGGGCCTGGGCTGGACGGTCCGCGAGGCCGAGGGGGCGCTGGGCCAGCTCGCGCCGGTCGTGGAGGAGCAGATCGCCGCCACCGGCTCGGTGGACATCGCCGTCCTGCTGCGCCAGGCGCTGCGCCTGCTGGGTCGGTCGTGAGGGGCCGGTCGTGACCGAGTCCGACGCCAGCCCCTGGGCCGGTGACGAGGAGCGCGTCGTCGAGTCGGCGCTGCGCCCGCACTCGCTGGCCGAGTTCGTCGGCCAGCCCAAGGTGGCTCGCCAGCTCGACCTGGTGCTCGAGGGCGCCAAGCGGCGCGGCCGGCCGCCGGACCACGTGCTGCTGTCGGGCCCGCCCGGGCTGGGCAAGACGTCGCTGGCGCTGATCATCGGCGCCGAGCTGGGCACCGCCGTCAAGATCACCTCCGGGCCGGCCATCGAGCGGTCCGGCGACCTCGCGGCGATGCTGTCCAACCTCGGCGAGGGCGACGTCCTGTTCATCGACGAGATCCACCGCATCGCCCGGCCCGCCGAGGAACTGCTCTACATGGCGATGGAGGACTTCCGGGTCGACGTCGTCGTCGGCAAGGGCCCCGGCGCCACCGCCATCCCGCTGGAGATCTCGCCGTTCACCCTGGTCGGTGCCACCACCCGCGCCGGGCTGCTCACCGGCCCGCTGCGCGACCGGTTCGGGTTCGTCGGGCAGATGGAGTTCTACTCGACCGCCGACCTGCAGTCGGTGCTGCGGCGCAGCGCCGACCTGCTCGGCGTGGCCATCGACGAGGACGGGTCGGCCGAGATCGCCGGCCGGTCCCGCGGCACCCCCCGCATCGCCAACCGGCTGCTGCGCCGGGTCCGCGACTACGCCGAGGTGCGCGCCGACGGCCGGATCACCCAGCCCGTCGCCCGCGCCGCGCTGGCGCTCTACGACGTCGACGAGCTCGGCCTGGACCGGCTGGACCGCGAGGTGCTGCACGCCCTGGTGGTCAAGTTCAACGGCGGCCCGGTCGGCGTCGCCACGCTCGCGGTCGCCGTGGGGGAGGAGCCGCACACGGTCGAGGAGGTCTGCGAACCGTTCCTGGTGCGCGCCGGCCTGCTGGCCCGCACCCCGCGCGGCCGGGTGGCCACCGAGGCCGCCTGGGCCCACCTGGGGCTCCCGGTCCCTGACGGCGTGTGGCTGCGCGGTGGGATCCCGCAGGGCGCGCCCGGCGACCAGCCTGCACCGCCCACCCTGTTCGACGCCTAGACTGCTCGGCGCTGGCGCGCCCGCCCCTGGGTGACGCGCGCCCTGCGCCGGTCGCGCCCGTGGGCGCACCGCAGCCCTGAGTCCCCCGAGCGGCCGCCACCCGGTGGCCGCACAACCGCGCCGAACGGGGCGCGGTGGAGAGGCACGACAACCGTGGAGCAGTTCTTCCCGCTCATCCTGCTGGTGCTGGCCTTCGCGCTGCTCATCGTGCTGCCCGCCCGGCAGCGCAAGAAGATGGCCGCGAACGCCCAGAAGCTGCAGGAGTCGCTGAGCGTCGGCACCCCGGTCATGCTGACCAGCGGTCTGCACGGCACCGTCGCCGGCTTCGGCGAGGGCACCGTCGACATCGAGATCGCCCCCGGCGTCGTCGCCACCTTCGCCCGCCCGGCCGTCATGGAGGTCCGCACGCCCGACGGCGCGGTGCTCGATGCACAGGCCGGCGAGGTCGTCCCGCCGCGCGACGAGCGCAGCGGCCTGGTCGACGGCGACGGCGACCCGACCGACCGCAAGGCCTGACGTGGCTGCCCGCCCGCTCCGGGCGTCGCGGTACTTCGCGGCGTTCGTCCTGGTCGTGGCCGTCCTGTACGGCCTCATCTTCTTCACCGGCTCGCAGCGCACCCCGCAGCTGGGCCTGGACCTGCAGGGCGGCACCACGGTGACGCTCACCGCGCAGGTGCCCGGAGGCGGCACGCCCAGCCGCGAGGACCTGGAGCTGGCGCGGCAGATCATCGAGCAGCGGGTCAACGGCCTCGGCGTCGCCGAGGCCGAGGTGGTGACCGAGGGCAACTCGAACATCATCATCTCCGTCCCCGGCGACGACGGCGACCAGGCCCGCGAGCTGGGCCAGACCGCGCAGCTGCGGTTCCGCCCGGTGGTGCAGGGCCCCGAGCCCGCCACCCCGGCCGACCCGTCCGCGACGCCGTCGGCCACCCCCACCGACGGCAGCGCACCCACCGACGGCAGCGCACCCACCACCGAACCCGGGGACACCGCGGCCCCGGCGTCCCCGACCGACGGCGCCGCGCCCACCAGCGACCCGGCCGCCACCTCGGCCCCGGCGCCGGACTCCCTGGCCGCCGACGACTCGACGTCGCCCTCCAGCGAGGCCGCGCCGACGACGGACGCCGCGCCGACCTCCGGTGCCCCCTCCTCCGGCGGTGCGCCCGCCTCCGACGGCGCGGCGCCCACCCCCGTCACCCAGGAGCAGGCCACCGCGGAGTACGCGACGCTGACCTGTTCCACCGACCAGACCGGTGCCGCCGACGTCGACCTGCCCGAGTCCTACCTGGCCGCCTGCTCCGAGGACGGGACCGCCAAGTACCTGCTCGGCCCGGCCGTCATCGAGGGCACCGACATCACCTCGGCCAGCGCGGGCACCGTCGCGCAGACCGGCGAGTGGATCGTCACCGTCGACTTCAACTCCCAGGCCTCCTCGACCTGGGCCACCTACACCGCCCAGGCCGCGCAGGCCGGTGCCGCCGTGGCCATCGTGCTGGACGGCCGCGTGGTCTCCGCCCCGACCGTGCAGAGCGCGATCACCGGCGGCAGCACCCAGATCACCGGCAACTTCTCCCAGACCGACGCGCAGACGCTGGCCAACCAGCTGGAGTACGGCGCCCTGCCGCTCACCTTCACCCAGGCCACCGCGCAGACCATCACCACCGAGCTCGGCGCCGAGCAGCTCGAGGCAGGGCTCATCGCCGGTGCCATCGGCATCGCGCTGGTCTTCCTCTACGCGCTGCTCTACTACCGCCTGCTCGGCCTGGTGATGATCGCCAGCCTGGTGCTGTCGGCGGTCGTGGTCTACGCCAGCCTGGTGCTGCTGGGCCGGGAGATCGGCTTCACCCTGAGCCTGGCGGGCATCGCCGGGTTCATCGTCAGCATCGGCATCACGGCCGACTCCTTCGTCGTGTACTTCGAACGGCTCAAGGACGAGATCCGCGAGGGCCGCACGCTGCGCAGCGCCGTCCCGCGGGCGTGGGTGCGGGCCCGCCGCACGATCCTGTCGGCCGACGCGGTCAGCTTCCTGGCCGCGGCCATCCTCTACGTGCTGGCGATCGGCGACGTGAAGGGCTTCGCGTTCACCCTGGGCCTGTCCACGGTGCTGGACCTGATCGTCGTCTTCCTCTTCACCCACCCGCTGATGGCGGTGCTCAGCCGGTTCAAGGGCTTCGGCTCCAGCCGGTTCTCCGGGCTCGGCGCCGTCGACGTCACCCGCCGGCCCGCCGCGGCGCCGCGGCCCGGGCAGCGCCCGACCGCGACGGCGGGCGCGACCAGCGCGTCGTCCAGCGGCGCGACCAGCAGCGACAGGAGCGACCGATGACCGGCACCCCCCGCGAGGGCCGCACCGACGACGAGCTGCTCGACGAGACCGACGCCGAGGTCCGTGCCGACGCCGCGGCCGACGCCGACGACGACGCCCTCGCCGAGGCCGGCCTGCCCACCGAGGACGGCGACCAGCCCGCCCCGCGGAGGAAGGCCTCGCTGGCGCACCGGCTCTACAACGGCGAGGCCGGTCTGGACGTCGTCGGCCGCAGCCGCTTCTGGTACAAGGTCACCGCCGTGGTGATGCTGATCTGCATCGCCTCGATGGTGTTCCGCGGGTTCAACTTCGGCATCGACTTCGAGGGCGGCAACAGCTTCCGGCTGCCCGGTGGCACCGAGCAGCTGGCCGGCATCCGCGAGGCGGCCGAGTCCGCCGGCGCCGACGTCTCCACCGTGCAGGTGGTCGGCGGCGACACCGTGCTGCTGCGCACCGGCGCGCTGGACAACGCCGGCGAGACCGCCGTCGTCTCCGCCATCGCCGACGCCGCCGGGGTGGACGCCACCCAGGTGAGCCCGGAGGCGGTCAGCGCCGACTGGGGCCGGGACATCACCGACCAGGCGCTCATCGCCCTGGTGGTCTTCCTGGCCGCGGTCGTGGTGTTCCTGGCCATCCGGTTCCAGCCCAAGATGGCGGTGGGCGCGATCGCCGCGCTGGTGCACGACATCGTGCTCACCGCCGGCATCTACTCCCTGGTCGGCTTCGAGGTCACCCCCTCGACCGTCATCGGCTTCCTCACCATCCTCGGCTTCAGCCTCTACGACACCGTCGTCGTCTTCGACAAGGTCGACGAGAACGTCAAGGACCTGGAGAAGGGCGCCCGGATGACCTGGGGCGAGGCGGCCAACCTCGCGGTCAACCAGACCCTCATGCGCTCGATCAACACCTCGGTCATCGCGCTGCTGCCGGTCCTCGGCCTGCTCGTCGTCGGCGTCGGCCTGCTCGGCGTCGGCACGCTGCAGGACCTCGCGCTGGTGCTCACCGTCGGCCTGGCCGCGGGCACCTACAGCTCGATCTTCCTGGCCACCCCGATCCTCGCCGACCTCAAGGCCCGCGAGCCCGGCGTCCAGGCCCTGGCCAAGCGCGTGCAGGCCCGCCGGGCCGCCGAGGCCCGGGCGGCCCGCGCCGGCGTCCCCGCCGGCCCGGTGGCCAGCGCCCGCCGGGCCCGCCGCGCGCCTTCCCCGGTCGCGGTCGCCGAGCACGACGAGCTGCCCGAGCGCCCCGAGGCGGTCGAGCAGGTCGAGTCCCCGGCGTCGGTCACCCGCACGGTGGCCGCCCCCAAGCCGGGCGCGCGTCCCCAGCGGCCGCGCGGCAGGCGACGGTGACCGAGCCGCCGCTGGACGAGCTGATCGCCTCCATCGCGGTCGACGTCCCCGACTTCCCCGAGCCGGGGGTGGTCTTCCGCGACCTCACCCCGGTGTTCGCCGACGCCGGTGCCTTCCGCCGGGTGGTCGACGGCCTGGCCGCGCCGGTGCTGACCGACCCCCGCGTGGCCGCGCTGCGCACCGGGGACGGCGACCCGGGCTTCGACGTCGTCGTCGGCGTCGAGGCCCGGGGGTTCCTGCTGGCCGCCGCGGTCGCGCTGGCCGCGGGCACCGGCGTCGTCCCGGTGCGCAAGGCCGGCAAGCTGCCCCGGGAGCGGATCAGCGCCGAGTACGCCCTGGAGTACGGGACGGCCACCCTCGAGCTGCACACCGACTCCCTCACCGCCGGCCAGCGCGTCCTCGTGGTCGACGACGTGCTGGCCACCGGCGGCACGCTGGAGGCGGCGGTCGGCCTGGTGGAGCGGCTGGGCGCCGTGGTGAGCGCGGTGGCCGTGGTCGTCGAGCTCCCCGCCCTGGGCGGCCGGCAGAAGCTCGCCCCGCACAGCGTGCACGCGCTGTGGACCACCTGACGCAGCTCACCCTCCCGAGCGGTCCACCCGCCCCGGTCCGTGGCTAGCATGGTCGGGGTCCCGACCGGTCGGACGACAGGAGTGGCCATGGCATCCGAGGTGGTGGCCCGACGCGCTGCCGAGCAGCCGCCTGCCGCCCCGGACGCCGACACCCCCCGGGCAGCGCTCCCCGAGCGGCCCGCCCTGCAGACGCCCGACGCCCGACCGGGCACCTCCCCGGCCGGCGCAGACCCCGGTGAGGACGCCGGCGGCCCGGCGCTGGAGTCGGTGCGCCGCCGCCGCGTCGTCGACCGGCTGGCCCGCCGGATCGTCGCCGGGCAGCGCTCCACCGTCGTCCGGCCGGTGCTCGAGCCGCTGGCGGCGCTGCACCGGCAGAGCCACGCCAAGGCCGACCTCACCCTGCTGCAGCGGGCCTACGACGTCGCCGAGGCCGCGCACTCGGCGCAGAAGCGCAAGTCCGGCGACCCCTACATCACCCACCCGCTCGCCGTCGCCACCGTGCTCGCCGGGCTGGGGATGGACACCACCACGCTGGTCGCGGCGCTGCTGCACGACACCGTGGAGGACACCGGCGTCACGCTGGAGTCCATCGTCGCCGACTTCGGCCCCGAGGTCGCGCACCTCGTCGACGGCGTCACCAAGATCGACAAGGTCTCGTTCGGGGACGGCGCCCAGGCCGAGACCATCCGCAAGATGATCGTCGCGATGGCCCGCGACCCCCGGGTGCTGGTCATCAAGCTCGCCGACCGGCTGCACAACATGCGCACCCTGCGTTTCCTCCCGCCGGAGAAGCAGGAGAAGAAGGCCCGCGAGACCCTCGAGATCCTCGCCCCGCTGGCCCACCGGCTGGGCATGAACACCATCAAGTGGGAGCTCGAGGACCTCGCCTTCGCCACGCTGTACCCCAAGCGGTACGACGAGATCGTCCGGCTGGTGGCCGAGCGCGCGCCCTCCCGCGACTCCTACCTGGCCGAGGTCACCACCGCCGTCAGCGAGCAGCTCAAGGGCGCCAAGGTCGAGGCCACCGTCACCGGCCGGCCCAAGCACTACTACTCGATCTACCAGAAGATGATCGTCCGCGGCCGCGACTTCACCGACATCTGGGACCTCGTCGGCATCCGGATCCTGGTCGACACGGTGCGCGACTGCTACGCCGCGCTGGGCATCATGCACGCGCACTGGCAGCCGGTGCCCGGCCGCTTCAAGGACTTCGTGGCGATGCCGAAGTTCAACATGTACCAGTCGCTGCACACCACGGTCATCGGCCCGCAGGGCAAGCCCGTCGAGCTGCAGATCCGCACCCACGACATGCACCGCACCGCCGAGTACGGCATCGCGGCGCACTGGAAGTACAAGGAGAAGGCACGCGGCGGCGGCGCCGTCACGCCGATGGGGCCCGGCTCCAGCGGCGACGAGATGCTCTGGCTGCGCCAGCTGCTGGACTGGCAGCGCGAGGCGCAGGAGCCCGGGGAGTTCCTGGAGACGCTGCGCTACGACCTCGGTCCGCAGGAGGTCTTCGTCTTCACGCCCAAGGGCGACGTGATGAGCCTGCCGGACAACTCCACCCCGGTCGACTTCGCCTTCGCCGTGCACACCGAGGTCGGCTACCGCTGCATCGGCGCCCGGGTCAACGGCTCGCTGGTCTCCCTGGACTCCAAGCTCTCCAACGGCGACACCGTCGAGGTGTTCACCTCCAAGTCCCCGACCGCCGGGCCCAGCCGCGACTGGCTGGAGTTCGTCGGCTCCTCCCGCGCCCGCACCAAGATCCGCCAGTGGTTCACCAAGGAGCGCCGCGAGGACGCCGTCGAGGCCGGCAAGGACGCCCTCACCAAGGCGATGCGCAAGGCCGGGCTGCCCCTGCAGCGGCTGATGGGCGGCGAGGCACTGGCCACCCTCGCGGCCGACCTGCACCACCCCGACGTCAGCGCGCTCTACGCCGCGGTGGGGGAGAACCGGGTGTCGGCCTCCTCGGTCGTGGAGAAGCTGCTGGTCGCCCTCGGCGGCTCCGAGGGCGCCACCGAGGACATCGCCGAGACCGCCATCCCGGCCCGCCGCTCCGTCGCCCGCACCGCCAGCGGCGACCCCGGCATCGTCGTCACCGACATGACCGACGTCTGGGCCAAGCTCGCCAAGTGCTGCACCCCGGTGCCCGGCGACGACATCCTCGGCTTCGTCACCCGCGGCGGCGGGGTCAGCGTGCACCGCACCGACTGCACCAACGCCGCGGACCTGCAGCGCAAGCCCGAGCGGTTGGTCGAGGTGGCCTGGGCCGCCCAGCCCGGCGCGGTCTTCCTCGTCGCCATCCAGGTCGAGGCGCTGGACCGGCACCGGCTGCTCTCCGACGTCACCAAGGCCCTCGCCGACGAGCGGGTCAACATCCTCTCCGCCTCGGTGCAGACCAGCCGCGACCGCGTCGCGGTCAGCCGGTTCACCTTCGAGCTGGCCGACCCGGCCCACCTGGGTGCGGTGCTGCAGACCGTCCGCAACGTCGACGGCGTCTTCGACGTGGAACGGGTGACGGCGTAGCGGCACCTCCCCGCTGGATGTGAGTCGTTGCGGGGTCGGGGGCCCGGCATGCCGCTGGATGTGGCATCCAGCGGCATCAACGGCTAGGCGGCCGGGGTGACCGCGGTGATGGTGACCGGGGTGGCCGGGGCGCCGTCCTGGCTGCCGTCGACGACGCCGGCGGCGGCGATGGTGTCCAGCACGCCCAGGCCCGCGTCGCCCACCGTGCCGAAGACGGTGTAGCTCGGGGGCAACTGGCTGTCGCCGTAGACCAGGAAGAACTGGCTGCCGTCGGTGCCCTGGCCGCTGTTGGCCATCGCCAGCACGCCGCGGCCGTAGGTCTCGCTGCCCGACGTCGCGGTCGGGAAGGTGTAGCCCGGCCCGCCCGAGCCGGTGCCCGACGGGTCACCGCACTGCAGCACCTTCAGGCCGTCCGAGGTGGTCAGCCGGTGGCAGGGGGTGCCGTCGAAGTAGCCCTGCGAGGCCAGCGACACGAAGCTCTCGGCCGCGCAGGCGCCCGGGCCGGAGAAGTCCAGGGTGACCGGGACGTCGCCGGCGCTGGTGGCGATGGTCTCGGCCTGCTGCCCGGTGGGCAGGTCGCCCGAGGGCGCGTCGACGGCCGAGGGTCCGGCGCTGCCCTGCGCGTCGTAGGTGTAGGTGCACGACCCGGCGGTGGTGGTCTGCCCGGCCCGCTCGGCGCCCGGGCCCGCGGTGGGGGCGGCGGCCGAGCTGGTCGAGGTCGCGTCGGCGGCGGTGGCGTCGTCGTCCCCGCCGATTCCCGTGATCAGCAGCGCGGCGCCCACGACGACCACGACGGCGGCCACGGTGACGCCGATGAGCAGGTTGCGGCGGCGCTTGCGCTGCTGCGCGGCCCGCCGCTCGAGCTGCCGCTGCAGGTGACGCTGGGCGGACTGACGACGCTGCTTGTTGCTGACCACGGGTGCGGAGTCTAGGCAAGCGACCCCGGCCACCTGCTGGGACGCCGGTCGTGTCGGCGGTGCCACGTACCCTGCTCGGGTGCTCATCCGCTCGTTCCCCGCCGGCGCGTTCGGCACCAACTGCTACGCGGTGGCCACCGGTCCGCGCGCCGAGTGCGTCGTCGTCGACCCCGGCATGGACGCCGTCGAGCCCCTCGCGCGGATGCTCGCCGACGACGGCCTCAAGCCCGTCGCCGTCGTCCTCACCCACGGGCACCTGGACCACACCTTCTCCGTGCTGCCGGTCTGCGACGGCTACGACATCCCCGCCTACCTGCACCCGGCCGACTCCGGGATGCTCTCGGACCCGGTCCGCTGGCACGGCCCGCAGCTCGCCCCGCTGATCACCGGCGTCGCGCTGCCCGACCCGGCCGACGTGCTGACCCTGGACGACGGCGCCACCCTCTCGCTGGCCGGCGTCGACCTCACCGTGCGGCACGCCCCCGGCCACACCCAGGGGTCGGTCATGTTCTCCCTCGACCTCGGCCCCGAGCACGACATGGCCCCGGGCCTGCTGGCCGGCGACGTGCTGTTCGCCGGGTCGGTCGGCCGGGTCGACCTGCCCGGCGGGTCCTGGGAGGCGATGCTCGGCTCGCTGCGCGACGTCGTCCTGCCGCTGGACGACGCCACCGTCGTCCTGCCCGGCCACGGCCCGGCCACCACCGTCGGGCGGGAGCGCGCCAGCAACCCCTACCTGGCCGAGGCCGCCGCCGCACCGAAGGGACGCGGGCTGTGAGCGACATCCAGCGCGCCCCCAAGGGCACCTTCGACCGGCTGCCCCCGGACTCCGCGGCCTACCTCGCCGCCCGCGACGCCCTGGTCGCCCCGCTGCTGACCGCCGGCTACGGCTACGTCGAGACCCCCGTGTTCGAGGAGACCGCGGTCTTCTCCCGGGGCGTGGGCGAGTCCACCGACGTCGTGTCGAAGGAGATGTACACCTTCGCCGACCGCGGCGGCCGGTCGCTGACCCTGCGGCCGGAGTTCACCGCCGGCGTCATGCGGGCCTTCATCGAGCACCGGCTCTACGCCGGTGCACTGCCCGCGAAGCTCTGGACCGTCGGGTCGGCGTTCCGCTACGAGCGGCCCCAGGCCGGCCGCTACCGGCACTTCACCCAGGTCAGCGTCGAGGCCCTCGGCGTCGACGACCCCGCCCTGGACGCCGAGCTGGTCGCCCTGGCCGACGCTGGCTTCCGCGGGCTCGGGCTCACCGACTACGACCTGCAGCTGACCTCGCTGGGCGACGCCACCTGCCGGCCGCAGTACCGCGACCTGCTGGTGGCGTTCCTCGCCGGCCTCGACCTCGACGAGGACACCCGGCAGCGGGCCGCGATCAACCCGCTGCGGGTGCTCGACGACAAGCGGCCCGAGGTGCAGGCCCAGCTCGCCGACGCCCCGCTGATGGTCGACCACCTCTCCGACACCACGAAGGCGCACTACGACGCCGTCCGGCAGCACCTGTCCGACCTCGGGGTCACCTGGGTGGAGGCGCCCCGGCTGGTCCGCGGGCTGGACTACTACACGAAGACCACCTTCGAGTTCGTGCACCGCGGCCTCGGCGCGCAGGCCAGCATCGGCGGCGGCGGGCGCTACGACGGTCTGTCGGCCGCGCTCGGCGGCCCCGACCTGTCCGGCATCGGCTACGCCGTCGGGGTCGACCGCACGATCCTCGCCGCGCAGGCCGAGGGCCTGGACATCCCGGTCACCGGCGGCACCGAGGTGTTCGTCGTCCACCTGGGCGAGGAGGCCAAGCGGTTCGCCGTCCGGCTGGTGGGGCAGCTGCGCGCCGCCGGCGTCGCCGCGGACACCGTCTACGGCGGCCGGGGGCTCAAGGGCGCCATGAAGGCCGCCGACCGCTCCGGCGCCGCGCGCGTGGTCGTGGTGGGGGACCGCGACCTGGCCGAGGGCGTCGCCCAGGTGAAGACGATGGCCACCGGCGAGCAGGTCGCCGTCCCCCTCGGTGAGCTGGCCGAGTCGCTGCGTGCGAGCGTGTGAGCATGGAATCCCGCTCCCTCGGCCGCACCGGCGCCTCCGTCTCCGTCGTCGGCCTCGGCACCTGGCAGCTCGGCGCCGACTGGGGTGACGTCGACGACGCCACCGCCCGGCAGGTCCTCGACACCGCCCTGGACGCCGGGGTCACCCTGCTCGACACCGCCGACGTCTACGGCGACGGCCGCTCCGAGCAGCGCATCGCCGCCGCCCTGGCCGACCGCGGCGGGCAGCGGCCGTTCGTGGCCACCAAGGCCGGACGGCGGGCCGACCCCTTCGTCGCCGAGACCTACACGCCGGAGAACCTGCGGGCCTGGGTCGACCGGTCCCGCCGCAACCTGGCCGTCGACACCCTGGACCTGGTGCAGCTGCACTGCCCGCCGCCGGCCGTCTACTCCGACCAGCGGGTCTACGACACCCTCGACGGGTTCGTCGCCGACGGCTCGATCGCGGCCTACGGCGTCTCGGTGGAGACCGTGGCCGAGGGCCTGACCGCGCTGGAGCACGAGGGCGTGCAGTCCATCCAGGTCATCCTCAACGTGTTCCGCCGCAAGCCGCTGGAGGAGCTGCTGCCCGCCGCCGCGGCCGCGCAGGTCGGCATCCTGGCCCGGGTGCCGCTGGCCTCGGGCCTGCTCACCGGCCGGTTCACCGAGGACACCACCTTCGGCGCCGACGACCACCGGCAGTTCAACCGCAACGGCGAGGCCTTCGACGTCGGCGAGACCTTCGCCGGCGTGCCCTACGAGGTCGGCGTGGCCGCGGCCCGCGAGTTCGTCGAGCTCTGCGGCGACCGCACCCCCGCCCAGGTCGCGCTGCGCTGGATCATCCAGCAGCCGGGCGTCACCTCGGTCATCCCCGGCGCCAGCAGCGTCCGGCAGGCGGAGTCCAACGCGGCGGCCGCCGAGCTGCCGCCGCTCACCGACGCCGAGCTGGCCGACCTCGAGCGCCTCTACGACGAGCGCATCCGCACCCACGTGCACTCCCGCTGGTAAACCGAACCCCCCGAAAGGCACTCCCTTGTTGCGCACCCACGACGCCGGCACCCTGCGGGCGTCCGACGCCGGCACCACCGTCACCCTCGCCGGCTGGATCGCCCGCCGGCGCGACCACGGCGGCGTGGTCTTCCTCGACGTCCGCGACGGCTCGGGCTACGCCCAGGTCGTCGTCCGCGAGGAGGAGGCGCACGCGCTGCGCAACGAGTTCTGCGTGCTGGTGACCGGGGAGGTGCAGCGCCGGCCCGAGGGCAACGAGAACCCGGAGCTGCCCTCGGGCGAGATCGAGGTGGTCGCCTCGACGCTGCAGGTGCTCTCGGCCTCGGCCCCGCTGCCCTTCCCGATCGAGACCGCGCAGGCCGCCGGGGACGACGTCCGCTACGCCCACCGCTACCTCGACCTGCGCCGGCAGGGCCCGGCGAAGGTCATGAAGCTGCGCAGCGAGGTCAACCGGGTGGCCCGCGGCGTCATGGCCGACCTGGGCTTCACCGAGGTCGAGACGCCCTCGCTGACCCGCTCCACCCCCGAGGGCGCGCGCGACTTCGTCGTCCCCGTCCGGCTGCAGCCCGGCTCCTGGTACGCCCTGCCGCAGTCGCCGCAGCTGTTCAAGCAGCTGCTGATGATCGGCGGGCTCGAGCGGTACTACCAGATCGCCCGCTGCTTCCGGGACGAGGACTTCCGCGCCGACCGGCAGCCGGAGTTCACCCAGCTGGACTTCGAGATGAGCTTCGTCGACCGGGACGACGTCCTCGACGTCGCCTCCGCCGTGGTCACCGCGCTGTGGCGCGAGCTGGCCGACCACGAGGTCGGCGAGATCCCGCGGATGACCTACCGCGAGGCGATGGACCGGTTCGGCTCCGACAAGCCCGACACCCGCTTCGGCGTCGAGCTCGTCGAGCTGACCGAGTACTTCGCCGACACCCCGTTCCGGGTGTTCCAGTCGCCCTACGTCGGTGCGGTGGTCATGCCCGGCGGCGGGTCGCAGCCCCGGCGCACCTTCGACGCCTGGCAGGACTGGGCCCGCTCGCGCGGCGCCAAGGGCCTGGCCTACGTCACCGTCGCCGAGGACGGCACGCTCGGCGGCCCGGTCACCAAGAACATCTCCGACGCCGAGCGCGAGGGCCTGGTCGCCGCGGTCGGGGCGCAGCCCGGTGACTGCATCTTCTTCGCCGCCGGCCCGCGCCGGTCGGCCCAGGAGCTGCTGGGCGCGGCCCGCAACGAGATCGCCAAGCGCCTCGAGCTGGTCCCCGAGGGCTCGTGGGCGTTCCTGTTCGTCGTGGACTTCCCGATGTTCGAGGAGACCGAGGACGGCGGCTGGACCTTCATGCACCACCCCTTCACCTCGCCCACCCCCGAGTGGCGGGAGCGCTTCGCCGAGGACAAGGGGGCGGCGCTCTCCGACGCCTACGACCTGGTCATCAACGGCAACGAGTGCATGTCCGGGTCGGTCCGCATCCACGACGCCGGCCTGCAGGAGCGGGTCTTCGAGACCCTCGGCATGTCCACCGAGGAGGCCCGCGACCGGTTCGGGTTCTTCCTGGAGGCCTTCGCCTACGGCCCGCCGCCGCACGCCGGCGCCGCGCTGGGCTGGGACCGCCTGGTCGCGCTGCTGGCCGGGGTCGACTCCATCCGCGAGGTCATCGCCTTCCCGAAGACCGGCGCCGGCTACGACCCGCTGACCGGCGCCCCCACGCCGATCAGCGCAGCCCAGCGCAAGGAGGCCGGCATCGACGCGGAGCCGGTGCAGCCCGAGGCCTGACGGGGGTCGGGGCGCGCAGCGGCCGTGGGTAACCTGCGGCACATGCTGCGCGCCCGCACCCTGCTCGGACCCGGCCCCTGCAACCCCTACCCGGAGGCGACGGTCGCCCTCGGGCAGCCGCTGCTGGGGCACCTCGACCCGCTGTTCCTGCAGGTCCTCGACGAGACCTCCGACCGGCTGCGCACCGTCTTCGGGACCGGCAACCGGCGCACCCTGCCGCTGTCGGCGACCGGGTCGGCCGGCATGGAGGCCGCCTTCGTCAACACGCTGGGGCCCGGCGACGTCGCCGTGGTCGCGGTCAACGGCCTGTTCGGCCAGCGGATGGTCGACGTCGCCTCGCGCACCGGCGCGGAGGTCGTCGCCGTCGAGCACGAGTGGGGCCAGCCGGTCGACGCCGACCGCGTGCTGTCCGCGCACCCCTCGCCCAAGGTCATCGCCGCCGTGCACGCCGAGACCTCCACCGGCGTGGAGTCCGACATGGCCGCGCTCGGTGCCGGCAAGGGTGACGCGCTGCTGATCGCCGACTGCGTGACCTCCCTGGGCGGCATCCCGGTCGAGTTGGACGCCTGGGGCGTGGACATCGCCTACTCCGGGTCGCAGAAGTGCCTCGGCGTCGCCCCCGGCCTGGCCCCGTTCACCATCTCCGACCGGGCGTGGGAGCGCCGGATCGAGAAGCCGCAGTCGTGGTACCTCGACCTCGGCATGCTGGGCGGCTACGCCGGCGAGGCCGCGGGCTCCGGAGGCCGCACCTACCACCACACCGCGCCCACCGGCATGGTCGTCTCGCTGCACGCTGGCCTGGGGCGGGTCCTGGAGGAGGGCCTGCCCGCCGTGCACGCCCGGCACGCCGCCGCCGGCGGTGCCCTGCAGGCCGGTCTGGCAGAGCGCGGCATGCGGCTGTTCGCCGCCGAGGGCCACCGGCTGCCCGAGCTCACCACCGTGTGGGTGCCCGAGGGCGTGGACTCCGCCGCGGTGCGCAAGCGGCTGCTGGAGGAGTACTCCATCGAGATCGGCGGCGGCGTGGGCGAGTTCGCCGCGACCGTCTGGCGGATCGGGATGATGGGCCACAACGCGAGGCCCGACACCGTCGCCACGGTGCTGGCCGCCCTGGACGCCGTCCTCGCCTGACGTGACCTCCTCCAGTTGATCATCGTCGTCCGCAGCTCGGACACGCCGGCAGCCGGCGTGTCCGACGTGCGGATGACGATGATCAACGCGGGCGGGGCGGCGGCTGCCAGCCGCGGCTGGTGAGTGCGCGGCGGCAGCGGTCGACCACCGTCCACCGGTTGCGGTGGCGGTTGGCGAACCGGAGCACCAGCCAGCCGCCCGCGGCCATCAGCGAGTAGCGGTCGATGTCGGAGTCGAAGCGGTCGGCCTCGGCGTGCTGGCGGCCTTCGTACTCGCCCAGCAGCTTCCACGTCTCCCAGCCCAGGTCCCCGTGCGCGACGACGTCGCCCCGCGCGTCGCGGACTGGTACCTGCAGCTCCACCGGCGGCAGGTCGCTGTCGATCAACCACCACCGCATCTGGCTCTCGGGGCGGGACATCGCCCGGCCGTCCAGGTGCGGAGCGACCGCGCGGGCCCGGACGACGCCCCGGGTGCGGTCCGCGCGGGCCAGTCGTGCGGTCAGCTCGGCCGGGTCCAGGGTGCCCGCCCGGAGCAGGGCGTCGCCGACCGCGCAGAGCTCGTCGGCGGACAGGGCGGCGGCGCAGTCCAGGAACGTCTGCGGACCGCTGGTCACCCGGAGACCGTCGCGGACAACGACGTCGTCCTCGGCCAGCGCGCGGATGCGGGTGACCACCTCGGCGCGCTGCGGCAGCACCCGGCGCGGGGTGAGCGCGATGGCCGGTCGGGCCGGCAGGTCGACGTGCGCCCCGAGCAGGTGGGCGGCGGCGAGGTGGCTGAACGCCGCGTCCGGCGGCAGGCCCTGCGCGAGCAGGGCGAGGCGGCCGCGCCCGTCGACCGCGTCGGGCAGCTGCACCCAGCGGTCGTGCGCCAGGTGCAGCCAGTCGGCGCCCTGGCGACGGCCGCGTCCGGCGCCCAGCCCAGTGGCCTGCGCGGCGGTGACGACGTGGGGTGTCTGCACACGTCGACCGTGGCGCCGGGAGCGGGTGCCCGGCCGCCGTCCGCCCCATCTGTGGACGGGGCCGGCCGATGTGGACGTCGGCCGGCCGGTCGCGCGCCCCTCTGCTACGGGCTCCCACCGCTGTTGATCATCGTGCGGTGCAGGTGGGACACGCCGGTGATCGGCGTGTCCCACCTGCCGATGACGATGATCAACCGCGCGGGGGGTGGGGCAGGGGTGGGGGAGGAGGGGTCAGGCGGTGGTGTTCAGGCGGGCGAGCTGCTCGTCCGTCAGCTGGACGTGGGTGGCGGCCGCTGAGTCCTGGATGGACCTCGGCTTGCTGGCGCCCGGGATCGGGATCACCACGTCGGCCTGGGCCAGGTGCCAGGCCAGCGTCACCTGGTAGACCGAGACGCCGAGTTCCTCGGCCACCGCGGCGAACTCGGCCGCGGTCGAGGCCAGCGAGCCCGCACCGGACATGCCGCCGAACGGGCTCCACGGCAGCCAGGCCAGCCCGGTGGCTGCGCAGTGCGCCAGCTCCCCGGCCGAGGAGCGGTAGCCGGGGGAGAACTGGTTCTGCACGCTGACCAGCGCGTCCCCGAGGATGGCCCGGGCGGCGTCGATCTGCTCGACGTCGGCGTTGGAGATGCCGACCATCCGCACCTTGCCGGCGTCGTACAGCTCCTTCATGCCGCCCATCGACTCCTCCCACGGCGTCCCCGGGTCCGGGCGGTGGAACTGGTAGAGCCCGATCGCGTCGGTGCCCAGCGCCCGCAGCGACGCCTCGCAGGCCCGGCGGAGGTACGCGGGCGACCCGTCCAGGCCCCACTCGGTGCCCTCCCGCGTGTGCCCGCCCTTGGTGGCGACCAGGACGTCGGCCGACCCGCCCCACGACCGGATCGCCGCGGCGACGGTGCGCTCGTTGTGGCCCACCTCGGACTCGTCGAGGCAGTAGGCGTCGGCGGTGTCCACCAGCGTCACGCCGGCGTCCAGCGCGGCGTGCACGGTCCTCTCGGCGTCCTCGGGGCAAGGCCGGTCGCCCACGGACAGGGGCATCGCGCCCAGGCCGATGGCCGACACGGTCACCCGGCCGACGGTGTCGTTGCCGATGGTGCGGTGCTGCACGGGAGGGGTCCTCTCGTCGATGCGGGACGGGCCGGGGTTGTCTGCCCCCGGCGGTAGCGTCGTACGCGTGAGCACCCTGTTCGACCCGGAGCCGTCGGCGGACCCCGGTGCCGACCCCGGTGCCCCCCTCGCCGTGCGCATGCGCCCGCGCGCCCTCGACGAGGTGGTCGGCCAGCAGCACCTGCTCGGCCCGCGGGCCCCGCTGCGGCGCCTGGTCGAGGCCGACGAACCGATGTCCCTGGTGCTCTACGGCCCGCCCGGCACCGGCAAGACCACCCTCGCGCACGTCATCTCGCTGGCCACCAAGCGCCGGTTCGTGCAGCTCTCGGCGCTGGACGCAGGCGTCAAGGAGGTGCGCGCGGTCATCGCGGGGGCGAAGAACGAGCTGGTGCACGGCAACCGGCGCACCGTGCTGTTCATCGACGAGGTGCACCGGTTCTCCAAGACCCAGCAGGACTCCCTGCTGTCCGCGGTCGAGGACCGGGTGGTCAGCCTGATCGCGGCCACCACCGAGAACCCGTTCTTCTCCGTGGTCTCACCGCTGCTGTCCCGCTCGCTGGTGCTCGCCCTGCAGTCGCTCTCGGACCACGACGTGCGCGCCGTGCTGCACCGGGCGATCGCCTCCGAGCGCGGGCTGGCCGGTGCGGTCACCCTGACCGAGGAGGCCGAGGAGCACCTGGTGCGGGTGGCCGGCGGCGACGCCCGCAAGGCGCTCACCGCCCTGGAGTCCGGCGCCGGGGCGGCCGCCGCCGCGGGCACCTCGACCCTCGACCTCGCCACCCTGGAGACCGCCGTCGCGCAGGCCGCGGTGCGCTACGACCGGGCCGGCGACCAGCACTACGACATCGCCAGTGCGCTGATCAAGAGCATCCGCGGCTCCGACGTCGACGCCGCCATGCACTACCTGGCCCGGATGGTCGAGGCCGGCGAGGACCCGCGCTTCATCGCCCGCCGGCTGGTCATCAGCGCCAGCGAGGACATCGGCCTGGCCGACCCCACCGCGCTGCCGGTGGCCGTCGCCGCGGCCGAGGCGGTGGCCTTCATCGGCATGCCCGAGGGCCACTTCGCCCTCGCCCAGGCCACCGCGCACCTGGCCACCGCGCCGAAGTCCAACGCGCTGACCGTGGCCATCTCCGAGTCCGTCGCCGACGTCCGGGCGGGGCTGGGCGGGCCGGTGCCGCCGGGGCTGCGCGACGCGCACTACGCCGGGGCGAAGAAGCTCGGCCACGGGGCCACCTACGCCTACCCGCACGACCACCCCGACGGCGTGCTGGCCCAGCAGTACCCACCCGACGCCCTCGTCGGCCGCGACTACTACCGGCCCACCAGCCGGGGCGCCGAGGCGGCGATCGGGGCGCGGCTGGCCAAGCTCCGGGCGATCGTGCGCCGCCGGCGCTGAACTCCGGCGAGGACCGTCCGACCCCGCGGCTAGGGTGGCCCCCGACCTGGAGACAGCCGGGGCCGCCGTTGAAGGATCCACGAGCAAGGGGAGACACCACGTGTCCGCAGGAGAGATCGCCGGGCTCATCGCCGCCGGTGCACTGGTGCTGCTGGTGGTGCTGCTCGCCGTGCCGCTGCTCAAGCTCGGCCGCACCCTCGACGAGACCACGCTGACCATCCGCCAGGTCCGCGAGCAGAGCCAGCCGATCCTGAGCCAGGCCTCCACCACGGTCACCCACGTGAACGCCAACCTCGAGCGGGTCGACGACATCACCGGCAACGCCGCCAACGTCTCCAGCAACGTGGCCGCCCTGACCAGCGTCTTCGCCGCCACCCTCGGCAGCCCGCTGATCAAGGCCGCCGCCTTCAGCTACGGCGTGCGCAGCGCGGTCGGCAAGAAGCGCGAGGGGCAGGCCCTGGCCGCCGCCCAGCGCGACCAGAAGGCCGAGCGCCGCGCGCGCCGGGCCGCGCGGCGGGCCGCCTGATGCGCCGGGTGTTCTGGCTGGCCATGGGCGTCACCATCGGTGTGCTCGTCGTCCGCAAGATGTCCGCCGCCGCCGAGCGGCTCACCCCGCAGTCGGTCGCCGGTCAGCTCGCCGAGGGCCTGCGCGACCTCGGCGACGCCATCGCCGACTTCGGCGCCGACGTCCGGGCCGCCGCGGCCTCCCGCGAGGAGGAGCTGCGCGAGGGCACCGGCCTGGACGCCCCGCTGCCCACCCGCGACCAGGCCACCGCCGGCGGCCAGGCCGCCCTGCAGGCCCGCCGCGGCGCGCACGCCGCCGATTCCTGACCCGCACCGCACCACCCACCGGGCGCCCGCCGCCCACCCGAGGACGAAGTCGAGATGCAGACCGCCGAGATCCGCCGCCGTTTCCTGGAGCACTTCGAGAAGCGGGGGCACACCGTCGTCCCCAGTGCCTCGCTGGTCTCGCCCGACCCGTCGCTGCTGTTCACGGTGGCCGGCATGGTGCCGTTCATCCCCTACCTGACCGGCCGCGAGCCCGCGCCCTACCCGCGGGCCACCAGCGTGCAGAAGTGCGTGCGCACCCTCGACATCGAGGAGGTGGGCAAGACCACCCGGCACGGCACGTTCTTCCAGATGAACGGCAACTTCTCCTTCGGCGACTACTTCAAGGAGGGGGCGATCGAGGCCGCCTGGGCGCTGCTCACCGGCCCGGTCGACGGCGGCGGGCTCGGCTTCGACCGCGATCGCCTGTGGGTCACCGTCTACCTCGACGACGACGAGGCCGCCGAGGCGTGGGGCCGGATCGCGGGCCTGCCCGCCGAGCGGATCCAGCGGCTGGGCAAGAAGGACAACTACTGGCACACCGGGGCGGCCGGTCCCGGCGGCCCCTGCTCGGAGATCTACTTCGACCGGGGCCCCGCGTACGGCCCGGACGGCGGACCGCTGGTCGACGAGGCCGGCGACCGGTTCATCGAGGTCTGGAACCTCGTCTTCATGCAGTACGAGCTCGACGACGTCCGGAGCAAGGAGGACTTCCGGGTCGTCGGCGAGCTGCCGAAGAAGAACATCGACACCGGCATGGGCATGGAGCGGGTCGCGTTCCTGCTCCAGGGCGTCGACAACATGTACGAGACCGACGAGGTCGCCCCCGTACTGCACCGGGCGGCCGAGCTCGCCGGGATCACCTACGGCGCCGACCACGACGCCGACGTCCGGCTCCGCGTGGTCGCCGACCACGTCCGCTCCGGGCTGATGATCATCGGGGACGGCGTCACCCCGGGCAACGAGGGCCGCGGGTACATCCTGCGCCGCCTGCTGCGCCGCGCCGTCCGCTCGATGCGGCTCCTGGGCGTCGAGGACCCGGTGCTGCCCGCGTTGCTGCCGGTCAGCCGGGACGCGATGAGCCCCAGCTACCCCGAGCTGGCCACCGACTTCGACCGCATCTCCTCGGTCGCCTACGCCGAGGAGGAGGCCTTCCGCCGCACCCTCGTCGCCGGCACCGCGCTGCTGGACACCGCGGTCGGCCAGCTGAAGGCCTCGGGCGCCCCGCAGCTGTCCGGAGCGCAGGCGTTCCAGCTGCACGACACCTACGGCTTCCCGATCGACCTCACCCTGGAGATGGCCGCCGAGCAGGGCGTGTCCGTCGACGAGGCCGGGTTCCGGGCGCTGATGACCGAGCAGCGCGACCGCGCCCGGGCCGACGCCCGCGCCAAGCGCAGCGGCGGCGTCGACGTCAGCCGGTTCTCCGAGCTGCTCGCCCAGCACGGCCCCACCGACTGGCGGGCCTACGACACCCTGCGCACCGAGTCCCGGGTGCTCGGCGTCGTCGGCGACGCCGAGGTCGCCGGCCCCGGCGAGCTGACCCGCGTCGTGCTGGACGCCACCCCCTTCTACGCCGAGTCCGGTGGCCAGGTCGCCGACGCCGGCCACCTGGTCTGGGACGGCGGCCGCGCCGAGGTCGTCGACGTGCAGCGCCCGGTCAAGGGGCTGGTCGCCCACCAGGTGCGGGTCCTCGAGGGCGAGCTGCGCGAGGGCGCCGAGCTCGCCGCCGAGGTCGACCTGGAGTGGCGCCGCTCGGCGTGCCAGGCGCACTCGGGCACGCACGTGGTGCACGCCGCGCTGCGCCGGGTGCTCGGTCCGCAGGCCCTGCAGGCCGGCTCGTACAACCGCCCCGGGTACCTGCGGCTGGACTTCGCCTGGCAGGGCGCGCTCACCGCGCAGCAGCGCAGCGACATCGAGGACGTCGCCAACGCCGCCGTCCGCGAGGACCAGGCCGTGCGCGCGCTGTGGATGACGCTGCCCGAGGCCCGTGAGTTCGGTGCGCTGGCCCTGTTCGGCGAGACCTACGGCGAGCAGGTCCGCGTCGTGGAGATCGGCGGCGAGTGGTCCCGCGAGCTCTGCGGTGGCACCCACGTCCGCGGCAGCGCCCAGATCGGCCCGCTCGCGCTCACCGGCGAGAGCTCGGTCGGCTCCGGGTCCCGCCGCGTCGAGGCCGTCGTCGGCCTGGAGGGGTTCCGGTACCTGGCGCGCGAGCGCGACCTGGTGCGCCAGCTCTCCGACCTGCTCAAGACCCCGCAGGACGGCCTGGTCGAGCGGGTGGGCGCGATGCTCGCCCGCCAGCGCGACGCCGAGCGCGAGCTCGCCGAGCTGCGCGGTGCGCAGACCCTGGCCGCGGCCGGCGACCTGGCCGCCGCGGCGCGCGAGGTCAACGGGGTGCAGCTGGTCACCGGCTCGCCGTCGGGGTTGTCCGGCGGCGACCTGCGCGGGCTGGCCCTCGACGTCCGCGGCCGGCTCGGTGCCGCGCCCGCGGCCGTCGTCCTCGCCTCCGAGGCCGACGGCAAGGTCGCGCTGGTCGCGGCGCTGACCCCGGCCGCGCAGGAGCGCGGGCTGTCCGCCAACGACCTGCTCAAGGCGGCCGCCGGCCCGGTGGGCGGGCGCGGCGGCGGCAAGGCCGACGTCGCGCAGGGCGGCGGCACCGACCCCGCCGGCATCCCGGCGGCGCTGGCCGCCGTGGAGCAGGCCGTGGCCGGGGGCGCGTGAGCAGCCCCGGGGACTGGGTCCCCGGCCGCCGGCTGGGGGTGGACGTCGGCACCGTGCGGGTGGGCGTCGCGCTCTCCGACGCCACCGGCTTCCTGGCCTCGCCGCTGGAGACGCTGCGGCGGGCCAAGGACGGGTCCGACCTCGACCGGTTGGCCGCGCTCGTGGTGGAACACGAGGTGGTGGAGGTGGTGGTGGGGGAGCCGAGGCACCTGTCGGGTGCGTCCGGGGCTTCCGCCGCCGATGCGGGCGCATACGCTGGTTCACTGGCCACGCGGATCGGGGACGTCCCGGTGCGTCTCGTCGACGAAAGGCTCTCCACCGTGACCGCTGCCAGCTCCCTCCGGGCCCGCGGCGTCGACGCCCGCCGGCAGCGCGCGGTCATCGACCAGGAGGCCGCCCGGGTGATCCTGCAGAGCTGGCTGGACCGCCGCCGGCCCACGGGTGGAGCGTGAGCGCGTGAGCGACGACCGCAGCGGCCGACGCGCCCGCCACGACGGCGAGGGCCGCCCCGCCTCCGAGTTCCTCGCCGAGTGGCACACCGGTGAGTTCGCCGCCATCAGCGACGAGCCCACCGGCCCGGTGACCAGCGGCCGCCGCGCCCGCCGCCGGGCACTCGAGGAGCAGGAGGCCCGCCGCGCCGCGGCCGCCGACCCGTTCGTCCCCGAGGACGACGCCACCGTGCGCACCCCGCTGGTGCCCAGCGCCCCCGGCGCCCCGCCCGCGCGCGGCCCCGTGCCCCGCCCGCCGGTCTCGGCGCTGAACGGTCTGGTCCTGGGCTCGACCGGCGAGCGGCCCGCCGTCCGCGCCGACGACGACACCGACCGGCACCCCCGGCAGCCCGCCGCCCACGATCACCCCGCCACCCGGGCGCAGTACGCCGTCGCCGCCGACCAGGCCGCCGAGGACCGGTACGGCCACGACGACCACGGCCACCACGGCCACCACGGCCACCACGGCGACGACCACCACCACGACGAGCACCACGACCACGACGAGCACCACGACGACCTGCACGACGAGCACCCGCCGGCCACCGGCGAGCACCCCGTCTGGGACCAGACCGGCGGCCTCGAGGTCATCGGCGCCGACGACGACGACCACCACGGCCGCCGTGGCCGCCGGGACAGGAGCCGCGCCCGTGGCCCGCGCCGCAAGCGGCGCCCCGTCACCATCCTGCTCTCGCTGCTGGTGCTCGCCGGCCTCGTCGTCGGCATCGTCTTCGGCGGCCAGTGGCTGTACCAGAAGATCAACCCGGTCGCGGCCGACTACAGCGGCTCCGGCAGCGGCGAGGTCGACATCCGGGTGCAGAGCGGCGACTCGCTGACCGCCATCGCCCGCACCCTGCAGGGCGCCGACGTCATCGCCTCCACCGGCCCGTTCGTCGACGCCGCCTCGGCCAACCCGGCCGCGGCCAACATCCAGCCCGGCGTCTACTCGATGGCCCTGCAGATGAGCGGCCAGGCCGCGCTGGACCGGCTGCTGGACCCGGCGGCCCGGCTGTTCTCCCGCGTCACCCTCCCCGAGGGCCTGCGGGTCGACGCCGCGCTGCAGCGGATCGCCGACAGCTCCGAGATCCCGCTCGCCGACCTGCAGGCCGCCGCGGCCGACCCCGCCGCGCTGGGCCTGCCGGCCTGGGCGAACGGGATGCTCGAGGGCCACCTGTTCCCGGCGACCTACGACATCGAGCCCGGCCAGACCGCCGTCGACGTGCTGTCGGCGATCGTCGCCCGCGGCGAGCAGACCTACGACTCGCTGGGCATCCCCGAGGCCGACCGGCTGCGGGTGCTCACCGAGGCCAGCCTGGTGCAGGCCGAGGCCGCCACCACCGAGGACATGGCCAAGGTGGCCACCGTGATCGACAACCGCATCGCCATCGGGATGCCGCTGCAGTTCGACACCACGGTCAACTACGCCACCGGCAAGACCGGCATCACCACCACCGCCGAGGACCGGGCCACCGACTCCCCGTACAACACCTACCGCTACCCGGGCCTGCCGCCGGGGGCCATCGACAGCCCCGGCGAGGAGGCGCTGCAGGCGGTGCTCAACCCCACCCCGGGCGACTGGCTGTACTTCGTCGTGGTCAACCCCGACACCGGCGACACCCGGTTCGCCGCCACCGCCGAGGAGCACGCGGCCAACGTCGCGCTCTTCCAGCAGTGGCTGCGCGAGAACCCGGGTGACTGAGCGGGCCGCCGTCCTCGGCCGCCCGATCACGCACTCGCTGTCCCCGGTCCTGCACCGGGCCGCCTACGCAGCGCTCGGGCTCACCGACTGGACCTACGAGGCCCTCGACCTCGGCGCCGACGAGCTGCCGGTGCTGCTCGACGGCCTGTCGGAGGAGTGGCGCGGCTTCTCGGTGACCATGCCGTGCAAGCAGGCCGCGGCCGCCTACGCCACCGAGTCCGACCCGCTGCCCCGGCTGCTGGGCGCGGCCAACACCCTGGTCCGGGTGCCCGGCGGCTGGCGGGCGGAGAACACCGACGTCACCGGCGTGGGCATGGCCCTGCAGCTCGCCGGGGTCGAGCAGGTCGGGCACGCCGCGATCCTCGGCGCCGGGGGGACGGCGAGCGCCGCAGCCGTCGCGCTGGCCAGCCTCGGCGCGCACACCGTCGACGTCGTGGTCCGCGACCCGGCGCGCGCGGCCGGCGTGGTCGAGGTGCTGGACGCCCTCGAGGTCACCGCCACGGTCGCCAGCTTCGCCGAGACGCCCGAGGTGGCCGCGCCCGTCGTGGTCAGCACCGTGCCCGCCGACGGCCAGACCACCGTGGCCGGCCTGCACTGGCAGCGCGGCCAGACGGTGCTCGACGTGCTCTACGCCGGCTGGCCCACCCCGCTGGCCGCGGCGGTCGAGGCCGCGGGCGGGCAGCCGGTGCACGGCCTGGACGTGCTGTTCTGGCAGGCCACCGTGCAGGTCGAGCTGATCACCGGCCGGCCGGCGCCGATCGAGGCCATGCGCACGGCGCTGGACGCCGCCGTCCCGCGCTGAGGCGTGCTGCCCCTGGCGGCCGCGCTGCTCGGCCTGGCGCTCGGCCCCTGGCTGGCCCGCGCCACCGTGCGGCTGGCGCAGCGGGACGCCGCGGCGGTCCCCGCCCGCACCCGGGTGGCGCTGACCACGCTGCTCACCGGGGCGTCGCTGGCCGGCGCCGCCGCGCTGACCGGGGCCCGGCCGCTGCTCGCCGGGGTGCTGTGGCTCGCCGCCGCGGCGGTGGTCCTGGCCGGGGTGGACCTGGCGGTGCACCGGCTGCCCGACGTCGTCACCCTGCCCGCCCTCGCCGTGCTGACCGCCGCGGTCGCGGTGGACGCCCTCGTGGAGGGCACCGGCCGGCGCGCGCTGGCCGGCCTGCTCCTGGCCGCCGCGGCGTTCGCGGTGGGTGTGGTGCTGCGGCTGCTGGCACCGGCCGGGCTCGGCTTCGGCGACGTCAAGCTGCTCGCCCCGCTCGGCCTGCTGCTGGGCTGGTGGGGCGGCGGGCTGCTGCTGCTGACCGGCGTGCTCCTCGGCCTGCTCGCCGGCGCCGCCGGCAGCCTGGTGCTGCTGGCCACCCGGCGGGCCGGCTGGCGCACCGCCGTCCCCTTCGGCCCCCCGCTGCTGGTGGGCGCCGCGGTGGCGCTGGCGCTCGCCGGACCGCTCTGAGCAGGGCCGTCGGACCCGACTGGCAGACTGCAGCCCATGTTGCGCTGGCTGACCGCCGGTGAGTCGCACGGTCCGCAGCTCACCGCCATCCTCGAAGGGCTCCCCGCCGGGGTGGAGGTGCAGACCTCCGACATCGACGCCCAGCTCGCCCGCCGCCGGCTGGGCCACGGCCGCGGCGCCCGGATGGCCTTCGAGCAGGACGTCGTCACCCTCACCGGCGGCGTCCGGCACGGGGTGACCCAGGGCGGGCCGATCGCGGTCCAGGTCGGCAACACCGAGTGGCCCAAGTGGGAGACGGTCATGGCCGCCGACCCGGTCGACCCCGAGCTCATCGCGAACCGGGCCCGCAACGCACCGCTGACCCGGCCCCGGCCCGGCCACGCCGACCTCGCCGGCATGCAGAAGTACGGGTTCGACGACGCCCGCCCGGTGCTGGAGCGGGCCAGCGCCCGCGAGACCGCCGCCCGGGTCGCCCTCGGCGCCGTCGCCGAGCAGTTCCTGCACCAGGTCCTGGGCGTGCGCGTGGTCAGCCACGTGGTCGGCATCGGCGCGGTCACCGCCCCCGACGGCGTGCTGCCCGGCCCCGACGACAACGACGCCCTGGACGCCGACCCGGTGCGCTGCGCCGACCCGGCCACCAGCACCCGCATGCAGGCCGAGATCGACGACGCCCACGACAGCGGCGACACCCTCGGCGGGGTGATCGAGGTCGTCGTGCACGGCCTGCCGCCGGGCCTGGGCAGCCACGTGCACTGGGACCGCCGCCTGGACAGCCGGCTGGCCGGCGCGCTCATGGGCGTGCAGTCGGTCAAGGCGGTCGAGGTCGGCGACGGCCTGGAGACCGCCCGCCGCCGCGGCTCGGTCGCCCACGACGAGATCGACGTGACCGGCGCGGGCACCGTCGCCCGGCGCACCGACCGGGCCGGCGGCATCGAGGGCGGCATGACCAACGGTGAGGTGCTGCGCGTGCGCGCGGCCATGAAGCCGATCAGCACCGTGCCGCGTGCCCTGGCCACCGTCGACACCGCCACCGGCGAGGCCGCGGTGGCCATCCACCAGCGCAGCGACGCCTGCGCGGTACCCCGCGGGTCGGTCGTGATGGAGGCGATGGTCGCCCTCGTGCTCGCCGACGCGGTGCTGGAGAAGTTCGGCGGCGACTCGGTGGCCGAGACCCGCCGCAACGTCACCGGCTACCTCGACGGGCTGGTCTGGCGGTGACCGGGCCGTCCGGCCCGCCGGTGGTGCTGGTCGGGCCGCCGGCCTCGGGCAAGACCACCGTCGGCACCCGGCTGGCGCGCGAACTGGGTGCCGCCTTCCGCGACACCGACCACGACGTCGAGGCCGAGGCCGGCACCTCGGTCGCCGACCTGTTCGTCACCCACGGCGAGCCGCACTTCCGCGCCATGGAGGAGCGCGCCGTCGCCCGCGCGCTCGCCGAGCACGACGGCGTCCTGGCCCTCGGCGGCGGCGCGGTCACCAGCGCGCACACCCGCGCCCTGCTGGTCGAGCACGGCCGCGCCGGCGGCACCGTCGTCTGGCTGGACGTCGACCTGCCGACCGCGGCCAAGCGCGTCGGGCTCTCCCGCGACCGGCCGATCCTCGGGGTGAACCCCCGGCAGATGCTGCGCCGCATGCTCGAGACCCGCGCGCCCCTGTACGGCGAGGTCGCCACCCTGCACCTGCAGACCGGCGACCGCAGCGTGGCCGCCGTGGTGGCCGACGTGCTCGCCGCCCTGACCGCCGGCAGCGCCCGGTGAGCGACCTGCACCGGGTCACCGTCGCGGGCAGCGCGCCCTACGACGTCGTCGTGGGCCCCGGCGCCCGGCACGAGCTGGCGCTGCTGCCCGGCACCGTGCTCGCCGGCGCCACCCGCGCCGCCGTGGTGCACACCGAGGCCCTCGCCGGCCTGGCCGGCGAGGTGGTCGCCACGCTGCAGAGCGCGGGCCTGGCCGCCGAGGCACTCGTCGTCCCCGACGGCGAGGCCGCCAAGACCGTCGAGGTCGCCGCCGGCCTGTGGACCGAGCTCGGCCGGCTGGGCCACACCCGCACCGACGTCGTCGTCGGCGTCGGCGGGGGAGCGGTCACCGACCTGGCCGGCTTCGTCGCCGCCACCTGGCTGCGCGGGGTCCGCGTGGTGCAGGTGCCCACCAGCCTGCTCGGCATGGTCGACGCCGCAGTGGGCGGCAAGACCGGCATCAACACCGACGCCGGCAAGAACCTGGTCGGCGCCTTCCACCCGCCGGTCGCCGTCCTCGCCGACACCGACGTCCTCGACGGCCTGCCCGAGGCCGAGTTCCGCGCGGGGCTGGCCGAGGTCGTCAAGTGCGGGTTCATCGCCGACGCCGCGATCCTGGACCTGCTCGGGGCCGACCCCACCGGCCGCGCCGCCACCACCGAGCTGATCACCCGCGCGGTGCAGGTCAAGGCCGACGCGGTCGGCGAGGACCTCTACGACACCGGCCGGCGGGAGTTCCTCAACTACGGCCACACCCTCGGCCACGCCATCGAGAAGGCCGAGTCCTACCGGTGGCGGCACGGCGAGGCCGTCGCCGTCGGCCTGGTCTTCGCCGCCGAGCTCGGCGCCGCCGCCGGGCGGCTGTCCCGCGCCGACGCCGACCGGCACCGGGAGCTGGTCGCCGCGATGGGCCTGCCCACCACCTACGCCGGCGACCTCGACCAGCTGCGCCCGGCCATGGCGGTGGACAAGAAGGCCCGCGGCCGGTCGCTGCGGTTCGTCGTCCTCGACGGCCTCGGCGCCCCCGGCATCCTCACCGACCCCGACGACGCCTGGGTGCGCCAGGCCTGGTCCGCAGTGGAGGCGACCCCATGAGCATCGTCGTGCTGAACGGCGCGAACCTCGGCCGGCTGGGCACCCGTGAGCCCGAGAAGTACGGGACGACGACCTACCCCGACCTGGTCGCCCGCATCGAGGCCGTCGCCGCCGAGCTCGGCCAGGACGTGACGGTGCGGCAGACCGACAGCGAGGCCGAGCTGCTCGGCTGGGTGCACGCCGCCGCCGACGCCGGCTCCGCCGTGGTGATCAACCCCGCGGGCTGGACGCACACCTCCGTCGTGCTGCGCGACGCCCTGGCCCAGGTGCCGGCCCCCGTCGTCGAGGTGCACATCACCAACGTGCACGCCCGCGAGGACTTCCGGCACCACTCCTACGTCTCGCCCGTCGCCACCGGCGTCGTCGCGGGGCTGGGGGTCTTCGGCTACGAGGCCGCGCTGCGCTTCCTGTCCGACGGGGGAGTGCGGTGACGCGGCACGACCACGCCGGACGGCGGGAGCGGCTCCGCGCCCTGGCGGCCGAGCGCGGGCTGGACGCCGTGCTGGTCACCGACCTGGTCAACGTCCGCTACCTGACCGGGTTCACCGGCTCCAACGGCGCCCTCCTGCTGCGCACCGTGCCGACCCCGGGCGCCCCCGACCTGTTCGGCACCGACGGCCGGTACACCACCCAGGCCGGCACCCAGGTGCCCGACGTCGAGCTGGTCGTCGACCGGGCCACCGTCGCCGCCCTCGCCCGGGCGGCCGCGGGCACCGGCCGGCTGGGCTACGAGTCGCACGTGGTCACCGTCGACGGCCTGCGGGGCCTCGAGCGGGCCGTCGGCCCGACCGAGCTGGTCAGCGTGCGGCAGGCCGTGGAGCAGCTGCGCGCGGTCAAGGACGCCGACGAGGTCGAGGCGCTGCGCCGGGCGTGCACCGTCGCCGACCAGGCCCTCGCCGAGCTCGCCGCCGAGGGTGCGCTGCGGCCGGGCCGCACCGAGCTGGCCGTGGGCCGCGAGCTCGACGCGCGGATGCTGGCGCTGGGTGCCGAGGCGCCGTCGTTCGAGACCATCGTGGCCGCCGGCGCCAACTCCGCGATCCCGCACCACCGCCCCGACTCCACCGAGCTGCGCGGCGGCGACTTCCTCAAGCTCGACTTCGGCGCCACGGTCGACGGCTACCACTCCGACATGACCCGCACGCTGGTGCTGGGCCACCCGGCCGACTGGCAGACCGAGGTCTACGCCCTGGTGCAGGAGTCCCAGGCGGCCGGCCGGGCGGCGCTCGCGGTGGGCGCCGACGTCACCGCGGTCGACGCCGCCTCCCGCGACGTCATCGCCGCGGCGGGGCACGCCGAGCACTTCACCCACGGCCTCGGGCACGGCGTGGGCCTGCAGATCCACGAGGCTCCGGGCATCTCGGCGCTGGGCGCGGGTACCCTGGCCGCCGGCATGGCCGTCACCGTGGAACCCGGGGTGTACCTCCCGGGGCACGGCGGTGTCCGGATCGAGGACACGCTGATCGTGACCGATGGCGAGCCCGAGTTGTTGACCCTCACGAGCAAGGAACTGCTGGTCCTCTAGATGGCTACCACCAACGACCTCAAGAACGGCATCGTCCTCAACCTGGACGGTCAGCTGTGGACCGTCACCGACTTCCAGCACGTGAAGCCGGGCAAGGGCGGCGCCTTCGTGCGCACCACCCTGAAGAACGTCATGAGCGGCAAGGTCGTGGACAAGACCTTCAACGCCGGCATCAAGGTCGAGACGGCCACCGTCGACAAGCGCTCGATGACCTACCTGTACCAGGACGGCGCCGACTACGTCTTCATGGACGGCGACACCTACGACCAGATCCCGGTCTCCGCGCAGACCCTCGGTGGCGGTGCCGACTACCTGCTGGAGAACACCGAGGTCGTCGTCGCCGTGCACGAGGGCACCCCGCTCTACGTCGAGCTGCCGGTGACCATGGAGCTGGTCGTGCAGCACACCGACCCGGGCCTGCAGGGCGACCGCTCCACCGGCGGCACCAAGCCCGCCACCCTGGAGACCGGCGCCGAGATCCAGGTCCCGCTGTTCATCACCACCGGCGAGAAGCTGAAGGTCGACACCCGCGACGGCCGCTACCTCGGCCGGGTCAGCTGACCGGTGGCCGCCCGCTCCAAGGCGCGCAAGCGCGCGGTCGACGTCCTCTACGAGGCCGACCTGCGCAGCCGTGACGTGCGCGAACTGCTCGCCGAGCGGATCGCCGACGGCCACCCCCCGATCAACGAGCACACCGTGCGGCTGGTCGAGGGCGCGGTCGACCACCGCGCCGACGTCGACCGGCTGATCTCCGAGCACGCCCAGGGCTGGTCGCTGGACCGGCTGCCCGACGTCGACCGCGCGATCCTGCGGATGGCCGTCGTCGAGCTCCTCTGGGTCGACGACGTCCCCGACGCCGTGGTCATCGACGAGGCGGTCGAGCTGGCCAAGAGCCTGTCCACCGACGACTCGGCCGCCTACGTCAACGGCGTGCTCGCCGGGATCCTCAAGTCCCAGATCCCCACGGCCTGACCCCCCGCACGACGAAGGCCCGCACCGGCGAACCGGTGCGGGCCTTCCTCGTACGTGCTGCGGTCAGCGGGGGGAGCGGCGGCGGTCGCTCCAGCCGTCCTCGTCCTCGTCGGCGTAGATGCTGCCGTCGGCGCCGGGCGAGAGCACGCCCCACTCGATGAGCCGGGTGGTCAGCTCGTCGGGGCTCATGTCGTAGATGATCGCCAGCGACTTGAGGTCCTCGGTGCGGATCGACAGCACCTTGCCGTTGTAGTCGTGCCGCTGCGCCTGGATGGTCGAGGCGTAGCGGGCCAGCGGGCCGGCCTCGTCGGCGGGCAGGGAGCCCAGCGACTCCAGGTTCAGCACGATCTTGGTCGACTTGGTGATCGCCGAGCTCGGCCGCGGGTCGGGCAGCAGCTCGGCCACCGGGACGCCGTAGAACACCGCGAGCTCGGAGAGCCGCTGCACGGTCACCGCGCGGTCGCCGCGCTCGTAGGACCCCACCACGACGGCCTTCCAGCGGCCGTGCGACTTGTCCTCGACACCCTGCAGCGAGAGACCCTGCTGGTTCCGGATCGCCCGGAGGCGAGCGCCCAGCGCTCGCGAGTAGTCGGTGCTCATCGTTCCTGCTCACTCAGTGTCGTCGGGCAAGGCGCTTGCTGGTGACGGAGAGTACTCGATTTCGGTGGTGCACGGCGCGTCGAGCACCCCCGATCGGGTGAGGTCCGTGCCGACGCAGGTCACACCGCACCGTGCGCTAGCGTCGCACCCGGTCCTACCCGCTCCTTTAACGACCCGTCCCGTGAGGCGGGGAAGGAGGCCTGATGGCCCAGCCATCGACCCCTGCGCCGGGCACGCCCGGCCTGTTGCTCACCGCCGACGACGTCACCCGCGTGGTCGACCGCATGGCCCACCAGCTCATCGAGCGCGCGGCCAGCTCCGGGGGTGAGGGCGACGGTCTCGCCGACCTCGTCCTGGTCGGCATCCCCACCCGCGGCGCCCCGCTGGCCCGCCGGCTCGCCGCCCGCATCGAGGCCTTCACCGGCACCCGCGTCGACGTCGGCACCGTCGACATCACCCTCTACCGCGACGACCTGCGCACCCGCGGCGTCCGCGCGCTGGAGGACACCCGGCTGCCCGACGCCGGCATCGACGGCCGCCTCGTCGTCCTCGTCGACGACGTGCTGTTCTCCGGCCGCTCGGTGCGGGCCGCGCTGGACGGCCTGCGCGACGTCGGCCGGCCCCGCGCCGTCCAGCTCGCCGTGCTGGTCGACCGCGGCCACCGCGAGCTGCCGATCAAGGCCGACTTCGTGGGCAAGAACGTGCCCACCTCCCGCAGCCAGCAGGTCCGGGTGCGGCTGGCCGAGGTCGACGGCGAGGACGGGGTGGGCGTCACCGATGCGTGAGTCCCTGACCCACCGGCACCTGCTCGAGGCGTCCGACCTCGACCGCGACGACGCCACCCTGGTCCTCGACACGGCCGCGCAGATCGAGTCCGCGCTGGCCGGCCGCGAGGTCAAGAAGCTGCCCACCCTGCGCGGGCGGACCGTGGTCAACCTGTTCTTCGAGGACTCCACCCGCACCCGGATCAGCTTCGAGCTGGCCGCCAAGCGGCTGTCCGCCGACGTCATCAACTTCTCCGCCAAGGGATCCAGCGTCTCCAAGGGCGAGGGCCTCAAGGACACGGCCCTGACCCTGGAGGCCATGGGCGCCGACGGCATCGTCGTCCGGCACTCCGCCTCCGGGGCCCCGCACCGGCTGGCCACCTGGGTGGCCGGCAGCGTGGTGAACGCCGGCGACGGCACCCACGAGCACCCCACCCAGGCGCTGCTGGACGCCTTCACCATCCGCAAGCGGCTGGGCCGGCTCGAGGGCGTCCGGGTGGTCATCACCGGCGACGTGCTGCACAGCCGGGTGGCCCGCTCCAACGTGCGGCTGCTGCACACCCTGGGCGCCGAGGTCACCCTGGTCGCCCCGCCGACGCTGCTGCCGGTGGGCGTGGAGAGCTGGCCGGTCACGGTGTCCTACGACCTGGACGCCGTCCTGCCCGGTGCCGACGTGCTGATGATGCTGCGGGTCCAGGCCGAGCGGATGAACGCCTCGTTCTTCCCCTCGGCGCGGGAGTACAGCCGCCGGTACGGCCTGGACGCCGACCGGGTGGCCCGGCTGGGCGACGACGCGATCGTCATGCACCCCGGGCCGATGGTCCGCGGGATGGAGATCGCCGCCGACGTCGCGGACTCGCCCCGCTCCACCATCGTCGAGCAGGTCGGCAACGGCGTCAGCGTGCGCATGGCCGTCCTCTACCTGTTGCTCGGAGGGAACGCGTGACCATCCTCATCAAGGGCGCCAGGCCCTACGGCGAGGACGCCGTCGACGTCCTGGTCTCCGACGGGGTCATCGCCGCGATCGGCGAGGACCTGTCCACCACCGCCGAGACGGTCGACGCGGGCGGGCTGGTGCTGCTGCCCGGCCTGGTCGACCTGCACACCCACCTGCGCGAGCCCGGCCGCGAGGACACCGAGACGGTGCTCACCGGGTCCCGGGCCGCGGCGCTGGGCGGCTACACCGCGGTGCACGCCATGGCCAACACCGACCCGGTCGCCGACACCGCCGGCGTCGTCGAGCAGGTCTGGCGGCTGGGCTCCGACGCCGGCCTGGTCGACGTCGTCCCGGTCGGCGCGGTCACCGTCGGGCTGGGCGGCGAGCGGCTGGCCGAGCTCGGCGCCATGGCCGACTCCGCCGCCCGGGTCCGGGTGTTCTCCGACGACGGCAAGTGCGTCGCCGACCCGGCGCTGATGCGCCGGGCGCTGGAGTACACCAAGGCCCTGGACGGCGTCGTCGCGCAGCACGCGGAGGAGCCCCGGCTGACCGTGGGCGCGCAGATGCACGAGGGCGAGCGGTCGGCCCGGCTGGGCCTGACCGGCTGGCCCGCGGTCGCCGAGGAGGCGATCATCGCCCGCGACGTGCTGCTGGCCGAGCACGTCGGCGCCCGGCTGCACGTCTGCCACGTCTCCACCGCGGGCTCGGTCGAGCTCATCCGGTGGGCCAAGTCGCGCGGGGTGCAGGTGACCGCCGAGGTGACCCCGCACCACCTGCTGCTCACCGACGCGCAGGCCGAGGGCTACGACGCCACCTTCAAGGTCAACCCGCCGCTGCGGACGGCCGAGGACGTCGCCGCGCTCCGCGGTGGGCTGGCCGACGGGACCATCGACGCGGTCGCCACCGACCACGCCCCGCACGCCGCGGAGGACAAGGAGTGCGAGTGGTCCGCGGCCCGGCCGGGGATGCTCGGGCTGGAGCAGGCCCTGTCGGTCGTCGTCGACACGATGGTCGACACCGGCCTCATGACCTGGCGGGAGGTCGCCGACCGGATGTCGGTGCGCCCCGCCGCGATCGGCCGGCTCGCCGGTCACGGCCGCCCGCTGGAGGTGGGGGAGCCGGCCAACCTGGTGCTGGTCGACCCCGGCGCCCGCGCGGTCGTCGACCCGGTCGCGCTGGCCAGCAAGAGCCGCAACAGCCCCTACGCCGGGCGGGAGCTGCCCGCCCGCGTGGTGCACGTGCTGCTGCGCGGAGAACTGTCGGTACGGGACGGGAAGGTGCAGAAGTGAGCGAAGCGGTGCTCGTGCTCGAGGACGGCCGGACCTTCCGCGGTGAGTCCTACGGGGCCACGGGGACGACGGTCGGCGAGGCGGTCTTCTCCACCGGCATGACCGGCTACCAGGAGACCCTCACCGACCCCAGCTACCACCGCCAGGTGGTGGTGATGACGGCCCCGCACATCGGCAACACCGGGGTCAACGAGGACGACGACGAGTCCCGCCGCATCTGGGTGGCCGGCTTCGTCGTCCGCGACCCGGCCCGCCGGCCGGCCAACTGGCGCGCCACCGGCACCCTCGACGACGAGCTCGTCGAGAACGGCGTCGTCGGCATCAGCGGGGTCGACACCCGGGCGCTGACCCGGCACCTGCGCGACCGCGGCGCCATGCGGGTGGGCATCTCCACCGAGCTGGACGCCGACGAGCTGCTCGCCCGGGTGCAGGCCGCGCCGTCGATGTCCGGCGCCGACCTGGCGCCGGAGGTCACCACCCCGGAGGCCTACACGGTGCCGGCGGTGGGGGAGAAGAGGTACACGATCTCCGCCCTCGACCTCGGCATCAAGGCCGCCACCCCCCGGCACCTGGCCGAGCTGGGCGTGGAGACCCGGGTGCTGCCGGCCACCGCCACCGCGCAGGAGCTGCTGGACGCCGGCCCCGACGGCGTCTTCCTGTCCAACGGCCCCGGTGACCCCGCGGCCAGCGACTACGCCGTCGAGGCGGTGCGCGGCGTGCTCGACGCCGGCCGGCCGCTGTTCGGCATCTGCTTCGGCAACCAGATCCTCGGCCGGGCGCTGGGCCTGGGCACCTACAAGCTGCCCTTCGGCCACCGCGGGCTCAACCAGCCGGTGCTCGACCGGGTCACCGACTCGGTCCGGGTGACCAGCCAGAACCACGGGTTCGCCGTCGACGCCCCGCTCGACCGGGCCACCGACACCCCCTACGGGCGTGTCGAGGTCAGCCACGTCGGGCTCAACGACCAGGTCGTCGAGGGTCTGCGCTGCCTCGACGTCCCCGCCTTCAGCGTGCAGTTCCACCCCGAGGCCGCCGCCGGTCCGCACGACGCGGCCCCGCTCTTCCAGCGCTTCGTCGACCTGATGGAGGACACCCGTGCCCAGGCGTGAGGACATCGCGCACGTCATGGTGATCGGCTCCGGGCCGATCGTCATCGGGCAGGCCTGCGAGTTCGACTACTCCGGCACCCAGGCCTGCCGCGTGCTCAAGGCCGAGGGGCTCCGCGTGAGCCTGGTCAACAGCAACCCGGCCACGATCATGACCGACCCCGAGGTCGCCGACGCCACCTACGTGGAGCCACTGACCCCGGAGTTCGTGGAGAAGGTCATCGCCGCCGAGCGGCCCGACGCCCTGCTGGCCACCCTCGGCGGGCAGACCGCGCTCAACCTCGGCCTGGCGCTGCAGGCCAACGGGGTGCTCCAGAAGTACGGCGTGCAGCTGATCGGCGCCGACGCCGACGCGATCAACCGCGGCGAGGACCGGCAGCTGTTCAAGGACATCGTCCGCTCGGTGGGCGCCGACGCCCCGCGGTCGAAGGTCTGCGGCACCGTCGAGGAGGCCCTGGCCACCGCCGACGAGGTCGGCTACCCGGTGGTCATCCGGCCCAGCTTCACCATGGGCGGGCTGGGCTCGGGGTTCGCCACCGACGAGCCGATGCTGCGCCGGATGGCCGCGCACGGCTTGGCCGACTCCCCGGTGCACACCGTGCTCATCGAGGAGTCGGTGCTGGGCTGGAAGGAGTACGAGCTCGAGCTCATGCGCGACCGCACCGACAACGTGGTCGTCGTCTGCTCCATCGAGAACGTCGACGCCATGGGCGTGCACACCGGCGACTCGGTGACCGTCGCCCCGGCGATGACCCTCACCGACCGCGAGTACCAGAAGATGCGCGACGTCGGCATCGCCGTGCTGCGCGCGGTCGGCGTCGACACCGGGGGCTGCAACATCCAGTTCGCGGTCAACCCGGCCGACGGCCGGCTGGTCGTGATCGAGATGAACCCCCGCGTCAGCCGCTCGTCGGCGCTGGCCTCCAAGGCCACCGGGTTCCCGATCGCCAAGATCGCCGCGAAGCTCGCCATCGGCTACACCCTCGACGAGATCCGCAACGACATCACCGGCGTCACCCCGGCCGCCTTCGAGCCCACGCTGGACTACGTCGTCGTCAAGATCCCGCGGTTCGCCTTCGAGAAGTTCCCGGGTGCCGACCCCCGGCTGACCACGACGATGAAGAGCGTCGGCGAGGTCATGAGCATGGGCCGCAACTTCACCGAGGCCCTGGGCAAGGCGATGCGGTCCACCGAGACGTCGCAGGTCGGGTTCTGGACCGGGCCGGCCCAGCCGGAGGAGACGGCCGAGGAGCTGCTGGAGCGGCTGCGCACCCCGGTCGACGGCCGGCTCTACACCGCCGAGCGGGCGCTGGCCGCCGGCGCCACCGTCGAGCAGGTCGCCGAGGCCTCGGGCTTCGACCCCTGGTTCGTCGACCAGGTGCTGCAGGTGCACGAGATCGGCACCGAGGTCCGCGGCGCGCCGTCGCTGACCCCCGACCTGCTGCGCCGGGCCAAGCGGCACGGCCTGTCCGACCGGCAGATCGCGGCGCTGCGGCCCGAGCTCGCCGGTGAGGACGGCGTCCGGACGCTGCGTTGGCGGCTGGGCATCCGGCCGGTCTACAAGACGGTGGACACCTGCGCCGCGGAGTTCGCCGCCACCACGCCCTACCACTACTCCTCCTACGACGAGGAGACCGAGGTGCAGCCGCGGGAGAAGCCGGCGGTGCTGATCCTGGGCTCCGGGCCGAACCGGATCGGGCAGGGCATCGAGTTCGACTACTCCTGCGTGCACGCCGTGCTGGCCCTGCAGGACGCCGGCTACGAGGCGGTGATGGTCAACTGCAACCCCGAGACCGTCTCCACCGACTACGACACCGCCGACCGGCTGTACTTCGAGCCGCTGACCTTCGAGGACGTGCTCGAGGTCGTCGAGGCCGAGCGCGCCGCCGGCCCGGTCGCCGGGGTCATCTGCACCCTGGGCGGGCAGACGCCGCTGGCCCTGGCGCAGCGGCTCAAGGACGCCGGCGTGCCGGTCCTGGGCACCGCCCCGGAGGCCATCGACGCCGCCGAGGACCGCGGGGAGTTCTCCCGGGTGCTGGCCGACACCGGCCTGCCCGCGCCCAAGCACGGCACCGCCGTCCGGTTCACCGAGGCCCGCGACATCGCCGCGGAGATCGGCTACCCGGTGCTGGTGCGGCCCTCCTACGTGCTGGGCGGGCGCGGCATGGAGATCGTCTACGAGGACGCGACGCTGGAGGCCTACCTGGCCAAGGCGACCGACGTCAGCCCCGACCACCCGGTGCTCATCGACCGCTTCCTCGAGGACGCCGTCGAGATCGACGTCGACGCCCTCTACGACGGCACCGAGCTGTACCTCGGCGGGGTCATGGAGCACATCGAGGAGGCCGGCATCCACTCCGGCGACTCGGCGTGCGCGCTGCCCCCGATCACCCTGGGCGGCACCGACCTCGCCGCCATCCGCACGGCCACCGAGAAGCTGGCCGCCCGGATCGGGGTGCGCGGGCTGATGAACGTGCAGTACGCCCTCAAGGACGACGTCCTGTACGTGCTGGAGGCCAACCCGCGCGCCAGCCGCACCGTGCCGTTCGTGTCCAAGGCGACGGCGGTGCCGCTGGCCAAGGCCGCGGCCCGGATCGCGGTGGGGGAGACCGTCGCGCAGCTGCGCGCGGCCGGGGTGCTGCCGCCCACCGGCGACGGCACCCACGCCCCCGAGGACGCACCGATCGCGGTCAAGGAGGCGGTGCTGCCGTTCAACCGGTTCCGCTCCGCCGACGGGTCGGGCGTGGACACCGTGCTGTCCCCGGAGATGAAGTCCACCGGCGAGGTGATGGGCCTGGACGCCGGGTTCGGCACCGCGTTCGCCAAGTCCCAGGCCGCCGCCTACGGGTCGCTGCCCACCGAGGGCACGGTCTTCGTGTCGCTGGCCAACCGGGACAAGCGCTCGGCGGTCTTCCCGGTCAAGCGGCTGGCCGACCTCGGGTTCACCGTGCTGGCCACCGCCGGCACCGCCTCGGTGCTGCGCCGCAACGGCGTGGCGGCCACCGTGGTCGGCAAGTTCTCCGACGGGCCGGGCAACGTGGTGGAGAAGATCCTGGCCGGGGAGGTCGACATGGTCGTCAACACCCCGTTCGGCGCCCCGGGCAACTCCGGGCCGCGGCTGGACGGCTACGAGATCCGCTCGGCCGCCGTGACCGCGGGCATCCCGTGCATCACCACGGTGCCGGGCCTGGCCGCGGCGGTGCAGGGCGTCGAGTCGCTGCGCCGCGGCGACCTCGGGGTGCGCAGCCTGCAGGACCTGCACGCGGCGCTCTCGGCCAGCCGAGCCGGGTCGTGAGCGAGGACGAAGAGGGCGGCACCCGGGTGGTGCAGCTGCCGTCGGGGGAGCGGCTGCTGCCCCCGGTGCCCGGCACCGCCCGCGCCCCCCTCGGGCAGCCCGCCCCGCCCGCGGCGCACCCGCCGGTGCAGGGCGTGGCGGTGGTCGTCGGGTCCCGGCCGGTCAGCGCCTACACGGAGCTGACCATCGAGGCGCCCGACATCGCCGAGACGGCCGCACCCGGCCAGTTCGTGGCCTTCGCGGTGGGCGGGCCGACCTCGTCGATGCTGCTGCGCCGCTCGATCGCCATCGCCGGGGTGGGGGAGGGCCGGTTCTCCGTCGTGGTCAGCGCCCGCGCCGAGGGCTCGACCTGGCTGGCCACGCGCCGTCCGGGGGACGAGGTGGACGTGGTCGGCCCGCTGGGCCGGCCCTTCCCGCTGCCGCCCGAGGGCACGCCCGCGCTGCTGGTCGGCGGGGGCTACGGCGCCGCGGCGCTGGTCGGCCTGGGCGGGCTGCTGCGCGCCCGCGGGCACGAGGTGGCCGCGGTCGTGGGCGCCGGCGACCAGGCCCGGCTGTGCTCGGTGGACGACCTGGCCGCGGTCGCCGCCCCCTTCGTGGTCACCACCGACGACGGCAGCACGGGCCGGGCCGGGCGGGTCACCGAGCCGGTGGCCGAGCTGGTGAGCGGCGCCGGGGTGGTCTACGCCTGCGGGCCGATGCCGATGCTCGCCGCCGTCGCCGGGCTCGCCACCGACCGCGGCGTGCCGTCGTGGGTGGCCGTCGAGGAGTCGATGGCCTGCGGCGTCGGGGTCTGCATGACCTGCGTGCTGCCGGTGGTGGGCGCCGACGGCCGGAGCCGGTTCGCTCGCTCCTGCACCGAGGGCCCGGTGTTCGCCGGCGACCGGGTGCGCTTCGCCGACGTCGGCACGCTGCCCCCGGACCTGGTGGGCGCCGACGCGATGCAGCTGGCCCACGCCGTGCCCGAGGAGGGTGAGACCCCGTGACGACGCTCCCCGAGGTCCTCCCCAGCGTCGACATGCAGGCCTCCATCGGCGGGGTGCCGGTGGTCAGCCCGGTGCTCACCGCGTCGGGCTGCTCGTCCTTCGGCCGCGAGCTCGACCCGTTCTTCGACCTCACCGCCATCGGCGCGGTGGTCACCAAGTCGGTGCAGCTGCGGCCGCGGTCGGGCCGGGCCACGCCGCGGATGGCCGAGACGCCCAGCGGCATGATCAACTCGATCGGGCTGCAGGGCCCGGGCATCGACGGCCTGCTGGCCGACGAGCTGCCCTGGCTGGCCGAGCGCGGTGTGCGGTCCTTCGTGTCCATCGCCGGCGCCCGCACCGAGGACTTCGCCGAGCTCGCCGCCCGGCTGCGCGGTGCGCCCGGTGTGCTGGGCATCGAGGTCAACATCTCCTGCCCGAACGTGGAGAGCCGCGGCGAGGTGTTCGCCTGCAACCCCGACGCCTCCGCCGCGGTCGTCGCCGCCGTCCGGGAGGCCGCCGACCCGGCGCACCCGGTCTACGCCAAGCTCACCCCCGACGTCACCGACATCGTGTCCGTCGCCCGGGCGTGCGCCGACGCCGGCGCCAACGGCCTGTCCATGATCAACACGCTGCTGGGCCTGGTCATCGACCCCGACACCATGCGCCCGGTGCTCGGCGGGGTCACCGGCGGGCTGTCCGGCCCGGCGATCCGCCCCGTGGCGCTGCGGTGCGTGTGGCAGGTGCACGCGGCGCTGCCCAACGTGCCGATCCTGGGCATGGGCGGCATCCGCACCGGCCTGGACGCCCTGCAGTTCGTCCTGGCCGGCGCCGGGGCGGTGTCGGTGGGCACCGCGGTGTTCAACGACCCGTCGGCCCCGGCCCGGATCCACGACGAGCTCGCCGAGGCGCTGGGGGAGCGCGGCTTCGGTCGGCTGGCCGACGCGGTCGGCTACGCCCACCGCGCGCCCGACGAGGGCCCGCCCGGGCGGCACGCGTGAGCGGCGCAGGCGCCCCGTTCGGCGCCCGGCTGGCCGCCGCCGTCGCCGACCGCGGCCCGCTGTGCGTGGGCATCGACCCGCACCGCGAGCTGCTGGGGGCCTGGGGGCTGCCCGACGACGTCGAGGGCCTGCGCCGGTTCACCGACGCCGTCGTCGGGGCGCTGGCCGGCACGGTCGCCGTCCTCAAGCCCCAGTCGGCGTTCTACGAGCGGCACGGGTCGGGCGGGCTGGCCGTCCTGGAGACCGCCGTGGCCGCCGCCCGAGCCGCGGGCGCGCTGGTGCTGCTGGACGCCAAGCGCGGCGACATCGGCTCGACCATGGCCGGCTACGCCGACGTGCTCGCCCCCGGGCACCCCGCGCAGGTCGACGCGGTCACCGTGAGCCCCTACCTGGGCCCGGGGTCGCTGGAGCCGGCGGTGCGCACCGCCCGCGAGCACGGCGGCGGCCTGTTCGTGCTGGCGCGCACCTCCAACCCCGACGCCGCCACCTTCCAGCACGCCCGGCTGGCCGACGGCCGCACGGTGGCCCAGGCCGTCGTGGACACGGTGGGCGGCTGGAACGCCGGCGGCGACCTCGGGTCCGAGGGCGTCTGGGGGCCGCGCACCGGGTCCTTCGGCGTCGTCGTGGGCGCCACGCTGGCCGACCTCGACGTCGACCTGGCCGGCCTGCGCGGGCCGGTGCTGGCACCGGGGCTGGGCGCCCAGGGCGGCACCCCGGCGGACCTGCGGCGGCTGTTCGGCACCGGCGCGGCCGTCGTCCCCACGGTGTCCCGGGACGTGCTCGGGGCCGGGCCGGACCCGGCCGCGCTGCGCGCCGCGGCGGAGCGGTGGGCGGCGGAACTGGCGGGCTGACCTGGCGGACCACCGGTCGGGGGAGACGTCGGACGGTTGTACTGTGACGCCTGTTCGTGAGCCGGTCACACGATCCGGCCGATCCGGTGCCGGGGGTGCTGCCGCCCCGCCCGGGGGTGACTAGGTTGCTCCCCAAGGCTCCAGCCCGTGGGCCGCTGCCCACCTCGCACACCACCCCGCAGTCCGAACCGATCCGGCGGCGTTCCGTCCGCCACGACGATGATTGGGTAGTCCCCGTGCCTCTCCCCCAGCTGACCCCCGAACAGCGCGCTGCCGCCCTCGAGAAGGCCGCCGCGGCCCGCAAGGTCCGCGCCGAGCTCCGCGAGCGGCTCAAGAGCAAGGGCACCTCGGTCGGCGACGTCCTCAAGCAGGGCGAGACCGACGAGGTCATCGGCAAGATGCGCGTCTCCGCCGTCCTGGAGTCCCTGCCGGGTGTCGGCAAGGCCCGGGCCGCCAAGATCATGGAGCGCCTGGAGATCTCCCCGACCCGCCGCGTGCGCGGGCTGGGCGCCAACCAGCGGAAGGCGCTGGAGGCCGAGTTCGCCGGCGAGCAGTCCGCCTGAGCCCCGCCCCCGCCCCCGCCCGAGGTCCGTCCGCCGTGGTCGCGACGCGTGCCCGCCTGACGGTGCTGTCCGGTCCCTCGGGCGTGGGGAAGGGGACCGTGGTCGCCGAGGTGCGCCGCCGGCACCCCGAGGTCTGGGTGTCGGTCTCGGTGACCACCCGCCGTCCCCGCCCCGGCGAGGTCGACGGCGAGCACTACCACTTCCTGGACGCCGAGGCCTTCGACCACCTCGTCGCCACCGACGGCCTGCTGGAGTGGGCCGAGTACGCCGGCAACCGGTACGGGACACCGCGGGCCCCGGTCGACGAGCAGCTCGCCCTCGGCCTGCCGGCGCTGCTGGAGATCGAGATGCAGGGCGCCCGGCAGGTGCGGGCCACCGCCCCCGACGCCCAGCTGGTCTTCCTCGCCCCGCCCTCCTTCGAGGAGCTGGCCTCCCGGCTGACCGGCCGCGGGTCGGAGCCGGCCGAGGTGATCGAGCGCCGGCTGGCCATCGCCCGCGCCGAGATGGCGGCCGTCGGGGACTACGACGTGGTGGTGGTGAACGACGACCTCGCCCGCGCCGCGGACGAGTTGGTACTCTTGCTGACTGCGCCACCCGCAGGCTGACGTCCCGCCTGCAGCGCCTGCCGTCCTACCGAGGAGCTCACCCGCCCGTGTCCGGAGTCGCACCTGCCCCCGAGGGCATCACCAACCCCCCGATCGACGAGCTGCTCGAGCGCACCAGCAGCAAGTACGGGCTGGTCATCTACGCCGCCAAGCGGGCCCGCCAGATCAACGCCTACTACAGCCAGCTCTCCGAGGGCCTGCTGGAGTACGTCGGCCCGCTGGTCGACACCGCCCCCCAGGAGAAGCCGCTCTCGATCGCGCTGCGCGAGATCAACGAGGGCCTGCTGACCCACACGGCCGGCGAGAACTAGACCCCATCGGATGAAGCCCCCGGCCCCGCGGCCGGGGGCTTCGTCGTGCCCGGGCAGGATGGGCGCATGAGCCGGATCGTGCTGGGCGTCGGCGGCGGTGTGGCCGCCTACAAGTCCGCGCTGCTGCTGCGGGCGCTCACCGAGCGCGGCCACGACGTCCGGGTGGTCCCGACCGCCTCCGCGCTGCGGTTCGTCGGCGCCGCCACCTTCGAGGCGCTGAGCGGCAACCCGGTCAGCACCGAGGTGTGGGACGACGTCCCCGAGGTCGCCCACGTGCGCATCGGCCAGACCGCCGACCTGGTCGTGGTCAACCCCGCCACCGCCGACCTGCTGGCCCGCGCCGCGGCCGGTCGCGCCGACGACCTGCTCACCGCCACCCTGCTCGCCACCGGGGCCCCCGTGGTCTTCGTGCCGGCGATGCACACCGAGATGTGGTTGCACCCGGCCACCCAGGACAACGTGGCCACCCTCCGCCGCCGCGGCGCCGTCGTGCTGCCGCCCGCGGTGGGCCGGCTCACCGGCCCCGACTCCGGCCCCGGCCGGCTGCCCGAGCCCGCCGACGTCGCCGCGCTGCTCGACGTCGTCCTCGCCGGCGGCTCGCTGCACCAGGACCTCGCCGGGGCCCGCGTGGTGGTCAGCGCCGGCGGCACCCGCGAGCCGCTGGACCCGGTCCGGTTCCTCGGCAACCGGTCCTCGGGCCGGCAGGGGTGGGCCCTGGCCCGGGTCGCCGCCGCCCGCGGCGCGGAGGTCACCCTCGTCGCGGCCAACGTCGAGGACCCCGCACCGTTCGGCTGCGCGGTCGTCCCGGTGGGCACCGCGGCCGAGCTCGAGGCGGCCATGGGCGAGCACGCACCGGACGCCGACGTGGTCGTGATGGCCGCCGCGGTCGCCGACTTCCGGCCCACCGAGGTCGCGGCCGCCAAGATGAAGAAGGGCGGGTCCAGCGAGCCGTCCGCGGTCGCGCTCACCCGCAACCCCGACGTGCTGGCCGGCCTGGTGGCCGCCCGGCCCGAGGGCCAGCTGGTGGTCGGCTTCGCCGCCGAGACCGGGGACGCCGACGACGACGTGCTGGGCCACGCCCGCGCCAAGCTGGCCCGCAAGGGCTGCGACCTGCTGGTGGTCAACGACGTCTCGGCCGGCCAGGTCTTCGGCCGGCCCGACAACGCCGTCACCGTGCTGGCCGCCGACGGCAGCGCCACCGTCGTCCCGGCCGGTCCCAAGGACCTCGTGGCGGCCGGCATCTGGGACTCCGTCGCGCCGCGGGTGACCACCCGCCGGTAACCTCGTCCGCCGGGCGTCCCCACGACGAACGCCGAGAGAGGGCCCGCCGTCGCGGGCCGGACCAGCAACCCCCAGGGAGCACCGAAGTGGCACGTCGCCTGTTCACGTCCGAGTCGGTCACCGAGGGCCACCCGGACAAGATCGCCGACCAGATCAGCGACGCGATCCTGGACGAGATGCTCACCCAGGACCCGCGCAGCCGGGTCGCCGTCGAGACCATGATCACCACTGGTCAGGTGCACATCGCCGGCGAGGTCACCACCGCGGGCTACGTGGACATCGCCAAGGTCGTCCGCGACACCATCCTCGGCATCGGCTACGACAGCTCCCGCAAGGGCTTCGACGGCGCCTCGTGCGGTGTCAGCGTCTCCCTCGGCGCGCAGTCGCCCGACATCGCGCAGGGCGTGGACCTCGGCTACGAGTCCCGCACCGGCGCCGCCGACCGCGCCGCGGCGGCCGAGGACCTCATCGCCAGCCAGGGCGCCGGCGACCAGGGCCTGATGTTCGGCTACGCCAGCGACGAGACCCCCGAGCTCATGCCGCTGCCGATCGCGCTGGCCCACCGGCTGTCCAAGCGGCTCTCGGCGGTGCGCAAGGACGGCTCGGTGCCCTACCTGCGACCCGACGGCAAGACCCAGGTCACCGTGGTCTACGAGGACGACCGGCCGGTCGGCGTGGACACCGTCGTGGTGTCCTCGCAGCACGCCGAGGACATCTCCATCGACACCCTGCTCACCCCCGACGTCGAGGAGCTCGTGGTGCAGCCCGAGCTCGCCGCGCTCGGCCTGCCCACCACCGGGCACCGGCTGCTGGTCAACCCGACCGGGAAGTTCGTCATCGGCGGCCCCATGGGTGACGCCGGCCTGACCGGCCGCAAGATCATCGTGGACACCTACGGGGGCATGGCCCGGCACGGCGGCGGCGCCTTCTCCGGCAAGGACCCCTCGAAGGTCGACCGCTCGGCGGCCTACGCCATGCGCTGGGTGGCCAAGAACGTCGTCGCCGCGGGCCTGGCCCGCCGCTGCGAGGTGCAGGTCGCCTACGCCATCGGCGCGGCCAGCCCGGTCGGCCTTTTCGTGGAGACCTTCGGCACCGGCACCGTCCCGGACGACGTCCTGGAGAAGGCGATCACCGGCGTGTTCGACCTGCGCCCGGGCGCCATCGTCCGCGACCTGGACCTGCTGCGGCCCATCTACGGCCCGACCGCCGCCTACGGCCACTTCGGCCGCACCGACCTGGACCTGCCGTGGGAGCGCACCGACCGCGTCGACGCGCTGAAGGCCGCCGTCTGATCTTGTCGGTGGCGCCCGGCACCATGGGGCCGTGCGCGTAGCCCGGGTCGTCGTCGACGTCCCGCTGGCGCACCTGGACCGGCCCTTCGACTACGCCGTCCCCGACGACCTCGGGGACGGCGTCGTCGCGGGCTGCCGGGTGCGCGTCCGGTTCGCCGGCCGGCTCGTCGACGGCGTCGTCGTCGAGGTCGGGACGACGACCGACCACACCGGGAAGCTCGCCCCGCTGGCCAAGCTCGTCTCCTCCGAGCCGGTGCTCACCCCCGAGGTGGCCGAGCTCGCCCGGGTGGTGGCCGACCGGTACGCCGGCACGCTGACCGACGTGCTGCGGCTGGCCCTGCCGCCGCGGCGGGGTGCGCCGGAGAAGCGCCCGGTCGCCGACCCGCCCCCGCCGCCGGAGCCGCCGGACCCGGCCGGCTTCGCCCGCTACCCGACCGGCGACGCCTTCCTGGAGGCGCTGGCCGCCGGCCGCCCGGTCCGCGCGGTGTGGACGGCGCTGCCCGGCGAGGACTGGCCGGCCCGGCTGGCCGAGCTGTGCCGCGCCACGCTGTCCGGCGGGCGGGGTGCCCTGGTGGTCGTCCCCGACGGCAAGGACCTCGACCGGCTGGCCGCCGCCGCGGCCGCGGTGCTGCCGAAGGAGGCGGTCGCGGTGCTGCGTGCCGACGCCGCCCCCGACACCCGCTACGGCCGCTTCCTGTCCGTCTCCCGGGGCACCGCGCAGGTCGTGCTCGGCACCCGCGCCGCCATGTTCGCCCCGGTCCGCGACCTGGGCCTGGTGGTCGTGTGGGACGACGGCGACGACCTGCACGCCGAGCCGCGCGCGCCCTACCCGCACACCCGCGACGTGCTGGTGCAGCGCGCCCACCTGGCCGGCTGCTCGGCGGTGGTGGCCGCGACCGCGCGCACCGCGGAGGCCGCGCTGCTGGTGGAGTCGGGCTGGGCGCACGAGCTGGTCGCCGACCGCGCGGTGCTGCGCGCCGCTGCCCCCCGCGTGCAGGCCCTCGGCGCGGACTCCGAGCTGGCCCGCGACCCCGCCGCCCGCACCGCCCGGCTGCCGTCCCTGGCGTTCCGGGTCGCCCGCGAGGCGCTCGCCGCCGGGGCCCCGGTGCTGGTGCAGGTGCCGCGCGCCGGCTACGCGCCCGGGCTGGTCTGCGACCGCTGCCGGGCGCCCGCCCGGTGCGCGCACTGCGCCGGGCCGCTCGGCGTCGCCGCCGCGCCCGGCCCCGGTGGCCAGCGGGTCGCGGCCTGCCGGTGGTGCGCCCGCCCCGCCGCGGTCTTCGACTGCCCGCACTGCCACGGCACGAAGCTGCGCGCCTCGGTGGTGGGGTCCGCCCGCACCGCGGAGGAGCTCGGCCGTGCCTTCCCGGGTGCCGCGGTGCGGGTCAGCGGCCGGGGGTCGGTGCTGGCCGACGTCGAGGCCGGCCCGGCGATCGTGGTCGCCACCCCGGGTGCCGAGCCCGTGGTGCCCGGTGGCTACGGCGCCGCGCTGCTGCTCGACGGCTGGGCGCTGCTCGGCCGGCCCGACCTGCGCGCGGGCGAGGAGACGCTGCGCCGCTGGATGGGCGCCGCGGCCCTGGTCCGCCCGGCCGGCGAGGGCGGGCAGGTCGTGGTGGCCACCGACGCCGCGCACCCGGTCGCCCAGGCGCTGGTGCGCTGGGACCCGGCGGGGCTGGCCGCGCGCGAGCTCGCCGACCGGCGCGAGCTGGGCTTCCCGCCGGCCACCCGGATGGCGGCGCTGTCGGCGTCGCCGGCCGCGCTGGCGGAGTTCCTGGAGCTCCTGCGCCCGCCCGCGGGCGCCGACGTCCTCGGCCCGGTGCCCGAACCGGCCCGGCCGGGCCACGAGGCGGGGGAGCGGTACCTGGTCCGGGTGGCGCGCCCCGACGGGCTCGCGCTGGCCCGGGCGCTGAGCGAGGTGCAGGGCGTGCGGTCGGCGCGCAAGGCCGCCGAGCACGTCCGGGTGCAGCTGGACCCCGAGGCCCTCTAGCGCTCGACCTCGGCGAGCTCGGCCTCCCAGGCGGCGACGTCGGCGTCCTCACGGGCCTGCCGCTCGTCGGCTGCGATGCGCAGCGTGGCCCGCCGCCACCACAGCGGCAGCGTGGACACCGCGGTCACCACGCCCGCGGCCACGCCCAGCGCGCGGTGCGGCCGGGCCACCCCGCGGCGGGCCAGCACCCGGGCCAGCGGGCCGTCGGCCACGGTGGTCAGCAGGCCCCAGCCCACCGAGACCAACCCGGCGGCCATGCCCAGCTGCTGCTCGGGCGGGGAGACCGGGCGCGGCGGGCGGCCGGCCGCGATCGCGCGCACGGTGGGCACCTCCGAGAGGGCCGCGTCGGCGAGGACGGCGCCGGCCACCGCGGCGTAGGTGCGCCGCCGGGCGGGGGAGCGCTTGGGGTGGTCCAGGGCCGCTTCGCCTGTGCCGACCACGACGCCGTCCAGGACGCTGCTGACGAGGGCACGGGCACGGTGCCGGGTACCGGGAGCCATACCGCACCGTACCGGGGATGGCACGGTGGGCGGGTGCGGACGATCGGGTTGCTGGGCGGGATGAGCTGGGAGAGCAGCGCGCTGTACTACCGGCTGCTCAACGAGGGCGTGCGCGACCGGCTCGGCGGGCTGCACAGCGCCCGGTGCGTGCTGCTGTCGGTCGACTTCGCCGGCGTCGAGGCGCTGCAGGTCGCCGGGGACTGGGCCGGCGCGGGGGAGCTGCTGGCCGCCGACGCCGCCGCGGTGCAGGCGGCCGGGGCCGACCTCGTGCTGCTGTGCACCAACACGATGCACCGGGTGGCGCCGGCGCTGGAGGCGGTGCTCGACGTCCCGCTGCTGCACATCGCCGACGTCACCGCCCGGGCGGTCACCGCCGCCGGGCTCACCCGGGTGGGCCTGCTGGGCACGGCGTTCACCATGGAGCAGCCGTTCCTGCGCGACCGGCTGGCCGCCGGGGGCCTCGACGTCCTGGTGCCGGGGGCCGACGACCGGGCCGAGGTGCACCGGGTGGTCTACGAGGAGCTGTGCCGCGGCGTGGTCAGCGACGCCTCCCGCGCCCGGTTCGTCGAGGTGGTCGGGCGGCTGGCCGCCGACGGTGCGCAGGGCGTCGTGCTCGGCTGCACGGAGATCGAGCTGCTGCTCGGACCGGGGGACGTCGACGTCCCCGTCTTCGCCACCACGGCGCTGCACGTGCAGGCCGCCCTGGACGCCGCGCTCGCCTGACCCCCGCCCCGCCTAGACTCGCCTGGTGAGCGTCACCCCGATCCGGATCATGGGCGACCCGGTGCTGCGCACCCCGGCCGCCCCCGTCGTCGACTTCGACGCCGAGCTGCGCCGGCTGGTCACCGACCTGACCGAGACCATGCACGCCGCCGGCGGGGCCGGGCTGGCCGCGCCGCAGATCGGCGTCGGCCTGCGCGTGTTCACCTGGTACGTCGACGGCGAGGTCGGCCACCTGGTCAACCCCGACGTCGTCCCGGTCGGCGAGGAGACCGAGGAGGACGCCGAGGGCTGCCTGTCCATCCCCGGCTTCCGCTTCGACTGCCGCCGGCACCTCTACGTCGCGGCCAGCGGGTGGGACATGCACGGCGAGCCGATCCGGGTGGAGGGCTCGCACAAGCTGGCCCGCGCCATCCAGCACGAGACCGACCACCTGGACGGCGTGCTGTTCGTGGACCGGCTCGACGCGCAGGCCCGCGAGGCCGCGCTCTCGGTGCTGGCCGACGCCGAGTGGCAGGGCCACCAGGCGTGGCTGCCGCAGGGCGAGCCGGCCCCGGCGCCCGTGGTGAAGGTGAGCCCGCACTGAAGCTCCTGTTCGCCGGCACGCCGGCCCCCGCCGTCCCGGCGCTGCAGGCCCTGCTGGCCAGCGACCACGACGTCGTCGCCGTCCTCACCCGGCCCGACGCCCGGGCCGGGCGCGGCCGCCGCGAGGTGCGCTCGCCGGTCGCCCAGGCCGCCGACGCCGCCGGCATCCCGGTGCTGCAGCCGCCCACGCCCCGCGAGCCCGCCTTCCTCGAGCAGTTCGCCGCCCTGGGCGTCGACTGCGCGCCGGTGGTCGCCTACGGCGCGCTGGTGCCGCCGGCCGCGCTGGAGGTCCCGGCGCACGGCTGGGTCAACCTGCACTTCTCGCTGCTGCCCGCCTGGCGCGGCGCCGCCCCGGTGCAGCACGCCCTGATGGCCGGTGACGAGGTCACCGGGGCGTGCACCTTCCGGCTCGAGCAGGGCCTGGACACCGGCCCGGTCTACGGCGTCGTCACCGAGGAGGTCCGGCCCCGCGACACCGCCGGTGACCTGCTGGAGCGGCTCGCGGTCAGCGGTGCCGGCCTGCTGGTGGCCACCCTGGACGGCATCGCCGACGGCTCGCTCGCCCCGGTGCCCCAGCCCGCCGAGGGCGTCTCGCTGGCGCCCAAGGTGGAGACCGCCGACGCCCGGGTCGACTGGTCACTGCCCGCGCACGTGGTCGACCGCCGGGTCCGCGGGGTCACCCCGGCACCCGGCGCCTGGACGACGTGGCGCGGCGAGCGGTTGCGGCTGGGCCCGGTCGAGCCGTTGCCCACCTCGCTGGGCCTGGCGCCGGGCGAGGTGTCGGTCGGGGCCTCGGGCGTGCTGGTCGGCACCGGCCGCGGCAGCGTGCGGCTGGGCCAGGTGCAGCCGGCCGGCAAGAGGATGCTGCCGGCCCCCGACTGGGCGCGCGGCGCCCGGCCGGCCGCCGGGGAGGTGGTGGGCGCGTGACCCCCGCACCGCGGCGCCGCGGCCCCACCGGCCGCCCCGCCGGGCCGCGCAGCCGGCAGAACCGCCCCGAGAGCCGGTGGTCCCGCCCGGTGCTGGACGGCGCCCGGCTGACCGCCTACGACGTGCTGCACGGGGTGTCCTCCCGCGACGCCTACGCCAACCTGCTGCTGCCCCAGCTGCTGCGCGAGCGCGCCGCCGACCTCGGCCCGCGGGACGCCGCCTTCACCACCCAGCTCGCCTACGGCACGCTGCGCGCCACCGGCACGCTGGACGCCGTCCTCACCGGGCTCGTCTCCCGGCCGCTGGCCGAGCTGCAGCCCGAGCTGCTGGACCTGCTCCGGCTGGGCACCTACCAGCTGCTGGACCTGCGGGTGCCGGCGCACGCCGCGGTGGACACCACCGTCGCGCTCGCCCGGGCCATCGTCGGCACCGGCGGGTCCGGGGTGGTCAACGCCGTGCTGCGCAAGGTGGCCGCCGGCGGCACCCGCGAGCAGTGGGTGGAGGCCCTCGGGGCCACCGGGGACGAGCGGCTCTCGCTGCTCACCGACCACCCGCAGTGGGTCATCGACGCCTGGCGCGACGCGCTCGGTCCCGAGGTCGCCGACGCGGAGCTCGAGGCCGCGCTGCTGGCCGACGACGAGGCCCCCGAGGTGCACCTGGTGGCCCGCGCGGTCGACCGGGCCACGCTCATCGCCGAGTCCGACGGCCTGCCCGGGCCGTGGTCGCCGTACGCGGTGCGCCTGGAGGGCGGGGACCCCGGCAAGCTGCCCTCGGTCCGGGCCGGCGCGGCCGGGGTGCAGGACGAGGGCTCGCAGGTGGCCGCGCTCGCCCTGGTGCGCGCGCCGCTGGAGGGCACCGACGCCCGCTGGCTGGACATGTGCGCCGGCCCCGGCGGGAAGGCCGCGCTGCTGGCCGCCGTCCGTCCCGAGGGGGTCGCGCTGACCGCGGCCGACCGCTCCGAGCACCGGGTCGGCCTGGTCGCCTCCGCGCTGCGCGACGCGGCCGACGTCGACCTGCACGTCACCGACGGCCGCACCGGCCCGTGGGAGCCGGGCAGCTTCGACCGGGTGCTGCTCGACGCCCCGTGCACCGGCCTGGGCGCGCTGCGCCGCCGTCCCGAGGTCCGCTGGCGTCGCACCCCCGAGGACGTCGAGCCCCTGGCCGACCTGCAGCGGGAGCTGCTGGCCGCCGCGCTGGACGCCGTCCGGCCCGGGGGCGTGGTGGCCTACGTGACCTGCTCCCCGCACACCGCCGAGACCGTGGACGTCGTCGCGTCGGTGACCGGCCGGGACGACGTCGAGGTGCTGCCGGTGGCGCCGCTGTTCCCCGGGGTGCCCGACGCGGCCCGGGGCGGGGCGCTGCAGCTGTGGCCGCACCGGCACGGCACCGACGCGATGTTCGTCGCCCTGCTGCGGCGCACCCGGTGACGGACGCCCTGCCGCCGCCCCCGGCCTTCGCCGCGGTGGCCAACGTCCGGGCGGGGGTGCGGGAGCGCGCTGACGCCGACCCGCCGGCCTTCTGGGCCGAGCAGGCGGGCCGGCTGACCTGGGACCGGCCCTGGGACACCGCGCACGACGACCGGGACTGGCCCACCGCCCGCTGGTTCGACGGCGGGCGGCTCAACGTGGCCGTCAACTGCGTCGACCGGCACGTCGACGCCGGGCGCGGGGAGAAGGTCGCGCTGCACTGGGAGGGCGAGCCCGGCGACCGGCGCACCGTCACCTACGCCCAGCTGCACGAGCAGGTGCAGCGGCTGGCGAACGGGCTGACCGAGCTCGGCGTCGGGCCCGGCGACCGGGTGGTGCTGTACCTGCCGGTGCTGGTCGAGACCGTCGTCGCCACGATGGCCTGCGCCCGCATCGGGGCGGTGGTCAGCCTGGTCTTCGGCGGCTTCTCCGCCGACGCGCTGCGCTTCCGGGTCGCCGACACCGGCGCCACCGTGGTGGTGGCCAGCGACGGGCAGTTCCGCCGCGGCGCGGCCGTGCCGGTGAAGTCCGTCGTCGACGAGGCGGTCGCCGGGCTCGACCACGTCGCGCACGTGCTGGTGGTCCGCCGCACCGGCTCCGACGACGTCCCCTGGACCCCGGGCCGGGACGTGTGGTGGCACGACCTGCTCGACCGCCAGCCCGCGGCGCACACCGCGCAGTCCTTCCCCGCCGAGCACCCGCTGTTCATCGTCTACACGTCGGGCACCACCGGCCGGCCCAAGGGCCTGGTGCACACCAGCGGCGGCTACCTGACCCAGGCCAGCTGGACGCACTGGGCGCTGTTCGACCTGCGGGACGACGACGTCTACTGGTGCCAGGCCGACCTGGCCTGGGTCACCGCGCACACCTACGTGCTCTACGGGCCGCTGTCCAACGGCGCCACCCAGGTCGTCTACGAGGGCAGCCCGCTCACCCCGCACCCGGGCCGGCACTTCGAGGTCATCGAGCGGTACGGCGTCACCACCTACTACACGGCGCCGACGCTGGTCCGGACCTTCATGAAGCACGGGCCGCAGCTCCCGGCCGGCCACGACCTGAGCTCGCTGCGGCTGCTCGGCTCGGTGGGGGAGGCGATCAACCCCGAGGCGTGGCGGTGGCTGCACGAGCACGTCGGCGGCGGCCGGTGCCCGGTGGTGGACACCTGGTGGCAGTCCGAGACCGGGGCGGCGGTGATCGCGCCGCTGCCGGGCGTGACCCCGCTCAAGCCCGGGTCGGCGACCCTGGCGCTGCCCGGGATGGCCGTCGCCGTGGTCGACGACGACGGCCGTGAGACCCCGCCCGGGGTGGAGGGCAACCTGGTCATCACCCGGCCGGGGCCCGGCATGGCGCGCACCGTGTGGGGCGACCACGACCGGTTCGTCCGCTCGTACTGGGCGCCCTACGCCGACCGCCGCTGGTACCTGGCCGGGGACTCCGCCTCCCGCGACGAGGACGGCTACGTCTGGATCGGCGGCCGCATCGACGACGTGCTCAACGTGTCCGGGCACCGCCTGAGCAGCATCGAGCTGGAGTCCGCCCTGGTCTCCCACCCGCGGGTCGCGGAGGCCGCGGTGGTCGGGGCACCCGACGACGTCACCGGCCAGCGCATCGTGGCCTTCGTGATCACCCGCGCCGGGGACGCCGACGACAGCGGGCTGGCCGAGGAGCTGCGCGCGCACGTGGCCACCCGGGTGGGCGCGGTGGCCAAGCCGCGCGAGGTCGTCGTCGTCACCGACCTGCCCAAGACCCGATCCGGGAAGATCATGCGCCGGTTGATGGCCGACATGACCGCCGGCCGCGGGGGCGGGGACACCACGTCGCTGACCGACCCCGCCGCGATGACCGCCGTCGAGTCCGCCTGGACCGACCACCGCCGCACGTCGCCGGGGGCCTGACCGCCCGGGTGGGAGGTGATCCCCCGCGGCGGGAGGCCGTCACGACGACCTCCGCCCGTCGGCGACCACCTCCGACCCGTGGGCAGCGAGCCACCGCCGCGCGGTCCGCCGGTCCCGCACGGCCTTGCCGGCCAGGACGACCGCCAGCACCACCCAGGTGACCCCGAGGACGGCACGCCAGCCGTCGTCGGCGGCCCGCAGGACCCAGAGGACGCCGAGGGCCAGGTAGAAGGGGGACAGCCACAGGCCGGCCCGGGCGTCCGACGCCTCCTTCTCCGCCTTCGCCAGCACGCGTGCCCGGGCACCGGGCGGCGCGGGCAGGCCGTGTCGCAGGGCGTGGTCGGCCCGGGCCTCGCCGGCGTCGTCGGCCAGGTCGGCAGCGGCGGCGGAGCCGTCCCGGCGGCCGGCGAGCAGGCGCCGCGGGCTCTCGCCGGCCTGCCGCTCCAGCCACCACCAGCCGGCCCCCACCGTGGCCAGGAGCAGCACCAGCAGACCGAGAGGGAGGACGTCGGGCGGGCCGTCGGCGACCTGGGGGGCCAGCAGGAGGGCGGCGCCGGTGAGCGCACCGGCCACCCAGCCGGCGCGGCGGCGGAACCGTCGGCGCCGGCCCAGCCGCAGCCAGAGCTCGTCGTCGTCCACGCCACCTCCCGGGTCGGGTGATGATCATGGAGGGTTGCCGGACGTCGTGCACGGCGGCCGGCTGCCGATCGCTGCGCAGACCGTCGCGGATGTGGGGCGACCCGGTTTCGGAGGGCGCTGCGCTGGCCATTCCCTCCGCACGCCCGAGCACCGCGGTGAGCGGCCGGGCGGAGGCGTGGTGTGGACGGCGTCGAGGTGGAGCTGCGGGACGGCGGCGCAGCCGCGGTGGTGACCGCCCGCGGCGAGGTGCGCCGGGAGGTGGACCTGCTGGCCGACCTGCTGGCCGGCGCCCTGGTGCGCACGGCGGACCGGCCGGCGGTGCTCGACGTCCGCGAGCTGTGGCTGTGCCGGCCCGCCGCGGTGGTCGTGCTGCGCGGCGCCGTGCTGGCCCGGCCCCCGGGTGCGGTGACCGTGGTGCTGGCCCGGACGGCGACCCGGCGCCGGCTGCGCGGGCTGTTCTGCGCCGAGGTGGCCTGGTACCCGGCGGAGCTGCGCACGCCCTGGCTGGGGGTCACCGCGGCGTTGGCGCACCGGCGGCACCAGCTGACCGCCGAGGACCGGTCGCACCCGGTGGCCGACCCGCTGGCCGAGCTGCTGTGGGCGGCGGCACAGGAGTGCGCCGGCCACGGGTGACCCCGCCGCCCCGGCCCGGGGCGGCACCTAGGATCACCGGGTGCCACGCCGCCCGATGATCGCGCCCAGCCTGCTCTCGGCGGACTTCGCCCGCCTGGCCGACGAGCTCGCCCGCATCGCCGACGCCGACTGGGCGCACGTGGACGTCATGGACGCCCACTTCGTGCCCAACCTGACCCTCGGCGAGCCGGTGGTGAAGGCCATCCAGGCGGTCAGCCCGGTGCCGCTGGACTGCCACCTGATGATCGAGGACCCCGAGCGGTGGGCCCCCGCCTACGCCGAGCTCGGCGCCCGCAACGTCACCGTGCACGCCGAGGCGTGCACTGGTGACCCCCGCGCCCTGGCCAAGGACCTCCGGGCCGCGGGCGCGCTGGCCGGCCTGGCGATCAAGCCGGGCACCCCGCTCGAGGGGTACACCGAGGTGCTGCGCGACTTCGACACCCTGCTGGTGATGAGCGTGGAGCCCGGCTTCGGCGGCCAGTCGTTCATGCCCGAGGTGCTGGACAAGGTCCGCGAGGCCCGCCGGCTGGTCGACACCGGCCACCTGACCCTGCTGGTCGAGATCGACGGCGGCATCAACGCCGACACGGTGGAGGCTGCCGCCGAGGCCGGGGTGGACATGTTCGTCGCCGGGTCGGCCGTCTACGGGGCCGACGACCCGTCCGCGGCGATCGCGTCGCTGCGCGCGCAGGCCGCCCGTTCCTTCCCCGGCCAGTGACCGACCCGGTCACCGCCGCCGCGATGGCCCGGGCCCGGGAGCTCGGGTGGACGGCGCTGGGCCGCACGAGCCCGAACCCGGCCGTGGGCGCGGTCGTCCTGGACGCGGCCGGCCGGGTGGTCGGCGAGGGCGCCACCGCGCCCCCCGGCGGCCCGCACGCCGAGGTCGCCGCGCTGGCGCAGGCGGGGGAGCGGGCCCGGGGCGGCACCGCCGTCGTCACCCTGGAGCCCTGCGACCACACCGGCCGCACCGGCCCGTGCAGCGAGGCGCTGCTGGCCGCCGGCGTCGCCCGGGTGGTCGTCGCCGTCCCCGAGCCGACCGGGCTGGCCGCCGGCGGGGCGCAGCGGCTCCGTGCGGCGGGGGTGGACGTCGTCACCGGCGTCGAGCAGGACGCCGCCGAGGACGGCGCGCTGGCGCCCTGGCTGCTCGGCGTCCGGGAGCAGCGGCCCCAGGTGGTCTGGAAGGTCGCCACCACCCTCGACGGCCGCGTCGCCGCGGCCGACGGCACCAGCCGCTGGATCACCGGCCCGGTCGCCCGCGCGCAGGTGCACCGGCTGCGCGCCACCTGCGACGCCGTCCTCGTCGGGTCGGGCACCGTGCTCACCGACGACCCGCAGCTCACCGTCCGCGACGCCGACGGGGCCGACGCCGACCGCCAGCCGCTGCGGGTGGTGCTCGACCGCCGCGGCCGGGTGCCCGCCGGCGCCCGGGTGCACGACGGCGCCGCCCGCACCCACGTCTCCACCGCCCCCGACCCGGGCGCGCTGCTGGGCGAGCTGTGGGACCTCGACGTCCGGCGGGTGCTGCTGGAGGGCGGGCCGACGCTGGCCGCGGCGTTCCTGTCCGCGGGCCTGGTCGACGAGGTGGTGGCGCACCTGGCGCCCCAGTTGCTGGGCGCGGGTCCCGCGCTCGTGGGGGACCTGGGAATCAGCACGATGGCCGCCGCGCTGCAGCTCACACCCGTGGACGTCACCCCGCTGGGGAGGGACGTGCAGCTGCGCTTCCGTCCCACCCGGCACACTGGTGGCGTCATGACACCCGAGGAGACGACCGACTGATGTTCACCGGCATCGTGGAGGAGGTCGGCACCCTCGTCGTCCGCGACGACCAGGGCGACTCCGCCCGCCTGCAGCTGCGCGGCGCCAAGACCCTCGAGGGCGTGGCCCTCGGCGACTCCATCGCGGTCAACGGCGTCTGCCTGACCGTGACGGCGGTCGAGGACGGCGTGTGGTCCACCGACGTCATGGCCGAGACGCTGCGCCGCAGCAGCCTCGGCGCGCTGACCACCGGCGACCCGGTCAACCTGGAGCGCGCGGTCACCGCCGGCACCCGGCTGGGCGGGCACATCGTGCAGGGCCACGTCGACGGCGTGGGCACCGTCGTCTCCCTCAGCCCCAGCGAGCACTGGACCGTGGTGCGCGTCGGCCTGCCCGACGGCATCGCCCGCTACGTGGTGGAGAAGGGCTCGATCACCGTCGACGGCGTGTCCCTCACCGTCAGCGCCTGCTCCGCCGCCGACGACCCGCAGCCCTGGCTCGAGGTCTCCCTCATCCCCACCACGCTGCGCGAGACCACCCTGGGCACCCGCGCCGCCGGTGACCCGGTCAACCTGGAGGTGGACGTCATCGCCAAGTACGTCGAGCGACTGCTGGGGGCACGCGCGTGAGCGGCCACCGGCTGGACTCCATCGAGGACGCGATCGCCGCGATCAAGGCCGGCAAGCCGGTCGTGGTCATCGACGACGAGGACCGCGAGAACGAGGGCGACCTGATCTTCGCCTCCGAGCTCGCCACCCCCGAGCTGGTGGCCTTCATGGTCCGCTACACCTCGGGCTACATCTGCGTCGCGGTCACCGAGGAGGACGCCGACCGGCTGGACCTGCCGCCCATGTTCCGGGTGAACCAGGACCGCCGCGGCACCGCCTACACCGTCACCGTCGACGCCCGCGAGGGCATCGGCACCGGCATCTCGGCCACCGACCGGGCGCACACCATCCGGCTGCTCGCCGACTCCGGCACCAGCAGCGCCGACCTCTCGCGCCCGGGCCACGTCGTCCCGCTGCGGGCCCGCGACGGCGGCGTGCTGCGCCGCCCCGGCCACACCGAGGCCGCCGTCGACCTGGCGGTGCTCGCCGGGTTGCGCCCCTCGGGCGTGCTGTGCGAGCTGGTCAGCGAGAAGGACCCGATCGGCATGGCCCGCACCGACGAGCTGCGCGTCTTCGCCGACGAGCACGACCTGGTCATGTGCTCCATCGCGGACCTCATCGCGTACCGCAAGCGCTTCGACAAGCTGGTCGAGCGGGTCGCCGAGGCCCAGGTGCCGCTGGCGCCGGGGCTGTTCACCGCGGTCGGCTACTCCAGCTCCTACGACGACCGCGAGCACGTCGCCTTCGTCTACGGCGACCTCGGCGACGGCGAGGACGTGCTGGTCCGGGTGCACTCCGAGTGCCTCACCGGCGACGTGTTCGGCTCGCTGCGCTGCGACTGCGGCCCCCAGCTGGACGCCGCGCTGCAGGCCGTCGCGCAGGAGGGCCGGGGCGTCGTGCTCTACATCCGCGGCCACGAGGGCCGGGGCATCGGCCTGCTGCACAAGCTGCAGGCCTACCAGCTGCAGGACGCCGGCGTGGACACCGTCGACGCCAACCTCGACCTCGGCCTGCCCGCCGACGCCCGCGACTACGGCACCGGCGCGCAGATCCTCGTCGACCTCGGTGTGCACTCCATGCGGCTGCTGACCAACAACCCGGCCAAGCGGGCCGGGCTGGAGGGCTACGGCCTGCGGATCACCGGCCGGGTCGGCCTGCCCACCCACGTGACGCCGGAGAACATCGGCTACCTGCGGACCAAGCGCGACCGCATGGGCCACATCCTCGACATCGTCGACCCGGGCGAGGACATCCCGGTCCCGGTCGGCACCCGCACGCCCATCCGGGCACCCGAGCAGGACCAGTGACCACCACGACGCAGGGGAGACGACGATGAGCGGTAGCGGGGCACCGGGCGCGCAGAAGGTCGACGCGTCCGGCATCAAGCTGGGCATCGTCGCGGCCCGCTGGCACCACGTCATCTGCGACTCCCTGCTGGAGCGGGCGCTGGCCTGCGCCGCCGAGATGGGCGTGGTCGACCCCACCGTCGTGCGGGTCAGCGGCGCCCTCGAGCTGCCCGTGGTGGCGCAGGCGCTGGCCGCCGACCACGACGCCGTGGTGGCCCTCGGCGTCGTCATCCGCGGCGGCACCCCGCACTTCGAGTACGTCTGCGACGCCTTCACCGCCGGGCTGACCCGGGTGTCCCTGGACACCGGCGTGCCGATCGGCAACGGCGTGCTGACCACCGAGGGCGAGGGCCAGGCCCGCGACCGCGCCGGCCTCGAGGACTCCGCGGAGGACAAGGGCTGGGAGGCCACCGTCGCCGCCCTGGACACCGCCCTCACGCTGCGCGGGCTGCGCACCCCCAAGCGCGACACCGGGTTCGGGATCGGCACCTCGTGAGCACCACGTTCGACGACCTGTTCGCCCAGCTGCAGGCCAAGGCGGCCGCCGGCGACCCCGCCTCGGGCACCGTCGCCGCCCTGGCCGGCGGGGTGCACGGCGTGGGCAAGAAGGTCGTCGAGGAGGCCGCGGAGAGCTGGATGGCCGCCGAGCACGAGGACGGCGACCGGGCCGCCGAGGAGATCAGCCAGCTCCTCTACTGGACCCAGGTCCTCATGCTGGCCAAGGGCCTCACCCTCGAGGACGTGTACTCACACCTGTGACCGAGAACCGATGACCAGGAGCCACCCCGTGCTGCGCGTCGCCGTCCCCAACAAGGGCGTCCTGTCCGAACCCGCGGCCGAGATGCTGACCGAGAGCGGCTACCGGCAGCGCCGCAGCACCAAGGACCTCGCGGTCTACGACCCCGACTCCGACACCGAGTTCTTCTACCTCCGGCCCCGCGACATCGCCGTCTACGTGGCCGCCGGGACCCTCGACGTCGGCATCACCGGCCGGGACATGCTGCAGGAGACCACCCCGCCGGACACCGAGTCGCCGGCCGAGGAGGTCATGGCGTTGGGCTTCGGCCGGTCCTCCTTCCGGTTCGCCAGCCCCACCGGCTCGGGCATCGAGTCCGTCGCCGACCTGGCCGGCCGCCGGATCGCGACCGCCTACCCGGTGCTGCTGGAGAAGTTCCTCGCCGAGTCCGGCATCGACGCCGCCGTGGTCAAGCTGGACGGCGCGGTCGAGACCGCCTGCCGCCTGGGCGTGGCCGACGCCGTCTGCGACGTGGTGGAGACCGGGACGACGCTGCGCCAGGCCGGCCTGCACGTCATCGGCGACCCGGTGCTGACCAGCGAGGCCATCCTGGTCCGCCGGGCAGGCGCCGCGGAGAACCCGGCGGTGGCTCAGCTGCAGCGCCGGCTGCGCGGCGTCCTCGTCGCCCGGCAGTACGTGATGCTCGACTACGACTGCCCCGACGACCTGCTGGAGGAGGCCACCGCGATCACCCCGGGCCTCGAGGGCCCGACGGTGAGCCGGCTGCAGACCCCGGGCTGGTCGGCGGTGCGGGCGATGGTGCCGCAGAGCGACACCAACCGGCTGATGGACGAGCTCTGGGAGCTCGGTGCCCGCGCCATCCTGGTCACCTCCATCCACGCCTGCCGCATCTGAGCGACGCGGACCCCGGTGTCGGGGACACCGGGGTCCACTGGCTGGTGCAGGGCCCGGGTTCCCCGACACCGGGGCCGGCGGTGGTGCGGGTCAGGCCAGGCGGAGCTGCTTGACCACCACCGCGACGAGCACCGAGACGCCGCCGACCACGGCGACCGCAGCGGCGATGCCCGACAGTGCACCGGAGAGGGCGATGACCAGCAGCGGGCAGAGGAACTCGCCCAGGAACAGCGCGGCGGTCCACCGGCCGGTGCCGCGGCCGCGCTCCTCCAGCGCCAGGCCGGAGACCACCCAGGTCAGCAGGCTGGGCAGCATGATCCCGGTGCCGGCGCTGGCCAGCACCGCACCGGCGACGGCGACCGGCACGGCCGGCGCCAGCCCCATCACGACCAGGCCGAGGCCGGCCAGGCCGAAGGCCAGCGGCAGCAGGAAGGCCGGGCCGCGCCGGACGATCCGCGGGAAGGACGCCGCCCCCGCGGCGGTGGCCAGCGAGGCCAGCGCCGCGATGCCGCCGATGGCCGCGGTCTCCGTGACGCCCAGCCCGTCGAGCACGTAGGCCAGCTCCACGATCGGGGTGTAGAAGACGACACCGCCCACCAGGCTGACCGCCAGCGGCACCAGCATCCGGCGCCACGGCAGCGGCGGGAGGGCGGCGGTGCTGCGGGGCGGGACGGCGGGCGACCACACCAGGACGGCGGCCAGCGCGGCCAGCGGCAGGCCGACCAGGTACAGCCAGAACGGGGTGCGCCAGTCGCTGCTGCCCAGCGCGCCGCCGAGCCCGAAGAAGACGGTGGCCGCCAGCGTGGTGACGATGGTCTGCAGGCCGAACAGCTTGGCCCGGCGGGCGCCGGCGGAGTAGTCGGCGATCAGGGTGGTGCAGCAGGTCATGATCGCGGCCTCGGTGATGCCGACGCCGACCCGGGTGGCCAGCACCGCGGGCAGCGAGTCCAGCAGCACCGGCGCGGTTCCGAGCACGGCGTAGACGGCCAGCGAGCCCACCAGCAGCCGCTTGCGGCCCACCGCGTCGACGATCCGGCCGGCCACCGGGGCCAGCAGCGCGATCATCAGCGCGGGGGCGGTGAGCACCAGCGGGGCCAGCGCGTCCACCCCGGGGGTGCCGGCGAAGGCCCGCTGCAGGGTGGGCAGCACGGGGGACAGCAGCACCGCGCCGAGGATCGGCATGCAGCTGGCCGCCATGAGGACGGCGATCTCCCGGCGGCCGGCGGGCCGGCCGGTGACCGGGTGCAGCGCCCCGGTGTCGAGCGCGGCCGCGGCCGCGCCGGGGACGGGACCGTCGAGGGTCTGGGACACGGGTGCTCCTGGGCTCGGGTGCCGGACCTCGGTGACCGGCATCACTGAGCGCGGAGTGTGGGGACCGGCGCGACCCGCCGTCCAATAGATCCCTCGGCCGCACCCATCAGCGCGGTGGATGCCTCAGCCGACCGGCGTCGTCGCCTGCCGGGCCGCGCGCAGCACCAGGTCGCGCAGGAACACGTGGTCGGGGTCGCGCTCGTACACCGGGTGCCACCACATCGCCTCGACCAGGCCGCCGACGTCGATCGGGCTGGGCAGCGTGCGCACGCCGCTGCCCAGCGGCAGCAGGTCGACCAGCCGGCGCTGCAGCAGCGAGATCCGCCGGGAGCCCGCCACCAGGCCCGGCACGGTCAGGAAGTTCTCGGTCACCACCTGCACCCGGGGCTCGATGCCGCGCTGGCGGAGCACCCGCGCGGCCGGCGTCGAGGCGCTCGGGCCGTGGTAGACCGCCACCCACGGCAGGGTGCGCAGCTGGTCGACGGTGACCGCGTCGTCGATCTCGGGGTGGTCGGCCGAGCACACCACCACCCACTCGTCGGCGTAGAGCTCCGCGTGCGGCAGGTCGGCGAGGAACCCCATCGGCAGCAGCATCAGGTCCACCGCCAGCAGTGCCTGGTCGGCGCGGTCGACCAGCTCGGGGGTGTGCGGGGCCAGCCGCAGCCGGGCGTGCGGGGCGACCTCGTCCAGCAGCGCGGCCAGGGTGTCGCCGAGGACGGTCACCCCGTAGTCGCTCAGCAGCAGGCTGAACTCCCGGGTGGAGACCGCCGGGTCGAAGGTGGGCTGGGCGGTGAAGACCCGGTGGACCGACTCCAGCGCCAGCCGGGCCTGCAGCTGCAGCTGGCCGGCCAGCGGGGTGAGCCGGTACTCGTTGCCGACCCGGGTGAGCAGCTCGTCGCCGAAGTGCCGGCGCAGCCGGGCCAGCGAGGCCGACAGCGCCGGCTGGGACAGGCCCAGCTGCCGGGCCGCCTTCGTCACGCTGCGCTGGCCGAGGAGCGCGTCCAACGAGACCAGCAGGTTGAGGTCCAAGTTGGCCACGTTCACGCCCGGCATCATCCACCGCGGTGATGCCCGGCATCAAGGATCGGGGCTTCCCTGATGCCCCGTGCGAGCGGAGAGTGGGCCGCGTCACCGACGACAGGAGCCCCCGTGTTCGACCCGCAGGACCCCGAAGCCACCATCGCCGCCGCGGCGGAGCGGGTCTCCAACTGGGGCCGCTGGGGCGACGACGACGTGCTCGGCACGCTCAACCTGCTCACCCCCGAGAAGCGGGTGCAGGGCGCGGCCCTGGTGCGCACCGGGGCCAGCTTCGACCTGACCCAGCACTTCAACACCGACGGCCCGCAGAAGGGCTGGCTGCGCCGGGTCAACCCGGTGCACGCCATGCTCGGCACCGGCCTGGACGCCGAGGCCGGCATCCCCGCCTTCCCGCACGGCATCGGCGGCGCGGACGACATGGTCACCATGCCGCTGCAGGCCTCCACCCAGTGGGACGGCCTGGGCCACATCTTCGACCACGGCCGGGCCTACAACGGCCGCCGTGCGGGCGCGGTCGTGACCAGCGAGGGCGACAACACCACCGGCATCGAGACCACCGCCGGCCGCTTCGTCGGCCGGGGCGTCCTGCTGGACGTCGGCCGCTCCCACGGCACCGACGGCGAGCTGCCCGACGGGTTCGCCATCACCCCCGAGCACCTGGACGCCTGCGCCGCGGCCGCCGGTGTCGAGGTCACCAGCGGCGACCTGCTGCTGGTGCGCACCGGCCGGCTCGCCCGCGCCCGCCGCTCGATCGCCGCCGGCACCGGCTGGGGCGACTACGCCGGCGGGGAGTCGCCGGGCCTGTCGTTCACCAGCCTGGACTGGCTGCGCAGCCACGACGTCGCCGCCGTCGCCACCGACACGTGGGGCGTGGAGGTGCGGCCCAGCGAGTTCGCCGTCCCCACCTTCCAGCCCTTCCACCAGGTCGCCATCCCGCACCTGGGCCTGTTCCTCGGCGAGATGTGGGACCTCGAGGCGCTCGCCGACGACTGCGCGGCCGACGGCGTCCACGAGTTCCTGCTCGCCGCCCCGCCCCTGCCCGTCACCGGTGCCGTCGGCGCGCCGGTCGCCCCGATCGCCGTGAAGTAGGAGACCTCCGATGAGCGCTGTGCAGAACGTCCTCGTGGTCGGCGGCGGCCTGGCCGGCGCCGGCGTCGCGGTCCGGCTGGCCCGGGCCGGCGTCGCCGTCGACCTGGTCGAGGTCAAGCCGGACGTCCACGCCCTCGGGTCGGGCATCACGCTGCAGGGCAACGCCCTGCGCGAGCTCGACGGCCTCGGCGTCTGGGAGGCCGCCCGCGAGCGCGGGTACGCCTTCGACGTCACCGGCTTCCGCGCCCCCGACCCGGTCGGCACCGAGCTGTTCGCCGTCCCCGACGCCAGGACCGGCGGCCCGGACTACCCGGCCGTCATGGGCATGTCCCGCCCCGAGCTCGCCCAGCTGCTGCACGACCGCGCCGCCGAGGTGGGGGTCAAGCTGCGGTACGCGACGACGACCACCGACCTGGCCCAGGACGCCGACGGCGTCGACGTCACCTTCTCCGACGGGTCGTCGGGCCGCTACGACCTGGTCGTCGGCGCGGACGGCGTGCGGTCCTGGACCCGCCGGATGCTCGGCATCGAGCTGGAGACGAGGTCCACCGGCATGGGCATCTGGCGCTCCTTCGGCCCGCGGCCGGCCAGCGTCACCCGCACCGACCTCTACTACGGCGGCCCCTGCTACATCGCCGGCTACTGCCCGACCGGCGAGGACTCGCTCTACGCCTACCTCGTCGAGGACGCCCAGGACCGCTCCACGCTGGGCCCCGAGGAGCAGCTGGCCACCATGCGAGAGCTGTCCCAGGCCTACCACGGGCCGTGGGACGAGATCCGCGAGACGCTCACCGACCCCTCGAAGGTCAACTACACCTGGTTCGAGACCCACGTGCTGCCCGCGCCGTGGAACCGCGGCCGGGTCGTGCTCATCGGCGACGCCGCGCACACCTGCCCGCCCACCATCGCCCAGGGCGGCGCCCAGGCTCTCGAGGACGCCGCCGTCCTCGGCCAGCTGCTCGTCGAGCGCGACGCGCTCGACGCCGACCTCTGGGACGCCTTCCACGACCGCCGCGTCGAGCGGGCCCGCACCGTCGTGGAGGCCTCCAACCAGCTCGCCCAGTGGCAGCTGGACCACGTGCAGGGCGACATCCCCTCGCTCATGCGCACCGTCGCCCAGCTCGTCAGCCAGCCCGCCTGACAGGAGAAGACAGTGACCGAACGCCTCATCACCCACCTGCGGCACATCGACCTGGCCGTGCCCGACCTCGCCAAGCAGCGGGAGTTCTTCACCGGCACCTGGGGCCTGAAGGAGGAGACGACCGACAGCGGCCTGTCCTTCCTCGCGGCCGAGGGGAGCCCCGAGCAGTACGTCGTCCGGCTCCGCGAGGCCACCGACAAGCGGATCGACCTGGTCTCCTTCGGCGCCGCGGACCGCGCCGACGTCGACACCCTGGCCGGCCGGATGGCGTCGGCCGGCGTCCAGCTCGTGCACGAGCCCACCGACCTGCAGACCCCCGGCGGCGGCTACGGCTTCCGGTTCTTCGACAACGAGGGCCGCACGGTCGAGGTGTCCGCCGACGTCGCCGTGCGCGAGCACCGCCGCATCGAGGAGGGCGAGTCGATCCCGGTGCGGCTGTCCCACGTCGTGCTGAACTCGGCCGAGCCCGAGAAGACCGTGGCCTTCTACGAGCAGCACTTCGGCTTCGCGCTGTCGGACACCCTCATGCACCCGCGGATGGGCAACATGATGTGGTTCCTGCGCACCAACGCCTGGCACCACAGCATGGCCGTCGCCCGCGGCCCGCACGCCTCGCTGCACCACGCCTCGTTCGAGCTGCGCGGCATCGACGAGTACATGCGCGGCACCGGCCGGGCGCTGCGCGCGGGCGTGGAGAAGATCTGGGGCCCGGGGCGCCACATGGCCGGCAACAACACCTTCTCCTACTTCCTGGACCCGCACGGCAACACCGTGGAGTACACGACCGAGCTCGACCTGGTCGACGAGGACACCTGGCACCCCTCGCTCTACGACTTCACCCAGCCCGAGGTCAGCGACCAGTGGGGCACCGCGAACGCGATGAACGAGTTCGTCGCGCAGAAGTCGTTCAACGACCCCGACAAGGGTCTCTTCGTGGCACCCCCGGTCTGATGCGGTTCGCGACCTGGGAGCACCAGGGCGAGGTGTCCGCCGGTGTCGTCTCCGACGCCGGCGTGCACGGCATCCCCGGGACGACGGTGCTCGAGCTGGTGCGCTCGGGCCTGGCCACCGCGGTCGCCGCGGGGGAGCAGGCGCTGGAGGCACCGGCGGTGCCGCTGGCCGACGTCCGGCTGCTGCCGCCGCTGCAGCCGCCGACCGTGCGCGACTTCGTCACCTTCGAGGAGCACGTCGAGGGCGTGCGCAAGAGCATCGACGGCGCCGCCGGGGTGCCGGAGCGGTGGTACGCAGCACCGACCTTCTACTTCACCCACCCCTACGCCCTGGTCGGCGCGCACGACGACGTCGCCGTCCCGCCGGGCTGCCGGCGGTTCGACTTCGAGCTCGAGGTGGCGGCGGTCGTCGCCGAGGACCTGACCTCGCCCAGCCCCGACCAGGCCGCGGTCTTCGGCTACACGGTGCTCAACGACTGGTCGGCGCGGGACCTGCAGGCCGCCGAGATGCAGGTCAGCCTCGGCCCGGCCAAGGGCAAGGACTCGGCCACGACGCTGGGCCCGTGGCTGGTCACCGCCGACGAGCTCGAGCCCTACCGCGACGCCGAGGGGTTCCTCGCGCTGGAGATGACGGTGTCGGTCAACGGCACCCGCATCGGCCACGACCTGCTGTCCAACATGGGCTGGCCGTTCGAGGAGCTGGTGGCCTACGCCGGCCGCGGCACCCGGCTGCTGGCCGGCGACGTGCTGGGGTCGGGCACCTGCGGCAACGGTGGCTGCCTGGCCGAGCTGTGGGGCCGGGACGGGGCGTCCGCCCCGCCGCCGCTGCAGCCCGGCGACGTCGTGGAGATGACCGTCGAGGGCATCGGCACCATCCGCAACCGCGTCGTGGCCGGCGCCGAGCTGCCGCCGGTGGCCCCCGCGCGCACCCGCACCCGCGCCCGCACCCGATGAGCCCGGACCTGGCCGGCCGGGTCGTCGTCGTCACCGGCGGCGGCCGCGGCCAGGGCGCGGCGGAGGCCCGCCTGCTGTGCGCGCTCGGCGCGGAGGTCACCGCGGTCGACCTCGGGGACGGCCCCGACGAGGACCTCGGCGGGGCCGGCTACCGGCGGCTGGACGTCACCGACGCCGCGGGCTGGGCGGCCCTCGCGGCCGACCTCGGCGAGGTGCACGGCCTGGTCTGCAACGCCGGGGTCACCTGGCGGGCGCGGTTCACCGAGCTGGACCCGGCCGACCTGGCGCGGGTCATGGCGGTGAACGTGACCGGCACGCTGCTGGGCCTGCAGGCGCTCACCCCGCGGATGGGGCCCGGCGGGTCGGTGGTCGTCGTGGGCTCGGTGGCCGGGCTGACCGGGCACTTCCCGGCCGCCTACACGGCCAGCAAGTGGGCGCTGCGCGGGCTGGCCAAGACGGCCTGCCTGGAGCTGGGCCCGCGCGGCATCCGGGTCAACACCGTCCACCCCGGCTACGTCGAGACGCCGATGACCGCCTCGGCCGCACCGGCCTTCCGGGCGGCCAACGTCGCCGAGACCCCGCTGGGGCGCACCGGCACCGTCGACGAGGTGGCCCCGCTGGTGGCCTTCCTGCTCGGCGACGGCGCCTCCTTCATCACCGGCGCGGAGATCCCCGTCGACGGGGGCCTCACCGCCCACGGCGGCGTGAAGTCCATCAGCGACGCCGTCGCCGCACCCACCTGAGCAGAGAGGAACGCACGTGTTCGAGTACTTCCCGGGCAACTACGTCTGGAACCTGGGCGTCGTCGCGACGCTGAACTCCGGCGGGCTGATCGACGAGGTCGACCGCGCCTGCCGGCCGATCAAGGACGCCGCGCAGCAGGGCGAGGACGCCGGCACCCAGGACTTCCTGCGGGCCTGGACGGCGCTGACCGACCAGCTGGTCGAGCAGGCCGAGGCGGCCGAGAAGGCCGGGCACACCCGCACCGCCGGGCAGCTGTGGTTCCGCGCCACCAACTACCTGTGCCAGGCCGAGCGGATGCTGTCCCACACCAGCCCCGACCGGGTGCCCACCTACCGGCGGGTCACCGACATCGCCGAGCGCGCCTTCGCCACCCACAGCCCGCGGGTCTCGCGGGTGGAGATCCCCTACGAGGGCACGACGCTGCCGGCCTACTTCAGCGCCGCGCCGGCCACCGACCAGGGGCCCGCACCGGTCGTCGTGCTGGTCAACGGGCTGGACTCCACCAAGGAGCACATGTACACGTCCAACCACTGGGAGGAGCTGGCCGCCCGCGGCATCTCCTGCCTGATGCTGGACCAGCCCGGCACCGGCGAGGCGCTGCGCCTGCAGGGCCTCACCGCGCGCATCGACACCGAGGTGTGGGCCGGCGCGGCGGTGGACTGGCTGGAGACCCGCGCGGACGTCGACACCGCGAGGATCGGCATCGTCGGCTGGTCACTGGGTGGCTACTTCTCGCCGCGCGCCGCGGCCTTCGAGAAGCGGTTCGCGCTCTGCGTGGCGTGGGGGGCCAACCACGACTGGGGCGCGGTGCAGCGCCGCCGGGCCCAGCGCGAGGGCGAGCGCCCCGTGCCGCACTACTGGTCGCACGTGCTGTGGGTGTGGGGCATCGAGGGCGACGAGCACCACCTCGACGCGTTCCTGGAGTTCGCCGACGGCGTCCACCTGGACGGCGTCGTGGAGAAGATCACCGTGCCGTTCCTCGTCGCGCACGGGGAGCACGACCGGCAGATCCCGCTGGAGTACGCGCACCGCTCCTACGAGCAGGCCGTCCACTCCCCGAAGCGGGAGCTGCGGGTGTTCACCCCCGAGGAGGGCGCCACCGAGCACATCGGCCTGGACCACCTGCCGCACGTCAGCGTGTTCGTCGCCGACTGGGTCGCCGACACCTTCGCCGAGCTGGGCTGACCCGCACCGGGCCGCCCGCCCCGCCTCAGCGGGTGCGGGTGGTCCGGTCGGCGAGGTCGATGGCGGTGGACAGGCCCAGCGCCATGGCCCGGCCGCTGGTCGACCCCGTGGCCAGCAGCGTGGCCAGCGCGGCGTCGAGGTCGCCCTGCCCGATCAGCGCCCGGACGACGGCGGCGAACTCGCCGCTGACCCGGCCGGCCGCGGCGTGCTTGAGCAGCGCACGGGACAGCTCGGTGGTGCGCCCGGCGGCCAGCGCGTGCACGCCGGCGCCGAAGCGCTCGGCGGCCGGGTGCCCCATGAGCACCAGTCCGGCGACCGTGCCGGCGAGCACGTCGTCCCCGGCGGGGGTCAGGCCCGGGCCGAGCCCGACCAGCCGGGTGGCGGTGCGCAGCGCGGCGTCGAGGTCGGCACGCCGGACGGCGCCGCGCAGCGCCGCCAGCGGGCCGCTGGGCCCACCGGGCAGGCCGGGCAGGGTGAAGGCCGAGTGCGGTCCGTCGCCGTAGAGCGCGGTGCGCAGCGTGCGGACGCCCTCGGGCAGCAGCACCGGGCGCAGGCCGGGCAGCCTGGGCCGGGGGTCCCACCAGGCGGCGGCGGACACGGTGAGGTCGCCGACGACGACGCGGCCGCCGCCGACGGAGGCCCGGGCGCCGGCCGGGGCACCCACCAGCGGGCGGCCGTTGGACGGGCGGGAGAGCACCAGGCCCAGCGGCAGCCGGGCGGCGTCGGCGGTGAGCACGCCGACCACGTCGGTGCCCTGCGGGGTGGCCACGGCCAGGTAGACCGCGGCGGGCACCGACAGCAGCACGGTGGCCGGGCGGACCGGTCCGCGCAGCAGTTCGGCGACGCCGGTGCTGGCCGCCGCGGGGACGGCGGGCCCGGCGGTCAGCGGGCGGGCGGGGTCCCGGGGGAGCGGGATGGTCGGCACACCGGCGCGGGCGGCCCGGCCGCGCTCGGCCGTGGCGGTGGTGGTGTGCTGCGGTCCTGCGGTGCGCATGGGTCCTCCCGTGGGTACCGGCGGTCGCCCCCGCGCCGCCGTCCGCACCGTGACCGGGCGGAGGAGCCGCGGTGGGGCGGCTTACCATCCACACGAGCCGATCGGGCGTATGTCGAACCTATGCGGCGCGTCCACACCCGTCGTATGGCGTAACTAGCCAAGAATGCGTGGCCGAGTCCAGGCAGCTCTGACAGGATGAGCGGGCAGGACCGGGGGAGCACGGGACGTGGGGGGACAACACGGTGACCGATCGTGAGTACGCGGTGACATCGCCTTCGGAGGGTGGCCGAACGGCTCCGCTGCGTCAGGTCTCGGGCCGGTCCGAGCCGGCGCTGTCCCGGGTGGCGCCGACCGAGCGCACCGCCCTCGAGGACAGCATGGGCCTGTCGGTCACCCAGCTGCTGGCGCTCACCGACGGCACCCTGGTCGCGGGTTCCGCGGGGGCCGGCCGGGTGGTCCGCCAGGTGGTCGTCGACGACCCCGCCGACCCGCTCGCCGGTGCCGGCCCCGACGTCCTGGTGGTGCTCGGCGCCCGGCTGCCCCCGGCCGACCCGGCGCAGTGCCGGGCCCTCATCGAGCGGCTCACCGCGCTCGGCACCGCGGCGCTGGCCTACCGCGACGCCGAGGGCCCGCCCGCCGTCCCCGCCGAGGTGCGCTACGAGGCCGACCGCCGCGGGTTCCCGGTGGTGGCGCTGCCGCGCACCTCCCGGCTGGACCTGGTCGTCGCCGAGGTGTTCGGCGCCATCGTGGCCAAGCAGTCGCAGGCGCTGAGCCTGGCCGACCGGATGCACAACCAGTTCATCGACGTCGCGCTGACCGGCGGCGGGCTGGCCGAGGTCACCGCGCAGGCGGCCACGTTCCTCGACGGCGCCGCGGTGCTGGGCCTGGGCCCCGACCGCGAGATCGCCACCAGCGCCGGGCCGTCGGACGACGTCGCCGAGGTGCGCGACTGGCTGTGGCTGCTCGACGCCGCCGCCGACGACGCCTACTCCGACCTGCCCAGCGCCCGCCGGCTCTCGGAGAACCGCGCCGACCAGGCCATCGTCACCCCGGCCGACGTGCTCGCCGACGCCGACCTCTCCCCGGCCGACGGCATCCTGCTGGTCCCCGGCCACCACGAGCTGCCCGGCGGGGTCGGCGAGTACGCCGTCGCGCCGATCATGGCCGGCGACCAGCGGCACGGCTGGCTGGTCGCGGTGAACCGGCACGGGCCGATGCTGGTCGGCGCCGGGGCGGTGCTCGAGCGCGGCGCGGTCATCGCGGCGCTGTCGGAGATCCGCCACCAGGCCGTGCACTCGGTGGAGCTGCGCTTCCAGGGCGACATGGTGCGCCGGCTGGTCAGCGGCACCGTCGGGCACACCGAGCGGGCGCTGGCCTACACCCGCTCCTTCGGCTGGCGGCTCGACGGGCCGGTCGCGGTGCTGGTCACCGCCACCGAGACCGTCGCCGACGCCAGCGCCGACCCCACGCGGGCGCTGGACGTGCTGGACCGGCTGGCCGACGGCTGGCGGGCCGCGATCGACGGCGAGGTCGCCGGCGCCGCGGTGGCGGGCCTGGCCACCGAGATCGTCACGGTGCTGCCGCTGGACGGCCGCACGCCCGAGGAGCTGACCTCCCTGGTCGCGGCGGTCACCGGCCGGGTCAACGCCCGGCTGCGCCGGGTGGGCCGGGTGCTGGCCACCGGCATCGGCCGGCCGGCGCGGGAGCTCTCCGGCCTGGGCGAGGCGCACCAGCAGGCGCAGCGGGCGCTGCAGGTGGGCCAGGAGATCCACGGCGAGGCCACGGTCACCCACTTCGACCAGCTCGGGGTGTTCCGGCTGCTGTCGCTGATCCCGGACTCGACGGAGCTGCGGTCCTACGTCGACGAGGTGCTCGGCCCGCTGGCCGATGCCGCCGACCCCGACTCCGCCGACCTGCGCGACACCCTGCGGGTGCTGCTGGAGACCAACCTCAACGTCGCGGAGTCCGCCCGCCGGCTGCACTTCCACTACAACACGATGCGCTACCGGATCGGCAAGCTGGAGCGGATGCTGGGGCCCTTCACCTCCGACCCCACGCTGCGGCTGAACCTCCTGCTGGCCCTGCACGCGGCACGCATGCGCGGCCTGGACCAGGTGCACCGGCCGCCGGTGGAGGCCACCGGCCTGCCCTACCTCGACGACGGCCTGGAGGCCCTCGCCCAGGCCTGACCCCGAGGACGACGCAGGCCCGCCACCCGGGTGGGTGGCGGGCCCCGTCGAGGCGGCTCAGCTGCGGCGGGCGAGGCGGTCGACCAGGTAGCCGGCGGTGAGGCCGAGCGTGGTCCACATGACCGCGAGCTGGCCGAGGGACGCCAGCCGGAAGTCCCACACGACCGCGGCGGGCACGTCGGCGGCGATGGTGTCGGGGTTGTCCGGCACCAGCAGCACCGTGGCCGCGACCAGCGCGACGGCGAGCAGGACCGCCGCCGTCGCCACGGCCGACGGGTGCAGACCGCGGGCGCGCAGCGTGCCGACCAGCGCCGACACCAGCAGCGCGGTGACCACGCCGGCGCCCAGTACCGCGACGTAGATCGCCGTCCGGGTGCCGACGGTGTCGGGGTCGCCGACGGCCGGCGGGTTGGCCGGCATCTTCAGCGCGGGCAGCAGCGCGAACACGCCGAACCCGACCGCGGTGAGGACGGCGACCCGGCCGACGTCGGTGCGCCCGGGCAGCCGGTGCCGCACCCCGGCGTACACCGCGGCGACGACGACGGAGAACACCACCGCGGCGACCACGGTGCCGAGGAACCCGCCGACCAGCTGCGTGCCGCGGCCGACCAGCTCCTCGCCGTGCTCGTGGCCGCCGGCGCGGGACTCCTCCAGCGCCAGCGCCGGCGCGATGGCCCGCTCGGTCACCAGCAGCGCCCACGCACCCGACGCCGCCCCGGCCGCGACGCCGGCGAGGGCGAAGCGGCCCAGCAGCGGCGCGAAGCGGGGGGCGGTCCCCTGGCGGGGGCTGTCGAGGGCGGCCGCCATCAGTGGCAGGGCATGCCCAGCGAGTGCCGGGCGTCGTGGAAGAACTCGTGCGCGAAGTCGCCGGCCGAGGCGAGCACGGCGCCGTTGTCCTGGGCGACCAGGTACAGGGCGAACAGCGCGAGCAGCGCCAGCGCCCAGGCGTAGGCCGGCACGGCCATGCGCGGGACGGCGGTGCGGGTGGTCTGCTGTGCAGAGGTCATCGGGGAACCTTCCTGTCCATCACTCGTGGGTGCGCCGCGGCCGGTGTCCGGCTGCCGGGCGCGTGCGCCCGGGTGACGGTGGCGAGGACCGCGCCGGACTCCCACCGGCTTCCCTGCACCGCAGCGGTGCGGACGCTACGGCCGGGTTCCCCGGTCCACCAACGTCGAAGGTGCGCAGCTGCGCAGGTGGATCAGGCGGGCAGGCCGACCAGCACGCAGTCCGCGCAGGGCAGCGCCCCGGGCAGCCGCTGCAGCAGGCAGCAGGACCGCCGGGCGAACCCGCCGTCGGGCCGCCACCCGCCGGTGCCGGCCAGCGGCCCGGCGGCCAGCAGCGCGTCGAGCACCGCCCGGGTCCGCGCGGCCAGCCCCGGCCGGGCACCGGCCACCACGACGGCGGTGCCGTGCAGCGCGGAGACGACGTTGCCGGTGAGCACCCGCGGCGACACCGACCGGGCCGCGACGGCGGCGGTCCACGGGTCGACCAGCGGGGTCAGCCAGTGCGCGGCCAGCCCGGCCGCGACGTCGTCGGGCGTGCGGACGGCGACCGCGCGCACCCCGGCCCACGCCATCGGCACCGGGTTCGACCCCACCGGCTGCAGCACCACCGAGGCGGGCACCGGCAGCACGCCGGTGGCCAGCGCGGCGCCGAGGGCGGGGGAGAGGACCCGGGCCACCACGCCCAGGTGCACCAGCGAGTGCACCTCCCGGGCCGCGGCCGCCGATCCGAGCACCGCCGACACCGCGGCCGCCCGGGCGCGCAGCAGGGTGTCGCCGTCGGCGAGGTCCACCGCCCCGGGACCGGCGTCGTCGTCCACCGCGCAGAACGGGCCGAGCTCCGCGGCGGCGCGGAGGGCGGCGTCGGCGGGGGGCACGACGCGAGCCTGCCACCCGACCGTCACACGGCTGCGGTAGAAGGTCCGGCATGAGCGACCTGCTGGTGACCGGTGCCCGCCTGCGCGACGGCCGGGTGGTCGACGTCCACGTCGCCGGCGGCCGCGTCGTGGCGATGCCCGAGGCGGGCACCGGGCCTCGGCCGGACGGCGTCCCCGTGGTGGACGCCGACGGCGGGCTGGTCACCGAGCCGTTCGTCGACGGCCACCTGCACCTGGACAAGGTGCGCACCCTGCCGCTGGCCGGCGAGGCCGCGCTGGCCGCCTACACCGCCGACGGCATGGCCGAGTCCGCGGCGAGCATCGACCTGGCCAGCGCGGTCAAGGCGCACTGGTCGGTGGACCTGCTGCTGCCCAACGTGCGCGAGGTGCTGGCGCTGGGGGTCGAGCACGGCGTGCTGCACGTGCAGGCCTTCGTCGACGTCGACTCCGCGGCCGGGCTGGTGGGCATGGAGGCGGTGCTGGCCGCTCGCGAGGAGTTCGCCGGCACCGTCGACGTCTCCGTGGTCGCCTTCCCGCAGGACGGCGTGCTGCGCGACCCCGGCACCGCCGAGCTGGTGGAGGCGGCACTCGACCTGGGGGCCGACGTGGTCGGCGGCATCCCGTGGATCGAGGACGGCGAGGCCGACCAGCGGGCGCACGTGCAGTGGGCGTGCGCGCTGGCCGCCCGCCGCGGGCTGCGGGTGGCGATGCTGACCGACGACGCCCCCGACCCCGCCTACCGCACCACCGGGATGCTGGCCGAGGCGATGGTCGAGCACGGCCTGGTCGGCCGGGGCGTCGCCTGCCACGCCCGCGCGCTCGGCGCCTACGGCGAGGACGACCTGGCCACCGTGGTCGGGCAGGCCCGGGCCGCCGGGCTGCGGTTCGTCAGCGACCCGCACACCGGAGGGCGGGCGCTGCCGGTGCGCCGGCTGGTCGCCGAGGGCCTGCCGGTGGGGCTGGGCCAGGACGACGTGGAGGACGCCTACTACCCCTTCGGCCGGCACTCCCTGCTCGAGGTGGCGTTCCTCGCCGCGCACCTGCTGGAGATGCGCTCGGCGGCGGACCTCGAGACCCTCGTCGACCTCATCAGCACCTCGGCCGCCCGGGTGCTGGGCCTGGCCGACCACGGGCTGCGCGTGGGCGGGCCGGGTGACCTGCTGGTGCACGACGCCGTCCGCACCGTGGACCTGCTGGCCCGGCACGCGGCCCCGCGCGCCGTGGTGCGGTCCGGCCGGGTGGTCGCTCAGCGCTGACGCGGGGTCCTCCAGGCGGCTTCCTCGTCGAAGGGCTCGTCGTCGTCCTCGTCCACCCGCTGCTTCTTGGTGTCCGCCTTCAAGGTGGGCGTTGTCAACGGCCCTGCGCAGTGCGGGCAGCACATTGACCTTGCTCTGCAGCCGGCCGAGTCGGGTGCGCAGATGGCTGATGGCCATTTGCTCAAAGGTGTGGTGACGCAGGGGGGAAAGGCGCAGGGAAAACCGCCGTGCTTCGAGAGCTGGTCCTTGATGATGCCGTCGGCGGTAAACCGGGCGGTCGCCCGACTAGGAAGGGCGGTTTGGGCCGCCTCGTCGTGTGTCTCGACACAAGTCACCCCGGCATCGGTCGACGACGCACCATGAGGGACACGGCCAGCACGAGGTCTAATCGAACCGCCCGCCAAGCCGGCAGCTGAGCGGTATGAGTCTGCAGCTTGTGACATGCTGAACCGACTCGCACAGAATCTAGCTATCTTGACAACAGGAACAGGTAACGGCATGCGATTCAACAGCATCTCTATCTCGAACCTCCGCGCCATTGAGCGGTTTGAAGTTGACGACCTGAAAGATTTTATTGTCATTGCAGGCCAAAACGGTTCAGGTAAATCTTCCGTATTTGACGGACTGAGACTGTTGAAGTCAGTTTACGGAGGCTATCAGGCTGACGAATACATGCAGTGGTTTGGCGAATTTGCAATTAATCTCCAAGACAAGTCCGCTCTGCGGCGGTTGTTCCGAGACTCGTCTCGCGAGATCAAGATCGCAGCCGAGGTGTCGTTCACAGAAGCAGAGCGCGCGTTCGTGCTGGACAATCTCGATAATTTGACGGATCCGATCGCATGGCAGATGGTGACCGGTCAGCGATCCGACCACTGGTCGTTCAGCAGAATGGCCATTGCATTGCAGTTGCAGCAGTATGAAGAACAAGTCAAGGCGGCGTCCGCCTCCCTGAAGGAGGCGGTGCGCAGCCAATTTACCTCCCGCGACCAGTCGCTCTCGCTTACTATTCTGCCGTCGGGAGAGATGTACCTGAACAATTCTAAGCCTGTCGAGGTCGCCTTTCAAAGTTATCAACCGGACCACTTGGGCGTAATCGAATATCACAGCGCGTCACGCGCTTACACGCGCCAAGATGTCGGCGGCATCGACTTGAATGTGCGCAACTTTCAGGACCAGCGCCGACAGCAGGCGCTGTACAACTGGCAAGCTAAATACCAGAACGTTAAGACCGAATTGGCGTCGAGCTACCTGCGTCAGCTTATTTCGAGGCAGGCGGGAACCGGGGGTTCGGAAGACGATCTGAACGCTACGCTGGCTGAACTATTCAAAACGTTCTTCCCAGACAAATCGTACGGGGGAGTTCGACCGCTAGAAAATGGCGGTCTCGAATTCCCGGTGAAAGTTGGCGAGAGTGCTCAGCACGATATCGACGATCTGAGCTCGGGCGAGAAGGAAATTCTATATGGGTACTTGCGCCTGCGGAACTCAACCCCCGCCAACAGTGTAATTCTGCTTGACGAACCCGAGCTGCACCTTAATCCAAGCCTGATGCAGGGGTATGCCGACTTCTATCATCGGCACCTGGGTCTAGCGAGGGGGAACCAGCTGTGGCTTGTGACGCACTCGGACGCGCTTCTGCGACAGGCCGTCGGAAATAGTAATTATCGCGTTTATCACATGGTGTCCGCATCCTCGGCTGGGCCCGCCGTGAATCAGGCGGCCGAGGTCCTCTTGGACGACGAGTTGGATCGCGCTGCGATTGACTTGGTCGGTGACCTTGCTAGTTACAGGCCGCAGGCGAAGATTGTCATCCTCGAGGGGGCGGAGGATGACGGTTTTGACGTTGGTGTCGTTCGCCGCCTCTTCCCCGATGCTGCTCGTCGACTGAATCTTGTAAGTGGCGGATCCAAGCGTCGAGTGCGCGACCTACACGAAATATTGGTGAAATCGTCGGAGCTAAACGGGGCTCACAACAAGTTTTATGCCATCTGCGACCGGGATTCGGACGTAAGGTTGACCGCCGAGATTGAGAATCGAGTTTTCACTTGGGATCGCTACCATATTGAGAACTATTTGCTCGATTCCGAGCTCATCCTCTCGGTCTCGACAAGTCTTAGTTCATCGGCACCGTTCGCGACGGTGGAAGAGGTGGATGCTGCCCTGGTGAAGGCCGCGCGGGAGGTGCTGGGAGGATTGGTAGTCCAAGTTGTGCAGCGCGGAATCAATTCTGCCCTTATTAAGACCGTGTCCATCGGCATAGATCCGGCATCTCGCACCCCCGCGGCCGATTTCTTGAACTCGGTTGCCTCGTCCACGAACAAGTTCAGGGCGGCGGCGGACGGGCTGACGTACGAGGAGGTGAACCGTCGCGTGACGGATGCGCAGGCAAAATTCGCGGACGCGCTGTCGGATGCGAGTTGGCGTACGGAATTCCCGGGTCGCGACGTGCTGAAAAGATTCGTCGGTGCTTCCCTAGTGGGTGTCAATTACGTTGCATTTCGAAACCTGCTGCTTGACAAGATGGCTGAGCAGCAGATCCAACCAGTTGGGATGAAGGCCGTCATTGAAAGGGTTCTACATGAGTAATCGTCTTGCGTAAGTCGTTCTGCATCGTTTGGGGGGTCTGATTCGTGTATACGAGGTGAGAGAAGGGTGCAACAGTTAGCGTGGATTGGCCTCCGTGCTCCGGTACTTCGCCAGGAGCGATCTGCTGGTGTCCAGCGCCGGCGCACGGGTCCGCGATGGCCGGGCGGCCGACGTTCACATCGCCGCGGGCCCGTTGGCCGCGCGGGCCCCGGTAGGGGACGGGGCCCGCGCGGCGACCTGCTGGTGCACGACGCCACCCGCACGGTCGACCTGCTGGCCCGGCACGCGGCCCCGCGCGCCGTGGTGCGGGCCGGCCGGGTGGTCGCTCAGCGCTGACGCGGCGTCTTCGGCGTCTTCCAGGCGGCCTCCTCGTCGAAGGGCTCGTCGTCCTCCTCGTCGTCCGACCGGTCGGCCGCCTGCTTCTTCGCGTGCGCCTTCAGCGCCTCGTCCCGGGCTCGCGCGCGGTCAAACGCCTCGGCCTTCTCCAGCTCACGCCGCTGCCGCTTGGTGAGCGGGGCGTCCTCCCCCTCGGGGAGCACCACGCGCCAGTCGTCGCGTTGGCGCAGCAGCAGGACGGCGGCGACGGCGAGCCCGACCGGCAGCACGTAGGCCGCCACCCGCTCCATGCCGCCGTAGCCCAGCAGCGCGGTGACGCCGGTGCCGAAGAAGACCGTGCCGATGGTGCCGACCAGACCGAGCAGCGCCAGCACGGTGCCCACCGCCTCCGAGCGGGGTCGCACGCCGTAGGCCAGCGCGATGAGGCCCAGCCCGCTGCCGAGCAGGTAGAGGACCGCGCCGACGGTGTGCGTGCCGCCGCCGGAGTCCGACGGGAACAGCCCGACCAGCAGCACCCCGGCCCCGGCGGCGGCCAGCAGCACCAGCGCCAGCCGGCCGCCGAGGCCCACGAGCGCCGGGTACAGCAGCACCGCGCCGGCCACGATGAGCACCGCCTGGGCGACGAAGGAGGCGTTCATCAGCCCGGCGGCGGGGGAGAGGTCGGTGCCCAGGTCGCTGATCGCCTGCTCGACCCGGCTGTACCCGCCGAACCGGGCGATGGCGACGGCCTCGACGACGAAGAACTGCAGGGTGAGCAGCCACGCCAGCGACCCCGCCAGGTAGCGGGTGCGGCTCAGGGAGGTCGGGGCGGTGCTCGGCTCGCTGTCGGTCACGGGGACCCATGGTCCCAGCACCGGCAGACTGGTGCCCGTGACCCTCGACGTGAGCGTGGACGCCGGCAACGGCACACCGCCCTACGAGCAGCTGCGCGCCCAGATCGCCGAGCGGGTGCACGACGGCCGGCTCACCGAGGGCGACCGGCTGCCGACCGTGCGCGGCCTGGCCGAGCAGCTCGGCGTCGCGCCCGGCACGGTCGCCCGGGCCTACGCCGAGCTGGAGGTCGACGAGCTGGTCGAGGGCCGCGGCCGGGCCGGCACCGTGGTCACCGGCGGCTCGGGCGACCCGGCCCGGGCCCGGCTGCGGGGTGCGGCCAACCGGCTGGTCGCCGCGGCCCGTGCCGACGGGCTGGACGACGGCACGGTGCTCGCCGTGGTGCACGACGCGCTCACGGCCCGCCGGTGACCGCGCGCTCGGTCGCGCTGTTCGTGCTGGCCGCGGTCTGCGAGATCGGCGGCGCCTGGCTGGTCTGGCAGGGCGTACGGGAGCACCGCGGGTGGCTGGTCGCGGGGGCCGGGGTGGTGGCGCTGGGCCTGTACGGCTTCGTCGCGGCGCAGCAGCCCTCGGCGGAGTTCGGCCGGGTGCTGGCGGCCTACGGCGGGGTCTTCGTCGTGGGGTCGCTGCTGTGGGGCGCGGTCGCCGACGGTTTCCGGCCCGACCGGTGGGACGTCGTCGGCGCGCTCGTCTGCCTGGTCGGCGTCGCGGTGATCATGTACGCCCCGCGGTCGGGCTGAGCGCCCGCACCACCGCCCACTGCTCGGGCGTCAGGTAGGACGGGTTGCTCCCGGCCGGCATCCGCAGCACCTCGGCGGTGCGCACAACCGGGTCGGCGAGCAGCGCACCGCGCGGCACCGGGTCGGCCAGGAGCTCCCACCGCACCTGCACCTCGAGGGCACCCGCGTCGACGCCGGTGACCGTGCCGACCGCGTGCACGCCCGGGTCGACCCGCCCGCTGCACCACAGCACGGCCGGGTCACCGGGTCCGACGAGGTCCAGCCGGTAGCTGCGCCGCACGCAGCGGATCAGGTCGCCCGTCTGCCCGGGGCGCCAGCCGGGGAGCAGCTGGTCGGGCAGCACCGCCGACTTCAGCAGCCAGCAGCCGATCCCCGCCCGGGTCAGCACCCGAGCGCGGCGAGCCGGTCGGCGTAGCGGTCCACGGCGCGGCGGGCGACGTCCGGGTGCTGGGCGTAGAAGCCGAGCTGGGCCTCGGCGACCTCGGCCCAGGGCACGTCGCGGCCGGCCAGCTCCCAGCGCGGCCGGGCCGCGGCGGGGTCGAGGTCGAGGGCGGCCAGGACGGCGGTGTCCAGCGGGGCCCTCGAGCTGCCCAGCATCTGGTGGTCGGGCACCGCGGGCTCGCCGGCCCAGCCCAGCGTCCTCAGCACCCCGGCACCGACCTCGCGCAGGGTGGCGTTGGCCGGGTGGTTCACCGTCCACATCGCCTCGGCGCCCCCGGCGACGACGGAGTCGGTGGTGTCGACGTCCAGCGCGGCGTTGCGCCGCCGCAGCTCGCGTTGCGAAGCGGCGGCCAGCTCGCGGACGGCTTCCGGGTCGAGCCGGGCCGTCTCGATCGCCGCCATGGCCCGGTCGGTGTCCCACCCCCGGGTAGCGGCCTGCAGCAGCCGCAGGTCGTGGTAGTCGGTGAGCGGGGCGTCGACCCGGGCGCCGGCGGCGTCGTGGGCGTGCACCTGCCACGGGAACAGGCCCTCGTAGTAGGTGGTGGGCACCCGCACCACCCGGGCGTCGGCGGGCAGCAGCGCGACCAGCTGCTCGCTGCCGCAGCCGGGCACCCGGTACTCGTCCTTGACCGGCTGGGTGACCAGCACCCCGGCGACCCCGACCAGCTCGTGCAGGCGGCCCACCTCGGCCTCGTCCATCTCGAACACCGGCGGCAGCCGGACGAACTCCACCCCGTGCTCCGCGCCCGCCGGGGCGACCATCCGGCGGATCGACTCGGCCTGGCAGTTGCCCCACACGAAGCCCACGCTGCCCGGTTCCACGGTGGCGGCGTCGAGCTCGTGCCAGCGGCGCAGGTGCTCGGGGACGGGGATCTCCACCTGGTGCGCGGTCATGTGCCCAGCCTGGGACCTGGACGTGAGATGGGCGACCCCGGCTGGCCCCGGAGCGGTCACCGGTTGCAGGGTGGTCGCCGTGACCGTGACCGCCGAGCTGCCCGTCGGGCACCGGGCGGGGGAGCCGGGGCTGCGGCGGGCGTCGCTGGCCGTCTTCCTGGCCGGCATCGCCACCTTCGCGATGCTCTACGAGCCGCAGGCGCTGCTGCCCGAGCTGGCCCGCGCCTTCGACGTCGGCCCGGCGGCCTCGACGCTGTCCATCTCGGTGTCGACCGTGGCGCTGGCGGTGGGCCTGCTCGTGCTGGGGCCGCTGTCGGACCGGCGCGGCCGCACCGGGCTGCTGCAGCTGAGCCTGGCGGCGTCCGCGGTGCTGGCGGTGGCCATCGCGCTGGCCCCGACCTGGCCGGTGCTGCTGGGACTGCGCGGCCTGCAGGGCTTCGCGCTGGCCGGCCTGTCGGCGGTGGCGGTGGCCTACCTGCGGGAGGAGCTGCACCCCTCGGTCAGCTCGCGGGCGATCGGGCTGTTCATCGCCGGCAACGCCATCGGCGGGCTGACCGGCCGGCTGCTGGGTGGGTTCCTCACCGACCTGGGCGGCTGGCGGGTGGCCCTGGGCGGCGTGGCGGTGCTCGGGGTGGCCTGCGCGGTCGCCGTCCGGGTGCTGATGCCCCCGGCCCGCCGGTTCGTCCGGGTGGACCGCTCCACGCCGCTGCTGCGCTCGCTGGGCAGCGCCTTCACCGACCCGGCGCTGCTGATGCTCTACGCGGTGGCCGCGTTCCTGATGGCGGCGTTCGTGGCGGTCTACAACGCCGGCACGTTCCGGCTGGAGTCCCCGCCCTACGACCTCACGCCCGCGCTGGCGTCGCTGGTGTTCCTGGCCTACCTGCTGGGCTCGGCGAGCTCGCCGACCGCGGGATGGCTGGCCGACCGGTCCAGCCGGCGGCTGGTCGTGCCGGTGTCGGTGCTGGTGATGGCCGGCGGGCTGGCGCTGACCCTGCTCGGCCCGCTGTGGTGCTTCGTGCTGGGCCTGTGCGTGCTCACCGTCGGGTTCTTCGCCGCGCACGCGGTGGCCAGCGGCTGGGTGGGTGCCCGGGCGGCGCTCGGCGGCCGGCCGGTCGGGCAGGCCGCCTCGCTGTACTCGTTCTGGTACTACGTCGGGTCCTCGGTGGGCGGCACGCTGGCCGGCAAGGCCTGGCAGGGCGCCGGGTGGACCGCGGTGGTGCTGCTGGCGGGCGGGTTCACGCTCGCCACGCTGCTGCTGACGGTGGCGCTGGGCCGGACCCGTTCCCTGGACCCGACCCAGCGCTGACGCCTCAGGCGTCGTCGGAGTCGACCAGCTCGCGCTCGTGCTGGGTGCGGGCGTCCAGGTTCTCCTGCGACGGGTGCGGGTCCTTGGCGTGCTCGCGGTGGTCGGGCGACACGTTCTCGGTGGGCACCATGACGTCGTCGGTGGTCGGGGTGTCCTGCTCGGGGCTGCTCATGCCCCACCCGTCCCCGACCCGCCCGAGGACGAAACCCGCAGCGCCCGGGCCACCGCCCTCACCCCGCGGTGGCCGGCCAGGTCCTCCACGGCGACCGGCAGGGGCAGCCGCCAGTTCGGCCGCTCCATCGCCCCGGGCACGTTCGGCCGGCGCTCCACGCCGAGCGCGTCGTCCAGGGTCGCGGAGACCAGCAGGCAGGGCGCGGTGGCCAGCAGGGCGTGCGCCCGCTCGACGGCCTTGGCCACGCCCATCCGCTTCGTGGGCCCGTCGGGGTGCTCGGTGAGGTGGGCGAGCAGCTGCTGGCGGTCCTTCTGCAGCTGCTCGCGCTCGCCGGTGCCCAGCTCGACCTGCTCGGCGACGTCGGACCCGGTCCACAGGCCCGCGACGGTGGGCAGGTCGTGCGTGGTGATGGCGCCCATCGCGGCGGCCGGCCAGTCGGCGGGGGCGTCGTCCTCGAACCACAGCAGCCGGTAGGACAGCACGCCGTGCTCGGCCATGGCCTCCCGCACGCCGTCCTCGACGGTGCCGAGGTCCTCGCCGACCACGACGGCCTGCGCGCGGTGGCTCTCCAGCGCGACGATGCCCAGCAGGTCCTCGGCCGGGTAGCGGACGTAGGCGCCCGCGGTCGGGTCGCCGCCGGGCACCCACCACAGCCGGAACAGGCCCATCACGTGGTCGATGCGCAGGCCGCCGGCGCCGGCCATGGTGGCCCGGATGCTCTCGACGAAGGGTGTGTAGTCCGCGGCGCGCAGCCGCCACGGCACCAGCGGCGGGGAGCCCCAGTCCTGGCCGCGGGCGTTGAAGGCGTCCGGCGGGGCGCCGACGCTGACGCCCTCGGCGAGCACCTCCTGCCAGGCCCAGGCGTCCGCGCCACCACCGGAGACGCCGATCGGCAGGTCCTGGATGACGGTGAGGTCGCCGGTGGCGTCGGTGAGCTGGCCGTCGAGCAGCCACTGCACCCAGGCGTGGAAGGCCACCTGCGGCTCGTGCGCGGTCGACCACTCCCGGACGGCGTCCCCGTGCGGGTCGCGCAGGCCGGCCGGCCAGGTGTGCCAGTCGGCGCCGTGCTCGTCGGCGATCGCGGCCCAGTTGGCCCAGTCCTGCAGCGCCTGGCCCTGGTGCCACCACCAGTCGCGGAAGCCCTCGGGGTGCGGGTCGGCGTCGAAGGTGCGCTGCAGGACGGCGCGCTTGAGCGCCCAGGTGGCGTCCCGGTCCAGCAGCTCGGCGGCGTTGAGCTCGGTGACCCGGGCCCGGTCGTCGTCGGTCAGCTGCACGCCGGGGACGTCGTCCAGGCGCAGGTACACCGGGTTGCGGAAGCGGCGGGTGGCCGGCAGGTAGGGGCTGTCCTCCTGCTCGGGGCCGGGGCCGACCGCGTGCAGGGGGTTGACCAGCACGAAGCCGGCACCCTGGGCCTGCGCCAGCTCCCGGACGGTGCGCAGGTCCGCCAGGTCGCCGACGCCGGCGCTGCCGTGCCCGCGGGCGGCGTAGAGCTGCACCGCCCAGCCCCAGCTGCGCTCGTCGGGCAGCCAGCAGCGACCCGGGTGCACCACCAGCAGCCGGTCGCGGCCGTCGGGGGTGCGGATGCGGTGGTAGCCCAGCGGCATGTCCTCGGGCAGCTCGCCGTCGACGTCCACGCTGGTGCCGTCCTCGCAGACCACGAGTGCCCGGTCGACCTCCAGCGCGTCCCCGGGGACGGCGACGATCGGCGCGGTGTCCTCGAGGTCGGCGGGCGGTTCGCCGATGACCTCGCGCAGCCGGTCGATGGTGTCCTGCTCGACGGTGTGCTCGGTGTCGAGCGCGTCGAGCCAGCGGTCGTCGATGCCCCAGCGGTCAGTGCTCACGTCGTCCATCCTCGGGGCTGGTGTCATGGGTGGCATGCCGACCTGGTTGCTGTGCCACCCGCCGCTGCTCAGCGCGGCGGTGCTGCGCCCGCTGGCCCGCGAGCTGACCGCCGCGGGGCACCGGGTGGCCGTCCCGGACCTGCGGGCGACCGTCGAGGTGGCGCAGGGCTGGTGGGACGCCTACACCCGGGGGGCGGCCGCCGGCGGGCCGGTCGACGTGGTGCTGGGGTTCTCCGGCGCCGGGGTGGTGCTGCCCTCGGTGGCCGCCGCGGTGGGCGCGCGCCGGGTGGTGTGGGTGGACGCCGTGGTCCCGGTGGAGCGCGGGGCCACCCTGCCCTCGGCCGACCTGCGCCGTGCGGTGGCCGGGCTGGCCCGCGACGGGCGCATCCCGCCGTGGCCGACCTGGTGGGGGCCCGACGCGATGGCCGACCTGGTGCCCGACCCGCAGCTGCGGGCCGAGATCTCCGCGGAGGCCCCCTCCCTCCCGCTGGACCTCTACGACGAGGAGGTGCCGGTGCCCGACCGCTGGCCGGACGCCGACGTCACCTACGTGCACCTCTCGCCGGCCTACGACCGGGACGCCGAGGAGGCCGCCCGGCGCGGCTGGCCGGTGGTCGGTGACGGGGCCGGCCTGCACACCGACGTCGCCACCGACCCCGGGCAGGTGGTGGCGCTGCTGGCCTGAGGTCAGGCGGGCTCGACGCCGAACGCCGTCGCCAGGTTCATGATCTTGCGGGCCCGGCCGAGGCGGGGCAGGTCGCTGCCGTCGCGGATGACCTGGCCGCGGGCGTCGAAGTCGGCGAGGAAGTCCGTCGCCCACGCCACGTCCGACGGGGTGGGGGAGATGACCTCGTTGATCACCGGCAGCTGGTCGATGACCAGGCACAGCTTGCCGGTCAGGCCCAGGGAGACGGTGACCTCGGTGGCGTCGCGCAGCACGCCGTGGCTGGAGCCGACGGTCGGGCCGTCGATCGGGCCGGGCAGGCCGCCGACCCGGCTGGCCACGACCAGGCGGGAGCGGGGGTAGGCCATGGCCAGGTCGTCGGCGGCGGTGCCGGTGTCGCGGCGGTAGTCACCCGAGCCGAAGGCCAGCCGGAACGCACCGCGGGCCTTGGCGATGTGCACGGCCTCCTCGATGCCCAGCGCGGACTCCACCAGCGCCAGCACGCGGGTGGCGCCGCCGAGCCGGTCGTAGGTCTCGGTGACGTGGCTGCCGTCCTCGGTCTTGGCCAGCATGACGCCGGCCAGGCCGGGCATGCCCGCCAGCGCCGCGACGTCGTCGGCCCAGAACGGGGTGGAGTGGTCGTTGATCCGCACCCACGCCTGGCGGTCGCGCCCGCTGGAGAGGTAGTCCACCACCGAGGCGCGGGCCTCGGGCTTGGCCTTGGGGTCCACCGCGTCCTCGATGTCGAGGATCACCTGGTCGGCGCGCGAGGCGAGCGCGGCGTCGAACTCGGCGTGGTCCCGGGCACCGTTGACCAGCAGCCAGGAGCGGGAGATGTCGGCTTCCACGTGTCGTCTCTGCACGGGCGGGATCATCCTCGACGCGGTGCTGTGACTCAGCTCCGGGGTTTCGCCCGGCGGGTCGGCACCGCGGCCGCCGGGTCCTCGGGCCAGGGGTGGCGGGGGTACCGCCCGCGCAGCTCGCTGCGGACGGCGGGGTAGCCGGTGGTCCAGAACCCGGCCAGGTCCCCGGTGGTGGCCACCACCCGCCGGGCCGGCGAGAGCAGCTCCAGCCGCAGCGGCCGGCCGGCGACCACCGGGGTCTCCCGCCAGCCGAAGGCCTCCTGCACCCGCATCGAGGCGGTCGGCACGTCGGGGTCGAGGTAGTCCACCCGGTGCGCGGTGCCACCGGGCACGACCACCTTCTCCGGGACGACGTCGTCCAGCGTGCCGGCGACCTGCCAGGGCACCAGCGCGCGCAGCGCCGCGACCAGGTCGAGCCGGCGCAGGTCGGCCCGGCTGCGGGCGGCCTGGAGCTGCGGGGTACCGGCCAGCGCGGCGGCCAGCGCGTCGTCGTCCACCGCGGGCCAGGGGTCGCCGAGCCCGGCGGCCGCCGCGGCCAGCCGCTGCCGCAGCGAGGTCGCCGCCGGTGTCCAGCGCAGCAGCGCCAGGCCCTCGGTGCGCAGGCCCGCGGCGACGGCCGCCGCGACCAGGGCGGGGTCGGGGTCGGGCAGCGGCCGCTCGGCGAGCACGACCGCGCCCAGCCGCTCGACGCGGGCGGCGCGGACGTCGCCGTCGCGCCACACCACCTCCGGGCCGTCGGTGTGCGCGCCGACCTCCAGCGCGGTGCCCCGGTCGACCGCGGCGGCCAGCCGGATGCGGGCGTCGCGCCGTCCCGGGGCCCGGTCGGCGGCCGCGACGGCCAGCCACTCCGCGCCGGCCAGCGCCGAGCCGGGCGGCAGCTCGGCGCCGGTGCCGGCGGCCAGCAGGTAGGTGCGCTCGGTGCCCGGCCGGCGGCGGGCCAGCCAGCCGGGGTGGGCCAGCGCGGCGACCAGCCCGACCGCGGTGTCGTCGGTGAGCGCGGTGCGCGGGACCCGCGGGACGGCCCGCTCCAGCCTCGCTGCGTCGTCGCGCCAGGGCCCTCCGCCCCGGAGCGCGGCGGCCAGGTCGTCGGTGCGCGGGGCGGCGTCGGCCGAGAGCAGCGCGACCACCTCGGCGGCGCGTCGGGAGCCGACCAGCGGGGCGCCGTCGAGCAGGGCGCGGGCCAGCCGGGGGTGCGCGCCCACGCCGGCCAGCCGGCGGCCGCGGTCGGTGACCCGCCCGTCCTCGTCCACGGCGCCGAGCTCGCGCAGCACCTGGCCGGCCACCTCGAGCGCCGCGGCCGGCGGCGGGTCGAGCAGCGCCAGCCCGGCGCCGCCGGGGGCGCCCCAGACGGCGAGCTCCAGGGCGACCGGGGTGAGGTCGGCGGTGGCCATCGCGGGTTCGGGTGCGGCGGGCCGGCGGGCGTGCTCGGCGGCCGACCACAGCCGGTGCACCCGGCCCGGCCCCTCGCGCCCGGCGCGGCCCGCGCGCTGGGTGGCGGCGGCCTGCGAGGCGGGGACGGTGACCAGGGTGCCCAGGCCGCGGGACAGGTCGACCCGGGGCGTGCGGGCGAGGCCCGCGTCGACCACCACCCGCACGCCGGGCACGGTCAGGCTGGACTCGGCGACGTCGGTGGCCAGCACCACCCGCCGGCCGTCGCGGGGGCGCAGCGCCGCGTCCTGCTCGGCCGACGGCAGCCGGCCGTGCAGCGGCAGGACGGCGGCGTCCACCCCGGCCAGCCGGCGCTGCACCGCGGCGATCTCCGCGACGCCGGGCAGGAACACCAGCACGTCGTGCGGGCCCTCGGCCAGCGCCTGCCGCACCGCGTCGGCGGCGGCGTCCAGCAGCCGGGGGTCCACGCCGGGCGCGGCGGGGACGCCGTGCCACACCACCTCGACGTCGTGCAGCGCGCCGGTCGCCTCGACCACCGGCGCCCCGCCGAGGAGCCCGGCCAGCCGCTCGGCCTGGGCGGTCGCCGACATCGCCAGCAGCCGCAGCTCCGGGCGCAGCGCCGCCCGGACGTCGAGGGCGAAGGCCAGCGCCAGGTCGGTGTCGGTGTGCCGCTCGTGCACCTCGTCCAGCACGACGACGTCCACCCCGGGCAGCTCCGGGTCGGCCTGCAGCCGGCGCACCAGCAGCCCGGTGGTGACCACCTCGACCCGGGTGGCGCCCGACCGCCGCGACTCCCCGCGGACGCTGAACCCGACCCGCTGCCCGACCGGTTCGCCGAGCAGGTCGGCCATCCGCCGGGCCGCGGCGCGGGCGGCCACCCGCCGCGGCTCGGCGACCAGCACCGTGCCGTGCGCGGCCAGCGCCAGCGGGACCAGGGTGGTCTTGCCGGTGCCCGGCGGGGCGACCAGGACGGCGCTGCCGTGCGCGTCCAGGGCCGCCGTCAGCTCGGGCAGGACGGCGCGCACCGGCAGGTCGACGTCCGCGGGCAGCACGGGGACCAGTGTCGGTCCCGCCGTGCGGCGACGGATCGGTTGCTCCCCGCAACCCGGGTCGCCCTACCGCGGGGTAGCCGCTAGACACGGCCCGGTGACCGTGATCGGCTTCCACGCCAGCCACGAGCAGATCCCCCCGTCGGAGCTGCTCACCGCCGTCCAGCACGCCGAGCGGGTCGGGTTCACCGCCGCCATGTGCTCGGACCACCTCGAGCCCTGGTCGGTGCGCCAGGGCCAGTCCGGGTTCGCCTGGTCCTGGCTCGGCGCCGCCCTGGCCACGACGTCCCTCCCGTTCGGGGCGGTGAACGCGCCCGGCCAGCGGTACCACCCGGTGGTCATCGCGCAGGCCGTCGCGACGCTGGCGCAGATGAACCCGGGCCGGTTCTGGGTGGCGCTGGGGTCGGGCGAGCTGATGAACGAGCACGTCACCGGGCAGCAGTGGCCCCGCAAGGAGCTGCGCGACGCCCGGCTGCGCGAGTGCGTCGACGTCATCCGCGCGCTGCTGGCCGGCGAGGAGGTCACCCACGACGGCCTGGTGACCGTCGACCGCGCCCGCGTCTGGTCGCTGCCCGAGCAGCAGCCCGCGCTGGTGTGCCCCGCGGTCACCGCCGCGACGGCCCGCCGGGGTGCGGACTGGGCCGACGGCCTGATCACCATCAACCAGCCGCACGACCGGCTGCGCGAGGTGCTCGGCGCCTACCGCGACGCCGGCGGGCACGGCCCGGCCACCGTGCAGGTGCACCTGTCCTGGGCGCCGGACGACGACGAGGCCCTCGAGATCGCCTACGACCAGTGGCGCTCGAACCTGCTGCCGCCCCCGACGTGCTGGGAGCTGGAGGGCGCGAAGAGCTTCGACCAGGTCGGCGAGCTGGTGACCCGCGACCAGGTGCGCGAGGCGGTGCGGGTGTCGGCGGACCTCGGGCAGCACGCGGCCTGGATCGCCGAGTACGCCGAGCTGGGCTTCGACCAGGTGGTGCTGCACCACGTCGGGCAGAGCCAGGAGCGGTTCCTCGACGCGTTCGGGTCCGACGTCCTGCCGCAGCTCGACGTCACCCGGCCCGGGCCCGCGGTGGCGATCGACCCACCGGGGCCGGAGGGCGTGCGCCGTCCCCAGCAGGAGCCGCAGCCGGCGGTGCTGGCGTGAGGGTCAGCGACACCGCCGACCTGTGGTGGAAGAACGCCGTCCTGTACTGCCTGGACGTCGAGACGTTCATGGACTGGGACGACGACGGCAGCGGCGACTTCCCCGGCCTGGTGCAGCGCCTGGACCACCTGGTCGACCTGGGCGTCACCTGCCTGTGGCTGATGCCCTTCTACCCGACCGCCGAGCGGGACGACGGCTACGACATCACCGACTTCTACGGCGTGGACCCCAAGCTCGGCACCCACGGCGACCTGGTCGAGCTGGTCCGGACCGCGCACGACCGTGGCCTGCGGGTGATCGCCGACCTGGTGGTCAACCACACCTCCGACCAGCACCCCTGGTTCAAGGAGTCCCGCCGGTCGAAGGACAGCCCCAAGCGCGACTGGTACGTGTGGCGGGCCGACGCACCGCCGGACACCAGTGACCAGGTGGTCTTCCCCGACCAGGAGGACTCGATCTGGGAGCTCGACGAGCGCACCGGCGAGTACTACCTGCACCAGTTCTACAAGACCCAGCCCGACCTGGACGTGACGAACCCGCTGGTCCGCGACGAGATCGCCAAGATCGTGGGGTTCTGGACGCAGCTGGGGCTGGACGGCTTCCGGATGGACGCCGTCCCGTTCCTGCTGGACACCAACGGCGCCGAGGCCGACCGGCTGCCCGACCCGCACGCCTGGATGCGCGACGTGCGCAGCTTCCTGGACCGCCGGACCAGCGGGGGGATCCTGCTCGGCGAGGTGAACCTGCCCTTCGAGCAGCAGCTGAAGTTCTTCGGCGGCGCCGACGGCGACGAGCTGACGATGCAGTTCGACTTCATCTCGATGCAGGCCACCTACCTGTCGCTGGCCCGCTGCGACGCCGGCCCGCTGACCCGTGCGCTCACCGGGCGGCCCGCGACGTCGCCGCACTCGCAGTGGGCGACGTTCGTGCGCAACCACGACGAGCTGACCCTGGACAAGCTGACCGAGGACGAGCGGCAGGAGGTCTTCGCCGCGTTCGGGCCCGACCCGGCGATGCAGATCTACGACCGCGGGCTGATCCGCCGGCTGCCGCCGATGCTCGGCGGGGACCCGCGGCGGGTGCGGATGGTCTACAGCCTGCTGTTCTCCCTGCCGGGGACGCCGACGATCTTCTACGGCGAGGAGATCGGCATGGGGGAGCAGCTCGACGTGGGCAGCCGCCTCGCCGTCCGCACCCCGATGCAGTGGACGTCGGGCACCAACGGCGGGTTCTCGCGGGCGAAGGCGTCGAAGCTGCCCGGCCCGGTGGTGACCGGCGGCTACGGGCCGGAGTTCGTCAACGTGGCCGACCAGCGCAAGGACCCCGACTCCCTGCTGTCGTTCTTCCGCCGGCTGGTCTCGCGCCGCAAGGAGTGCCCGGAGCTCGGCTGGGGCGAGTTCGAGGTGCTGGAGCAGCCGCACGCCGCGGTCCTCGCGCACCTGTGCTCCTGGGACGACGGTGCTCTGGTCGCGCTGCACAACCTCGGCCCGGAGCCCGCGGTGGTGCCGGTGGAGCTGGACGGCTGCGGGGCCGAGCACCTGCTGGCCGACCTGCTGGTGGAGGGGACGACGGCGCTGGACGAGCGGGGGCGGGCGGACGTGCCGCTGGAGGGCTACGGCTACCGGTGGCTGCGGGTGGTGGCGCCGGGGACGCGGCGGTTGCTGTGACCGCGCCGGACGACGACTCGGTCCTCGCCGGCGTCGGGCCGCGGCTGCGGGCGCTGCGGCAGCGGCGGGACCAGACGCTGACGGGGCTGTCGGCGGCGACGGGGATCTCGGTGAGCACGCTCTCGCGGTTGGAGTCCGGTGGGCGCAAGCCGACGCTGGAGCTGCTGCTGCCGATCGCGCGGGCGCACGGGGTGGCGCTGGACGAGCTGGTCGGGGCGCCGCGGGTGGGGGACCCGCGGGTGCGGGCGGACCCGGTCGAGATGCACGGCATGACGATGTGGCCGCTGTCGTCGCAGCCGGGGGGTCTGCAGGCCTACAAGCTGGTCGTGCGACCGGGGACGGGCCGGGGGGAGCCGGACCAGAAGACGCACGAGGGCTACGACTGGCTGTACGTGCTGTCGGGGCGGCTGCGGCTGGTGCTCGCGGAGCACGACCTGGTGCTGGGCCGGGGGGAGGCGGCGGAGTTCGACACCCGGACGCCGCACTGGTTCGGCAGCGCCGACGACCGGCCGGTGGAGCTGCTGGCGCTGTTCAGCAAGCAGGGGGAGCGGCTGCACCTGCGCGCCCGGCCGAAGGGGTCGGGCTGAGGGTCGTGGCAGGCTGCTGAGGTGGCCGTCTCCTCCCTGGACCCCGCCCGTACCGCGCTGGTCGTCGTGGACCTGCAGCGGGGGGTGGTGAGCCGCGACGTGGGTCCGCACCCGGCGGACACGGTGCTGGAGAACGCGCTGCAGCTGGCCGAGGCGTTCCGGGCGGCCGGGGCGCCGGTGGTGCTGGTGAAGGCCGAGCCGGGGGAGGCCCCGCCGGCGGACGCGGACGTGCAGCGGACGGCGGCGACCCCGCCGGTGGGCGACGTGGTGGACGAGCTGGCGCCGCTGGGTGACCTCGTGGTGGTCAAGCACGGGTGGAGCGCGTTCCACGGCACGGACCTGTCCTCGGAGCTGCGGGACCGCTCGGTGGACACGGTGGTGCTGGTCGGCCTGGCGACCAACATGGGCGTGGAGTCCACCGCGCGGGACGCCCGGGAGCACGGGTTCGCCGTCGTCGTGGTCGAGGACGCGACGAGCAGCACGGACGCCGTCATGCACGAGTTCGCCGTCGCCCGGATCTTCCCGCTCATCGCCCGCGTCACCACCACCGCCGGAGCCCTCGCCGCCCTCGCCTGACCCCGGCCGGGCGTCAGAAGGGCGGCGGGTCGGCCTCGTCCGCGGTGGGGGTGTTCTCCGGTGTCCCGGCCGCCGCGCGGGCGAGGGCAGCGTCGAGCTCGGCCTCGATCTCGGCGGCCAGGCGTGCCCGGTCGACCGCGGCCTGACGGCGGGCGGCGCGATCGTCCGGGGTGGGCGAGCGGAAGCGGGCGGGGGTGCGGCCGAAGAGACCGGTGAGCACGTCGGGGCACGTGGGTATCGACATGTCGACCTCGGCCATCCCGGCGGGCCGGGTGGTGCGGGTGGGACCGCCGGGCGGGGTGACGTGCAGCGTGCCGTCGGCGTCCATCGCGAACACCCAGCCCCGGGCGTGCGTCTTCAGCCGGTGGTGCCGTCGGCACAGGCACACCAGGTTCGACACGCACGTCGGGCCGCCCGCGGCCGGGTCGTCGTGGTCGCGGGGGACCACGTGGTCCAGGTCCGCATACTCCGCCGGCCGGGCGCAGCCGGGGAAGCGGCAGTGCCGGTCACGGGCCTTGACGAACCTGGTCTGCGCGGCGCTCGGGGCGTACCGGTCGACCGGTGGCGGCGGTCCGAGCCCGCCACCCCGCCGGACGGCCGCCCTCAGCTCCGCCGCCGAGGCCACGGCCCGGAGCCGCCCCGTGCCGTCGACGACCTCGAACCAGACCTCGCCGCCGTCGACCCGCGCGATCGGTCCGGCGGACGTCAGCGCCCCGAACCGGGCCAGGACCTCCGCGACCGCCACCGGCGTGACCGGCAGCCGACCCACCGACCCGACCCTGGACCCAGTGGGTGCAGGTGCAGGCGAGGAGTCGGACGAACTGCCGAGGTCGTCCGGCACGGGGCCGAGGTCGTCCAGGTCGGCGAGGTCCACCTGCAGCCGCAGGTGCCAGCAGGCGCGGGCGACCTCGTCGGGCACGCTGTCCCACGGCCGGGTGAGCAGCTGCTTGAGCGCATCGACCCGGAGCTGGCCGATGGGCCGCCGGTCGCCGGCCTTGTGCATCGTCGCAGCCATGGCGTCGAGCACCGCTTGCATGGCCGCTGCGTCCGCGGCGTCCAGCAGGTCGGCCCGCAGGCCGGCGAGGCCGTCGCCGCAGCCGGTGACGGAGACGTTCTGCTTCCGCTTCCTGCGCTCCGCCCGCCGCTGGGCCTCGGCCGGGTCCGCGGCGACGAGTGCACCGCCGATGCGGTCGGCGAGCGGGGTGGGGCCGATGCCCTCGCCGATCCAGCGCAGGCCCCGGGCGGCCACGGCGTCGACCACGTCGTCGTCCAGGCTCCCGCCCGCTGACCTCTTGCGGTGGGCGAGGGCGTCGACGAGCACCTGCGCGCGGCGGACGTCGACGCGACCGTCGGCCAGCGCTTCCCACACCCTGGGCAACTGCTCCACCAGGGCGCGCTGCCTGTCGACCAGGACGGACGCCGTCCCGGTGCCGATCCCGAGCACGACCGCGACCTCGTCGGGCACCCAGTCGTCCGGTCGGTCGGGGTCGTCGGGGTCGTCGGCGCGGGAGCCGGGGAGCGTGGACTGCCGGGGCTGCAGCTCCGCCAGTCGGGAGAGGGCGGCGGCCTGCAGTGCGTGCAGCTGCGCCTGCGCCTCGGCGACGTCGCGGAGCACGGCGTGCACCTCGGCCCGCCCGGTGGCGGACGTGACGAGCAGGTCGGCCAACCGGGTCGGGCGGTAGGTCAGGGTGGCTGTGTCGTCGTCGACCGCGACCTGGGCGATGCGCTCGGCCTCGAGGACGGCTGCGCGAGCGGCGGCGGAGGCGAAGACCTCGACCTGGGCGATGCCCAGCGAGACCCCGAGCCGGCTGCCGACCACCATGTCCTGCTGCACCGCCGCCACCTCCGTCTCGTTCGATCAGGTGTTCGAAGCCTACGGCACGGAAACGGCTAGGACAAGGCGAAACTGCAGGTCGGAGCCCCGTCCACAGCTATCGGCAGACCTGTCAGAGGGGTATGCCAGGATCCCGCGAGCCGCGAGCCGCGAGCCGCGAGCCGCGAGCCGCGAGCCGCGAGCCGCGAGCCGCGAGCCGCGAGCCGCGAGCCGCGAGCCGCGAGCCGCGAGCCGCTGAGAGCACGGTCAACCGAAGGCGTCGAAGCCCAGCTTGATGGCCAGCCCGAGGCCCAGGACGGCGATGACCCGGCGCAGCCAGGTGCCGTCGACCCGGCGCACCACCCGCGGGCCCAGCCGGCCACCGACGAAGAAGCCGAGGGCCAGCGGCAGCATCGCCGCCCAGGCCACGTCGGCGAACAGCGCGAAGCCGATCGCGGCCACCAGGTTGGCCACGAACAGCAGCACGTTCTTCGCCGCGTTGCCCCGGGCCACCGTCGTCCCGGTCGCCAGCAGGAACATCGCCAGCATGAGGACACCGGCCGCCGCCCCGAAGTAGCCGCCGTAGATCGCGATCGCGTACACCCCGACCGCCAGCCACCGGCCCGACCCGCCCGGGTGCCGGGCGCCCTCGACGGCCAGCTCCCGCGGCGGCCGCTGCACGAGGATCGCCACCGAGGCCCCGGCGATGAGGAAGGGCACGATGCGCTCGAACCCGCCGGCCGGGGTGATCAGCAGCAGCACGGTGCCGGTGACGCCGCCCAGCAGCGCGGCCACCGAGAGGCGCGCCAGCCGCCGTCCCTGCCCCACCAGCTCCGGGCGCGAGGCGCTCACCGACCCGACCCCGTTGAACACCAGCGCCACGGTGTTGGTCACGTTCGCCACCACCGGCGGCAGCCCGGCGGCCAGCAGCGCCGGGTAGCTGACCAGGGACGCCAACCCGGCGATCGAGCCCGCCAGCCCGCCACCGACGCCGGCGAGCAGCAGCAGCAGCCAGGTCAGCACGCTCACCGGGTCACCAGCACCACGATCGCCACGACCCCGACCGCGACGATCAGGGACCGGAGCAGCCAGGACGGCAGCCGGCGTCCGTACCGCCCGCCAAGGAAGCCCCCCACGAGCGACCCGGCCGCCACCAGGCCCGCGGCGACCCAGTCGACGCGGTCGGTGGCGACGACCGCGTAGGTGATCGCGGCGACGGCGTTCACGCCCAGGGTGAGCACGTTCTTCAGCGCGTTGAGCTGCTGCAGGGAGTGGGGGAGCAGCAGCCCGAACAGCCCGATCTGCAGCACGCCCTGGCTGGCCGCGAAGTAGCCGCCGTACGTGCCGGTGGCGTAGGCGCACCCGAACAACGCCGCGGTCCGGCCCGGGCCCACGCGGTCGGTGGGCGAGGACCGGTGCCGGAGCCACCGCTGCAGCAGGGGCTGCACCGCGACCAGGACGACGGCGAGCGCCACCAGCACCGGGACGACGGTCTCGAACGCCGCGGCCGGCAGGTGCAGCAGCAGGAACGCCCCGGTCAGCGCCCCCAGCACCGACGCGGGGAACAGCGAGAGCAGCAGCCGGCGCTGGCCGGTCAGCTCACGCCGGTAGCCCAGCGCGCCGGTCAGGTTGCCCGGCACCAGGCCCATCGAGTTCGACACCGTCGCGGTCACCGGCGGCAGCCCGACGGCCAGCAGCACCGGGAAGGTCACCAGCGTTCCCGACCCGACGACGGCGTTGATGCCGCCCGCCGCCAGGCCGGCCGCGACGACGGCGACCATCTCCCAGACGGTCACGAGTCCTTGCGTCCGGCATCGACCACCCGCAGCACGGGTGCGCCCTGGTCGTCGGAGGCCTCCAGGTCGACCTCGACGTCGATGCCCCAGTCGTGGTCGCCGTCCGGGTCGTCGATGATCTGCCGCACCTCCCACACCCCCGGGCGCGAGGTGCGGTCGACGACGAACAGCCCCGGCCCGCGCGCGTCGGCGCCGGTGAGCACCTCGGTGTGCTGCGCGAAGTAGGCCCGCACGACCTCGCCCCAGCGCTCGGCGTCCCAGCCCGAGCCGGCGTCCAGCTCGCCCAGGTCGTACCAGCGCCGCCGGGCCCAGAACTGCACCCGCTGCCAGACCGCGTTGCGCACCATCGCGGTGAACGCCCGCACGTTGCCGGTCAGCGGCCGCGGTCGGGCGGGCACCGCGGGGACCGCGACGTCGGCGACCGGGTTCGTCAGCTCCTCCCACTCGTCCAGCAGCGACGAGTCCACCTGCCGCACCACCTCGCCCAGCCACTCGACGACGTCGGTGACCTCCTCGGTGCGGGCCTCGGCCGGGACGCCGGACCGCAACGCCCGGTAGGCGTCGGTCAGGTAGCGCAGCACCGCCCCCTCCGACCGGGTCAGCCCGTAGGCGTTGACCAGCTCGCGGAAGGTGTAGGCGTTCTCCCACATGTCCCGGACGACGGACTTCGGCGAGGGCTCCACCGCGGCGGCCCACGGGTTGCCGCGCACGAACGTCTCGTGCGCCGCCGCCAGCAGCTCCTCCAGCGGCTTGGGGTAGGTGACCTCCTCGAGGAGCTCCATCCGCTCCTCGTACTCGATGCCCTCGGCCTTCATCTCGGCCACGGCCTCGCCCCGGGCCTTGTTCAGCTGCGCGCCGAGGATCTGCCGCGGGTCGTCCAGCGTGGACTCGATGACGCTCACGACGTCGACCACGAAGGTCTCCGACGCCGGGTCCAGCAGGTCGATGACGGCGAGGGCGAACGTCGACAGCTGCTGGTTCAGCGCGAACCCCGGCGGCAGGTCACCGGTCAGCCGGTAGGTCGGCCGGCCGTCCACGACGACCCGCTCGACGACCTCGGCGGCGATGAGCGTGCGGCCGATGCCGATCGCGTCGCGGATGTGCTTGAGCTGCCGCTTGCGCGGCTCGTGGTTGTCGGTGAGCAGCTGCGCCAGTGCCGCCACCGGGTCGCCCGGGCGGGCCAGCACGTTGAGCAGCATCCCGGTGGTGACCTGGAAGTGGCTGGTCAGCGCCTCGGGCTCGGCGGTCTCCAGCCGCTGCGCCGTCGCCTCGCTCCACGGCACCATGCCCTCGGGCACCTTCTTGCGCACCAGCTTGCGGCGCTTCTTCGGGTCGTCGGCCACCTTGGCGAACTGCTTGAGGTTCTCCACCTCGTGCTCGGGCGCCTGGACGACGACGTACCCCGCGGTGTCGAACCCGGCGCGGCCGGCCCGCCCGGCGATCTGGTGGAACTCGCGCGCCGAGAGCAGCCGCATGCGGGTGCCGTCGTACTTGGACAGCGCGGAGAACACCACGGTGCGGATCGGCACGTTGATGCCCACGCCCAGGGTGTCGGTGCCGCAGATGACCTTGAGCAGCCCGGCCTGGGCCAGCTGCTCCACCAGCCGCCGGTACTTGGGCAGCATCCCGGCGTGGTGCACGCCGATCCCGTGCCGCACCAGCCGCGACAGCGTCGTCCCGAAGGCGCTGGAGAAGCGGAACCCGCCGATCAGGTCGGCGATCCTCGCCTTCTCCTCCTTGGTGCACACGTTGACGCTCATCAGCGCCTGCGCGCGCTCCAGCGCGGCGGCCTGGGTGAAGTGCACGACGTAGACCGGCGCCTGCCGGGTGTCCAGCAGCTCCTGGATCGTCTCGTGCGCCGGGGTGGTGGCGTAGCTGAAGTGCAGCGGCACCGGCCGCTCGGCGCCGGCAACCAGCGCGGTGGGCCGGCCGGTGCGGCGGGTGAGGTCCTCGCGCAGCGCGGTGGTGTCGCCGAGGGTGGCCGACATCAGCAGGAACTGGGCGCCCGGCAGCTCGAGGATGGGCACCTGCCAGGCCCAGCCGCGGTCGGGGTCGCCGTAGAAGTGGAACTCGTCCATGACGACCAGGCCGATGTCGGCCTCGGGGCCCTCGCGCAGCGCGATGTTGGCCAGCACCTCGGCGGTGCAGGCGATGATCGGGGCGTCGGCGTTGACCGCGGCGTCGCCGGTGAGCATGCCGACGTTCTCCGCGCCGAACACCCCGCACAGGGCGAAGAACTTCTCGCTGACCAGCGCCTTGATCGGCGCGGTGTAGAAGCTCACCCGGTCCTGGGCGAGCGCGGCGTACTGCGCGCCGGTCGCCACCAGCGACTTGCCCGACCCGGTGGGGGTCGCCAGCACCACGTTGGCGCCGCTGACCAGCTCGATCAGCGCCTCCTCCTGGTGCGGGTACAGCTCGGTGCCCGCCTCCGACGCCCAGGCGGCGAACTCGGTGAACAGGGTGTCGGCGTCGGCGCCGTCAGGAGGGGAGAGAACAGCCATGGTGTCCCCAGGGTCCCGCACGCGTGCCCGCCGGACGCCGGGGGTAGGGCGGGTGCGGGTCGAGGCCAGGCCGCGCACACCAGACCGAGGAGCCTGATCGTGACCGAGCCCCGCCCCGAGCCCGACGCCCAGCCCGCCCAGCAGCAGACCCCGCCCGGCACGCTGGACCAGATGCAGCCGCGCCCCGACCACGGCGAGGAGAGCTACCGCGGCTCCGGCAAGCTCACCGGCAAGGCCGCGATCATCACCGGCGGCGACAGCGGCATCGGCCGCGCCGTCGCGATCGCCTTCGCCCGCGAGGGCGCCGACGTGCTGATCAGCTACCTGTCCGAGGACGACGACGCCCGCGACACCGCGCGTCTGGTGGAGGAGGCCGGGCGCCGCTGCGTGCTGGTGCGCGGCGACCTTGCCGACCGCGCGCACGCCAAGACCGTCGTCCCGAAGGCCGTCGAGGAGTTCGGCCGGGTCGACGTGCTGGTCAACAACGCCGCGTTCCAGATGAGCCGCGACACCCTGGCCGACGTCCCCGACGAGGAGTTCGACCACACCGTCGCGCTCAACCTCGGCGCGATGTTCACCCTCTGCAAGGACGCCGTGGAGCACATGGGCCCGGGCGGCGCGATCATCAACAGCTCGTCGGTGAACTCCGACATGCCCAGCCCCACGCTGGCCGTCTACGCGATGACCAAGGCCGGCATCGCCAACTTCACCGCCAGCCTGGCGCAGCTCTACGCGGACAAGGGCATCCGGGCCAACAGCGTCGCACCCGGGCCGGTCTGGACCCCGCTGATCCCCTCGACCATGCCCGAGGACAAGGTGGCGTCCTTCGGCGAGCAGGTGCCGATGGGCCGGGCCGCCCAGCCCGCCGAGCTCGCCCCGGTCTACGTGCTGCTGGCCAGCGACGAGGCCAGCTACGTCTCCGGTGCGCGGGTCGCGGTCACCGGCGGCAACCCGATCCTCTAGATCGCCGCGGCGACCCGGGCGACGTCGTCCGGCCGCACCCGGCAGCAGCCGCCGACGAGCCGGGCGCCGGCGGCGACCCAGCCGGGCACGTCCCAGCCGGCGCCGGTGTACCCCGTCCACCGGCGCCCGGCGGCGTCCCAGCCCTCGCCGCTGTTGGGGTAGACGACGGTCGCGCCCGCGGCCACGGCCGGGGCGACGGCGGCCGGGTCGGTGCAGTTCACCCCCACGGCCAGGACCGAGCCGGCGCACATCGCGACGACGGAGGCCAGCGGCTCGCCGCGGCGGGTGCGCACGCCGTCCGGCCCGTCGACGACGGTCAGCGAGATCCAGGCCGGCACACCGAGCGGTTCCAGCTCGGCCAGCAGCGCCTCCACCTCGGCGGCGCCGGGCAGCGTCTCGCAGGCCAGCACGTCGACCCCCGCCTCGGCGAGCACCTGCAGCCGCGGCCGGTGGAACTCCCGCAGCTGCGCCACCGTCACGTCGGACAGGTACGCGCCGGTGTACTCCGACCCGTCGGCCAGGTACGCGCCGTAGGGCCCGACCGACCCGGCCACCCAGGACGACGGCGCCCCCTCCCGGGCCAGCTGCACCGACCGCGCGATCAGGCCGGGGGCGTTGGCGTACCCCGCGGCGGCGAACCCCGGCGCGGTGGCCTGGTAGCTGGCGGTGGTGGCCACCTGGGCGCCGGCGGCCTCGAACGCGGCGTGCGCGTCGCGGACCGCGTCCGGGTCGTCGCGCAGCAGCCGGGCCGACCAGAGCGCACTGGTGACGTCGTGGCCGCGGGACTCCAGCTCGGTCGACAGACCGCCGTCGAGCACCACGGGTCCGACGGCCAGCGCATCGGCGAGGGGCATCACGGGGAGGATGGTGCCCGTGCCCACCGACGACCCGTCCGGCGACCTCCCGGTCACGCCTCGGCTCGTCGTGCCCGCGGCGATGCTCGGCTGGCGGTTCAGCCGGTCGTCGGGCCCCGGCGGGCAGGGCGTCAACACCGCCGACAGCCGGGTGGAGCTCTCGGTGCGCCCCCTGGACATCCCGGGGTTGAGCGAGCACCAGCAGGCCCGGCTGGCCGACCGGCTGGGCCCGAGGCTGGTGGACGGCGTCCTCACGATCGCCGCGTCGGAGCACCGCCAGCAGCTGCGCAACCGCGAGGCCGCGCGCGCCCGGATGGCGACGGCCATCGGCCAGGCCCTGGCCCCGCCCGCACCCCCGAGGCGGGGGACCAAGCCCACCCGGGGGTCCCAGCAACGCCGGATCGACGCCAAGAAGCGCCGCGGCCAGCTCAAGAAGCAGCGCGGCGGCCTCGACTGATCGGCTGACCGACCTCACCGCCGTCCCCGGGGGGCCGTGAGGACGACGGAACGCGAGCTTGACGCCGGTGACCCCGGTGCGGAACGCGCCCCGCGCAGGCTCGCCGACGTGTTCACCGCCGTCCCCGCCCGCACGCGGACGACGCAGACCCACTGCCCGTACTGCGCCCTGCAGTGCGGCATCGCGCTCACCGCCGGCGACCGGCCGGCCACCCTCGTCCCGGCGGACTTCCCGACCAACCGCGGTGGCCTGTGCTCCAAGGGCTGGTCGGCGACCGAGCTGCTGGACCACCCCGAGCGGCTGACCCGCCCGCTCGTGCGCGCCGTGCCCGGCGACCGGTCGAGCGCGTTCGTGGAGACGACCTGGGACGCCGCACTCGACCTCGTCGTCGCCCGGGTCCGGGCCGTGCAGGAGGCCCACGGGCTCGACGCCGTCGGCTGCTTCGGCGGCGGCGGGCTGACCAACGAGCAGGCCTACCAGTTCGGCAAGTTCGCCCGGGTCGCGCTGCGCACCTCCCAGATCGACTACAACGGCCGGTTCTGCATGTCCTCGGCGGCCGGCGCGGCCAACCGGGCGTTCGGCCTGGACCGCGGGCTGCCCTTCCCGCTCGCCGACGTCGGCGAGGCCGACGTCCTGCTGCTGGTGGGCAGCAACCCGGCCGACACCATGCCGCCGGCGATGCAGTACCTGGACGCCTCCCGCGAGAAGGGCGGCCGGCTGTTCGTCGTCGACCCCCGCCGGACGGCGACCGCCCGCGCGGCCGAGCTGCACCTGGCGCCGCTGCCGGGCACCGACCTCGCGCTGGCCAACGGCCTGCTGCACATCGCGGTCGCCGAGGGCCTGGTCGACGAGCACTACGTCGCCGCCCGCACCACCGGGTGGGACGCCGTCCGCGCCTCGGTGCAGGCCTCCTGGCCCGACCGGGTGGAGCGGCTCACCGGCGTCCCCGTCGCCGCCATGCGGCGGGTGGTGCTGGCGCTGGCCGGGGCGCAGAACGCGATCGTGCTCACCGCCCGCGGCGCCGAGCAGCACCGCCACGGGACCGACACCGCGCAGGCGTGGATCAACCTGGCGCTGGCCCTCGGCCTCGTCGGCCGCCCGGGCAGCGGGTGGGGCACCGTGACCGGGCAGGGCAACGGGCAGGGCGGCCGCGAGCACGGCCAGAAGGCCGACCAGCTGCCCGGCTACCGGATGCTCGCCGACCCCGCCGCCCGCGCCCACGTCGCCGCGGTGTGGGGCGTCGACCCCGACAGCCTGCCGCAGCCCGGGCGCAGCGCCTTCGAGCTGCTGGACGCCCTCGGCCGGGACGTGCACGCCCTGCTGGTGCTCGCCTCCAACGTCGCCGTCTCCGCCCCCGACGCCCGCCGGGTGATGAGCCGTCTGCGGGACCTGGAGTTCCTGGTCGTCAGCGACTTCTTCCTCTCCGAGACCGCCGAGCTCGCCGACGTCGTCCTGCCCAGCGCCATGTGGGCGGAGGAGGACGGCACGATGACCAACCTGGAGGGCCGGGTCATCCGGCGCCGCAGGACCCTCGACCCGCCCGGTGAGGCCCACGACGACCTGGCCCTGCTGGCCGACCTCGCCGACCGGCTGGGGGCCGGCGCGCACTTCAGCGCCGACCCGGAGACCGTGTTCGCCGAGCTCGGCCGCGCCAGCGCGGGCGGCAGGGCCGACTACGCCGGCATCACCTGGGCGCGGGTGGACGACGAGCAGGGCGTCTTCTGGCCCTGCCCCACGCCGGACCACCCCGGCACCCCGCGGCTGTTCCTCGACCGGTTCCCGACGCCGGACGGCCGGGCCCGGTTCGTCGCCGTCGAGCACGTCGGCGCCCACGAGCCCCCGGACGCCGAGCACCCCTACGTGCTCACCACCGGCCGGGTCATGGCCCAGTACCAGTCGGGCACGCAGAGCCGCCGGTCGCGCAGCCTGCAGCTGGTCGCCCCGGCCCCGCGGTGCGAGCTGCACCCCGACCTCGCCGCCCGGCACGGCATCGCGCACGACGACGTCGTCGAGCTGACCACCCGCCGCGGGAAGGCCCGGTTCACCGCCACGGTCACCGACGCCGTCCGGCCCGACGTCGTCTTCGCGCCCTTCCACTGGGGCGGCGGGTCCAGCGCCAACGCGCTCACCGACGCAGCGCTCGACCCGATCAGCCGGATGCCGGCCTTCAAGACCTGCGCGGTCGCCGTCGCCCGCGTCGGCGGCCCCGTCGAACGGGTCCCCGCCCCGACCTCCCAGCCCGTACCCGTCGTCCTCGAACCCGCACCCCGCACCCCGCTCACCCCCACCCGGAGGAGAACCGCAGCCGTGAAGAGCACCCCGAGGTTCCTGCAGGGCGTCTTCCCCCTGACCGGCGAGGGCCTGACCAAGCCCGGCCCCGTCGACCCGGCGCTCACCTACACGGTGCCGAGCGGGGCCAGCGCGCAGGCGCTCTACTTCCGCGGCGGCAACTCGACCGACGAGCTGGTGTACGTGCTGCTGGTGCGCGACGGCGAGCCCGTGCGCTGGTTCCCGATCGGCGCCAAGGGCGACGTGCACGTGCCGCTGCGCGTGGTCGAGGACCTGCCCGGCGGCACGGTGGTGTCCCTGCACGCCGCCGCACCGGCGGGCACCACCGGCGAGCTGGTGGTCGACCTGGGTCTGGTGGAGGTCTGATGACGGCGGTCCTGGGCGGCCGCACCGCCGGGCAGACCTCGCTCGCGCTGGACGGCGACGACACCCGGGCCCGGCTCGTCGTGGTCGGCAACGGCATGGCCGGCGCCCGGTTCGTGGAGGAGGTGCTCGAGCGCGACGGCGGCGAGCACCTGCGGATCACCGTCTTCGGCGACGAACCGCACGGCAACTACAACCGGATCATGCTCTCGCCGGTGCTGGCCGGGGAGGCCGACGAGGCCGACATCGTGCTCAACAGCCACGACTGGTACGCCGACCGGGACGTCGACCTGCGCGCCGGTGTGCGGGTCGAACGGGTGGACACCGTCGCCAAGGTGGTCCACGCCGCCGACGGCAGCGCCACCCCCTACGACCACCTGGTGCTCGCCACCGGCAGCCACTCGTTCATCCCGCCGATGACCGGGGTGCGCACCGCCGACGGGTCGCTGCTGCCCGGTGTCGTCGGCTTCCGGACCATCGACGAGACCCGCCAGATGCTGGCCGCTGCCCGCACCCACCGCCGGGCCGTCGTGCTGGGCGGTGGGCTGCTCGGGCTGGAGGCCGCCCGCGCGCTGCAGGCCCAGGGCATGGTCGTGGAGCTCGTGCACGCCGCGGAGTGGCTGATGAACGCCCAGCTGGACGCCGAGGCCGGCGCCGTGGTCCGGCGCAGCGTCGAGGAACTGGGCATCGCCGTCCACCTGGGCGCGCTGGCCACGGAGGTGGTCGGCACCGACCGGGTCGCCGGGATCGTGCTCAAGGACGGCCGCCGGCTGGACTGCGACCTGCTCGTGGTGGCCGCCGGCGTCCGGCCGCACACCGACGTCGCCGTCCGGTCCGGCATCGAGGTGGAGCGGGCCGTCCTGGTCGACGACCGGATGGCCACCGACGTGCCCGACGTGTACGCGATCGGGGAGTGCGCGCAGCACCGCGGCACCGTCTACGGCCTGGTCGCCCCCGCCTGGGAGCACGCCACCGTGCTCGCCGACCTGCTCACCGGTGCCGACCCCGAGGCCGCCTACACCGGCTCCCGGACGGCGACCAAGCTCAAGGTCGCCGGGGTCGACGTCGCGGTGATGGGGGTGAGCACCCCCGAGCGCGACTCCGACGAGTTCCTGGTCATCAGCGAGCCCAGGCGCGGGGTGCACCTCTCGGTGGTCGTGCGGGACGACCGGCTCATCGGCGCCACCCTGGTCGGCGACACCCGCAAGGTCGCCTTCCTCACCCAGGCCTTCGACCGGGGCACCCCGCTGCCGGCCGAGCGGATCAAGCTGCTGGTCGACCTCTCCGACGGCGACGCCGAGGTGGGCGTGGCCGAGCTGCCCGGCGACTCCCAGGTGTGCAACTGCAACGGGGTGTCCAAGGACCGCATCTGCGGCGCGGTGGCCGACGGCTGCACCTCGCTGCCGTCGGTCATGGACGCCACCCGCGCCGGCAAGGGCTGCGGTTCCTGCAAGGGCCTGGTGCGCCAGATCGTGGAGTGGGCCGCCGACGGCGAGCTCACGGTGGAGGAGTCGGCGTCCTGGTACGTGCCGGGCATCCCGATGCCCAAGCCCGAGCTCGTCACCGCGATCAGGGAGCACGACCTGCGCAGCGTCTCCTCGGTGTTCGCCACGCTGGCCCGGGGCGGCGTGGAGGACGCGAAGTCCAAGATGGGGCTCGCCAGCCTGCTCAAGACGATCTGGGGCAGCGACTACGTGCCCGAGCCCGACGCCACCTTCGTCAACGACCGGGTGCACGCCAACATCCAGCGCGACGGCACGTTCTCCGTCGTCCCGCAGATGAAGGGCGGGGTGACGACGCCGGCCCAACTGCGGCGGATCGCCGACGTCGCGGAGAAGTACGAGGTGCCGATGGTCAAGGTGACCGGCGGCCAGCGGATCGACCTGCTCGGCATCCGCAAGGAGGACCTGCCGAAGGTGTGGGCCGACCTCGGCATGCCCTCGGGCTACGCCTACGGCAAGTCGATGCGCACGGTGAAGACCTGCGTGGGCAGCGACTTCTGCCGCTTCGGCCTGGACGACTCCACCCAGCTCGGCATCGACATCGAGACCCGGTTCCAGGGCGTGGAGAGCCCGGCCAAGATCAAGATGGCCGTGGTCGGCTGCCCGCGGAACTGCGCCGAGGCCTACGTGAAGGACGTCGGCGTGGTGGCCACCGGCAAGGGCCGGTGGGAGGTCTACGTCGGCGGGGCGGCGGGTGCCTCCGTGCGCAAGGGCGACCTGCTGGCCACCGTCTCCACCACGGAGGAAGTGCTCACGCTCATCGGCCGGTTCATCCAGCTCTACCGGGAGAACGGCAACTGGCTGGAGCGCACCTACGACTTCGTGCCCCGCTGGGGCCTGGACCGCATCAAGGCCGTGCTGCTGGAAGATTCCGAGGGCATCTGCGACGCGCTCGACGAGGGCATCCAGCGCTCCATCGACGCCTACACCGACCCGTGGGCCCGCGACCTCGCCGAGCCCGCGTCGCCGGGGCAGTTCCGGACGTCGCTGCCGCTGACCGTGCTGCCGCAGGTGCCGGTCCGGTGACGGCGACCGCGCAGGCGTACGTGGTCGGCCGGGCCGAGGAGGTGCCGCTGGGGGAGGGCCGTGCCTTCACCGCCGGGGGAACGCCGGTGGCGGTGTTCCGGCTGCGCGACGGCTCGCTGCGGGCGGTGGCGGCGGTGTGCCCGCACGCCGGTGGCCCGCTGGCCGACGGGCAGAGCGACGCCACGGTCGTGGTCTGCCCGCTGCACCTCAACGCCTACCGGTGGGAGGACGGCAGCTCGCCCACCGGCGCCCCGCCGGTCGCGGTCTACCCGGTCCGCGAGGAGGACGGCGCCCTCGTCGTCGAGACCTGACCGCACCCGGGCCGCATGGGGCCGCACATCCAGCACGGTGGCCGGCTCACACGACGGCCGGCCACCGTCAGCGATGTCGGGCAACCCCGCCGGACCGGGTGCATGGCAGGGTGCCGGCATGGGCCAGCGGTACCCGGAGATCGAGCCGTACGACAGCGGGGTGCTGGACGTCGGCGACGGGCACCGCCTGCACTGGGAGACCTGCGGCAACCCCGACGGCAAGCCCGCGCTGGTGCTGCACGGCGGGCCCGGCGGCGGCTGCAGCCCGGGCATGCGGCGCTGGTTCGACCCCGACCGTTACCGGATCGTGCTGCTCGACCAGCGCAACGCCGGGCGCAGCACGCCGTGGGCCGGCGAGCCCGAGGTCGACCTGTCGACCAACACCACGCAGCACCTCGTCGGGGACCTCGAGCGGCTGCGCGAGCACCTCGGCGTCGAACGCTGGCTGCTGTGGGGCGGGTCCTGGGGCGTCACCCTCGCGCTGGTCTACGCCCAGGCCCACCCCGAGCGGGTCTCCGAGCTGGCGCTGGTCGCCATCACCAACGGCGACCGGCGCGAGACCGACTGGATCACCCGTGACATGGGCCGGGTCTTCCCCCGCGAGCACGATGCCTTCCTCGCCGCGGGCCAGGTCGGGGACGGCGACCCGTCGGCCGCCTACAGCCGGTTGCTGCACGACCCCGACCCGCAGGTGCGCGCCGACGCCGCCGCGGCCTGGTGCGCGTGGGAGGACACCCACGTCTCCCTGGCCCCCGACCACGAACCGTCGATGTCGGTCCTGCCGCCGGCGGAACAGCTGGCGATCGCCCGGGTGGTCACCCACTACTGGGCCCACGGCTGCTTCCTGGAACCCGGCCAGGTGCTCCGCGACGCGCACCGGCTGGCCGGCATCCCCGGCCTGCTGGTGCACGGACGGTTCGACGTCAGTGGCCCGCTCGACACGGCCTGGGCCCTGCACCGTGCGTGGCCGGACAGCGAGCTGGTCGTCGTGGGCGACGCCGGCCACGCCAGCGCCACCATGACCTCGCCGGTGATCGACTTCCTCGACCGCGTCGCAGATGGGGGTTGACCCGCCTCGAGGTCTCCCGGCCGATGCCTTCGCGCGGAGCAAGGGACCGTGCCGGGGGTCGAGCCACGCTGCAGCACGACCCTCAGCCCAGCGCGGCGAGGGCGGCGTCGACGTCGTCGGGGTGCACGAAGTCCAGCGCCAGGAGCCGGTGCACCAGCACCCCGCGGCGGGTCAGCCGCAGGTCGGCCGGGCGCAGCCGCGGCTGGGCGGCGCCACCGGGCCGGGGGACGGCGACCGGCGGGTCCAGCAGGCCCGCGCGCTGCAGCTCCACCAGGTCCTCCAGCGCGCCCCACGTCACCCAGGCGCGCGGGTCGGCCGGCAGCGGGGTGAGCGGCAGCGGCGCGCGCTCGCGGCGACCCACCGCCGCCAGCAGGGCCAGCTGCCGCCAGGTCAGCGAGCGGGTCAGCAGCAGCGTGCGGTCGGCCAGCGCGGCGTCGACGTCGGGGGAGCACACCACCTCGGCGAACAGATAGCCCAGGTGGCGCACCCGGCGCTCCTCGGCCGAGGAGCGGGCGGCCAGGAGCACGCCCTCGCCGACCTCGCGCGCGGCCACCCGGCCCCCGGCCCGCTCGGTGAAGAAGCCGTCGGCGCGCACGTGCCGGTCGCGGCGGGACAGCGACACCCCGTGCTCCACCGCGAAGGCCAGCGCCGCCCCGGCCCGGGCGCGCTCGCGGCGGGGCAGGCCGCCGTCGGCCAGGTCGTCGGCCAGCCCGCGCAGGCACGCCGCGAACCGGTCGTCCAGCTGCAGCGCGGCGTCGTCGGGGGCGTAGACGACGGTGGCCGCCGACCCGGTCATCGACCCGGCGATCCCGAACCCGGACTCGATCAGCGCACGGCCCGGCTCGGTGGTGGTCACGCCGCGATCCTCCCGGCTGCGCCCCGTCCCCGCAGCACTCCTCACCACGAGGGGTCAGCCGCGGTGCGGGGAACGGAACAGAGGTCGCCCGCGCGCGCAACGGAGGGGTCACCCGCAACGCCCAGTCTCGCCCCATGGCCCTGGCGACCGACCCCGCACCGACCACCCGCACCCGCCTCGGGGGGAGGTGGATCGACGACTGGCGCCCCGAGGACCCGGAGTTCTGGGAGAGCACCGGCAAGCCGATCGCGCGGCGCAACCTGTGGTTCTCGGTGTTCTCCGAGCACATCGGCTTCTCGATCTGGAGCCTGTGGTCGGTGATGGTGCTCTTCCTCGGCCCGGCCTACGTCGCCGCCGGCACCTTCACCGGCGAGCCGCCGGAGGTCGCGGCGCAGAAGTTCCTGCTGACCGCGCTGCCCACCGCGCTCGGGGCCTTCGTCCGGCTGCCCTACACCTTCGCCGTCGCCACCTTCGGCGGCCGCAACTGGACCATCGTCTCGGCGTCCCTGCTGCTGGTGCCCACCGTCGCGACCGCGCTGGTGCTCGAGCCGGGCGTCTCCTACGGCACCCTCCTCGCCGTGGCCTGCCTGGCCGGCGTGGGCGGCGGCAACTTCGCCAGCTCCATGGCCAACATCAACGCCTTCTACCCCGAGCGGGAGAAGGGCTGGGCGCTGGGGCTCAACGCCGGCGGCGGCAACCTCGGCGTCCCGGTGATCCAGCTGGTCGGCCTGCTCGTGCTGGCCACCGCCGGCGCCGAGCACCCGCGCATCGTGCTGCTGGTCTACGTCCCCTTCATCGTGGCCGCCGCGGTCGGCGCCGCCCTGCTCATGGACAACCTGTCGACCACGAGCAACCAGCCGCGAGCGCTGCGCGACGCGACCCGGGAGAAGCACACCTGGGTCATGTCGTTCCTCTACATCGGCACCTTCGGGTCGTTCATCGGGTTCAGCTTCGCCTTCGGCCAGGTGCTCACCAACCAGTTCAGCGACTCCTTCGCCACGCCGCTGGCGGCCGCCTCGCTGACCTGGCTCGGCCCGCTGCTGGGCTCCCTGATCCGCCCGGTGGGCGGCAAGCTGGCCGACCGGTTCGGCGGTGCCCGCATCACCGCCGGCAACTTCGTCGCGATGGCCGTCGGCGCGCTGGTGGTGCTCGCCGCCAGCAGGCTGGAGTCGCTGCCGCTGTTCGTCGTCGGGTTCGTGCTGCTGTTCGTGCTCAGCGGCCTGGGCAACGGGTCGACCTACAAGATGATCCCGGCGATCTTCCGGGTGCAGGCCATGGACGCCGTCGCCGCCGGCGAGGACTCCGCGGTGGCCGACCGCCGGGCGCTGCGGATGTCCGGGGCGCTCATCGGCATCGCCGGGGCCGTCGGGGCCTTCGGCGGCGTGCTGGTGAACCTGGCGTTCCGGCAGTCCTTCCTGACCACCGGGACCGGGGACGCCGCCTACCTGGTGTTCGTCGGCTTCTACGTCGTCTGCACAGCGGTGACCTGGGCGGTGTACCTGCGCCCGGGCGCCCGGGTGCGGGTCTAGGTCGACACGGCGAGGCGGTAGCCGCGCTTGACGACGGTCTCCACGACCGGTGCGCCGAGCGCGGCCCGCAGCCGGGTCACCGCCATCTCCACCGCGTGCGCGTCCGCCCCGCCGGTCAGCCCGGCGAGCAGGTCGGGGCGGGAGACCACCGCACCGGGACGGCGCACCAACCCCCGCAGCACCGCCATGGGCGCGGGCGCCAGCTCCACGAGCCGGCCGTCCAGGACGACGGCGTGCCCGCGGACCTGCAGCACGTGGCCGCCGACGGCCAGCACGGGGTCCCGCTCGGGCAGCCGGTCGACGACCTCGCGGGCCAGCGCGCCCAGCCGGGCCCGCTCCGGCTGCACCGTGCGGATGCCGGCGGCCGCCAGCGGCCCGGCCGTCACGACGCCGACGGCGACGGCCAGCACCCCGTCGCCGAAGGCGGCGAGGACGCCGCCGAGCACGCCCTCCTCCTCGGCCACCTGCAGCGTCGAGGCGGCGGCCGGGGCGGAGGTGAAGGTGACGGCGTCGACCCCGCGGGCGGCCACGACGTGCACCAGCCGGCGCAGCGGGGCGGTGTCCTCGGGCAGCACCCACCGGTAGACGGGGACCTCGAGCACCGCGGCGCCGGCCGCGCGCAGGCCGGTCACCAGGTCCGGCAGCGGGTCCCCGTGCAGCTGGACGGCGATGCGTCGGCCCTCGAGCGGCCCCTCGGCCCCCGACAGCAGGTGCTCGAGCACCTCGGCCGAGCTCTCGGACGCCGGCGACCAGGCGTCGACCAGCCCGCCGCCGCGGATGGCGCCGCGCGCCTTCGGCCCGCGGGCCAGCACCCGCGCACCCGCGAGGTGGCCGACCAGCGGCAGGTCCCAGGCCTCGGCGGCCTCCAGCCAGCCCCGGAAGCCGACGCCGGTGGTGGCCACCACCAGGTCCACCGGCGCGCGCAGCACCTCCTTCGTGGCCGCGACCAGCTGGGCGTCGTCGGCGAGCGGCACGATGCGGATGGCCGGGGCGGAGACCACCCGGGCGCCGCGGCGGTCCAGCAGTGCGGTGAGCTCCTCGGCGCGGCGGGCCGCCGTGACGGCCACCGTGTACCCGGCCAGGGGCGGGACGTCCACGCTCTCGGTCACGGCTCCCATGGTGTCGGGTGCGTGTTCCGGCGGTGTGTCAGGGCAGCACGGCGGCCGCGTGCGCCGCGACCGCCCCGGCGGTGGTCAGCCACACGTCGTCCCGGTGGGCCGCGACGTGCGCCAGTGCCGCGCGCAGCGGCCGCAGCCGGTGCGGGTGGCCCACCACGTAGGGGTGCACGGCGATGCCCATGACCAGCGGCGCGGAGCGGGACTGCTCCAGCAGCTCGTCGAACGTGGCCACCACCATGTCGGCGAACCCCTGCCCGGACACCTGCCGGGCCACCACGGCCGGGATGTCGTTGAGCTCCTGCGGGTAGGGCACCGACAGGATCCGCCCCGAGCGGGTGGCGAACCAGGTGGGCTGGTCGTCGTGCGCCCAGTCCAGCAGGTAGTCGTAGCCGGCCTCGTCCAGCAGGTCGGGGGTGACGTGGCTCTGCGAGATCCAGGGCCCCAGCCACCCGGCCGGACGGCGGCCGGCGCGGTCGGCGTACACCGCGGTGGCCTCGGCGATCAGCGCCCGCTCGTCGTCCTCGGACAGGTCGGCCTGCCGCTCGGCGTTGGTGCGGCCGTGCCCGACCAGCTCGTCGCCGCGGGCCAGGAACGCCTCCACCAGCCCCGGGCACTCCTCGAGCACCCGGCTGTTGGCGATCACCGAGGTGGGCAGGCCGAGGGCGTCGAGGGTCTCCAGCAGCCGCCAGGCGCCGACCCGGTTGCCCCAGTCCCGCCACGAGTAGTTCAGGACGTCGGGGTCACCGCCGCCCGGGGCGAGCTCGGCGCCCCGGCCGCGGCCGAAGTCGAACACCTCGAGGTTCGTGCCGATGTAGACGGCGAGGCGCTTCCCGTCGGGCCAGTCCCAGACCGGGCGGTCGGGGAGCGGGGACCAGGCGTAGCGGCCGTGCCGGGCGGGGGAGTCCACCTGCGCCAGCATGCCCGTGGGGCGCACGGGGCGCGTGGGACGACGGCGTTCCTGGTCGGCGCGCGGCTGCCGATGTGTCGGTCACCACACCCCTGCGGACCCCCACCAGGACCGGCCATGTCGCTTCCGCTCCCCGCACCCACCACCGCCGTCGTCCCCCCGGCGCTGGCCGCCGCCGTGGACCTGCTCGCCGAACGCGGCTGGCACGGCCTCCGCCTCGACGCCGTGGCCGCCCGTGCGGGTGTGCCGGTGCTGCAGCTGCAGGCGGAGTGGCCGTCGCTGTCCCACCTGGTGGCCGCCGCGGTCGCCGGGCTGCCCGTGGTCGTCGACCGCGGCGACACCGGCAGCACCGCCGGCGACCTGGCCGCGGCGCTGGAGCACTGGGGCCGCCCCCTGGGCCGCGGCGAGCTCGCCGTGGCCGCGGTGGCCGAGGCCGCCGGCGGGGACGGCGTGCTGCGCGCCGGCGTCGAGGCCGCGGTCGGCGACGCCGTCGAGGAGCTGGTCTGCGCCGTCGGCGCCCGGGCCCGCGCCCGCGGCGAGGCGCTCAGCGGCGCCCGGCAGCAGTGGGTCACCGCCGTCCTGGGGGGGGTGGTCTGGGAGCGCATCACCGGCCGCGGCCGGCCGGTTCCCGAGGCCCGCCGCGCCGAGCTCGTCGCCTCCGTCCTCGCCGCCTGAGCTGCGCCGGGACCGCCGGGACGGCACCATCCCGGCATGAGGATCCGGCGCCCGCTCACCGTCCTGCTCGCCACCACCGCCGTGCTCGCCGCCGGCGGCACCCTGACCGCCTGCGGCGGCGGGGTCGGTGACGCCGTGCAGGACCAGCAGGACGACGGCGGCGACGACGGCGTCGAGCAGGACGACGACGGCGGGGACGACCAGGACGACGACTGACCGCTCAGCCCAGGACGGCGACGCCGTCCGGGCCGGGGTCGTGCGCGGGGGCGCCGTCGACGCGGACGTCGGCGCGCGCCCGGGTGCCCTCCCGGGCGAACACGGCGGCCTCGGCCCGCGCCCAGTCCGGCTGGAAGGCGGTCATCGCCGCCCCGCCGCGGTCGGCCCACCGCCGCGCGCAGACCTCCGGCGGCGCCTCCACCCAGACCAGCAGCGACACCCGGTCGGCCAGCTCCCGGGCACCGGCCCCGCAGCCCTCCACCACCAGCACCGGACCGGCCGGCACCGTCGTCGGCACCCGGAACGCACCGGCGTGCCAGTCGTAGGCGTCGAAGACGGCGTCCCGGCCGGCGGCGACCGGCTCCAGCACCCACCGGGTCAGCCGGTCGACCACGCCGTCCAGGGTCCAGCCGGCGTAGAGGTCGTCCAGGTGCACGACCGGCGCGTCCAGGGCCCCGGCCAGCCGCTGCGCGAGGGTGGTCTTCCCCGAACCGGCCGGGCCGTCGACCAGCACCAGCCGGGTGCCGCCCAGCCGCGCCGGCGCGGCCCGCACCCGGTCCGCGAGCTCGGCGAGCCTCACGCCGCGGTGTAGCGGGGCACCGGCCCCGGTGTGCCGACGACGGCGCCCCGGCCGGCCAGCACCCGCAGGTGCGCGTCGGTCTCGGTGACCGCGAAGACCCGCATGCCGCGCTCGTAGGACGACCACGGCCGCGACCAGGTCAGGTGCGCGGCCAGGTCCCACGGCGTGCCGCCGGGGTGCGCGCGCACGGCGTCCAGCAGCTCGGCCAGCCGGTGCTCGTGGTGCTCGCGCAGCTGCGCGGTGCGCGCGGCCAGACCGGTGAACCGCCACTCGTGCGCCGGCAGCACCTCGGCCGGCTCCGGCCGCTCGCCCACGTCGGCCAGCGCCGCGAGGTAGTCGCGCAGCGGGGACGCAGCGCCCCCGGGCACGGTCGAGATGTTGGGGCTGATCCGGGGCAGCACGTGGTCCCCGGACAGGAACACACCGGTGCGCTCCTCGTCGAAGCACAGGTGCCCCGGCGTGTGGCCGGGGGTGTGCACCGCGCGCAGCGACCAGCCGGGGAAGTCCGCGACATCGCCGTGCAGCAGCCGGCGGTCCGGCACGGCCATCCGGTGGAACCGCTCCCAGCGCTCGGGGTCGCCGACGTCGGACACCGCGGTGTCCCGGTCGGCGCCGAGGCCCACCAGGAACTCGACCTGGGTGTCCACCGCGGTGGCGGCGTCCCGGCCGGAGAAGGCGGCCACCGCCTCGCCGTCGGCGGGGTGCATGGCGATCCAGGCGCCGCTGGCCTCCCGCACCCGCCCGGCCAGGCCCAGGTGGTCGTAGTGCAGGTGGGTGACCAGCACGCCCCGGACGTCGGCCACCCCCGCGCCGATGCCGGCCAGCCCGTCGGTCAGCGCCGTCCAGCCGGCCTCGTGCTCCCAGCCGCAGTCGACCAGGCCGAGCCCGCCGCCCTCCAGGGCGAAGGCGTACGCGGAGACGTAGCGCAGCGGGTTGTGCGGGATGGGCACCGGCACCGACCACAGACCGGGCCGCACCTCCTCCACCGGCGGCAGCTCGCGGGCCTGCCAGGCGGCGTGCTGCAGGGTGCCGGTGACCTCGGTGCCGGGGCTCTCGCTGCTGCTCACGGGCGCGACTCTGCCAGTGGGACACTGGGGCGCGTGAGCAGCCCCGCGACCACGACGGTGACCGCCACCCCCCGCCGCCAGCGCATCATGTGCGGCCTGATGGCGGCGGTGATCTTCACCGTGATGCTGGTGGTGTCGATCCTGCTCAAGACGCACACCACCGGGGTGATCGCCTTCCGCACCTCCGACCAGGTGGCCACCACCGGGCTGGGCATCGCGATGGCCGCGGCCACGGTCTACCTCTCCCGCGCGCGGGTCGACGCCGACGCGTCCGGGGTGCGGGTGCGCAACATCGTCGGCACCCACACGCTGCCGTGGTCGGCGGTCCGGGCGGTCCGCTTCGACGAGAACTCGCCCTGGGCGTCGCTGCTGCTGGTCGACGACGACGAGCTCTCGGTGCTGGCCGTGCAGGCCGCCGACGGCGAGCGGGCGGTGCGCGCGGTCGAGGGCATGCGCACCCTGCTGGCCGCCAGCCGGGCCGACGGGGTACGCTCGGAGGCACCTCACCCCGCTACATGAGGCGCACCACCACGCCGACCCCGCCCCGGGTCGGCGTCCAAGAGGAGCCCGCTCCCACCTGACGCCCCCCGGGCGGCCAGGTCACCTGAAGTGCGGGGCCGGTCCGCCGGCCCCTCGGCCCTCCCCGCCCTGCGCGGGTCGAGGGCCCTTCTTCGGGTCGGGACGCTGACTCCTCGTCGCAGAACGAAGAGGAGAGGCCATCACCGAGCCCCGCATCAACGACCGCATCCGCGTCCCCGAGGTCCGCCTGGTCGGACCCGAGGGTGAGCAGGTCGGCATCGTCTCCATCGGCGAGGCGCTGCGCCTGGCCCAGGACTCCGAGCTCGACCTCGTCGAGGTCGCTCCCATGGCCCGGCCGCCCGTCGTGAAGCTCATGGACTACGGGAAGTTCAAGTACGAGGCCGCGCAGAAGGAGCGCGAGGCCCGTCGGAACCAGTCGCAGACCGTCATCAAGGAGATGCGCCTGCGGCTGAAGATCGACCCGCACGACTACGAGACCAAGAAGGGCCACGTCGTCCGCTTCCTCAAGGGCGGCGACAAGGTCAAGATCACGGTGATGTTCCGCGGTCGCGAGCAGTCCCGCCCCGAGATGGGCTACCGGCTGCTGCAGCGTCTGGCCGGCGACGTCTCCGACCTCGGCGTCGTGGAGTCCAACCCCAAGCAGGACGGCCGCAACATGGTCATGGTCATCGCGCCGCACCGGAACCAGGCGGCGCAGCAGGACCGGACCGCGGAGCGGAAGAAGGCCAGGGCCACCGAGGCCGAGGACGCCGCACCGCTGGCGCCCCAGGCCCCGCCGAAGCCCGCCCCCATGGACCCGGTCGAGGCCGACCAGGCCTGACGGCCCGGCCCAGACCCAGACACCCAGAAGGACCCATCATGCCGAAGAACAAGACCCACAAGGGCACCGCCAAGCGCATCCGCGTGACCGGCTCCGGGAAGCTCGTCCGCGAGCACACGAACAACCAGCACAAGTTCGAGGTGAAGTCCTCCTCGCGCAAGCGCCGGGTGAAGGGCTCCGAGGTGCTGTCGCCGGCCGACGCGCCGCGGATGAAGAAGCTGCTCGGTCTCTGACCGCCCCCACCCCCTTACCGATCTAGAGGAGTACTCACGTGGCACGCGTGAAGCGGGCGGTCAACGCCCAGAAGAAGCGTCGGACGACCCTGGAGGCCGCCAGCGGCTACCGGGGCCAGCGGTCGCGGCTGTACCGCAAGGCCAAGGAGCAGGTGCTCCACTCGGCGACCTACGCCTACCGCGACCGCAAGGTGCGCAAGGGTGACTTCCGCAAGCTGTGGATCACCCGCATCAACGCCGCGGCCCGCAGCAACGACATGACCTACAACCGGTTCATGCAGGGCCTCAAGCTCGCCGGCATCGACCTCGACCGCAAGGTCCTGGCCGAGCTCGCGGTGAACGAGCCGGCCGCCTTCACCGCCCTGGTGGAGGCCGCCCGCGCCGCCGTGGCCGCCGCGCCGAACCAGACCGGCGTCGCCGCCGCCTGACGCAGGACCCCGACGACGCCGTCACCCCCACCGGGGTGGCGGCGTCGTCGCACGTCCGGGGAGGGACCGCATGACCGAGCTGCTGACCGAGCGCAGCGGCCGCGTGGCCGCGGCCCGCAAGCTGACCCGCCGGGCCGGCCGGGACGCCGCCGGGGCCTTCCTCGCCGAGGGCCGGCAGGCGGTGTCCGAGGCGCTGGCCGCGGGCGTGGTCACCGAGCTGTTCGCCACGGAGGCCGCCGCCGCCGCGCACGCCGACCTGCTGGCCGGGGCGCCCGTGCGGCTGGTCACCGAGAAGGCCGCAGCCGGGCTGAGCGAGACCGCCAGCCCGCAGGGCCTGGTCGCGGTCTGCCCGCTGCGCGACGTCCCCGCAGCGACCCTGGCCACCGCGCCGCCCCGGCTGGCGGTGGCGCTGGCCGAGCTCAACGACCCGGGCAACGCCGGCACCGTGCTGCGCACCGCCGACGCCTGCGGTGCCGGTGCCGTGGTGTTCGGCGCCGGGTCGGCCGACCCGTTCCAGGGCAAGACCGTGCGCTCCAGCGCCGGCAGCCTGTTCCACCTCGACGTCGTGCGCAGCGCCCCCCTCGAGCCGCTGCTGGCCGACGTCCGGGCCGCCGGGGTGACGGTGCTGGCCGCCGCCGGGGACGGCGAGGTCACCCTGCCCGCCGCGGGGCAGGCCGGTCTGCTGGCCGGCCCCGTGCTGTGGCTGTTCGGCAACGAGGCCCGCGGCCTGGACCCCGCGCTGGCCGCGCTGGCCGACCACCGGGTGCGGGTGCCGATGCGCGGCCGGGCCGAGTCGCTCAACCTCGCCGTCGCCGCCGGCATCTGCCTGTACGCCACGCAGCTGGCTGGTTGACCGCATGCGCAGTCATTGATGCGAACGTTTCGCAGTTAGGGTCGGGTCCGTCCCCGTCCGAGAGGCTGCTGAGTGCTGCGCGTGCACGACCTGTCCGTCGCCCTGCCCGACCGACGGCTGCTGGACGGTCTGTCCTTCGACCTCGCCCCCGGGGAGCGGGTCGGCGTCGTCGGCTCCTCCGGGGCCGGCAAGTCCCAGCTGGTCGCCGCCCTGCTCGGGCTGACCCCGCCCGGCCTGGCGGTCACCGGCAGCGTGCTGGTCGAGGGCACCGAGGTCGTCGGCGCCGGCCCGGCCACCTGGCGGCCGCTGCGCGGGCGGGCCACCGCCCTGGTCGCGCAGGACCCCGGGACCGCGCTGGACCCGCTGACCCGGGTCGGCCGCCAGGTCGCGCTGCCCCTGCGCGCCCGCGGGGTCGGCCGGGCCCGGGCCGCCCGCCGGGCCGACGCCCTGCTGGCCGAGGTCGGCCTGACCGGCACCGGCCGGCGCTTCCCCGGCCAGCTCTCCGGCGGCCAGCGGCAGCGGGTGGCGCTGGCGATGGCGCTGGTCGGCGCCCCCCGGCTGCTGGTCGCCGACGAGCCCACCTCCGCCCTGGACCCCACCGTGCAGGCCGGCGTGCTGGACCTGCTGGACCGGGTCACCGGCCCCGACCGCGCCGGGCTGCTGCTGGTCACCCACGACCTCGCCGTCGCGGCGCGGCTGTGCAGCCGGCTGCTGGTGCTCGACGCCGGCCGGCTGGTCGCCGACGGCCCGGTGGCCGAGGTGCTCGCCGACCCGCGGCTGGCCGACGTGGTCACCGCCGCCCGCGAGCTGGCGGTGACCCGGTGACCGAGCCGCTCCTCCAGGCCCGCGGGCTCGTCCACCGGTACCGCGGCACGACGGCGCTGGACGGCGTCTCCCTGCAGCTGCGGGCCGGCGAGCGGCTCGCCGTGGTCGGGGGGTCCGGGTCGGGCAAGTCCACCCTGGCCCGGCTGCTGCTGGCCCTGGACACCCCCGACGCCGGCACCGTCGCCCTCGACGGCCGCCCGGTGCGCCCCGGCTCCCCGCGGTCGCTGCGCTGGTTCCGCCGCCGGGTGCAGACCGTGCCGCAGGACCCGGGCCGGTCGTTCAACCCCCGGATGCGGGTCGGCCAGGCGGTCGCCGAACCGCTGGCCTGCCTGCGGGTGCCCGGCGACCACGGCGCGCGGGTGGCCGAGCTGCTGGTCGCCGTGGGCCTGGAGCCCGACGCCGCCCGCCGCTGGCCGCACGAGTTCTCCGGCGGCCAGCGGCAGCGGCTGGCGATCGCCCGCGCCCTGGCGCCCCGGCCCGACGTGCTCGTCGCCGACGAGCCGGTGAGCGCGCTGGACGGGGTGGTCCGGCTGCAGGTGGTCGACCTGCTCGCCCAGCTGTCCGCGGCGGCGGGCCTGGCCCTGGTGGTGGTCTCCCACGACCTCGGGGTGGTGCAGCGGCTGTGCGAGCGGGTGCTGGTGCTCGACGCCGGCCGGGTGGTGGAGCAGGGCCCGGTCGCGCAGGTGTTCACCGCCCCCGCCTCCGGGGTCACCGCCGGGCTGCTGGACGCCGTCCCCGCCCTCGCCCCGGCGCCGGCATGAGCTGGGCGCCCTGGGTCCTGGTGCGCCGGCTGCCCGCCGTGCCGCGGTTGCTGCTGGCCAGCCAGCTGGCCTTCAACGTCGGCTTCTACCTGGTGGTGCCCTTCCTCGCCGTCCACCTGGCCGAGGACCTGGCGCTGGCGGGCGGGGTGATCGGGCTGGTGCTCGGCATCCGCACGTTCAGCCAGCAGGGCCTGTTCTTCCTGGGCGGCGGGCTGACCGACCGGTTCGGGGTCAAGCCGGTGGTGGTGACCGGCTGCGCGATCCGGATCGCCGGGTTCGGCGTCCTGGCCGTCGTGGAGAGCCTGGCCGGGGTCCTGGTGGGCGTCGTGCTGGTCGGGTTCGCCGCCGCGCTGTTCTCCCCGGCGGTGGAGTCGGCCCTGGCCGACCAGGGCCGCCGGCTGGAAGAGGCGGGGGTGGCCACCCGCGCCGAGGTGTTCGGCCTGGACGCCGTCGCCTCCAAGCTCGGCTCGGTCACCGGCCCGGTGCTGGGCGCGCTGCTGCTCGGCGTGCCCTTCGCCGTCACCTGCGTGGTCGCCGCCGGGGTGTTCGTCGTCGTCCTCGTGGCGCACGTGCTGCTGCTGCCGCGGGACCTGCGCACCGGCACCGGGCCGGTCGAGCCCGTCACCGCCGGGTGGGGCCAGGTGCTGCGCAACCGCCGGTTCCTGGCCTTCACCGCCTGCTACTGCACCTACCTGCTCTCCTACAACCAGCTCTACCTCGCCCTGCCCGTCGAGCTCGACCGCGCCACCGGCTCGCAGGGCGCGCTGGGCTGGATGTTCGTCGCCGCCGCGGTGAGCGTGCTGCTCCTCCAGCTGCCGATCACCGTCCGGGCCCGCCGCCTGGGTCCCGCCCGGGCGCTGCCGCTGGGGTTCGCCCTGATGAGCGCCTCGTTCCTGGTGGTCGCCGTCGCCGCCCCGGCCGCCCCGCCGCCCGGGGTCTGGGCGCTGGCTCCCGCGGTCGGGTTCGCGCTGCTGCTCTACCTCGGCCAGATGGTCGCCGTCCCCGTCGCGCAGGACCTCGTCCCGCGGCTGGCCGGCGAGCAGCGGCTGGGCGCGCACTTCGGCGTCCTGGCCTCCGCCGGGGGGCTCGCCGTCCTGGTCGGCAGCACCGGCGTCGGCGCCCTGCTCGACCTGGCCACCGAACCACGGCCGGCCGCCGCCGTTCCCTGGCTCGTCCTCGCCGCCCTGCCCGCCGCCTCGGCGGTCGGGCTGTGGCTGCTCACCCGCCGCACCGCCCCCGCCCTCGAGACCGTAGGAGCCCCGTGAAGCGCCGCACCGCCCTGCTCGCCGTCCCCGCCCTGTTCGCCGGTGGGTGCTTCGCCCCCTCCGGCGGTGACGGCGGTGCGGACGCCGCCGACCGGCTGCGGGTCGCGTTGAGCTTCCCGCCGGTGGCCGCGCTGTCCCCGTACACCGACGACGCGCTGCTGCTCACCCGGGTGGGCGCCGCGGAGACGCTGGTGACCTTCGACGCCTCCGGCGCCGCCGAGCCGCAGCTCGCCGAGTCCTGGGAGTTCACCGACGACCGGACGGCGCTGCTGGAGCTGCGCGACGGCGTGGTCTTCCACGACGGCACCCCGATGGACGCCGAGGCCGTCGCCGGGTCGCTGAACGCCGCCGCGGCCGCCGACCCGGGGGTGCGGGTGCTGCGCGACGTGGGCCTGGTCGCCACCGCCGTGGACGACGACACCGTGCAGGTGCAGGCCGCCCAGGCCGACCCGTTGCTGGTGCAGCGGCTGGGGGCCCCGTCGCTGGTCGTGCTGTCCCCGGCGGCCTACGCCGACCCGGCCGCCCCCGACCCGGTGGGCCACGGCACCGGGCCCTACGCGATCACCGCGGTGCAGGGCACGCAGTCGGCCACCCTCGACGCCGCCGACGCCTACTGGGGCGGCCCGCCCGCCGCCGACGGCCTCGACGTCCGGTTCGTCGACGACGCCGACGCCCGCACCTCGGCCCTGCGCGCCGGCGAGCTCGACGTCGTGCAGGGCGTGCCGATCGCCGCGCTGCCCACCCTGACCGACGAGCAGCGGGTGGTCACCACGTCGCTGCCGCGGGTCACCGCGCTCCAGCTCAACACCGCCTCCGGGGTGTTCGCCGACCCCGCGCTGCGGGCCGCCGCGGTGGCCGCGGTCGACCCCGGCGCGGTCGTCGACGGCGTCTTCGAGGGCCAGGCCGACACCGCACCGGGCCTGCTCACCGACGACACCCTCGGCAGCGCCGCCCGCACCGCACCGGTGCTGCCCGCGGCCGGCGACCCGGCCGGGGCCGGCATCCGGCTGGCCACCTACGACGACCGGCCCGAGCTCCCGGAGGCCGCGGCCGTGCTCGCCGAGCAGCTGCGCGCCGCCGGGTTCACCGTCGAGGTGGTCGTGCAGACCTACGCCACCCTCGAGCCCGACCTGCTGGCCGGCGCCTTCGACGCGGTGCTCGGCAGCCGGCTGACGCTGCTGGACACCGGCGACCCGGTCGGCTACTTCGGCACCGACTGGACCTGCGAGGGCGGCTACAACCTGGCCCGGCTGTGCGACCCGGCCGTGGACGCCGCCGTCGCCACCGCGGCCGGGCTGACCGACCCGCGCGAGCGCCGCCAGGCCGCCGCCGACATCGAGGCCCAGGTGCTGTCCACCGGCGCGGTGGTGCCGGTGCTGCACGAGCAGAGCCGCACCGGTGTGGCCGCCGGCGTGCAGGGCGTGGGCGACGACCCGTTCGAGCGGCAGGTCGTCACCGTCGCCACCAGCCCCGGCCGGTGACCGCCACCGTCGTCCGGCGGGCGGCGGAGGTCCTCGGCGCGGTCGTCGGCACGGCGCTGCTGGTCGGTGCGCTGCCGTGGCTGTCCGGCACCGACCCGGCCCGCGCGGTGCTGCGCGCCCGGGAGGAGGAGGGCGCCCCCGACGCCGCGGCGCTGCAGGCGGTGCGCGACACCCTCGACCTGCCCGCCGACCCGGTCACCGGCACCCTCGGCTTCCTCGGCCGGCTGGCCACCGGCGACCTCGGGACGTCGTGGGTGTCGCGCACCCCGGTCGCGGACACCGTGCTGCCCGCGCTGGGCATCTCGCTGACCCTGGCCGGCACCGCGTCGGTCGTCGCGCTGCTGCTGGCCGGGCTGCTCACCGTCCCGGCGCTGCTGCGCGCCGCCGACGGCCGGCTGCGCGGCGGCGGGCCCGGGGCGGCGCTGGGCGGGGCCCTCTCCGCGCTGCCGGAGTTCGTGCTGGCCGTGCTGCTGGTCGCCGTCGTCGCCGTCGGCTGGGGGCTGCTGCCCACCTCGGGGTTCACCGGGCCCGAGCACCTGGTGCTGCCGGTGCTGGCCCTGGCCCTCCCCGCGGCCGGCGTCCTGGCCCGGCTGCTGGCCGGGGCGGTCGCGGCGACGGCGGGGGAGTCCTGGGTGCGCACCTGGCGGGCCGCCGGCGTCGCGCGGCGGACGACGGCCGCCGCGCTGGGCCGCCGCGCGGTCGGCGTGGTCGTCCCGCAGGTGCTGCTGCTCCTGGTCGGCACGCTGGGGGCCGCCGCGGTGGTCGAGGCGGTCTTCGACGTCCCCGGGCTCGGCGGGGTGGCGCTCTCGGCCGCGCTGGCCCAGGACGTGCCGGTGGTGCAGGCCGCCGTCGTGCTGCTGGTCGCGATCGGGCTGCTGGTCGGCGGTGGCGGGGTGCTGGCGCACCGGCTGCTGCTCGGCCCGGCCCTGGCGACCAGCGGGTTCACCCCGGAGACCGCCCGGGCCGGGCGCCGGCCTCAGCGGGTGGCGGTCGCCGTCGCCGGGGTGCTCGCGGTCGCGGTGGTCGCCGGGCTGCTGCGCGACCCGTCCGCCCAGGACGTCGGCCGCCGGCTGGCCCCGCCGTCCTGGGCGCTGCCGCTGGGTGCCGACCCGCTGGGCCGTGACGTGCTGGCCCGGTTCGGCCACGGCGCGCTGCTGTCGGTGGGCCTGGCCGCCGTCCTCGCCGCGGTGGCGCTGGGGGTCGGGCTGGCCGTCGGGCTGCTCGGGCGCGGGGGCCGCTCCGGCCCGGCCGACGTGCTCAACGCGCTGCCCGCGGTGGTGGTCGGGATCGTCGTGGCCGCGGTGGCCGGGCCCGGCCTGCTGGCCGCGTGCGTCGCGGTGGCGCTGGTCGGCTGGATCCCGCTGGCCGTGCACACCCGCACGCTGGCCGCGCAGGCGCGGGCGTCGGGCTTCCACGTCGCCGCGGTGGCCGGGGGAGCGGGCCGGTGGCACGTGCTGCGCCGGCACCTGCTGCCGGTCGTCGGCCCGCCGGTGGTGCGGCACGCGCTGGTCCGGGTGCCCCACGCGTCGCTGGCGCTGGCCGGGCTGTCCTTCCTCGGGCTGGGCGCGGGCGCGGAGTCCCCGGAGTGGGGCCGGGCGCTGGCCGAGACCACCGGCTACCTGGAGCGGGCGCCCTGGGTGGTCGCCGCCCCGGTCACCGGCCTGGTGCTGCTCGGCGTGGTCGCCGCGCTGGCCGACCCCGCCCCGGGACGCTGAGCTCAGGTTACCCGGGCCCGCAGCGACCGGCCGAGCACGAGGACCACGACGCCGGCCACCACGACGGTGAGCAGGCCGACCCGCAGGCCCGCGGCGTCGGCGAGCAGACCGATCAGCGGCGGCGAGACCAGGAAGCCGATGCGCAGCAGCAGGTTCACCGCGGTCAGCCCCACCCCGGGCGGCAGGCCCGGCAGCGCGTCGGCGGCGGCGTACACCGCCGGCACCAGGGTGGCCACGCCGACGCCGGCCAGGACGAACCCGAGCAGCGTGGTCGGCACCGACGGGAAGCCCAGCGCGAGGCCGAACCCGGCCGCGATCACCGCCCCGCCGACCCGGGCCACCACCCGCTGGCCGAACCGGTCGACCACGCGGTCACCGGTCAGCCGGCCGGCCGTCATCGCGACCTGGAAGGCCACGAACCCCAGCCCCGCCACGACGACGGTCGCGCCGAGGTCGTCGCGCAGCCGGATGGCGCTCCAGGACGCCGCGGAGTCCTCCACGAACGCCCCGGCCGCGGCCAGCGCACCGAGCACGGCCAGCGTGCCGGCCGCCCGCCGCCAGGCCCGGCCCCCGCCGGAGGCCTCCGGTGCCACGGACGGGACGTCGGCGGCGGTGTCCGGGCCGGGCAGCATCCAGGCCCGGACGGCGACCGCCACCGCGCCGAACACCACCGCGGACACCCCGAGGTGCACCTCGAGCGGGACGCCGAGGCCGGCCACCACCGAGCCGAGCAGGCCGCCGGCGACCGCGCCCAGGCTCCAGAGCCCGTGCAGGGCGTTGAGGATCGACCGGCCGTAGCCGCGCTGCACCCGCAGGCCGTGGGCGTTCTGCGCCACGTCGACGACGGTGTCCAGCACGCCGACCACGAACAGCGCCGCCGCCAGCACCCACCAGGACGGCGCCGCGGCCGCCCCGGCCACCCCGACGCCCAGGCCGACCAGCCCGAGGGAGGCCACCGGCCCCGACCCCCAGCGGCCGATGAGCACGGCGGCCACGGGCCCCATCAGCAGGGCACCGAGCGGCGCGGCCGCCAGCGCCGTCCCGAGGGCGGCGTTGGAGAGCCCGACGTCGTCGCGCAGCTCGGGCAGCCGCGGCACCAAGTTGGCGTAGAAGACCGCGTTGAGCGCGAAGCAGGTGGCCACCGCCACCCGGGCCCGGCGCAGCTGCGTGCCCGGGCGGGCGGGTGCGGTCACGGGGCGACCTGCAGGACACGGGCGAGCACGGTGCGGGTCTCCTCGCGGGTGGGCGGAGCGGTGGTGAGGATCGCGTGCATGGTCAGGCCCTCCATGACGCCGTCCAGGGCGCGGGCCAGCTCGGGGTCCAGGACCCGCTGGAGGGTCTCCCGGCTGCTGCGCATCCAGTCCTCGGTGACCTCGCGCAGGGCGGGGTCGCGCAGCGCGGCCAGGTAGAGCTCGTAGGCGATGGCCCACTGGCGCTGGGTGGCCAGGTGGCCGCGCAGCACGAAGTCGGTGGCCGCGTCCAGCATCGAGCCCCGGTCGGTGGCGACGGCGAAGTGCGCGCGGAACAGCTCGGCCATCCGCTGCGCGTGCCGGGTGAAGGCGGCGCGGACCAGGTCGTCCAGGCCCTCGAAGTGGTAGGTCACCGACCCCAGCGGGACGTCGGCCGCGGTGGCGATGCGGCGGGCGGTGAGCCCGGCGAGGCCGTGCTCGGCGATCACCTCGATGGTCACGTCGACGAGCCGGTCGCGGCGGTCGGGGTCGAAGCGCCGGGCGCTGCTCACGCGTCCAGCTCGCGGACGACCCGCGCCGGGTTGCCCACCGCCACGACCCGCGGCGGCAGGTCCCGGGTGACCACCGAGCCGGCGCCCACCACGGTGTCGTGGCCGATGGTCACGCCCGGCAGGACGACGACCCCGCCCCCCAGCCACACGTTGTCCCCGATCGTGATCGGCGCCGAGCCCTCCCACCGCTCGCGGCGGCGCACCGGGTCGACCGGGTGGGTCGGGGTGAGCAGCTGCACGCCGGGCCCGATCTGGACGTCGTCGCCGATGGTGACCGGGCCGACGTCCAGGCAGACCAGGCCGAAGTTGGCGAACACCCGCGCCCCGACGGTGGTGCGGTAGCCGTAGTCGCAGCGGAACGGCGGCAGGATGGTGCTGCCCTCCCCGAAGGAGCCGAGCAGCTCGGTCATCAGCTCCCGCAGCCGGCCGCGGTCGGTGGGGTCGGCGGTGTTGTAGGCGTGCGTCAGCGCCTGGGCGCGGGCGTTCTCCCGCGCCAGGTCGGGGTCGTCGGCGATGTACTCCTCGCCGGCCAGCATCCGGTCCCGCATGGTCCGCTCGTCGGTCACCCGGCCACGGTAGCCGACGATGCGTACGTCCGTACACATGGAGCAGGCGTCGCGGATGGGAGGATGACCGACCGTGACGACCACCGGCCGATCCGACGGGCGCTCCTCGCGCTGGACCGAGCACCGCCGCGTCCGGCGGGTCGAGTTCGTCACCGCAGCCGTCGAGTCGGTCCGCCGCACCGGCCCGGAGCTGGCCGTCGACGACGTCGCCCGCACCGCCGGGGTCAGCAAGACGGTGCTCTACCGGTACTTCACCGACAAGGACGAGCTGGTCGACGCCGTCCTGGAGCAGATCAGCACCGAGATCCTGCTGCCCCGCCTGCTCGGCGAGCTGGCCATCGACCGGGCCACCGACCGCGACCGGCTGCGCGCCGTCGTCGCGGCGTTCGTGGCGATCATCGAGGAGGAGCCGGCGCTGTACCGGTTCGCCTACGCCCAGGCCGGCCGGTCCGGGCGGGCCGACCTGGTCGCGCAGACCGAGCGCGAGGTGGCCGAGGCGTTGGCCTGGGTGATGGGGGAGCGGCTGACCTCGCTGGGCCGCAGCCCCGAGGGCACCCAGACCTGGGCCTACGGCGTGGTCGGCATGGTGCAGCTGGCCGCGCACTGGTGGTCCACCGAGCGCAGCGTCACCGCCGCCGACCTGGTCGACCAGCTCACCGTGCTGGCCTGGGGCGGGCTCTCGGCCCTGCTGCCCCCCGCACCCGGGGAGTGACCCGGACCGGGCAGGCAGAATGGCCTCCCGTGTCCGGCGCCAACGACCCATTCGACCCCAAGCAGGTCGCGGCCCTCTCGCCCGAGGCCCTCGACGCCGCCGTCGCCGAGGGCCTGGCCGCCTTCGCCGCCGCGGCCGACCTCGACGCGCTGGCCGCCGTCCGGCCCGCGCACCTCGGCGACCGCGGCCCGGTGCTGCTGGCCCGCCGCGAGCTCGGCGCGCTGCCGCCGGCCGCGCGCAAGGACGCCGGGCAGCGGGTCAACGCGGCGCGCGTCGCGCTGACCGAGGCCTACGACGCCCGGCTGGCCGTGCTGTCGGCCGAGCGCGACGAGCGGGTGCTCGCCGAGGAGCGGGTCGACGTCACGCTGCCCTCGGGCCGCACCCGGCGCGGCGCCCGGCACCCGCTGACCACCATCCAGGACCGGATCGCGGACATCTTCGTCGGCATGGGCTACGAGGTGGCCGAGGGCCCCGAGCTGGAGAGCGAGTGGCTGAACTTCGACGCCCTCAACACCGGCCCCGACCACCCGGCCCGCTCGCTGGCCGACACCTTCTTCGTCGCGCCCGAGGACTCCGGGCTGGTGCTGCGCACGCACACCTCGCCGGTGCAGGCGCGCACCATGCTCGAGCGCACCCCGCCAGTCTACGTGGTCGCGCCGGGCCGGGTGTTCCGCACCGACGAGCTCGACGCCACGCACACCCCGGTCTTCCACCAGGTCGAGGGCCTGGCGATCGACCGCGGGCTCACCATGGCGCACCTGCGCGGCACCCTGGAGGCCCTGGCCCGGGCACTGTTCGGGCCGGAGTCCGAGATCCGCTGGCGGCCGCACTTCTTCCCGTTCACCGAGCCGTCGGCGGAGTTCGACGTCTGGTTCCCCGAGCACCGCGACGGCCCGCAGTGGGTCGAGTGGGGTGGCTGCGGGATGGTCAACCCGCGGGTGCTCACCGCCTGCGGCATCGACCCCGAGGTCTACGGCGGGTTCGCCTTCGGCATGGGCATCGAGCGGGCCCTGCAGTTCCGCCACGGGGTGTCGGACATGCACGACATCGTCGAGGGCGACGTCCGGTTCACGAGCGCATTCGGGGTGGAGCAGTGAAGGTCCCGGTCAGCTGGCTGTCCCAGCACGTCGACCTGCCCGCGGGCACCGGTGTCGAGGACCTCGACGCCGCGTTCGTCCGGCAGGGCCTGGAGGTCGAGGACGTCCTCCGCGCTCCGGAGACCACCGGCCCGCTGGTGGTGGGCAGGGTGCTGGAGATCGAGGAGCTCACCGGCTTCAAGAAGCCGATCCGGTACTGCCGGGTGGACGTCGGCAACCCGGAGGCGCAGGGGATCGTCTGCGGTGCCCGGAACTTCGCCGTCGGCGACCTCGTCGTCGTGGCACTGCCCGGTGTCGTGCTGCCCGGTGACTTCGCCATCGCGGCGCGCGAGACCTACGGCCGGGTGTCGGACGGGATGATCTGCAGCGTCCGCGAGCTCGGTATCGGCGACGACCACGAGGGCATCCTGGTGCTGGGCACCGAGGGCATCGAGCCGGGCACGCCCGCGGCCGGCGTCCTGGGCCTGGACGACGTCGTGTTCGACCTCGAGGTCACCACCGACCGCGGCTACTGCATGGCCATCCGGGGCGTGGCCCGCGAGGTGGCCGCCGCGCTCGGCGCGCCCTGGCAGGACCCGGCCGCGGCCACCCCGCCGGCCTGGTCCGGCGAGCCCGCGTGGGCCGTGGAGGTCGAGGACCCGGCCCGCTGCGACCGGTTCTCGATGATCGCGATGGAGGGCCTGGACCCGGCCGCGCCCACCCCGTGGTGGATGCGCCGCCGGCTCACCCGCTGCGGCGTGCGGTCGATCTCGCTGGCCGTCGACGTCACCAACTACGTGATGCTCGAGCTCGGCCAGCCGATGCACGCCTTCGACCGGGACGCCGTCCGCGGCCCCGTGGTGGTGCGCACCGCCCGGCCCGGTGAGCGGGTCACCACGCTGGACGGCGCCGACCGCGCGCTGACCGACGACGACCTGCTCATCACCGACGACACCGGCCCGATCGGGCTGGCCGGCGTCATGGGTGGGGCGACCACCGAGGTGTCGGGCTCGACCACCGCGCTGCTGCTGGAGGCCGCGCACTGGGAGCCCACCGGCATCGGCCGCGGCGTGCGCCGGCACAAGCTGCCCAGCGAGGCGGCCAAGCGGTTCGAGCGCGGCACCGACCCCGACGTCACCGTGGTCGCCCTGGCCCGCGCCGCGGAGCTGCTGGCCGAGTTCGGCGGCGCCCGCGTCGTCGGCGGCGTGGTCGACGTCGACGCCCGCGCGCCGCGGCCGCAGATCGCGCTGGCCACCGACCGCCCGCAGGCCGTCGCAGGCATCCCCATCTCGCCGGACACCGTGGTCGACGCGCTGCGCACGGTCGGCTGCACGGTGGAGGCCGAGGGCGCCGCGCTGACCGTCACCCCGCCGTCCTGGCGGCCCGACCTCACCGACCCGGCCGACCTGGTCGAGGAGGTGGTGCGCGCGGTGGGCTACGACGAGATCCCGGGCGTGCTGCCCACCGTCCCGCCGGGCCGCGGGCTGACCCCCGCCCAGCGCCGCCGCCGCTCGGTGGGCCGCGCGCTGGCCGACGCCGGCTACACCGAGGCGCCGGCCTACCCGTTCGTCGGCCCGGCCGCGCTCACCGCGCTCGGCCTGCCCACCGAGGGCCTGCTGACGCTGCGCAACCCGCTGTCGGAGCAGGAGCCGGCCATGCGGCCCTCGCTGCTGCCGGGGCTGCTGGCGACCGTGGCCCGCAACCTGGGCCGCGGCCAGCGGGACCTGGCCGTCTTCGAGCTCGGCGTGGTCTACACCCCCGGCGCGGTGTCGGCCGCGCCGCTGCCGCCGGTCGACCGCCGGCCCGACGACGACGTGCTGGCCGCGCTCCTCGGGGCGGTGCCGGCCCAGCCGTGGCACGTGGGCGTGGCGCTGACCGGGCTGCGCGAGCCGCGCGGGCAGTGGGGCCCGGGCCGGGTCGCGGACTGGGCCGACGCCGTGGAGGCCGCCCGCACCGTCGCCGACGCCGCCGGGGTGGAGCTCGTCGTGCGGGCCGGCGACCGGCTGCCCTGGCACCCGGGCCGCTGCGCCGAGCTGGTGGTCGGCGACGTCGTGGTCGGGTACGCCGGGGAGCTGCACCCGCGGGTGTGCGCCGCGCTGGAGCTGCCCGCCCGCACCTGCGCCATGGAGCTGGACCTGGACGCGCTGCCGGAGAAGGCGGTCGCGCAGGCGCCGGCCATCTCGGCCTTCCCGCCGGTGCGGATGGACGCCGCGCTGGTCGTGGACGCCGGGGTGCCCGAGGCCGGCGTGCGGGCGTCGCTGGCCGGTGCCGCCGGGCAGCTGCTGGAGGACCTGCAGCTGTTCGACGTCTACACCGGTGCCTCGCTGGGGGAGGGCCGCAAGTCCCTGGCCTACGCCTTCACCTTCCGGGCGGCCGACCGCACGCTGACCGGCGAGCAGGCCCGCGAGGCCTTCGACGCCGCGGTGGCCGCCGCGGCCGCCGACCACGGCGCGGTGCTGCGTGCCTGAGCTGTCCCTGTCCGGCCAGGTGGCGCTGGTGACCGGTGCCTCCACCGGGATCGGGCTGGAGCTGGCCCGCGGGCTGGCCGCCCGCGGGGCCCGGGTGGCCGGGCTGGCCCGCGGCGCCGACCGGCTCGCCGCCGCGCTGGACGGCGTCGGGCTGGCGGTGCCGGCCGACGTGACCGACCTGGCCGCCGTGCGGGCCGCCGTCGAGCGGGTGACCGCCGAGCTGGGCCCGGTGGACCTGCTGGTCAACAACGCCGGGCTCATCGACGCCGCCGAGGTGCCGGTGTGGCAGGCCGACCCGCAGCAGTGGTGGTCGGTGGTGGAGAGCCAGCTGCGCGGTCCCTTCCACCTGGTGCAGGCCGTGGTCCCGGGCATGGCCGCGCGGGGCAGCGGCCGGGTGGTCGGGCTGGCCAGCGGCATGTCCACCCGGGCGAACCCCGACTACAGCGCCTACTCCGTCGGCAAGGCCGGGGCCCTGCGGATCACCGAGTCCCTCGCCGCCTCGGGCGTGCTGGCCTTCGACGTGGCGCCGGGCGTGGTGGACACCCCGATGACCCGCTCGATGGCGATGTGGGACGGCTTCACCGACTGGACGCCGGCGTCGGCCGTCGTCGAGCTGGTGGCCGCCGTCGCCGAGGGCCGGCTGGACCACTGGTCGGGCCGCTTCGTGCGGGCCGGCAAGGACGCGGTGCAGACCCTGGCCGCGACCCGACCCGAGGGCACCCAGCGGCAGGTCCGGCTGCTGCCCTACGGCCCGGACGACCCGGTCGCCTGACCGCTCACCCCACCGTCCGCAGGGCGCCCGGGACGATGTCGACGGCGACGTGGGTGTCGGCGTCCAGCTCGACCAGCTCGCCGTCGAGCTGCAGCGGCATCGGCGCGCGGATGGTGAGCTCGTGGTGCGTGGCGTGCGGCTGCGGCCCCAGGCCGACGGTGGCCGAGCGGATCGCGGTGAGCAGCACCCGCAGCTTGCTGTGGTGGGGGAGCAGCACCAGCTCGAACTCGCCGTCGTCGGGCCGGCCGTCGTCGGAGAGCGTGGCGACCTTGGCCATCCGGTCGATGTTGGCGTAGAGCAGGCTGTCGACCTCGACCCGGCGGCCGTCGGCGAACTCCACCGGGAACGGCCGGAAGCGCCGGAACCCGCGGACCACGGCGACGATCTCCCGCCACGACCCCTTGCCGCCCTCCTCGAGGTCGACGGCCACCACCGGGGTGATGCCCAGTCCGATGTAGGAGTGCGCGTGGCGGACCACCGGCTCGCCGCCGGCCGGGGTGACGGTGAGCCGGAGGAGGTCGGTGCGGTCGGTCTCCCCGGTGCGCAGCGCGTGCGAGACCGCGGCGTCCAGCGGGCGGCGCTTGGTGGCCCGGCGGTGGTCGTTGGCGTTGCCCGCACCCCGCACGGCGGCCACCGCGTCGGGGTTGCCCGCGTCCACCAGGCCGTTGACGACGTCGTTGTACCCGCCGTCCCCGCTGACCGAGACGACCAGCGGCCGGCCCTCGCGGGCGGCCGCGGCGGCGAGCTCCCGGCCGTGCCCGGCGCGCTGGGTGGGCGCGAGCTCGATCGGCAGGTCGGGGTGCCGCTCGGCCAGGTCGTCGCGCAGCTCGCGGGCCAGCGTGGGCGCGTCGCCGGTGCTGTGGGGGTTGAAGACGATGACGACGCGGTCGAACGCGGCCACGGGGAGCCCTCTCCTGCAGCGAGCACGGGTGCGGGACGCGATCGGCCCCGCACCCGTGATCATCGCGGTCCGCGGGCCGCGGCGCCCGTCCGGGTGCCGGGGACCACCCGCCCGAGCACGACCACCAGGACGACGGCGGACACGATGCCGATGACCGGCGGGATGCCGATGCCGACCTCGCCCGAGGTCCAGGCCAGCGCGGCGGCGACCGCGTAGGCGGCGATCGCGTGCCACTGCAGGCCCGGCGGGGTGTACGAGGCCGGGATGCCCCCGCGCCAGCGCATCACCCAGTCGCCGATGACCACCCCGCCCAGCGGCGGGATGAAGGTGCCCAGCAGCACCAGGTAGTCGACCAGGTGGGTGTGCACCCCGGTGAGCGCGAGCACCGTGCCCAGCACCGACCCGGCCACCACGAACGGCGCCTTGTTCGGCTTGTCGAACAGCTCGGCCCCGGCCACCCCGAAGGCGTAGGCGGTGTCGGCGTTGGACTTCCAGAGGTTGCCGAACAGCAGCACCAGGCCCCAGCCGACCAGGCCGAGCTGGAACAGCACCAGCACGAAGTCGCCCACCCCGAAGGTCAGCGCGCCGACCGCGCCGAGGAACACCATCAGCCCGTTGCCGACGAGGAAGCCGATCGCGCAGGCCCAGATCGCCTGCTTGCCCGACCGGGCGAACCGGGTCCAGTTGGGCGCCTGGGTGCCGGCGGAGACGAACGTGCCGACCACGGTGGTGACGGCGACCGCGAAGGCCATCGACGTGGTGGGCGCGATGGCGGCCAGCCCCGCCCAGCCGCCGACCTCCTGCAGCGACCGGGCCAGCACCCAGAACGCCAGCACGAGGATCAGCGGGGTGGACACCAGCGACACCCAGTACATGCCCCGGTAGCCGTAGTAGGCGGTGGCGCACATGAGCACGCTGGTCACCACCATGACCGCGGCCCGGGCGCCGTAGGACGTCCAGTCGAAGGCCTGCGCGGTCAGCTCGCCGATGGTGCCCACGACGACGCCGTACCAGCCGATCTGCGTGCCGCCGAGCAGGACCGAGGCGAGCTTGGCCCCGCGGCTGCCCAGCGTGTAGCGGGCCATGACCACGGTGGTGAGACCGGTGCGTGCCCCGACGTAGCCCATCGCCGCGACGTACACGCCGAGCACCAGCGAGCCCACGGCGATGACCACGAGCAGGTTCCCGAACGTGAACGCCGGACCCAGGGAGGCACCGGCCAGCATCGTCGGGGTGAAGACGGTGAACCCGAGCAGCACGACCGCGACGGAGAAGAAGGACTTGCGGGCGTGCGCCGGGACGGGGGTGACCGGGTAGTCGGGGTCGACGACCTCGTCGGCGGCCGTGGTGTCGGGGTCGCGGGTCGTGCTCACGCCTCCTCCCCGATGTCCTCGAGCCACAGCGCCGGGCGCTCGTCGAGCATCCGCTGCATGAGCGCGGTGCACTCGGCGTCGTCGAGCACGTCGACCTGGACCCCGTGGCTGCGCAGCAGCGACTCCGAGGCCTGGAAGCTGCGGTTCTCCCCGACCACGATGCGCGGGATCTCGTAGAGCAGCGCGGTGCCGGCGCACATGTAGCAGGGCGACAGCGTCGTGTAGAGCGTGCTGCGCCGGTAGACCGAGGCGGCCAGCCGCCCGGCGTTCTCGATGCAGTCGGTCTCGCCGTGCCGGATGGCGCTGCCCATCTGCACCCGCCGGTTGCGGCCCACCGCGAGCACCTCGCCGTCGACGACGAGCGCGGCCCCGATCGGCACCCCGCCCTCGGCCCAGCCGGTGCGGGCCTGCTCGACGGCGAGCGCGAGGAAGCGGCGGTCGGCGTCGGGGTCGGGCGCGGCGGTGCGGGGGTCGGTCGTGGGTGTGCTGGTCACGGTGCCTCCTCGGGCGGTCGGTGTGCCGACCCAACCGGTACTGGCCGGGACCGACAAGGGACGACCTGTCCTGTGGACGGCGGGATCTGCTTGACGGTCCGTCCGTGGACACCGCACCCTGCGCGGGTGCTGCCCACCGTCGCGGAGGTCCTGGCCCTCCCCGCCGTGGCCGCCGCCGCCCCCCGTGTGCTGGCCGGCGACCCCGGTGCCGCGGTGGTGCGCTGGCTGCACTCCTCCGAGGTCTACGAGATGGGCGGGCTGCTGTCGGGCGGGGAGTTCCTGCTCACCACCGGGCTCGGGCTGCACGGCCGCACCCCGCGCCAGCTGGCCGACTACGTCGACCGGCTGGCCGACGCCGGCTGCACCGGCCTGGCCCTCGAGCTCGGCCGCACGTTCGCCGAGGTGCCCGGCGAGCTGGTGCGGACGGCGGACCGGCGCGGCCTGGTGCTCGCCGAGCTGGCCGGGGTGGCCCCCTTCGCCCGGATGGTCGAGGCCTTCCACGACCTGCTGGTCAGCGGGCGCGACCCCGGGCACCGGCCGGCCGAGGCGGTCTGGCTGGAGCTGCTGGGCCTGGTCGTGTCCGGGCAGGGGATGGCCGCGCTGCTGGACGCCGCCGCCCGGCTGGCCGTCTGCCCGGTCCAGCTGGTCGACCCCGCGGGCGGCCTCGTCGCGGCCAGCCGCGTCCCCGCGCCCCCGGAGGTCGCCGCGGAGGTGACCACGGCCGACGTCCGGGGGCCGCGCGGGGTGGCCGGGCGGCTCCTGCTGCACGGCCGGCCCACCCGGGCGCGGGCCGCCGTCGCCGACCGGGTCGCGGTCGCCGTCGCCCTCGAGCTCGGCCGCGCGACCACGGCCGCGTCCCGCCCCTCGCCCGCGCAGTCCCTGGTCGACGACCTGGACGCCGGGGTGCGGCTGTCGCCGGTGCAGGTGCACGACCGGCTGACCGAGGCCGGGCTGCCCGCCGGGGGACCGCTGCTCGTGCTCGCCGTGCTGGTCGACCGCCGCACCCCGCCCGGCTCGGTGGTCGGCGCCGTGGGGGCGGCGGCCGACACCGCCCTCGGCCGGTCGCTGGTGGCGGTGAGCGGCCGGCTGGTCGTCGTGGTCGCCCGGGTGCGCGCACCACGCGACGCCGCGCACCGCTTCCGCGCCGCCCTGGACGACGGCCGCGCCGCCCCCGCCGTGCAGCTGGTCGCCGTCGCCGACCCGGTGCCCGACGACGGCGGGCTGGCCGCCGCCCTGGCCCAGGCCCGCACCGTGGTGGAGCTCGCGCACCGGGTCGGCGTCCGGCGTCCGGTGGTGCTGGCCGGGGACCTCGCGGTGCACCAGCTGCTGGCCGACGCCGTCCCGCCGGACCGGCTGGCCGCCTTCGTCGACGCGCGGCTGCGGCCGGTGCTCGACCACGACAGCGCGCACGGCACCGAGCTGCTGCGGACCCTGGACGCCTACCTGGTGCACGGGTTGGTCAAGGCGCGCACCGCGCAGGCGCTCGGGATCCGCCGGCAGTCGCTGCACGCCCGGCTGGACCGGCTCACCGCCGTCCTCGGCGCGCCGGTGGAGGACCCCGCCCAGCTCGTGGGGCTGGGGGTCGCGCTGGTGGGCTGGCAGCTGCGCACCGGCGCCGACGCGCAGACGGGTCCGGCCCGCACCCCGCGTCCGCACATTCATCCGGAGTAGTGCATACTCATGCATCGTGAGCGGAGAGCGGACGTGGACGGTCGGGGTCACCGGCGCCACCGGGTACGCGGGCGGTGAGGTGTGCCGGCTGCTGGCCGGGCACCCGCAGCTGCAGCTGACCGGGGTGCACGCGGCATCGAGCGCCGGCCGACGCCTGGGGGAGTCCCAGCCGCACCTGCTGCCCTACGCCGACATGGTCGTGCAGCCCTCGGGCCCCGAGGACCTCGCCGGCTACGACGTCGTCGTCCTGGCCCTGCCGCACGGCGCCTCCGGCGCGATCGCCGCGGGCCTGCCCGAGGACGTGCTGGTGCTCGACTGCGGGGCCGACCACCGGCTGGCCGACCCCGCCGCCTGGGCGCGGTGGTACGGCACCGAGCACGCCGGCACCTGGCCCTACGGCCTGCCCGAGCTGCCCGGCCAGCGGGGGAAGCTGGCCGGCGCCCGGCGGATCGCCGTCCCGGGGTGCTACCCGACCAGCGTCACCCTGGCCATGGCCCCCGCCCTGGCCGCCGGGCTCGTCGAGCCCGAGGTCGTCGTGGTCGCCGCGTCGGGGACCTCCGGCGCCGGCCGGGCGGCCAAGCCGAACCTCATCGGCTCCGAGGTCATGGGTGCGGTGAGCGCCTACGGCGTGGGCGGTGTCCACAGGCACACCCCGGAGATGGTGCAGAACCTGTCGGAGGTGGCCGGTAGGACGGTCGGCGTGAGCTTCACCCCCACCCTGGTCCCGATGGCCCGCGGCATCCTCGCCACCTGCTCGGCCAAGGTCGCCCCCGGCACGACGGCGGAGTCGGTCCGGGCCGCCTACGCCGAGGCCTACGCCGACGAGCCGTTCGTGCACCTGCTGCCCGAGGGCCAGTGGCCCACCACCGCCGCCGTCCTCGGCGCGAACACCGTCGCCCTGCAGGTCACCGTCGACCCCGACGCCGGCCGGCTGGTCGCCGTCGCCGCGGTCGACAACCTGACCAAGGGGACGGCGGGCGGCGCGCTGCAGTGCGCCAACATCGCCCTCGGCCTGCCCGAGACCCTGGGCCTGCCGGTCGTGGGGGTCGCGCCGTGAGCGTCACCGCCCCGGCCGGGTTCCGGGCCGCCGGCGTCGCCGCCGGGCTCAAGACCTCCGGCGACCCCGACGTCGCCCTCGTGGTCAACGACGGCCCGGACGACGCCGCGGCCGCCGTGTTCACCACCAACCGCTTCCCGGCCGCGCCGGTGCTGTGGTCCCGGCAGGTCCTGGCGAACGGCCGGGTGCGGGCCGTCGTCCTGAACTCCGGCGGGGCCAACGCGTGCACCGGGCCCGACGGGTTCGGCGACACCCACGCCACCGCCGAGCACGTCGCGACCACGCTCGGCCTGGGCGCGATCGACGTAGCGGTGGCCTCGACGGGGCTGATCGGCGTCCGGCTGCCGATGGACCAGCTCACCGCCGGGGTCACCGACGCCGCGGCCCAGCTGTCCACCGACGGCGGCCCGGCCGCCGCGCGCGGGATCATGACCACCGACTCGGTGCCCAAGACCACCGTGCAGACCGGGTCGGGGTGGACCGTCGGCGGCATGGCCAAGGGCGCGGGCATGCTCGCCCCCAGCCTGGCCACCATGCTCGTCGTCCTCACCACCGACGCGGTCGTCCCGGCCGAGGTGCTCGACGCCGCGCTGCGGCACGCCACCGCGCACTCCTTCGAGCGGGTCGACTCCGACGGCTGCCTGTCCACCAACGACACCGTGCTGGTGATGGCCAACGGCGCGTCGGGGGTCACCCCCACCGCCGAGGAGTTCGGCGCCGCGCTGGACGCCGCCTGCCTGGACCTGGCCATGCAGCTGCTGGCCGACGCCGAGGGCTCCACCAAGGACATCGCCATCACCGTCCGGAGCGCCGCCTCGGTGCAGGACGCGCTCGAGGCGGGGCGGGCGTGCGCCCGCAACAACCTGCTCAAGACCGCCCTGTTCGGCAACGACCCCAACTGGGGCCGGGTGCTGGCCGCGATCGGCACGACCAGCGCCGCCTTCGAGGCCGACCAGGTCGACGTGACCATCAACGGGGTCACCGTCTGCCGCGGCGGTTCGATCGGCGACGACCGCGACGGCGTCGACCTCACCGGCCGGGCGATCACCATCGACGTCGACCTGGCCGCCGGCCCCGAGCAGGCCACCATCTGGACCAACGACCTGTCCATCGCCTACGTGCACGAGAACTCGGCCTACTCCACATGAGCACCGCGACCCCCGACGCCCAGGACCCGACCCCGCCCGACGTCCGGCCCGACGAGGTGCCCCCCAAGCGGCGCTACGGCACCAGCCGGGTCATGCGCACCCCCGACCCCGAGGGCGACGCGCACAAGGTCGCCGTCCTCACCGGGGCGCTGCCCTGGCTCAAGGAATTCCACGGCAACGTGGTGGTGGTCAAGTACGGCGGCCACGCCATGGTCGACGAGGAGTGCCGCGCGGCCTTCGCCGAGGACATGGTCTTCCTGCGGACCTGCGGCATCCTGCCCGTCGTCGTGCACGGCGGCGGGCCCCAGGTCAGCGCGATGCTGTCGCGCCTGGGCGTGCAGAGCGAGTTCCGCGGCGGCCTGCGGGTCACCACCCCGGAGACCATCAACGTGGTGCGGATGGTGCTGGTCGGCCAGGTCGGCCCGGAGGTCGTCGGCCTGATCAACACCCACGGCCCGCTCGCCGTCGGCCTGTCCGGCGAGGACGGCCGGCTGTTCACCGCCGAGCGCACCACCGCCGTCGTCGACGGGCAGCCGGTCGACGTCGGCCTGGTCGGCGACGTCGTCGAGGTGGACCCCACGCCCATCACCGCCCTGCTGGCCAACGGCAACATCCCGGTGGTGGCGACCGTCGCCCCGGACCGGGACGGCCAGCTGCACAACGTCAACGCCGACACCGCCGCCGCCGCGCTGGCCGTGGCGCTCGGCGCGGTCAAGCTCGTCGTGCTCACCGACGTCGAGGGCCTCTACTCCGACTGGCCGGACAAGTCCTCGCTGGTCGAGCAGATCGACGCCGCCGAGCTCGAGACGATCCTCCCGACCCTGGACGCCGGGATGATCCCCAAGATGGCCGCCTGCCTGCGGGCGGTGCAGGGCGGGGTGCAGCGCGCGACCGTCGTCGACGGCCGGCTGCCGCACGCCCTGCTGCTGGAGATGTTCACCACCGAGGGCACCGGGACGATGGTCGTCCCCACCTCGCCGACCACGGAGGAGGGTTCAGCATGACGACGACGGAGGAGCTGGCCCGCCGCTGGTCGGCGGTGATGATGGGGAACTACAGGACCCCGCCGGTGGCCCTGGAGCACGGCCGCGGCGCCTCGGTGTGGGACGTCGACGGCCGCGAGTACGTCGACCTGCTCGGCGGCATCGCCACCACCATCCTCGGCCACGCCCACCCCGCCGTGGTCGCCGCGATCACGAACCAGGCCGCCCGGCTGGGCCACGTGTCCAACCTGGCCATGCACGAGCCCGGCGTCACCCTGGCCGAGCGGCTGCTCGAGCTGGCCGGCCGGCCCGGGCGGGTGTTCTTCTGCAACTCCGGCGCCGAGGCCAACGAGGCCGCCTTCAAGATCAGCCGGCTGACCGGCCGGCCCGAGGTGGTCACCGCGCTGGGCTCCTTCCACGGCCGCACCATGGGCTCGCTGGCCCTCACCGGCCAGCCGGCCAAGGCGCAGGCCTTCGCCCCGCTGCCCGGCGGCGTCCGGCACGTCGCCTACGGCGACCCCGACGCCCTGCAGCTCACCGACGCCACCGCGATGGTGCTGGTGGAGCCGATGCTCGGCGAGGGCGGCGTGCTGCCCGCCCCGCCCGGCTACCTGGCCGCCGCGGCGTCGCAGGCAGCAGGGGTCGGCGCGCTGTTCGCCACCGACGAGGTGCAGACCGGCATGGGCCGCACCGGGCAGTGGTTCGCGCACGCCGCCGACGGCGTCGCCCCCGACGTCATCACCCTGGCGAAGTCCCTCGGCGGGGGCCTGCCGCTGGGCGCCACGCTGGCCTTCGGCGACGCCGCCGACCTGCTCGGGGCGGGCTCGCACGGCTCCACCTTCGGCGGCAACCCCATCGCCGCCGCGGCCGCGCTCGCCGTGCTCGACACCATCCGCGACGAGGGCCTGCTGGAGCGGGCCAAGGACCTCGAGCACCGGTTCACCACCGGCATCGAGGGCCTGGGCCACCGGGGCGTGTCCGGCGTCCGCGGTCGCGGCGCGCTGCTCGGCGTCGTCCTCACCGCCGACGTCGCCCCCGCCGTGGAGACCGGCCTGCGCGACGCCGGCTACCTGACCAACGCGGTGGCGCCCGGCGTCGTCCGGCTGGCGCCCTCGCTCGTGGTCACCGACGAGCAGGTCGACCGGTTCGTCGACGCCCTGCCCGCCGTCCTCGACACCGCCCTGCACGACGCCGACATGGAGACCGCACCGTGAGCCCCCGGCACTTCACCAAGGACGACGACCTCACCCCGGCCGAGCAGGCCGAGGTCCTGGCGCTGGCCGCGGAGCTGAAGAAGACCCGGCACACCCTCGACGCCCCGCAGCCGCTCGCCGGGCCGAAGTCGGTCGCGGTCATCTTCGACAAGCCCTCCACCCGCACCCGGGTGTCCTTCTCCGTCGGCGTCGCCGAGCTCGGCGGCTACCCGCTGGTCATCGACTCCGGGTCCTCGCAGCTGGGCCGCGGTGAGCCGGTCGAGGACACCACCCGGGTGCTCGACCGCCAGGTCGAGGCCATCGTCTGGCGCACCTTCGGCCAGGCGCGGCTGGAGGCGATGGCCGCGGTCAGCCGGGTCCCGGTGGTCAACGCGCTCACCGACGACTACCACCCGTGCCAGATCCTGGCCGACCTCCAGACGGTCGCCGAGCGCCGGCCCACGCTGGCCGGCCTGACCCTGACCTACCTGGGCGACGGCGCCAACAACATGGCGCACTCCTACGCCCTGGGCGGCGCGACCGCCGGCATGCACGTGCGGATCGGCTCCCCGGAGGCGTTCGCGCCCGACCCGGCGATCATGGCCCGCGCCGCCGAGGTCGCCGCGCAGACCGGGGGCTCGGTGACCTGGACGGCCGACCCGCACGCCGCGGCCGACGGCGCCGACGTGCTGGCCACCGACACCTGGGTCTCCATGGGCCAGGAGGACGAGGCCGGCGACCGCGAGGCCCCCTTCCGGCCCTATGCCCTCGACGAGGCCGCGCTGGCCCGGGCGGCCACCGACGCCGTCGTGCTGCACTGCCTGCCGGCCTACCGCGGCAAGGAGATCGCCGCCGCGGTCATCGACGGGCCGCAGAGCGCGGTGTGGGACGAGGCGGAGAACCGCCTGCACGCGCAGAAGGCCCTGCTCACCTGGCTGCTGGCGCAGCGGTGACCGGCGCGCTGACCCGGTCGGCCCGGCACGCCCGGATCGCCGAGCTGATCGCCGATCAGCCGGTCACCTCCCAGGGCCAGCTGGCGCGCCTGCTCGCCGAGTCCGGCGTCGAGGTCACCCAGGCCACGCTGTCCCGCGACCTGGAGGAGCTGGGCGCGGTGAAGCTGCGCGGCTCGGACGGCGCCCCGGCGTCCTACGTGCTCCCCCCGGAGAACGCACCGCTGCGCCCGGCGCAGTCCTCGCCCGCCCGGCTGACCCGGATGCTGTCGGAGCTGCTGACCAGCGCGGAGGGCTCGGCCAACCTCGCCGTGCTGCGCACCCCGCCCGGGGCGGCGCAGTTCCTCGCCTCCGCGATGGACAAGACCGGCCTGCCCGACGTCCTCGGCACGATCGCGGGGGACGACACTCTGCTGGTCGTCTCCCGCGACCCCCAGGGCGGCCCCGCCCTGGCCGAACGACTGCTGGCCCTCGCCGCCGGCAGCACCGACCGAGAAGGACACCCGTGAGCAGCGCACCGGCCGGATCCGACACCCGTCTCTGGGGAGGCCGCTTCGGCGGTGGGCCGTCGGCGGCCATGGCCGCGCTGTCCAAGTCCACCGACGTCGACTGGCGGCTGGCGCCCTACGACCTGGCCTCCTCCCGCGCGCACGCCCGGGTGCTGCACCGCGCCGGCCTGCTGACCGCCGACGAGCTCGAGCAGATGGTCGGCGCCCTGACCGAGCTGTCCGCCGAGGTCGCCGACGGCACCTTCACCGCCATCGAGGCCGACGAGGACGTGCACGAGGCCCTCGAGCGCGGCCTGACCGCCAAGCTCGGCACCCTCGGCGGGAAGCTGCGCGCCGGCCGGTCCCGCAACGACCAGGTCGCCACCGACCTGCGGCTGTACCTGCGGCACCACGTCCGCGCGCTGGTCGGCGCGGTCGCCGACCTGGAGGAGGCCCTCGTCGGCCTCGCCGAGCGGTACCGCGACGTCGCCGCCCCCGGCATGACCCACCTGCAGCACGCGCAGCCGGTGCTCATCGCGCACCAGCTGCTGGCGCACGCGCACTCCTTCGCCCGCGACGTGGACCGGCTGCTCGACTGGGACCGCCGCACCGCGGTCAGCCCGCTGGGCGCCGGCGCGCTGGCCGGGTCCTCGCTGCGGCTGGACCCCGACGCCGTCGCCGCCGAGCTCGGCTTCGACCGGGCCGCCGACAACTCGATCGACGCGGTCAGCGACCGCGACTTCGCCGCGGAGTTCTGCTTCGCCGCGGCCCTGCTCGGCGTCCACCTGTCCCGGCTGGGGGAGGAGGTCGTGCTCTGGACCTCGACCGAGTTCGGCTGGGCCCGCCTCGACGACGCCTGGGCCACGGGGTCGTCGATCATGCCGCAGAAGAAGAACCCCGACATCGCCGAGCTCGCCCGCGGCAAGGCCGGCCGGTTCGTGGGCAACCTGACCGGTCTGCTGACCATGCTCAAGGGTCTGCCGCTGGCCTACGACCGCGACCTGCAGGAGGACAAGGAGCCGGTCTTCGACTCCGTCGAGCAGCTGGCCCTGCTGCTGCCCGCGGTCACCGGCATGGTCGCCACGCTGACCCTGCGCCCCGAGGTGCTCGAGGCCGCCGCGCCGCAGGGCTTCGCGCTGGCCACCGACGTCGCCGAGTGGCTGGTGTCGGCCGGTGTCCCCTTCCGGTCCGCGCACGAGATCAGCGGCGCCATGGTCGCCCGCTGCGAGGCGCTCGGCGTCGACCTGCCCGACCTCACCGACGCCCAGCTGGCCGAGGTCTCCGAGCACCTCACCCCCGAGGTGCGCACCGTGCTGACCGTGCCCGGGGCGCTCGCCGCCCGGGGGGCCCGGGGCGGGACGGCGCCCGAGCGGGTGGCCGAGCAGCTCACCGCGCTCTCGGCCCTGGTGGCCGAGCACCGCGGCTGGGCCGCCGACTCGCCGGTCGCGCCCGCGCTGTAGATGACCGGCCCGCTCGTCACCGCCGACGAGCTGCTCGCCCGGCCCGAGGAGGTCGCACCCGGCCTCCTCGGCTGCTGGCTGGTCAGCGACCGGCCGGAGGGCACGACGGCGGTGCGGCTGACCGAGGTCGAGGCCTACTCGGGCACCGGCGACGACCCCGCGGCGCACTCCCACCGCGGGCCGACGCCGCGGGCCGCGGTCATGTTCGGGCCGCCCGGGCGGCTGTACGTGTACTTCAGCTACGGCATGCACTGGTGCGCCAACGTGGTCACCGGGCCGGAGGGCGTGGGCAGCGCCGTGCTGCTGCGCGCCGGGGAGGTCGTGGTGGGGGAGGAGCTGGCCCGGGAGCGACGTCCCTCGTCCTCGGTCCGCGACCTGGCCCGCGGGCCGGCCCGGCTGACCGCAGCGCTGGGCATCGGGCCCGACGACCGGGGCGCCGACCTGCTCGACCCGGCGTCCCCGGTGCGGCTGCACCACGGCGACCCGCCGTCCGGGGTCACCGCCGGACCGCGGGTGGGCATCACGCACGCCGCGGACCTGCCCTGGCGGTTCGCCGAGACCGGCCACCCGACGGTGAGCGCCTTCCGGGCAGGTGTCCGCCGCCGTCGTCCCGGGGCCGGGCAGGATGGTGCCCCGTGACCAGCACTCCCGACGTCGTCGACGAACTCCACCGCCGCGGCCTCATCGCCCAGAGCACCGACGAGACCGAGCTGCGCGCCGCCCTCGCCGCCGGGCCGGTCACCTACTACTGCGGCTTCGACCCGACCGCCCGGTCCCTGCACGTCGGCCACCTGGTGCAGTTCATGGTGCTGCGCGCGCTGCAGCGCGCCGGCCACCGGCCGATCGTGCTGGTCGGCGGCGCCACCGGTCTGATCGGCGACCCGCGGCCCACGTCCGAGCGCCAGCTCAACGCGCCGGAGGTGGTCGCCGAGTGGGTGGAGCGCATCCGCACCCGGGTGGCGCCGTTCCTCGACCGGCCCGCCGCCGAGCAGGGCCTGCCCGCGCCGGTCTACGTCAACAACCTCGACTGGACGGCGCCGCTGAGCGCCATCGACTTCCTGCGCGAGCTCGGCAAGAACTTCCGGGTCAACCGGATGCTGGCCAAGGAGGCGGTCTCGGCGCGGCTGAACAGCGACGCCGGGATCAGCTACACCGAGTTCAGCTACCAGATCCTGCAGGCCAACGACTTCAAGGAGCTGCACGAGCGGCACGGCTGCACGCTGCAGACCGGCGGCTCCGACCAGTGGGGCAACATCACCGCCGGCACCGATCTGGTGCGCCGCACCCACGGCGCCCCGGTGCACGCGCTGGGCACCCCGTTGATCACCCGGGCCGACGGCACCAAGATCGGCAAGACCGAGGGTGCCACCGTCTGGCTCGACCCGGAGCTGACCAGCCCGTACGCGTTCTTCCAGTACTGGCTCGGCATCGACGACGCCGACGCCCGGTCCTGGGCGCCGCTGTTCTCCGAGCGGCCCGCCGACGAGGTGGCCGCGCTCATCGCCTCGTCGCAGGAGCGCCCGCAGGCCCGCGAGCTGCAGCGCGCCCTGGCCGAGGAGCTGACCCGGCTGGTGCACGGGGAGGACGAGCTCGCGCAGGCGGAGGCCGCCGGCCGGGCGTTGTTCGGGCGCGACGACCTCGGGGCGCTGGGGGAGGGGACGCTGACCGCCGCCCTGTTGGAGGCAGGCGCCGTGCAGCTCGGCGCCGAGGACCTCGTGGACGGCGCGCTGCCCACGGTGGCCGCCCTGCTCCAGCGCACCGGCCTGTGCTCGTCGCTGTCCGACGCGCGCCGCACCGTGAAGGAGGGCGGGGCGTACCTGAACAACGAGCGGGTCACCGACGCCGACACGCCGGTGCCCGCGGACGCCGCGCTGGCCGGTGGCTGGGTGGTCCTCCGCCGGGGCAAGAGGAACGTCGCCGGGGTCCGGTTGCCGGCCTGACCTGCGCACGGGGGGACCCCCGCCACCCGGTGGGCCGTCCCCGCCCTGTGCGCCCCTCTGCCGTGTGAACGGCCCGTGACGGCCTCGTGTCGACCACGTGGCGGGCGTCACCCGAGGGGGCGTTTGACACGGGACCGACAGCCACGTAACTTTCTCTCTGCGCCGGGGACGACCGCGAGGCCGGGCCCGAAGCGCCGAGCAGGACAACAAGCCGAGACATCGAAGGCCGGGAGGCCGGGGTTCTTGCGCGTCCGCTCTTTGAGAACTCAACAGCGTGCCGAAAGTCAGTGCCAACTGTTTGACCCCTTCAGGCTTGTGGGTCTGGGGGTTTCTGGATTGATGATCAAGATCTGTCAGGTCTTGGTTCTTGGTCTGGGTTGAATTCATCTACGGAGAGTTTGATCCTGGCTCAGGACGAACGCTGGCGGCGTGCTTAACACATGCAAGTCGAACGATGAAGCCAGCTTGCTGGTGGATTAGTGGCGAACGGGTGAGTAACACGTGGGCAACCTGCCCCCGGCT
>NZ_FOMD01000006.1 GCF_900112525.1 Klenkia taihuensis
GCGCAGCAGCAGGTTGTAGCTGCGGGAGATGAACTCGCGCTTGGCCCCGCGCACCACGCGGGAGGAGCCGGCCAGCCGGGTGCCGATGGCCAGGTCGGAGTGGCCGCTGATGAGCGGGGCGACCAGGGGCAGGAGGGCGTTGAGGTCGGTGGACAGGTCGACGTCCATGTAGACCAGGACGGCGGCGTCGCTGGCGGCCCAGGCGCGGTTGAGCGCGCGGCCGCGGCCGGGCTCGGTCTCGACCCGGACGGTGACGCCGGGCAGCTGGGCGGCCAGCCGCTGGGCGACGTCGAGGGTGCCGTCGGTGCTGGCGTTCTCGGCGATGGTGATGCGGTAGCTGAAGGGCAGGGTGGCCAGGTGGGCGTCCAGGCGGCGGACGCACTGCTCGAGGTCGGCCTCCTCGTCGTGCACGGGCACGACGACGTCGAGCACCGGGGCGGCGGTGCGGGGCTCGCCGGAGGGGGCCATCAGCGGGGGCATGGGGGCACGGTCGGCTGCGACCCTGACGGCGCGCACAGAGGCACCTGCACGCCGGCTGTGGGAATCACGGACGGCGTCCGGTGCCTTGGTCCTGGGCATGAGAGCTGTCGGAGTGACCGAGTTCGGCGGGCCCGAGGCCCTGCACCTGCTCGACGTGCCGGAGGTGCACGCCGGCCCGGGGGAGGTGCGGCTGCGGGTCACCGCCGCCGCGGTGAGCCCGACCGACACCTACGCCCGCAACGGCACCTACGCCCAGCGCCCGGGTGCCCCGCAGGAGATGCCGTGGATCCCCGGCATGGACGTCGCCGGCGTGGTGGACGAGGTCGGCGAGGGAACCGACACCCCGCTGTCGGTGGGTGACCGGGTGATGGGCATCGTCGTCCCGGTCGGTGCGCACGGCGGGTACCGCGAGCAGATCGTGCTGCCGGCCGCCTCCGTCGCGCCGGTGCCGGCCGGCGCCGACGACGCCGCGGCCTCGACCCTGCCGATGAACGGGCTCACCGCCCGGCTCGCCCTGGACCGGATGGGCCTGGCGCCCGGGCAGGTGCTGGCGGTGACCGGCGCCGCCGGCGCGTTCGGCGGCTACGTCGTGCAGCTGGCCAAGGTCGACGGCCTGGTCGTGGTGGCCGACGCCGCCGAGGCCGACCGGGAGCTGGTCCGCTCGCTGGGCGCCGACGTGGTGCTCGACCGCGGTGCCGGCTTCGCCGACGCGGTGCTGGACCGCTACCCCGGCGGGGTCGACGGCCTGGCCGACGGGTCCCTGCAGGGTGCCGAGGTGGCGCGGGCGGTGCGCGACGGCGGCGTGGTGACGACGGTGCGCGGCTACCGCGGCGAGGACGACGCGCTGGCCCGCGGGGTGCGGTTCGAGCCGGTGATGGTGCGCGACTACGCGCAGAACGCCGCCGCGCTGGACACGCTGCGCGCGCAGGCGGAGGCCGGCGAGGTCACCCTGCGGGTGGCCGACGTGCTGCCCGCGGCCGAGGGCGCGACGGCGCACGCGCGGCTGGAGGCCGGCGGCGTGCGCGGCCGGCTGGTGCTGCAGTTCTGAGCTGGTCGGCGCAGCGGGCGGTCAGGCCTCCACGACCTGGTCGCGCAGGCCCTCGACCGCCTGCTGCAGCTCCTTGAGGTAGCCCTCGCCGACGCCCACCGTGGCCATCGCCGACAGCAGGTGGGCGCACACCCGGTCGTAGGCGACGTCGTCGATGCCCAGGCCCGCGTGCGCGCGGACCAGGTCGAACCGGCTGGTGCCGCCGTCCAGCGCGCTGCCGAGGAACTCGGCCTGGTGCCGGCGCAGGCGGGCCATGTCGACGCCCTTGAACCAGGTGGCCAGGGCGGGGTCGTCCAGCACGAGGTCGTAGAAGCGGTCGACGGCGGTGGCCAGCAGCGTCCTGGCCCCGGTGGTCTCGGGCACGGGTACCTCCGCGGTCGTCTCGGTGGCGCGCAGGATATCGGTCGGGCCGGTTCCGTGTGCTGACCCACCGTGGCCGGGCCGTTCCGGTCCGTCGAACCCGCCGTCACCCGATCGGGTACGCGTGCGCCGGGTTGTCCACAGCCCGTGCCCACGGCCTTCTGCGGAACCCTGCGTCCTCGTAGTTTGCGCTGGTCGAAGACCACGTCGAACGGGGGAACGCGTGTCCGTGCTGCCCGCCGCGGCGACCGCGCTGGACCTCGTCGACGCCGAGGTCCGGGAGCTGGTGCGCCGGCGCGGCCTGGACCCCGCGGTGGACCCGGCCCCGGTGCGGGCGCTGGCCCGCGAGGTGGTGGCCGACTACGCCGAGCGGGCCGCGTCCTCCTCGCTGCCGCCGCTGGCCGACCCCGAGGGCGTGCTGCGCGACGTGCTGGACCGGGTCGCCGGGTTCGGGCCGCTGCAGCGCTGGCTGGACGACCCCGAGGTCGAGGAGATCTGGGTCAACGAGCCCGGCCGGGTGTTCGTCGCCCGGCGCGGTCGCAGCGAGTTGACCACCACCGTCCTGGGCCCGGGGCAGCTGGCCGACCTGGTCGAGCGGATGCTGCGCACGTCGGGTCGACGGGTCGACATGTCGACCCCGTTCGTCGACGCGGTGCTGCCCGACGGGTCCCGCCTGCACGTCGTCATCCCCGACATCACCCGGCGCCACATGGCCGTCAACATCCGCAAGTTCGTGCTGCAGGCGCACAGCCTCGACGAGCTCGTCGCGCTCGGCACGCTGCCCGCGCAGGTGGCCCGGTTCCTGGAGGCCGCGGTCGCCGCCGGGCTGAACATCCTGGTCAGCGGCGGGACGCAGGCAGGCAAGACCACGCTGCTGAACTGCCTGTGCGCGGCGATCCCCGCCCGGGAACGGGTGATCACCGCGGAGGAGGTGTTCGAGCTCCGCGTCCCGTTGCCCGACGTCGTGTCGATGCAGACCCGGCAGGCCAACCTCGAGGGCGCCGGGGAGGTCCCGCTGCGCCGGCTGGTCAAGGAGGCGCTGCGGATGCGGCCCTCCCGCCTCGTCGTCGGCGAGGTGCGGCAGGAGGAGTGCCTGGACCTGCTCATCGCCCTGAACAGCGGGCTGCCCGGCATGTGCACGCTGCACGCCAACAGCGCCCGCGAGGCCGTGGTGAAGATGTGCACGCTCCCGCTGCTGGCGGGGGAGAACATCGGGCACGCCTTCGTCGTCCCCACCGTGGCCAGCAGCGTCGACCTCGTCGTCCACGTCGGCACCGACCCCTCGGGCCACCGCCGGGTGCGGGAGGTCGTGGCCTTGCCCGGGCGGGCCGAGGGCGCGGTCATCGAGACCGCCGACGTGTTCACCACCCGCGAGGGCCGGCTGGTCCGCGCCGGGGGCTACCCGCCGCACCCCGAGCGGTTCGCCGCCGCCGGGTTCGACCTGCCCGCGCTGCTGGGGGAGCGGCGGTGACCGTCCCCGGCGCCCTGCTCGGCCTGGCGCTCGGCGTCGGCCTGCTGCTCGTCTGGCGCAGCGGGCCCCGCGCACCGCAGCGACGCACCGGGCCCCGGCGGCCCGGCCGACGGCGGCAGCTGCTGTCCGCCGCCGGCCTCACCGGCGTCAACCCCGCCCAGCTCACCGCGCTGCAGGTGGGCCTCGGCCTGCTCGCCGCCGTCGTCGTGCTGGTCACCACCGGCACGGTGACCATCTCCCTGGCCTTCGGCGTCTTCGGCGCGGCCACCCCGCACCTGCTGGTCCGCCGGCTGGCCGGCAAGCGCCGCGCCGATCTGCGCGAGGTGTGGCCCGAGGTCGTCGACAACCTGGCCTCCGCCGTCCGGGCCGGGCTGTCGCTGCCGGAGTCCCTGGCCGCGCTGGCCACCCGCGGCCCCGAGGTGCTCCGCCCGCCGTTCGCCCGCTTCGCCGCCGAGCACCGCGCCACCGGCCGGTTCGCCGACGCCCTCGACCGGCTCAAGGACGACCTGGCCGACCCGGTCGGCGACCGCATCGTGGAGACCCTGCGGGTGGCCCGCGAGGTCGGCGGCAGCGACCTGGGCCGGGTGCTGCGCACGCTGGCCACGTTCCTCCGCGAGGACGCCCGCGCCCGAGCCGAGCTGGAGACCCGGCAGGGCTGGATCGTGCAGGCCGCCCGGCTGGCCGTCGCCGCGCCCTGGGTGGTGCTGCTCCTGCTGGCCACCCAGCGGCAGACCCTCGACGCCTACGACAGCCCGGTCGGGACCGCGATCCTGCTCGGCGGCGGCGCGGTCTGCCTGGCCGCCTACCGGCTCATGCTGCGCATCGGCCGGCTGCCCGAGGACCTGCGGGTGCTCGCGTGAGCCCCGGGGTGGTCGGCATCCTGCTCGGCCTCGCCGCGTCGTGCGGCCTGGTCCTGGTGCTGCGGTACGCCCCGCCGTCCCGGCCGGTGCGGCTGGTCGACCGGCTGGCGCCCTACGTCGCGGACACCCCGGCGCCCTCGCGGCTGCTGGGCACCGCCACCGAGCCCGGCCTGCTCTCGGCCGCGCGCCGGGTGCTCGGCCCCGCGCTGACCGACGGCGCCCGCTTCGTCGACCGGCTGCTCGGCGGGCGGGTCGCCGTCCGGCGGCGGCTGGACGCGCTCGGGGCCGGGACCACCGTCGAGGACTTCCGGGTCGAGCAGGTCGTGTGGGGCGGGCTCGGGCTGCTGGCCGGCGGCCTGGTCACCGTCGTGGTCGCCGGGCTGACCGGCGGGCTGGTGCTGCTCAGCGCCGTGCTGGTCTGCCTGGGCGGGCTGCTCACCGGGGTGCTCGGCCGCGACTGGTGGCTGACCCGGCAGGTGCAGCGCCGGGAGGCCCTCCTGCTGGCGGAGTTCCCCGTCGTCGCCGAGCTGCTCGCCCTCGCCGTCACCGCCGGGGAGAGCCCGGTCGCCGCGCTCGCCCGGGTCACCCGGCTGTCGGGCGGCGAGCTGGCCCGCGAGCTCGGCGGCGCGCTGGGCCGTGCCCGGGCCGGCGTGCCGCTGGTGACCGCGCTGCAGGAGGTCGCCGACCGCACCTCGGTCGACGCGCTGGCCCGCTTCGTCGACGGCGTCGTCGTGGCCATCGAGCGCGGCACCCCGCTCGCGGAGGTGCTGCGCGCCCAGGCCGCCGACGTCCGGGAGGCCGGCAAGCGCCGGCTGCTGGAGTCCGGCGGCGCCAAGGAGATCCAGATGATGGTCCCGGTCGTGTTCCTCGTGCTGCCGGTGACCGTGCTGTTCGCCCTGTTCCCCGGCCTGGTCAGCATCGTGACCCTGGCCCAGTGAGGAGACCCGCATGACCGTCCTGACCGTGGTGCTCGCCGCCCTCGTCGACCGCCTGCGGGGTGAGGACGACGAGCGCGGCGACGTGCCGGGCTGGGTGATGATCACCGTGATGACGGCGGCGCTCGTGCTGGCCATCCTCATCCCGTTCCGCGAGGCCATCGTGGCCGCGGTGCAGAACGCGCTGACCTCGGTCACCAGCGGTGGCGGCTGACCCCCACCGCCGCGACGCCGAGCGGGGCAGCGCCGTCGTCGACTTCGCCCTGGTCTCCGTGCTCGTCGTCGTCCTGCTCCTGGCCGTGCTGCAGGTCGCGGTCTACGTGCACGTCCGCAACGTCGCGACCTCGAGCGCGCAGGAGGGTGCCCGGTACGCCGCCAACGCCGACGTGCCCGCCGCGGCCGGCGCCGACCGGGCGCTCGAGGTGGTCGCCGCCGCCACCAGCGCCCGCACCGCGGCCGGCCTGACCTGCACCGCGGATCAGGAGACCGACGCGTCGGGGCTCGTGCTGGTCGTCGTCCGGTGCTCCGGCGCGGTGCCCAGCCTGCTGGCCGCCCTGGGCGACCTGCTGCCGCTGGAGGTCACCGGCCGGGCCGTGGAGGAGGGGCCGTGACAGAGGCCGACGACGGCGAGCGCGGGTCGGCCATCGTGGAGTTCGTCTTCGTCGCGCTGGTCGTCTTCGTGCCGCTGGTCTACCTCGTCGCCGGCTTCTCCGCGGTGCAGCGCGGCGTGTTCGCCGCCGACGCCGCCGCCCGCGAGGCCGGCCGGGCCATCGGCACCGCGCCCGACCCCGTGACCGGGCAGGCGCGTGCAGAGGCGGCCGCGGCGCTGGCGGTGGAGGACCAGTCGGTGTCGGCTACGGACGTCCGGGTGGCCTACCTGCCGGCCGGGGTCGAGTGCACCGCCAGCAACGGCGGCTACACCCCGGCGCTGGTGCCGGGGGAGGAGTTCAGCGTCTGCGTGACCGTCACCGTTCGCGTGCCGCTGCTGCCCGACTTCGTCGACGCCAACACCGCCACCGGTCAGTTCGTCGTCGAGCGCGACCGCTACGTCGACCCCTGAGCGGGGACACGCGTGGGGCTGGTGGGACGACGTCACGCAGATGCAACGTGCAACCGTGGTCGTCGGCACGCGCGGAGGGCCCGCGGTTCCCTAGGGTGGTGACCGTGTCGTCACCCGCCGTCCCCCTCGCGGACGGCGGCCGTGCGGGCGGGCACCGTTCCCGGCGGCCCGCGCCCCCCGCCCCCGCCCTCCCCGCCGCGGTGCTGGACGCCCTGCCCGCGCCCACCGTGCTGCTCGACGGCGACGGCACGGTCCTGGTGCGCAACGCCGCCTGGGCGCAGGCCGACCTCGCCGGCACCGTGCTGCCGCTGTCGGTCGGGGACGACTACGCGGAGGCCGTGCTCGCCGCCCGCGACGACGACGACGTCCGGGTGCTGCTCGACGGCCTGGGCGAGCTGACCGAGCACGGCGGCGCCCCCGTCTCCGTGGACGTCGCCCTCGGGCCGGCCCCGGTGGGCCGCTGGGTGCACGTGCAGGCCGCCCGGCTGGACGACTCCGGCCAGCTGGTGGTCACCCACACCGACATCACCGCCAGCGTCGAGGCCGTCCGCGACGGCGCCCGCCGCGCGCTCTACGACCACCTCACCGACCTGCCCAACCGGGTGCACCTGCAGGAGCTGGTCGAGGCCGAGCTCGCCCGGGTCGACGGCCGGTCCACCGCGGTGCTGGTGCTCGACGTCGACGAGTTCAAGTCGGTCAACGACAGCCTCGGCCACGACGCCGGCGACCTGCTCATCCGCCAGGTCGCCTCCCGGCTGTCGCACGCCGTCGGCGAGCTGGACACCGTCGGCCGGATGGGCGGCGACGAGTTCGTCGTGCTGGGCCGGGACGTCGACGCCGCCGGCGCGCACGACCTCGCCGAGCGCTGCCGCGCGGCGTTCACCGAGCCGTTCGCCCTCGCCGGCGCGATGGTGCCGCTGACCGCCAGCATCGGCGTCGCGGTCGCCGACGCCGGCACGCACACCGCCGCCGACCTGGTGCGCGACGCCGACCTGGCCAAGTACGCCGCCAAGGCCGCCGGCCGCAACACCGTCACCGCGTTCTCCGACGACCTGCGGGCCAGCGCGCAGCGCCGGCTGCGGGTGACCACCGAGCTCAGCGACGCCATCGAGGCCGGCCAGATGGTCGTGCACTACCAGCCGCTGCTGCACCTGCGCACCCGCACCGTCACCGGTGTCGAGGCCCTGGTGCGGTGGGAGCACCCCGAGCGCGGGCTGCTGCCGCCGTCGGAGTTCGTCCCGGTCGCCGAGGCCAGCGGCCTGGTCGACGAGCTCACCCGCTGGGTGCTGGCCACCGTCGCCCGCGACGCCGCCGCCTGGGACGCCATGGGTCTGCCGCTGACCGCCGCGGTGAACATCAGCGCCACCCACATGGGCTCGGGCACCCTGGTCTCCGACGTCACCCGCGCGCTGACCACCAGCGGCCTGCGGCCGGAGCGGCTGGTGCTGGAGCTGACCGAGACCAGCGTCGCCGAGGACCCCGAGCGCGCCGCCGAGCAGTTCGCCGAGCTGCGGGTGTCGGGCATCGAGGTGTCCATCGACGACTTCGGCAGCGGCTTCTCCTGCCTGGGCCAGATCGTCTCCATGCCGGCCGGCATCCTCAAGATCGACAAGTCGCTGGTGCAGGGCATCGCCGGGTCGGGCCACAAGCAGGCCAGCCAGTCCGCCGCCGCGGTGGAGACGGTGGTCAGCCTGGCCCGCGCGTGCGGCATGCGCAGCGTCGCGGAGGGCGTGGAGACACCCGAGCAGCTGGCCACCGTCGCGGCGCTGGGCTGCACCTACGCGCAGGGCTTCGTCATCGCCCGGCCGATGCCGGCCGAGGACCTGCCGCGCTGGCTGGGCTCCCGCAGCCGCCGCCGCGCCGCCCTCGCCGGCTGACCCGCCGCCGGCGGAAAACCAGGCGCGCGCTGTCGGACCCCGTCCGTAGCGTGCGGGGGGACAGGGCTGGACGACGCGGACGACGGGGGTGGACGGGGTGCGGGAGCACGCACCGCTGGGCTGGCGGCGGCTGGCCGGGCCCGGGTGCACCGTGGCCGTCGTCCTCGCGGTCGTCGCCGCGGTCGCCGAGACCCTCGGCACCGTCGCGGCCGGCCGCATCGCCGACGGCCCGACCGGCCGGCTGCTCGCCGTCCTCGCCGTGCTGCTCGTCGGGTCCGCGCTGGCCGAGGTGGTCGGGCGCACCCTGTTCGCCACCGCCGTCGGCCGGGCCGAGGGCGTGCTGCGCGCCGACCTGCTCGACGCCGCGCTGCACCAGCCGCTGACCACGCTGGAGGGCCAGGGCGTCGGCGAGCTCATCGACCGCGTCGACGACGACACCCGCCAGCTGTCCACGCTGCTGCGCATCACCGGCTGGGCGATGGGCCGCGCGGTGCTGCGTTCCGGTCTCGCGTGGGTCGCCGCCGGTCTGGTGTGGTGGCCGGCCTGGATCGCCTTCCCCCTCGCTGCGGTGGTCGTGCTGGCCGCCGTCCGCCGGCTCACCCCGCGGCTGGCCGCGTCCAAGACCGTGGAGGAGGAGGCCTGGTCCGACGGCGCCGCCCAGCTGGAGGAGGCCGTCGCCGGCCGCGACGACGTCCGCACCTCGCTGGGCCAGCCGCACGTGCTCGCCCAGTTCGCCACCCGGTCGGCGGAGATCCTGCGGCGCAACGCCCGCACCTCCAGGATCGGCGCGCGGGTCGCGCTGCGGAGCGGCCTGGTGCTGCACGGCATGCTGGCCGCCCTCGCGCTGGCCGCGATCGCGCTCGTCGGCCGCGGCACGCTCGACGTCGCCACCCTGGTCACCCTGTGGCTGCTGGTCACCACCTTCGTCGGCCGGCTCGACGAGGTGAACCACCACCTGCCCGAGATGCACGAGGGCATCGGGGCGCTCACCCGCATCCGCACCCTGATGTCCGCCGAGCCCGAGCCGCAGGGCGGCGCCCCGCTCACCGGCGCCGGCATCGAGGTGCGCGACCTCGACTTCTCCTACCGCACCGAGGGCCACCAGGAGCCCTTCACGCTGCAGGTCCCGCACTGGTCGGTGCCCGTGGGCACCACCTGCGCGCTGGTCGGCCGCAGCGGCGCCGGCAAGTCCACCCTGGCCAAGCTGCTCTCCCGGGCCGTCGACCCGCCGCCGGGCACCGTGCACGTGGGCGGCGTCGACGTCACGGCGCTGGACCTCGAGCAGCTGCGGGCCGGCGTCGGCGTGGTCACCCAGCGCACCGAGCTGCTGGCCGCCACCCTCGCCGAGAACATCACGCTGTTCGCCGACCTGCCGCGCGCCGACGTCGAGCGCGCCGTCGCCGAGCTCGGCATCGACGGCTGGGTGGCCTCGCTGCCCGACGGCCTGGACACCGTGCTCGGCCCGCGCGGGGTCACCCTGTCCGCGGGGCAGGAGCAGCTTGTCGCCTTCGCCCGGCTGCTGGTCCGCGACGTGCAGGTCGTCGTGCTCGACGAGGCCACCGCCCGGATGGACCCCACCACCGAGGAGCTGGTCACCCGGGCCGCCCGCCGGCTGCTGGCCGGGCGCACCGGCGTCGTCGTCGCGCACCGGCTGGGCACCACGCGCTGGTGCGACACCGTCGCCGTCCTCGACGGCGGGCGCGTGGTGCAGCAGGGCCCGCGGGCCGAGCTGGCCTCGACCATCGGCCCGTTCCGCGACCTGCTGGTGGCTGCCGGCAGCGCCGGGGCGGTCGACGCCCCGCCCGCGCCCGCCGCCCCCGTGCAGCACGTCGGCCTGGTCGCCCGCACCGACCGGCGCGACCCCCGCCCGGCGCCCCCGGCACCCCGGGTGCGGCTGGGCCCGACCATCGCCCGGGTGCTGCTGGCGCACCCGCGGTGGGGCGTCGTGGGCACCTTCACCTTCCTGGCCGCGTCGCTGTGCGGCACCTACGGCGTGCTCACCGGCGCGCTGTGGGGCGACCTGGTGGCCGGGCTGCAGGCCGGGGAGGACCCGACGGGGCAGTCGGTGCTGCTGGCGGTCTCGCTGCTGGCCTCGACGGTCTTCGTCGCCTGGGCGTTCCTGGTCTACCCGGTGTGGTGGACGGCGGTGACGCTGCGGCTGCGGCTGGCCGTGCTGCGCGGGCAGACCGAGCAGCACCGGCTGGCCCGCACCCCCGCCGGCGAGGTCACCGCCCGCGCGCTGGACTCCGACCGCCTGATGAACTGGGCCGACCGGTGGGTCGACGTCGGCATCGGCGCCGCGGTCACCGCCCTCACCGTGCTGGTCACCGGGCAGCCGCTGGCCGGGGCGATCACCGGCGGCGTCATCGTCGGGTCGGTGCTGGTGGCCTTCCTCGGTGCCCCCGTCGCGGGCCGGGCCGGGCGGCTGGCCGGCGACCGCCGCGCCGCGTTCGGCCGCGCCCTGGCCTCGGCGCTGGAGGCGGTGCGCACGGTCAAGCTGGCCGCCGCCACCGGCCCGGTGCAGCGCCACCTGGAGGCCGTGGACGCCCTCCGGGTGCAGGCCACCGTCCGCGAGACCCGCATCCGCACGATGCTCGAGGGCACCGCCGTCGTCCTGGTGCAGGTCGGCATCGTCGCGGCCTGGGGGCTGTACCTGATCGACGTCTGGGGCCTGGCGACCGCGCTGACGGTCACCACCGCGGTGTCCGGCGCGGCCTGGTACGGCATCACCGCCGGGCTGGTCGTCGTCGAGCGGCCGATCGCCGGCGCGTGGCTGCGCGAGGCGACCGCGCTGGCCGGCCGCGACGACCTGGTCGGTCTGCCGCCCGACGTCGACCTGGTCGCCGGGGTCGCGCCCCCGCCGCCGGACGCCGACCGGGTGCCGCTGCGCCGGCTGGAGCTCGACGACGTCACCGCCGTGCACGACGACGGCACGGTCGGCGTGGCCGGGGTCGACCTCGACGTGCCGGCCGGCTCGCTGACCCTGCTGGTCGGCCGGGTGGGCTCGGGCAAGTCCAGCCTGCTGGCCGCGCTGGCCGGGCTGGTCGACCACGAGGGCGCCATCCGCTGGAACGGCACCGAGGTCGGCGACCCGCAGCTGTTCCTGCGACCCGGCCAGGTCGCCCACGTCGCCCAGGTGCCGCGGGTGCTCTCGGGGACCATCACCGACAACGTCGCCCTCGGCCACGCCCGCGAGATCGGCGGCGCGCTGGCCGACGCCCGGCTGGAGCGCGACGTCGCCGACGCCGGGGGAGTCGGCGCGCTCGTGGGCCACCGCGGGGTGCGGTTGTCCGGCGGGCAGGTGCAGCGGCTGGCGCTGGCCCGCGCGCTGGCCACCGGCGCCGAGCTGGTGCTCGCCGACGACGTGTCCTCCGCGCTGGACGCCCGCACCGAGCTGGAGCTGTGGGGCGCGCTGCGCGAGCGGGGCGCCACGGTGGTCGGCGCGAGCTCCAAGCGGGCCGCGCTGGCCCTGGCCGACCGGGTCGTCGTCCTCGACGGCGGCCGGGTGGCCGCGACCGGTCCGTGGTCCGAGCTCGCGCCCGAGTGGGGCCACCTCGCGGGCTGACGCGGGGATCCCCCGGGCGCGACTACCCTCGACCCTCGTGGCTGCCGACTTCTCCTCCCGCCTGGACGACCTGAACGGGACCCTGGCCTCGATCGAGACCGTGATGAAGCTCGACGACCTGCGCGACGAGATCCGCGACCTCGAGCAGCAGGCCGGCGCGCCCGACCTGTGGGACGACGTCGAGGCCGCGCAGAAGATCACCTCCCGGCTGTCCTACCTGCAGGGCGACCTGCGCCGCGTCGAGGAGCTGCGCAGTCGCATCGACGACGCCGCCGTCCTGTGGGAGATGGCCGCCGAGGAGGACGACGAGGCCACCCGCGCCGAGGCCGAGCGCGAGGTCGACAGCCTGCAGAAGTCGATCGAGGAGCTCGAGGTCCGCACCCTGCTGTCCGGTGAGTACGACAGCCGCGAGGCCCTGGTGACCATCCGGTCGGAGGCCGGGGGCGTCGACGCCGCCGACTTCGCCGAGATGCTGCTGCGCATGTACCTGCGCTGGGCCGAGCGGAAGGGCTACCCGACCGAGGTCTACGACACCTCCTACGCCGAGGAGGCCGGCATCAAGTCGGCCACCTTCGCGGTCAAGCAGCCCTACGCCTACGGCACGCTGTCGGTCGAGCAGGGCACCCACCGGCTGGTGCGCATCTCGCCCTTCGACAACCAGGGCCGCCGGCAGACCTCCTTCGCCGGCGTCGAGGTGCTGCCGGTGGTCGAGCAGACCGACCACGTGGACATCCCCGAGAACGAGATCCGGGTCGACGTCTTCCGCTCCTCGGGCCCCGGTGGCCAGTCGGTGAACACCACCGACTCCGCCGTCCGGCTGACCCACATCCCCACCGGCATCGTGGTGTCCTGCCAGAACGAGAAGTCCCAGATCCAGAACCGCGCCGCGGCGCTGCGGGTGCTGCAGGCCCGCCTGCTGGTGGTCCGCCAGGCCGAGCAGAAGGCCGAGCTGGACGCGCTCAAGGGCGAGGGCAGCAGCTGGGGCAACCAGATGCGCTCCTACGTCCTGCACCCGTACCAGATGGTCAAGGACCTGCGGACCGAGACCGAGAGCGGCAACCCCGGCAACGTCCTCGACGGCGACCTCGACGCCTTCATCGAGGCCGGCATCCGGTGGCGCAAGGAGCAGGAGGCCACCGCGGACGCGGTGTGAGACACGGCGAGCCGACCAGGATGACCAGCTTCGGCGGGTACGGTCATCTCCCGTGATCGAACTGCAACACGTCACCAAGGTCTACCCGACGTCCCCGCGGCCGGCCCTGGACGACGTCTCCATGGAGATCGACAAGGGCGAGTTCGTCTTCCTCATCGGCTCGTCCGGTTCGGGCAAGTCCACCTTCCTGCGGCTGCTGCTGAAGGAGGACAACCCGACCAAGGGCACGATCAAGGTCAACGACAAGACCTTGAACACCATGAGCAAGTGGCAGGTGCCCAAGCTGCGCCGCACGATGGGCTGCGTCTTCCAGGACTTCCGGCTGCTGCGCAACCGCACCGTGGCCGAGAACGTCGCCTTCGCCCTCGAGGTGATCAACAAGCCCCAGCGGACCATCCGCCGGGTCGTGCCCGAGGTGCTGGAGATGGTGGGCCTGGAGGGCAAGGCCGAGCGGCTGCCTAACGAGCTCTCCGGTGGCGAGCAGCAGCGCGTGGCCATCGCCCGCGCGTTCGTCAACCGCCCCCTGGTGCTGCTCGCCGACGAGCCCACCGGCAACCTGGACCCCGAGACCAGCCAGGGCATCATGCTGCTGCTGGAGCGCATCAACCGCACCGGCACCACCGTGGTGATGGCCACGCACGACTACCACATCGTCGACTCGATGCGCCGCCGCGTGATCGAGCTCAACGACGGCCAGGTGTCGCGCGACCAGTCCCGCGGCGTCTACGGCGTCGGTCGCTGACCGACCCCCGACTTCCCGAAGGAACCCATGCGCGTCAACTTCGTCCTCTCCGAGGTGGCCACCGGGCTGCGTCGGAACCTGACCATGACGGTCGCCATGATCCTGACGACCGGCATCTCGCTGGCGCTCATGGGCACCGGCCTGGTCATCGCCAACATGATCAGCGACATGCGGGCGATCTACTACGACAAGGTCCAGGTCTCGATCTACCTGACCGACGACGTGACCGACCAGCAGCGCGAGGCGATCGCCGCCGAGCTGGACGCCTCGCCCGAGGTCGCGAACTACATCTACGAGTCCAAGGCCGAGGCCTACCAGCGGTTCACCGAGCAGTTCTCCCAGCAGCCCGCGCTGGTCGAGAACACCGACCCGAACGCGCTGCCGGAGAGCTTCCGGGTCGAGCTGGTCAACCCCGAGCGCTACTCGGTGATCGCCGCGGAGTTCCCGAACGGCGAGAACGGCGTGGACCAGGTGCGCGACGAGGGCGACTTCCTCGACCGCCTGTTCAGCCTGCTCAACGGGGCACGCAACGCGACGATCGCGGTGGCCGTCGTGCAGGCCCTGGCCGCGTTGCTGCTCATCTCCAACACGATCCAGCTCGCGGCCTTCAACCGGCGCAACGAGACCAACATCATGCGGCTGGTCGGCGCCTCCCGCTGGTACACCCAGCTGCCGTTCATCCTGGAGGCGGCGCTGGCCGGGTTCCTGGGCGCGGTGCTGGCCACGGTGGGCCTGGTGCTGACCAAGGTGCTGTTCATCGACCGCACCCTCGCCGGGCCGATCCGCGCCGGGATCATCCCGCCGGTCGACTGGGGCGTCATCGCCACCATCAGCCCGATCATCGCCGCCGCCGGCGTGGGCCTGGCCGCGATCGCGGCCTACGTGACGCTGCGCCTGTACGTCCGGCTGTAGCCGGGATCCGGGTGGCGGGGGCCCACTAACCTGGGCCCCATGCCACGCGAACAGGGGCGCAAGTTCATCGCCCAGAACAAGAAGGCGCGGCACGACTACTCGATCCTCGACACCTACGAGGTCGGCCTGGTGCTGACCGGCACCGAGGTCAAGAGCCTGCGCCAGGGTCGTGCCTCGCTGGTCGACGGCTTCGCCATGGTCGAGGACGGCGAGGTGTGGCTGCACCACGTGCACATCCCCGAGTACACCGAGGGCACCTGGACCAACCACACGCCCCGGCGCAAGCGGAAGATCCTCATGCACCGCGCCGAGATCGAGAAGCTCATCGGCAAGACCAAGGAGGGCGGGCTGACGCTCGTCCCGCTCGACCTGTACTTCAAGGACGGCCGCGCCAAGGCCACCCTCGCGCTGGCCAAGGGCAAGAAGACCTACGACAAGCGCCAGGACCTCGCCGAGCGCGACAGCCGCCGCGAGATGGAACGCGCCTTCGGCCGCTACGTGAAGGGCCGCCGCTGATGCCCGGGCTGATGAGGGGCATCGCCTACGACCGCTTCGGCGACGTCGACGTCCTGCAGCTGCGCGAGGACCTGCCGGTCCCGCCGGTCGGGCCGGACACCGTCCTGGTCCGGGTGCACGCCGCCGGCGTCAACCCGGTCGACATGGCCATCCGCTCCGGCGGGCTCGCCGGGGCGTTCCCGCACCACTTCCCGGTCGTGCCCGGCTGGGACGTCTCCGGCGTGGTGGAGCAGGTGGGCCCCGCGGTGACCTCGGTCGCCCCGGGCGACGAGGTGTTCGGCTACGTGCGGCGGGACGACGTCGGCCTGGGCACCTGCGCGGAGTACGTCGCCGCGCCGCAGCGGTGCGTGGCGCACAAGCCGCGGTCGCTGTCCTTCGCCGAGGCCGGCGCCCTGCCGCTGGCCGGGCTCACCGCCTACCAGGCGCTCACCGAGGCGCTCGACGTCGGCGAGGGCGACCGCGTGCTGGTGCACCGGGCCTCGGGCGGCGTCGGCTTCAACGCGGTGCAGATCGCGGTCGCGCTGGGCGCGCACGTCATCGGCACGTCGAGCGCGAAGAACCACGGCTTCCTGCGGGACGCCGGGTGCGCGGAGGTGTTCGACTACGCCGACGGCCCGCTGAGCGAGCAGCTGTCCGAGCCGGTGGACGCCGTCCTGGACCTCGTCGGCGGGGCCACCCTGGCCGACGCGCCCGACCAGGTGCGCGACCCCTCCCGCATCGCCTCCGTCGTCGACCCCGCGGTCAACGACCTGGGCGGGCAGTACGTGTTCGTCCGGCCCGACCCGCACGACCTCGAGGAGCTGGCCCGCCTGGCCGACGACGGCCAGCTGCGCGTGCCGGTCGCCAAGGCCTTCCCGCTGGAGCGCACCGCGCAGGCGCAGGAGCTGGTCGCGGCCGGGCACGTCCGCGGCAAGGTCGTCGTCACCCTGCGATGACGGACGCCGGGATGACGGTGCCGCCGCCGGTCGACGACGCCGACGTCCCGAGGTTCGTCGGCGAGCTCGGCCTGCCCGGGCTCGCCGACGTGCACGTGCACTTCATGCCCGAGCGGGTGCAGGCCGCGGTCTGGGCGTACTTCGACCAGGCCGGGACGCACTACGGCGCAGAGTGGCCGATCACCTACCGCGGCTCGGTGGAGGAGCGGCTGGCCCGGCTCGACCACCTCGGCGTCCGGGCGTTCTCGGCGCTGAACTACCCGCACCGGCCGGGCATGGCCGCGGGGCTCAACGACTGGTCGCGGGAGTTCGCCCACCAGCACCCGCAGGTCATCCCGTCGGCCACGTTCTTCCCCGAGCCCGAGGCCGCGCACTACGTGCCCGAGGCCCTCGACGGCGGCGCGCGGGTGTTCAAGGTGCACGTGCAGGTCGGGTCCTTCGACCCGCGCGACCGGCTGCTGGAGCCGGTGTGGGCCCGGCTGGAGGAGACCGGCACCCCGGTGGTCATCCACTGCGGGTCCGGTCCGCTGGCGGGGGAGCACACCGGGCCGGCGCCGATGCAGGGGCTGCTGCAGCGCCACCCGGGCCTGCAGCTGGCGATCGCCCACCTGGGCATGCCGGAGTACGCCGAGTTCCTGACCCTGGCCGAGACCTACGACGGCGTCCGGCTGGACACCACGATGTTCGCCACCGACTTCACCGAGCGGCTGATGCCCTTCCCGCGGGACCTGCTGCCGCGGCTGGCCGCGCTGGGCGGCAAGGTGCTGCTGGGCAGCGACTTCCCCTCCATCCCCTACCCCTACGCCCACCAGCTGGCCGCGCTGCACCGGCTGGGCCTGGGGGAGGAGTGGCTGCGCGCGGTGCTGTGGCGCAACGCCTCGGCGCTGTTCGGGCTCTGAGTAGGGTCGCCGGGGTGCCCTTCCCCGCCGGACTCACCGACCGCCCGCTGACCCGGGAGGACCTCCCCGCGGTCGCGCAGCTGTACGCCGCCGCCGAGCGGGTCGACGACACCGGCCACCACTGGGACGCCGACGACCTCGCCGAGTACTGGTTCGCCCCCTTCGTGGAGACCGACCGCGACACCCGGGTGGTCCTCGACGGCCCCGACGTCGTCGCCGTCGGGGCCGTGGTCGCCCCGCCCACCTTCCGCGACGCCTACGGCGTGCACCTGGACGGCGCCGTGCACCCCGACCGGCGCGGCGAGGGCATCGGCCGGGCGCTGCTGGACTGGCAGGTGCAGCGCGGCCGGCAGGTGCACGCCGAGCGGCAGCCCGCCGCCCCGGCCCGGCTGACCGTGCTGGGGCTGGCCTCCGTCGCCGGGCTGGAGGGCCTGCTGCGGCGGGCCGGGTTCGAGGCGGTGCGCTGGTTCGCCTCGATGAGCCGCCCGCTGACCGGCCTGCCCGACCGGCGCGAGGTCGCCGGGGTCGACCTGCAGCCCTTCGACTGGCCCCGCGACGAGGAGGTGCGGCTGGCGCACAACGCCGCCTTCACCGACCACTACGGCTCCAGCGAGCGCGACCGCACCTCGTGGGAGTCGATGTTCACCGGCCAGCGCGCCTTCCGGCCCGACCTCTCGGTGCTCGCGGTCGAGAGCGGCGCGGTGCTGGGCTACGTGCTCGCCTACGTGCACGAGGCCGACACCGCCGCGACGGGGAGGGTCGACGCCTACTACGGCCAGATCGGCGTCGTGCCCGCCGCGCGGGGCCGGGGGCTGGCCAAGGCCCTCATCGCGACCGCCCTGCACGCCGCCGCCGACGCCGGCTGCGACACCGCCTCGCTGCAGGTGGACACCGACAACACCAGCGAGGCGCAGGGCCTGTACGCGGCGATGGGGTTCGCGGTGCAGCGCACCGAGGTGTCGTGGTCGGTGCAGGTGCCTGCGCGGGGCTGACCGACCAGTAGGGTCCGGGCATGGTCACTGTGGATCAGCTCACACCCCCCGGTGTGGACGCCCGGCTGGCGGCGCGCGCGCACCGGTCGCTGGAGCCGCTGCACTCGCACCACTACTTCTCGCCCGAGCACGAGGAGCACCTGGCCGCCACCGGCCTGCGGCCCGGGCGGATGGCCTACTTCGCCGGCCGCGCCGCCCCGATGGGCGCGGTGGGCCCGGGCGTCGTCGTCGCCACGTTCTACAACTTCTCCCCGTCGCTGGTGGCCCGGCACGTCCCGCGCTGCTGGACACTCGCCTCCCCCGACGCCGTCGTCGCCGCCCGCTGGGCGAGCGCGACCGCCTCGCTGACCCGGCTGCTCGCAGACACCCCGACCGAGCAGGTCGTCGAGCTCGGCGACCTGCTCGCCGAGGCATGCACGGCGCTGACCCCCGAGGCGCGGCCGCTCTACGCCGGCCACGCCGACGTGCCCTGGCCCGCCGACCCGGTCGGCCGGCTGTGGCACGCCGCCACCCTGCTGCGCGAGCACCGCGGCGACGGCCACCTCATGGCGCTGCAGCAGCACGGGCTGGGTGGCCTGGAGGCGCTGGTCAGCCACACCGCGACCGGCCGCGGCTTCACCGTCGAGGCGGCGCAGCGCACCCGCGGCTGGTCCGACGAGGAGTGGAGCGCGGCGCAGGCGCGGCTCACCGAACGGGGCCTGCTCGACGAGCACGGCCTGACCGAGGACGGCGTGGCCCTGCGCGGGGCCGTGGAGGAGGCGACGGACATGCTGAGCGTGCAGCCCTTCGAGCACCTGGGGGCCGACCGCACCGGGCGGGTGGTGGAGCTGGCCAAGGGCATGGCCCGCACCCTGGTGGCCGGTGGCGCCTACCCCGCCGGCGTCCTGGCGGGGGGCTCGCGGTGAGCGGCGCCCGGCACGAGTCCACCCAGCCGGCCCGGCTGCCCTTCCCCGAGATCGGGGCGGACGCCGAGCCGGTCGCGCAGCGCATGGCGGCCCGCCGAGGCGGCGAGCTGTCGTCGCTGGACAAGCTGCTGCTGCACAGCCCGCCGGTGGCCGACGGCTGGAACGAGCTGCTCGGTGCGCTGCGGCACAAGTCCTCGCTGTCCGCCGACCTGCGCGAGCTGGCCATCCTGCGGGTCGCGGTGCTCAACAACGCGGCCTTCGAGTGGGTGGCGCACAAGGAGGCCGCCCGCCGCGCCGGGGTCACCGACGCGCAGATCGACGCGCTGTACGACATGGACCCCAACCAGCACTTCGACTACCGGCAGAACCTGGTGCTCGAGCTCGCCGACACCTCGACCTTCGGCGTCGAGATCCCCGACCTGCTCTTCCAGCAGGTGCGCGCGGAGTTCAGCGAGCGGGAGATCGTCGAGCTGATGGTGACCATCGGCGGCTACGCCATGGTCAGCCGGTTCCTCGTCGCGCTGCAGGTGCCCCCGCCGGAGGGCGAGGTCGCCTCGGTCGACGGCGCGGCCGGCTAGCGGGCGACCAGCAGGACCCGGACGTCGTCCCGGGCGGTGACCCGCCAGCCGGCGGCCACCGCCTGGGCGACCAGGGGACGGTCGGGCTCGAGCAGCAGGCAGCCGACGCCGTGCTCCTCCAGGGCGGCCAGCGCGCCGTCGTGCCCGCGCATCAGCTGCTCGGTCCACACCAGGGTGTCCATGCCGTAGACGTCGTTGCGGCCGTCGGCGGAGACGAGCACGCCGTCCGCCCCGCGCAGGAGGGTGAGCAGGCCGCCCTCGTCGTACTCGTTGAGCACCCGGCAGCCGTCGGGGACGGCGGCGACCGTGGCCGCGGACGGGAACAGCGGGCCGGGACGGCCGAACTGCGGCAGCTCGGTGACCGCCACGCTGAGCACCGCGACGCCGACGGCGACCGGCAGCGCCAGCGCGAGCCGGGACACCAGCCACGGCAGCCGGACCGGCCGCAGCAGCGGGACCACCGCGGCCACGGCCGGCAGCGCGACCAGCAGCGCCATCGGGGAGAACCGGGCGGCGGTCAGCCCGCCGACCACCAGCGCGGCGGTGGCGCCGACCCAGTACGGCAACCAGGACGGCGTGCCGCCCGTGCGGGCCGACCGGCCCCAGGCCGCGACCAGGACCAGCAGGGACACCAGCGCCACGGCCCAGGTCAGCACCAGGTAGCCCTTGGCCCGCCACAGCGGCGCCCACTCGTCGATGAGCTCCACCGACGCGCCGGCGGTGTGCCCGGCGGCGGCGAGGATGCCGGTGCCCAGCGGGCTGAGCAGGCAGCCCAGGCCGACGCCGGCCACCACGGCGCCCGCCCGGGCGAGCGCGGCGAGGGCCGCGGGCAGCGTGCTGCGGTCGCGCAGCAGCGCGCGGCCGGGACCGGCCAGCAGGGCCAGACCCGCGCCGGCGCCGACCGCGGCCGGCCCGCCGAGCGCGGCCAGGTGCAGGTTCACCCACAGCGCGGTCAGGGCGACGAGGGCGAGGCACCCGGCGGCCGGCCGGGCCACGCCGCGGGCACCGAGCACCCGCGCGGCCAGGCCGACGACCAGCACGACCAGGGCGTAGCTGACCGTCTGCGGCCGGGCCGAGAGCCACACCACGAGCGGGACGACGGCGACGGTGGACACCACCGTCAGCACGGGGGTCGACGCGCCCAGTCCCCGCCCGACCAGCGCCACGGCCAGCCCGACCGCGGAGACGGTGAGCACCGTCCACCACCCCAGGCCGGCCCAGCCGCCCAGCGCCCACGCCCGCTCCACGAGCACGTCGTAGAGCCAGGAGTTGGGGTGCCACGGCGTGCCGGCGGCGTCCCAGCTGTCGTCCTCCACCAGCCAGGTGGTGCCGCGCTGCAGGATCTCGGCACCGGTGGTGACCTGCCAGTAGGTGTCGCCCTCGGCGAACCGGGTGGACCGGGCGAGCGCGACCAGCACGAACGGCAGTGCGCCACCCAGCAGCAGCCACCGCCATCGGCGCAGCACAGGGCGGCGCGGCGGCTCGGCGGACGGCGCCGGGGGAGGGGCCAGGGTGGCGGTCACGGGGTCCTCGGGACGGGGGCGGTCCCCCTCCTGGTCGGCCCGCGGTCAGCCCGCCTTGAGCCCGGCGGGTTCCGGATCCCCCTCCCGGGCGGGGAGGCGGACGGCGACCAGCGGCAGGAACAGCTGCACCAGCGGGCCGATGGCCACCGCGTAGAGCACCGTGCCGACCCCGACCGTGCCGCCCAGCAGCAGGCCGACGGCCAGGACTGTCAGCTCCAGGCAGGTGCGCACCAGCCGGACGCTGCGCCCGGTGCGGGCCACCAGGCCGGTCATCAGGCCGTCGCGCGGGCCGGCGCCGAACGCGCTGGCCAGGTAGGTCGCCCCGGCCAGGCCGTTGAGCACGACGCCGGCGACGAGCAGGCCGATCCGCAGCGGCAGGGGGTCCACCGGGGGCAGCACCGCCAGGCCCGCGTCCACCGCGAGGCCGATGACGACGACGTTGCTCACCGTGCCCAGCCCGGGCCACTGCCGCAGCGGGATCCACAGCAGCAGCACCAGCGCGCCGACCACGATGGTCACCGTGCCGAAGGACCAGCCCAGCTGCTCGGCCAGGCCCTGGTGCAGCACGTCCCACGGGTCCAGGCCGAGGTCGGCGCGCAGCACCAGGGCCATGGAGAAGCCGTAGAGCACCAGGCCGGCGTACAGCTGCACCAGGCGCCGGGGCAACCGGCCGGTGCGCAGCTGCTGGAGCGGGGAGAGCACGGGCGGGTGGGTCACGGCGTCCAGGGTGGACCGGCCGCGGGCCGGTCCGAGCGGTCCACCGTGGCCCGGTGGACTGCTCCGGGCGGGTGGTGTTCACCGCACCGACCGCTGCTGCACGTGATCGGCGCGTCCGGGCGTGTCACCATGGACGACGGCCCGGACGGCGGGCCCGTCGACCAGGAGGTGCCGCGGTGCGCAGCGAACCCCCGAGTAGTCCCGAGGTCCCCGCCGCCTGACCACCTGCGCGTGGTGCGAGCGGGACCTCCTCCGGTGCCCCGAACCGCTCGACCCCCAGGGAGCCCGCCGTGGCCGACCGCCGCCGTCCCCAGCTCACCGCCCCGCTCACCGCGCTGACCACCCTCGCCCGCAGGCCCCGGCCGAACGGGCTCGCCCCCGAGCCGGCGACCCGGCTCGAGCTGCCCGGCCGCGCGCCGAAGGTCATCGACAACGCCGTCTACAGCAACGGCAAGCGGGTGGCCACCGCCGAGTCCCCGGCCGAGAGCCGCACGCTGCTGCAGCTGGCCGACGGGTTCACCGACAGCCGGCTGGCCTGGCTGGGCCTCTACCGGCCCGAGCCGCGGCAGGTCGGTGAGCTCGCCGAGCTGTTCGACCTGCCCGAGCTCGCGGTCGAGGACGCCATCCACGCCCACCAGCGGCCGAAGTTCGAGCGGTACGGGGAGACGCTGTTCGTCGTCCTCAAGGCCGCCCGGTACCTCGACGCGCGCGAGGAGGTCGAGTTCGGGGAGCTGCACCTGTTCCTCGGGCGGGACTTCGTCATCACCATCCGGCACGCGGAGTCCCCGGACCTCGCCCGGGTGCGCCGCCGGCTCGAGAGCGACCCGGAGCTGCTGGCCAAGGGCAGCGAGTCGGTGCTCTACGCGATCCTGGACGCCGTCGTCGACGGGTACCTGCCGGTGCTGGCCGGGCTGGACAAGGACATCGACGAGATCGAGCTCGAGGTGTTCCGCGGGGACCCGCGGGTGTCGCGGCGGATCTACGAGCTGTCGCAGGAGGTCCTCGACGTGCAGCGGGCCACCGCGCCGCTGTCGGGGATCTGCGCGGCCATCGCGGCCGGGTTCGAGAAGTACGGCGTCGACGAGGAGCTGCGGGCCTACCTGCGCGACGTCGCCGACCACGTCACCGGCATCAACGAGCGGGTCGACGGCTTCCGCTCGCAGCTGCGCGACATCCTCACCGTCAACGCCACGCTGGTGGCGCAGCGGCAGAACGAGGAGATGAAGACGCTGTCGGAGGCCTCCATCGCGCAGGGGGAGGAGGTCAAGAAGATCTCCGCGTGGGCGGCCATCCTCTTCGCCCCGTCCCTGATCGGCGGGGTGTACGGGATGAACTTCGACCACATGCCGGAGCTGACCTGGGTCTTCGGCTACCCCTTCGCGCTCGGCCTGATGCTGGCGACGAGCCTGACCCTGTACGTGATCTTCAAGCGCCGCGACTGGATCTAGGCGTAGGATCGACCAGCACAACTGCACAGGGGGTGATTGGTCTCGACTTCGGTCGGGTCACCAGGGGAAGCGAGCCGAGGAAGCCAACGATGAGCTCGTTAACCACGCGTTGGAAAACACACAAGCGCCGACTCCAGTCAGCGCGACTTCGCTCTCGCTGCGTAAGCAGCCGGAGTGAGTCTGTCAGCCCGGGTTCTGTCATCGGCCCGGATCCTGGCATCAGCTAGATGACTCACCGTGCTGGTCGGTCGCGGACCGGCACGGGACACCCCACAGCGACTGGGCCTGTCGTCCCGACCTGTTCGTGGGATCGGGAAGGTCGAGCAGGGACACAGCGGACTGCGCTCGGAGAAGCCCTGGTCGCGCGTCGAAGGACGCGGGTTCGATTCCCGCCACCTCCACATCACTGCACCACCCCTGGCAGAGCAGAGCCCGGACGGTCCTCGGACCGCCCGGGCTCTGCTGCGTCCGCCCTCGGTCAGGCGCCGACGTACTCGGCGAGGTGCTGGCCGGTGAGGGTGGAACGGTCGGCGACCAGCTGCGCCGGGGTGCCCTGGAAGACCACCCGGCCGCCGTCGTGGCCGGCGCCCGGGCCGATGTCGATGATCGCGTCGGCGTGCGCCATCACCGCCTGGTGGTGCTCGATGACGACCACCGACTTCCCCGAGTCGACGAGGCGGTCGAGCAGGCCGAGCAGCTGGTCGACGTCGGCCAGGTGCAGCCCGGTGGTGGGCTCGTCGAGCACGTAGACCGTGCCGCCCTCGCCCATCTGGCTGGCCAGCTTGAGCCGTTGCCGCTCGCCGCCGGACAGCGTGTTCAGCGGCTGGCCGAGGGTCAGGTAGCCCAGCCCGACGTCGACCATCCGCGCCAGGATCTTCTGCGCGGCCGGGGTCTTCGCCTCGCCGTCGCCGAAGTACTCGAGCGCCTCGCTGACCGGCAGCGCGAGCACCTCGGCGATGTTCTTGCCGCCCAGGCGGTACTCCAGCACCGCGGCCTGGAACCGCTTGCCCTCGCACTCCTCGCACGGGGTCGAGACGGTGCCCATCGTGGGGATCTCGGTGATGATCACGCCGGCGCCGTTGCAGGAGGGGCAGGCGCCCTCGGAGTTGGCGCTGAACAGGGCCGGCTTGACCCCGTTGGCCTTGGCGAACGCCTTGCGCACCGGCTCCAGCAGGCCGGTGTAGGTGGCCGGGTTGCTGCGCCGCGACCCCTTGATGGCGCTCTGGTCGATGCTGACCACGCCCTCGCGGCCGCTGATCGACCCGTGCACCAGCGAGCTCTTGCCCGAACCGGCCACCCCGGTGACGACGACCAGCACGCCGAGCGGGACGTCGACGTCCACGTCCTGCAGGTTGTGCGTGGCGGCCCCGCGCACCTCCAGCACCCCGGTCGGGGTGCGGACGGCGTCCTTGAGCCGGGCGCGGTCGTCCAGGTGCGCGCCGGTGAGGGTGCCGCTGGCCCGCAGCCCCTCCAGCGACCCCTCGTAGACCACCTCGCCGCCGGCGGTGCCCGCGCGCGGCCCGATGTCGACGACGTGGTCGGCGATCGCGATCGTCTCGGGCTTGTGCTCGACGACCAGCACCGTGTTGCCCTTGTCCCGCAGCTGCAGCAGCAGGGTGTTCATCTTGCCGATGTCGTGCGGGTGCAGGCCGATGGTGGGCTCGTCGAAGACGTAGGTGACGTCGGTGAGGGAGGACCCCAGGTGGCGGATGAGCTTGGTGCGCTGGGCCTCGCCGCCGGACAGCGTGCCGGCCGGGCGGTCCAGCGACAGGTAGCCCAGCCCGATGTCGGTGAACGCGTCGAGGGTGTCGCGCAGCCCGGCCAGCAGGGGAGCGACGGAGGGCTCCTCGAGCCGGCGGACCCACGACGCCAGGTCGCTGATCTGCATCTGGCACAGCTCGGCGATGTTCTTCCCGTTGATCCGCGAGCTGCGGGCGGTCTCGTTGAGCCGGGTGCCGTCGCAGTCGGGGCAGGTGGTGAAGGTGACTGCCCGCTCGACGAAGGCGCGGATGTGCGGCTGCATCGCGTCGACGTCCTTGGAGAGGAACGACTTCTGGATCTGCGGGATGATCCCCAGGAAGGTCAGGTTGATGCCCTCGACCTTGATCTTGGTGGCGTCCTGGTACAGCAGCGCGCGCAGCTCGCGCTCGGGCAGGTCGCGGATCGGGGTGTCGCAGTCGAAGAGCCCGCACCCGCGCAGGATGCGGCCCTGCCAGCCGTCCATCGACCAGCCGGGGATGGTCAGCGCGCCCTCGTTGATCGACTTGGTGTCGTCGTAGAGCGCGCTGCGGTCGAAGTCGGTGACCGAGCCGCGGCCCTCGCAGCGGGCGCACATGCCGCCCTGCACGCGGAACTCCTTGCGCTCGACCTTGGTCCCCGCCTCGGGGTCGCCCTTCTCCACGGTCAGCCCGCCCTTGCCGCTGACGGTGGCGGTGTTGAAGGAGAAGGCCTGCGCGGATCCCACGTGCGGGGTGCCGATCTTGGAGAACAGGATGCGCAGCAGCGCGTTGACGTCGGTGGCGGTGCCCAGGGTGGAGCGCGGGTTGGCGCCCATCCGCTCCTGGTCGACGATGATCGCGGTGGTCAGGCCGTCGAGGACGTCGACGTCGGGGCGGGCCTGGGAGGGCATGAAGCCCTGCAGGAACGCCGGGTAGGTCTCGTTGATCAGCCGCTGGGACTCCGCGGCGATGGTGGCGAACACCAGGGAGCTCTTGCCCGAGCCCGAGACGCCGGTGAACACCGTGAGGCGCCGCTTGGGGATCTCGACGTCGACGTCCTTGAGGTTGTTCTCGCGGGCGCCGAGGACGCGGATGAGGTCATGGCTGTCGGCCGGGTGATCCACGGCGTGGTGTCTACCGCATCCGGGCGACGATTCCGAGACGGTCACATCCGATCGGGCCGGGTCGTCAGGAGGGTGTGCGCATGATCGAGGAGTTCGAGGCGGAGCGTCCACGGCTGACGGCGCTGGCCGCCCGCGTGCTGGGCGACCGGGGCGAGGCCGAGGACGTCGTCCAGCAGGCGTGGCTGCGGCTGGACCGCACCGCGACCGGCATCGACGACCTGCCGGCCTGGCTGACCACGGTGACCACCCGGCTGTGCCTGGACCGGCTCCGGGCCCGCACGCCGGTGCCGGTCGAGGACGTCGAGCTGCCGGGCACCGCACCCGACCCGGCCGAGGACGTCGTCCTGGCCGACACCGTCGGCGTCGCGCTGCAGGTGGTGCTCGACCGGCTGCCGCCGCGGGAGCGGGTGGCCTTCGTGCTGCACGACAGCTTCGGGTTCGCCTTCGACACCGTCGCCGCGGTCCTGGACACCACCCCGGCCGCGGCCCGCAAGCTCGCCTCGCGGGCCCGGGCGCGCATCGCCCAGCCCGTGCCCGGGGACCGGCTGGCCGCCTGGGAGGTGGTCGACGCGTTCATGGCCGCCGCCCGCGGGGGAGACCTGGCCCGGCTGCTGGAGCTGCTGGCGCCCGGGGCCGGGGTCACCGCCGACGCCGCCGCGCTGCAGGCCGGCACCCCGGAGCGGATCGAGGGCCGCGACGCCGTCGCCGCGTTCTTCGACGGCAGCGCGCACGCCGCGCTGCCCGTGCTGGTCGACGGCCGGCCCGGCTACGCCTGGTACCACCGCGGCGAGGCGAAGGTCGTCTTCGACTTCACCGTGGCGCAGGGCCGGGTCACCGGCATCGTGTTCCGGGCCGCCGTGGACGTGCTGGCCGCCGTGCGGCGCCGGTCGGTCACACCGGCGGCCCCGCCGTCGTCAGAGGAGCAGGACACCACCACGACCGAGGAGCACCGATGAAGACCATGACCTGCGCCCAGCTGGGCGGGCCCTGCGACCACCCGCACCGCGGCGAGGACGCGAACGCCGTCATCAACGCCCAGGACCAGCACCTGAAGGAGCGCGAGGCGGCCGGCGACGCGACCCACCAGGAGGCCCGGGACGCGATGAAGGCCCGCTGGCGCCACCCCAAGAAGTCCATGGACTGGTACCGGGGGGCGCAGCGGGCCTTCGCCGAGCTGCCGGAGGACCGGGGCTAGACCTTCACCACCATCTTGCCGGTGTTCTCGCCGCGCATCAGGCCGAGGAAGGCGTCGACGGCGTGGTCGATGCCCTCCACCACGGTCTCGTCCCAGGCGATGCGGCCGTCGGCGAACCAGCCGGTCATGTGCTCGCGGAACTCCGGTGCGAGGTGGCCGTAGTTGCCCAGCGTGAAGCCCTTGAGCGTCAGCCCGGCCTTGACGACGTTCATCATGTTGCGCGGCCCGGGGGGCGCCTGCTCGGCGTTGTAGCCGCTGATCGCACCGCACATCGCGGCCCGGCCGCCGTCGTTGAGGACCGCGAGCGCGGCCTCGAGGTGGTCGCCCCCGACGTTGTCGAAGTAGACGTCGATGCCGTCCGGGGCGGCCTCGCGCAGCTGGTCGAGCACGGGGCCCGCCTTGTAGTCGAAGCCGGCGTCGTAGCCGTACTTCCCGGTCAGCAGGGCGACCTTCTCGGGCGACCCGGCCGAGCCGACGACCCGCCCGGCGCCGAGCAGCTTCGCGATCTGCCCGACCGCGGAACCCACCGCACCGGCCGCGCCGGACACGAAGACGGTGTCGCCCTCCTGCAGCTGCGCGATCGCGGTCAGGCCGACGTAGGCGGTCATGCCGGTGAGGCCGAGGACGCCGAGGTGCAGGGAGTGGGGGGCGCCGGGGACCTCCTGCACGACGCGGAAGCCGCGGGCGTCCTCCTGGACGACGTCGCGCCAGCCGAAGTTGTGCAGCACGAGCGAGCCGACCGGGTGGGCGTCGGAGGTGGACTCCTCGACCCGGCCGACGGCGCCGCCGGTCATCGTCTCGCCGAGGGCGAAGGGCGGGATGTAGCTCTTCACGTCGTTCATCCGGCCGCGCATGTAGGGGTCGACGGAGAGGAACTCGTTGCGCACCCGGACCTGGCCGGGGGCGAGGTCGCCGTAGGCGACGGTGACGGTGGCGAAGTCCTCGTGCGTCGGCCAGCCCTGCGGACGGCGGGCGAGCTGGATCTGGGTGCTGTCGACCATGTTGATCTCCTTGCTAGAGGGCGAGCCCGGCCGCGAGGAGCGCGATGCCGAGCAGGGGAGGGGTGAGCTGGATGAGGGCCGGGCGGGTCCTGGACCGGTCGGACAGCAGCAGGACCAGGCCCGCGGCGACCATCGAGCCGGCGCCGACGAACACCAGCGTGGCACCGACGGCGGTGGCACCGGCGGCCAGGACGACGACGACGCCGGCGGCGATCTCGACGGCCAGGAACAGGTTGTAGAAGCCCTGGTTGAACGCCATCGAGCGGGTCTCGCGGGCCTGCTCGGGGGTGGTGCCGAAGGTGGCCCGGGCCTTCGCGCCGGTCCAGGCGAGGGCCTCGAGCACGAAGATGTACAGGTGGATCGCTGCGGCCACGCCCGCCAGCACCAACCCTGCGACGACCATCCCGACCTCCCGGTTGTGAACTGACCGTTGCACCGTAACGCCACCCGGCGTAGATTTGCAACGGCTGGTCCAGAACGAGGAGGAACGATGCCGCGACCGCAGGCCTACGTCACCGCCGACGCCGTCCGCGCGGCGCGCGGGGTGTTCTGGGCCCAGGGGTTCGAGGGGGCGGCGGTCCCCGACCTCGAGCGCGCGACCGGGCTGAACCGGTCGAGCATCTACCACGCCTTCGGCAGCAAGCGAGGCCTGTTCGACGCCGCCGTGCAGAGCTACCTCGACGAGGTGGTGCGCCCGCGCCTCGCTGTCCTCACCGGTCCCGACGTCGCCCCCGACGCCCTGGTCGAGTACCTGTCCGGCCTGCGCGCGGCGATCGCCGCCGTCGACCCGGGCGGAGCCGGGCAGGGGTGCCTGCTGGTCAACACCGCGACCGCGCCGATCGGCGGGGACGCCGCGGTGCGCGCCGTCGTGGCCGGCTACCGGGGCGAGCTGCGGACGGCGTTCGAGCGCGGCGTGCGGGCCCGGTTCCCCGACCGCGACCCCGCCGAGCTCGCCGACACCTGCACCTCGTTGGTGGTCGCCGCCTTCGCCCTCGCCCGGGTCGACCCCGACGGCGCCGTCCGCTCGCTGGACGTCGCGCTGGCCCAGGCCGCCTAGAGCTCCCCGCGCACCAGCTCGGCGGCCATCGCCAGGGCGCGCATCTTGCCCGCAGCGGACTCCCGCGGCAGGTACTTCAGCCCGCAGTCGCTGGAGAGCACCAGCTTCGCGACGTCCACGTGGCCCAGCGCCCGGCGCACCCGGTCGGCCACCTGCACCGGCGTCTCGACCTCGGGCGTCGAGAGGTCCAGCACGCCCAGGGCGATGCCCTTCCCGCGCAGCGGCTCCAGCGTCGCCGGGTCCATGTGGGACTGCGCGGTCTCCACCGACACCGCGTCGCAGGCCACGTCGGCGAGCTCGGGCAGGAAGGAGTAGCCGTCGGGGCGCTGCGCCACCATCGCGGCGTAGCCGAAGCACAGGTGCACGTGCGTGGTGCCCGCGGCGCCCTCCAGGGCCCGGTTCAGCGCCTCGACGCCGTACCGGCGGGCCACCTCGGGCCGGGCCTGCAGCCACGGCTCGTCCAGCTGGACGACGTCGGCCCCGGCGGCGAACAGGTCGGCGATCTCGGCCCGGACGACGTCGGCGTAGGCCAGCGCCAGCTCGCGGTCGTCGCCGTAGTGGTCGTCCTGGGCCTGCTGCGCCATGGTGAACGGCCCCGGCACGGTGATCTTGACGGCGCGGTTGGTGTGCGCCCGCAGGAACCGGACGTCGTCGGCCTGCACCGGCCGCGGCCGGGTGATCGGGCCGACCACGCGGGGGACCGGGATGTCCAGGCCGGAGCGGTTGCGCACCGTCCCCGGGTGGTCCAGGTCGATGCCCTCGAGCGCGGTGGCGAAGTGGTTGGAGTAGGACTCCCGCCGCACCTCGCCGTCCCCGACGATGTCCAGGCCGGCCTCCTCCTGGGCGCGGACGGTGACCAGGGTGGCGTCGTCCTGCGCCTCGGCCAGCCGCTCGGCGGGGATCCGCCACAGCTCGGCGGCGCGCACCCGCGGCGGGAACTGGTGGCCCAGCCGGTCGCGGTCGATCAGCCAGTCGGGCTGGGGCAGGCTCCCGACGACGGTGGTGGGCAGCGTCGGCAGCGGGCGTGGCATGCCGACGATCCTGCCCGATGCGGGGGTGACGGGGGCCCGGTCGTGCGTCAGGGTGGCCCCATCCCACCCGGCTCGACGAGGAGCTGCCCGTGATCGAGAACCCGTTCTACGCACCCGAGGTGCAGGGCCCCTACCAGCTGCACTCCCTGGGGTCCTTCGACCTGGAGGAGGGCGGCACCATCCCCGACCTCCAGCTCGCGTACGCCACCTACGGCGAGCTGAACGAGGCCAAGGACAACGCGATCCTGGTCCCGACCTGGTTCAGCGGCACCCACGCCACCTGGTGGCAGGTCTACATCGGGGAGGGGCGGGCGCTGGACCCGGCGAAGTACTTCATCGTCGTGGTGAACCAGATCGGCAACGGGCTCTCGACGTCACCGCACACCACCGACGACCCCGCCATCGCGATGTCGCGGTTCCCGAAGGTCAGGATCGGGGACGACGTCCGGGCGCAGCGGCAGCTGGCGCAGGAGCTGTTCGGCATCGACCGGTGGGCGCTGGTCGTCGGCGGGTCGATGGGCGCGCAGCAGGTCTACGAGTGGGCGGTGCGCTACCCCGACGCCGTGCAGCGGGCCGCCCCGATCGCCGGCACCGCGCAGAACACCCCGCACGACTTCCTCTTCACCCAGACGCTGATGGACGCCATCACCTCCGACCCCGGGTGGAACGGCGGGGAGTACACCAGCCACACCGAGGTCGCCGCCGGGCTGGCCCGGCACGCCGACATCTGGGCGATCATGGGCCTGTCGACGGAGTTTTGGCGCTCGGGCTTCTGGAGGGGCATCGAGCTGCCCGACACCAGCTGGGACACCTTCACCGAGTTCCAGGAGCGGTTCACCCGCGCGGTGTTCGGCGCGATGGACCCCAACGCGCTGCTGACCATGGGCTGGAAGTGGCAGCGCGGCGACGTCGCCCGGCACACCGGCGGCGACCTGGCTGCGGCGCTCGGGCGGGTCACCGCGCGGACCTTCGTCATGCCCATCGACGAGGACATGTTCTTCCCGCCGCGCGACTGCCGCCGGGAGGCCGAGCTGGTCCCGGGCGCGCAGGTGCGGGTGCTGCCGAGCATCGCCGGCCACTTCGGCCTGTTCGGCTTCGAGCAGACCTACCTGGACGCCGTCGACGCCAACCTGGGGGAGCTGCTGGCCAGCGAGGTGCCGTAACCCGGTCGCGCGGGGGCCCGGCCGTCTGGCACGGTCGGGCCCCGTGGAACGCATGGTGCAGGTCGCCGACGGGGTCCAGCTGTGGGTCGAGGAACGGGGGGACCCGGGTGCGCCCGCCGTCCTGCTGGTGATGGGGGCGGCGTCGTCCGGGCTGGTGTGGCCCGACGAGCTGGTCGACCGGCTGGCGGCGTCGTACCGGGTGGTGCGCTACGACCACCGCGACACCGGCCGCTCGACGCGGGGCACGACGTACGCCCTGCGCGACCTGGCCACCGACGCGGTCGGCGTGCTCGACGGGCTCGGCGTCGACCGCGCGCACGTCGTCGGCATGTCGATGGGCGGGCTGCTGACCCAGCTGCTGCTGCTCGACCACCCCGACCGGCTGCACAGCGCGACGCTGTTCTGCACCGGGCCGCTGGGCGGTGCCGCCGGTGAGCCCGCGCCGCCGCCGGCCGACGACCTGCTGGCCTTCTGGGCGACCATGGCCGAACCGCGCGACGACGAGGCGGAGCTGGCCTGGCGGGCGGAGCACTGGGCCCGGCTGAACGGCGACCAGCTGGACGTCGACCCCGCCGAGTGGGTGGCGCTCGAGCAGCGGGTGGCCGCGCACTCCGGCGGGTTGCTGCCGGCGACCCCGCACGCCGTCGCCGACCAGGGCGGCCTGGCCCGGGGTGCGGAGCTGGCCGCGGTCCGGGTGCCCGTACTGGTGGTCGAGGCGCCGGCCGACCCCGCCTACCCGCCGCCGAACGCCCAGCTGCTGGCCGGCGCGCTGGGGAACGCCCGGGTGGTCACGGTGCCCGGCATGGGCCACGCGCTCCCGCCGGCGGTCCTGGGCCCGCTGACCGACGCGATCGAGGAGCACCTCGCCCGCTCGATGTGACATCCAGCGGTGTCCGGCCGCCGGGATACCGCCTCGACTCACATCGGGCTGGGGCCGGCCGGGGTGACGGCGGGGAGCTCCGACGTCAGCAGGCGGACGCGCTTGCGCCGGCCGGGGCGGCGGGCGGCCAGGAAGTCCAGCGCGATCGCCGCCGTCCACGACTGGTCCCGCGACCCGAGCTGCTCGCCGGTCAGCGGCTCGTAGTACTCGGCGAAGTCGCAGTCGACCAGCTGCGCCAGCCCGGCCAGCCGCAGCGCGTTGGCCGCCTCCTGCTCGCCGGACCGGTTCAGCGCCCACGCCATCAGCCAGTTGAGCACCGGCCACTGCGGCCCGCGCCAGTAGGTGCGCTCCCGGAACGCCGGCGAGGCCGGGGAGACCGAGGGGACGACGGGCCAGCGCAGCCGCGAGTGGCCGCACCAGCGGGGGCCCAGCAGCAGGTCGCGCTGGCGGCGCAGCAGCGCGTCGTCGCCGCCGCACACCAACGGTGCGAAGCCGGCCGCGGAGTCGACCGCCAGGAAGTCACCCGTCCGCAGGTCCAGGTCGCGGGCCAGGTCGGTGGCCGGGTCGACCGTGCGCAGCACGCCGGTGCGGAACCGGCGGGCGATGGCCCGGGACTCCTCGATGCCGGCCGGGTCGGCGCCGAGCTCGGCGCCCATGTCGGCCAGCAGGTCCGAGGCCGCGGCCAGCAGCGCCGAGACCAGCACGTCGCCGACCACGAAGTCGCCGGTCGCCCGGTAGGCGGCGTCGTCGTAGCGGGCCCGCACCTTCTGCTCGACCAGCCACAGGTAGCGGGCGTACTCGGCGTCGCTGGGCCGCTGGGAGGGGTCGGACACGTGCGCGAGGTCCCGGCGCACGAACGGCGGCACCGGGCCGGGCACCACCCGGGAGTAGGGGGCGTCCCAGCGCGGGGAGTCGTCCATGCCGGACTCCCAGCCGTGGTGGATCTCCACCAGGCCGTGCGCGTGCGGGTCGCGCGCGGTGGCCAGGTAGCGGTGCCAGGCCAGCCACTGCGGGAAGGTGTCGAGCACGAACCGCTCGCACAGCTCCTGGTCGCCCCCGCCCCGGCGGCGGGCGTCGTGCAGGATCCGCGACAGCGCGATGACGTGGATCGGCGGCTGGGTGATCCCGCTGGTCAGCACCCCGGCGGGCCGCGCGGCCGCGACCTGGGTGCGCCAGCGGTCCGGGTCGGGGAAGTAGTCGCTGGGGGAGTGGAACAGGATGTGCGGGATCATCCCCGTCGCCCACTGCCCGGTGAGCAGCGTGCGCAGCTCGTCCAGCGCCCGCGGCACCGAGACGGTGGCGATGCCCAGCGCGACGAACCCGGCGTCCCAGCTCCACATGTGCGGGTAGAGCGTCGGCGAGGCGACGGTGAAGCGGCCGCGGTCGTTGGCCTTGAGCACGTAGCCGGCCCGCCCGGCCATCAGCGCGATGTCGACCGGCGTGGGGTGCTGTATCGCCATGACCCATCCTCACCGCCCGGGCCGCTCCGCGGTAGAGGTGCGCGTCACGCGGGCCAGCAGGTACAGCACGACGCCGACGGCGAGCATGATCGCCGCGCGCAGCCAGGTGCCGGCCTCCTGCTGCCACAGCAGCAGCACGCAGGAGGCGATCGCCAGCACCGGCAGCACGACCGGGGCGCGGAAGTGGTCGTGGTCGACCCGGTCGCGGCGCAGCACCAGCACCGACACGTTGGTGGACAGGAACACGAACAGCAGCAGCAGGACGACGGTGGTCGCCAGCGTGGCCAGGTCCCCGGTCAGGGTCAGCCCGATCGCCACCAGCGTGGTGGCCACGATCGCCACCCACGGGGTGCGCCGGACCGGCAGCACCCGGCCCAGCGCGGACGGCAGCAGGCGCTCCTCGGCCAGGCCGTAGACCAGCCGGCTGGCCATGATCATCGTCAGCAGGGCACCGTTGGCGACGGCCACCAGCGCGATCGCGGAGAACACCTGGTCGGGGATGCCGACCCCGCTGGCCTGGACCACCGCCAGCAGCGGCCCGGACGACGCCGCGAGCTCGTCGGGGGCCAGCACCACCGAGGCGGCCAGGCCGACCAGCACGTAGACCGCGCCGGCGGCCAGCAGTGCGCCGAACAGCGCCCGCGGGTAGACCCGCCGCACGTCGCGGACCTCCTCGGCCATGTTCGCCGAGGTCTCGAACCCGACGAAGGAGTAGTAGGCCAGCACCGCCGCGGCGAGCACCGCGCTGCCGGCGGACACCCCGTCGGGGAACTCCACGACCCGGCCCGGGTCGCCGTCCCCCCGGCCCAGCACCACCGCGCCGAGGACGACGACCAGCACCAGCCCGGACACCTCGACGCAGGTCATCACCAGGTTGGCCCGCATCGACTCCTGGATGCCGCGGGCGTTGAGCAGCCCGACGAGCACCAGGAAGACCACCGCGGCCGGGACGGCGGGGACGTCGAGGAACGCCGTCAGGTAGTCGCCGCTGAACGCCAGCGCGAGCCCGGCCGCGCTGGTCACCCCGGCGGCGAGCATGCAGAACCCGACCAGGAACGACAGCACGGGGACGCCGAAGGCACGCTCGGCGAACACCGCCGCGCCGCCGGCCCTCGGGTACTTGGTCACCAGCTCGGCGTAGGACGCCGCGGTGAGCATCGCCAGGCCCAGCGCGACCAGCAGCGGCACCCAGACCGCGCCGCCCACCTCGCCGGCGACCTCGCCGATGAGCGCGTAGATGCCGGCCCCCAGGACGTCGCCGAGCACGAAGACGAAGAGCAGCTTGCCACTGACGGCCCGCTTCAGCGCGGTGCCGCTGTCGCGTTCGGTCGAGTTCCGGTTCCCGTCGGTCACCGGTGCCAGCGTCGTCCACACCGGCCGATCGCGCGCGCCGGGAGCCACCCGGGCGGGGCGGGTCGGCTGGTGCGCCGGGCCCGCGCCGGGCACCGTGGGCCGGTGCGCAGTGTCCCCGGGCCCGGTCGCTCGTTGACCCGTGCTGTGAGGGCTGCGTGATCACCACCGTGCTGCGGAGCGCGCGCGCCCTGCCCCCGGCCCTGCTGCGCGTCGTCGTCCCGGGCATCCGCCGGGTGGTGCCCGCCGACCGCGTCGTCGCCCCCGGCATCGCGCTGCTGGTGGTGGCGGCCAACGTCGTCGGCGCGGGCGTGGTGACCGTGCTGCTGCTGGGCGTCAACGGCGGCAGCGACGTGGAGTCCCCGACCGGCCGGCTGGTCACCGGCATCGTCGGCGCGGGCTACCTGCTGCTGGCCATCCCGGTCGGCGTCGTCCTCGGCCTGCACAAGCACCGCCGCACCAACCGCTGGCTGTGGACCGGCCGCACCCCGACGCCCGAGGAGGTGCTGCTCGCGCTGCGGCTGCCCGGCGACGTCGCCCGGCTGGTGGCCTGGGTGTGGGCGGTGGCCGCGGTCGGGCTGGGCGTGGTGTCGGCGGCGGTCTACCCCCAGGCACTGGTGGGGCTGCGGATCGGCATCTCCGTCGTCCTCGGCGGCGTGGTCACCGCCGGCGTCACCTACCTGCTGGTCGCCCGCGCCGCCCGGCACGTCACCGCCCGCGCGCTGGCCGCCCAGCCCCCCGACCAGCCGCGCACCCTCAGCGTCCGCCGGCGCCTGCTGCTGACCTGGGGCCTGACCAGCGGCGTGCCGATGCTCGGCCTGATCCTGCTGGTCCTCGACCCCACCGGGCAGGGCACGCCGGGCCGGTTCACCGCGCTGTTCCTGCCCGGCGTCGCGCTCGTCGTCGGCCTGCTCGCCACCCTGCTGGTCGCCCGCGGCGTGGGCTCGCCGCTGCGCGAGCTGCGCCGGGCGGTGCAGCGGATCGGCGAGGGCGAGACCGACGTCCGGGTCGTCGTCGACGACGCCGGGGAGATCGGGCTGCTGCAGAACGGGGTGAACACCATGGCCAGCGGCCTGGCCGAGCGGGAGCGGCTGCGCGACCTGTTCGGCCGGCACGTCGGCGCCGACGTCGCCGCCCGCGCGCTGTCCGACGGCGTCGAGCTGGGCGGGGAGACCCGCACCGTGGCCGCGCTGTTCGTCGACGTCGCCGGCTCCACCGGGCTGGCCGAGCGGCTGGGCCCGCAGGAGATGGTCGGCCTGCTCAACCGGTTCTTCGCCGTGGTCGTGGACGCCACCTCCGCCGAGGGCGGGCTGGTCAACAAGTTCGAGGGCGACGCCGCGCTGTGCGTGTTCGGCGCGCCCCAGCCGCTGCCCGACGCCGCCGGTGCCGCGCTGCGGGCGGCCCGGGCGATCTGCACCGCGGTCGCCGAGGCCGGCGAGGTCGACGTCGGCGTCGGGGTGGCCTGGGGCGACGTCGTCGCCGGCCAGATCGGGGCGGACAGCCGCTCGGAGTACACCGTCATCGGCGACGCGGTGAACACCGCGGCCCGCCTCACCGAGCTGGCCAAGGACCACACCGGCCGAGCGGTGGCCAGCGACGCCGCCGTGCAGGCCGCCACCGCGGGCGAGCGGGAGCACTGGGTGGCCGGCGAGGAGGTCGTGCTGCGCGGCCGCTCGGAGCCGACCCGGCTGTGGGTGCTCGCCGGGGGATGATCGGGGGCGTGCCGGGCTTCGAGGACGACCTGCGGGCCCGGTTCGGCGACCTCGCCCGCACCGACGGCCTGGCCCGCGCTGTCTTCTCCACCGACGCGTCCAACTACCGGGTGCCGCCACGTGCGGTCGTGCAGCCCCGCACCCGGGCCGACGTCGTCGACGCCGTCGCGCTGGCCGCCGCGCACGGCGTCCCGGTCACCCCGCGCGGCGGCGGCACCTCCTGCGCCGGCAACGCCATCGGCCCCGGCCTGGTCCTCGACCTCTCCCGCCACCTGGACCGGGTGCTCGCCGTCGACCCGGAGGCCCGCACCGCCACCGTGCAGCCCGGCGTCGTGCTGACCGACCTGCAGGCCGCCGCCGCGCCGCACGGCCTGCGCTTCGGCCCCGACCCCTCCACCGCCTCGCGCGCCACCCTCGGCGGGCTGATCGGCAACAACGCCTGCGGCCCGCACGGGCTGTCCTACGGCCGCACCGCCGACAACGTCGTCGAGCTGACCTGGCTCACCGGCGACGGCCGGGTGCTCACCGCCGGGTCGGGCCCCGGTGCGCTGGACGCCGTCCCCGGGCTGGCCGGGTTCGTCCGCGACCACCTCGGCGTCGTCCGCACGGAGTTCGGCCGCTTCGCCCGGCAGATCTCGGGCTACTCGCTGGAGCACCTGCTGCCGGAGAACGGCTCGTCGCTGGCCGCCGCGCTGGTGGGCACCGAGGGCACCTGCGGGGTGCTGCTGGAGGCCGTCGTCCGGCTGGTGCCGCGTGCGCCGGCCCCCGCGCTGGCGGTGCTGGCCTACCCCGACATGGCCGCGGCCGCCGACGACGTCCCGGCGCTGCTGCCGCTGGCGCCGCTGGCGCTGGAGGGCCTGGACGCCCGGCTGGTGGACGTCGTCCGCCGGGCGCACGGCAGCGTGCCCGACCTGCCCGACGGCGGCGGTTGGCTGATGGCCGAGCTCGGCGGGGAGACCGGGGAGGAGGCGGTCGAGGCCGCGCACCGGTTCGCCGCCGCCTCCGCCGCCCGCGACGTCCGGGTGCTGCCCGCCGGCCCCGCGGCCACCCGGCTGTGGCAGATCCGGGCCGACGGGGCGGGCCTGGCCGGGCGCACGCCCGCCGGCACCCAGGCCTGGCCCGGGTGGGAGGACTCGGCGGTGCCGCCGGAGCGGCTGGGCGACTACCTGCGCGGCCTCGAGGCGCTGATGGCCGACGAGGACGTCACCGGGCTGGCCTACGGCCACTTCGGCGACGGCTGCGTGCACGTGCGCATCGACTTCCCGCTGCACACCGGCGGCGCCCCGATGCGGCGGTTCCTGGAGCGGGCGGCCGACCTGGCCACCTCGCACGGCGGGTCGCTGTCCGGCGAGCACGGCGACGGCCGGGCCCGCTCCGAGCTGCTGCGCACCATGTACTCCGCCGACGCGCTGACCGCGATGGCCCGGTTCAAGGGCCTGCTGGACCCGGACGACCGGATGAACCCCGGCGTCGTCGTCCGGCCCGCGCCGCTGGACGCCGACCTGCGCCGCCCGCACGCCCTGCCGGTCGTGGCCGCCGACGGGTTCGCCTTCGCCGCGGACGGCGGCGACGTCACCGCGGCGCTGCACCGGTGCACCGGCGTCGGTGCCTGCCGGGCCGACCTGCGCGGGCAGGGCGCCTTCATGTGCCCCTCGTACCTGGCCACCCGGGAGGAGCAGGACTCGACCCGCGGCCGGGCCCGCGCGCTGCAGGAGATGCTGGCCGGCGGGGTCGACGGCGGCTGGGCGGCACCCGAGGTGCACGAGGCGCTGGACCTCTGCCTGAGCTGCAAGGCGTGCGCCGCCGACTGCCCGACCGGCACCGACATGGCCACCTACAAGGCCGAGACCCTGCACCGCACCTACGCCGGCCGGGTCCGCCCGCGCACGCACTACACCTTCGGCCGGCTGCCGCGGTGGCTGCGGCTGGCCGCCCCGTTCGCCGCCCCGCTGCGCGCCGCCGCCCGGGTGGGGCCGCTGCGCCGGTCGGCGCTGCGGGCGATGGGCGCCGACCCCCGCCGGTCGCTGCCCGACCTGCCGCTGCGGCCCTTCCGGTGGACCCGCACCGCCCGCACGCACCGCCGGCCCACCGGCACCGGCACGCCGGTGCTGCTGTGGGTGGACTCCTTCTCCGACGGCCTCGAGCCCGCGGTCGCCCGCGACGCGGTCGCGGTGCTGGAGGCGGCCGGCTGCGACGTCGTGGTCGCCGAGCCCGGCGCCTGCTGCGGGCTGACCCTGGTCACCACTGGCCAGCTCACCGCCGCCCGCACCCGGATGCGGCGCACCCTCGCCGTCCTGGAGCCGCACGTGCAGGCCGGGCGGGTGGTGGTCGGCCTGGAGCCCAGCTGCACCGCGACGCTGCGCTCGGACCTGGTGGAGCTCCTGCCGGACGACCCGCGGGCCGCGGCGGTGGCCGCCGCCGTCCGCACCGTCGCCGAGCTGCTCACCGAGCTGGACTGGACCCCGCCGGCCGGGGCGGGGGAGCGGCTGCTGGTGCAGCCGCACTGCCACCACCACGCGGTGCTCGGCTTCGACGCCGACCGGGCGCTGCTGGACCGGATGGGGCACGACGTCGTGGAGTCGACCGGCTGCTGCGGGCTCGCCGGCAGCTTCGGGATGGAGCGCGGGCACCACGACGTGTCCGTCGCGATCGCGCGCGACGGCGTCCTCGCGCGGGCCGCCGAGCACCCCGACCGGGCGCTGCTGGCCGACGGGTTCTCCTGCCGCACCCAGGTGCGCGACCTGGCCGGGCTGCCCGCCCGGCACCTGGTGCAGCTGCTGGCCGACCGGCTGCGCTGAGGTCAGCTGTTGGAGCGGACGACGACCAGCACGTCCTCGCTCTGCAGGGTGCCGATCGCGGGGTCGTCGAAGCGCAGGGTGCGCCCGCCCCGGGTCACCGACAGCACCACGTCGCGCAGCTGCCGGGCCCCCATGCCGACCTCGGCGCTGGTCACCGTGCGCTGGGCCAGGTCCAGGCCGTGCCCGGCGGTCAGCAGGTCCTCGACCGCGGCGACCACGCGCGGGGCGTCGGTGGCCAGGCCGAGCAGCCGCCCGGAGGTGGAGGAGGAGGTGATGACCGAGTCGGCGCCGGACTGGCGCAGCAGGCTCGCGTTCTCCTCCTCGCGCACCGACGCGGTGATCGGCACCGTCGGCGAGAGCTGTCGAACGGTGAGGGTGATGAGGACGGCGGTGTCGTCGCGGTTGGCGGCCACCACCACCGCGCGGGCCTTCTCGATGGAGGTGCGGCGCAGCACGTCGGCGCGGCCGGCGTCGCCGACGATGCCGGTCAGGCCGATGGAGTTGGCCTCGTCGATCGCCGCGGGGCTGGGGTCGACGACGACGATGTGCTCCTTGTCGGTGCCGGCGGCGATGAGGGCGCGGATGGCGCTGCGGCCCTTGGTGCCGTAGCCGCACACGACGACGTGCTGGCGCACGGAGGACCTCCAACGACGGACCCGGAACTCCTCGCGGGAGCGCGCGGTGAGCGCCTCCAGCGTGGTCCCGATGAGGATGAGCAGGAAGAGCACGCGCAGCGGCGTGATGAGCAGGATGTTGACCAGCCGGGCACTGGGCGTCACCGGGGTGATGTCGCCGTAGCCGGTGGTCGAGAGGCTGACCGTGGCGTAGTAGGTCGCGTCCAGCAGCGACAGCTCGCCACCGTTGTTGTCCCGGTAGCCGCTGCGGTCGAAGTAGACGATGAGCACGGTGGCCACGAGCACGACCGTGGCGATGACGACCCGCTTGCCGACCTGCCGGAACGGGGACTGCTCGGTGTGCGCGAGCTGCACACCGCCGTGGTCGCTCAGCATGCGGGGATCACGGCTGGGACAGTACGCAGCCGCAGGTCAGCGGACCGGCCGGACACCCCTTCCGGGTCAGCCCGCCGCCTCGCGCTCGCGGTCGGCCAGCACCCGCTTGAGCACCTTGCCCGCCGGGGAGACCGGGATGGCGTCGGTGAAGACGACGGCGCGCACCCGCTTGTACGGCGTCACCCGGTCGTTGACCGCGGCCATCACCGACTCCTCGGTCAGCGCCGCCCCGGCCTCGTCGGACCGCCGCACCACGTAGGCCACCGGCAGCTCCCCGGCGACCGGGTCGGGCCGGCCCACCACCGCAACGCCGGCCACCCCGGGGACGCCGACCAGGATCTCCTCGAGCTCGCGCGGGAAGACGTTGTAGCCCTTGTGCAGCAGCATGTCCTTGGTGCGGTCGACGACGGCCAGGTAGCCGTCCTCGTCGAGCACGCCGACGTCGCCGGAGTGGAACCAGCCCTCGGCGTCGATCGACTGCGCGGTGGCCTCGGGCCGGCCGGCGTAGCCGCGCATCACCTGCGGGCCGCGGATGCACACCTCGCCGCGCTCGCCGGCCGGCAGCTCCTCGCCGGTGTCCAGCGCCCGGATGCTGATCTCGGTGTCGGGGACCGGGAGGCCGACCGTGCCGGCCTTGCGCACCGCGGACCGGGCGACGGGGTTGCCGGTGGCCTGCATGGTCACCTCGGTCAGCCCGTAGCCCTCGCCGATGACGGCGCCGGGGAACAGCGCGGTCAGCCGCTCGATGAGGGGGACGGCGAGCGGCGCGGCCCCGCTGGACAGGCCCCGCACGCTGGACAGGTCGGCGTCGGCGATGCCGGGCACCTGCAGCAGCGCGGCGAACACCGGCGGGGCGCCGCCGATCGAGGTGACCCGGTACGCCTCGGCGTCCCGGACGTAGGCGACCGGGTCGAACCGGTCGTGGATGACCACGGTGGCTCCGCTGAGCACCTGGCCGTTGAGGTAGCCGATCACGCCCATGGCGTGGAACCACGGCGTCAGGTTGATCGCGCAGCCGGTGCCCAGCCGGGTCGGGTACTCGTCGGGGTCGCCGACCTGGTCGAGGGTGACGTCGCCCTCGGCGTCCCGGGCGGGGAGCGAGCCCGAGGCCCAGCAGCCGGACTGCAGCACGTTGGTGACCACCTGCCGGTGCGGCAGCTCCACGCCCTTGCTCACCCCGGTGGTCCCGCCGGTGTAGGCCAGGTGGGCCAGTGCGGTCGCCGGGTCGAGGTCGGCGTCGCGGTGGGCGTCGGAGGGGTCGGCGGCCAGCAGGTCGGCCAGGTCGACACCGCCCTCGGGCAGCTCGACCGGTGCGGTCGGGTCGGCGATCTGGGCGGGACCGGTGACGACGACGGTGCGCACCGCGGTGTCCCCGAGCGCGGCCCGCACCGCCGGCAGGCACGCATCCCAGGTGATCAGCGCCCGGGCGCCCGAGTCGGCCAGCTGGTGGGCGAGCTCCGCCGGCGTGAGCAGCGGGTTGGTGGGGGAGAAGGTCGCGCCGGCGAGCAGGACGCCGTAGTAGACCGGCGGGTACTGCAAGCAGTTGGGCAGGTGCACCGCGACCACGTCGCCCGGGCCCACCCCGCGCTCGGCCAGCCCGGCGGCCACCGCGTGCGCCCGCCGGCCCAGCTCGGTGAAGGACAGCTCGGTGCCGTGGTGCACGAACGCCGTTCGGTCGCCCCACCGGCGGACCGCTGCGCGCAGCAGCGAGCCCACGGGGGCGGTCGGGTAGTCGAGGCTGCGGGGGACGCCGGTGGGCCACAGGTCGCTCACCCCGGCCAGCGTGCTCCACGTCACACCGTGCGTCGACACCGGCCCCGGACGGCGGTCAGCCGTCCACCACGGAGGGTCACGACTCGCGACCGACCGGGTGAAGCCTGCGCCGGACTGCACCGGAACGGCGCCGATTCGGGTGGCTGTGCCGCCGCTGTGCTGACACGTTCCGTCACCAGTGGGCCGCCGCGGCCCTGATCCGCGCCCCGCGAGGGGCCGACGAGAGGTGGTCCCGTGCGGGATCTCGCAGTCCGGTCGGTGGTCGCCGCCATGGTCGGTGCCGGTGTGCTCCTGGGCGGGGCCGGCATCGCCGTCGCCGAGCCCTCGGGGGGCGTCGAGGCCACGACCAGCTCCTCGAGCAGCACCACCACGACCTCGACGTCGTCCTCGCCGACGACCGAGGTGACGGTCCCGCCCACGACCACCTCGGCACCCACCACGACGACGTCGGCACCCACCACGACGACCTCGGCACCCACGACCACGACGTCGGCGCCCACGACCACGACGTCGGCACCCACCACGACGTCGGCACCCACCACGACGACCTCGGCGCCCACGACCACCACGTCGACCGTCCCCGGGCAGTCGCCGGGCGCCGCCACCGCGCAGCAGGGCTGCCTCGGCGAGATCACCATCGTGGTCTCCGGCACCGACCTCTCCGAGGGCACCCTGGTCGACGTCCAGCTCTCCGTGGGCGACCGCACCGAGACCGTCCAGGCCGAGGTCATCGGCGGGCGCATCGGCGTCGTCGCGAACCCGGCCGCGCTCCAGGGCGTGGACACCGTCGGCGTGCTGGTCCAGCAGCCCGGCAGCGACGCGGTCTACGTCTACGAGGTCCCGGTGCAGCCGCTGACCGACGTCTGCACCGCCGAGGGCGGCATCGCCCTCGCCCGTGACTGCGCCGCACCCGACGCCGTGCTCGCCACCGTCGAGGCCTCCGGGCTGACCGCCGGTGGCACCTACGGCATCGCGGTCGTGGGGACCAGCCCGTCGGGCCAGCAGGTCGAGCTCGCCAGCGCCGACGTCGTCTCCGTCGACGGCACCCTCGCCGGCACGCTGCCGCTGCTCAGCGCCACCGGCACGGTCCCGCTGGACGGCTTCACCGGCCTCGCGCTGCTCGTCGACGGCCAGGTCTTCGCCTCGGTCGGCGTGACCGACGCCGTGGTCGGCACCTGCGTGGTCCCGCAGCCGCTGCCCGTGGCGCCGGCGCACCCGGTCGCCTCGACCAGCCCGGCCGCCGGTGCGCACCCGGCCCAGCCGGCGGCGCTGGCGCAGACCGGCACCGAGGCCAGCAGCCTGCTCCTGCTCGCCGGCGCCTTCCTGGTGGTCGGCGGTCTGACCACCCTGCTCGCCCGCCGCACCGCGCGCTGACCCCGCGCTGACCGACCGGCCCGGTCCTCCTCGCGGGGGACCGGGCCGGTCGTGCGTCTGGGGTCCTCCGGTCGCCGAACCCGCTGACCAGGCGCACGATGCACGGTGGTTGAGAGTTGCAACGAGACGGGAACGACCATGACGAGCACCACCCAGGCCACCGCCGCCCACCGGCGCGCGGTGACCAAGGCCGCCGCGCTGACCGCGGTCGGCGGCATCCTCTTCGGCTACGACACCGGCGTCATCGGCGGTGTGCTGCCCAACATCAGCGACGACTTCACCCTTGACACCCCGTTCCTGCAGGGCACGGTCGTGTCGATCCTGCTGGTCGGCGCCGCCGTCGGGGCCCTGGTCGCCGGACGGGTCGCCGACACCCTGGGCCGCCGCAAGGCGATCATCGCCACCTCGCTGGTCTTCGTGGTCGGCCTGCTGCTGTCCATCGTCGCCCCGGCGTTCTGGGTGCTGCTGCTGTCGCGGTTCCTCATCGGCGTCGGCGTGGGGTCGGCGTCCTTCGTCGTCCCCGTCTACATCGGGGAGATCGCCCCGCCCGAGCGGCGCGGGGCCCTGGTCAGCCTCAACCAGCTGTCGGTGACCATCGGCATCCTGGTCTCCCAGCTCGTCGCCTACTTCCTCGCCGGCAGCGGTGACTGGCGGATCAGCGTCGGCCTCGCGCTCGCGCCGGCCGTCGTCCTCGGCCTGGGCATGGTCCGGGAGCCCGAGAGCCCGGCGTGGCTGGTCCGGCAGGGCCGGGTCGACGAGGCCCGCGACGTGCTGCGCACGCTGCGCGACTCCGAGGACGCCATCACCGAGGAGATCGACGACATCCGCGGCACCGCCACCGAGGAGGAGAAGGGTGCGAAGCGTTCCCTGCTCGCCCCGAAGCTGCGCCCGGCGCTGGTGCTGGGCGTGACGCTGGCGATCGTCCAGCAGATCACCGGTGTGAACACCGTCATCTACTTCGCCCCGACCGTGCTGGAGAACGCCGGCCTGGGCTCGCAGGCCGCGCTGCTGGCCCTGCTGGTCGTCGGCCTGACCAACGTGGTCATGACGATCGTGGCGATCAAGGTCATCGACCGGGTCGGTCGCCGGGCCCTGCTCATCTGGGGCATGAGCGGGATGGTGCTGGGCCTGGCCGGCCTGGCGATCGCGTTCCTGTTCGACATCGCCGGCGCGGGGGCGATCGCCACCACCGTGGTGCTGGCCTTCTACGTCGGCTCCTTCGCCGTCAGCCTGGGCCCGGTGGTCTGGCTGCTGATCAGCGAGATCTTCCCGCTGGCGGTGCGCGGCCGGGCCTCCTCGGTGGCGACGATGGCCAACTGGGTGGCCAACTTCGTCGTCGCGGTCAGCTACCTGTCGATCATCGCCGCGATCGGGGAGACGGCCACCTTCGGCCTGTACGCGGTGATCACCGTGCTGTCCCTGGTCTACGTGGTGAAGGCCGTGCCGGAGACCAAGAACCGCAGCCTGGCCGACATCGAGCGGGAGCTGTCGCCGGCGTCCTGACGGTCAGGGTTGACTGCCCGGGTCGCACCTGGCAGACATGGCGTCATGACGGACACGGTGCTGACCGAGGTGACCGACGGGGTCGGCACCATCACCCTCAACCGCCCCGAGGCGAAGAACGCCGTCGACCTCGCGACGACGGAGGCGCTGGCTGCCGCCGTCGACGACTTCGACGCCCGGGACGACGTCTCCGTCATGGTGCTCACCGGGGCGGGCGGGGTGTTCTGCGCCGGGATGGACCTCAGGGCCTTCTCCCGGGGCGAGCGCCCGTCCCTGCCCGGCCGCGGGTTCGCCGGGCTGACCGAGGCACCGCCGGCCAAGCCGCTGATCGCCGCGGTCGAGGGCTGGGCGCTGGCCGGCGGGTTCGAGCTGGTGCTGTCCTGCGACCTGGTGGTGGCCTCGCGCGAGGCCAGGTTCGGCATCCCCGAGGTCAAGCGCTCGCTGGTCGCGGCCGGCGGCGGCGTGCTGCGGCTGCCCAAGACGCTGCCCTACCAGCGGGCCATGGAGTTGGCGCTGACCGGTGACCCGATGGGCGCCGAGGAGGCGCACCGGTTCGGCCTGGTCAACGTCCTCACCGAGCCCGGCGGCGCATTGGCCGGCGCCCGCGAGCTGGCCGGCCGGATCGTGGTGAACGGGCCGTTGGCGCTGCGGGCGACCAAGCAGCTGGTGGCCGGCGCCGTCCGCTGGACCGACCGCGAGCTGCTGGACCACCAGGTCACCGTCACCGACGCCGTCTTCCGCTCCGCCGACGCGCAGGAGGGCGCCCGCGCGTTCGCCGAGAAGCGCGCCCCCGTCTGGCGCGGCGAGTAGCCCCCATCGAGTGGCAGCTCAACGCGGTCTGCACTGGCCGCGGGCGACGCTGAGCTGTCACTCGACGGTTGTCCACAGGCCCCGCCCGCGCCGTCCCGATCCCGGGCACGCTGCGGCGGTGCCCCGACCCCGCCGTCCACCGTCCCTGGTGGGCCGGTGGTTCCGCGGCAGCGACGTCGTCGCGCGGGGCCTGCTCACCGCGGGGGAGCTGCGCGGGCCGGCGTGGCGGCGGGTGTTCCCGGACGTCTACGTCGACGCAGCCTGCGACGTCGACCACGCGCTGCTCGCCCGGATCGCCGCCACGACCTTGGCTCCCGGTGCGGTCGTGACCGGGGTCAGTGCCGCCGTGCTGTGGGGCCTGACCGACCTCGCCGGCGTGGACGACCCGGTCGAGCTCACGGTCGCGCCCGGCGCCCCGCGCCCCAGCTGTCCGGGCGTCGTGGTCCGGCGGCGGGCTCTGCCGAGCACGAGCTCGGTCCGCCGGGGCACGGTGCTGGTGGCGACCCCCGAGACGGCGGCGCTCGAGCTCGCCGGCCGGCTCGACCCGGTGGAGGCCGTCGTCCTGCTGGACCGCTGCGTGGCGGAGCGCATCAGCACGCTGGCTGCGCTCCGCCAGGCGGCAGCCGGACTCGCCGGGCGGGGGTGCCGGCGGGCGCGCGCGGCGGCCGACCGCGCCGACGGGCAGGCCGGGTCACCGCAGGAGACGCGGCTGCGACTGCTCGTGCTCGACGCGGGGTTGCTGCCGCCGCTCGCCCAGTTCACCGTGCGGGTGGAGGGCCGGTTCGTGGCGCGTGTCGACTTCGCCTGGCCGGACCACCGAATCGCGCTGGAGTACGAGGGTGCCTGGCACACCACCCGGGTCGCCGCCGACCGCCGTCGCATCGAGGCGCTGCAGGCGGCCGGGTGGCGGGTCCTGTTCGTGACGGCGGCCGACCTGCGCCGCCCGGCGCCGCTGCTCGCACGCATCCGGGCGGCGCTGGCATCGAATGACAGCTGACTCCAGCGCAGGCGGGTCAGGGCCAGCGGGGAGCTGTCACTCGGCGTGGGTCAGGGGGTGTGGGAGGCGCGGAGGTCGGTCTTCAGCACCTTGCCGCTGGGGTTCCTGGGCAGGGCGTCGACGACGTGGAACTCCCGCGGGCACTTGTAGTGCGCCATGCGGTCCCGGCACCAGGCGGTCAGCTCGGCGGCGGTGGGCGGCGCGGCGGGGTCGCGGGCGGCCAGGACGGCCAGCGGCGCCTCGCCCCAGCGGTCGTCGGGGACCCCGATCAGCGCCACCTCCGCGACGCCGGGGTGCGCGGCCAGCACGTCCTCCACCTCGGCGCAGTAGATGTTCTCGCCGCCGCTGATGATCATGTCCTTCTTGCGGTCGACGACGTAGAAGTAGCCCTCCTCGTCCTGTCGCACCAGGTCGCCGGAGTGGAACCAGCCGCCCGCGAACGCAGCGGCGGTCTCGGCCGGCTTGCCCCAGTACTCGCGCATCACCATGGGGGAGCGGTAGACGATCTCGCCGACCTCGCCCTGCGGCACGTCGCGCATCGCCTCGTCGACCACCCGCACCTCGACGTTGAGCATCGGCGTCCCGACCGACCCGATCTTGCGGACGGCGTCCGGGCCGCGCAGGAAGCAGGTGACCGGCGAGCACTCGGTCTGCCCGAACGCCGTCACCAGCTCGGCCTGCGGGAAGAGGTCGAGCATCCGCTGCAGCAGCGTGGTCGACGCCGGCGCCGCACCCCACGAGATCCGGCGCAGCCGGGACAGGTCGCGGGCGGGAAGGTCGGGGACGTCGACGATCGCCTGCCACGCCGCGGGCACGAAGAAGCACGAGGACACCTGCTCGGCGACGATCTCGTCCAGGGTCTCGGCGGGGTCGAAGGCGCCCGAGCGCGTGACCACGAAGGTGCCGCCCAGCAGCAGGTTGGGCAGCATCCCGGCGACCGCGGCGATGTGGAACAGCGGGGCGCCGTAGAGGGTGACCCGGTCGTCGGGTGCCCAGCCCAGGTGCGTGATGTGGCTGAACGCGTGCATGAGCAGGTTCCGGTGGGTGAGCACCGCACCCTTGGGCCGGCCCGTCGTCCCCGAGGTGTACATCAGGAACGCCGCGTCGGTGTCGCCCACCTCGTGCTCGACGGGGGTGGGGTCGGCGGCGGCCAGTGCCGCCTCGTACTCCGACCCGACCACCAGCACGTGCTCCGGCGGGCCGGCCTGCTGCGCGGTGGCGGCGGTGGCGGCGTCCACGACGAGCACCCGGGCGCCGGAGTCGGCCAGCACGTAGGCCACCTCGGCCGGGGCCAGCCGGAAGTTCACCGGGACGGCGATCGCCCCGATCCGCGCGGCGGCCAGGAAGCACTCGACGACCTCGAGGCCGTTGAGGGCCAGCACCGCGACCCGGTCGCCGTGCCGCACGCCCCACCCGGTGAGGACGGCGGCCAGCCGGGTGACCCGGTCCTCGACCTCGGCGTAGCTGCGGCCGGTGCCGGCGAACCGGTAGGCGGCGACGTCGGGCGTGGTGCGTGCGTGCCGGGCGAGCTGGTCGGAGATGGTCATGCCGCGCCAGCCGGTGTCGTGCCGGGTCTGCTGCACTGGGGCTCCTCGGGGCTCCGCGGGCCGGGTGTTGTCGGCGTCATGCTGGCCCGCCCCGTCGGTTACGGTCAACCCTGACTGCTGGGACCGGACAGCAGCGCCGAACCGAAGGAGAACCATGGACGTCACCGACGCCGTCGCCGTCGTCACCGGGGGCGCATCCGGCCTCGGTCTGGCCACCGCCCGCCGGCTGCGCGAGGCCGGCGCGCAGGTCGTGCTGCTGGACCTGCCGACCTCGGCGGGGGAGTCCGTCGCCGCGGAGATCGGCGCGCACTTCGCCGCCGCCGACGTGACCTCCGAGGAGCAGGTGACCGCCGCGCTGGACCTCGCCACCGAGCTCGGCCCGCTGCGCGTCGCGGTCAACTGCGCCGGCATCGGCAACGGGATCAAGACCGCAGGCAAGAAGGGCGCCTTCCCCCTCGACGCCTTCCAGAAGGTCATCCAGGTCAACCTGGTCGGCACCTTCAACGTCATCCGGCTCGCCGCCCAGCGGATGCTGTCGGTGGACCTGCAGGGCGAGGAGCGCGGGGTCGTCGTGAACACCGCCTCGGTCGCGGCGTTCGACGGCCAGATCGGGCAGGCGGCCTACTCGGCGTCCAAGGGCGGGATCGTCGGCATGACCCTGCCGATCGCCCGCGACCTCGCCGGCGAGGCCATCCGCGTGGTCACCATCGCGCCGGGCCTGTTCAACACCCCGCTGCTGGCCGGGCTGCCCGAGGAGGCCAAGGCCTCCCTCGGTGCGCAGGTGCCGCACCCGGCGCGGCTGGGCGAGCCCGACGAGTACGGCCAGCTGGTGGCGCACATCGTGGCCAACCCGATGCTCAACGGCGAGGTCATCCGCCTCGACGGCGCGATCCGGATGGCCCCCCGCTAACCCAGCATCTGGCGCGCCAGGTCCTTCCAGATGGCCAGGTGCGGGTCGGTGGCGGCGGGGCGGTCCTCGAAGGAGTAGGCGATCGCCACGCCGCGCATCGAGGTGAACAGCAGCTCGCGCAGCACCGGGTAGCGCGGGGACGCGACCGCGGCCGGCCCCCAGATCCGGTCGGCCGCGGCGCGGATCGCCTGGTTGATCCGCCGCTCCTCGGGCGCCAGCGCCGCGCGCAGCGCCCGGTCGGTGCGGGCGGCGTTCCACAGCTCCATCGCCGCCCAGAACGGCGGCTTCTGGAACAGTGCCCAGTTCAGCTCGACGCACCGCTCCACCCGCTCGACCGGGTCGGCGACGTCGAGCTGCTCGGCCTGGTCGGCGGCCTCGGCGAGCATCTCGTTGACCAGGTGCGACGCCGCGGCGACCAGCAGCTCCTCGCGGCTGGGGAAGTGGTGCAGCAGCCGCCCGCGCGACACCCCGGCCCGCGCCTGCACCGCCAGCGTCGAGGCGCCGGCGTAGCCGTCGGACACCAGGCAGGCGACCGCGGCGTCCAGGATCAGCGCGCGGCTGTCGGCGGTCCGTTCGCTCCGGCTGCGGGTCTCCACGGCACGAGCCTAGCCGCGGGCAGTCAGGGTTGACCGTTCGTGCACCCGACCGGAGGATGCGGACGACCACCCTCACCGACGAGAGGTGCCACCCCGTGGACTTCGACGACACCCCCGACGAGGCCGCCTACCGGGCCCGCGTGCGGGCCGCGCTGGCCGAGCACGCCGACGAGCTGGTGCACACCGACGTCGACGCGGACGCCGGCGAGGAGGCCGCCGACCCCCGCGAGCAGGAGCAGGCACTGCGCCGCACCCAGCGGGTCCTCGCCGAGGCCGGCCTGGTCGGGGTGGCCTGGGCCGCGGAGCACGGCGGGCAGGGCGGCAGCCTCGCCCAGCAGGCGATCGTCGGCCAGGAACTGGCCCGCGCCCGGGTGCCCAGCCTGATCAACCACATCGGCATCGGCATGTGCGGGCCCACCGTCATCGCGCACGGCACCCCCGCGCAGCACGAGAAGTACCTGGCCCGCCTGCTGCGCGCCGACGACGTGTGGTGCCAGCTGTTCAGCGAGCCGGCCAGCGGCTCGGACCTGGCCGCGCTGCGCACCACCGCCGTGCGCGACGGCGAGGACTGGGTGGTCAACGGCCAGAAGGTCTGGACGACGCTGGCCCACGTCTCCGACTACGGCATCCTGCTCACCCGCACCGACCCCGACCGGCCCAAGCACGCCGGGCTGACCATGTTCGTCGTCGACATGCACGCCCCCGGGGTGACCGTGCGCCCGCTGCGCCAGATGGGCGGCCAGTCCGACTTCAACGAGGTGTTCCTCGACGACGTCCGCATCCCCGACGCCGAGCGGCTCGGCGAGCCCGGCGAGGGCTGGCGGGTCGCGCTGACCACGCTGCTCAACGAGCGGGTCGCCGTCGGCGGGGGCGGCAACGACCTGGGCCTGTCGGTCGAGTCGCTGGCCCGGCTGGCCGCCGACCGGCTCCCCGCGCTCCCCGCCGACCGGCAGGTGCTGGCCCGCCAGGCGCTGGGCCGGGCGGCCGTCGCCGCGCTGGCCAACCGCTACACCGGCTACCGCCGGCTCACCGCCATCAGCCAGGGCGGGCTGCCCGGACCCGAGGCCAGCGCCGGCAAGCTCGCCGGCACCGCCGCGGCCAAGCTGGTCGCCGACGCCGGGGTCCGGCTCCTCGGGGACGACGCCGTCTTCGCCGTCGGGCCCGGGGACGACGGGGGCGCGGACGGAGCCGGCCGCTGGCAGCGCAACCAGGCGTGGCTGCCGGGCATCGCGATCGCCGGCGGCACCGACGAGGTGCTGCGCAACATCGTCGGCGAGCGGGTGCTGGGCCTGCCGCCGGAGCCCCGCGAGGACAAGCACCGCCCCTTCGACGCCTCCGGGAGCGCTCGGTGAACTTCGACCTCGACCAGGACCAGCTCGACGCGGCGGCCGGCGCGGAGCGGTTCTTCACCGGGCAGGCCGGCCCGGCGCAGGCCCGCGCCGCGCTGGAGGGCGGCCCGCTCGCCCCTGGCCGGCAGGCGCTGGCCGACATCGGGTTCCTGGGCATCACCGTGCCCGAGGACGCCGGCGGGGGCGGTGGGTCGGTGCTCGACCTGGCCGTCGTCGCCGAGCAGGCCGGCGCCGTCCTCGCCGGGCCGTCGCTGGTCACCGCCGCCCGGGCCGCCGTCCTGCTGGCCGACCAGCCCGAGCTGGCGGCCGCCCTGGCCGACGGGTCGCGCTCGTTCTGCGTCGTCGACGGCGACCACCCCGCCCTGGACGCCGTCGGTGCCGACACCTTCCTCGCCCTGGTCGACGGCGACCTGGTGATCGGGGACGGCGGGGTGGCCACCGGGCAGCCGATGGACGCCACCCGCGGCCTCGGCGTCGTCACCCTGACCGGCACCCGGGTGCTGGTGCCCGACGCCGGCGAGCGGTGGGCCCGGGCCCGCGACGTCGCCGTCGTCGCGCTCGCCGCCGAGGACCTGGGCACCGCCGGCAAGGCCGTCGAGGTCGGTGTCGCCTACGCGAAGGAGCGGCAGGCCTTCGGCCGGGCGATCGGCTCCTACCAGGCGGTCAAGCACGCCCTGGTCGACGCCTGGGTGGGGGTCGAGCAGCTGCGGTCGCTGGTCTGGTGGGCCGCGTGGGCGGCCGACGCCGCCCCCGGCGAGCTGCCGCTGGCCGCGGCCTCGGCCGGCGCGTTCGCCGCCGAGACCCTGGAGCGGGCCGCCGAGACCTGCATCCAGGTGCACGGCGGCACCGGCTTCACCTGGGAGCACGACGCGCACCTGTACTGGCGGCGGGCCAAGGTCGACCGGCTGCTGCTGGGCGACGCCGCCGAGCACCAGGACGCCGTCGCCGGCCTCGTGCTCGCCGGGGCGCTGTCGTGAGCGACTGGCAGCAGGTCTCCTACGCCGTGGACGGCGGGGTCGCGACCCTCACCCTGGACCGCCCGGAGCGCCGCAACGCCTACACCACGGTGATGGCGCGCGAGCTGTCCGAGGTGGCCGCGGTGGCCGACGCCGACGACGCCGTCCGGGTGCTGGTGGTGACCGGCGCGGGGAAGGACTTCTGCGTCGGTGCCGACCTCGCCGGCGCGGGCACCTTCGACCGCAGCGCGCAGGCCGCCGACGCCGGCACCATCGACGGCGTCGCCCGCGACTGGGGCGGCATCGGCGCACTGCCCTTCGCCGCGCTCCGCAAGCCGGTGATCGCCGCGGTGCGGGGCGCCGCGGTCGGCATCGGCGCCACGATGACCCTGCCGATGGACATCCGGATCGCCTCGGACACCGCCCGGTTCGGGTTCGTGTTCACCCGCCGCGGCATCGTCCCGGAGGCCGCGTCCAGCTGGTTCCTGCCGCGGGTGGTCGGCATCAGCCAGGCGATGGAGTGGGTGGCCACCGGCCGGGTGTTCGGCGCCGAGGAGGCCCTGCGCGGCCGGCTGGTGTCGCGGGTCGTCCCCGACGGGGAGCTGCTGGACACCGCCTACGGCATCGCGCACGAGATCGCGGACCACACGTCCGGGGTCTCCGTGGCGACCAGCCGGCAGCTGCTGTGGTCGATGCTGTCGGCGCCCAGCCCCTGGGACGCGCACCGCGCGGAGTCCCGGGCGCTGGTCGAGCTGGGGTCCGGGCCGGACGCCGCCGAGGGCGTGGCCTCCTTCCTGGAGAAGCGGCCCGCCGAGTTCCGCGCCCCGCTGGACGGCGTCGGGCTCGGCTGGCCCGCGCCGCCCGACGACCTGGCCTGAGCGTTTCCCCGGCCCCCTGCGCGGGGCACCGAGCGTCCGTGGACCAGCAGATCACCCTCCAGGTCGACGGGGCGCGCTCGGCGCTGACCGTGGACACCCGCACCTCGCTGCTCGACGCGCTGCGCGAGCGGCTGGGCACTACGAGCGCCAAGAAGGGCTGCGACCACGGCCAGTGCGGCGCCTGCACCGTGCTGCTGGACGGCCGGCGGGTGAACAGCTGCCTGGTGCTGGCGGTGACCGCCGAGGACGCGGAGGTGACCACGTCGGACGGGCTGGCCGCCGACGGCCCGCACGCCCTGCACGAGGCGTTCGTCGACCACGACGCCTACCAGTGCGGCTACTGCACCCCCGGCCAGATCACCTCGGCCGCCGGCGTGCTGGCCGAGGCCGCGCAGGGTTGGCCCAGCGCGGTCACCGAGGACCTCGCCGCCGAGCGCACCGAGCTCACCGACGCCGAGATCCGGGAGCGGATGAGCGGCAACCTGTGCCGCTGCGCCGCGTACGCCAACATCGTCCCGGCGGTCGCGGAGGTCGCGGCGGCGCAGGGGGTGCGGGCATGAGGGAGTTCCGGTACGAGAAGGCCGCCGACCCGGCGGGCGCGGTCGCGCTGCTGGCCGGTGCGCCCGAGGGCGCCTACCTGGGCGGCGGCACCAACCTGGTCGACCTGATGCGCCTCGGGGTGGCCACGCCCGACGTGCTCGTCGACGTCCGGACGCTCACCTCCGACCTGGTCGAGGAGCTGCCCGACGGCGGCCTGCGCATCGGCGCCGCGGTGCCCAACGCCGACCTCGCCGCGGACCTGCGGGTGCGGCAGCGCTTCCCGCTGCTGGCCCAGGCGCTGCTGGCCGGGGCGTCGGGGCAGCTGCGCAACCGCGCCACCACCGGCGGCAACCTGCTGCAGCGCACCCGCTGCACCTACTTCACCGACGTCACCCAGCCCTGCAACAAGCGCGCCCCCGGCTCGGGCTGCGGCGCGGTGACCGGGCTGCACCGCAACCACGCCGTCCTCGGCGCCACCGACGAGGGCCCGGGTTCCCCGCACACCTGCGTGGCCACCCACCCCTCCGACCTCGCGGTCGCGCTGCGCGCACTGGACGCCGAGGTCCGCGTGCTGGGCCCGGGCGGCGAGCGCACCGTGCCGATGGCCGACCTGCACCGGCTCCCCGGCGAGGACCCGTCCCGGGACACCACGCTGGCCCACGGCGAGCTGATCACCGCCATCGACGTCCCCGGTCTGCCGTGGGCGGTCCGCTCGCGCTACCGCAAGGTCCGCGACCGGGCCTCCTACGCCTTCGCGCTGGTCAGCGTGGCCGCCGCGATGGACCTCGACGGCTCCACCGTGCGCGACGTCCGGATCGCCCTGGGCGGCATGGCCCACGCGCCCTGGCGGGCCACCGTCGCCGAGGACGCGCTGCGCGGCGGCCCAGCCACCGAGGAGGCCTTCGCCGCCGCCGCCGAGGCCGAGCTGGCCGCCGCCCGCCCGCTGCCCGACAACGCGTTCAAGGTCCCGATGGCCACCAGCACCCTCGTCCGCACGCTGCTCCAGATCTCCGCGGAGGCCCGCGCATGACCACCATCGAGCGTTCCGTCGGCGCGGGGGTCCGCCGCCTCGACGGCCCGGACAAGGTCCGCGGCCGCGCCCCCTACGCCTACGAGCACGAGCTGGACGCGCAGGCGGTGTTCGTCGCGATCGTGCAGTCGCCGGTCGCCCGTGGCCGCATCACCGCGATCGACGGGTCGGGCGCCCAGGCGGTGCCCGGGGTCCTCGCCGTCCTCACGCACGTGGACGCGCCCCGGCTGGGCGAGGTCGTCGAGGAGCTGCGGGTGCTGCAGTCCGACGCCGTGCAGTACGCCGGCCAGCCGGTGGCCGTCGTCGTCGCCGAGACCTCCGAGGTCGCCCGCGACGCCGTCGGCCGGGTACGGGTGGAGTACGAGTCGGGCGACCCGGACGTCGTCCTGTCCGCCGACCGGGACGACCTGTACGCCCCGGAGAAGCTGATGGCCGGCTTCGAGACCGACTCGGTGATCGGGGACGTCGACGCCGCCCTCGCCGAGGCGCCGGTGTCGGTGGACGTCGTCTACGAGACGCCCAACCAGCACAACAACCCGATCGAGATGCACGCGACCGTCGCCCGGTGGGACGGCGACGTGCTGCGCATGTGGGACGCCAACCAGGGCCCGCACAACCTGGTGCCGGTGATCACCGAGGCCTTCGGGATCACCGAGGACCAGCTGCACATCACCTCGCCCTACGTCGGCGGGGCGTTCGGCTCGAAGGCCTTCACCCACGTACACCAGCTGCTGGCGATCATGGCCGCGAAGGTCACCGGCCGGACGGCGAAGCTCGAGCTCACCCGGCAGCAGATGTTCAGCCTGGTCGGCCACCGCACGCCCACCATCCAGCGGCTGCGCCTGGGTGCCCGGCCCGACGGCACGCTGACCGCGATCAGCCACGAGGTCGTCGAGCACACCTCGCAGAACGCGGAGTTCGCCGAGCAGACGGCGACGGCGACCCGGCTGATGTACGCCGCGCCCGCCCGCCGGACCACGCACCGGCTGGCCCGGCTCGACGTCCCGGCGCCGACGATCATGCGGGCGCCGGGGGAGGCCCCGGGCATGTACGCGCTGGAGTCCGCGATGGACGAGCTGGCGGCGGCGCTGGGCATGGACCCCGTGCAGCTGCGGCTGCGCAACGAGCCCGACCGCGACCCCGAGCGCGACGTCCCGTGGAGCACCCGCAACCTGGTCGCCTGCCTGACCGAGGGTGCGGAGCGCTTCGGGTGGGCCGGCCGTGACCACCGGCCCGGCGTCCGGGAGGAGGGCCGCTGGCTGGTCGGCACCGGGGTGGCCGCGGCGACCTACCCGACCCGCCGCCGGCCGTCGCAGGCCCGGATCGAGGCGGTGCCGGGGAAGCCGTTCGTCGTCAGCATCGACGCCTCCGACATCGGCACCGGTGCCTGGACCACGCTGACCCAGATCGCCGCGGACGCGCTGCGGGTGCCGATGGACCAGGTGGTGCTGCGGATCGGGGACAGCCGGCTGCCGAAGGCCTCGGGCGCGGGCGGGTCCACCGGCATCACCTCGTGGGGGCCGGCCGTCGTCGACGCCGCCGAGCAGCTGCGGGACCGCGACGTCCCCGCGGGCGGGCTGACCGTCACCGGCTCGTCCGGCCCCGGCGACGAGGCCGAGCAGCTGTCCAGCCACGCCTTCGGCGCGCACTTCGCCGAGGTCCGGGTGGACCGCGACACCGGCGAGGTCCGGGTGCCGCGGATGACCGGGGTCTTCGCCGCCGGCCGGATCATCAACCCGGTCACCGCGCGGTCGCAGTTCCTGGGCGGCATGACGATGGGCCTGTCCATGGCGCTGCACGAGGAGGCGGTGCTGGACACCCGCCGCGGGCACTACGCCAACCACGACCTCGCCGAGTACCACATCGCGGCCAACGCCGACGTCGGCGAGGTGGACATCGCCTGGGTCGACGAGGTCGACGAGGCGCACAACCCGCTGGGCGCCAAGGGCATCGGCGAGATCGGCATCGTGGGGTCGGCCGCGGCCATCGGCAACGCCTACTGGCACGCCACCGGCCGGCGGGTGCGCGACCTGCCGATCACGCCCGACAAGTGGTTCCGGTAGGGGCCGCTCAGCGGGGCGGGGAGAGGTGCGCCTGCAGGGTCTGGCCGATGTCCTGCAGGGCGCGCACCTGCTCGGGGGAGAGCTGGTCGAACAGGTGCGTGCGCACGCTCTCCACGTGCACGGGCGCGGCCTGCTCCAGGGCGGTGAAGCCCTCGTCGGTGAGGACGGCGAGCTGGCCGCGGCCGTCGTCCTCGCAGACCTGCCGGCGCACCCAGCCGCGCTCCTCCAGGCGGGAGACCGCGTGGGAGAGCCGGCTGCGCGAGGACAGGCAGCGGTCGGCCAGGTCGCTCATCCGCAGTGCGCGGCCGGGGGTCTCCGAGAGCTGCACCAGGATCTCGTAGTAGGCGTGGGAGATGCCGGTCGCGCGGGTGAGCTCGCGGTCGAGCCGGTCCTGCAGCAGCAGGGTGCTGTAGAGCCAGGCCCGCCAGGCCTGCTGCTCCTCTGCGGACAACCAGCGCGGCTGTGACGGAGCAGACACCTCGTCGGACATGCCCACCAGGGTATGGCGGAATGCTCAAGCCTTCAACTACGCTACGGTCCAGCGCAGCAGTCAAGCGTTCAACGACTTCGGAGGTCACCATGACCAGCACGCAGATCCCCGGCTACCTGGCCGGCACCTGGGACATCGACGCCAGCCACTCGACCGTGGGCTTCTCGGTCCGCCACATGATGGTCAGCAAGGTCCGCGGCTACTTCACCAAGTTCGAGGGCGTGCTCGTCACGGCCGAGGACCCGGCGAACTCCACCGTCGAGGCCACCATCGACATGGACTCGATCGACACCCGCCAGGAGCAGCGCGACGCCCACATCAAGAGCGCCGACTTCTTCGACACCGGCAACCACACGGTCATGACCTTCCGCTCCACCGCCATCAAGGCCAAGGGCGACGACTGGACCGTCGAGGGCGACCTGACCATCAAGGGCATCACCAAGCCCACCACCCTGGACCTGGAGCTCAACGGCTTCGGCCCGGACGCCTACGGCGGCACCCGCGCGGGCTTCTCCGCCAAGACCGACATCTCCCGCAAGGAGTTCGGCGTCGACATCGACATGCCGATGGACGGCGGCGGCGTCGTCGTCGGCGACAAGATCTCCGTCGAGCTCGAGATCGAGGCCGTGCTCCGCACCGCCTGATCCGCACAGCCCCCCGACGGGCCCCGGTGACCTCGGTCACCGGGGCCCGTCGTCGTCGGGCACGATGCGTCCGTGACCGTCGAGCTCGCCACCACCACCGAGGGCGCAGGCCCGCCGCTCGTGCTGCTGCACGGCATCACCGAGGACGCCGGGTTCTGGGCGCCGGTGGTCCCGCTGCTCACCCCCTGGGCCACCGTCACCACCGTCGACCTGCGCGGCCACGGCGCCTCGCCCGACGGCGGCGGCTACGACCTCGAGGACATGGCCGACGACGTCGCCGCCACCTTCGGCGACGAGCCGCCGCTGGTGGTCGGGCACTCCCTCGGCGGGCTGCTCGCGGTGGTCGTGGCCGCCCGGCACGCCACCCGCGGCGTGGTCGACGTCGACCAGCCCCTCGCCCTGGGCGGTCTGCAGGCCGGCGTGCAGCAGGCCGCGCCGCTGCTGCGCGGCTCCACCGCGGAGTTCGAGGGCTTCATGACCGCGATGTTCGCCTCGATGTCGGGCAGCACGTCCGACGTCGAGTCCGCCGCGCTCGCCGTGCGCCGCCGTCCCCGCCAGGACGTCGTCACCGGCATCTGGACTCCGCTGCTGGACTGGTCACCGGCCGAGCTGGACGCCTTCGTCGAGCGGACGGCGGCCGCGGTCACCGTGCCGGTGCTGTCGCTGCACGGCCTGGACCCGGGCCCGGACTACGCCGCCTGGCTGGCCGCCCGCATCCCCACCGCGACGGTCGAGCACTGGACCGACGACGACGGCGCCGACCTCGGCCACCACCCGCACCTGCGCCGGCCCGAGCGGTTCGCAGCCCGTGTCCGGGAGTTCGCCAGCGGACTCTGAGCCCGCTCCCAGGAACTCCGCGGGGTCGGGCGACGACAGTGCAGGTCGTGCGGTCCGACCTCGTGCGCCCCTGGCTGGCGACGGCCGCCCGGCTGCTGCTGGGCGGCGTCCTCGTCGTCGCCGGCGTGCTCAAGTTCCCCGACCCGGCCGCCGCGGTGCGCTCCGTCCGCGCCTACCAGCTGCTGCCCGAGCCCCTCGTCGCCCCGGTCGCCTTCGGCCTCCCCGCGGTCGAGGTGGTCGTCGGGCTGGCGTTGCTGGCAGGGGTGGCCGTCCGCGCAGCCGCGGTGGCCGCCGCGGTGCTGATGGTGGTCTTCCTCGTCGGCATCGTGTCGGCCTGGGCCCGTGGCCTGCAGATCGACTGCGGTTGCTTCGGCGGTGGGGGTCAGGTGGCCGCGGGGGAGACCCGCTACCTGTCGGAGACCCTCCGCGACACCGGACTGCTGATGGTCGCGCTCGCGCTGGCCCGCTGGCCGCACTCCCGTCTCGCCCTCGCGAACCGTCTGGAGACCCCGACACCCATGAGCACGACCCCATGAGCACGTCGAGCAAGAAGGAAGCCGCCCGGCAGCGGATCGCCGAGAAGCGCGCCGCCGAGGCCGCCGCCCGCGCCGCCGAGCAGCGCCGCCGCCGCACCGTCGTCGGCGGCGTGGTCGCCGCGGTGGTCGTGGTGGTCGCCGTCGTGGTGGCGGTCGTGGTGCAGACCAGCCGGACCTCGACGGCGGCCGACGCGGCCCGCCCGGGCGGCACCTCGGCCGGGGGCAACGGCTACACCTTCTCCGTCGGCACCGGCCCGGTCACCGTGGACGTCTACGAGGACTTCCAGTGCCCCAACTGCAAGGCCTTCGAGGACGCCGCCGGCGCCACGCTCGAGCAGCTGCAGCAGGCCGGCACCGTGACGATCGTCTACCACGGCATGGCCTTCCTGGACTCCTCGCAGAACGACGACTACTCCACCCGCGCGCTCAACGCGGCGGCCGTCGTCGCCTCCGACGCCGGGACGGCGGCCTACCAGCAGTTCCACGACCTGCTCTACGCCCACCAGCCCGACGAGCGGACCGGCAGCGGGCTCACCGACGACCAGCTGATCGCCTACGCCGAGCAGGCCGGCGCGACCGGTGAGGACGTCGCCACCGACATCCGTGACCTGGTCTACGGCGACTGGGTGGAGGAGGCCACCGACCAGGCCTCGAAGGACGGCGTGACCGGGACGCCCACCGTCCTCGTCGACGGCACGCAGCTGTCCGACCTGTCGGCCGACGGCCTGCGGACCGCGGTCGAGGACGCCGCTGCATGAGCGGGGACACTGGGGCCATGTCGAGCAGCACCCTCGCCCGCACCTCCCTCCCCAGCGCGCTGCCGGTCGCCGTCGGGCTGGCCGCCGGGTTCGCGATCGCGCAGGGCACCGGCGTCCGGGCCCTGGGCGGCGCGGTGTTCGTCGCCGGCGGGGTGGCCGCCGGCTGGCTGTGGCGCCGCCGCCGCGGCTGGGCCGTCACCGCCGGGCTGGCCGCGGTCTACCTGGTGGCCTTCGTGCTCGCGCACGTGCTGGCCATCGGCGTGGGCTGGCCGGCGTGGCTGGCCGTGGGCACGGTGACCGTGGTGGCCGCGGCCATCACCTACGGCGTCGCCGACCGCTGAGCGACCCCCGCGGGGGAGGGGTGACCGCGCACACGCCGGGGGAGGTCGTCGGAGCGCCTACCATGGGAAGGTCGCCGGTCGGCGACCCCGCGGCGTGAGGCGCTGCGACATCCCCGAGCTCCTGAGGTGCTGTTCCGCATGCCCACCCGCAACGACCTGCGCAACGTGGCGATCGTCGCCCACGTCGACCACGGCAAGACGACCCTCGTGGACGCGCTGCTCCGGCAGGCCGGCGCCCTCGGCCGCGCCAAGGGCGAGGGGACCGACAACGACTCCACGCAGGACCGGGTCATGGACTCCATGGACCTCGAGCGCGAGCGCGGCATCACCATCCTCGCCAAGAACACCGCCATCCGGCTGGCCGACGCCGACGGCAACCCGGTCGTCGTCAACATCGTCGACACCCCCGGCCACGCCGACTTCGGTGGCGAGGTCGAGCGCGGGCTGTCGATGGTCGACGGCGTCGTGCTGCTGGTGGACGCCTCCGAGGGCCCGCTGCCGCAGACCCGCTTCGTGCTGCGCAAGGCGCTGGGCAAGGGGATGCCGGTCATCCTCGCGGTCAACAAGACCGACCGCGCCGACGCCCGCATCGAGGAGGTCGTCGACGAGTGCTACGAGCTGTTCATGGAGCTGCTCGAGGACGCCGGCCTGCCCGCGGAGACCCTCGAGTTCCCGATCGTCTACTGCAACGGCCGCACCGGCCAGGCCTCGCTGACCAAGCCCGAGAACGGCACCGTCCCCGACAGCCCCGACCTCGGCCCGCTGGTCACCACCCTGCTGGACACCATCCCGGCGCCGGAGTACGACGCCGAGGAGCCCCTGCGCGCGCAGGTCACCAACCTCGACGCCTCCCCGTTCCTGGGCCGACTGGCGCTGCTGCGCATCCACTCCGGTGAGATGAAGCGCGGCCAGCAGGTCGCCTGGTGCAAGGTCGACGGCACCATCACCAAGGTCAAGATCACCGAGCTGCTGGTCACCGAGGGGCTCACCCGCACCCCGGCCGACAGCGCCGGCCCCGGCGACCTGGTCGCCATCGCCGGCATCGAGGACATCGGCATCGGCGACACCCTGGCCGACCCCGACGACCCGCGCCCGCTGCCGGCGCTGACCGTCGACGAGCCCTCGATCTCGATCACCATCGGCATCAACACCTCGCCGCTGTCGGGCAAGTCGGGCAAGAAGGTCACCGCCCGCCTGATCAAGAACCGCCTCGACCAGGAGCTGGTCGGCAACGTCTCGGTGCGCATGCTGCCCACCGAGCGCCCCGACACCTGGGAGATGCAGGGCCGCGGCGAGCTGGCCCTGGCCATCCTCGTCGAGCAGCTGCGCCGCGAGGACTTCGAGCTCACCGTCGGCCGCCCGCAGGTGGTCACCAAGATGATCGACGGCAAGCTGCACGAGCCGGTCGAGCGGGTCACCATCGACACCCCCGGCGAGTACGTCGGCACGCTGACCCAGGCGCTGGCCATCCGCAAGGGCCGGCTGGAGAACCTGGTGCACCACGACACCGGCTGGGCCCGGATGGAGTACGTCGCCCCCTCGCGCGGGCTGATCGGTTTCCGCACCGAGTTCCTGACCGAGACCCGCGGCACCGGCGTGTTCAACCACGTGCTCGAGGGCTACGAGCCGTGGCTGGGCGAGATGCGCGCCCGGCCCACCGGTTCGCTGGTCGCCGACCGCGCCGGCGTGGCCACCACGTACTCGATGTTCTCGCTGCAGGAGCGCGGCCAGATGATGGTCGAGCCCGGCTCGGAGGTCTACGAGGGCATGCTGGTCGGTGAGAACTCCCGTCCCGACGACATGGACGTGAACATCACCAAGGAGAAGAAGCTCACCAACATGCGCAAGTCCACCTCCGAGGAGCTCGAGCGGCTGATCCCGCCGCGCGTGCTCAACCTGGAGCAGGCGCTGGAGTTCTGCGCCGAGGACGAGTGCGTCGAGGTCACCCCGTCGGTGGTGCGCATCCGCAAGGTCGAGCTGGACCAGACCGTCCGCGGCCGCCAGCGCAACAAGAAGCCCAAGGTCGGCGAGTAACCCACCGCCTGCTCCTCCGGCGGCCGCGCGGCCGTCTCCTGACGCCGAGGGCCCACGTCCGCACGGACGTGGGCCCTCGGCGTCATCCGGCGCCTGCCCGGTGCCGGGGCGAGTGGAGGCGGGTGGTCACTGCGCGTGAGGGCTGGCCGTGGGGCGGACGGGGCGGCTGGGGCGCCGCGTGTCCCGGCGGGGTGCACAGGGAGTCGCCCTAGCGTTGCCGGGCGGGGAGCGGTACGGGGATCGAACGAGGGGTGGTGCCGGTGGCCGACCGGGCGGCGTGGATCGGGGAGCAGGAGCTCCCGGGCTTCCGCGGGGGCATCGACGCGCGGGTCAGCCTGCGCACGGACGCCGGCCCCGGCCTGCACGGCGCGTGGTGGCCGCGCTCGACCGACCTGGCCGTCGAGCTGCCCGAGCTGGTGGCCGCGCTCGCCCGCCGGGGCGTGCACGTCACCCGGTTCACCTACCCGTTCGCCACCTGGCACGCCGTCCCGCGCAAGCTCGCCGTCGGTGACCGGCTGGTGCGGGTGGGCGGCTTCGCCACCGGTGACCCGCAGCTGGTCTGGCTGACCTGCGCCCCCGACGACCTGCACCTGGAGCTGCTCGTCGTCCCGCCGGGCACCGAGGCGCTGTTCAGCGCCCGGGCGATGCGGATGGCCTCGGTCCCCGGCGCGGCCCGCAGCGCCCGAGCGGTGCTCACCGCCGCGGGCAGCCACCCGGCGCTGCGCACCGGCGAGATCCCGGTGCAGACCGCCGGCTGAGGACTACCCCGCGCCCCGGCGTCGTTGTCGGCTGCATGACCAGCACCGTGCAGCAGACCTTCGCCGACGAGTGGGCCGCCTGGCACCGGGACCGCGAGGTGCGGCTCACCGACCCGCACGGCTTCCTCGCCGTCACCTCGCTGACCTGGCTCGGCGAGCAGCCGGTCACCGCTCCCGGCGCGCCCGGCCGCTGGTCCGCCGACGGCCGCGGCGTCGTGGTCGCCCTCGCCGAGGGCGAGCAGCTCCTGGTCGAGGGCACCCCCGTGCAGGGGGAGCACGTCGTCGGCGAGCTGGGCCTGCGGGAGAGCCGGCTGCTGCTGGCCGGCGAGGTGGGCGTCGAGGTCGCCGAGCGGGGCGGCCGCTACGTCGTCCGGGTGCGCGACCCCCGTTCGCCGCTGCTGGCTGCGCACCCCGGCACGCCCGCGTTCCCGGCCGACGTGCGCTGGGCGGTGCCCGGCAGGTTCGTGCCCTTCGACGCGCCGCGGCCGACCACGGTGCCCGGTGTCCTCGAGGGCGTCGAGCACGTCTACGACGCCCCCGGCACCGTCGAGTTCACCCTCGACGGCACCGACTACGCCCTGCGCGCCTTCCCCGGCCACGGCGACGGAGCGCTGACCGTGCTGTTCTCCGACGCGACCTCGGGGGACACCACCTACCCGTTCCGGTCGCTGCACCTGGTGCCCGACGCCGACGGCAGCGTGCAGGTCGACCTGAACCGCGCGGTCAACCTGCCCTGCGCCTACACCGACCTGGCCACCTGCCCGACCCCGCCGGCGGAGAACCGGCTGCCGGTCGCCGTCGAGGCGGGGGAGCGGACGCCGACCGTGCGCGGCGCCGCCCGCCCCACCGACGACGGGGCAGTGCTCGCCGGCTAGTCCGAGCCCTCCACCTGGTAGCGGAAGTCGCCCCGGCCGGTGTGCAGGTCCCACAGGTGGCCGGCCATCACGTCGGGGCCCTTCACCGGGTCGCCGTCGACCATCGCGCCGGGGATGACGAGCTGGGCGACGTGGATGCCCTCGCCGGCCAGCACCTCGTGCAGCATCTGCGCGTAGGCGGTCAGCCCGGCGAAGGCCACGCTGGTCCCGGCGACGCCGGCGTTCGGCACCACGGCCGACCCGCCGTTGACGAACAGGATCGAGGGCCGGGCCCCGTCGGGGAGGTACCGCATGCCCGGCAGCACCTGCCGGACGGCGGCCACCGGCCCGTAGACGGAGAACTCGAGCGGCCCGACCAGGTCGGCGGCGGTGGTCTCGAGCACCGGGCGCAGGAAGGTCTTGTCCGGCAGCGGGCTGTACTGCAGCACCTCGATCGGCCCCATCGCCTGGGCGACGGTGTCCAGGGTGTGGGTGATGGAGTCGGGGTCGCGGACGTCGGCGACGAACCCGCCGGCGGTGATGCCCTCGGCCGACAGCTCCGCGGCCAGGTCGGTCACCCGCTGCTGGTTGCGGGCGACGAGCGCGACGTCGTAGCCCTCCCTGCCGAACCGGCGGGCGGTCTCCGCGCCCAGCCCGCGCCCTGCTCCGATGATGGCCATGACCGGCATGCCGGACCTCTTCCTGGTGGGGTGCACGTCGCAGGGGCCCTACCCGTTCGGTCGCGCGCAACGCATCGGCTGTCGGCGAACCGGGTGGACGCCGGCCCCGGCCCGCCCCGAGGGTGGGGGCATGCGACTGCTGGTGCTGGGCGGCACCCACTTCCTGGGCCGGCACGTGGTGGACGCGGCCCGCGCCGCCGGCCACGACGTGGCCGTCCTGACCCGCGGGGTGTCCGGTGGCCCACCGGACGGCGTCCGCGCCTTCCGCGCCGACCGGGACGACCCCCTGCCGGACGACGTCCTGGCGTGGGCGCCGGAGCTGGTGGTCGACACCTCCTGCCAGACCCGCGCCGCCGCCGAGCACGCCGCCGCGCTGGACCCCCGCGGGTACGCCTTCGTCTCCAGCCTGAACGCCTACCGGCACTGGCCGCCGGGCCCGCTGCGCAGCGAGGACGAGCCCACCTGGGACACCGACGACGACGAGTACGGACCGGTCAAGGCGCACGCCGAGCGGGTGCTGGGCGCGGCGTTCGGCGACCGGTTCCTCACCGCCCGCGCCGGGTTGGTGGCCGGCCCGCACGACCGGCTGCACCGGCTGGGCTGGTGGCTGGCGCGCATCGCCGAGGGTGGGCCGGTCGTCGTCCCCGACGCCCTGGACCAGCCGATCGCGCTGGTCGACGCCCGCGACCTGGCCGGTTGGCTGGTCGAGGTGTGCGGGCGGGCGTCCGGGCCGGCGAACGCCACCGGCCCGGCCGGGATGACGACCTTCGGCGCCCTGCTCGACACCTGCCGGGAGGTCACCGGCGGCGATGCCGCGTGGGTCGTCGTGCCCGAGGCCGAGCTGCTGGCCGCGGGCGTGCAGCCGTGGCAGCACCTGCCGTTCTGGCTGCCGGCCGACGTCGCGCGCACCGCGTGGGACGTCGACACCACGCGGGCGCGCGAGCTCGGGCTGCCCGTCCGGCCGGTGCAGGACACGGTCGCCGACACCTGGGCCTGGCAGCGGGGCGCCGACCTCCCGGTGCCCCCGCCCGGCCGCGACCTGCCCGGCCTCCCGCCCGACCTGGAGGCCCGCCTGCTCGCCGACCACCGCCCCCGGACGTGATCATGGGGTTGTCGCCCACCGACGCGCCGGTGCACGGCGGTTCGGCGGCGACAACCCCATGATCACGGGCTGGTGCGGTCAGTCGCGGGGGTCCTGGGGGCGGCCGGACACGACGGCGTCCTCGTGGTTGCGGGAGGCCTCGCGGACGAGCTCCTCACGGCGCTCGGCCTCCAGGCGCTGCGCGGCCTCCACCGACTCCGCGGCGGTGTCGGCCCGGTACTGCTTGAACGACCAGACGACCGCGCCGACCCAGGCGAGCACGACCACCGCGTAGACCGGCCAGCGGACGGCGTCGGCGACCTCGAAGGCGTTGAACAGCGACCGGGTGTTGGTGAACACGATGATGCCGCCGACCGCCGAGCCGAGCAGCCGCGGCGGCACGTGCCGCACCAGCCAGGCCGCGATCGGGGCGGCGACCAGACCGCCGATGAGCAGGCCGGCGACCCACAGCGGGTCGATGCCCTGGGTGCCGAGGGAGAACAGGAAGCCCAGCGAGGCGGCGAGGGCGACCAGGAACTCCGAGGTGTCGATGGAGCCGATGACCTTGCGGGGCTCCATCCGGCCGCTGGCCAGGATCGCGGGGGTGCCGACGGGGCCCCAGCCACCGCCGCCGGTCGCGTCCACGAAGCCGGCGACCAGGCCCAGCGGGCCCAGGAAGCGCTTGCGCATCGGCTTGCCGAGGTTCTGCCGGTTCAGGCCGCGGAAGGTGAACCGCACGAGGATGTAGACGCCCAGCACCAGCAGGATGCCGCTCATCAGCGGTGCGGCGACCGAGGTGTCCAGCGAGGACAGGAACGTCGCGCCGGCGAAGGCGCCGACCGCGCCGGGCAGGCCGATCTTCGCGACGACCTTCCAGTCGACGTTGCCGAACTTCCAGTGGGACAGGCCCGAGGCCAGCGTGGTGCCGATCTCGGCGAGGTGGACGGTGGCCGAGGCAGCGGCCGGGCTGGCGCCGACGACCAGCAGCAGCGTGGTCGAGGTGACGCCGTAGGCCATGCCGAGGCTGCCGTCGACCAGCTGGGCGCCGAGGCCCACCAGGGCGAACAGGACGAGGGTGCGCACGATCGAGCTCCAGGGGTGGAGAAGAGGTGGGGGAGGTCCCCGGCCGCGCACCCGCGCCGGGGTCAGGGCGGTGTCGCCCCGGGGAGGTCAGCGGGCGCGACAGGCCGCGGTCGTGACGCGCGCGAGGTCGACGTGGATGCGGCCCACGAGCAGATCACCGGGGTAGTTCCCCGGGAGCAGGCAGGACGTCGGCACGAGCGCAATGTCTACCAGCCCGATGCACTAAGGCGTAACAGGTCGTCCCGTCTGGTGGGACGGGCGGAGCGTGACGAGCGACACCGCACCGCCGACGGCCAGCAGGACGGCGCACAGCCGCATGGCCAGTGCGTAGCCGTCGGTGAACGTCTCCGGCTGGGGGTGGTCGTCGCCGGACAGGCCCACCGCCAGCGGCAGGGCGGCGACGGCCAGCAGCTGGGCGGCCCGGGCCACGGCGTTGTTCACCCCGCTGGCCACCCCGGCGAGCCGGTCGGGGGCGGCGTCGAGCACGGTCGCGGTCAGCGGCGCCACGGTCAGCGCCATGCCCAGGCCGAACAGCACCGACCCGGGCAGCACCGCGGTCGCCCAGCGGGAGCCGGCGTCGACGAAGGACAGGTACAGCACCCCGGCCGCGGCGACCAGCGGCCCGACCGTCATCGGCAGCCGCGGGCCGGTGCGCGCGGCCAGCGCCCCGGCCCGCGAGGACAGCAGCGAGATGAGCAGGATCGAGGGGACGACGGCGGCCCCGGCGGCCAGCGCGTCGTAGCCCAGCACCGTCTGCAGCTGCAGCACCAGGAAGAACGACATGCCGCCGAGCGCGCCGTAGACGGCCAGCGTGGTCAGGTTGGCCCCGCTGAACCGGCGGTCGGCGAACACGACCAGCGGCAGCATCGGGTCCGCCGCCGTCCGCTCCCGGGCCACGAACCCGGCCGCCGCGGCCAGGCCGACCGCCAGGGCGGCCCAGGTGCCGGGCCCGCTGCCGGCGTCGATGAGGGCGTAGGTGGTGCCGCCCAGGGCCAGCGCAGCCAGGGCCGACCCGGCGACGTCGAACCGGCCGTGGTGGCCCTCGTCCCGGCTCTCCGGGACGTGCCGCAGCGAGACCAGGACGACGGCGACCGCCAGCGGCACGTTGAGCAGGAACACCCACCGCCAGCTCACCGCGTCGACCAGGAAGCCGGCGAGGAACGGCCCGCCCAGCCCCGCGATGCCGCCCAGGCCCGACCACAGCCCGATGGCCCGGCCGCGGTCGGCGTGCACGAAGGAGGCCTGGATGATCGACAGCGACCCGGGCACGAGCAGCGCGCCACCGATGCCCTGCAGCACCCGGGCGGCGACCAGCAGCCCGGTCGAGGGCGCCAGCCCGCACAGCAGCGAGGTGGCGGCGAACCACACCACGCCGACCAGGAAGACCCGCCGCCGGCCGAACCGGTCGCCCAGCGCACCACCGAGCAGGATCAGCGCGGCCAGCGCGAGGGTGTAGCCGGTGACGGTCCACTGCAGGCCCGACAGCGAGGACCCGAGGTCGGTGCCGATCGTGGGCAGCGCGACGTTGACCGCGGTGGAGTCCAGGAAGGCCATCGCCGAGGCGAGCACCGTGGCCAGCAGCGTCCAGCGGGCCGGCGCGGTCCCCAGCTGCAGCCCGGTCACGCGTCCTCCGTCAGCCGACGATCGCGTGCACCACGTAGTAGACGCCCGCGGCCACGGCGCCCGCGGCCGGCAGGGTCAACACCCAGGCCACCACGATGTTCCCCGCCACGCCCCAGCGCACCGCCGACAGCCGGCGGGTGGCACCCACGCCCATGATCGACGTGGTCGTGATGTGCGTGGTGGACACCGGGACGGCGAAGACGGTGGCGGTGGTGACCATGACCGCCGAGGCCACGGTCTGCGCGGAGAAGCCGCCGGCCGGGGTGAGCTGGATGATGCGCCGGCCCAGCGTGCGCATGATGCGGAACCCGCCGGCGTAGGTGCCCGCACTGATCGCCAGCGCGGCGGCGATGACCACCCACAGCGGCACCTCGAAGGTGTCGATCTCCCCGGCGGTGACCAGGGCGAGGGTGATGATGCCCATCGTCTTCTGCGCGTCCTGCAGGCCGTGGCCCAGCGCCATCGTGGCCGAGCTGATGATCTGGGCGTACCGGAACCCGCGGTTGGCCCGGGTGACGTTCGCGCCCCGGAAGCTCCACAGCACCGCCAGCATGAACAGGTAGCCCAGTCCGAACCCGACCAGCGGCGAGAGCACCATCGGGACGACGACCTTCTCCACGATGCCCAGCCACTGCACCGAGTGCACCGCGGCCAGCGCGGCGCCGACCAGCCCGCCGATCAGGGCGTGCGAGGAGGAGCTGGGCAGCCCGAAGTACCACGTGATCAGGTTCCAGGTGATCGCGCCCACGAGCGCGGCGAAGACGATCTGCAGGCCGCCGGAGCCCTCCGGGGTGTCGATGATGCCGGCGCCGACGGTCTTGGCGACCTCGGTGGAGATCAGCGCCCCGACCAGGTTCATCACCGCGGCCAGGGCCAGGGCCACCTTCGGGGTCAGGGCCTTGGTGGAGACGGCGACGGCGATCGAGTTGGCGGCGTCGTGGAAGCCGTTGGTGTAGTCGAAGGCCAGCGCGACGACGACGATGACGACCATCGCCAGGAAGAGCCCGTCCACGGCGGGGTCAGGACTCCTTGACCGCGATGGTCTCGACGACGTTGGCCACGTGCTCGAAGGCGTCGGCGGCCTCCTCGAGCTGGTCGGCCACCTCCTTCAGCTTGAGGATCTCCAGCGCGTCGAACTCCCCGGAGTACAGGCGGGAGAGCAGCCGGCGGTAGAGCTTGTCCGCCTCGTTCTCCAGGCTGTTGACCTCGATCCAGTAGTCGGAGAGGCCCTTCATCGCCTTCAGCCGCGGCATCGCGTCCGCGGTGACCTGCGCGCAGCGCTGCAGGAGCGCGACCTGCTGGCCCATCTCGGCGGGCAGCGTGCCCAGCCCGGTGAGGACGACGAGGTCGGCGGCGGCCTCGATGGCGTCCATGACGTCGTCCAGGTCGCTGGCCAGGTTGTAGATGTCCTCCCGGTCGAACGGGGTGACGAAGCTGGAGTTCAGCTGCCGGAAGACCGCGTGCGTGGCGTTGTCGCCCTTGTGCTCGAGGTCGCGCAGCGTGCGGGCGAGCTCGTCGCGCCGCGTGTGGTCGTGCAGGAAGTCACCGAGGACCGAGGTGGCCTCCACGAGGTTCGTCGCCGAGGCGGTGAACATGTCGTAGAAGCTCGAGTCCTTGGGCGTCAGGCTGAAGGGCACGCGGGGAGCCTAGGCCCCTTGGGTACACCAACCGTTCACCTGCGCGTCACCTGGCCCGCGCAACGCCGTCCTGCCCGTCGTCCAGGGCGTCGACCAGGTCGGCGCGCGCCCGGGCCACCCGGGAACGGATGGTGCCCACCGGCACGCCCGCGACCTCGGCCGCCTCGGCGTAGGGCAGCCCCATCAGCTGGGTCAGCACGAAGGCCTCGCGCCGGTCGGGGTGCAGCCGGGCCAGCAGGTCCTCGACCGCGGCGCCCTCACCGGTGCGGTCGACGCCGTCGGGGCGCTCGAGCAGCTCGTCGTCCCCGACCAGCACCAGCCGGCGCCGCCGGCGGGAGCGGATCGCGTCGGCGCAGGTGCGGCGGGCGATCGACAGCAGCCAGGTGCGCACCGTCGAGCGGCCGGCGAAGCGGTGCAGCGACCCGAAGGCCCGCAGGTAGGTCTCCTGGGTCAGGTCGTCGGCGGACTGCCGGTCGCCCAGGTGCGCGCACAGCCGCCACACGTCGGCCTGGGTGGCGCGGACCAGCGCCGCGGCGGCCAGCGGGTCGCCGTCGGCGGCGTCCCGGGCGACCCGGGCCAGCTCGTCGACGGGACCTGTCACGCACTCCAGTCTGACCTGTGACCACGGCCATGCCGACCCCCGGGAACCGGGGGCACCCGGGCGCCGACCACCACACCATGCACTGCGAGCGTTTCCGCGAGGCGGCGTCGGCCCGGATGGACGGCGAGGGGTCCCCGGTCCCCGAGGCGGCCCTCGACGCGCACCTGGACGGCTGCGCGGCCTGCGCCGCCTGGGCCGCCACCGCGGCCGCGGTGACCCGCCGCGCCCGGCTGGCGCCCGCGCCCGCCGTCCCCGACCTGACCGCCACGGTGCTGGCCGCGCTGCCCGACCGGCTGCCCGGTGCCGCCGCGGCCGCCCGGTCCCGGCTGGTCACCACCGCCCTGCGGCTGGCGCTGCTGGCCGTCGGCGTCGCCCAGATCGGGCTGGCCACGCCGTCGCTGCTGGACGGCGCCGGGGCGATGAGCGCCCCGGTGCACATGGCGCACGAGACCGGCGCCTGGAACCTCGGCCTGGCCGTGGCCTTCCTGGCCTGCGCCGCGGCCCCCCGGCTGGCGCCGGGCGCGCTGCCGTTCCTGGTGACCTTCACCCTGGTGCTCACCGTGACCACCGTCGCGGACCTGGAGTCCGGGCACGTGCACGCCGACCGGGCGGTCGGGCACCTGCTGCTGCTCGTCGGGCTGCTGCTCACCGCGACGCTGGCGTGGCGCGGCCGGCGCCGGCGCAGCGCGCGGGCGGCCGCCGGGGTGCGGGTGCTCGCGTGAGGCGGCTGGTCGTCGTCCTGCTGGCCGGCTTCGGGGTGCTGCTGGGCACCGCCGGCCCGGCCAGCGCGCACGCCACCCTGGTCACCTCCTCGCCCGCCGACGGCGCCCGCCTGGACGCCGTGCCGGGAGAAGTGACCCTGGAGTTCGACGAGGCGGTGTCCCTGGGCGCCGGCTACGCCCGGGTGCTGGGCGCCGACGGCGAGCGGGTCGACACCGGTGCCGCCTCGGTCACCGACGACGTGCTGACCATCCCGCTGCGCGACGGCCTGCCCGACGCCAGCTACGTCGTCACCTGGCGGGTCGTGTCCGCCGACTCGCACCCGGTCTCGGGGGCCTACGCCTTCGTGGTCGGGGACGGCGAGCTGGTCGCGGCCACCGACGTCGAGGAGGGCTCCGACGTCGACCCGGTCGTGGCCACCCTGCTCCCGGTCGCCCGGTGGCTCGGGTTCGGCGGCCTCGCCCTCGGGCTGGGCGTCCCCGTCGTGCTCGCGACGTGCTGGCCGGCCGGCTGGGCCTCCCGGCGGGCGCAGCTGCTCACCGTCGGCGGGCTCGGGGCGGTCGGCGTCGGCGCGCTGCTGTCGTTCCTGCTGCAGGGCCCCTACGCGGCCGCGACCGGGGTGACCGGTGCGTTCGACCCGCAGCTGCTGGCCACCACCCTCGGCTCGGCCTACGGGGTTACCCTGCTGGTGCGGGCGGTCCTCGTGGCCGCCCTCGCCGCGCTGGTCGCGCTCCGGCCCGCCGGCGGACCGCCCGGCCGGGCCTGGCTCGGCGCCGCCGGGCTGCTCGGCCTCGGGCTCGTGGTCAGCACCGCGGCGGTCGGGCACCCCGTCGCCGGCCCGCTGCCGGGGCTGGCCGTCGTGGTCACCTCGGTGCACGTGGCCGCGATGACCGTCTGGCTCGGCGGGCTGGCCCTGCTGCTGGCCGTCGTGCTGCGGCCGGGCGTCCCCGCCGGCCAGCTGGCGAGCGCGCTGCCCCGCTACAGCCGGCTGGCCGCGGGCTCGGTGGCCGCGCTGGTCGTCAGCGGTGTCGTGCAGTCCGTCCGCGAGGTCGGGTCACCGGCCGCGCTGGTGTCGACGACCTACGGCTGGGTGCTGGTCGCCAAGCTCGCCCTGGTCCTCGCGCTGCTCGCCGTCGCAGGCGTCAGCCGGGTCTGGGTGCAGCAGCGCCTGGGCGCCCCGCGCCCGGGCCGGCGCAGCGTCGTCGCGCACGCCTTCAGCGCCGAGGAGGAGGCCGCCGCGGCGCAGCGCACCGAGACCGCGGTGGCCGACGTCGCGCCCTTCCGGCGGTCGGTGCTGATCGAGGTGGCCGTCGCCGCCGTCGTCCTGGCGCTGTCGGCCGTCCTGGTCGGCACGCCCCCGGCCAAGGCGGCGCTGGCCCAGCCGGTCGACGTCACCCTGCCGCTGCAGTCGGCCGCCGGCACCGACGGCAGCGTGCAGCTGTCCCTGGAGCCGGCCCGGCCGGGCACCAACGTGCTGCACGTCTACCTCTTCGACGCCTCGGGCCGGCTGGCCCAGCCGCAGTCGCTGGGCGTCACCCTCACCGAGCCGCAGCAGCAGATCGGCCCGCTGGAGGTCGACCTCGAGCCCGCCGGCCCCGGCCACTCCACCGGCGACGCCGCCCTGCCCACCGCCGGCACCTGGACGGTCACCGTCTCCGTCCGGCTCGACGAGTTCACCGCGCTCACCGCGCAGACCACGTTCCCCGTCCGCTGACGCGGACGACCCCCCCCACCGAAGGAGAAGCATGTCCCGCACCCTCCGCCGCGCCGCCGTCCTCGTGGTCGGCGCCGCCGTGGCGACCGTCGCCACCCTCGTGGCCGGCACCGGCATCGCCTCGGCGCACGTCCGGGTGTCCTCCGACGACGCCACCCCCGGTGGCTACGGCGTGATGACCTTCCGGGTGCCCAACGAGAGCGACACCGCCAGCACCGTGTCGCTGCGCATCCAGCTGCCCACCGACACCCCGCTGACCTTCGTGCAGGCCGAGCCGGTCCCGGGCTGGACGGTCACCCGGACCACTACGCAGCTCGACCCGCCGGTCGAGTCCGACGGCGACACGATCACCGAGGCGGTCAGCGTCGTGCAGTTCACCGCCGCCGAGGGCGGGGGCATCGCGCCGGGCCAGTTCCAGGAGTTCCGGCTGCTGGGCGGCCCCTTCCCGGACGCCGACAGCCTGACCCTGCCGACCGTGCAGACCTACAGCGACGGCACCGAGGCGGCCTGGATCGAGCCGACCGTCGAGGGCCAGGACGAGCCGCAGAGCCCCGCGCCCGTGCTGGGCCTGACCGGCACCTCGGGCGGGGCGGCCGACGCCCACGGCTCGGGGGGCACCTCCACCGACACGGCCTCCTCCTCGACCCCGGCCACCGACGACGGCGGGGACGGCCTGGCCGTCACCGCGCTGGTCCTGGGCGGCCTCGGCCTGCTCGCCGGGCTCGGCGGGCTCGTCCTGGGCCTGTCGGCACGCCGTCGTACCGTGGGGCAGTGAGCACCCGACGACGGGCCCGACGGGCGGTGGTGCCGGCGCTGCTGGCGGCCGGCCTGCTGCTGGCCGGCTGCGGCGGCACCGCCGAGGCCGACGCCGGCCACGACCACTCCGGCGGCGAGGCCCCGGCCACCGTGTCGGGCCCGAGCAACCCCTACGACGGCCTGTACCTGCAGGACCCGTACCAGAAGCCGGAGTTCACCCTCACCGACCAGTCCGGTGCGGCCTACGACTTCTCGGCGCAGACCGCCGACGGGCCGACGCTGCTGTTCTTCGGCTACACCAACTGCCCCGACATCTGCCCCACGACGATGGCCGACGTCGCCGTCGCGCTGCAGACCGTCGACCCGGCGGTGGCCGAGCGGACGCACGTGGTGTTCGTGACCACCGACCCGACCCGCGACACCCCCGAGGTGCTGGGGGAGTACCTGGCCCGCTTCGGCACCGGCCCGGCCCCGGCGATCGTCGGGCTGACCGGTGACCAGTCGCAGATCGACGCCGCGCAGCTGGCCGCCGGGGTCCCGCTGGCCGAGGACATGGGGCAGCAGCACTCCTCGCTGCTGCTGCTGTACGGCACCGACGGCGAGGCCAGCGTGGCCTTCGACGCCGGCAACACCTCCCGCGACATCGCCCACGACCTGGCCCTCGTCGCCGGGGAGTGAGCGTGCTGCGCGCCCGGCTGGTCGCCGTCCTGGTCGGGGTGGTGGGCGTGCTGGCGCTGGCCGGGCCGGCGTCGGCGCACGTCGGCGACGGCCGGGCCGGCAGCGACTTCGACGGCCGGGTCCTGGCGGTGACCCCGGCGCTGCCCGGGGTCACCGTGCGGGTGCTGCAGTTCGGCGACGAGCTCGAGGTGGTCAACACCACCGGCACCGAGCTCGCCGTCCCCGGCTACTCCGGTGAGCCCTACCTGCGCATCGGGCCCGACGGCGTGTGGCGCAACCGGCTGAGCCCGGCCACCACCATCAACCTCGACCGGTACGGGCGCACCCCGCTGCCCGCCGACGCCGACCCGCTGGCCGCGCCCGACTGGGAGCAGGTCAGCACGCAGCCGTCCTACACCTGGCACGACCACCGCACGCACTGGATGAGCGAGGGCCAGCTGCCGCCTGCGGTGGCCGCCGACCCCGGCCGCGACCACCAGGTGTTCGCCTGGACGGTGCCGATGACCTACGGGGACACCGACGTCGCGGTCGAGGGTGAGCTGACCTGGTCGCCCCCGCCGCCGAGCTGGCTGGTCTGGCCGCTGTACGCCGCCCTGTTGGTCGCCGTCGTGGCCGCCGGCCTGCGCGGGCCCGGCCCGCTGGCCGCCGCGCTGGCGGTGGGGACGGCCGCGTCGCTGTGGCACTCGCTGGCCACCCCGGCACCGGCGGTGACCCAGAGCTCGCACACCGGCGCGGTGCTGTCGGCACTGCTGCCGGCCCTGCTGGTCACCGCGGTGGCCGTGCTCGGCATCCGCGCCGCCCGCCGCGGCCGGGCCGGGCTGACCGGGGTGCTGGCCGTCGTGGCCGGCTGGCTGCTGCTCGTGCAGGGCCTGCCGGACGTCGACGTGCTGTGGACGGCGAACGTGCTGGCCACCGGTCCGGCGCTGCTGGCCCGGGCCGCGGTGGCGGTGCTGCTGGCCGGCGGGCTGGGCCTGGTCGTCGGCGGCGCGCTGGCCGCCCGGCGGGCCCGCACCGTCGAGCAGGAGCCGCTGCCCGCCTGAGTGCGCGCCCCGGCCGACGCGGGGCGGTCGGTCGTGGCAGGCTCGCAGCCGTGGGCGACGTCGTCGAGGTGCTGGCCGCAGCCGGTCCACCCGGCCGGGGCTCGCCGAACCTGGCCCTCTCGGTGCTGCTGGCGCTGCTCTCGGCGTGCGCCTTCGCCGTGTCCACGGTGGTGCAGCACCGGGCGGCCACCGTCGCCGGGCAGGACCTGCCGCAGGGCGCGGTGCTGCGGCTGGTCGGCAAGCTGGTGCGCAACAAGGCCTGGATCGGTGGCCAGGCCGCGGCGCTGGCCGGGTTCTGCCTGCACGCCGCGGCGCTGAAGTTCGGCCCGGTCGTGGTGGTGCAGCCGCTGCTGTCGGGCGGGCTGGTCATCTCCCTCGCCCTGGGCGCGCTGGTCGACCGGCGGCACCCCGAGCGGCTGCTGCCGGAGAGGGGCCAGTGGATCGCCGCCGGGGTGGTCGCGGTGACCCTGGGCCTGTTCGTCGTCTCCGCCCGCCCCGACCACGGCGGCGCCTACGCCCGGCCCGGCCCGTTGCTGCTCTGCGTGGGCGCCGCGGCCGCGGTCATGGTGCTCGGCGCGGTCTGGGCGCTGCGCCCGCGGGCCGCGCACAAGGCCCTGGTGCTGGGCCTGGGCGCCGGGTTCGGGTTCGGCATCACCGGGCTGCTGCTCAAGGACGTGGTCGCGCACCCGCCGGGGGAGCTGCTCACCAGCTGGACGACCTACCTGCTGCTGGCCTCCGGCGCGGCCTCCATCACCTTCGCCCAGTGGGCCTACCAGTCCGGCCAGCTCATCGAGTGCCTGCCGGTGATGGCCATCCTCGAGCCGCTGGTCGCCGTCGGGCTGGCCGCGCCGGTCTACGGCGAGCGGCTCGCGCCGGGCTGGCTGGCGACCACCGGCCAGGTGGTCGGCGTCGTCGGGCTGGTGGTCGGCGTGGCCGTGCTGGCCCGCCGGACCGCCGCCCGGGACGCCACCGGGGTGCCCGTCGCTGTACCCGCCCCGGCACCGGCACCTCCGCCCACCTGAGCTCGAATCACACCGGTGTCATTTTCCTGACGGCGTGTCGCGGACGACGCGCCGAACGGGGGGTCACATCCGGGTCACGGCTCGTTACGTTGTGCGCCATCGGGCTGCGGGACGGCGAGGGGACGCGGGATGGCGGAGCAGGGCGCAGGGCACCGGGGTCGCACGGCTCGGGGGGCCCGCCGACCGGCGGCCCTGCTGGTCGCGCTGGCCCTGGGCGGCGTCCTGGCCGGGGTGCTCGGCCTGCCCGGCACCGCCCCCGCCGGGGCCACCGAGGACGTCGCGGTCGCCGAGGCGCTCGCCGCGTCGGAGAACTCCTCCTTCGAGACCGAGGCCATGCCGCAGATGGCCATCACCGAGGCCCAGGCACAGCAGCGCCTCGCCGAGGTGGCCGCCTCCCGTGCCCAGCGCGACGCGGAGGTCGCGGCCGCCGCCGAGGCCGCCCGCCCCGAGGCGGTCGTCCCCGTGGACGGGGCGCGGATGACCACCTGCTTCTGCATGCGCTGGGGCTCGATGCACTACGGCATCGACCTGGCCGCCCCGATGCTCACCCCGGAGTACGCGGCCGAGGACGGCGTCGTCATCCGGGCCGGCGCGGCCAGCGGCTACGGCCAGGCCGTCTACATCCTCGGCGTCAGCGGCGACGTGACGATCTACGGCCACATGGAGGAGATCGAGGTCTCCGCCGGCGACGTGGTCGAGGCCGGGCAGACCATCGCGCTGCTGGGCAGCCGCGGCCAGTCCACCGGCCCGCACCTGCACTTCGAGGTGCACTCGGGTGGGCTGAACGGCGAGCCGGTCGACCCGGTGGAGTGGCTGCGCGACCGCGGCGTCGACATCTGAGGCCTCAGGGCGTGAAGCGGTAGCCCATCCCGGGTTCGGTGTGCAGATAGCGCGGGTGGGCGGGGTCGGGCTCCAGCTTGCGGCGCAGCTGGGCCAGGTAGACCCGCAGGTAGTTGGTCTCCCGCTCGTACGCCGGGCCCCACACCGACTGCAGCAGCTGCTTCTGCCCGACCAGCCGGCCCGGCGCCCGCACCAGCTCGCTCAGCAGCGCCCACTCGGTGGGGGTCAGCCGCACCGCGGCGCCGTCCACGGTCACCTGCCGCGCGGCGAGGTCGACGGTGAAGGCGTCGGTGACCACCACCGGCTCGGCGGGGGCGTCGGACCGGCGGCGCACCAGCGACCGCAGCCGGGCCAGCAGCTCGTCCATGTCGAAGGGCTTGGTCACGTAGTCGTCGGCGCCGGCGTCCAGCGCGTCGACCTTGTCCCGGCTGTCCGAGCGCGCCGACAGCACCAGCACCGGCCCGGTGAACCAGGGCCGCAGCCCGGCGAGCACCTCCGTGCCGTCCAGGTCGGGCAGGCCCAGGTCCAGGACGACGACGTCGGGGTGCGCCGCCGCGGCCTCGCGCAGCGCGGTGGACCCGTCGGGGGCGGTGACCACCTCGTGGCCGGCCGCGCGCAGGGTGATCCGCAGCGCCCGCAGCAGCTGCACGTCGTCGTCGACGACCAGCACCCGGCTCATGCCGCCACCTGCAGCGACAGCACCATGGTCAGCCCGCCGCCGGGGGTGTCCTCGGCGTCCAGCGTGCCGCCCATCGCCTCGGTGAGCCCGCGGGCCACCGCCAGCCCCAGCCCGACGCCGTGCCCGGACGGGCTGTCGCCGAGGCGCTGGAAGGGGGCGAACACCCGCTCCCGGTCGGCGGCGGGGACGCCAGGGCCGCGGTCGACGACCCGCAGCTCCACCCGGTCGGGCAGGCAGCCGGCGGTGACCGCCAGCGGGCCGGCCGGGGCGTGCTTGGCGGCGTTGTCGACCAGGTTGGCGACGACGCGCTCCAGCAGGCCGGGGTCGGCGAGCACCGGCGGCAGGTCGTCGGGGGCGGTCACGGTGACCCGGGTGGGGTCCTCCAGCCAGGTCAAGGCGCGGTGCACCACGCCCACCAGGTCGGCCGGGGCGGTCACCGGCGTGACGGCCCCGGCCTGCAGGCGGCTCATGTCCAGCAGGTTGTCGACCAGGCCGGCCAGCCGGTCGGCGGACTCGTCGACGGTCTCCACCAGCTCGGCCCGGTCGTCGTCGGTGAGCGCCAGCTGGGTGGAGCGCAGCGCGGAGGAGGCGGCCTTGATGCCGGCCAGCGGGGTGCGCAGGTCGTGGCTGACCGCGGCCAGCAGCGCCGTCCGCATGCTGTTGCCGGCGGCCAGCCGGTCGGCCTCGGCGGCCGCCGCGGCCAGCCGGCCCTGCTTCAGGGCCACCGCGGCCTGCTCGGCGAAGGCGACCAGCACCCGCCGCTCGCCCGGGGCCAGCGCCCGGCCGCAGAGCTGCAGCTGCAGGGTGTCGGTGACCGGCACGGTGTCGACGTCCCCGGCCGGCTCCCCGCAGGAGCCGACGACGGTGCCGGACTCGACCAGCGCGACCGACTGCAGCGCGAAGGCCTCCCGGACCTTCTCCAGCATGGCCTGCATGCCTCCGCCACCGGCCAGCACCGACCGGGACAGCGAGGCCAGCAGCGCGGTCTCGGCGCGGGAGCGGGCCGCCGCGGTGGCCCGCTGGGCCGACCGGTCGACCACGGTGGCCACGGCGACCGCGACCACGAGGTAGCCGGCGAGGGCGACCAGGTCGTCGAGCCGGGCGACGGTCAGCCGGCCGGTGGGCTGGGTGAAGAACCAGTTCTCGACCAGTGCCCCGACGACGGCGGCCAGCAGCGCCGGCCACAGCCCGCCGACGAGGGCGACGGCCACGACCAGGAGCAGGAAGACCAGCAGCACGCTGGCCAGCGACAGCGCCGGGCCCGCGGCCAGGCACACCGCGGTGACGGCGGGGATGCCGGCCACGGCCAGCGCGACCCCGGCCCAGCGGCGGCGGGCGGTGAGCGCGCCGGTGAGCGGGGGCAGCCGCAACCCGCGGGAGCCCGCGGCGGAGTGCGTGACGATGTGCACGTCGATCTCGCCGGAGCCGGCGATGACCGCTCCGCCCACTCCGCCGCGGACGGCCCGGGCCCAGCGGTTGCGCCGGGAGGTGCCGACGACGAGCTGGGTGGCGTCGGCGCCGCGGGCGAACTCCAGCAGCGCGGCCGCGACGTCGTCCCCGACGACCTGGTGGTAGCTGCCGCCGAGGGACTCCACCAGCGCCCGCTGCGCGCGCAGCGCGGCGGGGGAGGCGCCGGTCAGGCCGTCGGAGCGCAGCACGTGCACGGCCAGCAGGTCGCCGTCGCCCTGCCGGCGGGCGACCCGGGAGGCCCGCCGGATGAGCGTCTCGCCCTCGGGCCCGCCGGTGAGGGCGACGACGACGCGCTCGCGGGTCTCCCAGACGTGGTCGATGTCGTGCTCAGCGCGGTAGCGGCGCAGGCCCTCGTCGACCCGGTCGGCCAGCCACAGCAGCGCCAGCTCGCGCAGCGCGGTCAGGTTGCCGATGCGGAACCAGTTGCCCATCGCGGCATCCACCCGCTCGGGCGGGTAGACGTTGCCGTGCGCCAGCCGCCGGCGCAGCGCCTCGGGCGACATGTCGACCAGCTCGACCTGGTCGGCCCGGCGGACGACCTCGTCGGGCACGGTCTCGCCCTGGGTGACGCCGGTGATCTGCGCGACGACGTCGGTGAGGCTGGCCAGGTGCTGCACGTTCACCGTGGTGATCACGCAGATGCCGGCGGCGACGAACTCCTCGACGTCCTGCCAGCGGTACTCGTTGCGCGAGCCGGGGGCGTTGGAGTGGGCGAGCTCGTCGACCACCACCACCTCGGGGTGGCGGGCCAGCACGCCGTCGACGTCCAGCTCGGACAGCGCCACGCCGCGGTGGGTGACGGTCGCGCGGGGCACGACCTCCAGGCCCTCGAGCTGGGCGGCCGTCCGGTCCCGGCCGTGCGTCTCGACCACGCCGACGACGACGTCGGCCCCGCGCTCGGCGCGGCGGCGTGCCTCGCCGAGCGCGGCGAAGGTCTTCCCGACGCCCGGTGCGGCGCCCAGGTAGACGCGCAACGTGCCCCGGCCCATGCACCCATGATCACCCGCCCCGCCGCCCAGCAGGTCGAGGCGGGCGTCAAGGACTCGTCAGGATCGCCCGCGGGGGTGACGCCACTCCAGGTCCCAGGTCTCCCCGGGGCGCAGCGCGCGCCAGCGGGACCGGGCCTCCCGCAGCGCGGCGGCGGCCCGGTGCAGCTCGGCGGCCGGCACCCAGGCCACCTGCTGCGCGGGCACAGCCTCACCGCGGGAGAGCCGGGCGACGGCGTCGGCGAGGGTCTCGGCCCGGCCGATCGCGTCGCGCCGCTCCTTCTTGAGCCTCTCCGACCGCGGGCGGGCCTGCGGCGGCTGCCGGCCCGACACGTGGGTCATCGAGCCCCACACCACGCCGTCGGCGATGCAGCCCCAGATGCCGTCGCGCACCCCCAGCTCGGTCTCCACCAGCAGGTGCACCAGGTCGTGCGGCAGGTCCTCGCCGCCCCCGGCGCCGCGGAGGGTGAACGCGACGCCGTCGTCCCGGGTCAGCGGGGTGACCACCGGCCGCCGGTCGGCCATCCGCTCGAACACCACCCGCACCCCTCCAGGGTGCCGCGCCCGGTCAACCGGGTTGCGCGGGTCACCGGCCGTCAGGACGGCGTCAAGGGCGGCGCAGCGCGGCGTCAAGGACGCGTCAAGACCGGGTGCAACCGGGCCGGCCGCTCCTAGCGTCGCCGACCGCGTGGGACCGGTGCGGAGCCGGTCCCGGAGACGAGAGAAGGCGACAACGGTGACCGACGTGGTCTACGTGCTCCTCACGCTGGCGGTCTTCGGGCTGCTGGCCCTGGCCGTGCGCGGGGTGGAGCGGCTGTGATCGAGACCTGGATCGGTCTGGCGGTGGCGGTCGGGCTGACCGGCTACCTGCTGGCGTCCCTGCTGTTCCCGGACCGGTTCTGATGGGGTCGGCCGCAGCCGGGTGGCTGCAGCTGGGCCTGCTGGTCGTGGCGCTCGCGGTGGTGCACAGGCCGCTGGGCGACTGGATGGCCCGGGTCTTCACCGCGCAGCAGCACTGGCGGGTCGAGAAGCTGACCTACCGGCTGGTCGGGGTGGACGCCGGCGCCGAGCAGCGCTGGCCCACCTACCTGCGCAGCGTCCTGACCTTCTCGCTGGTCGGCGTGCTGGTGCTCTACGCCCTCCAGCGACTGCAGGGCCTGCTCCCGCTGGGCAACGGCATGGCCGCGGTCGAGCCGGCCAACGCCTGGAACACCGCGATCAGCTTCGTGACCAACACGAACTGGCAGGGCTACGCCGGTGAGTCGACGATGGGCCACCTGGTCCAGATGGCCGGCCTCGCGGTGCAGAACTTCGTCTCCGCGGCCGTGGGCCTGGCCGTCCTCGTGGCGCTGGTGCGCGGGTTCGTCCGCCGCGGCACCGACCGGCTGGGCAACGCGTGGGTCGACATCACCCGCGCCGTCGTCCGGCTGCTGCTGCCCCTCGCCGTCCTCGCGACCGTGGTCCTGGTGCTCGGCGGGGTCGTGCAGAACCTGCGCGCCGGAGGCGACGTCACCACGCTCACCGGGGGGTCGCAGTTCGTCCCCGGCGGGCCGGTCGCCTCGCAGGAGGCGATCAAGGAACTGGGCACCAACGGTGGCGGGTTCTACAACGCCAACTCCGCGCACCCCTTCGAGGGGCCGACCGCGTGGGTGTCGCTGTTCCAGGTCTTCCTGATGCTGGTCATCCCGTTCTCGCTGCCGCGGACCTTCGGGAAGATGGTGGGGGACCGCACGCAGGGCCTGGCGATCCTCGGCGTGATGGGCCTGCTGGCCGGCATCTCGCTGGCGCTGGTCAACGCCTTCCAGGCCGGCGCGCTCCCCGAGGGCCAGGAGGTCCGCTTCGGCGGCCCGCTGTCCTCGCTGTTCGCCGCGTCGACCACGCTCACCTCGACCGGCGCGGTCAACTCCATGCACGACAGCTACACCCCGCTGGGCGGCATGGTGACCCTGTTCAACATGATGCTCGGCGAGGTCGCGCCGGGCGGGGTCGGCTCGGGCCTGTACGGGATGCTCGTGCTCGCCGTCGTCGCCGTCTTCGTCGCCGGCCTCATGGTCGGCCGCACGCCGGAGTACCTGGGCAAGAAGCTGGGCCGCCGCGAGATGACCCTGGCCAGCCTCTACCTGCTGACCACCCCGGCCATCGTGCTCACCGGCACGGCGATCGCGATCGCGGTGCCCGCCGGGCAGGCCGGGATGCTCAACAGCGGCCCGCACGGGCTCTCCGAGGTGCTCTACGCCTTCACCTCGGCCGGCAACAACAACGGCTCCGCCTTCGCCGGGCTCAGCGCCAACACGCCCTTCTACAACACCGCGCTGGGGCTGGCGATGGTGCTCGGCCGGTTCGTGCCGATCATCCTGGTCGTCGCGCTGGCCGGGAAGCTCGCCGCGCAGGGGAAGGTCCCGGTCACCACCGGCACCCTGCCCACCCACCGCCCGCTGTTCGCCGGGCTGCTCACCGCCGTCGTCCTCGTGGTCGTCGGGCTCACCTACTTCCCGGTGCTCGCACTCGGGCCTCTCGCCGAAGGGCTGTCATGACCACCCCCGTGCTCGACCGGGCACCCGCTCCGGAGACCGCGAAGCCCACCATCGAGTGGGCGCCGGCGTTCACCGGCGCGGTCCGCAAGCTCGACCCGCGCGGGCTGGTGCGCCAGCCCGTCGTGTTCACCGTCTGGGTCGGCTCGGTGTTCTCCACCGTGCTGGCCGTGCTGCACCCGTCGGTCTTCGGCTGGTCGATCGCGGTCTGGCTGTGGCTGACCGTGCTGTTCGCCAACGTCGCCGAGGCCGTCGCCGAGGGCCGCGGCAAGGCGCAGGCCGCGTCGCTGCGCAAGGCCAAGACCACCGCCGTCGCGGTGCTGGAGGACGGTCGCGAGGTGCCGGCCGCCGACCTGCGGCCCGGCGACCGGGTCGTCGTGGTCGCCGGCCAGGTCGTCCCCGGGGACGGCGACGTCGTCGAGGGCATCGCCAGCGTCGACGAGTCGGCCATCACCGGTGAGTCCGCGCCGGTGATCCGCGAGTCCGGCGGCGACCGGTGCGCCGTCACCGGCGGGACCACGGTCCTCTCGGACCGCATCGTCGTCACCATCACCAGCAAGCCGGGCGAGACCTTCGTCGACCGGATGATCGCACTCGTCGAGGGCGCCTCGAGGCAGAAGACGCCCAACGAGGTGGCGCTGAACATCCTGCTGTCGTCGTTGACCATCGTCTTCCTGCTGGCCGTGGTGACGCTGGCGCCGATCGCCGCCTGGTCGGGCGCGGGCCAGTCGACCACCGTGCTCATCGCGCTGGTGGTCTGCCTGATCCCGACCACCATCGGTGCGCTGCTGAGCGCGATCGGCATCGCCGGGATGGACCGGCTGGTGCAGCGCAACGTGCTGGCGATGAGCGGCCGGGCCGTGGAGGCCGCCGGCGACGTCGGCACGCTGCTGCTGGACAAGACCGGCACCATCACGCTGGGCAACCGGCAGGCCGCCCGTTTCGTGCCGGTCGGGGACGCCTCCGTCGAGGAGGTCGCGCAGGCCGCGGTGCTCGCGTCGCTGGCCGACGAGACACCCGAGGGCCGGTCGGTCGTCGTCCTCGGCGGGGGAGCGGTCGACCGCCCCGCGGGGGCGGAGTTCGTGGAGTTCACCGCGCAGACCCGGATGAGCGGGGTCGACCTGCCCGGCGGGCGCCAACTGCGCAAGGGCGCGGCCGGGGCCGTGCAGGCCTGGGTGCGCTCCCTCGGGGGCGACGTGCCCGCCGAGGCCGGGACGTCGGTCACCGAGATCTCGACGGCCGGCGGCACGCCGCTGGTGCTCGCGGAGAACGGGCCGGACGGCGCCCGGGTGCTCGGCGTCATCGAGCTCAAGGACGTCGTCAAGCCCGGGATGCGCGAGCGCTTCGACGAGCTGCGCCGGATGGGCATCCGCACCGTGATGATCACCGGCGACAACGAGGCCACCGCGCGGGCGATCGCCGCCGAGGCCGGGGTGGACGACGTGCTGGCCGAGGCGACGCCGGAGGACAAGCTGGCGCTGATCGCCAAGGAGCAGGAGGGCGGCCGGCTGGTCGCGATGACCGGGGACGGCACCAACGACGCCCCGGCGCTCGCCCAGGCCGACGTCGGCGTCGCGATGAACACCGGGACGTCGGCGGCCAAGGAGGCCGGCAACATGGTCGACCTCGACAGCGACCCCACGAAGCTGATCGAGATCGTGGCCATCGGCAAGCAGCTGCTCATCACCCGCGGCTCGCTGACCACGTTCTCCATCGCCAACGACCTGGCGAAGTACTTCGCGATCCTGCCGGCGATGTTCGCCCCGGTCTTCCCGGGCCTGGACGTGCTCAACGTGATGCGGCTGCACTCGCCGGAGTCCGCGATCCTCTCCGCGGTGGTCTTCAACGCGCTGATCATCGTGGCGCTGGTGCCGCTGGCCCTCAAGGGCGTGACGTACCGGCCCGGGACGGCCTCGGCCCTGCTGTCCCGCAACCTCCTGGTCTACGGCGTCGGCGGCGTGGTGCTGCCCTTCGTCGGGATCAAGGCCATCGACCTGCTCGTGTCGCTCGTCCCAGGGATCTCGTGATGACTCGTCAACTGATCGCCGGCCTGCGGGCCGTGCTGCTGGCCACCGTGGTGCTGGGCCTGGCCTACCCGCTGCTGATGACCGGGTTCGCCCAGGTCGCTGTCCCCGGGCGGGCCGACGGGTCGCTGGTCACCTCGGCCGACGGCACCGTGGTCGGCTCGTCGCTGCTCGGCCAGGGCTTCGTGTCCGCCGACGGGTCGCCGCTGGCGCAGTACTTCCAGTCGCGGCCGTCGGCGGGGGACTGGGACGGTGCGGCGTCCGGCGGGTCCAACCTGGGGCCCTCGTCGTCGGAGCTGGCCGAGGCCGTGGCGTCCCGCCGCGCCGAGGTGGCGTCGTTCAACGGGGTGCCGGAGTCGCAGGTGCCCGACGACGCGGTGACGACGTCGGCGTCCGGCCTGGACCCCGGCATCTCGCCGGCCTACGCCGCCATCCAGGTGGAGAGGGTGGCCGCCGCGCGCGGGGTGTCGCCGGCCGACGTCGAGGCGCTGGTCGAGCAGGCCACGCACGGCCGTGACCTGGGGTTCATCGGGGCGCCCGGCGTCGACGTCCTCGACCTCAACCTGGCCCTGGACCGCGCCTTCGGCTGAGTGCTCCGCCGAGTGGCACACCAGCGGGCGTGCGGGCGACCCGCACGCCCGCTGAGGTGCCACTCGATGACACGCCGGTGACCGGGACCCCCCTGCGGGGCGGCGGCTCGGGGACTGTATGGTTGTCGACGGCTCGGACACACCAGACCGGGTCGCAAGGGGCTGTGGCGCAGCTGGTAGCGCACCACACTGGCAGTGTGGGGGTCAGGGGTTCGAGTCCCCTCAGCTCCACCCGATCGACGAAGGCCGCTCTCCCCCGGGAGGGCGGCCTTCGTCGTCTCCGGGGTGACCCGCTGTCAGGCCTCGGGGTCCCGGGCGAGCCGGCGACGGCTGGCAGCCACCCAGACCCCGCTCACCAGGGCGGCGCCCGCGGCAGCGGAGACCCAGGCCACCCAGCCGCTGGGGAGCGGGGTCGTCGTGGTGACCGCGGCGGCGGCCAGGCCGATGCCGCCGAAGGCACCGACCGAGCCGAGGATGACGGCCGGCAGCCAGATCATGTGCCCGCGCAGCGGCAGGGCCCGCCACGCGATGAGGCCGGCAGCGACCCCGACCAGGCCGGCGATGAGGGTCCCGGGCACGGTCGCTCCTGTCCTCCGTCGGGGCGGTGTCAGCCGGTCGGACCGGTCGAGCGCTTGCGGGCGGCGGCCTCGTCCACGGTCTCCCGCGGGGAGGTCCGGTCCACCGCGCGGCCGTGCTCCTGGTAGACGTCGGGGATGCCGTCGCCGTCGTCGTCGCGGGCCTCGGCCTCGGCGATGCGGCGGTAGACGCGGTCGCGGGGCTTGAGGACGGCGGTGGCCAGCAGCGCGGCGAGCAGGGTGCCGGTCAGCACGCCGACCTTGACGTGCTCGTCCCGCAGCGAGCCGGCGCCGAAGGCCAGCTCGCCGATGAGCAGGGAGACCGTGAACCCGATGCCGGCCAGCAGCGAGAGCCCGACGACGTCCGGCCAGCGCAGGTCGGTGTCCAGGCGGGCGCGGGTGAACCGGCTGACCAGCCAGGTCGCGCCGGTGATGCCGATGGCCTTGCCGGCGACCAGGCCGACGACGATGCCGATCGCGACGGTGTCGGTGAGCGAGGCGCCCAGGCCCGACAGCCCACCCACCGTGACACCGGCGGAGAAGAAGGCGAAGACCGGGACGGCGATGCCCGCGGAGATCGGCCGGATGCGGTGCTCGAAGTGCTCGGCAAGCCCGGGGCCGGCGTCCGGACCGCCGGCGGCCTCGCTGCGCACGACCGGGACCGTGAAGGCCAGCAGGACGCCCGCGACGGTGGCGTGCACGCCGGACTCGTGCACCAGCACCCAGGTGGCCGCGGCCAAGGGCAGCAGCACCCACCAGGAGCGGATGCGCCGCTGCACCGCGACGGCGAACAGCGCCAGCGGGATCAAGGCCAGCGCGAGCGGGCCGAAGGACAGCGACGAGGTGTAGAAGACCGCGATCACCGTGATGGCGAGCAGGTCGTCGACGATGGCCAGGGTCAGCAGGAAGGTGCGCAGCGCGGCCGGCAGGTGGGTGCTGATGACCGCGAGCACGGCGAGGGCGAAGGCGATGTCGGTGGCGGTGGGGATGGCCCAGCCGGCCAGCCCGCCGTCGCTGCGCAGGTTGATGACCGTGAAGATCAGCGCGGGCACGGCCATGCCGCCCACCGCGGCGGCGATGGGCAGGGCGGCCTTGCGGGGGTCGCGCAGGTCGCCGGCGACGAACTCCCGCTTGAGCTCGAGGCCGGCGACGAAGAAGAAGATCGCCAGCAGGCCGTCGGCCGCCCAGGTGCCCAGGGACAGGTCCAGGTGCAGGGACGCCGGGCCGACGACGGTGTCGCGCAGCCCCTCGTACGCCGACGCCCAGGGGGTGTTGGCCCAGACCAGGGCGGCGACGGCGCCGGCGATCAGCAGGACGCCGCCGACGGTCTCCTTGCGCAGCAGCGCGGCGATGCGGGTGGCCTCGCCGTAGGTGCCTCGGGCGAACAGGCGGGTGGGGGAGGACACAGAGCGGCTCCGGGTGCAGGGGTCGGTCGAGGAGTTGCCGACCAGACTTCCCGGCGCACCGTCCACCACAGTACCGGTCGGGGTGGCCCGCCGCCGCGCGGACGAGCCGGTCCGTCGGAGGGGTGCGACGATCCGGCCGTGCTGGTGTTCCTGCTGGTGGCGGGCCTGGTCGCGCTGGTGGCGGGCGGCGAGCTGCTGGTCCGCGGGGCGAGCGGCCTGGGCCGCGCGTGCGGCCTCTCGCCCCTGGTGGTCGGGGCGACCGTGGTGGCCACCGCCACCAGCGCGCCGGAGCTGGCCGTCTCCGTCGACGCGACGCTGTCCGGGTCGCCGGGCCTGGCGGTCGGCAACGCGGTGGGCAGCAACACCGTCAACATCCTGCTGGTGCTCGGCGTCGCCGCCCTGGTCCGGCCGCAGACCGGTGACCGAGCGCTGCTGCGCCTCGACCTGCCGGTCGCGCTGGGCCTGGCGGTGGCGCTGCTCGTCCTCGGCCTGGACGGCGGTCTCGGCCGGTGGGACGGCGCCCTGCTCACCCTGGGGGTGCTCGGCTACCTGGCCGCCGCCGTGGTGCGCGGCCGGCGGGCACCCGCCGAGGAGGCGTCACCGGGGGACCCGCACCCGGTGCGCGACGTCCTCGCGCTGCTGGCCGGGGTGGGCCTGCTGGTCCTGGGCGCGAACTGGCTGGTCGACTCCGCCAGCACCATCGCGGCGTCCCTCGGTCTGTCCGACCTGGTGATCGGGCTGACCGTGGTCTCGGTGGGCACCGCGCTGCCGGAGATCACCACCGCGGTGCTCGCCGCGGTGAAGGGCGACACCCAGCTGGCGGTGGGCAACGTCGTCGGCAGCAACGTGGCCAACATCGGCATGGTGCTCGGCATCCCGGCGCTGGCGCTGCCCGGCGGCATCGCCGTCGACCCCGCGGCCGTGCGGTTCGACGTGCCGGTGATGGCCGCGGCGACCGTCGCGCTGGGCGTCGTGCTGTGGACGGGCTCGCTGGTCAGCCGGCCCGAGGGTGCGGTGCTGCTGGCCTGGTTCGTCGCCTACACCGCCTACCTGGTGCTGGACTCCGCCGACCACGACGCGCTGGGGCCGTTCAGCGCCGTCCTGCTGTGGTTCTGCCTACCGGTCACCGTCGTGGCCGCGGCCGGGCTCGCCGTCCGGGAGGTCCGCGCCGGGCGAGGTGCCGGTCCCGGGCGCGAACGGCGCGCCTGACACCCGGGCGGCCTGGCCGATCTCGAGACCGGCGATGGGCACGGTGAACAGCTGCAGCGCCACGGCGAGCAGCAGGACGACGACGGCGGTCGGGCCGGGGGAGAGGACGACGACGCCGAGCAGCACCAGGACCAGCCCGAGCCCGCCGGCCTTGGCGACGGCGTTGGTCCGGTTGTAGACGTCGGGCATCCGGACGAGGCCCACCGCGGCGACGACCACGAGCAGCACGCCGAGCCCCAGCAGCACGTCGCCGGCCACCGTCTGCAGGGTCACCGCGACCGCCTCGCCACGAGCCGGGCCAGCGCGACCGTGGCCAGGAACCCGACCAGGGTGCCGACCAGCACCAGGTCCAGCAGCGCCGGGGTGCGCAGCCGGACCGCCAGCAGCGCGACCGCGCAGAGCGTGACCAGGAAGCCGAAGTCCACGGCCAGCACCCGGTCGGCGTCGGTGGGGCCGACGACCGCCCGGACGGCGGCGACCACCAGGCACAGCGCCAGCAGCACGAGGGCGGTGTCGAGCACGACGTCCTGGGCGATCACGAGGTCCTCCCGGTCCGGCCGAACGCGGCGAGCATCCGCTCCTCCAGCTCGCGCAGGTCGGCCAGCTCCTGCGCGCTGTCGCGGGCGTGCACGGCGTGCACGGTGACCACGCCGGTGCTGCGGTCCACCACCAAGGTGCCGGGGGTGAGGCTGACCAGGGCGATGAAGCTGGCCACCTCGCCGTCGGTCCGGCTCCGCAGCTCGTACCGGACGACGACGGGGCGGTGCGCCAGCCGGGGGCGGAGCACGTGGCCGGCCACCACCACGTTGGCCACCAGGAACTGGCGCAGGTACCACGCCGCGAAGGCCGCCAGCGCCAGCGGCCTCACCGGGTCACCGCCGCGACCCAGGCCGACGGGTCGGCCAGCTGCTCCCCGGCGACGGTCGCCGCGGCCAGCAGGGGCTGCGCCCAGAGGCCGAGCACCACCGCGGCGCCGGCCAGCAGCAGCGGCGGGCCCAGCAGCGTCGCCGGCACCCGGCCCGCCGGGGCGGGCAGCGGGGACGGCTCGCCCCAGAAGACGCCGTTCCACAGCTTGAGCATCGACACCAGGGTCACCGCGCTGACCGCGACGACGGCGAGCAGCACCCACCACGGCCCGTCGGCGGCCGCGGCGGTGGCCAGCTGCAGCTTGGCCACGAAACCCGAGGTCGGCGGGATGCCGACGAGGGCGAGCGCCGCACCGGCGAACGCGACGGCCAGCCAACGCTCGCGGTGCACCAGCCCGCCACCGAGCCGGGCCAGCACGTCGGTGCCGTAGCGCACCTCGACGGCCCCGCCGACCATGAACAGCGCCGCCTTGACCAGCACGTACTGGACCAGGAAGAAGGTCGCGGCGGCCAGCCCGGCCACCGTGGACAGGCCCAGGCCGACCAGCACGTAGCCGATCTGGCTGACCATGTGCGCGGTCAGCACCGGCCGGACCGCCGTCGCCCCCACGGCCGACAGCACCCCGACCACCATCGTGAGGACGGCGACGACGAGCACCACCCAGAGGAAGCGCCGGTCGCCGTCGAAGAGCACCGCGTACAGCCGGAAGAGCGCGTAGAGCCCGACCTTGGTGAGCAGCCCGGAGAACAGCACGGTCACCGCCGGCCCCGCCACGGAGTAGGACCCGGGCAGCCACGAGTGCAGCGGGACGACGGCGGACTTGATGCCCATCGCCAGCAGCAGCAGGGTCGCGGCCAGCGCGGCGGGGGCGCTCCCGGCGGCGACCCCGGCCAGCTGCCCGAGCTGGACGGTGCCGGTGACGCCGTAGAGCAGGCCGATCCCGCCGAGGAACAGCGTCGAGGCCAGCAGGTTCACGCTCACGTACAGCCGGGCGCCGGCGATGCGCTGCCGGCGGCGGGCCAGGGTGAGCAGCACGTAGCTCGGGATGAGCACGACCTCGACGAAGACGAAGAGGTTGAACAGGTCCGCCGTCGACGACGCCCCGGAGACGCCCGCCGACATGACCAGCACCAGCGGGGTGAAGGTGCGCTCGCGGTCCTCGCCGGTGCCGATCGCGTAGACCAGCCCGAGCAGGGTGACCGCGGCGGTGAGCAGCAGCACCAGGGCCCCGAAGGTGTCCAGCGCCAGCACGATCGCGATCCCCGCCGGCCACCCGCCGATCTGCGCCACCGGGACCTCGCCGCCCAGCGTGCGGGCCAGCAGCACCGCGGCGGCGACCACCACCAGGGCGGTGCTGCCGATGCCGAGCACGCGGGCCAGCACCGTCGACCGTGGCGCCAGCAGCAGCACCGCGGCGGCCACCAGCGGCAGCGCCACGGGCGCGACGACCAGGGCGTTCACGACGGGCCCCGGGCGTCGTCGTCGGGCTCGTCGGAGCCGGCCCGCAGCAGCCCGAGCAGGTAGACGGTGACCGCGAAGGCGATGACCACCGCGGTGAGCACGAACGCCTGGGGCAGCGGGTCGGCCGTCTCGCCCGCGCCGTTGCCGGGCAGCGCGAACCCGCCCCGGTCACCACCGGCGGCCAGCACCAGCACGACCATCGCGTGCCCCAGGAGCACGAACCCCAGGACGACGCGGAGCAGCCCCCGCTGCAGCACCAGGTAGGCCCCGCCGGCCACCAGGAGGCCGACGGCCACCGCCGCGGTCACGCCGCCGCCCCCTCGAGCTCGTGCCGGGGCCGAGCACCCAGCGCCTGCACGACGGCCACCACCAGCGCCAGCACCATCAGCCAGACGCCGACGTCGAACACCAGCGCCGAGCTCAGGGACGGCAGCAGGGAGAACGGCGTGAGGAGTGCGTCGCCGACCGCCAGCGGGGCCACCCCCACGCCGACGGACAGCACGGCGCCGGCCCCGAGCAGCACGCGGGGCCGCAGCCACCGGCTGGTCGGGACGGTGCCCGAGGCGAGCTGCCGCAGCGCGACCGCGATCCCGGCGACCAGCGCGGAGATGAAACCGCCGCCGGGCTGGTCGTGCCCGCGCCACAGCAGCCAGGCCGACAGCAGCAGCATCCCGGGGGCGAGCAGCCGCGTGCCCACCCGCAGCAGCACGTCGTCGGTGTCGGTGGGGTGCGGCACGGTGGCCGACCCCAGCAGGAGCAGGCCGAGCGCGGCGACGCCGACGACGACGGACTCCAGCAGCGTGTCCAGGCCGCGGAAGTCGACCAGCACGGTGTTGACCACGTTGGTGCCGCCAGTGAGCTCCTCGGCGCGGTCCAGGAAGAAGGTGCCGGCCGCGGACAGCTCGCGCCGTCCGGTCAGCGCGGCCGTCGCGCCGGCGGCGACCAGGCCGACCGCGACCGCCAGGACGGCGGCGGGCCGGCGCCGCGGGCCGGGTGCCGGCAGCCGCAGAGGCCGGCCGCGCAGGACCAGCACGAGGACGACGGCCGTGAGCACCTCGACCAGCAGCAGGGTGATCGCGACGTCCAGCGCGCCGGACAGCAGCAGCCACAGTGCGACGAACAGGCCGGTGACCCCGACCAGGGCGACCAGCGCGACGGTGCGGGTGGCCAGCACGGTGCCGAGCACGGCGGCGGCCAGCAGCGCGACGACCAGCCAGCGGCCGGGGTCCCCGGCGTCCACCCGACCGGGCAGCGGGCCGACCGTGACCAGCCCGACGACGCCGAGCGCGACCACGGCGAGCAGCGGCCGGGCCAGGTGCGCGGCCAGCGTGGGCGACCGGTCCGGGGCACCCACCCGGCCACCGAGCGCGAGCAGGGCGTCGTGGCCGCGGGTGAACAGCGCGGGCCCGTCGGGGAGCCGGAGCCGCTGCAGCGCGGCGTCGACCCGGTCGCGCTGCCAGAACAGCACGAGCCCGACGGCGACGGTGGCCGTCGACATGGCGAGCTCGGGGCTCAGCCCGTGCCAGGCGTAGACCGACGGCGGGGTGGACCCGGGCAGCGCGTCGGTGGTGGCGCTGTCGATGACCGGGTCGAGCAGCGACACGGCCGGGCCGGCGGCGACCCCGACGGCCGCGGCGACGGCGGCGGGCGCGAGGAAGGCCGGTGCGGGCTCGTAGAGGTCGGGCTGCTCGACCGGTCCGCCGAAGGCGCCCCAGACGATGCGGGCGCCGTAGGCGAAGGTCAGCGCCGAGGCGATCACCGCCACCGCGCCGGCGACGGGGCCGGCCCACGGGGTGACGTCGGCGGAGAGGAGCCCCATGAAGAGGTACTCCTTGCTGACGAACCCGAGCATCGGCGGTACCCCGGCCATCGACAGCGCGGCGACCGCGGTGGCGGCCGCCGTCCACGGCATGACCGTGCGCAGTCCCGAGAGCTCGCGGACGTCGCGGCTGCCGGTCTCCTTGTCGATGATCCCGACGAGCATGAACAGCGTCGCCTTGAACAGCGCGTGCGCCACGGTGTGCAGCAGCGCCGCGGCCAGCGCGGTCGCGGTGCCGACCCCGATGACGGCGACGAGCAGGCCCAGCTGGCTGACCGTGGAGCGCGCCAGCACCGCCTTGAGGTCGTGCTCGCGCAGTGCCTGCACCGCCCCGAGCAGGGCGGTGGTCAGCCCGACGGTGATCAGCACCGCCGACCACGCGGTCTGCCCCGCGAACAGCGGGCTCATCCGGACCAGCAGGTAGATGCCGGCCTTCACCATCGTCGCGGCGTGCAGGTAGGCGCTGACCGGGGTCATCGCGACCATCGCCCCGGGCAGCCACGACTGGAACGGGAACTGCGCGCTCTTGGTGAACGCCGCGACCGCGACGCAGGCCGCGACCGCGACGGCGTAGGGGCTGTCCAGCACGGCCGCCGGGTCGGCGAGGACGGCGGACAGCCGCGTGGTGCCGGCGGCCAGGGTCAGCAGGACGACGGCGACCAGCAGCGCCAGCCCGCCGACGACGGTGACCACCAGCGCGTGCCGGCCGGGCCCGGCGGCCTTCGCGCCCGCGGTGGAGACCAGGGCGAAGGAGCAGAGGGTGGTGATCTCCCAGAACACGTAGAGCAGCACCAGGTCGTCGGCGAGCACCAGCCCGACCATCGCGGCGGCGAAGAGCGTGAGCAGCGGGTAGACCGGGCCGCGCGCGGCCGTGTCGGAGAGGTAGCGGCAGCAGTAGGCCATCACCAGGGCACCGACGACGAGCGCGACCAGGCTGAACACCAGCGAGACGCCGTCCAGCCGCAGCGCCAGGGAGACCCCGAGCTCGGGGACCCACTCGACGCCCCAGTCGACGGTGCGGTCGTCGAGGACCGTCGGCGCGTGCGCGGCCAGCACGCCGGCGACGGCGAGGAAGCCGGCGGCCAGGACGTAGCCGGCGTTGCGCCCCAGGGCCCGGGTGAGCAGCGGAGCGCCCGCGGCGAGCCCGCCGAGCACCGCGAGGGAGACGAGCAGGCTCACCGGACCGACAGGGTGCCCGTGCTCGCCACGCCGACGAGGATGCGGGGTCCCGGGGACTCCTGCATCTCGGAGCACCGCGCTGACCTGCAGTTCCGTCGTGCAACCGACCGTGGCCGCACCGTTCCCGGGGGCGTCCTCGGCCCCTCCGGCGACCCGGTCACGCCCGCCCCGCCCGGGCCCGTGCCAGCTTCCACCCGGAGGCGATGACGCCCAGGTGGCTGAACGCCTGCGGGAAGTTGCCGAGGAACGAGCCGTCCCGGGGGTCGATCTCCTCGCTGAGCAGGCCCAGCGGGGTGGCCCGGGCGCACAGCGAGTCGAAGAGGGCCTCGGCCTCGTCGAGGCGGCCCTGCCCGGTGAGGTTGTCCACCAGCCAGAAGCTGCAGAGCATGAACGCGCCCTCCTCCCCGGGCAGCCCGTCGTCGGACTCGCTGTGCAGGTAGCGGTAGAGCAGCCCGTCGCCGGCGTCGAGGTGCTCGCGCACCTTCTCCACGGTGGCGACCATCCGCGGGTCGTCGAAGGGCACGACGCCGCGCAGCGGCAGCGCGAGCAGCGACCCGTCGAGGCCCCCGTCGTTCGCCTTCCCGTCCTCGGCGAGGTGCTCGGTGAAGGTGCCCCGCTCGTCGTCCCAGGACCGCTCGAGGACGGCGGCCCGCATCTCGTCGGCCGCGGCCCGCCACCGCTCGCGGGGGTGGTCGAGGCCGCAGCGCTCGGCGATCCGCAGCGCCCGGTCGACCGCCACCTGGCACATCGCGACCGAGTAGGTGAACGGCCGGCCGGCCCCGCGGATCTCCCAGATGCCCTGGTCGGGGGTGCGCCACTGCTCGATGGCCTGCTCGGCCAGCGCCGACAGCGCCCGCCAGAGGTGGTCGTCGACCGAGCCGCCGTCCGAGGCCCACTGGTGCGCGACGTCCATCAGCTCGCCGTAGACGTCGTGCTGGGTCTGCCCGGCCGCGCCGTTGCCCCAGCGCACCGGGGCCGACCCGCGCCAACCGCGCAGCACGGGGTCCTCCCGCTCCTCGGGCGGCTGCCCGCCGTCCAGGGCGTACATGATCCTCGGGCCGCCGTCGCGCTCGGCGTTCGTGAGCGTCCAGGCGAGGAAGGAGTCGGCCTCGGTGGTCAGCCCGATGCGGCGCAGCGCGTAGACGCTGAACGCGGCGTCGCGGACCCAGGTGTAGCGGTAGTCCCAGTTGCGCACCCCGCCCACCTCCTCGGGCAGCGACGAGGTGGCGGCGGCCATGATCGCGCCGGTGGCGGCGTGGTCGAGCAGCTTGAGCGTGAGCGCCGAGCGGCGGACCAGCCGGCGCTGCGGGCCCTCGTACCGGATGCGGGCCGCCCAGGCCCGCCAGGCCGCCGCCGTCTGCTGCACCAGGGTCTCGGGGTCCTGCCGGTCCTGCAGGCGGGTGTTGCCCGACCAGTGCAGGGCGACGGTGAGCGGGTCGCCGGCGCGCAGGGTGACCGTGCCGCACAGTGCGCCGTCCTCGGCCTGCAGCGGGTGGGAGCACCACAGGGTGAGCCGCAGGTCGGGGCGGGCGGGCCAGGTGAGGGCCCAGCCGCCGCCCTCCTCCCGGACCTCGACGTCGTCCCCCGGGCGCAGCCGCACGGTCAGCTCGGCCCGGCCGCTGACCACGCGGGCCAGCCGCAGCAGCTCCGAGCGTCCGGCGGGGACCAGTTCGGTGAGGTCGGCACCGGCCCGCAGGGTGAGGCAGTCGGTCACCTCCACGACGCCGTCCGGGCCGTGCAGCTCGGTCAGCAGCACCCCGGTGTCGTCGAGGTAGCGCTGGTCGGCGGACACCAGGCCGGTGAGCTCCAGGTCGAAGGACCCGCCCCGTTCGTGGTCGAGGAGCCCCGCGAGGAAGGGCGGGGAGTCGAAGTCGGGCAGGCACAGCCAGGGGATCGAGCCGTCCCGGGCGACCAGCGCGCACGTGGCGCCGTCCCCGATCAGGCCGTGGTCCTCGATGGGCAGCTGACCGCGGTCTCGGGTCAGGGGGCGGGTCGGCACAGGTCTCTCCCGGGTGTCGGCGCGTCGTCCCGGCTCAGGTGCCCCGCGACCGGCCCGGCAACCGTGCCCCCGGCCCCCTCGCGCCGGTGCGGCGTGAGGGGGCCGGGACGGACGTCAGCGCCGGGCGGGGTGCTCGGCGGCGACGTCCCGCTTGGACGGCCACATCTTCGAACCCACGACCCCGCCGAGGGCCGAGGCGATGATGGTCAGCCCGAGGCCGAGGGATGCCCAGCTGGCGCTGGAGGTCACCGCGTCCGCGGCCTGGGCGGGGTCGACGTCGGGCGTCCCGACCGCACCGATGTCACCGACCACCTGGGACAGCGGGCCGAGCAGCGCGCCGCCGCCGAGCAGGGCCAGACCCAGGATGGCCACGATGCCGGCGGACCAGACCAGGATGCCGTGCAGCAGGCCGTCGTCGACCCCCCGCCACATCGAGCTGGCGCCCGCGGTCAGCCCTCCCAGGAAGAACGCGACCAGACCGGCGACGCCGCTGATCACGCCGGCCTCGGTGCCGTCCTGCTCGGCGATGTCCCACCAGCCCAGCGCGAGGGTGATGACCTCGATGAGCAGGAAGGTGGGGAGGGCGACCACGAGGCCGGCCCACACCGGTCCCCACCGCACCCGGTCCTGCCGGGGCGGGACGGCGAGCCGCTGGTCGTCCCGGGTCCGGACGTCGTGCGCTGCTGTGCCCACGGTGTGGGCGCCGTCGTCGGCTGTCATGTCGTTGCCTCTCGTCGTGGCTGACGCCCCACGCTTCGAGACGGTGCTCCGTGGTGTGTGCCCGTCGATCCGGTCGTGACACACCGCCACCCCGATCAGCGGGTCACGACCTCCGTGACGCCGGACACCATGAGCCCGGCGGCGCCGCGGTCGAGGGCCTGCCGGGCCTGCTCCCGGGTGGCGACGACGTGGCCGAAGACCGGTCTGCCGGTGGCGACGGCGTCCGCCCAGGCCGGCACCGGTCCGTCCCAGGGCAGGGCAAGCAGGTCGTAGCGCACCTGGTCGGCGTCGAAGGTCGGCAGGTCGCTCGTGAACCAGTAGCCCCAGGTCCGGTAGCCGCGCTCGCGGGCCGCCTCGGGCACCGCGACCGACGGCCCGTAGCTCTTCAGCACGAACCGGTCGGGTCCGCCGGCAGAGTCGAGCAGGTCGAGCAGGCCGGCCGGGTCGGCGGCGGGCTTGTCGTCGACCAGCCACACCCGGTCGGGGTGCTCGGCCAGCACGTCGGTCAGCCGGGCCATCGGCAGGTCGCCGTCGACGGTCCGCAGCGCGGACAGCTGCGCCCACGTGCTGGTCGCGATGTCGAGGTCGGCGTCGAACTCCGCGCCGGTCGTCGCGTCGTGGCAGACCACCCAGACCCCGTCGGCGGTGAGCCAGACAGGTGCCTCCAGCGCCAGGGACGGCGACCAGTCGGCCGCCCGGTCGTAGGCGTAGGAGGTGCCCTCGGGCCAGTCGGCGCTGCCACCGCGGTGCGCGATGAGGGACGGCGAGTGCGCCAGCCACGCCTCGACCGGGGTGCGCAGCGGCTGGGCGGCGCCGGTGACGGGGCTGCTGCAGCCGGCCAGCACGAGCCCGCCGACGACCAGCACCAGGGACAGCCGGCGCCTCACCGGTTCTGGCGGCGGGCGACCACGACGGCGACGACGAGGACCAGCGCCAGCGGCGCCCAGCCCGGCAGGCCGAAGGGGCCCAGGACGACCCGCGCGATGAACAGCACGAGCTGGAGGGCGACCCAGAAGCCGACCAGCAGCACGATGAAGTACAGGACCGGTCGTTCCATCTGGAGGCGGCGCAGGTAGTCCATGTGCCCATCATCCCCGGCCCGCGCAGGGAACAGGGCGGGACGCGGCCGTGCTGCCCCCTGGTGATGAGCACCGACACCAGCACCCCGACCCCGCCCTTCCTCGGCGCGCACGCCCTCGTGGTCGGCGCCAGCGGCATCACCGGCAGCGCGCTGGTGGAGAAGCTGACCGCCGGCGGGTGGGAGGTCTCCGGCCTCTCGCGCACCCCGGTCCCGGGCTCCAGCGCCCGCCACGTCCGCGCCGACCTGCGCTCGCCGGACTCCCTGGCGCAGGCACTGGGCGAGCTGCGACCCACGCACGTGTTCTTCTGCGCCTGGTCCAGGCAGGAGACCGAGGCCGCGAACATCGTGGTCAACCGGGCGATGGTGGCCGACCTGCTGGCCGCGTTGGCGCCGGGCCGGAGCGTCCGGCACGTCGCGCTGGTCACCGGGCTGAAGCACTACCTCGGCCCCTTCGAGGCCTACGGCCAGGGCGAGGTGCCCGACACCCCGTTCCTCGAGGACGCCGAGCGGCTGCCGGTCGAGAACTTCTACTACGCGCAGGAGGACGCGCTGTTCGAGGCGGCGGCGCAGCAGGGGTTCACCTGGAGCGTGCACCGCTCGCACACCGTCATCGGCCACGCCGTGGGCAACGCGATGAACATGGGCTCGACGCTGGCCGCCTACGCCGCGGTCTGCCGGGCCACCGGCCGCCCGTTCACCTTCCCCGGGTCGGCGACGCAGTGGGACTCCCTCGTCGACATGACCGACGCCGGCCAGCTCGCCGACCACATGGTCTGGGCCTCGACCACCGAGGCCGCCGCGGACCTGGCCTTCAACGTGGTCAACGGCGACGTCTTCCGGTGGCGCCGGATGTGGCCGCGGCTGGCCGCCGCCCTCGGCGTCGAGCCGGCCGGGTTCCCGGGCGAGCCCCAGCCGCTCGAGCAGCAGATGGCCGGCGCCGAGGAGGTCTGGGCGCGGGTCGTCGCCGAGCACGGGCTGGTCGAGCCCGACCTCTCCCGCGTCGCGTCCTGGTGGCACACCGACTCCGACCTCGGCCGCGACGTCGAGGTGGTCGCCGACATGAGCCGCTCGCGGCTGCTCGGCTTCACCGGCTACGTGCGCACCGAGGACTCGTTCCTCCGGCTGTTCGACCGCTACCGCGCCGACCGCCTCATCCCGTGACGGGCTGGTCACCGGTCCGCTCCGTCGACTCGCGCTCGGCCAGCCACGGGCCGGGCGGGTCGGCGGGGCGGCCGGCCAGCCGCAGCGCCAGGCTCAGCGCCCGGTCGACGACGGCGTCCACGGCCAGCCCCACCGCGACCACCACCGACACGGGCAGCACCAGCGGGGCGACGGCCACCGAGAGGAGCAGGACGGCGGGGGCGTCGCGCACCCACCCGGGGCGGCGGACGGGGCTGGCCAGCGCGCCCCACCGCACGCCGGTCCACATCACCCAGCGGCGCAGCACCGGCGTCCCCAGTTCCCGGCACATGCGGCGGAAGACGCCGTCGGCGTCCCTGCTGCTGATCACCCCGGCGGCGATGCCCACGTCGCAGAACCAGTCGTGCACGACCGCCGCCGCCGTCCACGGCCCGTCGGCGGGGATGAGCCAGCGGACCGGGACCGGCACCGAGGCGAAGTCGGACTCGAATCCCGCCGGGACGACCCACTCCTCGGCCCGGCCGGCGTAGACCAGCGGCGCGGTGAGCGTCCAGTGACCGCTGGCGGTCTGCTCCACGCGCGGGCGGGTCAGGAACGGCACGGCGCCAGTCTGGCCGACGGTTCCCCCGAACAGGGGGCTGGACCAGGTCCTTGCCTCCGCTTACGGTCGGACGCGGCGGTCGGGTCGACGGGGACCCGCACCGGACGACGGCGGGAGACCCAGGATGAGCCGCGGGCCCGGCACGACCCTGCTGCTGGCCGTGCTCGGCGGCGTCGCCGTCGCGACGCTGCCGGCCGTCGTCGGGCCCGGCACCGGCACCTCGCCGGGACCGCGCCACGAGGAGCTCGTGCTCGCCGCCGAGCGGGTGCACGACCCCGACCTCGACCTGGACGCCGGGCTCCCGGCGACCCGGCGGGCCGGCACCGCCGCCGAGGGCGCCACCGCCGACGGGGACGACGCCCCGTCCCCGCACCGGTCCGGTTCGGTGGACCCCGACCTCGACGGCGCACCCCGGCCGTCGGCCACCCGCAGCTCCAGCACGCCCGCCTCGGGTCTGGCCGCCTCCGGCATCCCCACCACCGCGCTGGAGGCTTACCGCGCCGCCGCCGACGCGCAGGACTGCGGCATCGACTGGACCCTGCTCGCCGCGATCGGCCGGGTGGAGTCCAACCACGGCCGCTTCGGCGGCGCGACCCTGCACACCGACGGCACGTCCAGCCCGGCGATCATCGGCATCCCGCTGGACGGCGGCCCCGGCGTCGCCACCATCACCGACACCGACGGCGGCCGGTTCGACCGCGACACCGTGCACGACCGGGCGGTCGGCCCGATGCAGTTCATCCCGGGCACCTGGGCCCGCTACGCCGCCGACGGGGACGGCGACGGCGTGCGCGACCCGTTCGACGTCCACGACGCCGCCGCGGCCGCCGCCGACTACCTCTGCACCGCCGGCGGGGACCTGTCCACGCCGGCCGGGCAGGCGCGCGCAGTGCTGGCCTACAACCGCTCGCAGAGCTACGTGGACACCGTGCTGGGCCTGGCCGCGACCTACGCCGGCACCGAGGTGACCGAGGTGCCGACGCCCACCGCGCCGCCCACGGTCCCACCGGCCGCACCGCCGGCGCCTTCGCCGCAGCCGGCCCCCGCACCGGCGCCCACCCCGAGCCCCGCGCCGACCCCGGTCCCGGCGCCCACCCCGACCCCGACGCCCGCCCCCGAGCCGACGCCCGCGCCCACCCCGACGCCCGCGCCGAGCCCGGCCCCGACGCCGGACCCGACCCCGACCCCGACGCCCACGCCCGCGCCGACCCCGGCGTGCCCCGGTGACGGTGCGCCCGCCGTCGTCGACGTGGTCGACGGCACCGGGCGGCCCGGGGTCGCGGACGAGCTGCTCGCCGACCTGACCGCGGCCGGTCTCACCACCGGCACCGTCACGGCGGTCGACGGCGGCACCGCGGCGGTGGAGGGGCCGGCCGGCGACGGCGGGGCGGCCTGGCTGGCCGACGCGCTGGGCCTGCCGGAGCTGGCCCGCGACGGCGACGTCGAGCACGTCACCGTGGCGCTCGGCCCGGGCACCACCGCCGACGACCGCACCGCCGACGTCCTCACCGCCGCGGACGCCCTGCCCGACTGCACCCCGGCCGGCTGACCCGGGTCCGGCCGGTGCTCAGCCCTGGGGCGAGTGCACCGAGTCGGCCTCGATCGTGAGGACCAGCCGCTGCTGGTCCCGGCCGCCGTACCAGGGGTAGGGCCCGCCGAGGTACTTCTGGGCCAGCGCCTCGATGTGCTCGACGGCGCCGTCGGCCGTGACGTCGACGACCCTGCCGCGGACGCCGAAGTAGCGCGACGGGTCGGCCGGGTCGGCGACGTTCAGGGCCACCCGCGGGTCGCGCTCGACGTTGCGGACCTTCTGGAACCCGGCGACCGAGTTGACCCGGATCCGGCCCCGGTCGTCGGCGTCGACCCAGGTCTGGGTCATCTGCGGTGCACCGTCGGGCATGAGGGTGGCGACGAAGCAGGGCGCCGGGGAGCGCAGCAGCGCCAGCAGGCCGTCGGGGAGGTCCATGCCCCGACGCTACGACCTACCGTCGGGGGATGCGCGTGGTCTCCCTGCTGCCCTCGGCGACCGAGGTCGTGGCGGCCCTCGGCCTGGCCGACGACCTCGTCGGCGTCAGCTTCGAGTGCGACCGGCCGCCGGGCATCCGCGAGCGCGCGGCGGTCGTGGTCGGCGGGCTGGACACTGCCGGGCTGGGCCCCGGCGAGGTCGACGCGGCGGTGCGGGCGCGGGTGGCGGCGGGGGAGGACCTCTACACCCTGCACGCCGGCGCGCTGGCCGACCTCGCCCCGGACCTGGTGATCTCCCAGAACCTCTGCCAGGTCTGCGCGCTGCCCGCGGGCACCGTCCGCGACGCCCTGGCCCACCTCGGCACCGACGCCGACGTGCTCACCCTCGACCCGCACACCCTCGACGAGGTGCTGGCCACCATCACCGCCGTCGGCGGGCGGGCCGGGGTGCCGGGGCGGGCCGCCGAGCTGGTCGCCGCCCTGCGGGCCCGGCTGGACGCCGTCGGCGCCGCGGTGGCCGGTCGCCCGCGCCCCCGGGTGGCCGTCGTGGAGTGGACCGACCCGCCCTTCACCGCCGGCCACTGGGTGCCCGACCTGGTCACCGCCGCCGGCGGCGAGCCGGTCGGCGCCGCCAGCGGCGCCCGCAGCGTGACCACCACCTGGGGCGCGATCGACGCCGGCGACCCCGAGGTCGTCCTGGTCGCCCCCTGCGGCTACGGCCTGGACGCCGCCGTCGAGCAGGCGCGGACCGTCGCCGGCCACCTGCCCGGCCGCACCGTGTGGGCGATCGACGCCGACGGGCTCGTCGTCCGGCCCGGGCCGCGGCTGGTGGACGGCGTGGAGGCCATCGCCGCGGTGCTGCACCCGGACGTCGTCCCGCCGTCGGCTGCGGTGGCGCGGGTCAGCGGCTGAGCGCCTCGATCTCCCACGTCGCGGTGTGCACGGCGCCGGGCTCGAGCACGACGAGGTCGGTGCCGGTGCGCAGGGCGTCGGGCGGGCAGGTCATCGGCTCGACGGCGAGGCCGACCCGGTCGTCGGCGGGGTCGGGCCGGTCGGCGGTGTGCACCTGCACCCACGGCAGCTGCGACGGCGACCAGTGCATCGCCACGCCCGTGCCGTCGGCGGACCACACCCGGGCGGACACCCGCTCGGAGGAGCCCAGCCCGGTGTAGGCGTGGTCGACGGCCAGCCCGCGCAGGGACCGCCGGCTGCGGAAGTCCAGGTCGGTGGTGGCGACGTCCGCCAGCCCCGTGGGCAACAGGCGCTCGTCGTCGACGGTGAGCACCTGGGCGGCGTGGAGCTCGAGCTCCCAGTCGTCGACCCGGCCGGGCCCGGCGACCAGGTAGGGGTGCACGGAGCTGGCCCACGGTGCGGGCTCCCCGCCGACGTTGCGGCCGACGACGGTCCACCGCAGCCCGGCACCGGTCAGCTCGTAGTCGACCTCCACGTCGAGCAGGTGCGGCCAGCCCTGCTGCGGCCAGATCCGAGCCCCCAGCCGGAGCGTGGAGGCGGTGCGGTCCACCAGGGTCCAGGGGGTCCAGCACAGCAGGCCGTGCAGGGCGTTGCCGCGGTCGGGCTCGGTGAGGGCGAGCTGCTGCTCGGTGCCGGCGAAGGAGTACCGGCCGTCGCCGACCCGGTTGGGCCAGGGCGCCAGCACCGACCCCCGGTACAGGGGGCGTGGGACCTGGACCGGGAACCCCCGCACCAGGTGCCGGCCGGCCGCGGACAGCTCGCGCAGCCCGCCGCCCACCTCGGTGACCACGGCACGGACGTCACCGGAGACGAGCTCGTGCTGCGCGCCGGACGGGGCCGGACTGGTCATGCCGGGGCTCCTCGGTTCGATCGGCCGGCCGTCGCGGCAGACCTGCCGGCGCAGTCTGGTAGCGCTCACAGGACCTCGTCAAGCACGTCCCGATGCCCGCTTCGGCACGCCTTGACCCGAGCTGGTCCGATGCACATTCGTTACACAGGATGTGCTTGACGCCACATGTGTGAGCGCTAACACTTCGCCCCCAGAACGAGCGGGCCGCACCGGTGGGCAGCCGTTCGAGCGGACCGGCCCGGACTCCCCGGCCGGCCAGACCAGGTGGAGGCAGTCCGTGTTCAGGAAGACCTTGGTGACCGCGATGGCGGTCGCGGTGGCGTTCGGGGCGACCGCCTGCGGTGGCGGCGACGACAGCTCGGCCTCCGGCGGGAGCGGCGGCGACGGCACCATCACGATGGGCTTCTCGCAGGTCGGAGCCGAGAGTGGCTGGCGCACGGCCAACACGGCGTCGATCCAGCAGTCGGCCGAGGACGCCGGCATCGAGCTGCAGTTCTCCGACGCGCAGGGTGAGCAGGAGAACCAGATCTCGGCGATCCGCTCCTTCATCCAGCAGCGCGTCGACGTGATCGCCTTCAGCCCGGTCGTCGAGACCGGTTGGGACTCGGTGCTGCTGGAGGCCCAGCGCGCCGGCATCCCGGTGATCCTCACCGACCGCGCGGTCGACTCCGAGGACGACTCGCTCTACGAGACCTTCCTGGGCTCGGACTTCGTCGAGGAGGGCAAGAAGGCCGGCGAGTGGGCGGTGGAGAACTGGGGCTCGCAGCCCACCTTCGTCGCCGAGCTGCAGGGCACGACGGGCGCGGCCCCGGCCATCGACCGGCAGCAGGGCTTCGCCGACGCCATCGAGGGGACCGACAACATCGAGGTCGTCGCCTCGCAGTCCGGTGACTTCACCCGTGCCGGTGGCCGCGAGGTCATGGAGGCGATGCTGAACTCCAACCCGGAGATCAACGCCGTCTACGCGCACAACGACGACATGGCCCTCGGCGCCATCGAGGCCATCGAGGCCGCCGGCAAGACCCCCGGCGTGGACATCCAGATCATCTCCGTCGACGCCGTCCGCGACGGCATGCAGGCCCTCGCCGACGGCCAGATCAACTTCATCGTCGAGTGCAACCCGCTGCTGGGCGACCAGCTGATGGAGCTCGCCGAGCAGGTCGTCGCCGGCGAGGAGGTGCCCAAGCGGGTCGTCACCGAGGAGACCACCTTCACCCAGGAGCAGGCCGTCGAGGCGCTGCCGGACCGGCAGTACTGATCCCGTCCGGGTCCCGTTCTCCCACGGGGACCCGGATGCCCGCCCCGCCGCCGGCCACCACCGGCGGCGGGGCACCCCTACTCCTGGAGACCCACGCCATGAGCACCCCAGCACCCTCGCCGGTCGTCGAGATGTCCGGCATCACGATCGAGTTCCCCGGCGTCCGCGCCCTGGACGGGGTGGGCCTGCGCCTGTTCCCCGGCGAGGTGCACGCCCTCATGGGCGAGAACGGCGCCGGCAAGTCGACCCTCATCAAGGCCCTCACCGGCGTGTACCGCTACGACGCCGGGACGGTCACCGTCGACGGCGTCCCGCAGCGCTTCGGCACGCCCGCCGAGGCGCAGGGAGCGGGGATCAGCACGGTGTACCAGGAGGTGAACCTCTGCCCCAACCTCACCGTCACCGAGAACATCGTCCTCGGCCGCGAGCCACGGCGGCGGGGGTCGATCGACCGCCGGGCCTCCCGCGAGCGGGCCCGGCGCGTCCTCGGCGAGCTCCACCTGGACCTCGACCCGGGCAGCGTCCTGGGCAGGCACCCCATCGCGGTGCAGCAGCTGGTCGCCATCGCCCGTGCGGTGGACACCGACGCCAAGGTGCTCGTCCTCGACGAGCCCACCTCGAGCCTGGACGCCGGGGAGGTCGCCGAGCTCTTCCGCGTCGTGCGCGCCCTGCGCGACCGTGGCGTGGCCGTGCTGTTCGTCTCGCACTTCCTGGACCAGGTCTACGAGATCAGCGACCGGATGACCGTGCTGCGCAACGGCCGACTGGTGGCCGAGCACCGCACGGCCGAGCTCTCGCGGCTGCAGCTGGTGCAGGAGATGATCGGCCGGGAGCTCTCCACCCTCGAGCACCTGGACCGCGAGCCGTCCGCCGACACCCCCACCGACGCCGTCCCGCGGCTGCGGGCGCGCCGGCTGGGCCGGACCGGGGCCATCGCCCCGACCGACCTGGACGTGCACGCCGGCCGGGTGACCGGGCTGGCCGGGCTGCTCGGTTCGGGCCGCACCGAGCTGACGCGCCTGCTGTTCGGCGCAGACCGGGCCACCTCCGGCAGCCTGGAGGTCGACGGCCGGCCGGTGCGGTTGCGCACCCCGCGCGCCGCCATCGCCGAGGGCATCGCGTTCTGCTCCGAGGACCGCAAGGGCGAGGGCGTGGTCGGTGACCTGACCGTGCGCGACAACGTGCTGCTGGCCCTGCAGGCCCGCCGCGGCTGGCTCCGGCGGATCCCCCGCAAGCAGGGAGACGAGCTGGTCGCCAAGTACATGCAGGCCCTCGACGTCCGGCCGGCCGACCCGGACGCACTCATCCGCAACCTCTCCGGCGGCAACCAGCAGAAGGTGCTGCTGGCCCGCTGGCTGCTCACCGAACCCCGGCTGCTGCTGCTCGACGAGCCCACCCGGGGCATCGACATCGGCGCCAAGGCCCAGATCCAGGCGCTGGTCAGCCAGCTCGCCGCCGAGGGCATGTCCGTCGTCTTCGTCTCCGCCGAGCTGGAGGAGGTGCTGCGGATCAGCGACCGCATCACCGTCCTGCGTGACCACCGCGCGGTCGCCGACGTCCCGGGCAGCACCGCCACCCTCGACTCCGTCGTCGACCTGATCGCCAGTGGAGGCGACCGTGCCTGAGACCCCGACGACCCCCCGCGCGCGGCGCATGGTCGACCTGTCCTCGCCCGTGGTGTGGGCCGCGGCGGCCCTGCTGGCGCTCCTGCTGTTCAACGCCGTGGTCAACCCGGGCTTCTTCGCCGTGCGCATCCAGGACGGGCACCTGTTCGGCTCGCCGGTCGACGTCCTGAAGAACGCGGCACCGACGCTGCTCATCGCCGTGGGCATGACGCTGGTCATCGCGACCCGGGGCATCGACCTCTCGGTCGGCGCGGTCCTGGCCATCTCCGGCGCGGTGAGCTTCACCATCATCGACGGCTCCTCCGACCCCTCCTCGCCGGCCACCGCCGCGATCGCCATCGGCACCGCCCTGGCGGTCGGCCTGGTGCTGGGGGTGTGGAACGGGTTCCTGGTCTCCGTCGTCGGGATCCAGCCGATCATCGCGACCCTGGTGCTCATGACCGCCGGCCGCGGGCTGGCCATGCTGGTCACCGACGGCCAGATCATCACCGCCGAGAGCCCGGCCTTCACCTGGCTCGGCCGGGGCTACGTGCTCGGCCTGCCCGCCCAGGTGGTGCTCACGCTGCTCGTCCTGCTGGTGGTCGCTGCACTCACCCGGCGAACCGCGCTGGGCACCCTCATCGAGGCCGTCGGCACCAACCCGGAGGCCGCCCGGCTGGCCGGCGTCCGGTCCCGCTCGATCACCTGGACCGTGTACGTCTTCGTCGCCTTCACCGCGGCGGTCGCCGGCCTGATGACCAACGCCAACGTCAGCGCCGCCGACGCCAACCGGGCCGGGCTGTTCATCGAGCTCGACGCCATCCTCGCCGTGGTCATCGGCGGCACGTCGCTGGCCGGCGGCCGGTACTCCCTCACGGGGACCGTGCTCGGCGCGCTGATCCTGCAGGCGCTGACCACCACGACCCTCACCATGGGCGTGCCCGACGAGTACGTCCGGCTGTTCAAGGCCGTCGTCATCATCGCGGTCTTCCTCCTGCAGGCCCCGCGCATCCGCGCAGCCCTCGGGCGGCGACGGCGCGGCGCCCGGGGGGTCACCTCGCCGGACGTGCCGCCGACCGACGCGGCCGCCGACGACGTGCGTCCCCTCACGCCGGCGCAGGCAGCCAACTCCCCGACGACCGCCATGCCCGACGCCGCACCCAGCCCGACCGACCAGGGGGTCCTCCGATGACCGTCACCGACACCGCTCCGGCTCCCGCACCGCAACGGCCCGGCCGCTCGGCCGGCCGGTCGGCGTACGCCTGGCTGCGCCGGACCGACACCGGCTCCAGCACGTTCTCGGTGCTGGTGACCGCCGTCCTGCTCGTCGTCCTGTTCGGGGCGGGCACCGTGCGGTACGAGAACTTCGGCTACCCGCAGGTGGCACTGAACCTGCTCGTCGACAACGCGCACCTCATCGTGCTCGCGGTCGGCATGACCTTCGTGATCCTCACCGGCGGCATCGACCTGTCCTCCGGCGCGGTGGTCGCGCTGTCCACCGTCGTCGCCGCGTCCCTCCTGGAGAAGGGCTGGGCCGCGCCCCTGGTCATCGCGCTGGTGCTGGCCATCGGCACCCTGCTGGGGTGGGCGATGGGGGCAGCGGTGCACCACCTCCAGCTGCAGCCCTTCATCGTCACCCTCGCCGGGATGTTCCTCGCCCGCGGGCTGTGCTTCGTCATCAGCGAGCCGTCGATCCCCATCCGCGACGACCTGTTCACCGGCCTGGCGCAGAACGTCGTCGAGCTGCCGGGGAACACCTACCTGACCTACGCGGTGGTGATCGCCCTCGTGGTGGTCGCCGTCGCGGCGTTCGTGCTGCACCGCACCCGCTTCGGCCGCACGGTCTACGCGATCGGCGGCAACGAGCAGTCCGCGGGCCTCATGGGTCTGGCGGTCGGGCGGACCAAGGTCGCGGTCTACGCGATCAGCGGGTTCTGCTCGGCCCTCGGCGGCCTCCTCTTCAGCCTCTACATCCTCTCGGGCTGGAGCCTGCACGCCATCGGCATGGAGCTCGACGCCATCGCCGCCGTGGTCATCGGCGGCACCTTGCTCACCGGTGGCTCGGGTCTGGTGCTCGGCTCCTTGCTGGGTGTGCTCGTGCTGGGCACCATCCAGTCGCTGATCTCGTTCGACGGAGGTCTCAGCTCCTGGTGGACCAAGATCACGATTGGTCTGTTGCTCCTGGTGTTCGTGGTCGTCCAGCGGGTGACGACCCGACGCCGTCGGTGACGCTGCTCGCCCCTCCGGGTGGCGGGGGCGGCGCAGCGGCCGCCCCGGGCTCCGGAGGGGTGCGACCATCACGGACGACTCACCGGCGCCCGCCCGGGAGCGGACGGGAGGTCGCGGTGGACGCCCGCCCGAGCCGTCCCGCCGTGATGGCCGATGTCGCGCAGCTGGCGGGGGTGTCCCACCAGACGGTCTCGCGGGTGGTCAACGAGCACCCCTACGTTAAGGAGGAGACCCGGGCCAAGGTGCTCGCGGCGATGGCCAAGCTGGACTACCGGCCGAACCTGACCGCCCGCGCGCTGGCCCGCCGGCAGTCCGACACCATCGGCGTCATCGCCTTCGACACCACCCTGCACGGCCCGGCCAGCACGCTGTTCAGCCTGGAGCAGGCGGCCCGGACGGCCGGCTACGAGGTGCACGTCGTCACCGTGCCCGACCCGGAGCCGCAGGCCTTCGCCGACGCCGTGGAACGACTGGTCGCCCAGTCGGTGTGCGGCGTGGTGGTGCTCGCCCCGCAGCGTGCCGCGGTGCGGGTGATGGCAGGCCTGCCCGCCGACCTGCCGGCCGTGGCGGTCGAGGGCGGTGCGGCGCCGGGTGTGCCGTCGGTGGTGGTCGACCAGCTCGAGGGCGCCCGGCGGGCCACCCGCCACCTCGTCGACCTCGGGCACCGGCAGATCGCGCACGTGCGCGGCCGGCAGGACTGGATCGAGGCCGAGGCCCGGTGCGACGGCTGGCGCCGGACGCTGGAGGAGGCCGGCCTCCCGGTGCGGGACCCGCTGCCGGGGGACTGGAGCGCCCGCTCCGGGTACGAGGCCGGCCGCGCGCTGTGCCGGGACCACCCGGAGGTCACGGGAGTGTTCGTCGCCAACGACCACATGGCGCTCGGTCTCCTCCGTGCCCTGGCCGAGGCCGGGGTCGACGTCCCCGGCAGGGTCAGCGTGGTCGGCTTCGACGACGTCGCCGAGGCCGAGTACCTGCACCCGCCGCTGACCACCGTGCACCAGGACTTCGCGGAGGTCGGCCGGCGCTGCGTCGACGTCCTCGTCGAGCGGATCGAGGCAGCGGAGCGGTGGTTCCAAGGGCGTCCGGTGGTGGTCCCCGCCCGGCTGGTGGTGCGGGCCTCGACCGGCCCCGTCCCCGGCTGACCTCACCGGCCCAGCCGGGGCGCCGCGGGGCCGGACCCCAGGTCGGCGCGGTCGGCGGCGGCCCGGCCGGCCCACCACCCGGCGGGGTCGACGGCGCGCCGCCGGGCGGCCCGCAGCCGTGGGAACAGCTCGGTCAGCCGGTGCTCCACCGCGGCGTCGCGGCGGGCGAGCGCCGGGACCAGCGCACCCCCGTGCTCGGCCGCGGCCGCGGTGGCGGCCCGCTCCCCGGCGGCGGTCAGCCGCTCGCCGATCCGGCCGGCGTAGGCGAGCAGGAACCCGCGGCCGAACACCGCCGACCGGGGCCCGCCGCGGCCGGCGTCGGCCAGGGCGCGGGTGGCCTGCAGCAGCAGCGAGGTGAACAGCAGGTCGACCAGCTCCAGGTCGGTGGGCAGGCCCACCACGGTCGCCATCCCGAGGTCGCCCAGCCGTACCACCCGGCAGCCGTTGGCCGCGGCCACCGCGTGCAGCAGCTGGGACTTCGCGGTGGCGAACGGGTCGTCCAGGTGCAGCCGACGGGCCACCACCCCGGCCCCGAGGTCCAGGGCCTGCTCCCCGGCGAGCACCGCCGCGTCGATGGCGTACCGGCTCACCAGCTCCTGCGCCTTGCCGGCGAGCGCGTCGGCCTCCTCCGGGAAGTCGGTGCGCTCGGCCTTGGCCAGCAGCGCCCGCACCCGGCCCAGCACCCGCTCGTCCACCGGCCCCGACCGGACCGGCTCCTCCCCGGCGCGGCGGTGCGCCGGCCACCCGGCCGGCCCGGGGAGCAGCCGCTCCAACGGCGGCAGGGTGGGCAGCAGCGCGAGGACCCGGACGACGTCGGCCCACGCGGTGCCCGCCTCGACGCGGGTGCCGGCTCGCCACCCGGGGACGCCGACGGCGGGGGGCAGCGCGTCGAGCTGCTCGACCCACGGCCGCGGGGCACGGTCGGCGGCCCCGCTGGCCGCGGCCTCGGACCGCACGACCGCGGCCACCAGCCGGGCGGCCCGGCGGCTGGTGCGCCGGCCCACCACGTGCACGACGTCGGCCGGTTGCCAGCCGCGGTCCCACAGCCCGGCCACGGCCGCGGTCAGCTGCTGCTCGACACCGGGCAGGTCCAGGGCGGGGTGCCGGGCGGCCAGCGCCGTCGTCAGCGGGTCGAGCAGGTCGGCCGTGGCGCCCGGCAGCCGGGCCGCGGCCACCGCGGCCCGCAGCAGCTCCGCCGGGTCGGGCTCGGCGGCCGGCCGCCAGGGGGTGCGCATGCCCGGCAGCCTGCCGCAGCGGGCCGGCTGCGCGACGGGCCGACGGGGATCTGTGGACGGCCGGCCGACCGGGGACGGCGGGACCCGTCCTGTCGGTGCCACCCGCTACCGTCCCCGCCCACCGGGGGAGCGCCGCCCGCGGAGGAGCGCCGGCGAGGGGAGCGACAGCGTGCAGGTCGACGTCGTCGCCGTCCGCCGGATGCGCCTGGCCGCCCTGGGCCTGACCCGGCCGCGGGGCGCGGTGCCGGCCGCCGTGCGCGGCCTGCTCGCGCTGCAGGCGCAGGACCTGCGGCAGGCCGAGTGGGCGATCGGCTCCCGCGTGCCCGGGAGCACCCCCGCCGACGTGTGGGCCGCCTTCGACACCGCCGCGGTGGTCCGGTCCTGGCCGGTGCGGGGCACCCTGTTCGCTCTGGCCCCGGACGACCTGCGGCTGCTGCTGTCCCTCACCGCCGAGCGGCAGCAGCGCACCGCCGAGCCCCGGCACCGCCAGCTCGGCCTCGCCGAGGAGCACGTGGCCCTCGCCGCCGACGTCGCCCGCGCCGAGCTGGCGGGCGGCGGCGCGCTGACCCGGCCCGAGCTCGCGGCCTGCTGGACCGCCGCCGGTCTCGACGTCACCGGGCAGCGCGCGCCGCACCTGTACGGCCGGCTCGCCCACCGGGGCCTGCTGTGCCTGGGGCCGGCGCGGGGCGCCACGGCCGGCGGGCCGCAGCAGGCCTTCGTGCTGCTCGACGAGTGGGCGCCGGGGGAGCCGCCGGCCGACCGCGCGGGGGCGGTGACCGAGCTGGTCCGCCGCTACCTGGCCGGCCACGGACCGGCGTCCGAGCGCGACCTGGCCTGGTGGAGCGGCCTCACGCTCACCGAGGTCCGCGCCGGGTTCGCCGCCGTGCGCGACGAGCTGACCGAGCTGCACTGCGGTGACCGGGTGCTCTGGACCCTGGGGGAGCCGCCGCCGGCCGCGCCCGACGGCACCCGGGCGCTGGCCGGGTTCGACGAGCTGGTCCTCGGCCACACCGACCGGTCCCTCGTGCTGCCCGAGGCGCACCGCGACGCCGTCGTCCCCGGGGGCAACGGCGTCTTCCTGCCCGTCCTGGTCGAGGACGGCGAGGTGGTCGGCACCTGGAAGCGGGGCCGCGGCGGTGCCGAGACCACCTCGTTCCGGCCGGTGCCGGGTGCGGCGGAGGCCGTCGACGCCGCCCTGGCGTTCCGGGCCTGATCAGGCCCGGGGGCGCACCCGGGACGCGGCCTCGCGGGCGGTGGCGCGGGCGGCGTCGGGGTTTTCGCCGCGGGCCAGCGCGACGCCCATCCGGCGGCGGGTGAAGCTCTCGGGCTTGCCGAACAGCCGCAGCTGCACGCCGGGCAGCGCCAGCGCCTCGTCGACGCCGTCGAAGGCGATCCCGGTCGCCTCGACCCCGCCGTAGACGACGGCGGAGGCGCCGGGGTTGCGCAGCGAGGTGTCCACCGGCAGGCCGAGCAGGGCGCGCGCGTGCAGCTCGAACTCGTCCTGCCACTGGGTGGCCATGGTGACCATGCCGGTGTCGTGCGGGCGGGGGCTGACCTCGGAGAACCACACGTCGTCCCCGCGCACGAACAGCTCCACGCCGAACAGGCCGTGACCACCCAGGTCGCCGGTGACCGCGGCCGCGATGTCCTGCGCCCGCCGCAGTGCGACCTCGCTCATCGGCTGGGGCTGCCAGCTCTCCACGTAGTCGCCGGACTCCTGCCGGTGCCCGATGGGCGCGCAGAAGCTGGTCACCGTCTCCTCCCCGCGCCGCGACCGGACGGTGAGCAGGGTGATCTCGTAGTCGAAGTCGACGAACCCCTCGACGATGACCCGGGTGCCGGCGACCCGGCTGCCGGCCATCGCGTACCCCCACGCGGTCTCGACGTCCTCGGCCGTGCGCACCGTGCTCTGGCCCTTGCCCGAGGAGGACATGACCGGCTTGACCACGCAGGGGAAGCCGACCGCCTCGGCGCCGGCGCGCAGCTCCTCGAGCGAGTCGCAGAACCGGTACGGGCTGGTGGGCAGGCCGAGGGTCTCGGCGGCCAGCCGCCGGATGCCCTCCCGGTCCATGGTCAGCCGGGCGGCCCGCGCGGTGGGCACCACCCGCTGGCCGGCGGCCTCGAGCTCGACCAGGGTCGGCGTCGCGATGGCCTCGATCTCGGGGACGACGACGTCGGGCCGCTCGGCCTCGACCAGCGCCCGCAGCTGCTCCGGGTCGCTCATGGTGATGGTGCGGGCGTGGTGGGCGACCTGGTGGCCGGGGGCGTGGTCGTACCGGTCGACCGCGATGGTCTCCACGCCGAGGCGCTGCAGCGCGATGAGCACCTCCTTGGCCAGCTCGCCGCTGCCCAGCAGCATCACGCGGGTGGCCGACGGCGACAGGGGCGTGCCCAGGGAGACCATGGCCAGCAGGCTAGCGACGCGCCTCAGCCGACCTCGGCGCGCAGCACCGTCCCGTCGGGGGACAGCCACGCCCGTGCCCCGGAGCTGTACCGGTCGGACACCGCGAGCACCACGTCGCCGTAGGCGGGGAAGGGCCGCTCGGCCACGAGCAGCAGGTAGGTCACGTCGTCGGGGTCGTTGCCGATCGCCCGGTTGCCGGTCGCCAGCGCCGCGGTGAGCCCGGCGCCGGAGACCAGGTCGAGGGCGAACTCGGCTTCCTCCGGCGGCTGGGAGGGCAGGGGCTCGGACCGCCCGTCGCCGGGGAGGTCGAAGGAGTACTCCTGGTAGCGGGACCACAGGTTGGTGGCGGGGTCGAACAGGACGGCGCTGAACTCGCCGTCCTCGACCACCACCTGCGCGGCTCGGGCGCTGCCGACGTCCGCGACCGCGGCGTCCAGCGCCTGCTGCAGGCGGACCGGGTCGGTGAACGGGACGTCGTCGTCCCCGCCGTCGTCCCCCGAGTACCCGTAGCCGGCCGTGGGGTCGGGGAGCACGCCGCTGTGCACCGAGAACACGAGGGCCAGGGTGAGCGACAGGGAGAGCGCGAACGCGGCCCCGAACCCGCCGCGGCGGGGACGGGGCGCACCGTGGGCGGGCGGCACCACGGCGGTCACGACAGCGACTCCTGCACGAACAGGACGTCGCCGGACGCCGACGCCCACAGGGTCTGGTCCAGGCCGGTCAGCGAGCCGTTGTGCAGCTGCACCGTCACCTCGTCGCGCAACCGGTCCGGGCGCAGCAGCACCGCCTCGGCGTCGGTGACCTCGGTCCAGGTGGCCGGGTGCTCCCGGCGGGCCCGGTCCAGGGCGCGGGGCAGCACGTCGGGGGCGACGTCGCGGGCGGTGAAGCGGCCCGGGACGACGAACTGCGGGTCGGCGGGCAGGTCGACGAACTCCACCAGGAAACGGCCCTCGTGCTCGGTCACCTGCGCCAGCCGCGGGCCCTGCGGGCCGGGGGCGAGGACGGCGAGGGAGTCCTCCGTGACCCCGACGCGCTCCAGCACCGTGACGGCGTGCTCGGTGGCCAGCCAGGCCAGGGCGTCGCCCAGCCGGCGGCCGGCGAGGAAGCCGGCGGGCGCGGTCGGGGCGGCGGCGGCCAGCCGGCCGCGCAGGGCGTCCACCCGCTGCTGACGGGCGGCCGCGGACCGGGGGGCGCGGCGGCGTGCGTCGACCAGCAGCGAGACCACGAGGAGCGCGAGCAGGGCGCCGCCCAGGGCTCCGGAGAAGGGTCGGTACACCTCGAGCGCGTTCCCGACGAGGCAGCCGGTGGCCACCCCCGCCAGCACTCCCTGCAGCACCCGCACCCGTCCCCCGCCCCTCGGCCGACCGGGTGGTCAGCCTAGGGGTGACCTCGCGCACGACGGCCTGCATCAGGTGGCTACCGGCGGGTAACGGGCGGACGATCGAGGCAGACGCCGTCGTCGACCGGGAGGACCCGCACCATGACCACCGACCTGCTGACCGGGGACTTCTTCGGCTACGAGTCGCTGCTGCCCGACGACGAGCGCAAGGACCTGCTGGCGCTGCGGGAGTTCCTCGACGAGAAGGTCCGGCCGCGGGTGAACGGCGCGTGGGCGGCCGCGGAGTTCCCGATGGACCTCATCCCGGAGTTCGCCTCGATCGACGTCGTCGGCCGCGCCTACGAGTGGGAGGGCCGGCCGCCGGCCTCCAAGCTCTACAACGGCTTCCAGGCCCTCGAGCTGTCCCGGGTCGACCCCTCGATCGCGACCTTCCTCGGCGTGCACAACGGCCTGGCGATGGGCTCGATCATGATCCTGGGCTCGGAGGAGCAGCGGCAGCGCTGGATCCCCGCGATGATGTCGATGGACGAGATCGGCGCGTTCGCCCTCACCGAGCCCGAGGGCGGCTCCGACGTCGCCCGCGGGCTGCGCACCACCGCCCGCCGCGACGGCGACTCCTGGGTGCTGAACGGCGCCAAGCGGTGGATCGGCAACGGCACCTTCGCCGATCACGTCGTGGTGTTCGCCCGCGACGAGGCCGACGACCAGGTGAAGACCTTCGTCGTCGACAAGGGGACGCCGGGCTTCACCGCCACCAAGATCGAGGACAAGTTCGCGCTGCGCACCGTGCAGAACGCCGACCTGGTCTTCACCGACTGCCGCATCCCCGCCGACCACAAGCTCGAGGGCGGCAACACCTTCAAGGACGTCAACAAGGTCCTCAAGGTCACCCGCGGCGGCGTCGCCTGGTCCGGCGTCGGCTGCCAGATGGGCGCCTACGAGTACGCGGTGGCCTACGCCAAGGAGCGCGTGCAGTTCGGCAAGCCGATCGGGTCCTTCCAGCTCATCCAGGACCTGCTGGCCAGGATGCTCGGCAACGTCACCGCGAGCCTCGGCATGGTGGTGCGGGTGGCCCAGCTGCAGGAGGCCGACGAGCTGCGCGACGACCAGGCGGCGCTGGCCAAGAGCTACGTGACCGCGCGCGGCCGGGAGACCGTGGCGATGGCCCGCGAGCTGTTCGGCGGCAACGGCATCGTGCTGGAGAACAACGTCGTCCGGTACTTCAACGACGCCGAGGCGCTGTACTCCTACGAGGGCACCCGCGAGATGAACACGCTCATCGTGGGCCGCTCGGTGACGGGCTTCTCGGCCTTCGTCTGAGCGACCCCCGGCAGCAGCCGGTCGCGCAGCCACAGCGAGGGCCGCTCGACCAGCTGCGTGGCGACCACCCCGACGACGAGGGCGGCGGCGTACTTGACCACCAGGTTGACGCCGCCGCCGTCGGCGTAGTCCCGGCCCAGCGCCTCGATGGCCAGCTGCGCGGCCAGCACGTGCCACACGTAGATGCCGTAGGAGTTGCGGCCCAGCGCGGCCAGCGGCCGGGACACCCAGCCGGCCCGGTCCACCCAGCGGGCGTCGAGGACCAGCAGCAGGAGGGCGGCGGCCCACACCCAGGCGACCGTGTAGCCGGCGGTCATGCCCCACGGGCTGGACTTGGAGACGATCGCCAGCCACGCGGTGCCGCCGGCGACCACGGCCAGCAGCGGCGTCCGGCGGCGGCGCAGCGCGTCGAAGACGTCGGTGCGGTGCACCGCGGCCCACGCCAGCAGGACACCGGCGGCCAGCGAGTCGGCCCGGAACTGCGCCTGCCACTGGACGTCGACCGCGCCCCACCCGCGCGCGGTGGCCCACACCCGCAGCGCCAGCGCCACCACCAGCACCGCACCGAGGACGGCGGCGACGGTGCGCGGCCGGACACGGCGCCGGGCGGCCAGCGGCAGCAGCACGGCCAGGGCGAGGTAGAACTGCTCCTCCACCGCCAGGGACCACAGGTGGGGCACCGACGTCCCGAGGTAGTTCTGCAGGTGCACCGCGTTGGGCCACAGCGAGCCGCTGGTGTCGCCCGGGCGGTCGGTGCCGGCGAGGGCCTGCACGACGAGGTACAGGTAGAGCACCGGCCAGAGCTTGAAGGCCCGGCGCACGCTGAACCGCCAGCCGTCGAAGCGCCCGGTGCGCCGGGTCTCCAGGAACACCAGCCGGCCGATGAGGAAGCCGCTGAGCACGAAGAACAGGTCGACGCCGGCCCAGCCGAAGGAGCCCCCGGGGGCGGCCGCCCAGGTCAGCGGGGGCACCCCGGTGGGCTTGCGGGCGAAGTGCCAGCCCAGCGCGAGCACCACGGCGAGCGCGCGGACGACGTCGAGGTCGCGGCGGCGGGCCTGCCCGGGGTTGGACACGCCGTCGGACGCTAGGGCCCCCGGGCCCGGTCCGCCCGTCGAGCCGGGTCAGCCCTCGGCGGTGAGCGGGTCGGCGATGTCCTCCAGCGAGGCGTTCTCGCTCTTCACGCCGAACACCAGCTCGGCCACCCCGCCGACCGCCATGACCGCGGCGGCGATCCAGAACCCGGTGACCAGCCGGCCCGGGTCGCCGGACTCCACGAGCCTGCCGAACAGGACCGGGCCGATGATGCCGCCCAGGCCGGTGCCGACGGCGTAGAAGAACGCGATGGCCAGCGCCCGGGTCTCCATCGGGAAGATCTCGCTGACCGTCAGGTAGGCCGAGCTGGCGCCCGCCGAGGCCAGGAAGAACGTCACGCCGAGCAGTGCGATGAACGTCCAGGCGTTCAACCCGGTGAACACCAGCGCGATGACCACGGCCATCGCGGCCGACCCCAGGTAGCTGAAGCTGATCATGGGCTTGCGGCCGACGGTGTCGAACAGCGGGCCGAGCAGCACCGGGCCGAGGAAGTTGCCGACGGCGTAGACGACGAGGAACACCGGCGCGGTGGAGGTGGCCACGCCGAAGTAGGTGGTCATCAGCGTGCCCAGGTTGAAGGTGAACCCGTTGTAGAGGAACGCCTGCCCGACGAACAGCGCCAGGCCCAGGACGGCGCGCTCCGGGTACTTCGTGAACGCCACCTTCGCGATCTCCCGGAACGGGATCGCGTGCCGCTGCCGGATCCTCAGCTCCTGGTCCACCGGCTCGAGCTGCTGCCCGGTCTCGCGCTCGACCTCGCGCTCGATGCCGGCCACGGTGCGGTCGGCCTCGTCGGCCTGGCCGTGGATGAACATCCACCGCGGGCTCTCGGGCACGTGCCGGCGGACCAGCAGGATGAGCAGGCCGAGGACGGCGCCGATGCCGAACGCCAGCCGCCAGCCCAGGCCGGCGCCGAGCAGGTTCTCGTCCAGCAGGAGCAGCGAGGCGCCGGACCCGGCCGCCGAGCCCAGCCAGTAGGAGCCGTTGACCAGCAGGTCGACCCGGCCGCGCAGCCGGGCGGGGATCAGCTCGTCGATCGCGGAGTTGATCGCCGCGTACTCCCCGCCGATGCCGGCGCCGGTGAAGAACCGGCACAGGTAGAAGAACCACGGCGCGGTGGCGAACGCGGTGAGCACGGTGGCCACCACGTAGATGCCCAGGGTCAGCATGAACAGCTTCTTGCGGCCGAACCGGTCGGTCAGCTGGCCGAAGAACAGCGCCCCGAGGCACGACCCGACGACGTAGATCGAGGCGGCCAGGCCGATCTGGGAGGCGGTGATGGAGATGCCGCTGCCGGACTCGGTGAGCCGGGCGCCGACGCTGCCGACGATGGTGACCTCGAGGCCGTCGAGCACCCACACCGTGCCCAGGCCCAGGATCACCATCCGGTGGAACCGGGAGAAGGGCAGCCGGTCCAGCCGCGCGGGGACGTCGGTGGTGATGGTGCCGAGGTCGCTGCTCATCCGTGCCTCCTGGGGTCGCGCGGCGATCATCACGCCGGGGGACCCGCGCCGCACGTTGACCGGGGCAACCATCTGGACCGGGTATGGTTAGGGGACCCTAAGAAGGAGGACCGGTGACGCAGGCACCGAAGAAGAAGCGGGTCACCCGGGTGGGCACCGTCGTCCGCGCCGAGCGGCTCACCCCGCACCTGGTCCGGGTCGTGCTCGGCGGCGAGGGCCTGGCCGGCTTCGGCGCGGGCGAGTTCACCGACCACTACGTCAAGCTGCAGCTGCCGCCGGCCGGGGCGCCCTACGGCGCGCCCTTCGACGTCGAGGCGGTGCAGGCGCAGCAGCCGCAGGAGTGGTGGCCGGTCACCCGCACGTACACGGTGCGCGCGTGGGACGCCGACGCCGGTGAGCTGACCGTCGACTTCGTGGTGCACGGCGACCAGGGCGTGGCCGGGCCGTGGGCCGCGGCCGCGCAGCCGGGGGACCGGGTGCAGCTGGCCGGTCCCGGTGGCGCCTACGCGCCGTCCGCGGCGGCCGACTGGCACCTGCTGGCCGGGGACGACTCCGCGCTGCCGGCGATCGCCGCGGCGCTGCCCCGGCTGCCGCAGGGCGCAGCGGCGCACGTGTTCGTCGAGGTGGAGGGGCCGGCCGACGAGCAGGACCTGCCCGGGGTGACCTGGGTGCACCGCGGTGCCCACCCGGTGGGCAGTGCCCTCACCGCGGCTGTCCTGGCCACCGAGCTGCCCGGTGGCGTGCCGCACGTGTTCGTGCACGGCGAGGCCGGGTTCGTCCGCGAGCTGCGCCGGGCCGTGCGGGCCCGCTGGGACGTGCCCCGCGAGCTGCTCAGCGTCTCGGGCTACTGGCGGACCGGGCGCACCGAGGAGGGCTGGCGCGCCGACAAGCCGGCGTGGAACGCTGCCGTCGAGGCCGACGAGGCCGCGCTCGCCGTCTGAGGACGACGGGCGCGGCCCGCGCGGCTCACATGTCGCGGTAGCGCTTGGCCTCGCCGAGGGCCTGCCGCAGCTGGGCGGCGTCGAGCTCGGGGCCGTAGCCGGGGGTGTCGCGCTGGATGCGCCAGCCCTCGGCGAGCGGGCCCGCGTCGACGGTGTCGAAGCCGAGCCGGTCGATGTAGTCGGCCACCCACGCCTTGGCGTCGGCGTCGTCGCCGGCGATGACCAGCGCGCGGCGGTGCTCGGTGCCGCCGGCCGAGCGCTGCTCGGTGAGGTGCTGGGCGTAGATGTGGTTGAACGCCTTGACGACCTTCGAGGTGGGCAGGTGGGCCTGCGCCATCTCGGCGGTGGTGGTGGTCTCGTCGTCGAGCTCGGCGATGTGGCCGTCGCGCTCGGGGTAGTAGTTGTTCGTGTCAACCACGACCTTGCCGGCCAGCGGCTCGACCGGGACGTCGCCCAGGTTCTTCAGCGGCACCGTGACGACGACGACCTCGCCGGCGGCGCCGGCGTCGGCCGCGGTGGCGGCGGTGATCGAGCCCTGCCGGGTGGGCCGGGCCTCGACCTCGGCGACCAGGTCGGAGAGGGTCTCCGGGCCGCGCGAGTTGGCGATGACGACGTCGTAGCCGGCGTCGGTGGAGATGCGGGCGAGCTGCGAGCCGATCAGGCCGGCCCCGATGATGCCGATGGTGGTCATGGCCCCTGCAACGCCCTCAGCGCCGTGCTGTTCCGCCCCACGGGAAGTCGGGTCGGCGCCGCTCCGCGAAGGCGGCCACGCCCTCGGCCAGCTCGCCGGAGGCGATGGTCTCGCGGAACCGGCGGGCGGCCAGCGGCTCGGCGTCCCGGCCCTCGGTCAGCGCGGTGACGACCTCCTTGGTGGCCCGCTGGGTCAGCGCCGACCGGCTCGCCAGGACGGCTGCGAACTCCTGCGCGCGGGCGCCGAGCCGGTCGGCGGGGTGCACCTCGTCGACCAGCCCCACCCGCAGCGCGGTCGCGGCGTCCAGCAGCTCGCCGGAGAACAGCAGCCACTTCGTCGTCGCCGGGCCGACCAGGTCGACCAGCGCCCGGGTCGGGGCCGGCGGGTAGACCACGCCGATGCGGGCCGGGGTCACCCCGAACACCGCGCCCTCGTCGGCGAACCGCAGGTCGCAGCTGGCCGCCAGCTCCACCCCGCCGCCGATGCAGTGCCCGCGGACGACGGCCAGCGTGGGGTGCGGGAAGGCGCGCAGGGCGGCCTGCGCGGCCAGGTTGTCGGCGCGCAGCCCGGCCATCGGGTCGGTCCCGTCGTCCCCGCCCAGCAGCTCGCCGATGTCGGCACCGGCGCAGAACGAGGGGCCGGCGCCGGTCACCAGGAGCACCCGGACGTCGTCCACCACCTGCGCCAGCAGACCGGGGACCGCGGCCCACATCGCGCGGGTCATCGCGTTGCGCTTGGCGGGCCGGTCGACGGTCAGCGTGCCGACCGGCCCCTCGACGTCGATGCGGAGGTCGCTCACCCGAGGTCGTCGGTGCTGAAGGTGTCGCAGGCGGCCGGGTCGCCGGTCTGGAAGCCGGTGCTGAACCAGCGCTCGCGCTGCGCCGAGGAGCCGTGGGTGAACGCGTCCTGGTCGACGGTGCCGCCGCCCAGGTTGGTCTGGATGAAGTCGTCGCCGATGCGGCTGGCGGCGTCCAGCGCGCGGTCGACGTCGTCCTGGGTGATCTCGGTGATCAATGGCTCCTGGCCGTCGTCGGCGACGGTGGTGGCGTGGTTGGCCCACACCCCGGCGTAGCAGTCGGCCTGCAGCTCCAGGCGCACCGTGCCCGAGGTGGGGCCGGTCTCGCCCGGGGTGACCCGCTGGTTGGTGCCGAGCAGGTTCTGCACGTGGTGGCCGTACTCGTGGGCCAGCACGTAGGCGTCGACGAACGTGCCGCCGCGCGCGCCGAACTGGGTCTGCAGCTGGTCGAAGAAGGTCAGGTCGACGTAGACCAGCTGGTCGCCGGGGCAGTAGAACGGGCCCGACCCGCTCGTCGCGCCGCCGCACGCGGTCTGCACCGAGCCCGAGAAGAACACCGTCTGGGTGTCGGCGTACCCGGTGCCGGTGGCCGCGGGCAGTGCCTCCGTCCAGTAGTCCTGGATGGAGTCCACGATCGCCACGGCCGCGCAGTCGGCGCTGTCGTTGGCGTCGGCGCCCGTCCGGCACTGCTGGGCGAGCTCGGTGTTGTCGGCGGTGCCCGAACCGCCGCCCTGCAGCTGGGCCAGGATGTTCGCCACGTCGGCGCTCGACCCGCCCCCGCCGCCCCCGCCGAGGACCTGCACCAGCACGAAGGCGATCAGGCCCAGCACGCCGATGCCGCCGCCGCCCACGGCCGCGGCGCGGCCCCCGCCGCCGCGGCGGTCCTGCACGCCGGAGGTGTCCAGCCGGGCACCTTCACGGAAGCGCACCATCTACAGCTCCTCGAGGTCGGGGGCGGAGATGAGGAACACGGCCTCGACCGCGCCGTGCACCTCCTGCAGCGCCGGTTCCAGCTCCAGCTCGGGCAGGGCCGCCGCGCCCGCGCGGGCCCCCCGCGCCGAGGCGGCCATCATCATCGGGACCGCGGCGCCGGTGCCGACGTCGCGCAGCTCGACCAGCGCGGTGACCCGGCTGCCGACCGCCTGGGCGTAGCCGCGGGCGCGGGACAGCGCCTCGCCGATGGCCTCGGTGCGGGCCTGCGCGTGGGCGGGGTCGTCGCGGTCCAGCCGCCAGCTCGGGCCCCACAGGGAGCAGCCGTCCAGGGCGGCCGCGGCGACGGCCACCTCGCCGACCCGGTCGACGTCGTCCAGCCGGACCTGGGTGGTGACGGAGGCCCGGTAGCCGGTCACCCGGTTCCGCTCGGCCTGCTCGGGGTGCACGCTGACCGCCGCGGTGGAGGAGCGGGTGACCAGCGCGGCGTGCTCGGCCAGCAGCGCGGCCACCGAGGCCTGCACCTCGCCAACCAGGGCCAGGGCGCGGTCGCGCCGCCTGTCCCGCGCGGTGGCGGTGATCGACAGCGTGGCGTGGCTGGGCCGCACCCGGAGGGTGGTCTCGCCGCGCACCACCACGCGCGGGGTCGGTTCGGTCACCGGCCCACCCTGGCAGATCCGGGCGCGGCGCACCCGGTAGATCACAGCTGGGGAACGCTTCGCGCCCCGTGATGCGGATGTGACCCTGCGCTGTGACCCTCGAGGGGTGAGCGGACGCCAGGGGGTGCGCGGCCGGGTCGCCACCGTCGGCGTCCTCGGCGCGGTCTGCCTGGCCAGCGCGCTGGTGACCTTCTGGATGCTCGGCGTCCCGGTCTGGGCCTTCGCCGTGGTGTTCGTCGGGCTGGTGGTGGTCAGCCTGATCCGCCCGCCGAACGACTGACCGTCAGCGGCGCCGACGGGTGCCGAAGATGCCGCGGGTGATCTCCCGGCCCAGCGCCGAGGCGGCCGACCGGGCGAAGGACCGGAACGCCGAGGACCCGAGCACCTGCTCCACCACGCCCGGCTCGGGTGCCGGCTCGCGCCGGGACCGCGGCCGCGGCTCCGGCTCGCGGCGCTGCTCCGGGACGGGCTCGGGTGCGGGGGCGGCCGGCGGGGCGCTCGGCGGCGGGGCCAGCCGGGCGGCCAGCCGCTCGTAGGCCGACTCCCGGTCGACGGCGGTGCCGTAGGTGGCCAGCAGCGGGGACGCCGCGACGGCGGCCTGCAGCTGCGCGGCCTCGACGGCGCCCATGTACGACCGCGGCGCGCGCAGCATCGTCCAGGCCACCGGGGTGGGGGCGCCGCGCTCGGACAGCACGGTCACGACCGCCTCGCCGGTGCCCAGCGACGTCAGCGTCTCGGCGATGTCGTAGGCGTCGGACCTCGGGTAGGTCTTGACGGTCTTCTTCAGCGCGGTGGCGTCGTCGGGGGTGAAGGCGCGCAGCGCGTGCTGCACCCGGTTGCCCAGCTGGCCCAGCACCGCCGGCGGCACGTCGGTCGGGTTCTGGGTCACGAAGAACACCCCGACGCCCTTGGACCGGATCAGCCGCACGGTCTGGGTGACCGACTCCAGGAACGCCGGGCTGGCGCCGGTGAACAGCAGGTGGGCCTCGTCGAAGAAGAAGACCAGCTTCGGCTTCTCCACCTCGCCGACCTCGGGCAGGTCCTCGAACAGGTCGGCCAGCAGCCACATGAGGAAGGTGGAGAACAGCGCCGGCCGGTCGGCGACGGCCGACAGCTCCACCGAGCTGATCACGCCGCGGCCGTCGGGCGCGGTGCGCATGAGGTCGGCGGTGCTCCACTCGGGCTCGCCGAAGAACACGTCGCCGCCGAGGTCGTCGAGGGCGACCAGGCCGCGCAGGATCACCCCGGCGGTGGCCTTGCTCAGCCCGCCGAGCCCCTCCAGGTCGGCCTTGCCGTCGTCGCTGACCAGCCAGCTGATCACCGACCGCAGGTCCTTGAGGTCCAGCAGGGGCAGCCCGGCGGCGTCGGCGTAGTGGAAGACCAGGCCCAGCGAGCTCTCCTGGGTCTTGTTCAGGCCCATGACCTTGCTCAGCAGCACCGGCCCGAACGAGGTGATGGTGGAGCGCACCGGGACGCCGGTGCCCAGCCCGCCCAGGGCGAGGAACTCCACCGGGTAGCCGGTCGGCGCCCATGCATCGCCGGTGTCGGCGGCCCGCCTCGTGATCCGGTCACCGGCCTCGCCGGGCCGGGACAGGCCGGTGAGGTCGCCCTTGACGTCGGCCAGCACGACCGGGACGCCCTGGGCGGAGAGCTGCTCGGCGAGCAGCTGCAGGGTCTTGGTCTTGCCCGTGCCGGTGGCACCCGCGACCAGCCCGTGGCGGGTCATCATCGACAGCGGCACCCGCACCTGGGCGGTGGGGTGCGGCACGCCGCCGGCCACGACCGAGCCCAGCTCGAGGGCCGGGCCGGTCGAGGCGTAGCCGGCGGCGATGCCCGCGGCGGTGCCGGCGGGGTCGGTCGGGGTGCTCACCGGTCCGGGTCAGCCCTGCTCGCGCGCGGCGCGGTCGACCTCGGGGGTCGGGGACGGCGGCGTGTGGGTGGCCGGCGGGGTGTGCGTCGGCGGAGCCGGGGTGGCCTGGGTGTCCGCGCCCGGCGGGGTCCAGCTGGGCGCCGTCGAGTCCGCCGCGGTGTGCGTGGGGGTCACCGGCGGCACCGGGGCGCCGGTGCTGCTGGGCGCGGGCGGGGCGGCGGGGTAGCCGGTGGCGGTCGAGGAGGTGCCGGTGCCGTCCTCGTGGCGCGGGACGGCCGCCTTCGCCTTCTGCGTCGCGTTGTCGATCTGCGCGGCGCGGTCGGGCATCTTCTCCTTGGCGAACTGCCCGGCCTTGTCGACGGCGCCCTCGATCTTGCCGGCGTTGTCCTTCAGCGCGGCCTCGATCCTGTCCGACCCCTGCGCCAGTGCGTCCTGGGCCTTCTTCGCGAGCTTCCCGAAGTCCACCACGTCGTCCTCCTCTGGATCGTCGTCTGCGGACACCCTGCCGAACCGGTGCCCGCCGTGCCACCGGTGCACGACCGCGACCGTCCGGAGGTTCCCGTGCGCCAGGATGGACGGCGTGACCGAGAAGGTGCAGGGGCCGGCCAGCTACTTCCCGTCGATGGAGAAGAAGTACGGCCGGCCCATCGGGGAACTCCAGCAGCTGGTGCGCGACCGGCGGGCCGCCGAGCCCGACGCCAAGCACACGGCGCTGGTGTCGTGGCTGAAGACCGAGCACGGCATGGGCCACGGCCACGCCAACGCGCTGGTGGCGTACGTGCTGGCCGAGGACGCCGCCGGCTGACGCGGTGCCCTTCACGCTGAGCCACCCGGCCGCCGTCCTGCCGTTCCTGAGGAGCGGTCTGCCGGCGTCGGCGCTGGTGGCCGGCAGCGTCGTGCCCGATCTGCCCTACTACCTGCCGGTCGACCTCGGGGTGCGCACGCACACCGCCCTGGCCGTGGTCACCACCGACCTCGTCGGCGGGCTGCTCCTGTGGGCGGTCTGGCACGGGTTCTTCGCTGCACCGCTGGTGGCCACCGCGCCCGGTCCGCTGCGCGCGCGGCTGCCCGTGCCGGGGAGACCGCGGGTGGACGGCGCCCGCGGGGCCCTGCTCCTGGCCGGCGCGGTGCTGCTGGGCGCGGCGACCCACGTGCTGTGGGACGAGTTCACCCACCCCGGCCGCTGGGGACCCGAGCACATCCCGGCGCTGTCGGCACAGGTCGCCGGCGAACCGCTGTACGGCTGGCTGCAGGACCTCAGCGGTCTGGTGGGCGGGCTCGCGATAGGCATCTGGGTGCTGCTCTGGTGGCGCCGCACCCCGCCCCGGCCGGTGCCCGGCGGGGTGCCCTGGGGATGGCTGGCCGTCGCGCTGGTGGCGCTGGTCTCCGGTGCGGTGGGCGGGGCCGGGCAGGACGACGTCCGCAGCGTCGCGGTGCTCGCCGCCTTCGCCGCCGGGACCGCCGCGCTGGTCGCCGGCCTGCTGCTCGCCGCGGCCTGGCACCTGCGCGGCCTCGCCCGCTCGGCATGAGATCGGTCGGCCGCGGCCGAGTGGCACGGGAGCGGGCGTGGCGGTGGCCGGGACGCCCGCTCCCGTGCCACTCGGTGCAGGGGCGAGGGGGACCCGGGAGTCCTAGGGTCGGGGCATGCCACTGGAAGGCGAGTACGAGCCCAGCCCGGAGAAGTGGGTCCGCGACCAGGTCGAGGCCTACGAGCGCAGCGGCGGACGCGAGGCCAACACCCTCCCGAACCGCCCCGAACCGGTCGTCATCTTCACCACGCGCGGCGCGAAGAGCGGCAAGGTCCGCAAGAACCCGCTGATGAAGGTCGAGCACGACGGCGTCTACGCCATGGTCGCCAGCCAGGGCGGCGCGCCCAAGCACCCGACCTGGTACTTCAACCTCAAGGCGCACCCCGACGAGGTCACCGTGCAGGACGGCCCCGAGCCGTGGGACGGCGTCGCCCGGGAGATCCACGGCGAGGAGAAGGCCGTGTGGTGGGAGCGTGCGGTCGCCGCCTTCCCCGACTACGCCGACTACCAGGAGAAGACCGACCGGGAGATCCCGGTCGTGCTCGTGGAGCCGAAGGCCTGAGCGCGCCCCGCACCGCCGTCGTCACCGGTGCCTCCGACGGCATCGGGGCGGCGGCCGCGCGCCGGTTGCACCGCGACGGCTGGCAGGTGGTCGTGGTGGGCCGGTCCCCGGAGAAGACCGCTGCGGTCGCCGACGAGCTGCAGGCCCAGGGCCACCCCGACGACCACCGCGAGGTGGAGCGGCACACCGTCGACTTCGCCCGGCTGGACGACGTCCGGGCACTGGCGGCGACCCTGGCGGGGCGCCACGCGCGCATCGACGTGCTGGCCAACAACGCCGGTGCGTCCTTCCCGCGGCGGACGACCACGGCCGACGGGTTCGAGACCACCTTCCAGGTCGACCACCTGGCCGGGTACCTGCTCACCCGGCTGCTGGAGCAACCGCTGCGCGCCGCCCGCGGTCGGGTGGTGACGACGTCGTCGTTCATGCACCGGCTCGGCCCGCTGCCGCGCACGGTCACCGCCGACCCGCCCCGGCCCTACTCCGGGATGCTCGCCTACTCGCGGGCCAAGACGATGAACGCGCTGTTCACCCGCGAGCTGGCCCGCCGCTGGGCGCCCGACGTCACCGCCACCTGCTACACCCCGGGCGCGGTGGCGACGTCCTTTGGCGCGCGGTCGGGCGGGTTGTCGGGGCTGGCCTGGAAGCTCGGGCTGTCCCGCACCTTCCGCACCCCCGCGCAGGGCGCGGACACCCTCGTGTGGCTGGCCACCGCGGACGAGGGCTGGCGCAACGGCGGCTTCCACGCCGACCGGGGCACCGCGCCCGCCATGCCCTGGGCCACCGACGACCGCCGCGCGCGGGACCTGTGGCAGCTGTCGGCGGATGCGGTAGGACTGCCCGCGTGAGCGACGCCATCGAGGTCGAGGTCGACGGGCTCGACGTCCGGCTGTCCAGCCCCGACCGGGTCTACTTCCCGGCCCACGGCTGGACCAAGAAGGACCTGCTCGACTACTACCTCGCCGTCGGGCCCGGCATCGTCAACGCCCTCCGTGAGCGGCCGTGCATGCTGCACCGGTTCCCCAAGGGCGTCGAGGGCGACAAGGTGCACCAGAAGCGCATCCCGGCCGGGGCGCCGCCGTGGATCGAGACGGTGCGGCTGCACTTCCCGCGCTGGAACCGCACCGCCGACGAGCTGTGCGTGACCCACCTGGCGCACGTGGCCTGGGCGGTGCAGATGTCGACCGTGGAGTTCCACCCGTGGAACAGCCGCCGCGCCGACACCGAGGTGCCCGACGAGTGGCGCATCGACCTCGACCCGATGCCCGACGCCGACTACGTCGCCGTCCGCCGGGTCGCCCACGTGGTGCACGAGGTGCTCGACGAGCTGGGCGCGGTGGGCTTCCCGAAGACCAGCGGTGGCAAGGGCCTGCACGTCTACGTCCGGATCAGGCCCGAGCACGGGTTCGCCGACGTCCGGCGGGGCGCGCTGGCGTTCGCCCGCGAGGTGGAGCGGCGCAGCGCCGACGTGACGACGACGTGGTGGCGCAAGGACCGCGACCCGACCGCGATCTTCCTGGACTACAACCAGAACGCCCGCGACCACACCATCGCCGCGGCCTACTCCGTGCGCGGCAACGCCGACGCCACGGTGTCCACGCCGATCCGCTGGGACGAGGTCGACGACGCCCACCCCCGCGACTTCACCATCGCCACCGTGCCCGCCCGGTTCGCGGAGCTCGGCGACCTGCACGCCGACATCGACCGCGAGGTGTTCGACTTCGCACCCCTGCTGGAGTGGGCCGACCGGGACGGCACGGAGGTCCCGCCCGAGGCCGACGACTGATGGACCTCAACGCCGACCTCGGCGAGGGCTTCGGCGCCTGGACCCTCGGCGACGACGACGCCCTGCTCGAGGTCGTCACCAGCGCGAACGTCGCGTGCGGGTTCCACGCCGGCGACCCCCGCACCATGCGGCGCGTGTGCGAGCGGGCCGTGGAGCACGGGGTGGCGATCGGGGCGCAGGTCTCCTACCGCGACCTGCCCGGCTTCGGCCGCCGGTTCATCGACGTCGACCCCGACGAGCTCACCCAGGACGTCGTCGCCCAGCTCGGCGCCCTCTCGGCGTTCGCCCGGGTGGCCGGTGACCGGGTGCGCTACCTCAAGCCGCACGGCGCGCTCTACAACGCGGTCGTGACGCACGAGGAGCAGGCCGCCGCGGTGGTCGCCGCCGTCCTCGACGTCGACCGCACCCTCCCGGTGCTGGGGCTCCCCGGGTCGGCGTTCCTGCGGCTGGCGCGCGAGGCCGGGCTGACCGCCGTCCACGAGGCGTTCGCCGACCGCGCCTACACCCCGGACGGCGCCCTGGTGCCCCGGCGCCTGCCCGGCGCGGTGCTGCACGACGCCGACGTGGTCGCCGCCCGCTGCGTCGCCATGGCGACCGGCCGCCCGGTGCACGACGTGGACGGCGGTGAGCTGCGGCTGGCCCCGGCGTCGATCTGCGTGCACGGCGACACCCCGGGCGCGGTCGGCATCGCCCGCCGGGTGCGCGCCGAGCTGACCGCGGCGGGGGTCGAGCTCGCCCCCTTCGCATGAGGCTGCTGCCCAGCGGGGACGCCGGGGTGCTCGTCGAGCTCGCCGACCTCGACGAGGTGCTGGCGCTGCACGCCGCGCTCGCCGACCCGCCCGCCGGCGTGCTCGACGTCGTCCCGGCCGCCCGCACCGTGCTGGTCGTCCTCGACCCCGGCCGCACGACGACGGCCGCCGTGGCGTCGTGGGTGCGGGCCGCCCGGCCGGTCGCCGGTGCGCGGCCGCGGGGCCCGGAGGTCGAGGTGCCGGTGCACTACGACGGCGCGGACCTGGCCGACGTCGCCGCCGCACTGGGGTGCTCCCCGGCGCAGGTGGTCGCCCGGCACACCGGCACCGTCTGGACCGTCGCCTTCGGCGGGTTCGCCCCCGGGTTCGGCTACGCGGTGCCCGACGGAGGCGGGTGGGACGTGCCGCGGCGGTCGACCCCGCGCACCCGGGTGCCGGCCGGTGCGGTGGCGGTGGCGGGCGGCTTCGGCGCGGTCTACCCGCAGGCCTCGCCCGGCGGCTGGCAGCTGCTCGGCCGCACCGACCTGGCGGTGTTCGACGTCGCCCGCGACCCCGCGGCCCTGCTCCGCCCCGGCGTGCGCATCCGGTTCACGGAGGCACGGTGAGCCTCGAGGTGCTGTCCCCGGGCCCGCTGACCACCGTGCAGGACCTCGGCCGGCCCGGCCTGGCCGCCGAGGGCGTCGGCCGGTCCGGTGCGGCGGACCGGGCGTCGGCCGCGCTGGCCAACCGGCTGCTGGGCAACGACCCGTCGGCGGCGCTGCTGGAGGTCACCGCCGGCGGGCTGGCCGTGCGGGCCGGCACCGGGGTGTGGGTGGCGCTGACCGGCGCCCGCTGCCCGGGCGCCCCGTGGGCCGCCCCGACCTGGCTGGCGGCGGGGCAGCAGCTGCGGCTCGGCCCGCCGGCGCGGGGGCTGCGCAGCTACCTGGCGGTGCGCGGCGGGGTCGCCGTCCCGCCGGTGCTGGGCTCGCGGTCCACCGACCTGCTCTCCGGGCTCGGTCCGCCGCCGGTCGCGGCCGGCGACGTCCTCCCGGTCGGGACGGCGGCCGGGCCGTGGCCGGGCGCCGACGTGGCCCCGGTGGCCGAGCCGGTGGGGGAGCTGGTCGTCGCGCTGCGCCCGGGACCGCGCGCGGACTGGTTCACCGACGAGGCGCACCACGTCCTCAGCGGCACCGCGTGGGAGGTGACGGGGGAGAGCAACCGGGTCGGCCTGCGGCTGGCCGGGCCGTCGCTGGAGCGGGTCCGGGACGGCGAGCTGCCCAGCGAGGGCCTGGTGCGCGGCGCGGTGCAGGTGCCGCCGTCCGGGCAGCCGGTGCTGTTCCTCGCCGACCACCCGGTCACCGGCGGCTACCCGGTGATCGGCTACGTGGCCGACGCCGACGTCGACCGCTGCGCCCAGCTCGCCCCCGGCGACACCCTCCGCCTCCGGGGTTGATGTCCCGTGCGGCCGTCCCGCGCCCACCGCCCCGGGGGACGGCGGGCGCGGTGGGTCACACCGCCGGGGGGACGGCGGAGGCGGTGACCAGCTCGGCCCGCTCCCAGACCCGGTGCTGGCCCATCGCGGCGACGAGGTCACTGACCACGTCGTCCACGGACGCCCCGGTGAACACGCCCGGGCCGGACACCCCGGCCGAGGTCAGCACATCGGCGCCCGAGCCCCAGGCCGCGAAGGGCTTGAGCTGGCGCAGCGCCTCCTGCAGCAGGACGACGGCCTTGATGTCCCCGTCGTCCGGTGCCCCGTCGGCCACGACGACCGCGTCGAACTCGACGGACCGGGCGGTCAGGTTGGTCCGCTCGACCACCTGCTGGTCCTCGCCCGACCCCAGCACGCCGCCGCGGGGGGCCAACACCTTGAGCTGGGCGCCCTCGGCGTCCAGGGCCCGGCGCAGGGCGGCGATCCCGGTCAGGTCGGCGTCCGGTCCGGCGACGACGGCGACCTGCCGGCCGTCCAGCGGGAACGACTCCCCCCGCACCTGGGCCAGCGCCGGTGATGCCGGCAGGTGCTCGACCGGCGTGCCCTCGGGTGCGGGCAGGCCCAGACCGCCGGCGACGAGGCTCGCGAGCTCGGTGTCGACGGTGGCCAGGACGACGAGCACGCGCTCCTTGATGGCCTGCTCGTACACCTTGCCGAGCTCGAAGGTGTAGGCCTCGACGGTGTGGGTCTTCTCCACGTCGGACAGCGAGGCCCAGAACATGGCCGGCTGGCTGAAGTGGTCGTCGAAGGAGGACGCCACCTCCCGCACCACCTCGCCCTCGACCTTCCGCGGCACGACGACGTAGCCGCCCTCGTCCCACCCGGCCGGCTGCGGCGAGCCGTCGTCGACGGTGTTGGGGGAGTAGGGCGCCTGCCCGGTCGGCACGCCCTGCTGCATGAACCCGTCGCGGTGGTCGTCGTTGACCGGGGCGTGCGGGCGGTTGATCGGCAGCTGGGTCCAGTTCGGCCCGCCGAGGCGGGTGAGCTGGGTGTCCTGGTAGGAGAAGTTGCGGCCCTGCAGCAGCGGGTCGTTCGTGAACTCGATGCCCGGCACCACGTGACCGGTGTTGAACGCGACCTGCTCGGTCTCGCTGAAGTAGTTGGTGGGGTTCGCGTTCAGCACGAGCGTGCCGATCGTCTGCACCGGCACCATCTCCTCCGGCACGATCTTGGTGGGGTCCAGCAGGTCGATGCCCTCGAACATCTGGTCCTCGGTGTCCGGGAAGACCTGCACGCCCAGCTCCCACTCCGGGAACGCGCCCGCCTCGATGGCGTCGGCGAGGTCGCGACGGTGGAAGTCGGGGTCGGTGCCCATGGCCAGCTGCGCCTCCTCCCAGGTCAGGGAGTGCACACCCAGCTTCGGGGTCCACTTGAACTGCACCAGCACCGTCTCGCGCGCCTGGTTGACCATCCGGAAGGAGTGGACGCCGAAGCCCTCCATCATCCGGTAGCTGCGCGGGATGCCCCGGTCGCTCATGTTCCACAGCACGTGGTGGGTGGCCTCGGTGTGCAGGGAGACGAAGTCCCAGAACGAGTCGTGCGCCGACTGCGCCTGCGGGATCTCCCGGTCCGGGCTCGGCTTGGCCGCGTGGATGAGGTCGGGGAACTTGATGGCCTCCTGGACGAAGAAGACCGGCATGTTGTTGCCGACCAGGTCCCAGGTGCCCTCCTTCGTGTAGAACTTCGTCGCGAACCCGCGGGTGTCGCGGGCGGTGTCGGCCGAGCCGCGGGACCCCAGCACGGTGGAGAACCGCACGAAGACCGGCGTCTGCAGGCCCTCCTCGGCCAGCACGGGCGCGCGGGTGATGCTGGCCGCCGACCCGTTGGCGGTGAAGACGCCGTGCGCGCCGGCGCCGCGGGCGTGCACCGCGCGCTCGGGGATGCGCTCGTGGTCGAAGTGGCTGACCTTCTCCCGCAGGTGGAAGTCCTCCAGCAGGGTCGGCCCGCGACGCCCGGCCTTCAGCGCGTGGTCGGTGTCGGGGATGCGCACGCCGTTGGGCGAGGTGACGGTGTCGCCGGCCTGGGCGCGCGGGTCGCGGTCGCCGTCGGCGGCCTCGAACGGGACGCCGGTCGGGCTGACCTGGGCCGGGGCGGACTGGTCGGGCTTGCGTGCCGGAGGCATGGGGCTCCCTGGGCTCGGGGCGGGCAGTGGGTGCTGGCGCCGTTCCCTGGACGCGAGACGTCAGGCCCCATGCCCTCCGTCGACGGGGGCCGAAACCGTTCCGTCTGCGCGGGCGCGCTCGCCCAGCTCGGCGGCCAGGTCGGTCTCCCCGCGGGTCCGGGCGGCGAGCAGGCCCCAGCCGACGTCGGCGGTCCAGCGGGCCCGGTGCAGCCACGCCGCCGTGCCCGGTGCCGGGCGCAACTCGGCCCGCGCCGCCGTCCCGACCTCGTCCAGGCCCTCCAGGGCCGTGCGGAGCGCGCCCTCGTCACCGGTGCCCGTCACGAGGGCGGCGGTCGCCCGCTCGGCGGCGGTCACCGCGGCGGGCAGCCGGCGGGTGGCCGCGCGGGGGAGCAGCAGCAGGCCGGCGGCCAGCGCCAGCGCGATGCCCACGACGGTCTCGGTGAGCCGGGTGCCGATCAGCTCCACCCCGCTGCGGTCGGGCACGCCGACGTGCACCAGCATCAGCGACAGCGGCGTGATGAACGCGACCGCCAGCACGTACTGCGCGGCCACCAGCAGCTCGACCCCGACCAGCAGCAGGCCGACGACCACCACCTCGACGCCGACCGGCAGGTCCGCGGCCAGCAGCAGCCCGGCGACGCCGACCCCGAGCAGGGTGCCGGTCACCCGGTGCACCGCGCGGGTGCGGGCCGCCCGCGCGCCGGTGCCCATCAGCACCGCCACCGCCGTGGTGGACGCCCAGTAGGTGCTGGCCAGACCGAGGCCGGCGGCCAGCAGGCCCGCCCCGGTGACCCCGGCCCAGGTGCGCACCGCGGTCGGCACCCAGGCGGGCACCGCGCGCACCGCGGCCGTGCGGGGGGCGGACGGCGGGACCGGGGGGACGTCGGCGGGGGACAGCCCGTGCAGGAACGCGGCCTCGAGCTCGCGCACCCGGGGCCGCAGGGACGGTCGCCGGCGGCTGCCCGCGGCGACCGCCGCGTCGGCGACGCGCAGTGCCCGCGCGACCGCCTCGGGCGGCGCCGCCCCGGCCACCGCCGCCCCGGCCGCGGCCACCGCCCGGCGCTCGGGCCCCGCCGGGTCCCGGACCCAGGGCGCCATCACCACGAGCCAGGCGAGCGCGGCCCCGCCCGCCGCGGCCGCCACGTGGCCGGCCAGCGCCGACGGGGCGGCACCGAGCGCGCTGGCGCTGCCCCCGACCAGGACCACCCCCAACGCCCCGGGAGGGCCGACGCGCAGCACCGCGGTCGCCGCGGTGGCCGCGCCGGCCAGCAGCCCCAGCACCACCGACAGCAGCACCGGTGACCCGCCGGCCAGGCCGCACACCGCGACGGCCAGCACCAGCACCGCCCCGCACCCGGCGACGACCGGGGCCCGCCGACGGTGGGACAGCTGGTGCCCGTACACCGCGGTCAGCCCGCCCAGCGCCGCGGCCGAGCCCAGGTCGGCGTGCCCGGCGGCCACCCCGGCGCCCAGGGGCACCGCGACGCACAGCGCGGCCGACACCGCGCGCCGCCCGGCCGCGGCCCACAGCGCCCGGACGGCGGGCGGTCGGTGGCCGAGCAGGTGGTGGACGGCGAGGGGCACACCGCCATGGTCGGCGCCGCCGGGCACCCGGCCGAGCCGCGGCACCCGGTGGGCGGAAGACGCGACCGGCCTCACGGTCCACCCGATCGGGGACGACGCACGCACACCCGCTGCACATCTGCGGCGACTACGTTGCCCGCCGTGCACGCCACCGACTGGGACGCCCGCTACGCCGAGAAGCAGCAGTGGTCGGCCGAGCCGAACCCGGTGGTCGCCGAGCTCTGCGCCGACCTCGCGCCGGGCACCGCGGTCGACCTCGCGGCCGGGGAGGGCCGGCACGCGCTGTGGCTGGCCGCCCGCGGCTGGCGGGTGACCGCCGTCGACTTCTCCGCGGTCGGCCTGGACCGCGGCCGGGCGACCTGGCACGGGCCCGACGTCCTGTGGTCGGTCGCCGACGTCACCACGTGGACGGCGGCGGAGGCGTCGCTGGACCTGGTGCTGGTCGCCTACCTGCACCTGCCGGAGGCGGAGACCGCCGGCCTGCTCACCCGGGCCGTGGGCTGGCTGCGCCCCGGCGGGCGCCTGCTGGTGCTCGGCCACGACGTGGACAACGTGGCGCACGGCGTCGGCGGGCCGCAGGACACCGCGATCCTGCACTCGGTGGACCGGCTGGCCCCCGTCGCGGCGCTGCTGGAGGTCGACCGGCTCGAGCAGCTGCCCCGCGAGACCCCCGCCGGCACGGCGCTGGACACCCTGCTCTGGGGGCGGCGACCGGTCTCGAGGTGAAGTCCACCGGGGAGGTGTGGTTCGCTCGTGTGGTGCACAACCCGGAGCTGACCCGACGCCGCGTCGTCGACTTCGCCCTGGTCTGCACCTCCCGCTGTCACGGCTGACCCGCGCCCGCAGCCCTTCCCGCCGGCGATCCCGGCGGTCCTCCCTGCACGCCCGTCACCCCTCGAGGACACCCATCCCATGAGCACCCCCACCACCGACCAGCCCGCCGCGACGAAGTTCGCCTACTGGGTCCCCAACGTCAGCGGCGGCCTGGTCACCTCCACCATCGAGCAGCGCACCGACTGGGGCTACGACTACAACAAGAAGCTCGCGCAGACCGCCGAGGCCGTCGGCTTCGAGTACGCCCTCTCCCAGGTGCGGTACATGGCCAGCTACGGCGCGGAGTTCCAGCACGAGTCGACGTCGTTCTCCCTCGGCCTGCTGCTGGCCACCGAGCGGCTCAAGGTCATCGCCGCCGTCCACCCCGGCCTGTGGCAGCCCGGCGTGCTGGCCAAGCTCGGCGCCACCGCCGACCACATGAGCAACGGCCGGTTCGCCGTCAACGTCGTCTCGGGCTGGTTCAAGGGCGAGTTCACCGCCATGGGCGAGCCGTGGCTGGAGCACGACGAGCGCTACCGGCGGGCCGAGGAGTTCATCTCCGCGCTGCGCGGCATCTGGACCGAGGAGGGCTACACCCTCGGCGGCGACTTCTACCGGTTCCGCGACTTCGACCTCAAGCCCAAGCCGCTGGCGTCGGCGGGCCGGCCGCACCCGGAGATCTTCCAGGGCGGCAACTCCACCGCCGCCCGCGCGATGGCCGGCCGGGTCAGCGACTGGTACTTCTCCAACGGCAAGGACCTGGCCGGCATCGACGAGCAGATCCGCGACGTCCGCGCGGTCGCCGACCCGCTGGGCCGCCGGGTGCGGTTCGGGCTCAACGGCTTCGTCATCGCCCGCGACACCGAGGCCGAGGCCCGCGAGACGCTGCGCGAGATCGTCGCCAAGGCGAACAAGCCCGCCGTCGAGGGCTTCCGCGACGCGGTGCAGCAGGCCGGCAGCTCCACCGGCGACAAGCGGGGCATGTGGGCGGACTCCACCTTCGAGGACCTGGTCCAGTACAACGACGGCTTCCGCACCAACCTGATCGGCACGCCCGAGCAGATCGCCGAGCGCATCGTGGAGTTCCGCAGGCACGGCGTGGACCTCATCCTGTGCGGCTTCCTGCACTTCCAGGAGGAGGTGGAGCACTTCGGGGCGAAGGTGCTGCCGCTGGTCCGGGAGATGGAGGCCGCGGCCGGGATCGCCCCGTCGCCGTTCCAGCCCGCCGTCCCGGCCTGATCCCGGGTACGGTCCCGCCCATGCTCGGCATGGGCGGGACCAACGGGGAGCAGGGACGGCGACGGCAGCGGCTCGTCGCCGGGATCATCGTGCTGGCGATGGTGCTGGCCGCCGGCGCGGTGCTGTTCTCGATGCTCCTGGGCTGACCCGGGACCGCCGTCCGGGACACTGGTCGCCGTGGGCTACGTCGACGTCTCCGGGATCCGGTTCACCCTCCCCGACGGGCGGGTGCTGCTCGACGACGTGTCCTTCCGCGTCGGGGACGGCGCGGTCGCCGCGCTGGTGGGCGAGAACGGTGCCGGCAAGACCACCCTGCTGCGGATCATCACCGGCGACCTGACCCCCGACGCCGGCTCGGTCGCGGTGGTCGGCGGCCTGGGCGTGATGCGCCAGTTCATCGGTTCGGTCCGCGACGCCACCACCGTGCAGCAGTTCCTCGTCGACCTGGCCCCGCCCGCCGTGCGGGAGGCCTGGCACGCCGTCGAGGCCGCCGAGCTGGTGATGATGGAGCGCGACGACGAGCCCGCGCAGATGGCCTACGCGAACGCCCTCGCGCACTGGGGCGACGTCGGCGGCTACGACGTCGAGGTCACCTGGGACACCGTCACCGTCGCCGCCCTCGGCGTCCCCTACGAGCGGTGCAAGTACCGGGAGCTGCAGACGCTGTCCGGCGGTGAGCAGAAGCGGCTGGCGCTGGAGTGCCTGCTGCGCGGTCCCGACCAGGTGCTGCTGCTCGACGAGCCGGACAACTACCTCGACGTCCCCGGCAAGCGCTGGCTGGAGGCCCGGCTGGCCGAGACCCGCAAGACCGTGCTGTTCGTCAGCCACGACCGCGAGCTGCTGGCCACCGTGGCCACCCGGGTGGTCACCGTCGAGGGCGGGACGGCGTGGGTGCACGGCGGGCGCTGGGCCGACTACCCGGCCGCCCGCGAGGCCCGGCACGAGCGGATGGCCGAGCTGCGGCTGCGCTGGGAGGAGGAGCACCAGCGCCTGGTCGACCTCACCCGCACCATGCAGCAGCAGGCCGCCAACTCCCCGGACATGGCCAACCGGTACCACGCGATGCAGACCCGGCTGGCCAAGTTCGAGGCCGCCGGCCCGCCGCCCGAGCGCCCGCCGCAGCAGGAGGTCTCCATGCGGCTGCGGGGCGGGCGCACCGGCGTGCGGGTGCTGGTCGCCGCCGACCTGGAGCTGACCGGGCTGATGAAGCCCTTCGACGTGGAGCTGGACTACGGCGACCGGGTCGCCGTCCTGGGGTCGAACGGGGCCGGCAAGTCGCACTTCCTGCGGCTGCTGGCCGGGCAGGACGTCGACCACACCGGCACCTGGAAGCTGGGCGCCCGCGTCGTCCCGGGGTTCTTCGCCCAGACCCACGCCCACCCCGAGTGGATGGACCGCACGCTCACCGACCTGCTGTGGCACGGCGAGCCGGGCCGGCCGGGCATCGACCGCGGCAAGGCCATGGCGGTGCTGCGGCGCTACGGGCTGGCCGCGGCGGGGGACTCGCTGTTCCGGTCGCTGTCGGGCGGGCAGCAGGCCCGGTTCCAGGTGCTGCTGCTGGAGCTGTCGGGCTCGACGCTGCTGCTGCTCGACGAGCCCACCGACAACCTCGACGTGCTCAGCGCCGAGTCCCTGGAGCAGGCGCTGGCCGCCTTCGACGGCACCGTCGTCGCGGTCACCCACGACCGCTGGTTCGCCCGCTCCTTCGACCGCTTCCTGGTCTTCGGCTCCGACGGCCGGGTCCGCGAGTCGCCCGAGCCGGTCTTCGACGAGGCCCGCGTGGAGCGTGCCCGGTGAGGTGGCACAACTGGGCCGGCAACCAGCGGGCCGACGGCATCGAGGTCCGCCACCCGCGCGGCACCGGCGAGATCGCCACCGTGCTGCACGAGGCCACGGTCGCCGGCCGCCGGGTGCGCCCGATCGGCAGCGGCCACTCCTTCTCCGGCATCGGCCGGCCCGAGCAGGTGCAGCTGGTGCTCGACCGGCACGCCGACCTGGTCGACATCACCCCCGACGGCCTGGTCACCGTGCAGGCCGGGATGACCCTGCGCCGGCTCAACGCCGTCCTCGCCCGGGAGGGCTGGGCGCTGACCAACCTGGGCGACATCGACCGGCAGACCGTCGCCGGCGCGCTGTCCACCGGCACCCACGGCACCGGCGCCGCGTTCGGCGGGCTGGCCACCCAGGTGCGCGCGCTGCAGCTGGTCACCGCCGACGGCACCGTGCTGGACTGCTCGGCCGACGAGCAACCCGACGTGCTCTCCGTCGCCCGGCTGGGCCTGGGCGCCCTCGGTGTGCTCAGCACGGTCACCCTGCAGGCGGTGCCCGCCTTCGCGCTGGGGATGGTCGAGGAGCCGCTGCCGCTGGCGGCGGTGCTCGCCGACCTCGACGGGTTCATGACCTCCACCGACCACGTCGAGTTCCACTGGTTCCCGCACACCGGCACCTGCCTGACCAAGCGCAACACCCGGGTCCCGGTGTCCGAGGGGCTGGCCCCGCTGCCGCGCCGGCAGTCGCTGTGGGAGGACGAGCTGCTCTCCAACGGCGCCTACGCCGGGCTGATCGCCGCCGGCCGCGCGGTGCCCGCGCTGGTGCCGCCGCTGGCCCGCTTCGCCTCGACCGCGCTCAGCCCCCGCACGGCGACCGACCTCTCCCACCGCGTGTTCGTCTCCACCCGCCGGTTCCGGTTCCGGGAGAGCGAGTACGCCGTCCCGCGGGACGCCGTCCCCGACCTGCTGCGTGAGCTCGCCCGGCTGACCGACGTGCGCGGCTGGCGGCTGCCGATCCCCACCGAGGTGCGGTACGCCGCGGCCGACGACGTCCCGCTGTCCACCGCGCAGGGCCGGGACACGGCCTACGTCGCGGTGCACCTGCCCGCCCGCAGCGACCCCACGGACTACTTCGCGACCTTCGAGCGGCTCGCCGGCGAGGTCGGCGGCCGGCCGCACTGGGGCAAGGAGCACGGCCTGGACGCAGCCGTCCTCGCGGAGCGGTACCCGCGGTTCGGCGAGTTCACCGCCGTGCGCGACCGGCTGGACCCGTCCGGCACGCTGGCCAACGCCTACCTCGACCGCGTGCTGGGGGCGCCGGCCCCGGTGGCCTGACGAGCGCGACGGTGCGCGGCCATCCGCACCGGGGTGTTCACCGCGCCGTACCCGTCGTAGCCGTGCAGGCGCTGCACGAACTCGAAGAAGACCCGGCCGGCCTGCACCTCGGTGACCAGGTGCAGGTAGGCGCCGTGCGCGTCGGTGTCGTGCAGCAGGCCGTGCTCGCGCAGGTCGGCCAGCAGCTGCGGGTCCAGGTCGACCCGGGACGCCAGGTCGTCGTGGTAGTTCCCCGGGACGGCGAGCAGCGGCGCCCCGGCCGCCCGCAGCGCGCGGGCGGTGGCGACGAGGTCGTCGGTGGCGAACGCGACGTGCTGCGGGTCCGGGACCGCCGGGCTCCAGTCGCCGCGGCGCAGCACCGACGCCGACAGCACGAGCCGGACGGCGCGGTCGGGGGTGGTCACCCCGCGGGAGCGGACCAGGCCGAACGGGGCGGCCACCTCGCTGCCGCCGCCGTCGGCCAGGCCCAGCACCGAGCGGTAGAACAGCCCGGCCTCGTCGTAGGAGTCGTAGGGCTGGGTCAGCGAGACGTGGTCGGTGCCGGTGAGGCCGGCGCCCTCGGCCGTGCCGCCGGTGGGCAGGAAGTCGGCCGGCCAGCCGTCGGGCCCGGTGCGGGCGAGGAACACCTGGGTGCCGTCGGGCGCGGCCACCGCGGACAGCTCGGCCTCCGCGGCGCCGCGGGAGCGGGGGAGGACCGGGGCCAGCAGCGCCTCGGCCCGGGCGGCCGAGGCCGTGGGGTCGGCGGACTCGACGGCCACCGCGGCGACGGCGGCCTCGCCCTCGCCGGTGCGGGGGGCCCCGGCGTTGAGCAGCACCCGCGCGGCGCCCTGCTCCCACAGCTGGACGGGCTTGGAGCGGTGCTGCCCGGTGTGCGCGAACCCGAGCCGGCCCAGCACGTCGGCCAGCACCGGGCCCGAGGTGCCGTCGACGGCGAGCTCGGTGAAGGCGTACCCGCGCAGCGCCGGGGCGGGCGGCAGCACCAGCGGGTCGGCCGGCAGCGCGGCCTCCAGGGCCAGCAGCGAGCGCATGGCGTCGACCGCCGTCCGGGCCGGGTCGGACTGCCGGAAGACGTCGTTGAACACCTCCAGCGACAGCGGGCCGGCGTACCCGGCGGCCAGCACGTGCCCGAGGAAGGCGGGCAGGTCGAAGGCGCCCTGGCCCGGGAAGAGGCGGTGGTGGCGGGACCACTGCAGCACGTCCATGTCCAGCCGCGGGGCGTCGGCCAGCTGCAGGAAGAACAGCTTGTCCCCGGGGACGGCGGCGAACCCGGCCGGGTCGCCGCCGCGGGAGAGCACGTGGAAGGAGTCCAGGCACAGGCCCAGCGCCGGGTGGTCGGCGGCCTCGACCACCCGCCAGGAGTGGTCCCAGGTGGAGACGTGGGAGCCCCAGGCCAGCGCCTCGTAGGCGATCCGCATGCCGCGCTCGGCGGCGAGGTCGGCCGCGGCGGTTAGCTGGGCGGTCAGCTCGTCGTCGTCGCGGACCGCGTCGGGGGCGACGGCCGAGCAGACCAGCACGGTGTCCACGCCGAGGGCGGCCATGACGTCGAACTTGGCCCGGGCGCGGCGCAGGTTGCGCGCCGCGGTGGCCGGGTCGGTGGAGTCCAGGTCGCGGAAGGGCTGGTAGAGGTCCGGCGACAGGCCGAGGTCGGCGCAGCGGGCGGCGAGCTCGGCCGGCGCCCAGGGCGAGGCCACCAGGTCGGGCTCGAACACCTCGACGCCGTCGAACCCGGCGGCGGCCGCGGCGGCCAGCTTGTCCTCCAGCGTGCCGGACAGGCACACCGTGGCCACCGAGCGGCGTCGGGTGCTGCGGTCAGCCAACGGGGGTGCCCGCCGGGTCGACCAGCGTCGCGAAGTGGGCCAGCATCCGGTCGGCGTCGGGCTCGACGCCGGTGAACAGCCGGAAGGAGTCCACCGCCTGGAACACCGCCATGCCGCCGCCGTCGAGCACCCGGCAGCCGCGCTCGCGGGCGGTGCGCACCAGCTCGGTCTCCAGCGGGCGGTAGACGATGTCGGCCACCCACAGCCCCGGCCGCAGCAGGTCGGCGGGGACGGCGGAGCCCGGGTGGGCGGCCATGCCGGTGGGTGTGGCGTGCACCAGCCCGTCGGCGCCGGCCAGCGCGCCGGGCAGGCCGGCGAGGTCGCCGCCGTCCGCCCGGTCCGCGCCGAACCGGCCGACCAGCTGCGCGGCCAGCGCCTCGGCGCGCTCCCGGTCGACGTCCAGCACGGTCAGCCGGCCGGTGCCCAGGGTGAGCAGGGCGTGCGCCACCGCGGCCCCGGCCCCGCCGGCGCCCAGCAGCACTACGCGGTCCACCACGACGTCGGGCAGGCCCCGGTCGACGTTGCGCGCGAAGCCCGACCAGTCGGTGTTGTGGCCGACCGCGCGGCCGTCGGTGAACACCACGGTGTTGACCGCGCCCAGCGCCTCGGCGTCGGGGGAGAGCTCGTCGAGGTGCTCGATGACCAGCTGCTTGCAGGGGTGGGTGATGTTCAGCCCGTCGTAGCCGGCGGTCCGCGCGGCCCGGACCAGCTCGCCTACGTCCTCGGGGGCGCGGCCGAGCACGTCGATGTCCAGCCGGCGGTAGACGTAGCGCAGGCCCAGGGCGTCGGCCTCGTGCTCGTGCAGCGGGGGGCTCAGCGACGGGCCGATGCCCGAGCCGATCAGCCCGACGACGACGCCGGGTCGGGACTGCTGCACGCGGGCCTCCGTATGTACCAGTTGGTGAGTTGCTGAGACCCAGGACACCACACCGCACGCCCCGGCGCCATTCCCCCGCCCTACGCTGCGCAGGTGACCGTGACCCCCGAACGCACCCGGGACGCCGACCGCACACGGGCCGAGATCCTGGCCGTGGCCACCGAGGAGTTCGCGCACTCGGGCTACGCCGGCGCCCGGGTCGACGTCATCGCGGCCAAGACCAGCACCACCAAGCGGATGATCTACTACTACTTCGGCGGCAAGGAGCAGCTCTACGTCGCCGTCCTCGAGGCCGCCTACCTGCGCATCCGCAGCCTGGAGACCCAGCTCGACGTCGAGTACCTCGACCCGGTCGAGGCGGTGCGCGAGGTCGCCGGGCTCACCTTCGACCACCACGAGGCGCACCCGGACTTCGTGCGGCTGGTCAGCATCGAGAACATCCACCACGGCGAGCACATCGCCCGCTCGTCGGTGCTGTCGGGCCTGGCGAACCCGGCCCTCGACGTCCTCGGCGGCATCCTCGAGCGCGGCCGGGCCGCGGGCCGGTTCCGCGACGACGTCGACGCCCTGGACGTGCACCAGGTGATCAGCGGCTTCTGCATCTTCCGCACGGCGAACCGGCACACCTTCGGCGCCCTCTTCGGCCGCGACATGCTCGACCCGGCCCGCCGCGACCACCAGCGCGCGCTCATCGGTGACCTGGTCGTCGCGTGGCTCTCGTCGCCGGGGGCCGAACCGCTGGGCGTGTGACCCACGTCTTGACAGGGTGATGCGGGCCACCTCATCCTCTGCGGCGTACTAACCAGCTAGTACATAAGCCGCCGCACTCATCGAGGAGCACGACGTGACGACGCCGACCAGTCCGCCCACGGGGGGCACGGGCTTCGTGGCCAACCCGCGCAAGGCCGCCACCGCCGCCTTCGTCGGCAGCGCCCTGGAGTACTACGACTTCTTCATCTACGGCACGGCCGCAGCCCTGGTCTTCGGCCAGGTCTTCTTCCCCTCCGACAACCCGGCCGCGGGGACCCTGCTGGCGCTGGCCACCTTCGGCGTCGGCTACCTCGCCCGCCCGGTCGGCGCCCTGGTGCTCGGCCACATGGGCGACAAGTTCGGCCGCAAGAACGTGCTGGTGCTGACCGTCCTGCTCATGGGCGTCTCGACCTTCCTCGTCGGCTGCCTGCCCTCCTACGACGCCATCGGCGTCGCCGCACCGATCGCGCTGGTCGTGCTGCGGCTGGCGCAGGGCTTCTCCGCCGGCGGCGAGCAGGCCGGGGCGAACTCGATGAGCCTGGAGCACGCACCCGACGACCGGCGGGCCTTCTTCACCAGCTTCACCCTCAGCGGCACCCAGGGCGGCCAGATCCTGGCGACCGCGATCTTCATCCCGATCGCGGTGCTGCCCGACGAGCAGCTGCTGACGTGGGGCTGGCGCATCCCGTTCTTCCTGTCCGCGATCGTCGTCCTCGTCGCGTTCCTCATCCGGCGCAACCTCGAGGAGACCCCGGTCTTCGAGCAGGAGAAGGCCAGCGCCGAGGTGGCCAAGATGCCCCTGGCCGTGCTCCTGCGGGACCACTGGCCCGCCGTGCTGCGGGTCGTCCTCGCCGCCGTCATCGCCTCGGTCAGCACCATCTTCACCGTGTACGCGCTGAACTACGCGGTGAACACCGTGGGGCTGGAGCGCACGCCGATGCTGTGGGTCGGGGTGCTGGCCAACGTCATCGCGCTGTTCGCCATCCCGCTGTGGGGCCGGCTGGCCGACCGGGTGGGCCGCAAGCCGGTCTTCCTGTTCGGCAGCGCCGGCTGCGCACTGCTGATGTTCGGCTACCTCTGGTCGATCTCGCAGGGCGACTACCTGCTGATCTTCGCCTTCGGTCTGGTCATGTTCGGCATCGTGCACAGCGCGACCAGCGGCACGTGGCCGGCCTTCTACGGCGAGATGTTCCCCGCTCGCGTCCGCCTGTCGGGCATGGCGCTGGGCACCCAGATCGGGTTCGCGATCGCCGGGTTCGCCCCGACCATCGGCGGCGCCGTCGCCGGGGACGGGGTCGACGCGTGGTTCCTGGTCGCGGCGGTCACCGCGGTGTTCTGCCTGGTCAACGTCGTGGCCGTCGCGACGGCCCGGGAGACGCACCGGGTGCCCACCGCCCAGCTCGGTGAGCCGGGCGCACGCCGGCAGACCGCCGGGGTCTGACCGCGTGTCCCTCGTCGACGAGCTGCGCCCGGACGGCGCGGGCCTGTGGCGGGTGCTGGCCGTGCGCTACGCGACCCGCCAGGGCACGCGCGGCCAGCACTTCCTGGGGCACGACGAGCGGTCGGCCGAGCCGCACCCCACCGCCTACTACGTCTGGCTGGCGGTGTCCGGCTCGTCCACCGTGCTCGTCGACGCGGGCATCTCGGCCGACCACGCCGCCACGGTGACCGGGCTGGACCACCGCGGCTCGCCCGTGCAGCTGCTCGGCGAGGTCGGCGTCGCCCCCGAGGACGTCGACCTCGTCGTCCTCACCCACCTGCACTACGACCACACCGGCACGGTCGCCGAGCTGCCCCGGGCCCGGTACGTCGTGCAGCAGGAGGAGTGGGCGTACTGGACCGGCCCGTGGGCCCGCCGGATCACCCGCGAGCACTGGCTGAACAGCGCCGCCGACATGGCCCACCTGGCCGCCGTCGGGGAGCGGCTGGAGCTGGTGGACGGCGACCGGGAGCTGGCGCCGGGCCTGTCGGTGCACCGGGTCGGCGGGCACACGGCGGGCATGCAGGTGGTGCGTGCCGTGACGCCGGCCGGCGCCGTCGTGCTGGCCTCCGACAGCAGCCACTTCTACGAGAACGTCGAGACCGACCGCCCCGGCACGCTCCTGCACTCGATGCCCGGGGTGTACGGGGCCTTCGACCGCGTGCAGGAACTGGCCGACCCGGGTCTCGTCGTGCCCGGCCACGACCCGGAGGTGCTGCAGCGCCACCCGGCGGCCGCGCCGTCGCTGGCCGGCCGGGTGGCGCTCATCGGCTGAGCGGGGTCACGGACCGCCGATGGCGGCCAGCTCGTCGAGCTCGTCGGGGCCCAGCACCCGCGCGGCGGCCTCGAGGTTCTCCTCCAGGTGCGCCACCGACGACGTGCCGGGGATGAGCAGCACGTTGGGGGAGCGGGCCAGCAACCAGGCCAGCGCCACCTGCATCGGGGTGGTCCCCAGCCGGGACGCCACCGACTCCAGCGCTCGCGACTGCAGCGGCGTGAACCCGCCCAGCGGGAAGAAGGGCACGTAGGCGATGCCCTCGCGGGCCAGCGCGTCGACCATCGCGTCGTCGTCGCGGTGCACCAGGTTGTAGTGGTTCTGCACGCACACCACCGGGGCGATCGAGCGGGCCTCGGCCAGCATCGACGTGGTCACGTTGCTGACCCCGATGTGCTGCACCAGGCCCTCGGCCTGCAGCGCGGCGAGGGTCTCCATCGGCTCGGCCACCGAGCGCTCGACCGGCTCGGCGAAGCCCGGCATGCGCAGGTTGACCACGTGCAGGGAGTCCAGGCCCAGGTGGTCGAGGTTGTCGTGCACCGCCTGGCGCAGCTCGTCGGCACCCAGCGCCTCGGGCCACTCGCCCTCCGGGGTGCGGCGGGCGCCGATCTTGGTCACCAGGGTGAGCTGCTCGGGGTAGGGGTGCAGCGCCTCGCGGATGACCTCGTTGGTCACGTGCGGCCCGTAGTAGTCGCTGGTGTCGATGTGGTCGACGCCCAGCTCCACCGCCCGCCGCAGCACGGCGACCGCGGCGTCCCGGTCGGCCGGCGGACCCATCACGTGCGGACCGGCCAGCTGCATGGCGCCGTAGCCCATCCGCTGCACGGTGCGGTCGCCGAGCCGGTACTGCCCGGCGTGGTCTGCCCTCGTCGTCATGCCCCCCGGTCTACCCCCGGAGGGCGCTCAGCGCGCGGTGACGCAGGCGGTCTCGCGCTCCCACGCCTCGACGTCGGCGACGACCGGGTCGGGGGAGGCCGCGTCGGCCCGCTCGGTGCGGACGGCGACCGCGCACAGCGCCGCCCCGACCAGCGCCAGCACCCCGCCCACCCAGATCGGCGCGGTGTAGCCCTGCCCGGCGGTGAGCACCGCGGCGCCCAGCGCGGCACCCAGGGCGTTGGCCACGTTGAAGGCGCCCTGGTTGGCCGCCGACACCATCGACCCGCCGCGCACCCGGGCCGCCTCGATCACCTTGTTCTGCACCACCGGCCCGGCGGCGAAGGACACCGCCCCGAACAGCACCAGCAGGACGACGGCGGCCACGGGCGTGCGGGCGGTCAGCGCGAAGGCGCCCAGCAGCAGCGCGCTCAGCACCAGGCTGCCCAGCACGGCGCGCAGCCCGAACCGGTCGCCGAAGCGGCCACCGGCCAGCATGCCGACGGTCGTGCCGATGCCGAACAGGGCCAGCACGGGGGTCACCCAGGCCTCGGGCAGGCCGCCGAGCTCGGTGAGGATGGGGGAGACGTAGGAGTAGACGGCGAACAGCGCGGCGAAGCCGACCATCGTCACGCCGAGCACCATCCAGACCTGCCGGCGGCGGAAGGCCCGCAGCTCGCTGCGCAGGTCGGTCGCCTCGTTGGCCAGTGCCGGCATCCAGGCCAGCAGGCCGGCGACGGTGACCAGCCCGATCGCCGCGCAGGCTGCGGGCACCAGCCGCCAGCTGGCCTGCTGGGCGACGAAGGTGCCCAGCGGGACGCCGACGACGTTGGCCACGGTGAGCCCGGCGAACATCAGCGAGATGGCCTGGGTGGCCTTTTCCCTGGGCACCAGTCGACGGGCGGCCACCGCCCCGACGCCGAAGAAGGAGCCGTGCGCGAGCGCGGTGATCACCCGGGCGACGACGAGCGTGCCGTAGCTGGGGGCCAGCGCGGAGAGCAGGTTGCCGACGACGAAGACGGCCATCAGCGCGACGAGCGTCTGCTTCGGGGTGAAGCGGACGCCCAGGGCGGTGAGGGTGGGGGCGCCGATGACCACGCCCACCGCGTAGGCGCTGATCAGCAGGCCGACGGCGGAGACCGACACGTCCAGGCCGTCGGCGATCTGGGGCAGCATGCCCATGACGACGAACTCCGTCGTGCCGATGCCGAAGGCACCGATGGACAGGGCGAGCAGGGCGCGGGGCACAGCAGTCCTCACAGGGCGCGGGGTGGGCAGGACGTCTCCTGGGGCCACGGGTCCCCAGAGGCAAGGCCGGATCGCGTCCCGGCCATCCACGATCCCCGATGACACCGGTCACGTCGTCACCGACTCGGTCGCGGAGCCGCCCGCGAGCGGCTGAACCGGACGGTGACGGAACCCGATGAACACGCCGCATCGCGAGCCCTGTCGGTGCGTCGGGGTTTCGTCACGGCTCGTGATGTTCGTTGCCATCGCTCGGCACTGTGCACGCACGACGTCACGGAGGGTCGCGGATTGGCAGATGTAGTGGTGACCTACCTCACGAAACCGCAGTGATCCCGGTCCCGATCTGGTCACGGCCAGGTCACGGCATGTTTAAGTGGGTCCCGCCCTCCTCCCGAGACCCACTGACGAAAGCCAGGTGCATGAACCCGCAACACCCGGAAGACCTCCTGGCCACGGGCGGGGATCGGCAGGTCGGCACGGTGGTGTCGGACGATGTCCGCAACCCCTCCACCGGCGAGTGGAACGCCATCATCGGCGTCTGGTCCGACGAGTTCGCGTCCGACCCCGTCGTCGTGCGGGGCCCGGCCACCGAGGCCGCCCTCCGCGCCGTCGCCGCCCACGGTCTGGTCGACCACGTCACCGGCGACGCCGACGACACCCGGCCCGTCCCGCACGCGCAGGCCGCCGACGGCGACGTCGTGCTGGCCGACGAGCCGCGCGAGGACGTCGAGGTGTCCGCCGCCGAGATCATCGCCGCCATCGCCGAGGGCCGCGTGCCCCGCGGGCGGCACCGCCAGGTCAAGCCCACCCGCACCCGGTCGCTCGCCGGCCCGGCGCGGATGCGCAAGCCCACCCTCTACCTCGCCGCCGCGCTGGCCGGCGCGACCGGCGTCGGGCTGCTGACCACCGGTGGCCCCGAGGCCCAGGCCGACCCCGCGGTCACCGCGGCGCAGGCCTCGGCCGCGCAGGCAACCAGCGTCGCCGACGCGCTGGGTCTGCAGACCCCCGACCCGGCCGTCGTGGAGAGCGACGCGGTGTCCCAGCTGCAGCAGATGGCCGCCAGCCGCGCGCAGCGCGAGGACGCCCAGGCCGCCGCGCAGGAGACCCAGGCCGCCGCCGACCAGGCCGCGATCGCCGCCGCCGAGGAGGCCGCCCGCCCGCAGGCCGTCCTCCCGGTCGACGGTGCCCGCCTCTCGAGCACCTTCGGCTACCGCTGGGGCACCCTGCACGCCGGCATCGACCTCGCCGCCCCGATGGGCACGCCGGAGTACGCCGCCATGGACGGCGTGGTCATCAAGGCCGGTGCGGCCAGCGGCTTCGGCCTGGCGGTCTACATCCAGCACGAGAACGGCGACGTGACCGTCTACGGCCACATGGAGGAGATCCTCGTCTCCGAGGGCCAGGCCGTGCAGGCCGGCGACACCATCGCGCTGCTGGGCAACCGCGGCCAGTCCACCGGCCCCCACCTGCACTTCGAGGTGCACGTCGGCGGCATCGACGGCGAGAAGGTCGACCCGATCCCCTACATGGCCGAGCGGGGCGTCGTCATCGGCTGACGCCCTCCGGCGGCCCGGTGGGGCACACTCCTTGCATGCACGACGACGCATGCGAGGTGACGGGCTGATGGGCCACGACCACGCGCACGCCCACGTCCCGCCCGGCGGCACCGCCTCGGCCGGGTACCGCCGGCGGCTGGGGCTGGTCCTCGGCATCACCGCCACCGTGCTCGTCGTGCAGGCGGTGGGCGCCGTGCTGTCCGGGTCGCTGGCCCTGCTGGCCGACGCCGCGCACATGGCCACCGACACCCTGGGCATCGCGCTGGCCCTGGGCGCGGTCACCCTCGCCCAGCGCCCGGCGTCGGGCCGGCGCACCTTCGGCTGGCAGCGCGTCGAGGTGCTCGCCGCGGTCGGCAACGGGCTGCTGCTGGTCGGCGTGGGCGCCTACGTGGTCGTCGAGGCGGTCCGCCGGGTCGGTGACCCGCCCGAGATCCGCTCCGGGCTGATGCTGTCGGTCGCGGTCCTCGGCCTGGTGGCCAACCTGGTCTCGCTGGCCCTGCTGCGCCGCGGCCAGGGCGAGTCGCTGAACATGCGCGGGGCCTACCTCGAGGTGCTCGGCGACGCGCTGGGCTCGGTCGCGGTCATCGTCGCCGCGGTGGTCATCGCGACCACCGGCTGGACCGGCGCCGACGTCGTCGCCTCGTTCGTGGTGGGCGCGCTGGTGCTGCCGCGCGCCTGGTCGTTGCTGCGCGACGCCCTGGACGTGCTGCTGGAGGCCGCACCCCGCGGCGTCGACCTGGCCGATGTCCGCGCGCACATCCTCGGGGTGGACGGCGTCCTGGCGGTGCACGACCTGCACGCCTGGACCATCACCTCGGGGCTGCCCGTCCTGTCGGCGCACGTGGTGGTGGCCGAGGACGCGCTCGCCGACGGCCACGGCGGCCGGGTGCTCGACGCCCTGTGCGCCTGCCTGGGCGGCCACTTCGACGTCGAGCACTGCACGTTCCAGCTCGAGTCGGCCTCGCACCGGGCGCACGAGGCACCGGTCCACGACTGAGGTGCACCATGGGGGAGTGCACGACCACTCCGACATGTGGATGCCCACCGACCCGCCGACGTGGGCGCGGCTGTTCACCCCGCACCTCGACGGCTGGTCCTGGGTCGCCTACCTGACCGTCGCCGCCCTCGTCGCCTACCTGGTCGGCCTGGCCCGGCTGCGCCGCGCGGGGGTGCGCTGGCCGTGGTGGCGGACGCTGTCCTTCGTCACCGGCGCGGTGTCGCTGTTCGCGGTCACCGGCACCGAGCTGCACGGCTACTCGATGGTGCTGTTCAGCGTGCACATGGCCCAGCACATGGTGCTGTCGATGGTGTCGCCGCTGCTGCTGCTGCTCGGCTCCCCGGTGACCATGGCGCTGCGGACCCTCCCGCGGGGCAGGGGCACCGCCGGCGTCCCGCGTGCGCTGCTCCTGGAGGCGCTGCACAGCCGGTTCGCCCGGTTCGTCTCCCACCCCGGCTTCACGATCCCGCTGTTCATCGTCAGCCTCTACGGCGTCTACTTCACCCCGGTCTTCGACGACCTCATGGCCGACCCGCTGGGCCACCAGTTCATGCTGGCGCACTTCCTGGTCACCGGGCTGCTGTTCTTCGGCCCGATCCTGGGCGCCGACCCGTGGCCGCGCACCGTCGGGCACGCCGGCCGGATGCTCGAGCTGCTCCTGCCCATGCCGTTCCACGCCTTCTTCGGCGTCGCGATCATGATGGCCGGCAGCCTGGTCGTGGAGACCTTCGCCAACCCGCCGGCGAGCTGGGGCGTGGACCCGCTGGCCGACCAGAACACCGCCGGCGCCATCGCCTGGTCCTTCGGCGAGCTGCCCACGGTGCTGGTGCTGGCCGTCGTGTTCTTCCAGTGGGCCGGCTCCGAGCAGCGCCGCAACTGCACCCGCGAGCGCACCATCGACCGGGTCGGGGACGCCGAGCTCGACGCCTACAACGCCCGGCTGCGGGCGATGGCCGCCGGCCGCGGGGCCTGACCGCCCGGTGGCGCTCGCGCTGACCCTGATCGCCGACACCCACCTGCCTCGGCGGGCGAAGGACCTGCCGCCCGAGGTGTGGGCCGCGGTGGAGGCCGCCGACGTCGTGCTGCACGCCGGCGACTGGGTGGACGTCGCCCTGCTCGACGAGCTGGAGCGGCGCGCCCGGCGGCTGGTCGGGGTGGTCGGCAACAACGACCACGGCGCCCTGCGCGAGCGGCTGCCCGAGGTCGCCCGGGTCGACCTGGACGGCGTCGCCACCGCCGTGGTGCACGAGACCGGTGCCGCGACCGGCCGGGAGGCCCGGTGCGCGGCGGCCTACCCGGACGCCGACCTGCTGGTCTTCGGGCACAGCCACATCCCGTGGGACTCCGTCGCCCCCGGCGGGCTGCGGCTGCTCAACCCGGGCTCGCCGACCGACCGGCGGCGCCAGCCGCACTGCACCTACCTCACCGCGGTCGCCGACGCCGGTCGGCTGCGCGACGTGGTGCTGCACCGGCTGCCGCCCCGCCGGTGAGGCCACCCCTCCCGCCGGCCGCCGTCGCCCTGCTGGCCTGCCCGGTCTGCGGCGGCGGGCTCACCGCCGACGACGCCGGCGTGCGCTGCCCGGCCGGGCACGCCTTCGACCGCGCCCGGCAGGGCCACCTGACCCTGCTGCCCCCCGGTGGCAGCCCGCACGCCGGCGACTCCGCGGCGATGGTCGCCGACCGGGTCGACCTCCTGGCCGCCGGCCACTACGCCGGCGTGACCGCGGCGCTGGCCGGCGCCGTCCTGGCGGACGGGGAGCCGGGCAGCGTGCTGGACCTGGGCGGCGGCACCGGGGCGCACCTGGCCGGGGTGCTGGACGCCGCGCCCGGCGCGGTGGGGGTCTGCCTGGACGTCTCCCGGTACGCCGCGCGGCGCGCGGCCCGCGCGCACCCGCGTGCCATCGCGGTCGTCGCCGACACCTGGGCCGGCCTCCCGGTGCGCGACGGCGCCGTCGACCGGGTGCTGGTCGTCTTCGCGCCCCGCAACGGTGCCGAGACCGCCCGGGTCCTCGCGCCCGCCGGGCGCCTGGTGGTGGTGACCCCGGCGGCCGACCACCTGGCCGAGCTGGTCGGCCCGCTCGGCCTGCTGTCGGTCGACCCGGCCAAGGCCGAGCGGTTGGCCGGCTCGCTGGGCCCGCACCTCGAGCGGGTCGCCGTGCGCACCCACCGGGAGCGGCTCGTGCTCGACCGGGGCGCGGTGCGGGTGCTGGTGGGGATGGGGCCGCACGCCCGGCACCTGACGGGCGAGGAGCTCGAGGTGCGGCTGGCGGCGCTCCCGGACCCGGTGACGGTGACGGTCGCGGTCGACGTCACCACGCACCGGCGGGCCTGAGCGCAGACGCGGACGGGGGCCCGGCCTGTGGGACCGGGCCCCCGTCGGAGGTCCTGCGGAGCGCGGCGTGCCGCGCTCGGGGTCAGCGCCGGACGCTCTTGCGGCCGCTGACCGCCACGTAGATGCCGAGCACGATGATCGCGCCCACGATCGAGCCGATCCAGCCGGCGGTGCCGAGCTCGAAGCCGTTGCCGCTGATGAGGGAGCCGAGCAGGTTGCCGACCAGCGAGCCGATGATGCCGAGCACGATCGTGGCGACCACGGACATGTTCTGCTTGCCGGGGATGACGGCGCGGGCGATGAAGCCGGCGACGGCGCCGATCACGAGAAGGACGATGATGTTCCAGAGCACGGGGACCTCCCATAGGTGACGGCGGATGCCGTCGGCGCCGGTCTCTCCAACGCGGCTGATCATGTGTCCCGTCAGCGGGCTCCCCAAACAGGACGACGGTCACGACCTGGTCTCGGAACCGGCGTGGTCATCCGCGGGGGTGACGCGTCCGTGCAGGTCAGGACGGTGATCGCGGGGGAGGGGCACGGGTCCGGAGAACACCGGTGCAGATCCGTCCCCGGACTGCCCGACCGCAGCCGTGCACACCGTCTAAGCTCCGCTGCGTGACGATCGCTCCTGCCCCGATCGTGAGCCGTCCTTCTCCGGTTCACGTGGCCGAGAAGGGTTCGCGGCTGTCGATGCTGCTGCGGACCACCG
>NZ_FOMD01000003.1 GCF_900112525.1 Klenkia taihuensis
GCCAGGCCGGCGATCCACAGGTCACCACCGGCACCCGGGGAGTTGGTCACGTCCGACAGCGGGGAGTAGGCGAACCAACCGAAGTCCGCCGCACCACCCGGGGTGAAGAACCCCGAGATCATGATCAGGCCGCCGAACAGGAACAACCAGTACGAGAACGCGTTCAGCCGCGGGAACGCCACATCCGGAGCACCCAGCTGCAACGGCAGGATCAGGTTCGCGAACGCGAAGAACAACGGCGTCGCGAAGAACAACAGCATCACCGTGCCGTGCATGGTGAACAACTGGTTGTACTGCTCGTTGGACAGGAACTGCAGCCCCGGCCGCGCCAGCTCACCACGCATCAGCATGGCCATCAAGCCACCGACCATGAACCAGGTGAACGACGTCGCCAGGTACATCAACCCGATCACCTTGTGATCGGTGGTCCGCAGCAGCATCGACAGCCGCGAACCCTTCTCGGCCACGTGAACCGGAGAAGGACGGCTCACGATCGGGGCAGGAGCGATCGTCACGGGGGTGTTCCTCAGCTCGACGGGGGCGTGCCGCCAGCCTAGGCGGGGGGTACGACAGCGCTCGGAGGTCCCTGTGCCGTCGTCCTCGCGGTGCGTGACCTGGCTCACCTGCGGGGCTAGGGTCGGCCGCGGAGGTGGTCGACGGTGCCCATGGATCTGCTCGCGCACGTCCCCGGTGACCGGGGGTGGCCGGTCGTGGGGCACACGTTGTCCTTCGTGCACGACGCGGCCGGGCTGGTCGAGCGGCACCGCCGGGCGCACGGCGACGTGTTCCGGATGCGGGTGCTCGGCCGCGAGGGCGTCACCTTCCTGACCCCGCAGGCCACCCGCGAGATCTACCTGGACCCGGGCAAGGTGCTCTCCAGCGAGCGCGGCTGGTCCAGCTCCATCGGCCCGCTGTTCCGCAACGGGCTGATGCTGCGCGACTTCGACGACCACCACCGGCACCGCCGGGTGATGCAGCAGGCCTTCAGCCGGGCCGCGCTCACCGGCTACGTCGACGCGATCCACGACGTCACCGACCGGCACCTGCGCGGGCTGCCCGCCGGCGACGTCGACGTGTACGTGCTGATGAAGCGGCTGACCCTCGACATCGCCGCGGAGGTGTTCGTCGGGGTGTCCCTGGGGCAGCAGTCCGAGCGGGTGAACCGGGCGTTCCAGGCCGCGGTCGCCGCCTCGATCACCCCGCTGCGGGTCGCCGTCCCCGGCTCCACCTACCGGCGCGGGCTGCGGGGCCGGGCCGAGCTGACCCGGGTCTTCGGCGAGCTGGTCGCCCAGCGGCGGCGCGAGGAGCCGCGCGGTGACCTGCTCTCGCGGCTGTCGCACGCCACCACCGAGGACGGCGAGCTGCTGCCGGTCGACGACGTGGTCGACCACATGGTGTTCCTGATGCTCGCCGCGCACGACACCACCACCTCGACGCTGGCGGTCATGCTCTGGCAGCTGGCCCTGCACCCGGCCGAGCAGGACCGGGTGGCCGAGGAGGTCCGGGCGCTGGGCGGCGCCCCGGTCACCCCCGCCGACCACGGCCGGCTCGAGCACACCACCCGGGCGATGCAGGAGGCGCTGCGGCTGAGCCCGCCGGTGCCGTTCTCCCCGCGGCACGCCCTGGCCGACGTCGAGATCACCGGCGTCCGGGTGCCGGCCGGGCACGGGGTCAACGTGTCCAGCCTGGCGCTGCACCGGCACCCCGACTGGTGGACCCTGCCCGACGCCTTCGACCCCGACCGGTTCGCCCCCGGCCGGGAGGAGCACAAGCAGCACAGCCACCTGTTCGTGCCCTTCGGCGGCGGTGCGCACCTGTGCATCGGCAACCACGTCGCCGAGGTCATGGTCAAGGCGATCGTGGCCCGGCTGCTGGCCGGCCGGCGGGTGACCGCCGACCCCGCGGCCGGCGTCGTCATCCGGCCCGTGCCCATCCCCAAGCCCCGTGGACCGATGCTGCTGACGGTGCGCTGACCTGGTTCCATCGGCGGCATGCCGTCGACGCTGACGCTCGCCCCCGCCCCGCCGTCCGAGGCCGCCGAGGCGGTCCGGCTGGAGGTCCGGCAGTTCCTCGCCGAGGAGCTGGCCGCCGGCACCTTCAGCACCCACGTGGACACCTGGCTGTCCGGGGTGGACCCGGCGTTCTCCCGGAAGCTGGGTGAGCGCGGCTGGCTGGGCATGACCTGGCCGAAGGAGTACGGCGGCCACGAGCGCACCGCGATGGAGCGCTACGCCGTCACCGAGGAGCTGCTCGCCGCGGGCGCGCCGGTGGCCGCGCACTGGATCGCCGACCGGCAGTCCGGGCCGAACCTGCTGCGCTACGGCACCGAGACCCAGCGCAAGGAGATCCTGCCGAGGATCGCGGCGGGGGAGTGCTACTTCGTCATCGGCATGAGCGAGCCCGACTCCGGCTCCGACCTGGCCTCCATCCGCACGAAGGCGGTGCGCAACGCCGACGGTGACTGGGTGGTCGACGGCGCCAAGGTGTGGACGTCGAACGCGCACCACAGCCACTACGCGATCGTGCTGGTGCGCACCGCGCCCGCCGACCCCACCGCCCGGCACGCCGGCATGAGCCAGCTGCTGGTCGACCTGTCGCTGCCGGGCATCACGATCAACCCGATCCGCATCCTCGACGGCGGTCACCACTTCAACGAGGTGGTCTTCGACTCCGTCGTCGTCCCCGGCGACATGCTGCTGGGCGAGGAGGGCGCCGGCTGGCACCAGGTCACCGCCGAGCTGGCCTTCGAGCGCAGCGGTCCCGAGCGGATCCTGTCGACCTTCCCGCTGCTGGCGGAGTTCGCCCGCCGCGCGTCGTCGCCGGCCGAGCTCGCCACCCTGGGCCGGCTGAGCGCCCGGCTGCTCGCGCTGCGCCAGCTGTCCATCCGGATCGCCGCGGCGCTGGACCGGGGCGAGCTGCCCGACATCCCGGCCGCGCTGGTCAAGGACGTCGGCACCACGTTCGAGGCCGACGTCGCCGAGGAGATCCGCCGGGTGGTCGACGTCCCGGCGTCGCTGGACTCACCCGACCCGCTGGGGCGGGCGCTGGCCGAGGCGCAGCTGCACCAGCCCGGCTACACGCTGCGCGGCGGCACCAACGAGATCCTCCGCGGGATCGTGGCGCGCGGGCTGGGTCTGCGATGAGCGGCGAGCAGGACCTCGTCGTCTCCACGGTCCGGGAGATCCTGGCCGGCCACGAGCCGGTCAAGCTGACCGCCGAGCGCCGCTGGGACGCGCAGCTGTGGGCCGAGCTGGCCGACGCCGGGCTGACCGGGGTGGGGCTGCCGGAGGAGGCCGGCGGGTCGGGCGGCGAGCTGGCCGACGCGGTCGCCGTCGTCGCCACCCTGGCCGCCGGTGCCGGGGCGGTGCCCGTCGCCGAGCAGCTGCTGGTCGCCGGTCCCGCCCTCCTGGCCGCCGGGCTCAGCCTGCCGCCGGTGGGCGAGCCGCTGACCGTGTCGGTCTCCGGCGGCCTGCGGGTCGAGGACGGCCGGCTGACCGGGACGGCGACCGACGTGCCCTGGGCCGGGGTGGCCCGGCACCTGGTGGTGGTCGCCGACGGCCCGGACGGCGAGGTGCTGGCGCTGGTCGACGTCGCCGAGCTCGAGGCCGGCGACGCGACGAACCTCGCCGGGGAGCCGCGCGGGTCCTACGTGCTCGACGGGGTGCCCGCACAGGTCGGCCCGGTGGGGGAGCTGCGGGCCCGGTACGCGCTGGCCCGGGCGCTGCAGCTGTCCGCGGCCGCGGAGACCGTGCTGGCCTGGACCGTGCAGTACGCCGGGGAGCGGGTGCAGTTCGGCCGGCCGCTGGCGAAGTTCCAGGGCATCCAGGTGCAGCTGGCGCAGATGGCCGGCGAGGTCACCGCGGTCTCCGCGCTGGTCGACGCCGCGGTGCAGCGGCTGGACCGCGGCGAGCCGCTGGAGCTGGCCGCGGCCGCGGCGAAGGTGCGGGCGGGGGCGGCGGTCGACGTGGTCGCGCGGCTGGCGCACCAGGTGCACGGCGCGATCGGGTTCACCCTGGAGCACCGGCTGCACCACCTGACCACCCGCATGTGGTCCTGGCGCGACGACGCCGGCAACGAGACGACGTGGGCGCGGGTGCTGGGCGCCGCGGTCGCCGGCGACGACCCGTGGCCGGCCCTCGTGGGGGTCGTGTGAGCGAGCCCGCCTGGGTGCAGGACGCGATCTGGTGGCAGGTGCACCCGCTGGGGTTCGTGGGTGCCGAGCGCGAGGCCACCGACCAGGTGAGCCACCGGCTGCCGCGGATCGCCGGCTGGCTGGACCACCTGGTCGCGCTGGGCTGCAACGGCCTGGCGCTCGGGCCGGTGTTCGCGTCGGCCACGCACGGCTACGACACCCTCGACCACCTCCGCATCGACCCCCGCCTCGGCGACCAGGGGGACTTCGACGCGCTGGTCGCCGCCGCGCACGAGCGGGGCATCCGGGTGCTGCTGGACGGCGTGTTCAACCACGTCGGCCGCGACCACCCCGCGGTCACCGACCCGGCCCGCCGGCACTGGATCCGGTGGGACGGCGACCGGCCGGGCACCTTCGAGGGCCACGACCTGCTCGTCGAGCTCGACCACACGCAGGACGACGTCGTGGCCTTCGTCGTCGACGTCATGTGCTCCTGGCTGGACCGCGGCGTCGACGGCTGGCGGCTGGACGCGGCGTACGCCGTCCGCCCCGACTTCTGGGCCCGGGTGCTGCCCGCCGTCCGGGAGCGGCACCCCGACGTCTACGTCGTCGGCGAGGTGATCCACGGCGACTACCCGCAGGTCGTGGCCGCGTCGGGGATGGACGCGGTCACCCAGTACGAGCTGTGGCAGGGCGTCTGGCACGGCCTCGCCGAGGGCAACCTGTTCGAGACCGCGCACGCGCTGCAGCGGCACGACGGGTTCCTCGACGCCTTCGTGCCGTGGACCTTCGTCGGCAACCACGACGTCACCCGCATCGTCGACCAGGTGGGGGAGCAGCTGCTGCCGCACGCGCTGGCGCTGCTGTTCACCACGGGCGGGACGCCGGCCGTGTGGTCCGGCGACGAGTTCGGCTGGCACGGGATCAAGGAGCACCGCGCCGGCGGGGACGACGCGATCCGGCCGGAGTTCCCGGCCGACCCGCTCGCCGTCGAGGGCGGGGCCACCTTCGCGCTGCACCAGGAGCTGATCGGGCTGCGCCGCCGGCACCGCTGGCTGCACCGGGCGCGCACCGAGCAGCTGCACCTGACCAACGAGCAGCTGGTGCTGCGGTCGGTGGCGGACGGGGAGGCGCTGGTCGTCGCCCTGAACACCGCCGCCGAACCGGCCGTCGTGCCGGCGGCGGGGGAGCTGCTCGCCGGCGCGGGGACGGCGCGGGGCGGTGACCTGGAGCTGCCCGCCCACGGCTGGGCCGTCCTCCGCGGATAGGTGCAAGATGCAACGGTGATCTTCGAGAACAGCGGGATCGAACGGGGCGAGGACGGCGTCGCCCGGTACACCGGCCTGGCGCGCAACGTCGTCCGCGGCTTCGCCGACGCGGTCGCCGCGCACCCCGACCGCACCGCCGCCGTCGAGCTGGGCGGCGGCACCGCCACCTACCGGGAGCTGTGGAACGGCGCCGCCCGGGTGGCCGGCGGCCTGCGCGCGGCGGGCGTCGCCGCGGGGGACCGGGTCGCGGTCGGGCTGCCCAACGGGCTGGCGTTCCTGCGCGCCTTCTGGGGCGCCCAGCTGGCCGGCGCCGTCGTCGTCCCGCTGAACACCCGGCTCGCCCCGGTCGAGCGTGACTACGTGGTCGCCGACTCCGGCGCCGCCGTCGTGCTGGACACCGCCGACCTGCCCGACGACGAGCCGGTCGAGCCGGCGGACCCCGCGCACACCGACGTGGCCGCGCTGTTCTACACCTCGGGCACCACCGGCCGGCCCAAGGGCGCGGTGCTCACCCAGGAGTGCCTGCTCAGCTCGGCGGAGAACGTGCAGCGCTGCCGCGAGCTCGACCGCGCCGGCCACCACGTCTCGCTGATCTCGGTGCCGCTGTTCCACGTCACCGGCTGCTGCTCGCAGATGGTCACCCAGGTGCTCATGGCCGGGACCACCGTGCTCATGCCGAAGTTCTCGCCCGCCGCGTTCCTCGCCGCGGTCGCCGAGCACCGGGTCACCCTGCTGACCAGCGTGCCGACGATCTACGAGCTCGTGCTGCGGCACCCCGACCTCGCCACCACCGACCTGTCCAGCGTGCGGGCGCTGTCCTACGGCGGGGCGCCGATGGCCCCGGAGCTGGTGCACCGGCTGCGCGCGGCGTTCCCCGGCGTCGCGCTGGGCAACGGGTTCGGGCTGTCGGAGACGAGTGCGCTGGCCACCTTCCTGCCCGATGCCTGGACCGACGACCACGCCGACTCCGTCGGTTTTCCCGCCCCCGTTGTCGACGTCGCGGTCGACCGGCCGGACCCGGACACCGGGGTGGGCGAGCTGCTGGTCCGCGGACCGAACGTCGCGACCGGGTACTGGGGCGACCCGGCCCGGACGGCGGAGACGTTCCGCGACGGCTGGCTGCACACCGGCGACCTCGCCACGATCGACGGCGAGGGCCTGGTCCGGATCGTCGACCGGGCCAAGGACATGATCAACCGGGGCGGGGAGAACGTGTACTCCGTCGAGGTGGAGAACGCCCTGGCCGAGCACCCCGACGTCCTCGAGGTCGCCGTGGTCGGCGTGCCCGACGACGTGATGGGGGAGAAGGTCGGCGCCGTGCTGCTGGTGCGCGAGCCGCTGGACCTCGCCGAGTTCGCCGCGTTCGCCCGGCACCGGCTGGCCGACTACAAGGTGCCGCAGTGGGTGCGGGTGCTCGACGGGCCGCTGCCGCGCAACGCCGGCGGCAAGGTGCTCAAGGGCCCGCTGCGGACGGCGGAGGGCTGGACGCCGGTCCCTCGATGAGTTCCGGGCCGCCGGCCGGTCCTGTCCCCGACGACCCCCGGACCGAGGAGCTCCCGTGCGCCTGCGCGACCTGGACACCATCACCCTCTTCGTGGAGGACCTGACCGCCGCCCGTCGCTTCTACGCCGACGTGTTCGACAGCCGGGAGCTGTACTCCGACGACGTGTCGACCGCGCTGTCCATCGGCAACGTGACGGTCAACCTGCTGCAGGCCGACCGGGCCGAGGAGCTGGTGACGCCCGGCGAGGTGGGTGCGCCCGGCCCCGCCCGCTGCCTGCTCACCGTGCAGGTCGCCGACACCGACGCGGTCTGCGCGGAGCTGGCGCGGCTGGGCGTGCCGCTGCGCAACGGCCCGCAGGACCGGCCGTGGGGTGTGCGGACGGCGGCCTTCGCCGACCCGGCCGGCCACCTGTGGGAGGTCGCCGCGCCGCTGGCCTGATCCGGGTGACGCAGGTGTCAGTCGACGTCGCCGGGCACGTGCGGGGTGTCGTCGGACTGCGGGGCCACGGCCAGCTGGGCCAGCACCGACGCCACCGCGATGCCGCCGCTGACCGCAGCGGCCTGCCGGTAGCGCGGGAGGAGCAGCCAGGCGGGCACCATGCTCGCCGCGTGCAGCGCGTCGATCGCGGCACCGGCCTGGAGCGCCGGCCGGGTCGGGGTGGCCAGCAGGACGGCGCTCTGCACCACCGTGCGCACGCCGAGCACCCGCACCAGCCAGTTCGCCGGCGCCCGCCGTCCGGGTGCGAGGTGCGCGACCGTCCACCGGGAGGCGGCGGCCATGGCCAGCCCGCCGAGACCGAGGACGGCGGACACCGCGCGGGTGCGGGCGCGGCGCTGGCTGCGGGCAGGCAGGCCGCTGCGGACCGGGCTGATCGACGTCATCGTGCCCCGCTACCCGCACACCCCGTCGGGAACCTCACCGTGCGCGGACCAGCAGGGGCTGCGCCACCTCGCCGACCACCCCGGTGGCGTCGGAGACGGTGCCGGTGCACAGGCCCAGCCCGTTGGCCTCGATCCGGGTGCGGCAGGCCAGGTGCACCCAGTCGCCCTGCGCCTCCCGGGTCAGGTGGCAGGTCATGCCCGGCGGGATGGACAGCCACCGGTCCAGCGGCAGCTCCACGGAGATCCCGTTGGCGGCGTCGGCGGCGATCAGCACGCGGTCGGTCCCGGTGAGCTCCTCGCCGGCCACCAGCGGGATCCGGACCCGGGTCCACACGTCGGCGGCACCGAGCTGCTCGGGCGACCCGGCGGTGTAGCGCCACTCCAGCGCGTGCTGGTAGCCGAAGTCCGGCAGGTCGGGGAAGACCACCGTGCCCTCGTCCGGCACCGCCGGCGGGACGGCGGCCGGCGTCACCACCGGTGGGGTGGGGCCGGGCGCCAGCGACCACACGCGGGCGACCGCCGCCGTCCGCCCGTCGACGGTCAGCACCGCCTCGGTCAGGTCGATCCGCCGGCCGGGCCGGACCGGGGACACCTGCACCTGCAGCTCCCGCCGCGGGATGGCGCCGTAGAAGTCGACCGAGACCCGCACCGGCTGCTGCCCGCCGGCGGCCGCGGCGAGGTGGGCCAGCAGCGCGGACGGTGGGCCGCCGTGCTGGGCCTCGGCCTCCCACGGGCTCTCGGTCGCCCGGGTCGGGGTGTAGCGCCCGTCCCCGAGCGGCAGGTAGAAGGCCTCGGCGATCTCGTCCACGTGCCGCACGCTAGAGCAGCGCGTGTCGCACCCGGAGGACACGGGCGCCACCGCGCACCCTCGAGCGGTGAGCTCCCGACCCGTGCGCGTCCGCTCCGAGCGGGCCGGGCCCGCCCGCCGCGGCCCGTCCCGGCGCGCCCGCCGTGCCCTGCTGTCGGCGGTGTGCGCGCTGGCGGTGCTGCTCGGGGTCGGGTTCGGCGTGCTGGGCGGCGAGGACCCCGGCCCGGCACCGGTCCCCACCGCGAGCACCCAGCTGCCGCCGTCCCCCTCGGCACCGACGTCCGCGCCGGCCACGCCCACCACGGGGGCGACCGAGCCGCCGCCCCCGGTCACCGCCACCCCGGGCACCGCGCTGGCGGCGCTCGCCCAGCTGCCGGTGCGCGGGCGGGCGCCGCAGACCGGCTACGACCGCGACCAGTACGGCGAGGGCTGGGTCGACACCGACCGCAACGGCTGCGACACCCGCAACGACGTGCTGGCCCGCGACCTCACCGCCGAGCAGTTCCGCCCCGGTACCCGTGACTGCGTGGTCACCAGCGGCGTCCTGCTCGACCCGTACTCCGGCGCGACGATCCTGTTCCAGCGGGGGCAGGGCACCAGCGAGCTGGTGCAGATCGACCACGTGGTGGCGCTGTCGAACAGCTGGCAGACCGGCGCGCAGGGCTGGGACGCCGCCACCCGGGTCGCCTTCGCCAACGACCCGCTCAACCTGCTCGCGGTCGACGGCGGGCTGAACTCCCAGAAGCGCGACGGCGACGCCGCGACCTGGCTGCCGCCCGACCGCGGGTACCGCTGCGCCTACGTCGCCCGCCAGGTCGCGGTCAAGGTCAGCTACGGCCTCTGGACGACGCAGGCCGAGCACGACGCGATGGCCACCGTGCTCGCCACCTGCCCGGAGCAGCTGGTGCCCGTCGGGTGACACCCGACCGGGTGGTCGCGACCACCGATGTGGTGACGCAGCGTGAGGACGAGCGGGTTCCGGCACCACGATGCACCGGTGATCACCTCCCGGGTCCGTGCCGCCGCCCTCGTCGTCCTGGCGATCGAGGTGCCGCTGGCCGCCGCGCTGCTGGTCGCGAACAGCACGTCGTCCGCGCGGGCGTTGGAGCCCGGCCCGCACGCCTTCCTGCAGACGCACCCCGACGGCTCCCCGGTCACCTGGGACCCGTGCAGCCCGATCGGCTACGTCGTGAACTGGGACCACGCACCCGACGGCGCGCTGCCGCTGCTCACCGACGCGGTGGCCACCGTCGAGGACGCCACCGGCCTGACGTTCACCGCGCTCGGCGCCACCCGGGTGGACCCGACGTCGGACGCCGCGGTCGACGTGCTGCCCGCCGGTGCGGAGGTGCTCATCTCCTGGGTGCCCACCGGGGAGGAGCAGCTGTACGCCGACGGCGAGGCGGTCGGCTGGGCCCGGCCGCTGGCCGCGGGGGGCGGCTACGTCCGCGGGCAGGTCTCCCTGGACGCCGGCTGGTTCGCCGCTGCCTCGCCCGCCCAGGCCCGCCGGGTGGTGCTGCACGAGCTCGGGCACCTCGTCGGGCTGGACCACGCCGGCGACGACGGCCAGCTGATGGGCGCCCACGGCACCCCGACGGCGTTCCAGCAGGGCGACCTGGAGGGGCTCGCCGAGCTCGGCCCGCGCAGCGGACCCCGCTGCAGCTGATCGGCCCGGCCGTCGACTAGACAGTGCACATGACCGACGCGACCACCCTGACCGACGCCGGCTGGCTCTCCCGCGAGGAGATGGACTCAGCGCGCGAGCGGTTGCCGATCCTCTACGTCGACGCCGTCCCGGTCCGGGTGGACGACCACGGGGTGGTCACCGAGATCGGCCTGCTGCTGCGCGCGGGCGAGGACGGGCAGATCAAGCGAGCGCTGGTCTCGGGCCGGGTGCTGTACCACGAGCGGGTGCGCGCGGCCCTGCTCCGCCACCTGGAGAAGGACCTCGGCCCCCTCGCGCTGCCCCGGGTGCCGGCCTCGCCGCAGCCGTTCACCATCGCCGAGTACTTCCCGACCCCCGGCGTCACCCCGTTCCACGACCCCCGCCAGCACGCGGTCTCGCTGGCCTACGTGGTGCCGGTCGAGGGCGACTGCGAGCCCCAGCAGGACGCGCTGGAGCTGACCTGGTTCACCCCCGACGAGGCCCGCGACCCCGGTGTGCTCGCCGAGCTGGCCAACGGGCAGAGCCACCTGCTCACCCAGGCGCTGGCGCACCTCGGCGTGTGACGCGGGCGGGGCCGCGCCGTCCCGCACACTGGTCCCGATGACCGAGGACCCGGCCACGCAGCGCTACCCGCTGCCGCCCTGGCCCCCACCGGCCCAGTCCCCGCCGGCCGCCCTTCCGCCCGCCCCGTCCCCACCGCGGCGCGGCTCGCGGCTGCTGCGCGGCTTCGTCGTGCTCGTGGCCGTCGTCGGCCTGGTCGCCGCCGGCTGGTGGCTGCGCACCGGCGAGGCGCCGCCGGTGCCGCAGGTCGGGCCGTCGGCGGCCACCGCCGACCCGGCGCCGCGCACCGTGCCCACGCCCGGGTACGAGGAGTCCGGCACCCCGCTGGGCACGCCGCCGCCGGCCCCGGACAGCGACGTCTACGCCTTCGTCGCCCGGCAGGACGACGGCACCACCCCGGTCGCCTACGACCCGTGCCGCCCGGTCGCGGTCGTGCTCAGCCCGGACGGCGCCCCCGCGGACGCCGAGCCCCTGCTGGTCGACGCGCTGGCCCGGATGTCCGAGGTGACCGGGCTGCAGTTCCGCTACGAGGGCACCACCGACGAGCTGCCCGGCGGCTCGCGCGAGGCCTACCAGCCCGACCGGTACGGCGACCGCTGGGCGCCGGTGCTCGTCGGCTGGCGCACCCCCGACCAGGAGCCCGGCCTGGCCGGCGACGTCGCGGGCCTGGGCGGCAGCGCCTCGGCCGGCCCCGAGGGCGGACCGCTGGCCTGGGTGACCGGCAGCGTGACGCTGGACGGCCCGGAGTTCGCCGAGCTGGCCGCCTCCGGGGACGCCGAGGTGGGGCGGGCGATCCTGCTGCACGAGCTCGGCCACGTGGTCGGGCTGGCGCACGTCTGGGACTCCGACCAGCTGATGGCCTCCACCACCTCCGGCCGGGTGCTCGACTTCGCCGACGGCGACCTGGCCGGGCTCGCGCAGCTCGGCGCCGGGGTGTGCATCCCGGAGCTGTAGGGCCACCGATGAGATCGGCCGGCGGTGGCAGTCTCCCCGGCATGACCCAGCAGACCATCCGGCACACCCTCGACGCCCCGGGCGCCGTCCTGTCCTACGAGGTGCTCGGCAGCGGCCCGGTGCTGGCGCTCATCGGCCACCCGATGCCGGCCGACGGCTTCCGGCCGCTGGCCGAGCAGCTGGCCGGGGCGCACACCGTGGTGCTGCACGACCCGCGCGGCACCGGCGACTCCACCATGACCGACCCCACCGAGCCGCCGGACGTCGCGACCCTGGCCGACGACCTGTCCCGGGTGCTGGCCGCGGTCACCTCCGAGCCGGCCGACGTGTTCGGCTCCAGCGGCGGCGGCATCACCGCGCTGGAGCTGGCCGCCACACACCCCGAGCAGGTGCGCACCGTGGTCGCGCACGAGCCGCCGCTGGTGGAGTACCTGGACGACGCCGCCGTGCACCGGGCCGCCGGGGAGCAGGTGCAGCGGCTCTACCGCGAGCAGGGCCTGATGGCCGCGATGGCGCTGTTCGCGCAGCAGAACGGGTTCGCCCCGCCGCCCGGTGCGCCGGCGCCCCCGCCGCCGTCCGAGGCCGACCTGCGGTCGATGACCCGGCTGGTGCTGGGCATGGGCACGATGACCGGGCACCGGGTCGGCGAGCTGCCGGCCGGTCAGGTGGTCATCGGCGTCGGCGCGTGGTCGGACCAGGCGACGACCGGCCGGACCTCCCGCGCGGTCGCCGCCGAGCACGGCCTGCCGCTGGTGACCTTCCCCGGCGGGCACGGCGGGTTCCATCCCGACCAGGGCGGTGACCCGGTCGCGTTCGCCGTGGCGCTGGAGGAGGCCCTCAGGCGGTGACGGTCCGGGCCAGCGCGCGCCGGGCCCGGTAGTCGGCCACGGTCAGGCACTGCAGCCGCGACTCGTCGCCCTGCTGGTTGTCCACGTAGGCCAGCGACGCCACGTAGGGCTCGATGGTGTGGATCTTCTGCAGCGGGGTGACGACGAGCAGCTGCAGACCCAGCCGGGCGAACAGGTCCAGGGCGAACCGGGTGGAGTCGTCCGAGCCCCGCCCGAACGCCTCGTCGACCACGACGAACCGGAAGTCGCGGGCCAGCTGCTTCGCCGGGTCGATGCCGAACTGGTAGGCCAGCGAGGCGGCGAGCACGGTGTAGGCCAGCTTCTCCTTCTGGCCGCCGGATTTGCCGCCGGCGTCGGTGTGCGTCTCGTGCTCGGCGTCGTCGTGCCGCCACCGCTCGGTCGCGGTGAACTCGAACCAGGTGCGGACGTCGGTGACCAGCCGGGCCCAGCGGCGGTCCTCGGCCACGTGCCCGGCGCGGCCGCGCAGCCGGTGCACCACGCGGGCGACCCGGGCGAAGCGCTCCTCGGGGTCGGTCTCGCCGGCGTCGGCGCAGGCCCGCAGGTCGGCGCGGAAGTCCTCGATCTCCGGGGCGGCCGAGCGCCGGGCCTCCAGGGCCAGGTAGCGGCCCGGGTGGTAGTCGATGTCGTGCAGCGAGCCGTTGATCGCCGCGACCCGCTCGGTGACCTGGTCGGCGCGGTGCTCCAGCTCGGCGAGGAAGCCGGCGACGTCGCGCACCGTGTCCTGCTCGAGCAGCGCGGTGAACGCCGCCTCGGCGCGGGGCAGCTGGTCGGCGCGCAGCCGCTCGTGCAGCGCCCGGAAGGCGTCGACCGCGCCGCGGGAGGCATCCAGGGAGGCGGCGACGTCGGGGTGCTGGGCGCGGAAGGCGGCCATCGCGCGCACCATCCGCTCCTCGACCTCGGCGCGGACCGACACCTGGGTGGTGCGCTCGCGCTCGAGCAGCGCGCGCATGTTCCGCTCGCGCTCGTCGACGTCGGCCAGGTCGGTCACCGGGACCGTCGCGACCAGGGCCCGGCGGTCCAGCCGCTCGGGGGCGGTCAGCGACCGGTCGATGCGCAGCGCCCGGGCGACCGCGGAGCCGTCGTCCACCGCGAGCTGCGCGGGCCGGACGTCGGGGGCCTCGTCGGCGACGCCGGCGGCGGCCAGCCGGCGGCGGACGCCCTCCAGCACCGAGAACGTCTCGCCCAGGGCGTAGGCGGCCGCGCCCCGGCGCTGCTGCAGGGTGGCCTGCGCGGTGGCCAGCGCGACGATGTCGCGGCGGACGTCGTCCATGGCGCCGTCCAGGCCGAAGAGGACGCCGGAGGCGGCGATGAGCAGGTCGCGCTCGCGGCCGAGCTCGGCGATCTGCCGGATGGCGCCCTGCCAGTCCAGCGCCCGCCAGCTGTCGTAGGCCGACAGCTGGGCGAGGTCGCGGCTGCGGGCGACGGCGCGGGCCCGCTCGGCGCGGACGGCGTCGCGGGCGGCGGTGAGCTCGGCCAGCTGGGGCAGCAGCGCGTTCTCCGCGGCGGTCAGGGCGCGGATCTTGCCGGCGGCGTCCCAGCCGAGCACCCGGTGCACGGGGTCGGCGGCGGGGTGCCGGTCGTCGAGGGCGTGCCGGCCGCTGCGGTCCTTGACCTGGCCGGTGCGGGTGACCGCGACCGGGGTGCGGGCGAACTCGGCGACGTCGTCGACCCGCAGGTGCGGGGCGCGGCGGGCCAGCAGGCCCTCCAGCCACGCGGCCAGCGGGGTGGACCGGACCTCGAGGACGGCGGCCAGCGACTGCGGCGCGGGCATCGGTGCGGCGGTGGGCAGCTCGGCGGGCACCGGCAGGTAGGCCAGCTCCGCGCCGAGGTCGGACCCCTCGACCCAGGCGCAGACCTCGGCGTAGCGGTCGGCGGGGACCAGCAGGGTGAGCGCGAGGTCGCGCAGCACCCGCTCGGCGGCGGGCACCCACTCGGCGTGCACGGGGGAGACCCGGACCAGCTCGCCGGCGAAGGGCAGCTCGGCGGCGTCCACGCCGAGGGCGGCGGCCAGCCGGTCGCGCAGCAGCACCTGCTCGCGGGGGACGGCGCCGGTGCGCCCGCGCAGCCCGGTCAGCTCGTGGCCGATGCCGGCGGCGCGGGAGCGCAGCGCGGCCAGTGCCACCTCGACCTCGGCGAGCCGGTCCTCGGCCTCGCCCTCGCTCTCCACGGCGCGGGCGAGGGCCTCGGCGACCTCGGTGCGCCGGACGACGAAGTCCTCGCCGTCCACGACCGGGTCCAGGCCGGTGGCCTCGAGCAGGCCGGCGAACACCCCGGCGCGGGTGCGCCGCTCGCGGCGGGCCTCCTCCAGCTCCAGCAGCTGCTCGTCGATGTAGCGCAGCCGCTCGCCGCCGTTGCCGGTGCGCTGCATGGTCAGCGACAGCTCGCGGGCGCGGGCCAGGTCGAGGTTGGTGATGCCCTGGGTCAGCGCGCGGTCGGCGGCGGCGACCTCGGCGCGCTGGGTGGTGGCCCGGGCGGCGAGCAGCTTCTCGCGCAGGGTGTCCGCCCAGCGGGGGAGCGCGGCGAGGTCGGCGTCGACGGTGGCGATCTGCTCGGTGAGGACGGCGTGCCGGTCGGCGTCGGTGAGCACCGGGCGCAGCTGGGCGAGCTGGGCGCGGCCGGTGACGACGGCGTCGTGCGCGCGGGTGAGGTGGTCGACGTGGCCGAGCAGCCGGTCCACCCAGCCGGCGGAGTCGCCGGGCTCGAGCAGGTGGCTGCGGACGAAGCCGTTGAGGTCGCCGACGGTCTTCATCGAGACGGTCTGGTGGAACAGGTCCATCGCCTGCTCGGAGGCGATGCCCAGCCGGTTGCGGAAGGCGCGGCCGTACTCGGTGAAGGTGCCGAACACCTCGACGTCGGGCCGGGCGGCCAGCCGGCGGCGCAGTGCCGCGGGGTCGCTGCCGAAGTCGGTCAGGTCGCCGGCGATGGACAGGTCGCGGTCGGCGACGAGGTGGAACCGGTCGGGCTGGCCGACCTCGCCCGAGCGCAGCCAGAAGACCTGGCCGAGGGTGACGGTCTCGTCCAGGCCCTCGTTGCGGAACACCGCCAGCAGCGCGGTCCAGGTGCTGCCCGGGCGCAGGCCGACGGTCCGGGTGCCGCCGGTGGAGCCGGTGCGCTCGGCCCGCCAGTGGCCCTGCACGTAGGAGCGCAGGTCGCGCTCGCGGGTCGGGGCGCCGGCGGCCTCGTTGTAGGAGACCCGGGCGGCGGGCAGCAGCAGCGTGCTGATCGCGTCGACGATGGTCGACTTGCCCGAGCCGATGTCGCCGGTGAGCAGGGTGTTCTGCCCGTCGGCGCGCAGCGTCCAGACCTTGCGGTCGAAGGTGCCCCAGTTGAGCAGCTCGAGGCGGTCCAGCCGGAACCCGGCGCGGGGGGCGGGGCCGTCGGGGCCGTCGTCCTCGGTGGTGAGCAGCAGGTGCGGCACCGGCGGGGTGGTGGTCACGGGAGGTCCTCCACGGCGGGCTGGAGCTGCTGGGTGGCGGCGGCGTACTCGGCGAGCTTGGCGTCGAAGTCGGCCAGCCACTGCGCGTCGACGAAGGCCTTGAGCACGCGGCGGACCTCGAAGCCGCCGTCCGGGCCGGGCATCCGGCGCAGGAAGCCGAGCTCGACGGCCTTGGCGACGTGCCCGTCCACCTGCTCGACCAGCCGGTTGCGCCGGCCGGGGTCGGGCAGCACCTCGGCGAGCAGGTCGACGATCTCCAGCCGGGAGAGCACCAGCCGGCCGCCGGCCTCGCCGGCGTCGGTGGCGGCCAGCCGGCGGCGCAGCAGCGCCAGCAGCAGGCTGACCGGGAAGGACAGCGACCGGCGGGCGACCAGCCGGGGCACGGGGACGCCGCCGTCGGGGTCCTCGTCGGGGCGCTGCCGCAGGAAGGCGTAGCCCTCGGTCTCGTCGACCACCGGCACCAGCCCGAGGACGGCGACGTGGTCGCGCAGGTCCGGCTGCAGGGCCAGCAGGTGCCGCCACACCTCCGGCGCGGACTCGCGGTAGACGACGCCGCGCATCAGCGAGGTCACCACCAGCGGGAGGCTCAGCTCGGCCCGGGGCGGGGCGGTGTCGGGCAGCAGGGCGGTCATCGGGGGTCCTCCGCGAGCACGGTCGGGACGGCGGGGTGGGCGCGGCGGCCGGCCGGGTGCCGGGACCCGGCGCGGGGGTCGGCGTGCCGGCGGGCGTAGACCACGCGGGGCAGGGTGGCGGTTCGCTGCCGGCCGTCGGGGTCGGTCCAGGAGACGGTGTCCGGGTCGTCGTCGGGGCCCCCGGGCTCGTCCTCGGCGGACGGCGCGGGCAGGACGACGTCGAAGGCCTCGTCGCGCAGGGACAGGTAGGCGACCAGCTCGGCGAGGCCGTGCTGCAGCGGGTGCTGCTCCAGCACGGTGGCGAGCTCGACACGCGGCCGCTGGAGCAGGGCGCGGCGGACGTGCGCGGTCAGCGGGACCGGGTCGACCTGCACCTGGTCGAACAGGGCCGCGGCGGCGAAGTCCTCGTCGCCGGCCTCGGGCCGGGCGCTGTCGACGGCGGCGCGGCGCGGCGGGGAGTAGAGGTGGCGCTCCATCGGCAGGACGACGGTCGGGTGCAGGTCGTCGAGCCCGACGGAGAACCCGTCCAGGTCGGCCAGGCCCGCCGAGAGCAGGCGGGCGCGGGCCTCGATGCCGGCGACGAGGTCGACGACGCGTCGGTTCTCCTGCCACACGTCGTCGTCCAGGCCGGTGCGCAGCACGTCGACCAGGCCGCGCAGCACCTGGCGGGTGTGCTGGGCGGCGGCGACCAGGTCGTGCCGGATGCGGCGCATCCGCGGGTCGGCGCAGGTGCGCAGCGCGGGCAGCGCGTGCACCCGGTCGAGCAGGTCGGTGAACTCGTCCTGCAGGCGGGGGGAGAGCAGCCGGTCGTAGCAGGCGTGGAAGCTGCGGCCCTGGTCGGTCTCGGCTATGCCGGCGCGGCCGGCGGCGACCTCGAGCGCCAGCGCGCCGTCCCCGGCGGCGATCCGGTCGCGCAGCTCCCGGTCGCGGTCGCGGAATGCGGCCTCGACGGCGCGCAGGTCGGCGAGCAGGCCGGTGGCGGTGGCGGTGGCGTGCAGGTAGCGGTCGCGCTGGGCGGCGGGCTCGTCGTCCCCGGTGGCCAGGGCGCGCAGCTGGTCGACGACCGTGCCCAGCCGGGCGGCGGTGTCGACGAAGGGACGGCGCTGCAGGCCGCGGACGAAGGCGACGGCGAGCTCGGCGGCGGGGGTGGCGTCCATGAGCGGCTCGTCAGAGCCGGGCGGGTACCAGGCGCGCAGCCAGCCGCCGTCCGGGCCGGCCCAGCCGTCGAGGTAGCCGCGGGCGTCGACCGGGACGCGGGAGGTGCCGTCGAGCTCGGCGAGCAGGTCGGCCAGCCGGTCGGCGAGCTCGCCGGCGGGCAGGCCGTGCGCGCCGCCCTCGGTGAAGACGCGGGCGAGGAAGGCGACGACGAGGGGTGCGTCGTCGGCGCGGAGCAGCCGCCAGGCCGCGTGCTGCTGCAGCGACTGGACGTCGTCGACCTGCATGTCACCCCTCCCGGCCGTGATCGTGATCGGCGCGAGGGTAGGTCGGTGGTCGCGTCCGACCCGGCGGGGCACTCCGGGGTGTGACTACTGAGCTACGTGGGGTTGCCGACCCGGGGGGGCGCGCTCGGCCAGCTCGGACGCCGGGACCGGCCGGCCGAACAGCCAGCCCTGGCCGGCGTCGATGCCGAACCCGGCCAGCCGGGCGTGCTGCTCGGCGGTCTCCACGCCCTCGGCGAGTACCTGGATGCCCAGCGCCGACGCGAGGCTGGTGAGCCCGGCGATGAGCTCGTCGCTGGTGTCGGGGCCGGTGATGGAGCGGTCGAGCTTGAGCACGCCGACGGGGTAGCGGTGCAGGTAGCCCAGGGAGGTGTAGCCGGTGCCGAAGTCGTCCAGGCTCACCCCGACGCCGAGGTCGGCCAGCTCGTGCAGCGCGGCCACGCCGGCGTCGACGGGCAGGGCCTCGTGCTCGGTGATCTCCAGGTGCAGGCGGCGCGGGTCCAGCCCGCTGGCGTGCAGGGCGTCGAGGACCCGGGTGGCCAGCAGCGGGTCCACCATCGACGAGCGCCCGAGGTTGACGCTCACGGTGCGGTCGGCGTCCCAGCCGGCGGCCTCGCGGCAGGCCTCGGCCAGCACCCAGCCGTCCAGGGCGGCGCCCTGGCCCTGGCTCTCGGCGACGGGCAGGAAGGCGTCGGGGGCGAGCAGCCCGCGGGTGGGGTGCTGCCAGCGGACCAGGGCCTCGTGGCCGAGCACCCGGCCGTCGACCAGGTCGACCAGCGGTTGGTAGACCAGGAACAGCTCCCCGGCGCCGGACCCGCCCGCCACGAGCCGGCACAGGTCCTCGCCCAGGCCCAGCTGGCCGAGGACCTCCTGCCGCTGGGCCGGCACGAACGCCGTCGCGGCACCGCGGTGGACGGCCTTGCTGGTGTAGAGCGCGATGTCGGCGTCGGCCAGCGCGAGCGGCAGCCGGCTGTCGTCGTCCAGGTCGACCCAGCCGGCGCTGGCGCGGACGGCGAAGCGGGTGCCCGGCGCCACGGGGAGGGTGACCGGGGCGTCGAGGGCGGCGCGCAGCACGTCGTCCACGGCCGGGGCGTCGGGGCCGAGCACGAGGACGAACTCGTCGCCGCCGGAGCGGGCGACGGTGCCGGCGCCGCCGACCGCCGTCCGCAGCCGGTCGGCGACCGCGCAGAGCAGCTGGTCGCCGGCCTCGTGGCCGTGGGTGTCGTTGACGACCTTGAAGTCGTCCAGGTCCAGCAGCGCGAGCCGGCCGACGGGGCCGTCGGCGGCGGTCAGCAGGAGGCGGTCGAACGCGCTCTGCAGGCCGCGGCGGTTGGCCAGGCCGGTCAGCGGGTCGAGCCGGGCGTAGGTCTCGCTGGCCGCCAGTGCCTGCGCGCCGCGGGCGGTGGTGAGCACGGCGAGGGCGGTGCCGGCGGCCAGGTACACCAGCCACGGCAGCCGGCCGGCCGGGTGCAGCAGGGCCAGCACCAGCGGCACCGGGGCGAGCGCGACCAGGCCCAGCACCCGGCCGGACTCCGGGCGCAGGTGGCGCAGGGAGGCGGAGGAGAAGGCGGACGGGGCGCTGGGGTGCAGTGCGCCGGCGACGAACAGGGCCATGGACAGCGCCCAGAGCAGCTGCACGGGGCGGTCCAGCGGCTGCAGCCGCAGCCCGGTGGAGGAGGCGACCATGTCGTAGAGGCAGTTGACGGCGCCGCCGGCGAGCAGCAGCTGCAGGCTGCGGGTCAGCCCGGCCCGGGAGCAGGCGAAGCGCAGCAGCACCGCGACGACCAGGGCGTCGACCGGGGCCCAGGCCGAGCCCACGGGGGCGTCGGCCGACAGCGCGGTGGTGACGATCTGGGCGGTGGCCAGCCCGGTGACGACGACGAGCGCGGCCTGGTCGGCCCGGCGTCCCCAGGCGCCGCGGCCGCGGACCCGGCGCTCGGCCGGGCGCGCCCGCAGGTGCTGGGCGTAGAGGCTCACGGTCAGGGTCACCGCCAGCACCAGGCCGAGCAGCTGGGTCACCGACGCGAGGGCGGGGGAGGGGACGGTGGCGGCCATGGAGACCGCCCAGGCGCCGAGCATGCCGGCGACCAGCGCCCACAGGGTCCACCCGGTCCGGCGGTGCAGCAGCACGGTGAGCGGGGCGAGGGCGGCCAGCACGCTGACGGCGACGACGCCGGTGGCCCGGGTGCCCGGCAGCGCGCACAGCAGCAGCGCCGCGACGGTGGCGGCGGCGAGCAGGCGAGCGGGGGCGGTCACCCGGGTGTTGTCGGCCCGGAGCGGGTCGTGCTTGACCGGGCGGGTCCGCATGTCATCCCTCGGGGGTTGCCGCGCCGGCCGGCTGCGGGCGCAGGTCGCCGAGCCGGTCGGTGGGGACCGGGCGGCCGAACAGCCAGCCCTGGCCGGCGTCCACCCCGAGGCGGGCCAGCCGGGCGCACTGCTCGTCGGTCTCGATGCCCTCCGCGAGCACCGTGGTGCCCAGCGCGTCGGCGAGGCCGACCAGGCCGCGCAGCAGGGCGAGGGAGGCGTCGGGGCCGGTGACGCTGCGGTCGAGCTTGAGCACGGTGATCGGGTAGCGCTGCAGGTAGGCGACCGAGGTGTAGCCGGTGCCGAAGTCGTCCAGCGCGAGCCCGACGCCGTCGGCGGCGAGCTGGTGCAGCGCCAGCACGCCGGCGTCGGCGGGCAGCTGGTCGTGCTCGGTGATCTCCAGGTGCAGCCGGGCGGCCGGCAGGCCGGTGGTGGCCAGTGCGGCGCGGACGGTGCCGGCCAGGCCCGGGTCGACCATGGAGGAGCGGCCGAGGTTGACGCTGACCGTCCAGGTGGGGTCGGGCCAGGCCAGCGCGGCGCAGCAGGCCTCGCGCAGCACCCAGGCGTCGATGGCTGCGCCGTGGCCCTGGGCCTCGGCGACCGGCAGGAAGGTGTCGGGGGAGAGCAGGCCGCGCTCGGGGTGCCGCCAGCGGACCAGCGCCTCGCACCCGCGCACGGTGCGCGCGGGAAGCGAGACCAGCGGCTGGAACAGCAGCACCAGTTCACCGGCGCCGGGGTCGCCGGCCACCAGGCGGCGCAGGTCGGCGCCGAGGGCGAGGGAGCCCAGCACCTGCTCGCGCTGCTCGGGGGCGAAGCGGGTGGCGCGGCCTCGGGCGCCGTCCTTGCTGGCGTAGAGGGCGACGTCGGCGTCGGCGAGGGCCAGCGGCAGCTCGCTGGCGCCGGTCAGCTCGACCCAGCCGGCGCTGCAGCGGACCGGGAAGTCCAGCCCGGCCAGCGGCACGGGCGCAGCGAACGCGGTGGCCAGCAGCGCGTCGACGTCGGGGGCGCCGGGGCGCAGCAGCAGCACGAACTCGTCGCCGCCGGAGCGGGTGACGGTGCCGGTGCCGCCGACCGCGTCGGCCAGCCGGGCGGCGACGGCGACGAGCAGCCCGTCGCCGGTCTCGTGGCCGTAGGTGTCGTTGACGTGCTTGAAGTCGTCGAGGTCGAGGACGGCGAGGCGGCCCACGCGGGAGACGGGGTCGGTGGTGGGCGGGAGGAGGTCCTCGAAGGCGACCCGCAGCCCGCGCCGGTTGGCCAGGCCGGTGAGCGGGTCGCGGCGGGCCAGCTGCTCGCTGGCCCGGATGGTCTGCGCGCCGCGCACGATGGCCAGCGCGGCGACCGCGGCGGCGGCACCCAGGTGCACGGTGAGCGGGAGCGCGGCGGCGCTGTCGAGCAGGGCGAGGGCCACCGGCACCAGCACCAGCGGGGCGGTGCCGAGCAGCCGGGCGGACTCCGAGCGCAGCCGGGTCAGCCGGGCGGGGGAGAACGCGGTGGTCATGCCCGGGTGCAGGGTGCCGGCGAGGAAGAACAGCATCGCGACGACCCAGACCACGTTCTGGCCGGTCTGCGGGCCGGTGATGCGCACACCGGAGTCGGCGACCAGGCAGTCGTAGACCGCGGCCCCGACCCCGCCGACGGTGAGCAGCCGCATGCTGGGGCCGAGGTCGGCGCGGGAGGCGGTGAAGCGCAGCAGCAGGCAGATGAGGACGAGGTCGAAGGGGGCGAACGCGACCGACCAGGGCGCGCCGGGGACGAGCGCGCCGGCGACGGCCTGCACGAGGGCGAGCGCGATGACGACGGCGACCATGGCCTGGTCGCTGCGGTGGCCCCAGGTCTCGCGGCGGCTGCGCCGGCGGTCGCGCGGGGCGGCCCGGCGCTGCCGGGTGAACAGGACGGCGAACAGCCCGGTGGCGACGGCGATGCCCAGCGCCTGGGCAGCCACGGCGAGGGTCGGGGCGGTGTGCGCGAAGGCGAGGGCGGCCCACCAGCAGGCGAGCATGGCGCTGACCGCGACCCAGGGCTCGGGCCGGGCCGGCCGGTACCGGCGGACGGCGACCAGCGGGGCGGTGGCGGCCAGCGCGGTGATGGTCAGCACGGTGCCGACCCGGGTGGGCGGCCAGGCGCCGAGGGCCAGCACGACGGCGGCCGCGGACAGCGCGAGGGCGCGTGCGGCAGCCGGAGGGGTCACGGAATGCGGGTCGGCGGGGTTCCGTCCGGACTTGACCCGCTGCTCACCCGTGCGGGTCAGCCGGTGACGTCGTCGCAGCCGGTCTCGTCGGGCAGCAGCGGCCGGAACACCACCGTCCAGGTACCGGCGCCGTCGGTCCACGGGGTCACGGTGTCGGCGGCCTGGGCGGCGGTGACCAGGGCGGCGGCCTGCTCGCCGGTGGCGAGGGCGCAGCCGACGTCGGGGGTCACGGCCTCACCGGGCAGCGGCGGACCGGGCCAGGCGACCGGGTCCCGCACGAGCGCCGGGTCGCCGGGGACGTACGCGCTGGCGAAGGCGGCGACCGCGGTGGGCGTGTACCTGCCGAGCGGCTCGCTCTCCGTCAGGGCGAGCAGCCGGTCGACGAGGTCGGCCAGGTCCTGGCGGGCGGTGGCCTGCTCGTCGGTGAGGGACGGGTCGCCGACGGCCTCGGTGAGCGCGTAGACGTCGCGGGTGTCGGTGCCGTCGGCGGTGGCGAGGGTGATCGAGGTGGTGCGGGCGTCGGCGATCTGCGGGTCGCCGAGGTCGGCGGTGCCGGCCACCCCGGCGTCCTGGGCCGCCTGGACGAGCTCGGCGAGGGTGTCCTCGTCGACCCGGTTCACCTGGACGTTGGGCCACGCGGGGGCGGGGTAGATCGCGATGACCGGGCCGTTGCTGAGCACCCGCCCGTCGCGGTACACGCTGACCGCGGGCAGCTCGGTGGGGGCGGTCCCGGCGGGGGCGAACCCGCCGCCGACGGCCACCCGCAGCACGAGGGCGTCGCCGTCGTCGGGCAGCTGCGGGGCTGGCGGGCCGACGGCGTCCTGCCGCTGCCCGCAGGCGGTCAGCGCGAGCAGGCCGGCCAGGACCACCAGGCGGGTGCGCATGCCCCCGAGCGTGCCGCACCCGTCACCGGACGGCGACGAGGCTCGCGAAGACGACGACGTTGTCCCGGTAGTCGCCGGTGCCCTCGTCGAAGGCGCCGCCGCAGGTGATGAGCCGGAGCTGGGCGGTGGTCGTGTCGCCGTAGACCTCGTCGGTGGGGAATTCGTCCTTGTCGTGCTCGGTCACGCGGTCGACCACGAAGACCGCAGTGCTGCCGTCGGCGCGCTGCACCTCGACCTCGTCGCCGGGCAGCAGCTCGCGCAGGCCGACGAAGGTGCCGGGCTCGCCGGCCCAGTCAACGTGACCGGCGAGCACCGCCGGGCCGAGGACGCCGGGCGTGGGGGAGCCGGTGTACCAGCCGACCGGCTCGGCGCCGTCGGGCGTCTCGAGCTCGCCGTCGTCCTCGAGCCCCAGGTCGACGATGTCCGCCGACACGCGGAGCACCGGGATGCGCACCTCGACCGGTGCGCTCGCGGTGAGCAGCAGCGGGACCGCGGCCGAGGGGACGGCCAACGGTTCGGCTGCCGGCGCCACGGCCGGGTCGACGGGCGCCGAGACGGTGGCGACGACGTCCTGCCGCACCGGCTCGGCCCCGCCGGGCGCGAGGAGGAGGGCCCCGACCCCGGCCGCGGCCAGGGATGCGGACAGCGCCGTCCAGGCCCGCGTGGTGGAGCGGCTGCCGGAGCGGGACCGGCGCCGCTCGTACCGGGTGACGTGCACCAGCGGCGGCGGGTAGACCCCGACGATGCGCACCACGACCTCCCCGGGCGGGTGCCCGGGGAGGTCGCGATCCGGCGCGCGGTGCCGCACGGTGGGTGGGGCCGGGTCAGGCCGAGGCGCGGGCGCTGCGGCGGGCGGCCACACCGGCACCGGCTGCCCCGACGAGCGCGAGGCCGCCGACGGCGTAGGGCAGGACGCCCGGGCCCTCGGTCGAGCTGCCGTCGCCGGCGGCGACGGCACCCTGCGGGCGGTTGGAGACCTGCGCGCCGCCGTTCGCCGCGACGGTGGTCCCGTCCTCGGCGCCGCCCGAGGGCAGGGACTCGCAGGCGATCCCGTCGTCGTCCTGGTCGAGGTTGTTCGGGTCGGCCCGGTTGGCGTCCAGCACCGCCTGGGCCTCGGCCTGCGTGGCGAAGTCGCTGCAGTTCAGGTCGGCCGCGCTGGCGGGACCGGCGAGGACGACGGTGAAGCCGGCGGTGGCCAGGACGGTGAGGGTGGTGCGCAGTCGCATGGGGTCTCCCGTGTCGGTGGGTGGGACCTGAGCATCAGCTGTGCACCGATCGAAAGGAACCAGCTCGTTCTGAAACTATGACGGGAAGAATTGGCAGAAGATGTGCCGTGGCGCAGTTGCCAGTCGTGACCCCGGTGTCAGGGCCAGGCGGGCAGCTCGTACTCGTCGGCGGGCGGGTTGCCGAAGCGGCCCAGCGCGGTGCCGAGCTTCTTCGCCACCGGGCTCGCCGCCAGCTTGAGCGCCGTCCCCAGGACCTTCCGGCCCAGGTCGGTCTGCGGGTTGGCCAGGCCGGGTGTGCCCGGCGGCAGCGACTGGCCCTTCTCGACGAAGGGCCGCATCCGGGCGTCGTAGTCGGCGAAGGCGGCGCGGTGGTCGTCGTGCGCGGCCAGGCAGGCGGCGAGGGTGTAGGCGCCGGACAGCGCGAGCGTGGTGCCGATGCCGCTGACCGGGGTGGCGCACCAGGCGGCGTCGCCGGTGAGCACGACCCGGCCGACCGACCAGCGGTCCAGGTGGATCTGCGACAGGTCCTCGAGGTACATCGGGGCGTCGTCGAGCTCCGCGAGGATGCGGTCGGTCTGCCAGCCGGCGCCGGCGAAGGCCCGCCGCAGCAGGGTGACCTGGGCGTCGCGGTCGAGGACGTCGATGCCGCGGACGTCGGTCATCAGGTTCAGCATCGCGCGCTGGGTGCCGGTGTCGTCCGGGCGCAGGTTGACCCCGCGGCCCTGCCCGGCGACGTACCAGCGCCACCAGTCGGTGTCGTCGTCGATGCGCGGGATGGTCAGGTAGGCGATGACCATGCCGAGGTACCGGCGCGGGGCGTCGGGCAGCACCAGGTCGCGGCTGCGGGAGTTGACTCCGTCGGCCAGGACGACGAGGTCGTAGCGCTCCTCCTTCCCCGACAGGAAGGTGACGTCGACGCCGTCCGGGTCCTGGTCGAGCGCGGCGATCTGGTCGCCGAACCGGTAGGCGACGTCGTCCTGCGTGTGCTCGAACAGCAGCTGGCCGAGGCGGCCGCGCAGGATCTCCAGCTCCGCGGTCGGGCCGGTGGTGTCGTCGGTGCTGGCGGGGAAGCGGGCCAGTTCGCGGCCGCCCTCGCCGAGCAAGACGGTGCCCTGCTCGCCGGTGCCGTGCGCGAGCGCGGCCTCCTCGAGGCCCATCCGGCGCAGCACCTCGCGAGCGGCGCCGCGGACGTCGATGTTCTGGCCCTCGTCGCGCAGCGAGTCGGCGCGCTCGACGACGGTGACGTCGTGGCCGGCGCGGGCGAGCCAGGAGGCGGTGGTGGGGCCGGCGACGCTGGCGCCGGAGACGAGCACGGAGGTCATGCGGTCGAGTCTGCCGAGGATGTCGAGAACGGCGACCCGGCTCCGTCCCCTGGGTGTGAGCGGCGAGGATGAGCCGCACGGACGCGAGGAGACGACCATGCCGAAGTACCTGATGCTCAAGCACTACCGCGGTGCCCCTGCCCCGAGCAACGACGTCCCGCTGGACAAGTGGACGCCGGAGGAGTGGCAGGCCCACGTGCAGTTCATGGGCGAGTTCGCCGAGCGGCTGCAGGACACCGGGGAGTTCGTGTCGGCCGACGCGCTGGCGCCGGAGGGCACCTGGGTCCGCTTCGACGGCGAGGGCAAGCCGCCGGTCACCGACGGCCCGTTCCCCGAGACCAAGGACCTGATCGCCGGCTGGATGATCATCGACGTCGCCGACTACGACCGGGCGCTGGAGCTGGCGGGTGAGCTGTCCGCGGCGCCGGGCGCGGGCGGGCGGCCGCTGGGTGAGTGGCTGGAGCTGCGGCCGGTGATGAGCGAGCCGCCGACCGTCACGGAGTGACCGAGGCGGACCTGCGGGCCGCGGTCCCGCAGGTGCTCGCGGCGCTGGTCCGCCGGGGCGCGGAGTTCGCCGCGGCCGAGGACGCCGTCCAGGACGCGCTGGTCGAGGGGCTGCGCACCTGGGTGGCGGACCCGCCGCACGACGTCCGCGCCTGGCTGGTCACCGTTGCCTGGCGCCGGTACCTGGACGCCGTCCGCTCGGACGCCGCCCGGCAGCGCCGGGAGTCCCCGCCTCCGGAGGAACCGGTCGAGGTCTCAGGAAGGGACGACTCGCTGCAGCTGTACTTCCTCTGCGCGCACCCGTCGCTGACCCCGTCGTCGGCGGTCGCGCTGACGCTGCGGGCGGTGGGCGGGCTGACCACCCGGCAGATCGCCGAGGCCTACCTGGTGCCCGAGGCGACGATGGCGCAGCGGATCAGCCGGGCCAAGAAGACGGTGTCGGGATCCCGGCTGGACGCGCCGGGGGACGTCGGGACCGTGCTGCGGACGCTGTACCTGGTGTTCAACGAGGGCTACAGCGGCGACGTCGACCTGGTCGCCGAGGCGGTCCGGCTCACCCGGCAGCTGCACCGGGCGTACGACCACCCCGAGGTCGCCGGTCTGCTGGCGCTGATGCTGCTGCACGCGGCCCGCCGTCCGGCCCGGTTCTCGGCGGACGGGGCGCTGGTGCCGCTGGCGGAGCAGGACCGGACCCGGTGGGACACCCGGCTCGTCGCGGAGGGGGTCTCGGTGCTGCAGGCGGCGCTCGCGCAGGACCGGCTGGGGGAGTACCAGGCGCAGGCGGCAATCGCGGCGCTGCACTGCGATGCCACGTCGGCGGAGGAGACTGACTGGGTGCAGGTCGTCGAGTGGTACGACGAGCTGGTCGCGCTGACCGGTTCGCCGGTGGCGCGGCTGAACCGGGCGGTGGCGGTGGGGGAGGCGGACGGCCCGCGCGCCGGCCTGGCCGCGCTCGCCGACCTGGACCCGGGGCTGCCTCGGTGGCCGGCGGTCGCGGCGCACCTGCACGAGAAGGACGGCGACCCGGTGCGTGCGGCCGAGCTCTACGCCGAGGCCGCGCGGGCGGCGACCAACACCGCCGAACGCGACCACCTGCACCGCCAGGCCGTCCGGGTGAAGGCAATCGCTGACCCGAAGCTGTGACCGACCCCGCATCAGCGGTAGCGCGAGCAGCAGGTTCCAGATCGATACGGTTCCGCTCTCCGGTCTTTGCCTTGAGCAAGGACAATGGTCAGAGCGGAAGCGGTGAACGTGAAGAAGAGCTTCGTCGTCGGCGTCGTCGCGGTAGGCATGCTCGGTATCTCGGGGTGCGGGTCCACGTCGAACGAGTCCTCGGCTATGCCCCCTTCCGCCTCCGTGTCTCCGAGCACGTCGTCCGCGAGCCCTGATACGTCGAGTGCGGCTACGAGCAACGAGCCGGCGCAGGGCGAGCTCCGTGCCGCGGTGCAGAGCTACTCGGACGCCTTCCTGACCGGCGACGCCGACGTCGCTTACGACCTCCTCACGGCCCGTTGCAAGGACCGCACCTCGGCGGCCCAGTTCTCGGGCATCGTCTCCGCGGCGTCCCAGCTGTACGGCGCCGCCCTTCCGATCACCAGCTACTCGGCTGAGGTGTCCGAGGACCTGGCCCGGGTGACCTACACGTACGACGTCCCGGCGATCAATCAGACCTCGGAGCCATGGGCGCGCGAGGACGGCGAGTGGAAGCAGGACGATTGCTGACCCTGAGGGGCGCCTAGCGTCAGGTCGCCACCGCACCGCGCCACCATGCGCGCACGGCGTCCCGCGCAGCACCCGGACCCACCTCGACCCTGCCCTGGTGACCCAGCGCGACGGTCCTCTCGGCCGTGCTCGGTACGCGGTCGAACATCCACGGCTGCACGTCACCGGCCGTGGGCCCGTGGGTGCGGAACAGCCGGGCGGCCTCGGCGTCGATGTGGCCGTCCCGCCCGAGACCCCACAGGTCGTACAGGTCGCGCGGTGTGTGGCGGTCCATCCAGGTCACGGTCTTCCACCCGGCGAAGGCGGGCGCGGTCGGTGTTGTCAGGGTCGCGGGAGGTGCGTCGGTGTACCGCTGTTCGAGCGGCCGGCGCTCGGTCGGCCACGGCGGGTAGCCGGCCGCCGCGAGCAGCTGGACCCGGATCCTGATGTCCTGCCCGACCACCAGCACGCTCGACTGCGATCCGCGGGTGCTCGCGATCGACGGCTGCCACGACGTGGTGCCGTGCGACCGCTGCAACCCCCGGCCGACCGCGTCCTCGATCGCAGCACCGACGGCGGCTCGGGGCCCCGTCGCGAGGAGGTCGATGTCCTCGCTCAGCCTGAGCTCGGTCAGGAACGTCCGGGAGAGGGCCGTGCCGCCGATGAAAACCAGGTGATCCTGGACGTCGCCGTCGGAGAGGGCCGCCAGGACGTGGCTGATGGCGTGGTCCCGGAGCACCTGCTCGTCCGCGACGCCGAAGCGGTCACGAACGGCAGACAGCTCCACCGGGTCGAGGCCTCTCGCGCGGCGGGCCACTAGGACGGCTCGTGTGCAGCCCGCAGCCGCGCCAGGGTCGCTCCCATGCGCTGCTCGTGCGCCAGTCGCGCCAGCCTCTCCGGGGCGCAACGCGGCAGGAGGGTGCGGACGGCGTCCTCGGCCTCGGCCGGCATGCCCCCCAGCTGTGGTCGCTTGGTCAGGTCGAGAACCGTCTGCTCGGGTGTGGTGACGAGCGCGGGACCGAGATCGGTGCGCAGCAGCACCGCATCGAGGGCGTCGACGTCACGGGTGACGAAGGTGATGGTCCCGTCGGGGCGGTCGGCCACCTGCACGGTGGGGTGCTTGCGGGGAACCGCCACGACGGCGGCGGTGATGGCACGCGGGATCGCCCCGTGCAGCCGAGCAGCGGTCAGGTGCATGAGCACGGGCACCCGGTCGCCGTACAGCGCCGTGGCCACCCCGGCGGCCACAGCCTCGAGGGTGGGCACCCACCGACGGTCGCGGTCGTCGGGCAGCGCGTAGTACACGCCGGGCGCGGCCTTGCGCACCACACCCTGCCGGACCAACCGGGTGAGCTGGACGTTCGGTTGGGTGTACACCTCGGCCAGGTCCTGCGGCCGGATGGTCCGCAACGGTGCACGTGTCATGACCTCTGGTGCCGCGGTCATCATCACCCCCTGACGCTGGTCGAGAACTTATCTCTCGGATAAGTATTCGGCCAGTCATCAACCTGCTTGAGCGCCCTTCCCCGCCGAGTACGGGTGCCGGATCGCGTACCGGCGGTTGTGGGTCGGCGGTCTTGCCTAGACGTGACCGTCCGTCAGGTCCTCGTCGCCGTGGTCGGGTCGACCGAGGCGCCGCTGGTCGAGCCGGTCGGCCAACGCGAACAGCAGGACGCCGACCACCATCGCGAGCAGCGTCGACCCGAAGGCGTAGAAGACCAGGCCGCCGTTGAGCGCATCGCGCGCGACGAACCACATCACCGCGACGGCGACCAGCCAGATCGCCGGGCTGCTCATGCCCACCACGCCGAGCGCGCCGATCAGCCACACCAGGGGCGAGCGGCGTGCGGGTCGGGAAGGGGACGGGTGCGGCACGGCCCGAGCCTAGGAGGTGCGGGTTGACTGGGGCCGTGGACGACGTCGTCGCTGCCCTGTGCTCGACACCGCTGCCGGTGCCCGAGGCGGCCGAGGCCATCCCGAAGGCGCCGGGCCTCTACGCCTGGTGGGGCAGGTTCGGCGCGCTGCCCGGCATCTCCGGCCCGAAGCACCCGACCGCGCCGGTGCAGCTGCTCTACGTCGGCATCGCGCCGAACGGTCCGACGTCCGCCTCGACCCTGCGCTCCCGCGTGGTCGGCGACCACATCCGGGGGACGACGGGGCAGTCCACCCTGCGCCGTTCGCTCGCGGCGCTGCTGGTCGAGCAGCAGGGCTGGCGCAGCCGCTGGACGACGCGGCCGGTGCTGGTCAACCGCGACGAGGTGGCGTTGTCGGAGTGGATGGCCCGGACGCTGCACCTGACGTGGTCCGAGCACCCGCAGCCGTGGACCGTCGAGGCCGACGTCATCGCCGAGCTGGAGCCGCCGCTGAACCAGGCCGAGAACCGGGGCCACCCGATGCACGCCGTCGTGGCGGCCGCCCGCAAGCGCTGGCGCGAGGAGGCCAGGGCGGCCCGCTGATCAGCCCAGGAAGCCGGTGACGGGGATGCCGGCCAGCGCCTGCCAGGTCAGGAACCCGACCAGCGCGGCGTACCCGACCGACGCGGCGGCGACGAGGCGGAACCGGGTGCGCGGCTCGGCCAGCGCGGGCACCCGCCGGCGCAGCGCCTCGAGGCCGAAGGCGAGCAGCGGCAACGCCTGCAGGGCGTGCATGCCGACGAAGTGCGGCACCCGCAGGTCGCCGCCGGTAGTGGACCAGCCCAGCAGCGGCAGGCCGGGGCCGTCGTCCGGCACCCCGACCGCGTGCGCGCCGACGATGCCCGAGTAGTCGTTCAGCTGGTCCGCGGTGGGTGAGGTCATGAGGAAGGCGACGGCCATCCCGGCCAGCCCGATGACCAGCCCTGCCCGGATGGCCAGCCGCCGGGCGGGGTCGTCGACGGCCCGCCACAGCAGGACGGCGAGCACCACGGTGACCAGCCAGACCGCGGCGATCGCGGTGCCCATCGAGGCCCAGACCGCGCTGTGCAGCGGCGTCGAGACGTTGAAGTGGCTGGTGGTGCCGACCGCGACGGCGCCGACGATGGCGGCCATCTCCACGGCCATGGCGATCGCGATGACCCACGCGATGCCCCGGCCGAGGCGCTGCCGGCGAGCGGGCAGCAGGGTGAGCAGCCAGGCGATCGTGAGGGCGTAGATGCCGATCGAGATCGCGAACTTCAGCGGCTTGAGCCAGCCGTTGCGGCCGACGATCTGCATGGGGTCGACGACGGCCAGGACGGCGGTGACGACGGCGGTCGCGGCCATGGTGGCGGCGACGCCGAGCAGGACGCGGTTGAGGCGGGGGGCGGCGGTGGTGGGGCGGTCGAGGACGGCGGTCATGACGGACTCCCGGGGTGGAAACGGCGGACGGACTCGCTCTCCTGCGCCATGCGGCGGAGGCCTGCGAGGAGGGCGTCGCCGAGCACGGTGCCCACGACGACGGTCTGGGCGGCGGTCGCGGGACCGGCGTCCAGCTTCTTGCTGATGGTGTCGATGTCGGCCTCGGCGACGACCTCGGCGGCACGGGCGTAGGCGGGCAGCACGGCGGCGAGGTCGTCGCGGCCCAGGGCGAGGTAGCGGTCGAGGACGACGGCGGCCGCGACCAGGCCGGGGTTGCCGTCGTGGACGGTCCAGCCCTGCCGGCGAGCGACGTCGGCGACCCGGCGCAGCGACTCCTGCGACGGCGGGACGGCGACCCGGGGGAGGGAGGCCTGGGCGATGCCGAGGGTGTTGCCGAACGGGTGGTCGGGGTCGTCGGCGGCGGAGAGGACGTCCTTGGCGGCGGCGACGGAGAGCCCGCCGACCTCCACGAGCGAGCGGATCAGCCGCAACCGGGCGAGGTGGTCGTCGTCGTAGTCGGTCTGGTTGTAGCCGGTGCGCTCGCCGGCGGGCAGCAGGCCCTCGCTGACGTACCACTTGATCGAGGCGGCGCTGACCCCGCTCCGTTCGGCCAGCTCGGCGATGCGCATGTCGAGAGTATCACTATCGATAGTGATGCTGTCAACCCGTCACGGCGTCGAGGCGTAGGAAGGGGACATGGAGATGCGCACGCTCGGACGCACTGGTGTGAAGGTCAGCCCGCTCTGCCTCGGGGCGATGATGTTCGGGGCGTGGGGCAACCCCGACCACGACGAGTCGGTGCGGATCATCCACGCCGCGCTGGACGCCGGGATCAACTTCGTGGACACCGCGGACGTGTACTCGGCGGGGGAGAGCGAGGAGATCGTCGGCAAGGCGCTCGCCGGCGGACGGCGGGAGAAGGTGGTGCTGGCGACCAAGGCGCACGGCGCGATGGGGGAGGACCCCAACCAGCAGGGCAACAGCCGGCGGTGGCTGGTGACCGAGGTGGAGAACAGCCTGCGGCGGCTGCAGACCGACCACATCGACCTGTACCAGATCCACCGCCCGTCGCCGGACACCGAGATCGAGGAGACCCTCGACGCCCTGACCGACCTGGTGCGGGCGGGGAAGATCCGCTACTTCGGGAGCTCGACGTTCCTGCCGTCGCAGGTGGTGCAGGCGCAGTGGGCTTCTGCTGATCGCCGGAGCGGGCGGTTCGTCACCGAGCAGCCGCCGTACTCGATGCTGGTGCGCGGGATCGAGCGCGAGCTGCTGCCGGTGACCCAGGAGTACGGCATGGGCACGCTGGTCTGGAGCCCGCTGGCCGGTGGGTGGCTGTCGGGCAAGTGGCGCAAGGGCGCCGACGCGCCGGAGACGCACCGCGCATCGGCGATGGGCGGGCGTATGGCCTCGCGCTACGACCTCTCGGACCAGGTCAACCAGCGCAAGCTGGACGCCGCCGACGCCCTGGCCGGGGTGGCCGAGCAGGCAGGGGTGAGCCTGCCGCAGCTCGCGATCGCGTTCACGATCCGGCACCCGGGGGTGACGTCGTCGATCATCGGCCCGCGGACGATGGAGCAGCTGACGAGCCAGCTGCCGGCGGTGGACGTCGAGCTGTCGGACGACGTCCTGGACGCCGTCGACGCGATCGTGCCGCCGGGGACCAACATCCGCGCGGACGACGGGGGGTACGCCCCGCCGTCGATCACGGACGCCACCCTCCGCCGCCGCTGAACGTGTGAACCCCGGCAGCCCACAACGGTGCACGCTCTGGGCTGTCGGGGTCCAGCGTGCGAGGCCATCGGCGTCGGTGACCCAGATGTCGAACGACGAGGGGACGGGCGCCGTCCTCCGCAGCCTGGCAAGCTGTCAATCGAGCTGGTCGAGGGGTTGGCAGCTCACGTGCTCGGCCAGTCCCGCAAGCTCAGCAGCCTGTTGGTCCTCAACAAGGACGGCTACGTCATCAGCGAACGAGATTACGGTCGACATGGCCGACGAGGTGCTGCCGGTCGTGTGCAGACTTCAGTTCTCGTCTGGGTCTTCTGCACCGACCCGTTCGGGCAATGGGGCCGTTCCTCGACGAGCTGGTGTGGACTGGCTTCGCCGACTCTTCAACGGTATGGCTTATCGCCGGTATGTTTGGGGCGGATCTGGAAAGACCGGAATGGGCTTCGACCTGGATGTCGAGATAATCCGGGCCGCGCACGAGCACGGTCTGGTGACGACGCCCCATACCTTCGACGCCGGGAAAGCGGTGGTCATGACCAAGGCGGGGGCCGACGTGCTGATGCAGCACATTAGGGCTCACGACGAGCGGGACCATCGGCGCGCAGACGGCGATGACGCTGGTTGACGCGGCGGCGCAGCTGCACGAGGTACGCGACACCGCGGTGGCGGAGCGATCCGACAAGCTGTTGTTGTGCCACGGCAGGCCGATCGCCTAGCTGGCTGATGCGCAGTGCGCGCTGGGGCCCGCCACTGGCGGGGCCGCGTTCCTCGGGGCGTCGTCCAGGGATTGGCTGCCCACGCGAAAGGGGATCGCTGTGCGGGCCACTCAGTTCGGGGCGCTCACCCCCGGCTGAGAGAGGCCGAGTATGACCTCACGAACTCGCCGAGCGGGCGGAGGCGAGAAACCGCATCCCGACGACGAGTGATGCGCCTTTGAGCGAAAGGTTGCCGCGACGGCAGTCAGCACCGAGAACGGCGGAGACGGGCGACCACTCATTTCACTGTGGGTTCTTCCTTAAGCGGTTGCGGCCGTTCAGTCGCAGCCACTCCGATTCATCTAGACCAATTCGCCCGCCGACTTGAGCCGCGTTGACCGCAATCCTAAGCGCGTGCTCTGGTCGAAGGTCTGCTAGCCAAATGTACGTCTGTCGATCCCCATCGGCCTCGAAACGCCATTCGGCCTTTCCTGCATGCCAGATAGCCCGCACTTCGGAGTCCGCCGGCGTGAAAGTGGGCATAGACGTCTCGTAAGGGTGCGAACTGCTTTGAAGTCGCAACTCTGTCCCATCGACGTCGAGCAATGCGACGTCGAAGCTTCCGCTATTGGACCCTGAAACGTGAAGCGGCACGAGCGGGAACTTTCGTTTCCCCTTGACCCTCACAGAATCGCACAAGGGCATCACGCAGACCCAGTATTGCCAGCCATCGGTGCCGCCATTGCGAAGAACTGTCCCCAGTCGAAGAACCGGAGCCTTCCCGCGCTTGAGGATCTCAGGAACAGCGTCGTGATGACTGCGTGCCACGCATGATAAGCGCGCGAATGAGTGATCCGCCCTGTCCGCATCGGACGCAGAACCAGCAAAAACACTCGTCAGTGAAGCGACATCCGTGAAAGTCAGGTCGGCACGCTTAATCGACTGACCACCGTTTGTTGCGGCCTTCAGGGCGCTCCGGATAGCTTCTTGAGGACCCACCTCAATCTCTCGAAAAAGCGTCTTCACCCAGTCGGCATCCACGGCCTGCGGTTCGTGCTGGTCGCGTGCAATCAAGGGGGTGAAGTTTGGTTGAGCAACGACTTCCGACGCCCAGGCACCTATGGCAGACCGGTCCACGTTTCCTGCCACTCCCGCGGCCTCAAGAAGCGCCGATATCTGCTGCACCACGATCGAGACAGCGAAGTCCCCATCATCGCCTGTGAGTACAGAATGACTCGCGTAAGCAGCGTCAAGGCTCACGTCGAACCGTGCCACCAGTGCGCTCGAGTTGTCGCGCAATACGGCCAGCGCCTCCAGGACCAGACCTCGCAGCAGGCCATGGTTGGCTGCTGCGAACTCACCGATCAGCACGTCGGGCAGTTCGGATTCCGTAGCACTTTTGGTGTTCACGCGTGCACCAGAACCCTTACCGATAATCGAGATGCGGTAACCCGGACCGCGAACCCCTAGGGTTCCCGTTTCAGATTGAGCCGCGTCCAGGGCCGTCACCCCATGGGGAGTGCTGCCATCCTTCGACGAATGCTGCCTCACCAACGCATCAGCCACCTTCTTCTGAATAGAATCAAGGTCGATGTCATGGGTGTAGATGCAAATCAAACGTAGGCGGCTGCGATGGTCCCCACCGAGAAGGTCCTTGATTATCGCTAATGTCGCCCGTCCGTCGTCCCCATTCATCCGCCAATCGAGAACGAAGGCGTCCGCCCGTTGAGCTACAGCTAGCACTTGGTCCTTCAGAGTGCTCCCTGGCTTTGGCGAAAGGAGTGCGCAGATAAGTCCTTGAGCGGCGAAAGACTCGACTATAGAACGTCCGTCCAAACGTGCGGTTGCGCGACCGACAGGCGCCGTGGCAACATCGTCGGCCGCCTCATTCGGTGTGTCTGAGGTGTCGTCGGGCGTCACGAGCCTCAAGGGGACCGCACTATTATCGAATGAAATCTCGTCGTCCACGACCACCACGGTCTGCAGATAATGAGTCGCAATCTCACGAGCCCGCGCACGGGGCACGCTGGTACTTGTCATTGACGTGGTTCTCCAGCCTCATTTGAGGTTGCATGCATATTGGCCTGATTTATATCCTCAGATTCGGTCGTATCGGGCAATGGCACGATCGCGAAGCAAGCTCCCTGACCCCTCTCGTCCGCATGTCCATGCCCGGCCCCAGCTGGCCAGTCCAGACCCGACCCTTGACGAAGCTGCAGTTCATAGCCGTTTCTGCGTAGGACGTCGCGGCTGACTTTAAGGCCAACACCTCGCCCTCCTGGTTTACGTGACCAGTTCATCTCGAAGATTCTTTCCTCGTCCCGCAATCTGACGCCGGGCCCGTTGTCCTTCACGAGCCAAGCAGAGTCGGCATAGTCAAGAACGACCGAACGGGGCTTTGGACGTTGATTCAGCCAGAAAAGTGCATTGTCGATCAAATTCAGGAAGACTGGATAGAAGGTTGAAGGGTAGCCAGAAACGGATGCTCGGTGGAAGGCGTCGGACATTGTGATAGAGACATCGTGACGTTGAGTTCGATCGCGAAATAGGTCCATCACAAAGTGAAAAATCTCATCTCCAGTGATCAATACTGGCCGGCGATAAAGGCGACGCTGTAGAGGTGTAAACATGGTGAGGTAGGCATCCAAATGTTCAAAGGAGGCCGAAAGGTTGCTCTCGATCGGACGCAAATCGGGATTTATCCTTGCCCACGGCCGAAGTGCACGCAGGTTGTTTCTCACCGCCGTCACACTGGCCGAGAATTCATGGTTGATGATTTCCACGGCTCGACCAAGCTGGGCCAGCTCGAGATCCGCTTCTGCGTCATCCCTAAGAGCCAGCACTTCTTCCTCCAGGGCAACCAAGTCTTCGTCAGGTGCAGGGTCATCGTTGACCAGACGCGATAGAATTGGCTGTAACCTACCCAACCGCTGCTGCTGCGCCTTGATGGACCTATCGACTATTTCATAAGCAGTTCGTCGAGCAGTAAGGACGGCCTTCGTGTGTTCCACGCTGGCCGCCGACACTATGGTTGTAGCCTCGCTGATGGACGCTTCGACTGCCTCGATAGCATCGCTCAGGATATTCAAGACATGCTGGTGCGCCGAGTCCGCTGAGTAGCGAGAACGTTCCACCGAATGGCCCCATGAACCATGAAGTTCTTCCATGTCGGCACGGCTGGCTCGTAAAAGTTCCTCGTGGACTCGTCGATCAGTAATCTCGGGTGCAGTCAGCGCGGATAGCGCAGCAGTGACTATCCGGTCGAGCTGTTCTTCTGCGGCTGGCAATGTCGTGTCGAGGAGCTTTTCGTTGCTCTCTTGCCATACCGAATAGTCGCGTTGCATATCCCTTGCCAGCCCAACTCCGTCAGGCCGCTCGATCAGGTACCTATGAGAGATCTGGCGAAGTTCGCGACGCGCCTTGGTGTCGAGGTGGATGATCTCAGATGCTTCTCCGGGCGACGCGGCGTGGTTAAACAGATGGCGGCGCTCTTGGAGCTCATTGCGCAGGCCGTCCACCACCTCGGCAACTTCGCGTTGCGGTGTCCCGTTCTCGAACGCGGCGACCTTGACTTGCAACTCTTCCCGCAACCGATTTCTTTGCGGCCTCACGTTAGACTCGCGCCGTTCCCGCGCCGATTGCTGCAGCGCTTGGCGGATGCGCAGGTATTCCTTCCCCTCCTCAGTGCTGCTCCGGAAGAAGTCCGCTGCCAACTGGACGAACATGTTTTTCAGAATTGCGACCATTTCGCGGTAAGCAAGATTCTCTCTGAATCCTTCGCGCCCAGCCTTTTCCTGCAGGTCGGGGTTGTCGTCTGAATTTATGTCGACGGCACCGAAAAGTCGTCGATACGAGAAAAAATGGTAGGCCGCGTTCTTGCTGCGCCGTTCCTCGATGTTGAGGTAATCGACGTCCGAATTGCCATACGGAAGGATGCGGATGCCGTCTCGGTAGATGTACAGGCCCGCAACGCGGTTGAGTTTCGCGTTGATAGCATTATAGTCGACATCGGATAGGCGTGACTGTTTGGCTGTCCCCTGAACATATCCAAACCGGATGGTGAATGGCCCGCATCTGGTTCGACCATTGCTGCCAGGCCATGGAATCACGTGCTCGAGCGGGTCGCCGCCAAAGATTCTTACGGTGCCATGAAATGTTCCGTTCTCATCGAAGCGACCGTCAAACTCGTGGTCGACACGCGAGAAGTCCTCCTCGTTGAAAAACTCGGCCCCGTCAAGCAAGTCGCGGGGAGGACTACCTTCACGAATCTCGCGAAAAGCTGTCCTGAACCCCGGGACGTTCTTCCGAGAAAAGCTGTTTGTGAATCCAATCAGCAGTTTGACGAGTCGGCTAGCTGAGCCATCTTCCTGTGGAGCCGTCTCGAGAGCCAAGGTTTCGTCGACCGGCGTCACCAGAAAGTGTGTCCCGTAACCCTTCCCATCGAGACGAGGTCCTGAGAGTTGTTGTATTGCAGCAAAATCAAGTTGTCGAAGATGGTTTAGTTCCTTACGAATTGCCCGCACCGTCTCGGGCGGCATTCGAGTCTCCAGTTCGGACAGGTGGGCGAGCATCACTTCCGTGAGATCAACGACGAGTTCATGGTCGACATGGCCGCCTGGCGCAATCGAAACTGTGGGTATCCGAATATCATCAAGGGTTAGGCCCGGGACTGTGAAGAAGCGCCAACAGATAAGCGCGACCGTTGTGGCAGAGTTGTTAGTTACATCCCGTGGTCGGGTCATCACGAGGACTTGCTCGCCCAATGAAGCGATGGCTAAGCGGCCGATACCCTTCTCGCCCAGAACTGGGCGGGGAGCAAAGCCGTCGGGTGGAGCTAAAGAGGAAAACCTTCCACCAGTCGTCTTGCTGTCGGTGCCAACCGTCAGCCATCGGTCTAGGAAATCGCGCTCGGACATGCCGACGCCGTCGTCGCGGAGGAGAAGGGCGTTCTTGTCTAGAAGATTGTCGACTACAACACGTGATGCATATGCGTCGTAGCTGTTCTTAAATAGTTCGTTGATAGCCGTTGGAATTCCTGCGATCTGCTGCCGACCGAGCATGTCGACGGTCCTCGCTGATGTAGTGAATCGTGCCATCATTCGCCTCGTGCAATGAGGAATCCCGCGTGCATGTCGTGAGCTTAGACGACAAGGGGGTCGATCGGCCGTAGGCGCCCCCGCTCTGACCGACGCCTGAACGGGAGACGATGCACGAGAGGTCGTTCAAGACGCCGTCTTTGCCTGGTGACAGGACGAGTGCATGAGTCGGTCCCCTTCGGCGTTGCCGTAGGTCCTCGGTATCCGTAGGTGTGGCGGGACTGCGTTGCGGCTTTCGTCGCGGTAATGTTCACTTCTTTGTGGCGGTCTCCTGTGCGCATCTCGCGCTAGGGCTGCCACTTCTCTCTCAGTGGCAAAGCTTATCGGCGATGTGGGTTGCGAGACCGTGTGCCAGCTCTATTGGTACCGCATTTCCGATCTGACGAGCGATATCTAGTTTCGATCCACACCACTTGAAGTCGTCTGGAAACCCCTGTAGTCGGGCCGCTTCATGGTGCGTGATGGCGCGGTCGCGCTCAGGGTGCAGGTACCGACCCTTCTCGGGCTTGAAGAACTCCGTCCGGATGGTGACCGAAGGGCGGTCCCAGTGCATCCGGCCCATTACGTCGAGCGAGCCCTTGTCGTGACCTTTCCAGCAATTGGCCTTCAGATCGTCCGGCAGGTCAAGTCGGTTGCCGCCCACCCGGATGTGCCTGAACCGGTTGAGGGACAGATCGGTGTAGTGACGTGTGACATGCAGGTCGGGGGACTGGTAGACGCCCGGGACATCTCGACTGAAGAACCCGACTACCCCAGAGGGGAGTTCGCGGTGTGTCGGGTCAACATGCTCGTCCAGCCCTATGAGCGCTTGCCGGACCGTCTTCCAATCGGCCTTGGCCACCGTTCCCTCTGGCACCGCAATCTTGGGTAGATCGCGGTGCGTTCCGATGACGATGAACCGTCGGCGAAGCTGAGCGGCTCCGAAGTCGGTCGCCCGAACAATGCGAGCATCGATGTCGTACTGCTCGAGCAGGCCGCCCGGGGCCGTCTCCCGGGCCAGCATCTGGAATTGGTCGCTCGTGCTGAAGCGGTCCACGTTCTCGATCAGGAAGGCTTGCGGTCGAACTTTGATCAACGTCTCCATGTAATGACGCCACAGCTCGTTCCGTGGATCGAAAGGGCTCTTCTTTCCGAGGTTCGAGAACCCCTGGCACGGAGGCCCACCCACGACGACGTCCGCCTCGGGAAGATCGCCTTCGACCCAGTCTTCGATCTTTCCCCAAAAGACGTGGTCCTCGCCGAAATTGGCTGCATACGTCGACGCGGCCGCGAGGTCGTGCTCGACCGCCGCCACTGGGTCGAACCGCTTCGTCAGGTCGAAACCGGTGGTGAGACCACCGCACCCGGCGAACAGGTCGATCACGCGAAGCCGAGAGGGCTCGGAGTCGTCGATCAACATCTCGGGGTCAGCTTCCCGCACCGAGGTTGCACCGCCGTTTCATGCTGGCGCATGCCGTCGCGGTGGCACGCGCGTCGTGGGGACCACACTATCGATCGTCTGTTGGGGAGGACGGTAAGCGCGCCGTCTGACAATTTGTCCCGCCGGGTCTCGGTGGGGTGCCTGCCGGGGTAACACCCGGTTGCTCACCGAGTCAAATGCCAGGTCAGGAGGGTCCGTGGTGGACGAACGCCCGCCTGCCTCCAGCGCAGGGGTCGCGGCCCGGATGAGTCGTGCTCGACGTAGGGACACTGCGCCCGAAGTGGCGATCCGCCGTGAGGCTCATCGGCGAGGACTGAGGTATCGGGTCGACACACCGGTGCCCGGCCTGCCGCGCCGACGGCCGGACATCGTCTTCACCCGTCAGCGCGTGACCATCTTCGTCGATGGCTGCTTCTGGCATTCGTGCCCCGTGCATGCGACTGCTCCCAAGTCGAACAGCGACTGGTGGGCGGCCAAGCTTCAGCGCAACGTCGTCCGGGACCGCGAGACCGATGACCGACTACGCGCCCTGGGCTGGACGGTGTTGCGTTTCTGGGAGCACGAGGACCCGATCGCCGTGGTGGACGTCATCGAGCGTGTGGTCCGGCCGCCCACGCCCGATCGTCAGGCATCGGCGTGACGAGGGCCGGCAATCTGGCTCTGCGCCCGTAGGACAGCGACGGCCTCGTCTGCGGCGTCCTGCACCTGTCGGCGCAGTTCGTTCTGGTCGAGCGCCTCGAAGTCCACGACAGCGCCCCACCGGGATAACCGCTTGAGCACGTCGACGAGGACGTCCCGTTCCGGCGCGCCCGAGCGGTCGATCGACGGCCATATGTCGGCGAGCGTCCGGATCAGGACCCGACTGCCCCCGATCGATCGCCGTCTCGCGAAAATCTGGTCAAAGGCAGCCTCGCCGAAAGTGTCCAGCAGTCGGTAGGGCTCGAACCGCTGCGGTAACGCGAGCAGGTGGGCGCGCCACCAGAGCCGACCCCAGACGTGTCGGGTGATGTCCGTCCCGAGAACCCGGTCCCCAGGAGGTCGGGGATACCGCCAGTACGAGACGTCGGGCAGCAACACCAACGCGATGAAGGCCCAGATGGATCGGACGGCGGCCTCGCCGGCGACTAGTCCGCACCGCTGGTGGAGCAGCTGAGCGATCTCCAGGTCGAACATCACGCGGTCCTGGCGTCGCCCCTCCTTGGGGAAACCAGCACGGCCGGCGATCTCCAGGACGTCGTCACGAAGGCGTTGGAGCTCCTCTTCGGTGACCCGGCGACCGCCAGTCGCAGCGAAGACGGCGGCAGGATGACGTAACGCATGCTGGCTGCTCAGCTCCGCTATCGGGACCTGCTGGTACTCCTGGTGCAGGCGTTTCGCTGTGTCCCCGAGGAGACGCGGATAGAGGACGCTCACGGTTCCACCAGGAGCTGTGATGCGTCCTGAACGCGACTGCTGAACAGGGCGGGCGCTGTCTGGCGTTCTCGGCGGAGAGCTTCCAAGGAGAACGCCGGGAAAGCGATCCGGGCCACGTTGAGGAGAACTGCCCCCAGCGACCCGATCGGGTATTCGACATGATCATTGAGGTCATCGAGAGTCAGTGCCTTATCCAGCAGGACCCGCATTACGTCCGTCCGCAGAGCGGATAGGACTCGGCGATCGGCCTCTGTCGGCGCAGAGGCGGCCTCGACGGCACGCATGACCACAGCGTGACGCTCGTTGAGGAGCAGGAGGATCGACCCGAGTGCCGCGGACTCGAGGTCCTCGTCGATGTGGAGATACCAGGCTGCGCCGGTCGGATAGGGCAAATCGTGGAAATCGGCGGTGGCGATGGGGAAGAGGGTGTTGTCCGCTTCCAGCTTGAGGCGATGCCTGTCCGACCACAGGACACTCCCGGGTCTGGTTGCTGCTGCAGGAGAGGCTCCCGGCGCGGATGCCCGCAGGATGACGCTGGTGATCAGCTCAAGATGACCTCCAAGATCATCCCCGGGTAAGCGGAAATCGATGTTTGTCTCGAAGCCGTCCTCCGCGGGGAGACCGATCCGCCAGGCGCGACCTCGCAGCGCGGAGTTGCTGGCGAACCACTGCACGCTGACATCAAGAGTGGCGCCGATGGGCAGCCCAGACAGTCGGCGAAGGCGTAGTCCATCGACGGAGCCCGCTCGGTGGAGGGCAAGAGTGGTGCTGTAGTCCCAGTCGGGCAGAGTATCGGTGAGCGGCTCTGCCCCGTCGGGGGTCAATCGAGACCAGGGGCCGACGCTGACGACGTCCGATGGTGGACGGAGGAACGGGAAGACGCGGCTCACCGACTCACCTCCACGGCGTCATCGGCCGGACTGGTCGCGATGACCGAGATGTCCGTGGCCGTGTCCGCCACGGGGACGACCACGAGATCGACCTCCGTCGGACCGTCCACCACGCACGCGTTCGCCGCGACAACGCCGTCGACGGTCCGCCAGTGCTTCACGCGTGGTCGGGCTGCACCCGCGGGCGGGTCGTCCTCTCGTCCTTCTAACGTCGCGATGGACAGCCTCGCCTCCAGCCGGACGGGTCCTTGTGCGGTCACCGCATACCGGGCGATGAGAACAACGCTGCCCGCGTCGTCCTCGACGTGTGGTTCGACAATGGTGACGATCCGCGTCCGGCTGGAGGTGCCGGGTTTCTGTGGACCTGTTTCGCCGGTCCCCGAGCCGCTCTCACCGATGGATGACCTCGCTGATCCTTTCCTGCGCTCACCGGGCGTGGTGGGCGTCTGATCGGCTGGCGAGGCAAACGCCGAGGCGACCAGGCCACCCAGGTAGTTGCTCACCGCGCCCAGGGCGGTACGCGAGCTGGTCGACGCGGCGCCCTGTGTGGGCGCACGGAAGACCCCGAGGACTTCCCGGAGCCGCTGGAACGTCACACGAACGAAGGTGCGTTCCGTACCTGTGAGCTGCTCGAAGACCCAGTTGTCATGGGTGGGCGGCTCAGCAGCCGCATACACGTCGTCAAGCTCGTCGTCGGCCCGGAATACACCCGCGTAGACGCTGTGCACGGAGCTGGTGGTCGGGCCCTCGTGATAGCGGACGACCAACTCGGGTGAGCGCATCAAGCAGACGTGGTGGGGGTCCCCGTCCACACCCGCGAACGATGCGGCCAGGGAAACAGCGTTGGGCTGCATCGGCACTACTACCTGGCGGTCCAGCGCGAATCTGCCCAGGCGCTGACGCGGGTTTCGGCACTCCAATGTGCGAGCGGCGTCCGTCGGTAGGCGGCGGTAGGCCGACACGAACATCCGCAGGGGATAGGACCGCGCTGGATCGGGCGGGGCGAACGAACGCCCATTCGCGGTGACCTCGGGTACGAGACGCTCCGTGCCGCGCTCGGGCAGCATGATCGGCCAGAGCTGCCAGGAGATCGTCTCGGCCAGGTGGTCGGCCGCCTGGTCGACATCCTCCAGGTGGTCGAGGTCGGGGTCGATGACGACCAAAGTGGTTCCTGACTCGCCCGGGGCGAATAGGGTGAGACCGAGTGCCCGTGCCACTTCGTCGGCGTCCTCCCCGATGAGCGGCTCGACGTGGCCTTCTTGTACGTCACCCCACCAATGACGTCCGGTGAAAGGGCGGCTTTCCTGATCCACCCGTTCCCGACTGTCGAAGGAGCTCCCCAGCGCGATACCGATGAGGCGTGAGTTCAGGACATTGTCCTCGCCTGCCGTACGCGTGTACACCAGGATGGTGCCGACCCGGGAGAGGCGGTACAGCACCGCCTTGCCGTAGCCGTAGGTACCACCGCCCTGCGCGGTGTCCCGCTTCTCCCCGACATTCAGCACGAAAGAAATCCAGTCACGACGGCCTTCGGCCAACTGATCGGCGCGTGTCGGGCCCCCAAGGCCCTTGGTCCCACGGTCGACCACCGACAGCAGCCGGAGGTTGGCGGTCCGCACCACGCGGCCGACGCCCAGATGGTCCTGGACGCTGATCGGCGGGGTCAGAAGTCGCTCCCAGTTTGGCCGGTGGGCAGGCGCGACGCTGGTCAGCTCGAGCCGGTAGGTCGTCTCGACACCGGGCAACCGTGCGTCCCACGAGTTCTGTGCGGTTTCGCGGACGAACACTGTGAGTGGGTCGACGGGTGGCCGCCCGAGCTGGTTGCGGATGCCCTCGGACGCGATCGCGCCCGTCGGAGGAAAGGGTTGTGACCACCAGCGCGGCGTGGTCATGCGTGTTCCAGGAGAAAGCGCGTCGGCTCGACGTGCGTGTGGTGGGCGAGGGCTGGCGGGGCGTCCAGATCGACCGTGTAGTCGATCTGGTCAACTCCACTCAGAGCAGCATCACCGGTGAGGCCATGTGTCGTGATCCGGGGAAAACCACGGCCGACCTGATACGTCCTGCTCTCGACCACGTCGAAGGCCGTCCGTGCGTACACTTCTCGGTCCCTCTCGTCATAGCCGGCCTTTCGCAGCAACATCCGGAAACTGGCGGTGTCGTCGGTCAGCGCCAGGATGTCGTCGACGAGATCCGGGACGGAAATGCCTTGCTGATTGCGCACCCGAAGCCAGAGGAGGACGAGTCCGCCCTCGGGGCTGCCGTCCAGCTGGTCGACACCGTGAACGCGGACCATCCTTCCCTCGGGCGCCGCAGTCGTCTTGACCTCGACGGCTCGAGAGCCGCGGTGGAAGTCCTGGGCGGAGCCCGTAGGACCGGTCCAGAAGGCGACAGCGCCGGGGTCGGCTGCGATCAGCGAGCGGAGAAAATGCAGTTCACCGAAAAGCCCCGCCAACGCCGACGGCGTCAAGAGGGGGCGAGCGCCGGCGAGCAGCGAGCGCCAGTCCTTCAATACGTCGCGCAACGCGGCTACAGCACGGTCCGGGGCAGCGTTGATCCGGTCGGTCACCTCAACGCAGAGAGCCGTGAACAGGTCCTTCAACCGTTCGTCCACGAGCTCGAGCGAGGCGTACTGCTGATAGCTTCGCTCGTCCTCCAGGGCCCGCCGGCGCAGGACGACGGCCTCGCCGTTGATCGCCTCCTTCAGGCTGTGCCCAGCGGCGAGTGGCACCAGCAGATGCCGGTGTCCGAAAGCGTCGACAGCGACCTGGAGCTCGCCGGGAGGAGTGCGGGTGCCGATCGAGACCGAGCGGAAGGCCGCAATGACCGGCTGCTGCTCGAGGACCGACCAGAGCCGCTCCAGGTCGGCGGAGTCGACGGTCACGCGGCCTCGTCGTCCTGCTCCAGGACCGACAGGTCCTCCTCCTCCACGACGACGTTCGACAAATCGGCGCTCCAGTACTCGACGTCCGAGTCGGATGTGCCAGGTCGGGGCTTCGGGAAGACGAGGGCCACCCCGACGACCACATCGTCGGTAGGTGCAGCCAGGGGCACACGCCCGGCCCGGTCGGTGTTCGACTCAGGCTCGATCGGATAGATCAGCAGCAGGCCCTGGTCCGGGCGCTGGGCATTACGTAGGCCGAGGATCTGGTCGCGGCTGCCGATGTCCTCCCCATCGACGACGAGGTCGATGGTCTCGTCGCGGCGGCTGCTCAATGTCTTTATGTCCGCGACCGCGTCGAGGACGGGATCAGAATGGTGTCCCAGACGGGAGCGCTTGACCATTCGTACGGCCACTTCATTGCCAAGGTCGCAGCGGAGGGTTGTCGCGCCGGGGCGGGAGTTTCCGACAACCGCGACACTCCATTGCCCAAGGGCGCCCTTGCTGACGCGCTTGGCGATGTATTCGATCAGCCTAGTGCGGTCACCGTCTGAGCTGCGCTCATCGAAGGCGTACTTCAGGAGGAACGCCTTGACGTCGTCATGGGGTACCTGGGTGAACAGGGCGGTCTCCTCTCGCGGCGGCGTCTCCCTCACCCCGTGACGTTGGGCGTCACCGATCAAGGATCGAGCGGCCGCGGCGTTCGACGCCAGGATTTCCGCCCCGCCGGGGCTGACGTCGAAGAAACGCGACTCGACGAGAGTTCCCCCGTAGGCAGCGTGCGCCAGTACCGCTGATTTCATCTTCGCCTTGGCGGTGATGCTCATCTTCGGATGCGACCTGAGGCGGACGGCGAACGTCAGGGGCGTCTCCGCGGGGTTGTGCATGTAACGGTCGATGTCCCGGCGCATGTCCGCCTCGACGGTGGCCAGATGACTGAACCACTCCTTCAGCTCGTCGGTCATCCAAATTCGCGGTAGGTCGCCGTAGCCCGTCCGGTAGCCGAACCACCGACCCATCTGGAGCAAGGTGTCGTAGGCGGACACGGCCCGCACGAAGAGGCTCGACACCAATCCCTCGAGCGTCAGGCCCCGGGACAGAGTGTTTCCACCGATCGCGATCGCAGTGACGGGGCCGGACTCGTAGTTCAGCCGGTCGGTGCTGCGGTAGTTGTCGATGATGATGCGCGTGTCGCGGACGACGGCGGACATCGATTCGAGGACAGCCTCGAAAGCGATCGGCTGTTCACCGAACCCGGCTGATGGGACCAGGCCCGTTTCCCGCTCCCAGGTCGATCGCAGACGATCGATCGTCCGCTCGTCGTTGCGCTCCAAGCGGGCCAGAGTCGACGAGCGAAAGCTCAGCAGCGGGTCCTTGAACGCCTCGTGGACCAAGGTCTCGGTCGTCGTGTGGACGAGCATCGTCGAGTGAGGGTTGCCGCCGCCTCGCACGCGCCGTGCGGCAGTCGCCAACCAGAACCATTCGACCGCTGCCTGCAGCGAGTGCGTGAGGGCTGGCTGGAAAGTTGACGCTTCCTTCTTGTTCCGTGGCTTGAGGTCGGCCACCTCGTCGTCCGGGACGGTGCGGATCATGTCGTGGCCGCCAGGGAGGTCGGCCGGGTCCTCGCCGTCAAGCAGGTCGCGACCAAAGAGGACCTCTGCGCCGTGATAGCCGTCCGGCTGCGGGAGGTTGACGATGAAGTCCCTCGGATAGAAGTCCTCCTCTACCGAGGGATCGATCAGCAGGTTTGCGAACGGGGTCGCCGTGTAGCCCACGTAACCGACGCGGGGAAATTTGGCCAGGACGTCGAACAGCAACGGGTTGATCTTCGACGTCGCGACGGTCGACTGGTCGGCCTCATCGTCGATGATCAGGGTCGGACAATCCTCAAGGTATTCACCCGCGTTGGCTAGCCAGGTCCTCAGCTTCCGAAGGACCGCAGCATTCTTCTTGACCACCAGGAGCAAGCGCTGGTCGGTCGAAGCGAAGAAGGCTTTCGGGTTTGGCGGGGGCACGAAGTCATGCGTCTCGCTCGTGACCTGGTGCCACTGCCCGGGGTTGGCCTCCACCAGGTCCTTGACCAAACGGATCTGCGTCTGTCGGCGAAGCGTGTTGTGGATGCCCGACAGAACGATGAACAGGCGGTAACCACGGTCGGCCGCCTTGGCCATCACAGCGGTGAAGTTGGTGGTCTTTCCCGACTGTACGAAGCCGACGACCAGACCACGCGTGCGGAAGGTGTCCTGCTTCGGATGCTCGAGGAGCGCGACGATCTTCGTAGAGGACTTGTCGATCGACGCGACGTTCTCTGAGCCGAAGCCCTTGCGCTGCATGGTCGACTCGAGAGCCGGCCAGTTGCGGTCGTTCTCCATGTCCGGACCCGTGTACCAGGTCTGGCGGCCGTCCAGAAAAACGGAGGACGGCTCGTCCAGGTTGCGGATCTTCAGACTCTCGGCATCGTGCCGCTCTCGGACCGCTCGGATGATCGAAGCGTCCGCACCGAACAGTTGCAGGTTCTTCACTGCGTCGTGCGGTGTCATGGACTGTGTGAACCGAAGGAAGACCTGGTAGAGCTGGTCGACCTGTTCGTCTGTGCCAGTCGTCATTGCAACCCCTCCGTTGGCCTGCTGCGGTGAGCGTAAGCACGCGGCCGTCAGGCGAGTCCGGTCGGTCTCGCCTCCTGGTGAGGTCGGGACCGCAGTGACTGATGAGGCGTGTGCTGCGTCCAGTGTCCGCAGAGTTCGAAAGGTGCCGTCCCGTCGTGGTCGTGGATGGGACGGCTAGGCGTCGCTGGTCGGAGCTGTGGCCGCTGCCGGCTAACGTGAGTGCGTGCCGGGGACCAAATTCACCATGCTCGATCTGTTCGCGGGTTGCGGGGGACTGACCCGTGGGTTTATCGATCAGGGCAGCTTCGATGGCGTCGGTGGTGTGGAGCTGGATCGAGCAGCGGCAGCGACCTACGCCGCCAACTTCGATCCGACCGGACTTCACACCTACACGGGCGACATAGCCGGATTCACGAATGTGCCCTCCGTGGATCTCGTCGTCGGGGGGCCTCCGTGTCAGGGCTTCTCGGCGCTCGGTAAGCGGGACCCCACGGATGTTCGCAATCAGCTCTGGCGGCAGTTCGTCCGGGTCGTCCGTGATTCGGACGCCCGCATGTTCGTTTTCGAGAACGTCGATCGGTTCGCGAAGACGTTGGAGTTTCAACGACTCCGAGATGCAGCCGGCGAGGGAGGGGAACTTGCTGACTTTCGTACCCAGGTCTTCCGGCTGAACGCCGCCGACTACGGCGCTCCTCAGAAACGCGTCCGAACGGTCATCGTCGGCTCGAGTATCGGTCCGATCGCCGAACCTGCTCCGACTCACGCAAGGCGCCCGGCGGAGGGTCGAGACCGGTGGGTCAGCCTCCGCGATGCGTTCGCTGGCGGACCCCTCGTTCTTGAACTGCCCGTCCGGGCGGAGCGCCTCCCGGATCGCTCGGTCGACTTCCAAGGTGGTGAGGTGCCTGGCGCATTCGAGCTCCGGGAATTGCACGTCACCCGCAACTATGACTTGAAATCGCTGATCCGCTATGCGCACATCCAGCCGGGGCAGAGCCGATTCGCGCTCCCGGATGAGCTCCAGTACCCCTGCTGGCGTAAGCACACGAAGGGGGCCGGTGACGTGCTCGGGCGGCTCCGATGGGACGAGCCTGCCGTGACCATCCGTACGGAGTTCTTCAAACCGGAGAAGGGGCGCTTTCTCCACCCGCAGTGGGAGAACGGCGGGGAGCAGATCAACCGCGCGCTTACCCACGCCGAGGCCGCGGTCGTGCAGGGCTTCGACGCGCGTCACGTCTGGTGCGGCACGAAGACCGAGATTGCCCGCCAGATCGGGAATGCTGTGCCGCCGCCGCTGGCCCGGGCGATTGCCCAGCCTGTGGCCGAACGGCTGGGCGCCTGAAGGGCAGCCGCCGAGGTGCCCCGATTGTCGTCGGCCTGCACGACGGCCAGCCGGTGCCGCCAGTAAAGGGGTGCGGAGCGTTGCGGGCTCGACCCGGCGAACCCCGCTCGCTACCTCGATGCTCTGCTGCGCGACGGCGGCGTGCCGTGGGCCATCGGGATGAAGGTGTCCGGCGCGGGTGCGGTCGGCCGCTACTACCGGCACGCAATCGGGCAGGCAGTCCTGTACCGGCACTCCATTCACTCGGCCGACCGGCTGGACGCCTAGGTCAACGACCACGAGCTGGACCGGAAAGGTGCGAGCAGCCGTGGTCGTGCCCGACTTGGCCAAGCGCCCGGAGTGGCGCGGCCGGCTGCAAACGCCGTGCGGGTGCTTCGACGTAGCGGTCGTCAAGGTCGACCGGTGGGCGGCTCTGCTTCGCTGACCGGAGCGGGGGTGAGCGCGATGCGAGCCCACGATGCGTGGGATCTGTGGGACCTGAGGGCCCGATGGGGAACCCGGGTGATTCGGAACGGCGCGGCTGCCCGACGTCCGCGCCCCATTGGCCGAGCATGCAGATGGTGGCGGGAGATCGGGCTGGACTATCACCCGAGATAGCGGCCGCGAGGTCGCGTGATGAGGAGACCCTTATGACCGAGCTGACTGTGCGTGAGCACGACGAGTCGAAGGCCCAGGCAGTCGTCAGCAACGTGCTCGCGGTGAGCATCAAGGGCAAGGGTCCGTTCAAGAGCGCGCAGATGATCGCCGACGAGCACCTGGCACGTCATGGCGACGTCGAGAAGGCCGTCCAGAAGGTCATCGCAACGCACACGCGTCTGGTCGGTATGAGTGGCTTCGCAACCGGTTTGGGTGGGCTCCTTACCCTGCCCATCACCGTGCCGACCGACGTCGGGGTCTTCTACATGCAGGCGTCGCGCTGCGCCGCTGCGGTTGCACACCTTCGTGGTTACGACCTCGATTCCGACGAGGTGCGGAGCATTGTCGCCATGACCACCTTGGGCGCGAGCGGAGTCGCGATTGCAGCCGAGTTCGGGGTGGACCTCGGCACACGCGCTGCGGTGGCAGCTTTGAAGAAGGTTCCTGGTCGAGTGCTCATCGACATCAACAAGAAGGTCGGGTTCCGCCTGGTGACCAAGGCGGGGACCACGGGAGTCGTCAACTTGACGAAGCTCGTGCCGCTCGTAGGCGGCGGCGTCGGCTCCTCGGTGAACGTGGTCGGTATGCGCTCGATCGGTCGCTACGCGACGCGGAACTTCCCCGTGGCGTGAGGGCTGGCCGGGCCTCGGCCCGACGCCGGCTGGGACCGGTCGGTTGTGGCCACGGCAGATCATTGCGGTGCCGACGCCCCTGATTCGAAGGGGCGAGCTGCACCTGCCTAGCGACCTCTTCAGGGTCCTCGTGCTCCTAGAACCGGAGCACCGTCCACCCCATCCCCTCCAGCTGCGCCGTCACCGACAGGTCGCGCAGCTGATTGGTCTCCAGCTTGACCACCCACCACGCCGAGTTGGCCCGCGGGATGTGCAGGTGCTCGGGGCAGGCGTGCCAGAAGCAGCCGTCGATGAACACCGCCAACTTGACCCGGGTGAACGCGATGTCTATCGAGCGCCGGCGCTGCCCGGGCACGCGGAACGCCACCCGGTAGCGCAGCCCCGCGGCGTGCAGCCGCCGGCGCACCGCCATCTCCGGGCCGTTGTCCCGCTTCCGCACCCGCCGCATCCGCGCCGTGAGCTCCATCGAGGAGGAGCCCGGGTGCGGGGGTGGCGTCGGCACGCGGCGAGGGTCCCGGGCCGGCGCCCGCGACACCATGGCCCGCGCGGACCTGTGGATCCACCACGCCCGGACCGGCAGGGTGGCGGCATGACGTCGCCCGAGCTGCCCGGACCCGCCGCCGACGAGAGCGCGCCCCGGCTGCCGGACCTCATCAGCCGCTATGCGGACCTGTGCCACCGCGAGATGGCGGACGGGCATTGGGTCGCCTCCCCGCTGGGAGCCTGGCTGCTGCTGGCGATCGCCGCACCGGCCGCCCCGCCGGGCTCCGCCCTGCAGGCCCGGATCGGCGACGTCCTCGGCTTGCCCGTGCCCGAGGCGGTCCGGCTCGCCGGGGACCTGGTCAGCTCCCGGCACGACGTGGTGCGCGCCGCCTCCGCCGCCTGGGCCGACCTCGACGCCACGACGGCGGCGCTCGTCGAGTGGGGCGGCGCGCTGCCCGCGGGCACGACCTTCGACACCCGCGTCCCGACGCAGGAGGAGGCCGACGCCTAGGCCGCCCGGACCACCGACGGCCAGATCACCCGCTCCCCGTCGCCGTCGCCGACGCCCTGGTCGTCCTCGCCAGCGCGCTCGCCATCCAGGTAGGCTGGCGCCAGCCGCTCGACGTCGCCCCGGCGGTGTCCCTGGGCCCCGGGGCGCCGCTCGGCCGGCACGTCCAGCGGGTCCTGCAGGCGGCGTGGGACAGCGCCCCCTCGGTGCACCGCACGGAGGCCGCCGGCGACGTCGCCTTCCTCGCGCACCGGGCGACCACCGGCCTGCTCGTCGCGACCGTCGCCGCCGCCGACCCGGCGCGACCGGCGGCCGACGTCCTCGCGGCCGCCCACGAACTCGCCGTCGCCGAGGCGCTCGGCGGCGGGCCCGAGCCGGTCGACCCGTTCGACCTCGAGCTCGGGGAGGGGCCGGTCGTCGAGGTCGCCGAGGGCGAGCGGGAGACGTGGGGCGGTCAGCGGTCGGTGGTGCGGGCCTTCCTGCCGGCCTGGACGGCGGCGTCCGACCACGACCTGATGGCCTGGCCCGGCATCGGCGACGGTGCCGAAGCCGTGATGGGGCTCCTCGCGCCCGGGCCGCTCGAGGCGGAGGCGCGGCAGGTGGCGGTGGCCTCCTTCCACCGGACCGGGTTCCGCGCGGCCGCGGTCAGCGCCCTGGCGGTCCGGGCGTCGGCAGCGTTGCCGCACCGGGGTCTGGTCCGCGAGGTCACGCTCCGGTTCGGCCACCCGCACGCCGTCGTCGCGGTCGCCCTCGACCCCGCGGGCGGTGCGTGGCACGGCGTCCCGGTCTTCAGCGCCTGGGTGGGCGAAGCGACCGAGGTCGACGGAGACTGAGGCCGCACGACAGCGAGGAGCCTCGACCCCAGGGGCAGTGGCGTGGTCACCCCACCGAGGTACAACACGTGCGATTTGGTTCCGAGACCGTCAAGTACGCGCAACCCGACGACGACCACGTGCCATGCACCGAGCCCGCGTACCCGAGGTCGCGACGCCCCGCACCATGGCGACCACGATCGCGGTGTTCTACGCGGTGGGCGGCTCCGCCGGGCTGCTGGTCACCCTGGGCGGCGGCACCACGGGCGCCGCCCGCTGGAGCATGGTCGCGATCGTGCTCGTCGCGTTGTCGTCCGCGCCGGTCGTCCTGCGGTGGGGCCAGCGCTGGCCCCGGTGGACCTTCCACCTCCTGGTCGTCTCCGCCGCCGCCCTGGTCGACGCGGCCGTCCTGCTCAGCCCGGGCCCCGACATCGCCCTCGCGGTCGCCACCATGACCTCGTTCCTGGTCTTCGACGCCTACCTCTTCTTCAGCCTCCGCGCGGGCACCGTCCACCTGGTCGCCGTCCTGGTCGGCGTCGTCACCGCGCTCACCCTGCGCGAGGACGTCGGCCTGCCGGCGGCCCTCGCCCTCGGCATGGTCATGACCGCCCTCGGCGCCGTGACCCGGCGGCTCGTGCTCCGCGCCTCCGGCGCCACCCGCGACGCCCTCACCGACCTGCACAACCGCCGCGGCTTAGACCAGGCCCTCCAGGACGCCGTCGCCCGCGCCGACCGCTCCGGGGAACCGCTGGCGGCTGCGCTGTTCGACCTCGACGGCTTCAAGCAGGTCAACGACACCCAGGGTCACGAGGCCGGTGACGCGGTGCTCCGCCAGGTCGCCGACGTCTGGCGCAGGGCTCTGCCGCGCCCGGTGGTGCTGGCCCGGCACGGCGGCGACGAGTTCGCCGTCCTGCTCCCGGGCCGACGCGGCCCCGAGGCGCTCGACGTGCTGCGCCGGGTCCGCGCCGACCATCCCGACCTGCAGCTGTCCGGCGGCGTCGCCGAGCACGTCGGCGGGGAGAGCGGTGCCCAGCTGATGCGCCGCGCCGACACCGCGCTCTACGCCGCCAAGGCCGCCGGGCGCGGCCGGTTCGAGCTCGAGGGCGGCGAGGTCTCGGCCATCTCCCGCGAGCTCGCCGCCGCCGTCGCCGCGGGTGACCTGCGGGTGCACCTGCAGCCCGTCGTGGCCTTCGCCGACGGCGAGGTGGTCGGCGTCGAGGCGCTCGCCCGCTGGGACCGGCCGGGGCACGGTCCGGTCCCGCCCGACCAGTTCATCGAGGTCGCCGAGCGCCACGGGCTGATGGGCCCGCTGGGCGAGCACGTGCTGCGCACCGCCTGCCAGGCGCTGGCCGACCTGCACGCCCGCAGCGGACGGCGGCTGCGCCTGGGGGTCAACGTCTCGGGCCAGGAGCTGTGCGACCCCGACTACCCCGCCCGGGTGCGCGCCGTGCTCGCCGCGACCGGGTGGCCGGCCACCGAGACCGTCCTCGAGGTGACCGAGTCGACGCTGGACGGCCAGTCCGCCACCGCCGTCGCCGCATTGGGCGCCCTCCGGGCCGAGGGCGTGGTGGTGGCCCTCGACGACTTCGGCACCGGCTACTCCTCGATCAGCCGGCTCGACACCCTCCCGGTGGACATCCTCAAGGTCGACGCCTCCTTCACCGCAACCGTCGCCAGCTCGCCGCGCCGGGCCCAGCTCATGCGCAGCCTGGTCGCGCTGGCCGACTCGCTCGGGCTCGACGTGGTGGCCGAGGGCGTCGAGACCGCGGAGCAGCACGCCCTGGTCCGCGACGTCGGCTGCCGCTTCGGGCAGGGCTGGCTGTTCGGCCGGCCGCTGCCGCCCGAGCAGTTCCCGGTCTACCTGGGCGCACCGGACCGGGCTCCGCTGGAGGTCTGATCGGCCACATCGGCCCGACCCCAGGTGTCAACGACGCCACGACCGGTCACACCTCGCCCGGACCAACGACCGGAGGAGGACCAGGTGGCAGTGCAGTCGGTGGCAGTGCTCGGGCTCGGCACGATGGGGGCGGCGATGGCCCAGCGGCTCGTCGACGCCGGCCTCGACGTCCGGGTGTGGAACCGCAGCCCGGAGAAGGCCGAGCCGTTCGGCGACCGGGCCGCCGCGACCGCCGCCGAGGCGGTCGAGGGCGCCGACGTCGTCCTCACCATGCTCTTCGACGCCGACTCCGTCCGGTCCGTCGCCGACGACGTCCTGCCGGCCATGCACGAGGGTGCGATCTGGATGCAGTCCTCCACCACCGGCCCGGACGCCGCCGAGGAGTTCGCGAAGCGGGCGGCTGACGCCGGCGTGCACTTCCTCGACGCCCCGGTGCTCGGCACCAAGGCCCCCGCCGAGCAGGGCAAGCTCACCGCCCTCGTCGCCGGCGACGACGCCGACGTGGACGCCGTCCAGCCCGTCCTCGACGCCATCTCCGTCAAGACCGTCCGGCTCGGCGCGCCCCCGAAGGCGTCGGCGCTGAAGATCGCCGCCAACGCCTGGATCGCCACCGTCACCGCCGGCATCGGGCAGTCGCTCACCCTTGCCGACAAGCTCGGCGTCGACCCCGCTGACCTGCTCACCGCCTTGGAGGGCAGCGCCGTCGACACGCCCTACCTGCAGATGAAGGGCAAGGCGATCCTCGGCCGCGACTTCACGCCGTCGTTCGAGGTGACCGGTCTGCTCAAGGACGTCCGGCTGGCCGCACAGACCCAGGGCGTGGACAGCACGCTGCTCGACGCGCTGACCGCGCTGTACGCGAACGCCGCCGACTCCGGCCACGGCGACGAGGACGTCTCAGCTGTCTGGCACGCCTTCCAGCGCTGACGGGATCGTCTGCACGTCCCGCGCCACCACGGCCCGGGCCTCGTTCTCCACCTGCGCGTGCAGGCGGTGGAACAGGGCCTGGGCCGCCTCGCCCGGCCACGGCGTCGGCAGCAGCTCCAGCGGCAGGTAGGGCTCCTGCCGCTGCGCCAGCCGCCACTCCTCTTGCAGCGCCAGCTGCCGGCCCAGGGGGTCGGTGAACCGGCGGTCGGCCTCCCCGCCGTCCCACCGCTCGCAGAACCGCTCGTACCGGCGGGCCAGGCCCTGCACGTCCCACACCTGGCGCAGCATCGTCGCCGGGTCCAGGTCACCGGTCGTCCGCGCGACGAAGGACCGCACGTGCGCCGCCGCCTCCAGCCCGGCGAGCACGGTCGGCACGTCCGGGGTCGCCGGCGCCGCCCACAGCCCGCCCTGCAGCGGACCGAACCCCGCCCACAGCAGCCGGGTCCGCAGCTCGTGCCGCTGCCGCTGCCACGCGTCGGGCAGGTTGAACGCCAGCAGCGTCCAACTGCCGTCCCAGTGCCGGTTCACCGCCCCGGTCCGCCAGATCCGGGTGTAGCCGTCCTCCAGCACCGCCACCGACTCCGGCGTGAGCCCCAGGTACACCGACCGGCCGTGCCGCCGGTTGGCCAGCCGACCCCGCTTGACCATCCGGGCGATCGCCGACCGCGTCGCGTGCGGGGACACCCCGACCCGCTCCAGCGCGTCGATCAGGCCGGGCGTGGCCACCATGACCGGCCGGCCCAGCACGTGCGCGCCGAAGAAGGTGAGGATGAGGCTCTCCGGTCGCAGGACCACCTCTGCGTCCACCGGGCCGGCCGGCGGCTCGTTCTCCTCGACGTCCATCGGCGCCATCTTCCACCGGCGCGGCCGCACCCGGCCCGCGCGACCGCGCGGACCGGGTGCGGGTCGCGTCGTCAGGGCGCGCCCAGCAGCTGCCGGATCTCCTGCGCCTGCGCGTCGGGCACCGGCGTCGGGCGCACGAAGTCGTCCGCGGTGTCGGCGAACGGCGAGATGTCCCCGGTCAGCTCGTTGAGGTAGGTGTTGCCCTCCTCGCTCAGCACGTAGTTGGCGAACAGCCGCCCGGCGTCCCCGCACGGGCTGTCGGCGGCCAGCCCGACCGCGATCTCCGGGCCGGTCGTCGGCGACAGCTGCGCCAGCTCCACCGGCGCCCCGGCCGACTGCAGGTTGGCCACGATCGGCGTCACGCCCGGGAAGCCCAGCGAGCCCTCGCCCGCGGCGACGGCCTGGGTGGCCGGGACCGCGGAGTTGTACCAGGACGGCCCGTTGGCGGCGACGGCCTCGAGGAAGTCGTCGCCGTAGGTGTCGCGCATCAGCTGCCAGAACGACACGTTCGCCGGCGAGGACGTCGGCTCGGCGAACAGCAGCTCCCCGGCGAACGCGGGGTCGGCGTAGGCCTCCCATGACTCGGGCGCCTCCTCGACCAGCCCCGGGTTGTAGACCATGGACGTCGGCACCAGCTGCACGATCGGCGTCCGGCCGTCGTCGGCGGTGTACCCCTCGGGGAACTCGCCGGGGAAGGCCGGGATCTCGGCCTGGTCCATCGGGGTCAACCAGCCGCGTGAGTAAGCGTCGGCGTAGAACGGCGAGTGCGTCAGCAGGACGACGTCCGCGGCCACCGCGCCGGCCTCGGCCTCGGTGGAGAACCGCTGCGTCAGGTCCGCCGACACCAGCCGCACCACCGACACGGGGATGTCGTACTCGGCGGTGAACGCGTCGGTCAGCGTCGACAGCGCCGCCTCGTCGGGGACGCCGTACAGCGTCAGGCAGTTCTCCTCCTGCGCGGCGGCGATGAGCTCGTCGAGCTCGTCGCTGCCGGCCAGGCTCGGCGCGGCGACGTCCGGCGCCGACTCCGACGAGCTCCCGCCTCCGCACGAGGTGATGAGCAGGGTCAGGGCGGTGGCGGTACCGAGAGCGGCGGTGCTCCGGCGGGTGCTGCGCATGGGGTGTCCTTTCCGAGGGGTCGTTCAGGGGTGGGGGGTGAAGCGCAGCGGGACCGACACGTAGCCGATCTCCGGCATCCGGGCGCCCTCGAGCGGGCCGTCGAGGACGAACCCGGCCGTGGCGGCGAGCAGGGTCTCCAGCGCCACGGCCAGGGCCAGGCGGGCCAGCGGCATCCCCGCGCAGTGGTGCCGGCCGCGGCCGAACGCCAGGTGCGCTGCGATGTTGGGCCGGTCCAGCACGAAGGCGTCGGGGTCGGGGAAGACGGCCGGGTCGCGGTTGGCCGCGGCGTAGACCAGCGTCACCGGCTCGCCGGGGGAGATGCGGCGTCCGTGCAGGTCGACGTCGTGGGCCACGGTGCGGGCGAACCCCCGGTAGGGGGTGTACAGCCGCAGGAACTCCTCGACGGCGGCCGGCACCAGCGACGGGTCGGCGCGCAGCCGGTCCTGCAGCTCCCGGTCGCGGGCCAGGTGTACGCAGACCGACCCCAGCAGGATCGGCGGGGCGACCATCCCGACCACCAGGCTCTGCCGCAGCGCCCCGACCAGCTGCTCCTCCTCCAGCGGTGCACCCTCGTGCCGCTCGGCCAGCAGCGAGCTGGCCGGGTCCTCCTCGACCGGCAGCGGCTGTTCCCGGCGGGCGGCGACCAGGGCGCGGGCCATGTCGTACATCGCCTCGCTGGCCGCGTTGACCACCGGGCCGTCCATCCGGCGCCAGGCCTGCACCCACCGGGTGGCGGTGTCGGCCAGCACCGGCGCGGTGGCGGGGGAGAGGTTGAGCCACTCGGTGGTCACCCACGCCGGGAACCGTGCACCGAACTCCTGCGCCACGTCGCCGGACCCCCGCGCCAGCATCGGCGCCAGCTCCCGCGCGGCGTGCTCCCGCAGCCGCGGCGCCAGCCGGTCGATGCGTGAGCGCTGCAGCGTGCGGTCCAGCGCCCGGCGGTAGGGGGTGTGCGCGGGGGCGTCGTAGTTCAGCGGCGGCCGGCGCAGGCCACGCGGGTCGCTGGGCACCACCGCGCGCACCGAGGAGATGAAGGTGCGCGGGTCGCTGGCCGCGGCGGCGACGTCGGCGTGCCGGGTCAGCGCCCAGAACCCGCCGTAGGCAGCGCTGTGCGCGACCGGGCACCTCTCCCGCAGCTGCGCGTAGACGGCCAGCGCCTCCTCGGGGTGGTCGGTGGCGGTCGGGTCGAAGTCCTCGGTCACGGCGCTCCCTCGGGGACGGTGTCGAGCAGCCCGGCGGCGACCGCCCGGGCGGCGGGGTCGACGGCGGCGTGCAGCCGGTGGAACAGGTCCTGCGCCGGGCCGGCCGGCCACGACGCGGGCAGCAGCTCCACCGGCAGCCGCGGGTCGGCGCGCACCAGCTGCAGCCACTCGGTCTCCAGCAACAGCTGTCGGGCCAGCGGGTCGGTGTGCTGCCGATCGGCCGGACCGCCGTCCCACCGGTCGGCGAAGCCGCGGTACCCCTCGGCGATGGCGTCGAGGTCCCACGCGGCGGCGACCATCGCGGGGACGTCGTCCCCGCTGCCGGGGGTCGCGACGAAGGACCGCACGTACGGCGCGGCCGACGCCCCGGCCAGCAGGGGGACGACGTCGACCGTGCCCGGCGCGATCCACAGCCCGCCCTGCACCGGCCCGAAGCCGGCCCAGACCAGCCGTGCCCGCAGCTCGTGGCGTTGCCGCTGCCACGACCCCGGCAAGGAGAAGGACAGCAGCGTCCAGCGGCCGTCCCAGAACCGGTTGACCGCGCCGCTGCGCCACACCCGTGCCCCGCCGTCCTGCAGCACCTGCTCGGACCGGGGCGTCAGACCCAGGTAGGCCGGGCGACCCAGGCGGCGGCTGGACAGCAGGCCCTTGGAGACCATCCGGGTCAGCGCCGACCGGGTGGCCGGGGCCGGCGTGCCGGCCCGCTGCAGCACCTCCACCACGCTGGCCGCCGAGACCCGGGTCGCCCGGCCGAGCACGTGCGTGCCGAAGAAGGTCAGCAGCAGGCTCTCCGGGGTGGTCCGGACGTCGGCCGCGACCGCGGCGGTCACTTCACCCCGCCCACGCTGGCGCTCACGCCGAGCTTGCTCATCCGCCGGGTGTAGGCGAGCACGACCACCAGCACGGTGGCGGTGATGACCACCAGCACCGTCGACAGCGAGGCCAGCAGGGCGAACGACCCGCTGGTGAACACCTCGAGGATGCGGAAGCCGACCACCGGGTTCGCCGTCCCGGCCAGGATCGCCGAGGCGGTCAGGTCGCCCACGATGCGGATGAACAGCAGTGCCCACCCGGCCACCAGGCCGGGCACCATCAGCGGCAGGTAGACCCGGCCGAAGGTCCGCGCCGGGCGCGCGCCGGACACCGCCGAGGCCTCCGGCAGCTCCTTGCCCACCCCGCTCACCGCGGCGTCCGCGGCGATGGAGGCCTGCGGCAGGTAGAGCGCGAGGTAGCCGATCAGCAGGATGAGCAGCGACCCGGACAGGTACAGCGGCGCCCCGGCCAGCAGCAGCAGGATGCCGACGGCGATGACCATGTTCGACACCGCGGCGGGCATCTTGACGGCGATGTCGATGCCGCGGGCCAGCGCCGTCCGCCGGCGTGCGACGTAGAGCGAGATCATCGCCGCGCCGAGGATGCCGATCAGCCCGCCGACCAGGCCCAGGCCCAGGCTGTTGCCCAGCGCGGTCAGCGTCGTCCGGTCGTCGAACACGGCGGTGGTGACGGCGGTGAAGCTCAGGTTGTCCCAGCGGATGTCCGGCGTCCAGAAGCCGTTGAGCGAGACCAGCACCAGCGCGACCACCGGCAGCACCGTCGAGACGAACACGTAGCCGAGCACCAGCACGCGGGCCGGCCACTTCGCCCGGCCGAGGTCGAGGGTCCGGGCGCGGGCGCCCTTGCCGCCGAGGGTGGCGTACCGGCCGCGGCGCAGGATGCGCATCTGCAGCCAGTACGCCAGCCCGACGAAGACGACGACGAAGCCGGACAGCCCGATGGCGACGTCGGTCTGCGGCGGGAAGGTGAACGTCAGCAGCTCGACGATGCGGACGGCGACGACGTCGATGCCGGCCGGCCCGCCGATGATCGCCGGGATGCTGAACATGCCGATGCCGAACCAGATGGCCAGCAGGAACCCCGCGCCCAGGCTCGGCGCGGTGGCCGGCAGGGTGACCTTGCGCAGCGTGCGCCAGGTGCTCGCCCCGGCCAGCCGGGAGGCCTCCTCCAGCGCGGGGTCCAGGTTGCGCAGCCCGGCGGAGGCGTTCATGAACACGAACGGGACGGCGTAGAACGCCATCACCAGGATCAGGCCGTACCAGGAGTTGATGTCGAAGGGGCCCTCGCGCAGGTCGATGCCGACCAGGCCGAGCAGGTCCCGCAGCCAGCTGTTGGCCAGCCCGGCCCGCGGGGAGAGCAGCATCGTCCAGCCGACCGCGCCGGCGACCGGCGGCAGCAGGAACGGCAGCAGCGGCAGCGCGTCGGTCAGCAGGCCCATCCGGGCGTTGGTGCGCTCGTTCAGCCAGGCGAGCGTCGTCCCGATGACGAAGGCGAGCACCGAGCTGGCGACCACCAGGATCAGGGTGTCGCGCAGCATCCCGCCCAGACCCGGCAGCTCCAGGGTGCGCCGGATCGGGTCGATGGTGAGGGCGCCGTCCACCCAGAACATCCGCACCAGCACCCGGCCCAGGGGCAGCACGACGATGCCGATGAGCACCGCGGCGATGACCAGGGTGACCGAGTCGAAGGGTCCGGGCAGCCGTCGCCGGCGCCGGGGCTGCTCCGCCGGCGTGGGGGGTGCGGGCCGCTCCAGGGTGGCGGTCACGACGCCGTCGCCAGCTCGCCCGCGGGTGCGTCCTGCGGCTGCTCGGAGCTCTGGTCCTCGGGCAGCACCAGGACGTCGTCCACGTCGACCGACACCCACGCCGACGCGTCGACGGCGACCAGGTCCGGCCGCGGGCTCCACAGCCGGACGTCGCCGCCGGCCAGGGTGACGACGTACTCGGTGTGCGAGCCGACGAACAGGCCGGCCTTGACCGCGCCCGGCCAGCGGTTGGGCGCGGTGGGCTCGCTGCGGTGCAGGGCCCCGTGCTCGGGCCGCCAGAGCGCGGCGACCCGGTCGCCGACCGCGTGCCGGGCGCCGTGGGTGCGGCCGGTGACCCGGCCGTGCTCGGTCTCCACGGTGACGGTCCCGTCGTGGCCGGAGCCGTCGACCGCGACGACGCGGCCGGGGGCCTCGTTCATCGCGCCGATGAAGGTGGCCACGTACCGGGTGGCCGGACGGCGGTAGATCTCCTGCGGGGTGCCGAACTGCACGACCCGGCCGCGGTCCAGGACGGCGATTCGGTGCGCCAGCTCCATCGCCTCCACCTGGTCGTGGGTGACGAACAGGGCGGAGAAGCCGAGCTCGCGTTGCATGGAGACCAGCTCGAAGCGCAGCTGCTCGCGGACCTTGGCGTCCACGTTGGACAGCGGCTCGTCGAACAGCACCAGGTCGTCGTTGTTGACCAGGGCGCGGGCCAGCGCGATCCGCTGCTGCTGGCCGCCGCTCATCTGGCCGGGGTACTGCCGCTCCAGCTCGCCGACGCCGACCAGCTCCAGCGCCTGCCGGACGCGGCGGGCGATCTCGTCCTTGCCGAGCTTGCGGCCGCGGCGGCTCTGCAGCGGGTAGGCAACGTTCTTGAACGCGGTCATGTGCGGCCACAGCGCGTAGCTCTGGAAGATCATGCTGATGTCGCGGCGCTCCGGCGGGAGCTCGACCCGCTCGGCCGAGGAGTAGACCGTCCGGCCGGAGATCCGCACCTGCCCGCTGTCGGGCGTCTCCAGCCCGGCGATGGCCCGCAGCAGGGTGGTCTTGCCGCAGCCGCTGGGGCCGAGCAGGACGACGAAGTCCCCGGGGTCGACGGTGAGGGTGACGTCGTCGATGGCGTGCACGAGCGCGCCGTCCTCACGGCGGAACCGCTTGAGGAGGTTGTTCACCTCCACGACGGGGGTCGAGGGGGCTGAGGCTGCGTCGGGCTGCATCGCGTCGACCTGTCTCTTCGGTGGCGTGGCCGGGGTCGTGCCCGCGGCGACGGGGTGATGGGGGTCACCGCGGCGGGTGCGGCCATGTTGGCCGTATCAAGAACGCGCGTCAAGCCTCTGGCGAAATACGGATCCGCCTGCCAGGGTGGTCCGGGACCGCGACCGCAGCCCCGAGGAGACCGCCGTGGACCCCGCCGCCGAAGCCCGCAGGCTCGAGCACGACTTCGACCCGGTGCGCCCGGGGGAGACGTTCACCAGCGCGCACGAGGAGTTCGCGGAGCTGCGGCCGCGCTGCCCGCTGGCCCGCAGCCAGGAGTACGGGGGGTTCTGGGCGGCGTTGGGCTACGACGAGGTGCTGTCGGTCATCACCGACATCGAGCACTTCACGACGTCACGGCAGAACGCGGTGCCGGCCTTCGCGTTCACCGGTGTGCGGCCACCGCTGCACCTGGACCCGCCCGAGCACATGGCCTACCGGCGCGTGATCAACCAGTTCTTCATCCCGCCGCGGATGCGGGCGCTGGAGCCGCGGGTGCGCGCGGTCGCCGTCCGGCTGCTGGAGCCGCTGCTCGAGCAGCGCACGGTCGACGTCTGCAAGCAGTACGCGCACGTCTTCCCGGCGCACGTGTTCGCGGAGTTCTTCAACCTGGCGCCGGAGACGTCGGAGGAGATCAAGCGGGTCAGCGGCACCTACGTCGACGCCATCCAGGTGCTCGACCACGCCACCGTGAAGAGCCTGAGCGGGCGGCTGTACGAGATCGCGCAGGAGATCATCGACGCCCGCACCGGCGGCGCCTTCGACCCGGCCGACGACCTCACCGCCGCGCTGCTGGCGGCCCGCTACGAGGGCGGTCCGCTGCCGGCGCCGATGGTGCTGGGCTGCGTGCGGCAGTTGATCGTCACCGGCATGGTGGCCCCCAGCGTGTTCACCGGCACGATGTTCGTGCACCTGAGCCGCGACCCCGAGCTGCAGGACCTGCTGCGCGCGCAGCCGCACCGGATCCCCGCCGCGGTGGAGGAGTTCCTGCGGCTCTACTCGCCCTACCGCGGGATGGCCCGCACCGCCCGCGAGGACGTCGTCCTGTCCGGCGAGCTGGTGCGCCAGCACGACCCGATCGCGCTGGTCTACACCTCGGCCAACCGCGACGAGAAGGTCTTCCCCGACGGCGACTCGTTCGTGCTGGACCGGCCCAACATCGACAGGCACATCAGCTTCGGGCGGGGCACGCACAGCTGCCCCGGCGCGCCGTTGGCCCGGATGATGATGCGGCTGACCCTGGAGGAGTTCCTGGCCCGCAGCAGCAGCTTCCGGGTGACCGAGGAGCCCGAGATGGCGGTGTGGGCCGAGTGGGGCACCCGGTCCGTGCCGCTGGAGATCATCGCCGGCTGACCGCCTGGGGCACCTGTGGCTGCTGTGCCTCCGCCGAGCGTGTCCCAGCGGAACGGCCCCGTTCGGTTCCGCTCGTGCCGCATCGTGTCGGTGCGCCGCCGAGGGCGCCACGGGGAGGAACAGCATGGAGCAGGGCAGCACGGACGACGCCGCACACGGGCCGGACCGGACGATCAAGGTCGGGGCAGCAGTCATCGGTGGGCTCGCGCTCCTCGTGCTGCTCACCCAGGGGGTCGGGCAGGCGCTCGGCGTGCTCGGGCTGGCGGCCCTCGTCGTCGGAGGCGCGGCGGCCGTCCGCGGCCGGTCCCGACGCCTCGGCATCGGCAGCCGCCGTGTCGCCGGGGGAGTTGTGGCCGCTGGGCTGGCCGTGATGACCGTGGGCAGCGCGATGACGCCCTCCGTCCCGACCGACACCGCGGCGGCTGACGCCGCGCAGACGTCCGCGGCGCGGACGACCTCCGCACCCACCTCGCGGTCGACGAGTGCCCCCGCTGAGCGCCCGTTCGTCGCGGCCCCGACCACGACGACGGCGCCGTCGCCGGTGCTGCCGCCGGCTCCGGTCCTCGCGATGACCTGCCCGTCGGGCGGGACCAACGCCTCGCCGGTCTACGGCCAGCAGATCTCGGCGACGGGGCCGTTCAGCGTGACCATCACCTACGGCGACGGAGACTCCTACACCGACGACGACCAGAGCCTGGCGGCGATCTTCAGCCACACCTACGCCAGCCCCGGTTCCTACCTGGTCCGGGCGGTGCTGACCGACGTGGCGGGGCAGACGGCGGCGGCCGAGTGCACCTATGCCTGGACGGCACCGGCGCCCCGGCCTGCCCCCGCCCCTGCACCGGCCTCCGCGCCGGCACCTGCCGTAGGTGGAGGATCGAGCTCGGGTTCGAGCAGCGTGTACTACCAGAACTGCGATGCGGTCCGGGCTGCCGGCGCGGCCCCGATCTACGCAGGCGACCCCGGTTTCCAGGCCAAGTTCGACCGGGACGGCGACGGCGTCGGCTGCGAGAACTGACGGTGCGGCGCAGGGTCCCCGGACCCTGCGCCGCCGTCGTCGCGCACCCACCGACCAGGCAGCGCGGCGGCCGGACCAGGGGTAGACCGGAGCCGTGCACCGCATCGCGCTCCTCGACGACCACCAGCACGCCGCCGCCCGCTTCGCCGACTGGTCGCAGCTGCCCGAGCCGGCCGAGGTGGTGGCCTTCACCGACTCGGTCACCGGCGACGACCTGGTGCACCGGCTCCGCGGGTTCGACGTCGTCGTCGCCATGCGGGAGCGGACCGCCTTCCCGCAGGAGGTGCTCGAGCAGCTGACCGACCTCCGGCTGCTGGTCACCACCGGCATGGCCAACGCCGCCATCGACCTGGACGCCGCACGCGACCGCGGCATCACCGTCTGCGGCACCGGCTTCTACGGACCGCCCACCGCCGAGCTGACCTGGGCGCTGATCCTCGCCGTCGCCCGGAACGTCCCCGTCGAGGACGCCTCCCTGCGGGCCGGCGGGTGGCAGCGGACCGTCGGGCGTGACCTGCACGGGGCGACGTTGGGACTGCTGGGTCTGGGCAACCTCGGCGCGCAGGTGGCCCGGGTGGGCCTCGCGTTCGGCATGGACGTGGTCGCGTGGAGCGCGAACCTCACCGACGAGCGGGCCGCCGAGGTCGGCGTCCGGCGGGTCGACCTCGACGACCTGCTGCAGATGTCGGACGTCGTGTCCATCCACCTCAAGCTGTCCGACCGCACCCGCGGCCTGCTCGGCGCCCGCGAGCTGGGCATGCTCAAGCCCACCGCGATCCTGGTCAACACCAGCCGCGGACCCGTCGTCGACGAGGCCGCACTCGTCGACACCCTGCGCGCACGACGCATCCACGGCGCCGGCCTCGACGTCTACGACACCGAACCGCTGCCGGCCGACCACCCGCTGCGGGAGCTGCGCACCGCCGTCCTCACCCCGCACCTCGGATACGTCACCGAGCGCACCTACGAGGTGTTCTGGCCCGAGGTCGTCGAGGACGTCGCGGCGTGGATGCGCGGCGAGCCGGTGCGCCTGCTCACCAGCTGAGCCGCGGCAGCGCGGGCACCACCCAGGTGTCGGCGGCGACGTGCACGCTGCAGTCGAGCCCCTCCCGGGTGCGCATCACCGACTCCAGCGCAGCGACCCATGCGTGGTCGTCCGGGGTCAGGTACGTCGGTCCGCGGCGCTCCAGGCACATCGCCAGGTGCAGGTCTGCCGGGTCGACGCCGGTCTGCTCGGCGACCTCGTCGTGGAACCCCCGCAGGTGGCCGATCATCGTGCGGTCGGGCTCCACCGGGACGTCGTCGACCGGGATGACCAGTTCGGCCATCGTGCCGTCGCGGTGCAGCCAGGCCAGGCACAGCGTCCGTGACTCGGGCGCCCGCATGTGCTGCAGCAGCCCGCGCCACCGCTCGGTGAGCTCGGCGGCGTCGGTGACGGGGACGGAGCGGTGCAGGGGAGAGGTCATGGGCTGGAGGGTGCCGCGCTGCGCCGACACCGGGGTCCCGCCGTCCACAGGGTGCCGGGCGGTCCACACCCCGGTTGACTCCTCGGCATGCAGACCTTCACCGCCCACGGCGGCCTCACCCTCCCCGCGCTGGGCTTCGGCACCTACCGCCTCAACGGCGACGCCGGGGTGCACGCGATCGAGCAGGCCATCGACGGGGGCTGGACCCTGCTGGACAGCGCCTTCAACTACGAGAACGAGGGCGCCGTCGGCCGCGCGGTGCGCAACTCCGGTCGCCGCGACGAGCTGGTCATCACCTCCAAGCTCCCCGGCCGGCACCACGCCCACGACGAGGCGATCGCCACCATCGAGGAGAGCCTCTTCCGCACCGGTCTCGACGTCCTCGACCTGTACCTCATCCACTGGCCCAACCCCGGCGTCGACAAGTACGTCGAAGCGTGGGGCGCGCTGATCGAGGCCCGCGACCGCGGGCTGGTCAAGGCCATCGGGGTCTGCAACTTCGAGCCCGAGCACCTCGACCGGCTGCAGGCCGAGACCGGCGAGCTGCCCCAGGTCAACCAGATCGAGCTGCACCCCTACTTCCCGCAGGCCGAGCTGCTCGCCTACGGCGCCGAGCACGGCATCATCACCGAGGCCTGGACCCCGCTCGGCCGCGGCAACGACCTGCTCGAGCACCCCGTCCTCACCGAGGTCGCCCAGGCCCACGACGCCACCACCGCGCAGGTCGCGCTCGCCTGGTCGATCGCCCTCGGTGCGCTCCCGCTGCCCAAGGCCGCCTCGCCGCAGCGGCAGGCCGAGAACCTCGCCGCTGCCGACCTCGCCCTCACCGACGACGAGGTCGCCCGGATCACCGCCCTCGGCCACCCCGACGGCCGCACCTACGACCAGGACCCCACCCGCTACGAGGAGTTCTGACCCGGTGGGGTGAACCCTGCTCAACCGCCGACGGGCGGGCCCCGATGACGTGGGACCCGCCCGTCACCAGGAGCACCCCGTGGACCGACCGCACGACACCATCTCCACCCGCACCCTGCTGTGGGGCGTGGTGGCACCGCTGCTGGTCGGCGCGCTCGTCCCGCCGCTGGCCGGCATCGCCACCGTGTGGCTGCTGGCCGGTCTCGCGACGGTCGTGGTGCAGGCCGGTCTCTCCGCCGTCCGCCGCGTCGACCCGGGGGAGGACGACGACCTGCACGACGAGCTCGCCGCCACCCTGCCCGCCCCGGTCCCGTCCGCCCGCTGGTGGAACCGCACGCTCGAAGACCCCAACGTCGAGGCCGCCCGCGCCGGCAGCTGGGGCTGACCGACCCTCCCGCTACGGTCCCCGCGTGAGGATCGCGGTGGCCGGTGCGACCGGCGTCGTCGGCGCGCACGTGGTGCGGCTGGCGGCCGACGCCGGCCACGACGTCGCCCCCCTGTCCCGGGCGACGGGTACGGACGTCGCCACCGGTGCCGGTCTCGCCGACGCCCTCGACGGGGCCGACGCGGTGGTCGACGTGCTCAACGTCAGCACCCAGCAGACCGACGTCGCCCAGCGCTGGTTCCGGCGGACCACGGAGCACCTCTCCGCCGTGGCCCGGCACCTCGTCACGCTCTCGATCGTCGGCATCGACGGCGCGGCCAGCGGCTACTACGCCGGCAAGGTCGCCCAGGAGCAGGCCCTCGCCGCCGGGCCCGCGCCCTGGACCCTGCTGCGGGCCACCCAGTTCCATGAGTTCCCGGGCCAGATGGCGCGGCGCCTCGGCCGAGGGCCGTTCGTCGTCGTCCCCGCCATGCGGACCGCCACCGTCGCCGCGGCCGAGGTCGCCGCCGAGCTGGTCCGCCTCGCCGAGGGCCCGCCGCAGGGGCGGGTGCCCGACCTCGCCGGCCCCCAGGACGCCGAGCTCGCCGACCTGGTCCGTGCGGAGCTCGCCGTCCAGGGCAAGCGCCGGCTGGTCGTGCGGGTGCCGCTCCCGGGTACTGAAGGCCGGCGGATGCGGCACGGTCTGCTGCCGGGTCCGGACGCCCGCCGGGTGGGCCCGACGTTCGACGCCTGGCTCAGCTCCCGCTGACCAGCCAGGCCTCCACCGCGTCGAGGTGGCCGTGGGTGAGCCCGGTCGCCAGGTCCGGCGCCACGACGTAGACCTGCGGGTTGTCGGCCAGGAACGCCTGCACGTCGTCGGCCTGCAGCGCCAGGTCGTCGTCGATCCAGACGGTGCGGCGGGTCGGGTCCTCGGCGACCACCGCCTGCGCGGCACCCAGCTTCCACCAGTTCGGCGCACCGCCCAGGCTGCTCGAGTAGCCGGTCGGACCCTCGCCGTGCGGTCGCTCGTGCACCCGCAGCCCGCGCGGCAGACCCATCGGCTCGGCGAGCATCTCGTCGGCGCGGGCCGCCCAGGTGGTCAGCCACTGCAGCTCGACCGTGCCGTCGGCGTGCCAGTCGGCGAGGCGCTTCGTGACGGTCGGGTCCCACGACAGCAGGTAGCCGGCGAACGTGCGGCGCACCCGGTCGGGGGCGTCGCCGCGGTCCAGGGCGTTGAGCACGCCGTCGACGTCGAGCAGGAGCAGGGGAGGTGCCACGGTGGGTTCCTACCGTGCTGGCGCGCGGCCCGCTCGACCGCCAAGGTGTGCGCCATGGGCAAGCTGATCGCCGTCGTCGTCGTCCTGGTGGTCCTGGTCGTGCTGTTCCGGGCCTACCAGCGCAGCCGCGCCGCCGGCCCGACCACCGCGCGCCGCGCGTCGTCCGACGGGGGGACGGCGGCCTACGGCGGCACCACCTGGTCCGACGGGGGCGCGGACTCCGGGCGCCACTCCGGCCACCACGGCGGGTACGACGGTGGAGCGGACGGGGGAGCCGACTCCGGCGCCGGGGGCAGCGACGGCGGCGCCGGCGGCGGTGGGGACGGCGGCGGTGGCGGGGGCGGCAGCGACTGAGCCCGGTCAGCCGGTAGCGACCCGGGTGCCGAACCAGCCGATCGCAGCGGTGACGGCGGTCTCCAGCAGGTAGCCCGGGACGGTCGGCAGCAGCTGCGAGGCCACGACCGCGCTCAGGGCAGCGGGCGGGAACCAGGGCGGCGTCGTCCGCGCCCGCCACGCCACGAGCAGGCCGAGCACCGCCCCGACGGCGATCACCGCCATCGACCCCAGGATCGTGGGCAGCAGCAGGTCCATGCGGCCGTTCAGCGCGTCGACCAGGTCACGGCCCTGCTCGGCCGGCAGCACCGCCGGGTCCACGGCGAGGACGAAGGGCAGCACCTCCGCGGTGATGACCAGCCCGAAGACCACCCCGCCCAGCCCGACCAGCAGCGCCGACACCCACGCCAGCACCGTGCCGCGACCCAGCAGGACCAGGAACACGGCAGTGGCCACGAACGACACGGTGTAGCCCGGCCCGCCGACGTACAGGTTCATCCACCAGTAGCCGGGGCGGGCGGCGTCCGCGGCGGTGACGGACCCCTCGAAGGGGCCCTCCCAGACCGAGAAGACCAGCCGCGCGGCGAGGGAGACCAGCAGCAGGCCGAGCAGGACGACGGCCGCCCGGGGCGGCGCGGAGCGGGCGGTGAGCGTGGTGGGCACAGGACCTCCTGGGGTCGGTGGTGGTCCCACCAACCTCGGGCCCGCGAACCTGCGCGCGCATCGGTGCCAGCACCTATTCGCAGGTCAGGAGGTGTGCTGCAGCCAGATCCGGGCCGCCTGCACCCGCCGGTTGGTGCCGCCGTCCTGCCCGAGGTCGAGCTTCGCGAACACCGACCGCAGGTGGGCGTCGACGGTCCGCTCGCTGATCACCAGCTGCGCCGCGATGCCCGCGTTGCTCGCCCCCGACGCCAGCAGCCCGAGCACCTCGCTCTCGCGCTGGGTCAGCCCCGGGACCCGCGGCGCGGGCACGGGTTCGGGTGCCGGCTCGAGCGCACGGGCCAGCCGGCCGCCGCCGACCCACCCGCCCACCACGCAGACCAGCGCCACCGCGGCGACGGCGACCGCGGTGCCCACCGGGGGCAGCGCCACCGCCAGCAGGGTCCCGGTGCCCAGCACGACCAGGACGGCGGCCGCCACCGCGGTGCCCCGGACCGCGAACACCGCCCCCTTCGCCGCCGCGACCGCGCACCAGGCCGCCGCCGCCGCCGATCCACCGCCGAGGGCGACCAGGAACGCCACCGACCCCAGCTCGGGCTCCACCGCGCCGGGGTCGCGCGCCACCGCCAGCAGCAGACAGAACACCACCACCAGCGGTGCGGTGACCGTGCCGGCGGCCGCCGTGCCCAATCCGGCGCGAGCCGGCCCCGTCGAGGTGACCGCCGCCCGGCCGAGCCTGGCCGGCAGCAGGAGGAGAGCCAGCCCGGCCGCCACGGTGAGGACGGCGCCGAGCGGGGCCAGGGCCGTCGTCCAGGCCTCGGGCGCGATGGTGGCTACGCCGCGGAACGGGTCGGACGCATGGGTCAGCAGCAGGGCGCCGAGCGTCGCCGCGGTGAGGACGACGGCGACGACGCGGGAGTCCCACGCCCTCGTGCCGGTGCGCCGGACGGCGGCTGCCGCGGTCAGCTGGGCCAGCGCCAGCGGCGGGATCCACGCGCAGCCCCACACCGCGACGGCGACCGGGTCGCGGCTGCTCACCGCCCACACCGCGGCGAGCAGGTAGCCGACCAGCGAGGCGGCCAGCGCCAGCGCGAGCCGGCGGGCGGGGCCGTCCAGCCGGTCGGCGGCAGCAGCGGCGACGACCGCCCCGGTGGCGAGGCCGAGCGCGCCCACCGGGTCGGTGGCGAAGCCGGTGTCGCCGGCGACCCGGAGCGCGACCAGGCCCAGGACGCCGGCCGCAGCGGTGCCCGCCACCAGCCACGACGCCCGGGTCAGCACGGACGACAGCGTGGCGGGTCCGGGGCTCCGTGGACAAGGTCACCCGACCCGTTGTGCATGACTGATCATGCTTCGGGCAAGGTGTCCTCTCCACGACGTCTTCGAGAACAGGAGCGCGAACATGGCGAAGACCGCCAAGAAGAAGGTCCGCAAGGCCGAGTCCAAGCTGAAGAAGCTGGTCGCCGCGATCAAGGACAGCGGTTCGAAGAAGGACCGCAAGCGCGCCGAGAAGGCCGCGAAGGCTGCTCGCAAGGACGCCAAGAAGGCCCGCAAGGCCTGGAAGAAGTCCAGGAAGTAGTGCGGGCGCCTGCCCCCGGGCTCACTCCGGGGGCAGGCCCATCGCTGCGCGGATGCGGGCGCGCGTCTGCAGCAGCTGGGTGGAGGCCTCGACGTCGATCTCGTCGTCGGCGTCCAGGTCGATGCGGTTGAGGCCGATGGAGGACCAACGGAGCGCCTGGTCCGGGTCGCCGGCGGTCTCCCACACCTGGGCCATCGCGTCGCAGTCGACGACCGCGGGCCGCGACCGCCGGATGTCGTCTGCCTCGTCCCTCGCCTCGTCCACCCGGTCGGCCGCCAGCAGGACGGCGACGATGGAGCAGCGGACGTCGGGCGTGGTGGGTCCGGTCTGCTGCGAGCGACGCAGCACCTCGAGCGCGGCCTCGGTGTCGCCGGCGAGGTCGAACTGCCAGCCCGCCTCGGCGAGGAGCTCGGCGGTGGTCGGCTCGTCGTCGGGGTGGACCTCGGTGGCCCACTCCAGGACGGTGTCCGCGGCCTCGCGGTGACCGGCCTGGTCGCGGTGGGCGGCGAGCTCGAGCAGGTCGTCGTAGGTCAGCGGATCACGCACCGGATGAGGCTAGCCGTCCACAGGCGGGTCCCGTCGGGCGGCTGACCTGCATAGACTCCCGCGGACCGGTCGTCGAGGATGCGGGGGCAGCTGTGCGGCGTGGAGCGTGGGTGGCCGGGTTCGCTGCTCTGCTGGTGCTCGCCGGGTGCTCGGAGCCGTCGCCGGCGAACGACACCCTGCCGACGGCGGGGTCCACGTTGGCGTCGCCCACCTTAGAGCCGCTGGGTCCGGTGGACTTCCCGGTGCCGGACGAAGCCCGGGAGCAGACCGAAGCCGCGGCCGTCGTCATGGCGAAGTACTACGTGGATCTGTCGTTCTACACCGCTGAGTCGTTGGACCCGTCCTGGATGGAGCAGCTGAGTCAAGCTTGCGAGAACTGTCAGGCTGACATCGAGTCCTACTCGGCCGACCGGGCTGCAGGAAACCAGTTCAATGGCGGCGATGCCGTGGTTCAGGCTTTTTTCGACCGGGCTATCAGCGATTCGGAGATGAGTGTTGGTGTCGCGGTTGACCGCGCGGCATTCCAGGTCGTCGGTCCAGCTGGTGAACCTCTTGACGGTCGCGAAGTTCCTGCCCAGCGTTTGAGTGGGGGGCTGACGCTCTCCTGGGATACGAGTCGCAGCGTTTGGCTGACCACCTCGCTATACCTAGAGCAAGCCTCGTGATCCGACGGCTGCTCATGGTGGCCGCGATCGTCGGCAGCTCGGTCGTGTTTGGCGCCGGCGCAGCCCTGGCTTGCGGAACGATCAACAACCCGTGTCCACCGCCAACCGAGGTCGCGGCCGGACCGGGCACGTTCGACGTCGCCTCATTGATCGACGCCCCAGGCGGTGTGCTGCTGGCCTCGAATGCGGTGCCCAACCCATGGCCCGCGTACCGCTACCGACTCATCAGCGCATGCCAAGCAGCGGATGACGCTGGCAACGGTTGCCAGGCCGGCCTCGTCTGCGAGCCGGTTGACGGTCGCGTTATCCAGTACCTGGTGGCACAGCGACAAGCCCTGGTTCAGCCTGCGGAGGTAGCGGTCGGCGATGCAGCGAATGACGCGGCGCTCGCGGCAGGACTCACACCTGGCTCGAGCAGGTCGGGCTACCTGGCCTATCGCGAAGGATGCGTCGATATAACGGAGCTCAACCCGGCGCCTACGCCGGAGGAGGTGTTCCGGTACTTCCAGCAGCTGCCGCTGCCGCAGCTGAGCACCGTCGTCCAGCCCCCCGGCGGGACCGTCCTGGTCGGGCTGCCGACGATCTTCTACACCGACGCGCCCGTGCAGCAGGTGTTCACCGTCGACATCCGGGGCTTCGCCGTCGTCATCACGGCGGTCGCGCAAGGGTTCACCTGGCACACCGGTGACGGGGGAGCGGTCGTCACCTCCGACGGCCCCGGCGTGCCCTACCCGGACCAGACGGTCACCTACGACTACACGTCCGGCAGCTACACGACCTACCTCACGGTCACCTGGGGCGGCACGTTCACCGTCGACGGCAGCGCCCCGCTCGAGGTCGCCGGCACGACCACCACCGACGGTCCCGCCGTGCAGCTCACCGCCGTCGAGGCCCGCGCCGTCCTGACCAACCCCTACGACTGACCTCGACGCCCCCAGCCCCGGACCAGGCGTCATCTGACGGTCAGCGACCACAGTCCGCGAGAAGTGGTCGACAACCGTCAGATGACGGTCAGCGGCCGCACCGCGAGCAGCGGCAGCGGCGGCGGCTCAGCCGGCGAGCTTGGCCGACCGCGCAGACAGCGCGTCGCGCCGGTGGGCGTTGCCGTGCAGGTCCACGTAGCGCTGCCCGAACCCCGCCAGCAGGGCGTCGTCCAGCCGCCGCACGGCACCGGGTGGGTACTTGTAGCCCATGCGGGAGGCGATCCCGCCCTCGTCGGCCGACCGCAGCACCTCGCCCAGCTCCACCAGCGACGTCACGCCCAGCTCCAGCAGCAGGCCGGAGATCCAGTCGTAGTGGTCCGGCCGCGACCAGCCCGCGTCGGCGTACTGCCCGGCCAGGAACGCGGCCAGCTCGCGCGGGGCGATCCGCGGGTCGTCGGGGTCGTCGTCCTCCGACTCGACCGACAGCGGTGAGCGCAGCCGGTCGCGGATCGCGGTGAACTCCTGGTCGGCCAGCTCCAGCAGGCCGGCGGCCAGGGTGAAGCGGCGGTCGAACTCCGACGCGTGCTCGGCCGGCACGGTGCCCTTGTAGCGGATGTCGTGCTCGAACTCCGCCCACGCGTGCTGCAGCACCGTGCGCACCTGCACCTGCACCCGCCGGTCCACCAGCGCCGGCCACTCCCCGGCGCGGGCGGCGTCCAGCCCGATCTGCAGGTGCCGGCTGGCGTAGCCGAAGCGGCCCTCGCGCGCGGTCACCGACCCCATGTCGCGGTCGTCGTGCACCACCACCTGGTCGGCCAGCAGCTCGGCCACCGCCACCACGTCGCTCTGCACGTACAGGATCACCCGCACCCCGACCGTGTCGCCGATGTCGCGCACCGGGTCCGGGTACAGCCGCACCCCGTCGACCTCCCGGGTCACCTTCTCTGCGTAGGACGCCACCGTCTTGGCCCGCCCGGCGATGGACAGGTAGTTGATGCCGGCCTCGTCCAGCAGCCCGGTGACCAGCGCCAGGGCCTCGGCGGCGGCCTGCACCGTGGCCGGGTAGCCGTCGGCGTAGTCCTGGATCGCCCGCTGCGCCGGGTCCACCGCGGCGGCCGGGGGCGGGCCGGGGACCAGGTCCGGCGGCAGGGAGGGCGTCACGATCGCGCCCTCGCCCGCCGTCCCGTAGATGGTCACGTCGTCGGGCCGGCGGACGGCGACGAGCGCGACGTAGGCGCACACCACGGCGTCGACCTGGTCCTCTACCCGGCGCAGCTCGCTCTTGCGCACGGCTGTCTCCACCGCCGTGCGCAGCACCGTCCACGCCTCGCCCAGGTGCAGCTCCGGCACCGCCTCCAGGTGACCCATGAGCACCAGCAGCTCGGCGCGCATGCCGTCCAGCGTCCGGCCCGGCTTGTTCTTGTACTTCAGCGTCCGGCCCAGCCGGAACAGCGCCACCGTCGCCGCGTGCGGGTACACCTCGATCGCCCGCCGTGGCCGGCCCGAGCGCGGGTCGAGGTCCAGGCCCAGCCTGCGCACCAGGCGCCCGCCGCGGGTGTCGCCGTCGGTGAACTCGGGCTTGCCCTGGTTGGTCGGGTGCGCGCCGGCCTGGAACTTCGCGAAGTCCGCGTTCAGCTCCCGCTCGGCCCGCCGGTTGCCGGTCGCGTTGGTCACCACCAGGGGCGCGTCCACTGCCACCACGCACGGCCCGCTCGTGTACGGCTCGAGCGCGGCGAGCACCTCGTCGTCGGTGCGGACGGCGGAGACGTGCAGCAGCCGGCCGCCCTCGTCGAGCACCGCGGTGCCGGTGGGCTGCTTGAGGCCCCAGGCGAGGTCGATCCCGATCAGGTGCACGCGTCCACCCTGCCCCACCCGACCGGGGGAGGGGACGTCAAGCCCGGCGGGCGCGCCGCCGACACCGGGTGCATGCGCGGGACAACGGCCGCGGGTGCGGCCAGCCCCCGCGTGATGGTCGAGACGCTGGCCGTCTTTTACGCGGCCGGGACCGTGCTGGGGGTGCTCATCGCGCTCGAGGCCGACCTCGACACCGCCCGCCGCGTGGTCGCCGCCGTCGCGGTCGCCGTCGGCACCGTCGGCACCGCCGTCCTGCTGCTCGTCCGCGACCGGGTGCCGCGCCGGCTGCTCGACGGACTGGTGGCGCTGGCGACCGTCGTCGTCGGGGTCGGCGTGCTCGTCCCGCCGCAGCCGGCCACCGCCGTCGCCGTCGCCTGGCTGGCCTCCCTCGCCGTCGTCGACGCCTGCTACTTCTTCACCCCGCGCGCGGCCCGGGCCCACCTCGTGCTGGCCGCGGTCTGCAGCAACGGCGCGCTGCTGCTGCGCGGCGACGTCGCCGTCTGGACCGTCCTGGCGCTGGACTGCGTGCTCGTCGCCCTCGCCGTGGTCACCCGCCGGCTGGCCGCGCGCGCCTCGGGCGCTGACCTCGACCCGCTCACCGGCCTGCCCAACCGGCGCAGCCTCGACGACCGGCTCCAGCAGCTGGTGCGCGGTGACCGGGTGGTGTCGGTGGCCCTGCTCGACCTCGACCACTTCAAGGAGATCAACGACACCGCCGGCCACGAGGCCGGCGACCGGGTGCTGCTGCGCGTGGCGGAGGAGCCGCGGCGGGTGCTGCCGCCCGGCGCGGTGCTGGCCCGCCAGGGCGGCGACGAGTTCGCCCTGCTGCTGCCCGACCTGACCGGCCCCGAGGCCGTCGTCGTGGTGTGGCGGGTGTGCGACGCGCTGGCCGGGATCGGGCTGTCCTGCGGGGTGGCCCAGTACGAGCCGGGGGAGTCGGTGGCCCAGCTGGTGCGCCGTGCCGACGGTGCGCTGTACGCCGCCAAGGCCGCCGGCCGCGGCCGGGTCGAGCTGGCGACGGCGGTGCGCGCGTGAGGCGGCACCGCGCACCCGAGGTCGCCACCTCGCGGGTCATGGCCCAGACGCTCAGCCTCTTCTACGTCCTCGGCGGCACCTGCGGGCTCGTCGGCGTGCCCGGCGGGGACCCCGACCCGGCCCGCCGGTGGGCGATCGTGGCGCTCGGCAGCACCGCCGTCGTCTCCGGGCTGGCCCTGGCCCGCTGGGGGGCGGCGGCCCCGCGCGGGTTCTTCCACGCACCCGTCGCCGCGGCCACCGTGCTCATCGCCGTCGCCGCGCTGATGGCCCCCGGCGAGGTGACGGCCCTGGTCGTCGGCGCGATCATCCTGTTCGTCGGCGTCGACTCGTTCTTCTTCTTCGCCCTGCCCGGTGCGCTCGCCCAGCTCGGCCTCGCCGTCGGGCTGATCACGGCGGCGCTGCTGACCCGCGGCGACGTCCCGCCCACCACGGCGCTCGCCCTGGACGTCGTCCTCGTGGCCATCGGCGTCGTCACCCGGCGGCTGGTCGCCGAGGCCAGCCGGGCGAGCACCGACGGGCTGACCCGGCTGGCCAACCGGCGCGGCTTCGACGAGGCGCTGGCCGAGCTGGTGCGGCCCGGCGCCGTCCTGTCCGCGGCCCTGCTCGACCTGGACCACTTCAAGCAGGTCAACGACACCGGTGGCCACGCCGCCGGGGACGAGGTGCTGCGGCAGGTCGCCCGCACCTGGCGGCGGGCGTTGCCGGCCGGCGCCGTCCTCGCCCGGCACGGCGGCGACGAGTTCGCGCTGCTGCTGCCGGGCTGGACCGGAGCGCGGGCCCTGGAGCTGGTCCGGCGCCTGCGCACCCTGCACCCGGGCATCGGCATGTCCTGCGGGGTGGCCCAGTTCCGCGACCGGGAGACCGCGGCCCAGCTGATGCGCCGGGCCGACCAGGCGCTGTACGCCGCCAAGGCCGCGGGCCGGGGCCGCGCCGAGCTGGCCGGCGGGACCCGCGAGTCCGTCGGCGGCTGACCGCGCCGGTCAACCCGATCGTCACCTGGGCGTGGCAGCCTGTCTTCCCGTGCCACCGACACGCCCCCGCGTCCCCAGCGTCAAGGACATCCCGGTCGCCCCGCCGCCGGGACCCCAGGACGCCGTCGACCCCCGCAGTGCCGAGCACGCCCGGCTGGCCGAGTCCACCGACCAGAACTCGCCGTGGCGCATGTGGGGCCCCTACCTCGCCGGCCGGCAGTGGGGCACCGTGCGCGAGGACTACTCGGCCTCCGGCGACGCCTGGGCCGGGTTCCCGTTCGACCACGCCGTCGCCCGCGCCTACCGCTGGGGCGAGGACGGCCTCGGCGGGTTCTGCGACCGGTACGGCTTCCTCAACTTCTCCGTCGCGCTGTGGAACGGCAAGGACCCGATCCTCAAGGAGCGGCTGTTCGGCCTGACCAACGGCGAGGGCAACCACGGCGAGGACGCCAAGGAGCACTGGTGGGCCGTCGACGGCACCCCCACGCACTCCTGGGTGCAGTGGCTCTACCGCTACCCGCACGCCGAGTACCCCTACGCGAAGCTGCGCGAGGAGAACGGCAAGCGCTCGCGGATGGAGCGGGAGTACGAGCTCGCCGACACCGGGGTGCTCGACGAGGACCGGTTCTTCGACGTCCTGGTCACCTACGCCAAGGCCGACCACGACGACATCTGCATCACCGTCTCCGCGACCAACCACGGCCCCGAGGCCGCGCCGCTGCACCTGCTGCCGCAGACCTGGTTCCGCAACACCTGGTCGTGGGGCGGGGACAAGCGGCAGGGCCACCTCACCCAGTTGCTCGCGCCCACCCTGACGGCGTCCGGGCTGGAGGCGGTCGAGGCCGAGCACGGGTTCCTGGGCCGGTACTGGCTGTGCGCCGAGGGCGCCCCGACCGTGCTGTGCTGCGACAACGAGACCGACAAGGTCACCCTGTTCGGCGCGACCCGCAACGAGAGCAAGTACCCCAAGGACGGCGTCAACCGGCGCGTCGTGCACGGCGACAAGAGCGGCATCAACCCCGCCGACTCCGGCACCAAGGCCGCGTTCTGGTACCGCTGGGACGCCGTGGCCCCAGGCGAGACGGTCACCGTCAAGCTGCGGCTGACCACCGACGAGCCCTACGACGGCATGTTCGACGAGGAGTTCGACGCCGTCCTCGCCGCCCGCCGCGAGGAGGCCGACGCCTTCTACGCCACCGTCATCCACCCGGGCCTGTCCGACGCGGACCGGCACGTCGCCCGCCGCGCCTACGCCGGCCTGCTGTGGACCAAGCAGCTGTACCGCTTCGACGTCTCCCAGTGGCTGGACGGCGACCCCGACGTCCCCGCGCCCGCCGACCGGGCGAAGAAGGGACGGCGGAACACCACCTGGCGGCACGTGGCGCTGGCCGACGTCATCTCCATGCCCGACGAGTGGGAGTACCCCTGGTTCGCCGCCTGGGACACCGCCTTCCACACCATCCCCCTGGCGCACGTCGACCCCGACTTCGCCAAGGAGCAGCTCGTGCTCATGTGCCGCGAGTGGGCCATGCACCCCAACGGGCAGCTGCCCGCCTACGAGTGGGCCTTCGGCGACGTCAACCCGCCGGTGCACGCCTGGGCGGCGTGGCACGTCTACCGGATCGACGGCTACCGGGACCGGGAGTTCCTGGTCCGGGTGTTCACCAAGCTGCTGCTCAACTTCTCCTGGTGGGTCAACCGCAAGGACGCCGACGGCTCCAACGTCTTCGAGGGCGGCTTCCTCGGGATGGACAACATCGCGCTGTTCGACAGGTCCGCGCCGCTGCCGCCCGGGTACCGGCTGGAGCAGTCGGACGCGACGAGCTGGATGGCGTTCTACTGCCAGCAGATGTTCAAGATCGCCCTGGAGCTGTCGCGCTACGACAAGGCCTGGGACGGGACGGCGACGAAGTTCCTCGAGCACTTCCTGTCGATCGCGCAGGCGATGAACTCCTTCGGCTCCAGCGAGGTGTCGCTGTGGGACGAGGAGGACGGCTTCTTCTACGACGTCCTGGTCGCCCCCGACGGCACCGCGCAGCCGATGCGGGTGCGCTCGATGGTGGGGCTGCTGCCGATCCTCGGCGTCACCGACGTGCCGCACTGGATCACCCAGGAGGTCCCCGACGTCACCGAGCGGCTGCGCTGGCTGCAGCGGCGGCGCCCGGAGCTGGTCTCACCGCTGCGCAGCCGGTCGGCGCCCGAGGGCCGCAAGATGCTGCTGTCGCTGGTGGACCAGGAGCGGCTGCGCCGGATCCTGACCCGGATGTTCGACACCGAGGAGTTCCTCTCCCCGTTCGGCATCCGGTCGCTGTCGAAGTCCACCGGCGAGGTGATCGCCAAGGTCGGCGGCCGGGACGCCCGGATCGAGTACGAGCCGGGGGAGTCGCGGACGGCGCTGTTCGGCGGCAACTCCAACTGGCGCGGGCCGGTCTGGTTCCCGGTGAACGTGCTGCTGGCCGACAAGCTGCGCACGCTGGGCCGGCACTACGGCGACTCGTTCACCATCGAGCTGCCCACGGGGTCGGGCAACCACTGCACGCTGGTGGACGCCGCGGACCTCATCGACAACGGGCTGACCGCGCTGTTCCGCCCGGTCGGCGGCAAGCGCCCCGCCGACGGCGACCGCATCGAGTCCTCGGACTCCCCGCTGTGGCGCGAGCACCCGACGTTCAGCGAGTTCTTCGACGGCGACACCGGCGAGGGCCTGGGCGCCACCCACCAGACCGGCTGGACGGCGCTGGTCGCCCACCTGCTCAACCCGCGGCTGCCCCCCGACCCGCGCTGGAGCTGAGGGCCGCCCGGGGGTCAGCGCGTCGGGTCGGTGACGCCGTCGGTGCAGGCCAGCCCGGCGACGTCCCAGCCGGCCCGGCTCGCCCCGGCGGTGTAGGCCGCCTCGTAGAAGGCCAGCACCGCCGCGCGGGGGTCGGGCGCGCTGCGGGCGACGTCGTAGGGGAGGACGGCGAGGTGGCTGGCGCCGCGGGCCAGCCACGTCGCGCCCTCGGGCAGCGGCTCGGTCTCCAGCCCCGCCGGCTCGGGCGCGGTGTAGGAGTAGAACGCCGGGTCCGGGTAGGTGGGGTCGCCGAACCAGAACCCTGAGCTGACCACCTCGCGCGAGTAGGCCTCGCGGGTGACCGGGTCGGCGTCGGGCTGGTGGACGACCCGGTCGGAGAACCGGGTGAGGGCGATGTCGAAGGTGTGCCAGAAGTGGTGCACCGGGCTGGTCTTGCCGGAGAACCGGCCGGCGAACTCCTCCAGCACGATGTTGACCTGGCTGAGCACCTGCCAGTAGCGGGTGACGGCCACCGGGTCCCACGACGCGTGCTCGGTGTCCTCGGCGAAGGGCCGGTCGGCGTCGGGCAGGTCGAAGGGCCGGGCACCGGCGATGTCCACGTCGATGCTCAACGTGCTCAGCGCTGCCACCAGGTCGGCGTGCACGTCTGCGACGGACCGGCGCAGCAGCGACGTCGACACCCGCCGCCCGTCGACGGTCGTCACGTCCAGCCGGTGGTCGACCAGATCCAGGTCGATGGCGAAGGTGGGGTCCAGGCCCATCGGTCGGGTGGTGATGCCCCGGCCGGTGACGTGGAAGGGCACGTTCCACCAGTGGTTGCGGCGGGGGCTGGCCAGCAGCCGCACCCGGCCGACGACCTGGGCGACCCGGTGCACGGTGGCGAGGGTGTCGGCCCAGCCGGCGTAGGGGATCGGGGGGAACAGCTCCACGGGTGCCTCCATCGCGTCGGGGTCCCGAGCCTGCCACGCCCCGAGTCGCCTGCTCGCCGTCCCTCGTCAGGGTGCCCGCGGACAGGAGGACCTTCTGGGTTCGAAGCGGTTCCGGTAGTCAGGGAGGATGCAGAACCAGGGCGGTCCGGTGCGGCGGTCACCGACGGGGCGCATCCCGCAGTGGGCCATGGACGAGGCGATCCGCACCCACCGCACGGTGTTCCCGCAGGCACCTCCCCCGCCGTCCTCGTCAGCGGACCTCCTCCTCACCGCCCCCGGGGCTGCCGCCCGTTCCCGGGCAGTGGAGCTGACGGTCGGCCACCCCTTCCGGTCGACGCTCGCGCGCTTCCTCGGCGTCCGGCGGCCGGAGCACTCCTGGCAGGCCGGAGCCCGGGGTGAGGAGCTGGTCGCGCGGGAGCTGGCTCGGCTCGGCCACCCATGGACGGTGCTGCACAGCGTGCCGGTCGGACGTCGCGGGTCCGACATCGACCACGTCGTCCTCGGTCCGGCCGGCGTCTTCACGCTCAACAGCAAGCACCACCGCGGGGCCCGGATCCGGGTCGACGGTGACCGGGTGTGGGTCAACGGGCAGTACCAGCACTACGTCCGCAACAGCCGGCACGAGGCCAACCGGGCTGCCCGGTTGCTCTCGGCTGCGGTCGGGTTCCCGGTCCCCGCGCAGGGCGTGGTGGTGCCGGTCGGCGCCGCCGCGTTCGACGTGCGGCGGCAACCGGTCGACGTCCAGGTGGTCAACCGGGCCCGCATCCGCCGGTGGCTGTCCGGCCAGCCGCGGGTGTGGTCCGACGCCCAGCTCGCCCTCGTGGTCCAGGTCGCTCGTAGCTCCGCGACCTGGGTGAGGTGAGACCGGTGTGCAGTTCTCGGGGCGGTGGAATGCGATCCGACCCCGGGAACTGCAGACCCGTGGGACCTCAGCGGGTGTAGTGGCCGGCGCGGACGTCCTCGAGCAGGGTCGGGCCGGTGGGTGCCCAGCCGGTGAGCTCGCGGGTGCGCGCCGACGACGCGGGGCTGTCCAGGCCGAGCATCGGGGCCAGCCAGCCCAGGGCCTCCGGTGCGTCGGCGGCGGGCACCGGCACCACCGGGACGCCGAGCTGCTCGCCGAGGGCCGCGGCGATGTCGCGCGTGGCCACGCCCTCCTCGGCCGCGGCGTGCAGCACCGACCCGGCCGGCGCGGACTCCACGGCCAGCCGGAACAGGCGGGCGGCGTCGTCCCGGTGCACGGCCGGCCAGCGCGCGGCGCCGTCGTCGACGTAGCGGGACACCCCGCGCTCGCGGGCGGTGGCGGCGAGCGTGGAGATGAACGCACCGGGCGGGTCGCCGGCCCCGTGCACGGTGGGGGAGAGCCGGACGACGACGCTGCGCACGCCCCGGTCGGCCAGCGCGACGGTGGCCCGCGCGGTCTCCTGCCGGTGGTCGAGCAACCCGGACCCGGTCCTCTCCGCGACCAGGCCGTCGGTCTCGGTGGCCGGCCGGCCGGGGGAGACGCCGAGCAGCCCCGAGGCGATGACCAGGGGCTTGCCGGTACCGGCCAGCGCCTCGCCGAGCGCGTCGACGACGGCCCGGTCGGCGAGCGCGGCCTCGGTCATCGCGCCGCTGAACGCGAGGTCGTGCCGGAAGGCGAGGTGGACGACGCCGTCGGAGTCCCGGGCGCCCTGGCGCAGGGTGTCGAGGTCGTCGAGGGAGCCGCACAGGACGTCGGCGCCGGCGTCGGTGAGCGCGGCGGCCGAGGCGCCGGACCGGGCCAGGCCGGTGACCCGGTGGCCTCCGGCCAGCAGCTCGGGCACGAGGGCGGAGCCGATCCAGCCGGACGCGCCGGTGACGAGGACGTGCATGGGGATGACCTCCGGGCGAGTGATGACAGTGACTGTCATTGACGCTAACACCCGATGTCAGTCGCTGTCATCAGTAGGCTCGGGCGCATGGGTCGCTGGGAGCCGGATGCGCGCGGCCGCCTCCAGCAGGCGGCCATGGAGCTGTTCGTCGAGCACGGCTACGAGCGGACGACGACCGCCGACATCGCCGCCCGCGCCGGCCTCTCCGAGCGCACCTACTTCCGGCACTTCCCCGACAAGCGCGAGGTCCTGTTCGACTCCACCCACGCCCTCGACACCCTCGTCGTCGAGGGCATCGCGGCCGCGCCCGCCGACGCCGCCCCGCTGGACGCCCTCGCCGCCGGGCTGCGGGCCGGGGCGGCGATGCTCCACGGCCTCGGCGACCACGCCCGCGCCCGGACGGCGGTCATCGCCTCGCAGGGCGAGCTGCGCGAGCGGGAGCTGGCCAAGATGAGCGGGCTGGTCGCCGCGTCGGCCGCCGCGCTGGTCGAGCGCGGCGTCGGCGAGGCCGCGGCGCTGCTGTCCGCCGAGGCGGGCGTGGCCGCGTTCCGGGTGGCCTTCGACCGCTGGGTCGCCACCCCCGCCGGCCCGCCGCTGCCCGACGTCGTCGACGCCGTCCTCGCCGAGCTCCGGCAGGTCGTCGCCCCCGCCTGACCTGCCCCCGGGCGCCGACCGTGCAGCTACGGCCCCGCTGAGGTGGTGCGGCGGGCGCTCGCTGCACGCTCGGCGCTGCCCAGTGCACTGCTGCGGTGGTCATCGGACGCTGGTGACCACCGCAGTCGTGCACTCGCCGCGGGCGGGCGCAGCCTCAGACGGCGGCGTAGAGCTCCAGCAGCCGCTGGGCCTCCGAGCCGGCGGCGCGGGCGCCGGCGGCGGTCCAGCGGCGGGTGTCGGCGAGGTCGGGGTCGGCCTGCAGCAGCCGGCGCACCTCGGCGGTGAAGACCCGGTTGAGGTGGGTGGCCACGTTCACCTTCACGATCCCGGACCGGACCGCGGCCACCAGCCCGTCGTCGGAGACCCCCGACGACCCGTGCAGCACCAGCGGCACCGGTACGGCGTCCGCGAGCCGGGCCACGAGGTCGACGTCGAGGCGGGCACCGCGGTCGGCCATCGCGTGCGAGGAGCCGACCGCCACGGCGAGGAGGTCGACGCCGGTGGCGGCGACGAACGCGGCGGCCTCGGCCGGGTCCGTGCGGGCCGTCGGTGCGTGCGCGCCGTCCTTGCCGCCGACCTCGCCGAGCTCGGCCTCGACGTCCACCCCGGCGGCGTGGCAGGTCCGCACCACCTCGGCGGTGGTGGCCAGGTTGTCGCCGTAGGGCAGCGTCGAGCCGTCGTACATCACCGAGCTGAAACCGAGGCCGACCGCGGCGTGCACCAGGTCGACGTCCTCGGCGTGGTCCAGGTGCACCGCGACCGGCACGTCGGAGGCCCGGGCGAGCGCGAGCACGCCGGCGGCGTAGGGCTCGAGCCCGCCGTGGTGGCGCACCGCGTTCTCCGACAGCTGCAGCACGACGCCCACCCCGGCGTCGCGTGCGGCGGCCTCGTACGCGCGGGCCTGCTCGAGGTGGACGACGTTGAACGCGCCGAGCCCCCGCCCGTGACGTCGGGCGTCACGGGCGAGGGCGGCGGTGGAGACCTGCGGCACGGATCAGACCCGGGCGCCGGGCGTGACGCCCCGCTCCTGGACGACGGCGCCCTCGGCGACGGACTCCCCGCGCTTCTCGTCGCTGTAGACCATCAGCGTCGAGCCGACCAGCGCCAGCACGATCCCGATGGCGGCCGGGACCGACGGCAGGGTCTGGTAGAAGGCCAGCGACAGCAGGATCGTCAGCACCGGGGCCAGCGCGTTGGTCGTCGGCGCCACGATCGAGGCCTTGCCGCGCGAGAGCGCCATGACCAGGAACAGCGCGCCGACGGCGTTGAGCAACTGGGTGCCGGCGGCCAGGGTCGGGGCCTGCCACGGGGCGCCCGAGGGCAGCCCGCCCATCATCAGCAGTGCGACCGGCACCAGCACCAGCCCGCTGATGGTCATCCAGCCGAAGGTGGTGCCGTCGTTGACGCCGAGGGTCGCCGCCTTGCGCATGAAGAAGGCCTGCACGCCCCAGGCGACGCAGATCAGGATCGCCAGCAGCAGCCACGGGCCGGTGCCCTCGGTGCCGTCGGAGCTGGAGATGCTGAACATGACGACGGCGACCAGCGCGAGCACCACGCCGACGACGGCGAGCCGGGTCAGCCGCTCGCGGAGCAGGACGACGGCCAGCAGCACGGTGATCGCCGGGGACAGCGCGATCAGCGGGAAGATCAGGTAGGCGGGACCCATGGTCAGGGCCTTGAACAGCAGCAGCTGCCCGCCTGCGCCGGTCAGCCCGATGGCCAGCCCGTAGCCCGCGGCGACGCCGCGCTTGTCCCAGGTGCTGCCGCGCAGCGCGAAGAAGGCCGGGATGAGCATGGTGAACGCCCAGATGACGTAGACCATCTCGTCGGGGTAGCCGTAGTTCGCGGTGGGCAGCCCGGAGAACGCGCCCCAGACCCCCCAGGACAGGACGAGCAGCAGGGCGTAGGTCATCCAGCTCCGGCTCACGCCGGCTCCGGCCGTGGTGGACGACATCGGTGTCTCCTCAGGCAACTGCGGTGGTGGGGTGGGTGGACAGCCGCGACACGGCGTCCGGGTCGACCGGGTGGCCGGCCAACCGCGCGGCGTGCAGCGCAGCGCCGAGATCGGGGGCGAGCAGCGGGCGGCGCAGCTCGACCGGGTCGCCGAGGGCGCCCAGCCGGCGCGAGAAGGCAGCCAGTAGGAGCTCGGCGTTCAGCGCACCGCCGGAGTAGGAGACGGGCATCGGCAGGTCGGACGGCCAGCCCAGCCGGAAGCGGGTCGCCGACACCAGCAGGGCAAGCTCGGCGCCGGCCTGCTCGACGATGCCCAGGCAGACCTGGTCCCCGGCGCCGGCCGCGGCGACCACCGGCCGGCACAGGGCGGCGATCTTGCCGCGGTCGCCGTGCCAGCGGTTGAGGACGACGTCGACCAGGTCCAGGTCGGCGGTCAGCCCCAGGTGCGCCCGCAGCAGCTCCAGCAGCGGCCCCGGCTCGGCCCGCCCGTCGGCCATCCGGCTGAACGCGGCGAGGCCCTCGCGGGCGATCCAGTAGGCCGACCCCTCGTCGCCGAACAGCTCGCCCCAGCCGCCGACCCGGGCTCCGCGGCCCAGCCGCTCGCCGTAGGTCATCGAGCCGGTGCCGCTGATGACGTTGACGCCGTCGACCGCGCCGAGCGACCCCGCCCAGCCGGCCACCATGTCGTTGTCGCAGCGGTACCGGCCGTGCCCCAGGACGGCCGCAGGCGCGGCGTCCAGCGCCGGGACGTCGCCGCTGGCCTCGCCGTAGCCGGGCATGCCGAAGAAGGCGTACTCGACGTCGGCCGGGGTTGCCCCGGCGTCGGCGCAGACGTCCCGCACGGCGGGGGTCAGCACCTCGCCGACCAGCTCCAGGCCGGTCGCGAAGTAGTAGATGGACGGCGCGGTGCGCCGGGCCAGGACCTCGCCGGTCCCGTCCACCAGGCACAGGGCGGTCTTGGTACCGCCTCCGTCGACACCGAGGAACACGGTGCCTCCTCTCCGGCGACGTCCTCGTCGCCCGTGGGTGGGGCTGCGGTCAGTCGGCGAGCGGGTGCACGGTCACGCCCTGCACCACGCGGTTGACCTCGCCGTCCGGGAAGGGGTTGTCCGGCGTGCGGCCCGCGGCGAGCGAGCAGGCCAGGCCGATGAGCTGCGGTACCGGGGCGGCCGCGACGGCGAGCAGGACGTCGCCGAGGTCGTCCACGCCGGGGACGGCGAACCGCGGCCCCGGCGTCGTCGGGTCGGGCTCGTCGTCGCCGTCCACCACGTGGACCTGGCCGGCGCCCAGCTGCGCCCGCAGCTCGCGGACCAGGTCCAGGTCGTAGGCGCGGGTGTGCCGGTCGGTGGACAGGTAGACCACCACGACGGTGCGGGCGTCGAGCACGGCCTTGGGTCCGTGCCGGAAGCCCAGCGGGCTGTCGGAGGTCACGGTGATCGCGCCGGTGGTCAGCTCCAGCAGCTTGAGGGCGGACTCCTCGGCCAGGCCCTTGAGCGAGCCGCTGCCGAGGTAGACCACCGAGCGCGGACCGGTCGCGGCCAGCGCGTCGGCGACGGGGCCGGCCTGCGCGACGACCTTGCGGCCGGCGGCGACCAGGCGGTCGACGCCGTCGCCGGGCAGGTCGCCGGCCAGCGCGAGCCAGGTGCCGAGCACCATGCAGGTGAAGCTGGAGGTCATCGCGAAGCCGCGGTCGTTGGACGCGGCCGGCATGCCCAGCACCAGCGAGCGGTCGGCGGCGGCGTGGTCGCGGGCCAGCCGGCCGTCGGCGTTGCAGGTGACCACCAGGTGGTGCACCTCGGTGAGGCACTGGTCGGCCAGCTGCGTGGCGGCGACGGACTCGGGGCTGTCGCCCGAGCGCGCGAAGGACACCAGCAGGGTCGGGACGTCGGCGGCGAAGCACTCGCGCGGGGCCGACACGATGTCGGTGGTCGCCACCGCCTCGACGACCCGGTGCAGCCGGCGGGAGAGCGCGGGTGCCACCACCTGGCCGGCGAAGGCCGACGTGCCCGCGCCGGTGAGCACGATGCGCAGCTCGGGGCGGGCCAGCAGCGGACGCAGGAACGCGTCCAGGTCGGTGCGGCGGTCGGCCACGATGCCGGCGACGGCGGCCCAGAGGTCGGGCTGCTGCGCGATCTCGCGGGCGGTGGCGCCTGCCCCGGCCGACTCCAGGTCGGGCAGGGTGTCGAGCACGGTGGTCATCGGGTCTCCTCGATCGGGGTGGCGCGGGTGCGGCAGGCCGTCGCGTAGCCGCGGAGCACGTCCTGGACGGCGTCGACGACGAGGGCGGCGGGGTCGGCGGGCAGCCGGCCGGCGCGCACCCGGGCGTGCTGCACGGGCAGGTGGGCCGACAGGAGGGGGAGCGGGACCGTGCGCCGGCGCAGGTTGGCCATCAGTTGCTCGGTCGCGGCCTCGACGCGGGGGTCGGGCCAGTAGTAGCGGGCGCGGTCGCTGTAGGAGTAGCGCCGGGCCAGGTGCTGCGCGGCCTCGTCGCCCTCGTAGTAGCCGCGCCAGTGGTGCGGGGCGTCGAGCATGACCTGCTCGAGCACCTCGGGGAGCCGGGCCTGCTCGGCCTCGGGGACCAGCTCGCGCTCGACCTCGCTGAGCGCGAAGAGGGCCTCCCGCATGGCGAAGGTCAGCCACGGGCCGACCTTGAGCACGGCCCAGTGGTCGGCGACGAGGGAGCTCAGCGCCTCGACGGTCTGGTAGTCGGTGGAGTGGGCCTCGAAGACCATGGCCGGCTCGTCGGCGAGCACCTCGCGCAGGGCCGCCGTCCGGTCGCTGCGGTAGTCCACGACCTGCAGGGCGTCGAACTCCACACCCGGCTGCACGACCAGCGCCATGACCTGCGGCCAGACGTGGTCGAGGCCACGGGCGGCGAACGCGGCGCGGTGCGCGGCGAGGGTGGCGCGGGCGGCGTCGGCGTCGGTGGGCCGCAGGTCGTGCAGCTCGTGGTCGGCCCCGCCGGGCACGGGGACCTCGGTGCCGACGACGTAGCGCAGCGCGCCGGCCGCGCCCACCTCGGCGGCCGTGGCCTCGGCGACGGCGAGCAGGTCGGCGGCCCGCTGCGAGACCAGCTCGTCGGTCAGCGGCGAGGGGTCTCCGGCGCAGGGGTAGGAGCAGTCGAGGTGGATCTTGCTGAACCCGGCCCGGACGTAGGCCGACACCAGGTCGCAGGCCTGCGACATCGCGTCGGCCGGGGACGAGGAACGCCAGCGGTTCGTCCCGAGGTGGTCGCCGCCCAGCAGCACGCGGTCGCGGGGCAGGCCGCAGGTGTCGGCGAGGCCCAGGACGGCGTCCCGGAAGTCGGCGGGCCGCATGCCGGTGTAACCGCCGTGCTGGTCGACCTGGTTGGAGGTGGCCTCGACCAGCACCACGGTGTCGTCCTCGACGGCCTGGCGCAGCGCGGCCTCGAGCACCCACGGGTGGGACGAGCAGACGGAGGTGATGCCCCGGACGTCCCCGCCGTGCTGTGCGCGCACGAGGTCGTCGAGGACGGCGGCCGTGGTGGGTGACGTGGTGTCGATCACGCATCCGACGCTAGGGCGACCGAGCTGGACCTTTCTTGGGTCAACTGGTATGAAACTGGTATGGACCGTGCAGCCGGGGCCGACCTCGTCCGCCGCGGCCGCACGCTGCCGCAGCAGACCGCGGAGCGGCTGTGGTCTGACCTCGTCGCCGGTCGAGCCAGGTCGGGGGACCGGCTGCCCAGCGAGCGGGCGCTGGCCGACCGCTACCGGGTCAGCCGGGTCACCGTGCGCAGCGCCCTGGCCAGCCTGGCCGACCGTGGTCTGCTGTCGGTCACCCCGGCCCGGGGGTGGCAGGTGGAGGTCGACACCGGCCCGGTCGGGGAGGACGTCGGGCACACCGTGCAGGGGTTCGCCGACTACGCCGCCGAGCGTGGTCTGACCGCCCGCAGCGCCGTTCTCCGCCAGGTCACCCGGGCGGCCACGGTGAGCGAGGCCGACCGGCTGCAGATCGCCCCGGGGGCGCCGCTGTTCGAGATGCGCCGGCTGCGGTTCCTGGACGACGTGGTGGTGGCCGTGGAGCACAACCGGCTGCCGCTGGCCCTGTGCCCGGCGCTGGCGACGACGGATTTCCACGCCGCGTCGCTGTACGCCGTGCTGCGGGCGAACGACCCGCCCCAGCTGCCCCGGGTGGCCGACTACTCGGTCGAGGCCCGCTACGCCACAGACGAGGAGCGGGTGCTGCTGGAGATCGAGGGCGAGGTGCCGATGTTGGTGGCCGACCAGCTCACCTACAACCAGCAGGGCCGGGCGCTGGAGTGGACCACCCAGGTCTTCCGCGGCGACCGCTACCGCTTCCGTGCCTCCATCACCGACTGACGCCCCGCCGCCGGGGCCGGTGTCGGGGACATCGGGGCCCGTGACCGCCCGTGCACCCCGGGTTCCCCGGCATCGGGCCCCTCGCCGGGAACGTCGCGGGCCCCGCGGGGGTTCACCCGGGCGTGCCCACCGCTGACACGCCCCTGCAGAAGCTCGGCTTCCTCACCATCGGGACCTTCGACGGCGACGACCCGCGCCCCGGCATGGAGGCCTTGCTCACCCAGATCCAGCTGGGGGAGGAGCTCGGCTTCGACTCCGCCTGGCTGCGCCACCGGCACCTGCAGTACGGCGTCTCCAGCCCCGTCGCGATCATGGCGGCGGCGTCCCAGCGCACCTCGCGCATCGAGCTGGGGACGGCGGTCACGCCCCTGGGCTGGGAGAACCCGGTCCGGCTGGCCGAGGACCTCGCCACCGTCGACCTGCTCTCCGGCGGCCGGATCAACCCCGGCGTCAGCGCCGGGCCGCCCATGCGCTGGGACGACATCAAGGACCTGGTCTACCCCGACACCGCCGACGTCGAGGACTTCTCCTACACCCGCGTCACCCGGTTCCTGCGCGCGGTCGGCGGCGAGCCCGTCGCGACCGCCGGCACCCAGGGCATCGAGGTCTACTCCGACCGGGTCCAGCCGCACAGCCCCGGCCTGCGCGAGCGCGTCTGGCTCGGTGCGGGCAGCCTGCGGTCGGCCACCTGGGCCGCCGAGCACCGGCTCAACCTGCTCACCTCCAGCGTGCTGAGCGGCGCCGAGGGCACCGACTTCGCCGCCATCCAGGGCGAGCAGATCGCCGCCTATCGCGAGGCCCACCCCGAGGGCCGGGTGTCCCAGGGCCTGGTCGTCATCCCGACCGACACCGCCACCCGCGAGCAGCGGGAGAAGTACGAGGCCTACGCCGCGGCCCGGCTGCCGCGCACCCGCGAGCCGCAGGGCCCGGGCAAGCTGCTCTTCGCCCCGGACGTGGTGGGCACCTCGGAGCAGATCGCCGAGCAGCTGCACGCGCACGCAGGCTTCCGGCAGGTCGCCGAGGTGGCCTTCGCGCTGCCGTTCAGCTTCGAGCACGAGGACTACGTGCAGATCCTCACCGACATGGCCACCCGCCTGGGCCCGGCGCTGGGCTGGCGACCCCGGGAGTTCACACAGGGGGCCTAGGAAACGTCAGGCCCGCTCATTACCTTCGCTCAGGAACGCACCCGCGATCCTGAGGAGACCCCCGTGCGCAGACGCACACCCGTCGTCGTCGGCCTGGCCGCGGCGCTCGCCCTGGGCGCCGCCACCCCGGCGCTGGCCGCACCCGGCGGCCCCCGCCCCGGCGGTCCGGGCAGCCCCGGCCACGACGCGAACAGCCTGGACCTCACCCTGCTGGCCACCACCGACGTCCACGGCCGGGTGTTCGACTGGGACTACTTCCGCGACGCACCCTCGGCCGAGCCGCTGGGCCTGGCCCGCGCGGCCGGCGCGATCGACAGCGTGCGCGCCGAGCAGGGCGCCGACAGCGTGCTGGTCGTCGACAACGGCGACTTCCTGCAGGGCACCCCGCTGACCTACCGCGCCGCGCAGGACGACCCGGCCGCCGAGCACCCGATGGCCGCGGCCTACGACGCGGTCGGCTACGACGCCCAGGTCGTGGGCAACCACGAGTTCAACTACGGCCTGGACACCCTCGCGGGCTACACCGCCGACGTCGACCACCCGGTGCTCGGCGCCAACGTCGTCGACGCCGCCACCGGCGAGCCCGCGCTGCAGCCCTACACCCTGCAGCGCATGCACGTGCCCGGCCACAAGCCGGTCACCGTCGGCGTCCTCGGCCTGACCACCCCGGGTTCGGCGATCTGGGACCGGGACAACGTGACCGGCCTGGAGTTCCAGAACATGGTCACCGCCGCGCAGCGCTGGGTCCCCGAGGTCGCCGCGCAGGCCGACGTGGTCGTCGTGCTCTCGCACGCCGGGGTCGGCGGGACGTCGTCCTACGGGCCGGGCACCCCGACGGAGAACCCCACCGACGAGATCGCCCGCACCGTCCCGGGCATCGACGTCATGGTGGTCGGGCACAGCCACCGCGACGTCCCCGAGCAGCGGGTGGTCAACGAGGTGACCGGCGAGTCGGTGCTGCTCACCCAGCCCTACCGCTACGGCGCCAGCGTCAGCCGGGTCGACCTGGACCTGCAGAAGACCCGCGGCCAGTGGGACGTCGTCTCCACCACCGCCAGCTCGCTGCGCTCGGCCGACTACGCGCCGTCCGAGCGCGTGCTCGACGCCGTCCGGGCCGCCCACGAGGACACCGTCGCCTACGTGAACCAGGTCGTGGCCACCTCCACCGAGGAGCTGTCCGCGGCGACCAGCCGGTACGAGGACACCCCGATCCTGGACTTCATCGCCCAGGTGCAGGCCGAGACCGTCGACGCCGCGCTGGAGGGCACCCCGCAGGCCGACCTGCCGGTGCTGTCGGTCGCGGCACCCTTCAGCCGGGACGCGGTGTTCCCGCAGGGCGACGTCACCATCCGCGACATCGCCGGTCTCTACGTGTACGACAACACCCTGCAGGCGGTGGAGCTCACCGGCGCCCAGGTGCGCGACTACCTGGAGCAGAGCGCGACCTACTTCGCCCAGGCCCCGGCCACCGGCGACGTCGACCCCGCCTCGCTCGCCGGCGCCGGCGGCACCCCGGACTACAACTACGACGTGCTGTCCGGGGTCACCTACGACATCGACGTCTCCCGGCCCGCCGGTGACCGGATCACCCGGCTGGAGACCGCCGCCGGCCCGGTCGCCGACGACGACCGCTTCGTCGTCGCGGTCAACAACTACCGGCGCTCGGGCGGCGGTGGCTTCCCGCACGTCTCCACCGCGCCCGTGGTCTACGACCAGCAACTGGAGATCCGGCAGCTGCTCATCGACTGGGCGAGCGCCCGCGGGGTCATCGACCCGGCTGACTTCGCCGAGCAGAACTGGCAGCTCGTGCGGGGCGGCGTCCCGCTGGGCTGACGCGCTCCCGGTCGGCGGGCCCAGGGACAGCACGGCCCCGACCTGGCCTCGGGCCCGCCGACCGGAGAGTGACCCGCATGCGGACCACACCTCTCCTCGCCACCGCCCGGGCCGGCGCCGTCGGGCTCGGCGAGCAGGGGAGGGGACAGCCACCCGGGCACGGTTACCCGGCTGAGGTGGAGGTGGGTCCACGATGGGCCCGTGCCACGACGCAGCGCCGGGATCCTGCTGTTCCGCCGCGACCCCGAGCTGCAGGTGCTGCTCGGGCACATGGGCGGCCCGTTCTGGGTGCGCAAGGACGAGCACGCCTGGTCGATCCCCAAGGGCGAGCACGACGAGGACGAGGACGCCGAGGCCGCCGCGCGCCGGGAGTTCGCCGAGGAGACCGGCCACCCCGCGCCGGGGGACCTGCTGCCGCTCGGCGTCGTCCGAGGGGCCAAGGTGCTCACCGTCTGGGCCGCGGAGGGCGACCTGGACGCCGGCGCGGTCGTGAGCAACACCTTCGAGCTGGAGTGGCCGCCGCGGTCGGGCCGGGTGCAGAGCTACCCCGAGCTCGACCGGGCCGCCTGGCTCGACCTGGAGACCGCCCGCACCAAGATCGTCAAGGGCCAGCTGCCGTTCCTGGACCGGTTGGCCGAGCTGCTCGGCTGAGGAGGTCGGGCCCGTCACCCGGACCGGACCGGCTCGTTGGTGTGAGTGACCGTCACGGACGAACCGACACCGGAGTCGCCTGATGTCCCGCCGTCTCGCCCTCGCCGTGCTCACCGCCGGCGCCCTCGCGCTCACCGCGTCCCCCGCCCAGGCGGCCCCCGCCGTCGCCGAGCTGACCCCGGCCACCGTGGTCCCGACGCCCACCGCGCAGGTCGACCCGTTCTACGACCCGCCGGCACCCACCGGCGCACCGGGCACCGTGCTGCGCACCCGCCCGGCCGCCGTCCCGCTGGCCGGCGTGCTGCCGTTCACCGCCACCACGGTGCTCTACACCTCCACCTCGGCGACCGGGGAGCCCCAGGTCGTCTCCGGCACCGTCTTCACGCCGACCCTGTCCGGCAACGCGGGCACGGTGCTGACCATCGCGCCGGGCACCCAGGGCCTGGGCCCGCAGTGCGCGCCGAGCAGGCAGTTCGTCGCCGGCACCGAGTACGAGCTGGCCTCGGTCGCGGCCGGGCTGGCCCAGGGCTGGACGGTCGCCGTCACCGACTACGACGGCTACCTGAACGGTGGTTCCCCGACCTACACGACCGGTCCGGCGATGGCCCACGCCGTCCTCGACCTGGCCCGCGCCGCGTCCGCCGTCCCCGGGGCGCGCAGCACCGACGACTCCCCGGTGCTGCTGCAGGGCTACTCGCAGGGCGGCGGCGGTGCCGCGTGGGCCGCCTCGCTCGCCCCGGACTACGCCCCCGACCTGCACCTGCAGGGCGCAGCGGTCGGCGGGGTGCCGGCCGACCTGGGTGCCCTGGCCCGCAGCCTGGACGGCGGCCCCGCCGCGTACTTCGGCCTCCTCGGCGTCATCGGCCTGGACGCCGCCTACCCCGAGGCGATCCGGCTCGACGAGCGGCTGAACGACCGCGGCCGGGCCCTGGTGGCGCAGCTGCGCACCGAGTGCGTCGGCGGTCCCGGCACGCTGGCCAGCGCCTTCACCTCGGTGCAGGACTACACCGCCGACGGATCCACGCTCGAGCAGCTGCTGGCCGAGCCCGACATCGCCGTGGTCGTCGCCGCGAACGACCTCGGCGCCCGGCCGGCGCCGGCGGTGCCCGTCTACCAGTCGCACGCCGCGGCCGACGAGGTCGTGGCGCTGGGCCAGGCGCAGCAGCTGCACGCCACCTGGTGCACGGCCGGCGCGACCACCCGGCTGGACCTGCTGCCCGCCGAGCACGTGACCGGCCTGCCGCAGAGCCTGCCGCTGTTCGGCGCCTGGCTGGGCGCGCTGTCACGCGGCCTCCCGGTGGTCCCCGCCTGCTGACCCACGAGCCGGTGTCGACATGGCGACGAGTCGCCATGTCGACACGCGAGCCGTGCGCGCTACACCACGACCGACGAGAGCGACTCCGGGGCGAAGAGCTCTTCTGGGTCGTACCTGCGTGCCGCCAACCCCTGCTCGGCGGAGTAGCGGAGGAACGTGTCGAGGGTCGTTCGGTTGCGCTCGAGCCCGTAGGGCCACCAGTCCTTGCCCAGCACCTTCCGGGTCCGCTCGGCCTCCGCCCACGACCACGGCAGCGCCGAGGGCAGGGCCGCGGTCTCGGCGATGCCGGCCAGGCCGACCCGCTTTGCCTCCGCGCAGGCCTTGACCAGCTCCTGCGCCAGCCACCGGTACCGCTCGTGCACATCGCGCCGGATGACCAGCACGTGCATGACGGGGAAGACCCCGGTGCGCCGGAAGTAGTCGGCCTCCACCGCGGGCGCGTCGGCGAACAGCCTGCGGACGCCGGCGCCCAAGGTGCCCGGGTTGCGGGCGCTGTGCACGGCGTCGAGCTCGCCGTCGGCCAGCATCCGCGACAGGGTCGCGCCGGGCGGGATCGGCGCCACCTCGACGTCGGCCGGGAGGTCCAGCTGCACCTTCTCCACCCGGCCCGGTGCGTCCAGCCCGCCCGTGCGGTAGCGCACCGCCGACACGGGCAGGTCGTGGTGCTCGGCGAGGATGCCGCGCACCCAGACGGCGGCGGTGATCTGGTACTCGGGCACCCCCACCACGCCTCCGGCCAGCTGGGCCGGCTCGGTGACCGGGGAGTCGGTGGGCACGTACACGGCGCTGTGCCGGAAGGCCCGCGACGGGAACACCGGGACGGCGACGAAGGGCGCGCCGCGCGAGAGGGTGAGCGCGTAGGTCGACAGCGACAGCTCGGCGACGTCGAACTCTTGGTGGGCCACCATGCGGTGGAAGGTCTCCTCGACCGGCAGGTCCAGGCAGTTCAGGTCCACCCCGGCGACCTGCACGCGGCCGTCGAACAGCGGGCGGAACCGGTCGTAGGCCTGGACGGCCATGGTCAGGTGGGGGCGGGTCACGGCAACCTCCGGAGCAGCGCGGTGACGGCGGGGATGCCGACGAAGACGGCGAGCGGGACGAGCACGGCCGAGCTGGCCAGGGACTGGACGACCACCGGCAGGTGGCTCAGCGCCGGTGCGACCCAGAGGCCGTAGAGCACGGAGAACGGGAAGAGCCCGGCCCACACCACCAGCGCGGTCCGCCAGCGCGGAGCAGCCGTGCGCGGCGGCTGGGGGCGGCTCACCGGGCGGCCGGGGGCAGCAGGCCCGGCGGCAGGCCGTACATCTGGTCCTGCACCACCTCCACGACGGCCGGCAGGTCCTGGTCCAGAGCGGCCCGCAGGGCCGGCGCCACGTCCTCGTCGGTGGTCGCCCGGGCGCCGAAGGCCCCCAGCGACCGGGCGAACTCGGCGAAGTCGGGGTTGCCGTAGAAGACCCCGAGGTAGCGGCCGCCGTGCGCGGAGCGCTGCCGGTCGCGGGTGTTGCCGTACGCGTCGTTGTTGACCACCACGTTGACGGTGGGGATGCGTTCGCGCACCGCGGTCTCCAGGTCCTGGGCGACCATCCAGAAGCTGCCGTCGCCGCTGACGGTCACCACCCGGAGGTCCGGGCGGGCCAGCGCCATGCCCATCCCGGCCGGGAACCCCCAGGCCATCGCCCCGCCGGCGGACCCGGCGAAGCTGCCCGGCCGCGGGAGCCGGAGGTAGCGGTGGCTCCACGGGCCGAAGCTGGGCGCGTCCTGCACCAGCAGGTACCCCGGGGCGTCGGCCACCTCCTGCAGCGCCCGGACCAGCGCGGTGCTGCTGACCTTGCCGGCCGGGTCGTCGTCGGCCAGGGCGGGGGAGTCCAGCGACGTCGCCGCCAGGTAGCGCTCCCGCAAGCCCGCCAGCCGACCGGCCCGGCCGGGCGGCGGCGGGGGGAGCGCCTCGGCCAGCGCGGTGGCCGCCAGCCCCGCGTCGGCGACCATGCCGACCTCGGGGAGGTGCACGCGGCCGAGCTCGGTGGCGTCGACGTCGACGTGCACGATGCGGGCCGACGGGCCAACCAGCGTCCACCGCTTGGTGCTGAACTCCGAGAACCGGCACCCGACGGCGAGCAACACATCGGCCTCCCGCACGGTCTCCTCGGTGACCTCGTGCGCTCCGTACCCGAGGGCGCCCAGGAAGCCGGGGTGGTCGTGGGAGACCAGGGACTGACGCAACCAGGTGGTGATGACCGGCGCGGCGAGCCGGTCGGCCAGCCGGCTCACCTCCTCCGTGCGGCCGGTGGCGCCCCCACCGACGACCAGCACCGGTCGCTCCGCCGCGGAGAGCACCGCGACCGCGTTCTGCACCGCGGCCGGTGCGGGCGCCGGCGGGTGGGCGCGGACCCGGCGCGCCGGGCGCAGCCCGTCGTCGACCTCGGCCTGCAGGACGTCGAGGGGCAGCGAGACGACCACCGGGCCGGGCCGCCCGGTGACGGCGGTGCGGACGGCGCGCTGGAGCAGTTCGGGGATGCGGTCGGCCCGGTGGACCTCGACGGCCCACTTGCTCATGGGCGCGAACGTGGCGACGACGTCCATCTCCTCGAATGACCGGCGTTCCGTGATCGAGCCGGGGACCTGCCCGACCAGCAGCAGCAGCGGCACGGACTCGTCGTAGGCGTTGTGCACCGCGATCGCCGCGTTCGCGGCACCGGGGCCGCGGGAGACCAGCGCCACGCCCAGGCGCCCCGTCCGGGACGAGCCGTCGGCCATCAACCCGGCCACCTGCTCGTGCCGGGTGTGCACGAACCGGATGGTGTCCTGCCTGGCCAGGCTGTCGATGAGGTCCATGACCGTGGTCCCCGGCACGCCGGCGACCAGCTCGACGCCCTCCCGGGTCAGGCACTCGACCACGAGGTCGCTGCCGGTGCGGATGGATGGGTTCGTTCCCACGAGGCCTCCGGGGGGTTGGGCTGTGACGGTTGACACTTCGGGGCGACTATGCCAGAAATGACCTCTGCAGCGCAGAAAGAAAACCTGCGGATGCGTTCGCCGCCGCCCGGCAGTCGCCGTCGGCGCCTCCCCTCAGGCTGGAGCCCCCGTGTCCATCCACGTCATCGGTGTCGTGGCGCTCGTCCTGGTGTTCGTCATCGGCACCGTGCGGCCGGTCAACATCGGCGCGCTCGCGCTCATCGTCACCTTCTTCATCGGGACCCTCGTCGCCAACGAGAGCGTCGACGAGCTGCTCGCCGGCTTCCCGCCGGACCTGTTCGTGCTGCTGGTCGGGGTGACCTACCTCTTCGGCCTGGCCGCCGTGAACGGGACCCTGGAGTGGCTGGTCGACCGGGCCATCGGCCTGCTCGGCGACCGGCCGGCGCTCGTGCCGTGGTTGATCTTCGGGTTCTCCGCGGTCCCCACGCTGGCCGGCGCCCTCGGCCCGGCCGGGGTCGCCATGCTGGCCCCCCTGTGCCTGCGGCTCGGTGAGCGCTACGGCGTCGACCGGCGGATGGCCGCGCTGATGGTCATGCACGGCTCGTGCCTGGGGAACTTCTCCCCGCTCAACGGGCTGGCGATCATCGTCCGGCAGGTCGCCGACGCCAACGGCCTGCAGGTCTCGGCGGCCGAGCTGTTCTTCGGCAACGCCGCGTACAACATCGGGCTGGCCGTGGTCATCTACCTGCTGTTCGGCGGCCGGACCCTCCTCCGCCAGCGCCGGGACCACGTCGTCTCCGCCGGTGACCTGCAGGCCCGCACGGAGCCCGGACTCGAGGACCCGGTGGTGTCCGGGGTGGGCGGGGACCAGACCGCGGCCGGCCTGGCCGCCGGCGGCGGCACGCGCACCGCCACCCGGGCACCCCACGTGGCCCCGGCGCGCACCGCGCTGCGGCTGGACCAGGTCATCACCCTGGTCGTCATCCTCGGCGTGGCCGTCGGTGCGCTGGTCTTCGACCTGGAGATCGGGTTCCTCGCCCTCATCGCGGCGGCGCTGCTGCACCTGCTGTTCCCGCACCGGTTCGAGCAGGCCGACCGGCGCATCGTGTGGTCGGTCGTCCTGCTGATCTGCGGCGTCGTCACCTTCGTAGGCGCCCTGCAGCGCTACGGGACGATCGACGTCGTCGGCAACGGCATCGCCGGGCTCGGCAACCCGCTCCTGACGGCCTTCCTGCTGTGCCTCGTCGGCGCGATCACGTCGGCCTTCGCCTCCTCGGCCGGCCTGCTGGGCGTGCTCATCCCGCTCGCCGTGCCGTTCCTGGTGCAGGGCGAGGTCGGCGTGACCGCGATGGTCATCGCGCTGGCCGTGTCGGCCACCGTCGTCGACTCGACGCCGTTCTCCTCGGTCGGGGCCCTGACGCTGGCCAACGCACCGGAGGCCGATCGCCGGCCCCTCTTCCGCACGATGCTCGCCTGGGGCATGGCCATGGTCGTCACCGCCCCGGTCATCACCTGGCTGGTCTTCATCCTGCCGACCCACTGATCCTTCACCGCCCCCGACCCCGGGGGCCGGTGCACCTCGATGCGCCCAGGAGGCGGCATGCCCTACGTGATCGGCATCGACATCGGCGGGACGTTCACCGACGCGTTCGTCGCGGACGGCGGCGGGCGGGTGGCCGGCGTGAAGACACCGTCCACCCCACCGGACTTCGCCCGTGGCTTCCTCGCTGTCCTCGACGAGCTGTCCGTCGAGCTCGGCATCGACACCGGCGCGCTCCTGGCCGACACGCACTACATCGTCCACGGCACCACCTCCACGCTGAACGCGTTGGTGACCGGTGACGTGGCCAGGGTCGGCTTCCTGACCACGCGGGGCCACGCGGACTCCATCGCGATCATGAACCTCGAGGGCCGCTACGCCGGGTTGGGTGCGGACCGGGTGCAGGACATGGTCCGCACCGACAAGCCGCGGCCACTGGTCCCGCCGCAGCTGGTCCGCGAGATCGACGAGCGGATCGACCACAAGGGGTCCGTGGTCGTCGAGCTGGACGAGGAGGGGACCCGCCGCGCGGTTCGGGAGCTCGTGGCCGCCGGCGCCGAGGCCATCGCGGTGAGCCTGCTCTGGAGCTTCCGGAACCCGGCGCACGAGCAGCGTGTCGGCGAGATCGTGGCCGAGGAGGCACCCGGCCGGTACGTCGCGCTGTCCAGCGACGTCAGCCCGCGCATCCGGGAGTACGCACGCAGCGCCACCACGATCATGAACACCCAGGTGGGCCCCCGCCTGCGGGACTACCTGAGGCCCCTGGAGGCCGAGCTGCGCGACCTCGGCTTCGGCGGGTCCCTGCTGGTCATGCAGGGCTCGGGCGGGTGCGTCGACTCCGCCGACGCCCCGTCCCGGGCGATCACCACCATCGGCTCGGTGCTCACCGGTGGCGTGGTGGGCTGCACCCGCCTCGCCGACGAGCTGGGCCACCGCAACGTCATCTCCACGGACATGGGTGGGACGACGTTCCTGGCCGGTCTGGTCGTCGACGGCGAGGCGGTCTCCACCACCAGCACGGTGCTCGGCCAGTACCAGCTGAACGTGCCGATGGTCGACGTGCACACCATCGGGGCGGGCGGGGGCGCGATCGCCTGGGTGGACGCAGGCGGGAACCTCCACGTCGGGCCGCGCAGCGCCGGTGCCCGCCCGGGGCCGGCCTGCTACGGCGAGGGCGGGACCGAGCCGACCGTCACCGACGTCGACCTGCTGCTCGGGATCGTCAACCCGGACAACTTCCTCGGCGGTCGCAAGCAGCTGTCTGTCGACCTGGCCGCCGAGGCCGTCCGCACCCGGGTCGCCGAGCCGCTCGGGCTGTCGCTGGACGAGGCGTGCGCGGCGGTCTACGCGATCCAGAACGCGCAGACCGCGGACCTGGTGCGCAAGGTCGTGGTGACCTCCGGGCAGGACCCCCGCGACTTCGTGCTCTACGCCTTCGGTGGTGCGGGCCCGATGCACTGCGCCAGCTACGCCGCCGACCTGGAGATCAGCGAGGTCGTCGTCCCCCTCGGGCCGACCGCGGCCGTGTTCTCGGCCTACGGACTGGCCGCCTCGGACATCGTGCTGACCGCCGAGCTGTCCGCGCCGACCAACTTCCCGCCCGACCCGGCCGACTTCAACGCCGCGTTCGGCCAGCTGCGGGCCGAGCTCGATCAGCGGTTGGCCGACCAGCAGCTGCGCTTCGCCGACGTCGACTACCGGTCGGAGGCCGACCTCCGCTACACCATGCAGCTGGCGGAGGTGGCCACGGCTGTGCCGTCCGGGGACCTCGACGAGGCGGGTCTGGCCGGCGTCGGCGCGGCGTTCGGCCACCGCTACGAGCAGCTCTACGGCAAGGGGTCGGGGTTCGCGGAAGCCGGGCTGCAGTTGATCACCTACCGGACGCAGGCGGTCGGTGTGCTGCCGATCAGACCCCGTCTCACGCCGGTCGGCGCGGCGGAGGGGGGTGCCCGGCCGGTGTCCCGGCGGCGGGTGTTCCTCGACGCGCGCCGGGGCTGGCAGGACGCCGCCATCCACGACTACCGGGACCTGGCGGAGGGCCACGAGATCGCCGGCCCCGCCGTCGTGGAGGCCCCCACCACCACCGTCGCCCTGCCGGAGGGCTGCACCGGGCGGGTCGACCGGCTCGGCAACCTCGTCATCCGCTACACCCAGGCCCGAGAGGACAGCTGACGTGCCCGTCATCCCCGTTGCCGGTTCCGAGAAGTTCGCCAACCTCCCCGTCGGAGCTGAGGAGACCCGGCGCGCGGTCGGTGACTCCCTCCGGCTGCACGACGTCGCCAGCTCCGTCGTCGAGGGCCTGGACCCGCTGACCTACGAGGTCGTGCGGCACCGCCTGACCTCCATCACCGAGGAGATGGGCGAGGCGCTCAAGCGCATGTCGGGGTCGGTGGTGGTGACCGACTGCAACGACTTCGACGCCGCGATCATGGACGAGGTCGGCGACGTCGTCCAGGTCGGCCTCTACAACACCGAGCTGGCCGCGTCGTTGGACATGGCGGCCAACTGGACGCTGCGGAACCGGTGCGCGCGGCCGGGCATCGCACCGGGGGACATGTTCCTGTGCAACGACCCCTGGGTCGGCGGGGGCCTGCACCAGAACGACACCAGCCTCTTCGCGCCCCTGTTCGTCGACGGCGAGCTGTTCTGCTGGACCGGTGCGGTCGCCCACCAGGTCGACCTGGGCGGGGTCTCGCCGGGGAGCTGGTCGGTGGGGGCGACCGACGTCTTCTGGGAGTCCCTGCCCACACCGCCGATCAAGATCGTGGAGGGCGGTGAGATCCGTACCGACGTCGAGGACGTCTGGTTGCGGCGGTCCCGGGTCCCCAAGCTCGTCGCCCTCGACCTGCGGGCCAAGATCGGTGCGAACAACGTCGCGCACGAGCGGCTCACGGCGCTGTGCGCCAAGTACGGGGCCGACGTGGTCAAGGCGGTGATGCGCCGGACCATGGACGACGCGGAGCAGCGGTTGCGGGCCAAGCTCCGCGAGATCCCGGACGGTTCGTGGAGCTCGGTCGCCCACCAGGACTCGGCGCGCTCGGGGGACCGGGGGATCTACCGCATCGTGCTGACGCTGACCAAGACCGACGACCGGCTCGTCTTCGACTTCACCGGCACCGACCCGCAGGTGGACGGGCTGATCAACTGCACGTTCGCCGGCCTGCGCGGCGGGATCATGCCCGTTCTGCTCACCATGGTCTGCGGGGACATCCCGTGGGCCTGCGGCGGGATCTACCGTTGCGTCGAGATCATCAGCGAACCAGGGACGATCAACAACTGCACCTTCCCGGCCGGGATCGGCAAGGCGTCGGTGGCGTCGGGGTGGGCGACCACCAACGTGGCCACCGAGTGCCTGGCCGGGATGCTCGACACCCACCCCGAGCACCGCAAGCGGCTGATGAGCGTGTGCTGCGGCACCTGGGACTTCGCGCTGCTCGCCGGGGTGGACCAGCGGGGCGGTGGCTTCGTCACGATGCTGTGCGACTCCATGGCCGGGGGGCTCGGCGCCCGCTCCGACTCCGACGGGGTGGACACCGGAGGGTTGGCCTGCATCCCGATGGGCCGGGTGGCCGACGTCGAGATGAACGAGTTCGCCTTCCCCATGCTGTACCTCTGGCGCCGCGAGGAGCCCGACTCGGGCGGCCCGGGGCGGCACCGCGGTGGGGTGGGTGCGTCCAGTTGCTTCATCCCCCACGACAGCCCGCTGGGTGGGGTCCACCTCGTCGTGTCGGCGCCGGGCAAGGCCCTGCCCCTGGCGGGGGGTCTGGCCGGTGGCCTGCCGGCCGGCACCCAGTACGACGTCCTCGTGCGGGACACCGACGTGCACGCGAGGTTCGCCGCCGGCCGCATCCCGGCGTCCCTCGACGAGTTGGCGGGGACCACCGACCTCGTGCCCACCCACCACGAGACCGATCTGGGTCCGGCCGACGTCTACTTCACCCACTGGCAGGGCGGGGGCGGGTACGGCGACCCCCTCCGACGCGACCCGGCCGCCGTGGCCGACGACGTGGCCGCCCACAAGGTCTCCCCGGGGGGTGCGTCCGAGGTCTACGGAGTGGTGCTCGACGACCGGGGCGCCGTCGACGACGGCGCCACCACCGCACGCCGGGACGCGCTGCGCCGCAGCCGGGCCGGGCTGGACACCGAGGAGGTCCCGGCATGACCGTGCACATCGACGAGAACCTGGTGCAGGACGACGGCGGCGGGGTGAGCTGTCGGCACTGCGGGGCCGCTGTCGGGGTCGCGAGGCAACCGCTGCGCGACGCCCGGGTGCGGGAGTCCGACCCCCGGACCGCCGGGCCCTCGGTCCGGGCCGACGCCGGCCACTTCGCCGACCGGCCCGTGGTGCTCCGGCAGACGTTCTGCCCGGGGTGCCTGACCCTGCTGCAGTCGGAGATCGTCCCGGGCGACGAGCCGTCCGGCCGGACCCGGGCCGTGGCGGTGGTGGACCGGTGAGTGCCGTGCTGCAGGACCGGGTCGTCGTCGTCACCGGGGGTGCGCAGGGTCTGGGCCGCGCCTATGCGCAGCGGGTCGTCGCGGACGGGGGCACGGTCGTCGTGGCGGACCTGGACGAGCGGAAGGGGGCCGCCGTCGTCGACGAGCTGGTCTCGGCGGGAGGGGCGGCCTCGTTCGCGGCCCTCGACGTCGGGGACCCGGGGGCGGTCGCGGTCTTCGCCGACACCGTCGCATCGCGGTTCGGGGCGGTCCACGGACTGGTCAACAACGCCGCGATCTTCTCCACGATCACCATGCGCCCGTTCTGGGAGATCCCGGCTGCTGAGTGGGACCGGCTGATGGCGGTCAACCTGCGCGGCCCCTGGCTCGTGACCAGCGCGCTGCTGCCCGGCCTCCGGGAGGGTGCTCGGGTCGGGCAGGGGGCGAGCGTGGTGAACGTGGGTTCCGACGCGGTGTGGCTCGGCCGGCCCGGCTACCTGCACTACATCGCCAGCAAGGGCGGGGTGACCGGCATGACCCACGCGATGGCGCACGAGCTCGGGGGCGACCGGATCCGGGTCAACTCGATCTCGCCCGGTCCCACCTACACCGAGGTGCCGCGCTCGACCGTGTCCCCCGAGCAGCGGACCGCCATGCAGGCCGCGCAGGCGCTGCACCGCGACGCCGAGCCCGACGACATGGTCGGCGTGGTCGCCTTCCTGCTCTCCGACGACAGCCGGTGGATCACCGGCCAGACGCTCAGCGTGAACGGCGGCGTCCTGCACCGCTGACCCGCCGCCGCGACGCCCATGCCCCGACCACCACGGAGGACACCGCGTGACCGACCTGCGGACTGCCACGACCCTGCTCGACCGTCGCCCCGAGATCCAGCTCGGCGGACGCCCGTTCCCGACGGCTGCCCGGTACGACGTCGAGGATCCGACGACCGGTCGACCGATGACCGACGCCCCCGACTGCTCCGCCGCGGAGGTGGACACCGTCGTCCGCGCGGCCGGGGAGGCCCAGCGGGCCTGGGCGCGGCTGCCGGCCCGCGCCCGGGCCGGGCGGGTGCGCGAGTTCGCCGCGCTGCTGCGGGAGCACACCGGCGAGCTCGCCACCCTCGACGCGCTGGACGCCGGCTTCCCGCTGGCGGTCATGCGGGCCGATGTGGACGCCGCCGCCGTGCTGCTGGAGATCATGGCCGACCACGCGCTGGCGCTCGGCGGGTCCACCTACCCCTTGTCGGGCAACCTGCACTACTCCACCCAGGAGCCCTACGGCGTGGTGGGCCGGATCGTGCCGTTCAACCACCCGCTGTTCTTCGCCGCCGGCAAGGTCGCGGCGCCGCTGGTCGCCGGCAACGCCGTCGTCCTCAAGGCGCCGGACCAGACGCCGCTGTCGGCCCTGCGGATGGCCGAGCTGGCCGCCGAGGTGTTCGGGCCGGACCTGTGCGGGGTGGTCAGCGGCCGGGGCGCGACGACCGGGGCCGCGCTGGTGGCCCACCCGCTGATCCGCCGGATCGGCTTCATCGGCGCCGAGCCCACCGGGCGGCTCATCCAGCGGCAGGCCGCCGAGCACGGGGTCAAGCACGTGAGCCTGGAGCTGGGCGGCAAGAACGCGCTGGTGGTGATGCCCGACGCCGACCTGGCGCGCGCGGCCGACGCGGCGGTGTTCGGCATGAACTTCACGGCGACTGCCGGGCAGTCCTGCGGGTCCACCAGTCGCCTGCTGCTGCACGAGTCGGTCGCCGACGAGGTGCTCGCCTCGGTGGTCGAGCAGGTCCGGGCCATCCGGGTTGGCCACCCGCTGGCCGAGGGCACCCAGATGGGGCCCCTGGTCGACCGGGCGCAGTACGAGAAGTCGCTGCGGGCGATCGAGGCGGCCACCGCGGCCGGGGCGCCGGTGCTCGCCGGCGGAGGGCGGCCGGGCACCGTCGGCGAGGAGGGCTGGTACGTCGCACCGACCGTGCTGGGCCCGATGGCGCCGGACAACCCCACAGCGGTCGAGGAGGTCTTCGGACCCGTGCTGTCGGTGCTCACCTTCGCCGACGAGGCCGAGGCCGTGGCGATCGCCAACCGGACCGCCTACGGGCTCACCGCCGGCGTCTTCACCTCCGACGTCACCCGGGCGCACCGGATGGCCGCCGACCTGCAGGCGGGCTACGTCTGGGTCAACGGGGCCTCGCGGCACTACTGGGGTCTGCCCTTCGGCGGGGTCAAGGCCTCCGGTGTCGGGCGGGAGGAGTCGGTCGACGAGTTGCTGTCCTACACCGAGACCAAGGCGGTCACCGTCGTCCTGGACTGACCGGTTGACGCGGACCGGGCAGCACGCTCTACTGGAAAGAGAGACATTCTGTTGAGCAGAGGAAGAGGGCGGCACGAGTGACCGACCAGACCGGCGTCATCGCCGACGTCCGCCGCGGGATGATCCCCGCGCACGTGTACAACGACCGCGAGGTCTTCGAGCTGGAGAAGCAGCGAGTCTTCTCCCGGGCCTGGGTGTTCGTGGGCCACGAGTCGGAGATCGCGCAGCCCGGTGACTACGTGGTGCGCCGCGTGCTCGAGGACTCCTTCATCGTCACCCGCGACGAGCAGGGCGAGATCCGCGCCCACTTCAACATGTGCCTGCACCGCGGCATGCAGGTCTGCCGGGCCGAGGTCGGCAACGCCAGCCACTTCCGCTGCCCCTACCACGGCTGGTCCTACCGCAACGACGGCCGCATCGTCGGGCTGCCGTTCCACAAGGACGCCTACGGCGGCGAGGCCGGCTTCGCCCGCAAGGGACAGCGCCTGCTGCCCGCGCCCAACCTGGCGACCTACAACGGGATGATCTTCGTCTCCATGGACCCGGAGGCGCCCCCGCTGGAGGAGTTCCTGGGGGACTTCCGCTTCTACCTGGACTACTACACCAAGCAGTCGGCCTCGGGCATCGAGCTGCGCGGGCCGCAGCGCTGGCGGGTCAAGGCCAACTGGAAGATCGGCGCGGAGAACTTCGCCGGCGACATGTACCACACGCCGCAGACCCACACCTCGGTCGTGGAGATCGGCCTGTTCCGCGAGCCCAAGGCCGAGAAGCGCAAGGACGGCGCCACCTACTGGGCCGGCGCCGGTGGCGGCACCACCTACAAGCTGCCCGACGGCGACCTGGACCAGCGGCTGCGCTACGTCGGCTACCCGCAGGAGATGGTCGACCGGATGAAGGAGCAGCTCTCGCCCGAGCAGCTGCAGGTCATCGGCGACGACGGCTTCATGATCAGCGCCGCGTCGGTCTACCCGAACCTGTCCTTCGTGCACAACTGGCCCCGGGTCGCCGAGTCCGACGACGTGCTGCCCTTCATCTCCATCCGCCAGTGGCAGCCGATCAGCGAGGACGAGACCGAGGTCCTCTCCTGGTTCGCCGTCGACGCCGAGGCGCCCGAGGAGTTCAAGGCACTGAGCTACAAGGCCTACCTGATGTGCTTCGGGTCGACCGGCATGTTCGAGCAGGACGACGTCGAGAACTGGGTGTCGCTGACCAACACCGCCGCCGGCTCGATGGCCCGGCGGCTGCTGCTCAACAGCCGGATGGGCATCCTGGAGGACGACGAGCCGGTCACCCCGCCGCTGGGCCCCGACGCCTTCCACGGCCCGGGCGAGGCGCGCACCGGGTACTCCGAGCACAACCAGCGGGCGCTGCTCAACCGGTGGGCCGACGACCTGGAGCGGCCGCCGGTGCGGGCCGCGACGCTCACGGTCGGCGCGCAGGGCAGCGGCGCCGTCGACGACCAGGGCCGCACGTCCCCGCAGGCCTCCGACGTCGAGGTCCCCGGCGAGGCGGTGGCGCAGGCATGAGCGGGACGCTGAGCGAGCAGTCGGCGCTGGGCGCCCACGCGTCGCGGGTGCAGCGCACCGGGCGCAGCCTGCCCTTCGACGACCCTCGCCACCTCGAGGCCCACCGCTGGCTGGTCGACGAGGCGTGGCTGCTCGACGCGCAGGGCTACGAGGAGTGGCTGGGGCTGATCACCGACGACGTGCACTACCTGATGCCGGTGCGGGTCACGACCGCGCTGGGTGCCGGGTACGACACGGCCCGGGGCATGGCGCACTTCGACGAGGACAAGTACTCCCTGTCCCGGCGGGTGGCGCGGTTCCTCACCGAGCACGCCTGGACCGAGGACCCGCCGTCCCGGCTGCGGCACCACCTGACCAACGTGCGCACCTTCGCCACCGACACCGACGACCACCTGGTCGTCGAGTCGGCCACGCTGCTGTTCCGCAGCCGGGGCGACGTCCGCGAGGGGTCCTTCGTGTCGGCCGGCCGCGAGGACCTGCTGCGGCTGGTGGACGGCCGCTGGATGCTGGCCCGCCGGGTCATCTCCGTGGACGACGCGGTGATGCGCATGCAGAACCTGGCGATCTTCCTGTGAGCGCCCCCCGCGAGCCGCTGTCCTGGGAGGGCGAGGACGTCGACGCGGCGGCCGCCCGCCGGGCCGCCCTCGAGCACGCGGCGCTGCTGGCCGGCGCCCGCGGCGAACCGCTGACCATCGCCAACGAGTTCGCCGAGGTGACCGTCCGCCTGGTCGACACCCGCAACGGGTCGCGGCTGCTGGTCGAGGCGCCCAAGTCGGGCCAGTGGGTGGCGCTGGACCCGATGCAGGTGGAGGCGCTCACCTGGCAGGGCACCGCCACCTTCTCGGCGATGATCGGCAACCCGTTCGGGCCGCTGATCCCCGAGGCCAGCGCCGGGGTGGTCACCGACGGCTCCGTCCGCGAGGGCGGGGGACCGGAGACCCTCGAGGGCGGCAGCCAGTGAGCGACGGCTGGTTGGACGGCCGGCGCGCCCTCGTCGTCGGGGCCGGCTCCGGCATCGGCCGGGCAGTCGTCGACGCCTTCCTCGCCGAGGGGGCCCGGGTCGCCGTGCTGGAACGCGACCCGGCCAAGGCCGCCGCGCTGCGGGCCGAGCGGGCCGGTGTCCCGGTCACCACCGGCGACGCGGTCACCCGGGAGGCCAACGAGGCCGCCGTGTCGGCCGCGGTCGAGGCGTTCGGCGGCCTGGACGTGCTGGTCAACTGCGTCGGGGTCTTCGACTACTACCGCAGCCTGGTCGACCTGGACGCCGACGTGCTCGACACCGCCTTCGACGAGGTGTTCCGCACCAACGTGCTGTCCCACCTGCAGTCGGTGAAGGCGGCACTGCCGCACCTGCAGGCCGCCGGCGACGGCGTGGTGCTGCTGACCGAGTCGACCTCGTCCTACTACCCCGGCCGGGGCGGGGTGCTCTACCTGTCGTCGAAGTTCGCCGTCCGGGGACTGGTCACCGCCCTGGCCCACGACCTGGCCCCCGAGGTCCGCGTCGTCGGCGTCGCCCCCGGGGGGACCCTCGGCACCGACCTGCGCGGCCCCGCCAGCCTGGGCGCGGCCGACCGCAGCCTGGGCGACACCCCCGGGCGCGCCGACGAGCTGGCCGCCCGCGTCCCGCTGCAGGTGGCGCTCTCCGGCGAGGACCACGCCTGGAGCTACGTGTTCCTGGCCTCGCGCCGGGCCCGCGGCATCACCGGCGGCGCCCTGCACCCCGACGGCGGCGCCGGCGTCGCCGCCCCGCGCAAGCGTTCCTGACCCCCCGATCGAGAGGACCCACCATGCCCCGGCTGACGGCGGACCACGAGGCCTGCCAGGGATACGGCAACTGCATCACCGGCGCACCCGACGTCTACGACATCGACGACGACGGCGTGGTCGTGCTGCTCACCCAGGAGATCCCCGAGGGCGACCGCGCCCGGGTCGAGGAGGCCGCCCGCAGCTGCCCCGTGGACGCGCTCCGCGTCGAGGACTGACCCGTGTCGACCGTCGTCGTCGTCGGCTCCTCGGTGGCCGGCGTCCGCACCGTGCAGGCGCTGCGCAGCGAGGGGTTCACCGGCCGCGTCGTGCTGGTGGGCGCCGAGCCCGAGCTGCCCTACGACAAGCCCCCGCTGTCCAAGCAGTTCCTCGCCGGCGCCTGGGACACCGACCGGATCCGGCTGCTGACCGCCGAGCGGGCCGCCGAGCTCGACGTCGAGCTGCGGCTCGGGTCGGCGGCCGAGCGCCTGGACGTGGCCGGCCGGCAGGTGCACCTGGCCGACGGGTCGGTGCTGGGCTTCGACGCCGTCGTGCTGGCCACCGGCGCCGCGGCGCGGCCCTCGCCGTGGCCGGTCGAGTCCGGGGTGCACGTCGTCCGCAGCCTCACCGACGCCCGGGCGCTGCGCGCCGGCCTGGACCACGAGGGGCCGGTCGTGGTGGTCGGCGGCGGGTTCATCGGGGCCGAGGTGGCCGCCACGGCCTCCGCGCTGGGCCGCGCGGTGACCGTGGTGGACCCGCTGCCCAGCCCGATCGGCCGCGTCGTGGGTGCCGAGCTCGGCGAGCACTTCACCGGGCTGCACCACCGGCACGGGGTGGTCACCCGGTTCGGCACCGGCGTCGAGTCCGTCACCGGGGTCGCCGGGGACCTCGCGGTCGCGCTGACCGACGGGACGACGCTGCCGGCGGCCACCGTGGTCGTCGGCATCGGGGCCACCCCCAACGACGGCTGGCTGGCCACCTCCGGGCTGCTGGTGGAGAACGGGGTCACCTGCGACGAGCACTGCCGCGCCGTCGACGCCCCCGACGTCCTCGTCGTCGGCGACCTGGCCCGCTGGTACCACCCCGGCCACGGCGAGCACCTGCGGGTGGAGCACTGGACCAACGCGGTGGACTCCGCGGTCGTGGCCGCGCACAACATCGCCCACCCCGACGACCTGCGCACGCACGCCCCCGTCGAGTACGTCTGGAGCGACCAGTACGACTGGAGGATCCAGATCGTGGGCCGGCCCGCCCGCGCGGCCCGGCACGAGCTGGTCGGCTCCCTGACCGGGGACGCCGCCCGGGCCGCCGCGGTCTACACCGACGACGAGGGCCGGCTGCTCGGCGCGGTGACGGTGAACTGGCCCAAGGCGCTCGTGCTGTGCCGCCGGCTCCTGGGGGCCGGCGCGACCGCGGCCGACGCCCTGGCGCAGCTCGCCGCGCTGCCCGCGGCCAGGGTGGCGGCGTGAGCACCCTGGTCGCCGAGCGGCAGCTGGTCGCCGACGCCTGCCGGGTGCTGGCAGCCCGGGGGCTGGCCGACGGCTTCCTCGGGCACGTCAGCCTGCGGGTCGACGACGAGCGCCTGCTCGTCCGCTGCCGCGGCCCGCAGGAGCGCGGGCTGCGGTGGACCACCCCCGAGGACGTGCACCTGGTCACCCTGGACGGCGAGCCCGGCGACGACGGCGAGCTGGGGGAGTGGGCGCCGCCCAACGAGCTGCCCCTGCACGCCGAGGTGCTGCGCACCCGGCCCGAGGTGTCCGCCGTGGTGCACGCCCACCCGCCGGCCGTCGTCACCGCCGACCTCGCCGGTCTGGCCGTCCGCCCCGTCGTCGGGGCCTTCGACATGCCGGGCACGAAGCTGGCCGCCGGCGGCGTCCCGGTCTACCCGCGGGGCGTGCTGGTCCGCGACCGCCGGCTGGCGGCGGAGATGGTGGCGGCGATGGGGAACCGCCCCGTCGTGCTGCTGCGCGGGCACGGGCTCACCAGCGCCGGCGCCTCGGTGCCGGAGGCGGTCCTGCACGCGCTGTCGGTGGACCGGCTGGCCCGGCTGGAGCTCGCCGTGGTCTCGGCCGGGGGGACGCTGGTCGACCTGCCGGCCGAGGACATGGCCGAGCTGCCCGACCTCGGCGCGGGGTTCAACCACGCCACCGCGTGGCGGCACGAACTGGCGAACCTGCCGTGATCGTCGGCCACCTAGGCTGCGGGCATGGACGGAGCCCAGTTCCCGCCCGCGCCCGAGCACGGCGCTCCGCCGCAGTACCCGATCGAGTCGGTCGACAACGCGCTCAAGGTCCTGCTGCTGCTGGGCGGACGGCCCTCCCTGCGGTTGACCGAGGTCAGCCAGTACCTCGGCGTCGCGTCCTCCACGGCGCACCGGCTGCTAGCGATGCTGCAGTTCCGCGGGTTCGTCCGGCAGGACGCGACCACCCGCGGCTACGTCGCCGGCCCCACCCTCGACGGCCTGGCCATGGGGGTGCTGCGGCGGCTGGACGTGCGGGCGCGCGCCCGTCCGGTGCTGGAGAAGCTCAACGCCGACCTGCAGGAGACCGTGCACCTGGGCCGGCTCGAGGGCGCCGACGTGCACTTCATCGACTCGATCGAGAGCAGCCGGGCGCTGCGCGTGGGTGGCCGGCTGGGCCGGTCCATCCCGGCGCACTGCACCTCCAACGGCAAGGCGCTGCTGGCCGGGCTCACCGAGGTGCAGCTGCTGGCCCTCTACCCCGACGAGCAGCTCGCCCAGCTGACCCCGCACTCGATCGCCACCCGCACCGAGCTGTTCGACGTGCTGGCGCAGGTGCGCGCGGAGGGCTTCGCCACCAGCCACGAGGAGAGCGAGGAGGGCGTGGCGTCGGTCGCCGTGGCGCTCCCGGCCCGGCACTCCCCGCGCCTGGCGGTGAACGCCTCGGCCCCGGTCAGCCGGTTCACCCCGCAGGTCCGCCGCGACGCCCTGGACCACCTGTTCGCCGCCGTCGAGGAGATCGACCGGCTGCTGCTCTGAGGCCCGGCGTCCGCCGGGCCCGCGCCCGACGGACGGAGACCCCGTGAGCACCCCCACCGACCAGCTGCGCGACGACGTGGCCACCTCCTGCCGCGTGCTCGCCGCCGCCGGCCAGGACGACCTCATCTGGGGGCACTCGTCGGCCCGCGACCCGCAGGGCCGCGGGGTGTGGCTGAAGACGGCGGAGTGGGGGCTGGGCGAGGTCACCGCCGACCGGGTGCACCTGGTGTCGCCCGACGGCGAGGTCCTCGAGGGCGACGGCACCCGGCACAGCGAGTACCCCATCCACACCGAGGTGATGGCCGCCCGGCCCGACGTCGGCGGGGTCGTGCACACCCATCCCCCGCACGCGGTGGCCCTGGCGGCGACGGGGCAGGAGCTGCGGCCGGTCAGCCACGCGGCCAACCTCTTCGTCCCCCCGGGCGTGCCGCGGTTCACCGACACCGCCGACCTCGTGCTCACCCGCGAGCTGGGCCGCTCGGTCGCGCTGGTGCTGGGGCAGGCGCGTGCGGTGTTCCTGGTCAACCACGGCATCGTCGCGGTGGGGCCGGACGTGCGGATGGCCACGGTGGCCGCCGTGGTGCTGGAGCAGGCCTGCCGGCAGCAGATCCTGACGCAGACCGCCGGCGGCTGGCCGACCTGGTCGCCACCGGCGGAGTCGCTGGCCAAGCGGGAGCACGTGTACAACGACCGCGCGCTGGGCGCGGTCTGGGACTTCCTCGTCCGTGGCCTGTAGCCCGTGACCGGTGGGTGAGGCCCTGGCGGTCGCCTCGCTGCTGCTGTTCAGCGTCAACGTGCTGCTCGTGCCGGCCGCGTCGGCCCGGCTGGAGCAGGCGGCCGGGTTCGCCGTCGCCCTGGTCGCGAACGTGGTCGGGGCGGCGGTGCTCCTCGCCGGTCAGCTGCTGCTCGCCGGGCCGCCCACCGCCGTCCGCTGGCCGGCGGTGGGCCTGTTCGCGCTCGGCGGGCTGCTCACCTCCTACGCCGGCCGGCGCGCCTACTTCCGGTCGATCACCGCGATCGGCCCGACCCGGGCGGCCACCCTGCAGGCCAGCAACCCCGTGTTCGCGGCCCTGGCCGGCTGGGCGCTGCTGGGCCAGTCCCTGCCCCTCGTCGCCCTCGTCCCCGGCGCCGCCGTCGTGGTCGGGCTGGTGCTGGTGACCCGGGTCCCCGGCACGCCCGGGGAGCGGCGGTCCTGGCTGCTGCCGGGGACGGCGGTGGCGCTGCTGGGCGCGGCGACCTACGGCCTGGGCAACGTGGCCCGCGGCGCCGGGGTGGGGATCTGGGCCGAGCCGGTGGCCGGCAGCCTGCTCGGCGCGGCCGCCGGGCTGCTGGCGTTCGCGCTGGTCGAGCGGGACCGGGGCCGGCTGCTGGGCGCCGTCCGCCGGGCCGACCCGGTGGGGCGCCGGCTCTGGGTGCTGTCCGGCCTGCTCACCATCGGCGCGCAGACCTGCCTGGTCGCGGCCACGCGCACCGTGCCGGTGGCCGTCGCGGTGGTCGTCTCCGCCGCCGTGCCGGTCGTCGTCCTGCCGGTCGGGCTGCTGCTGGGCCGGGAGGTCCGGCTGCGGCCGGCAGCCGTGGTCGGGGTGCTGCTGGTCGCCGCCGGGGTGGTCGGGCTCGTCCTGGGCTGAGCGGGCTCAGACGGGCCGGAGGACGCCGGCCAGGAAGGCCGTCAGCTCCGCGTGGGCGGTGAGCGGCAGCACGTGCGCGACGTGCTGGTCGGGCCGGACCAGCACCGCGCAGCCGTCCCGGTCCACGCCTCGCAGGTCGAACACGTCGCCGGCACGGGTGTCGGGGCAGTAGACCTTCTCCTGGTCGACCAGGCCCAGCGGCCCCTTGACCGGGCGTAGCACCGCGGGCAGCGAGCCCACCTCGACGTCGTGGTGGTGCTGCTGCAGGACGGCCCGGACGTCCAGCACGGCGTCAGGGTCCCAGCCGGCCGGGGTGTGCCGCCGCAGCGCCGACCCCGGCCCGGCGAGCTGCTCGCACAGGGCGCGCAGCGCGCTGCCGTCGCGGTCGGCGAACAGGTACAGCCGCCAGGCGCCGTCGGCCCGGGCCGCGTGGCCCAGCTGCACCGGCCGGGCGTCGGCCAGCCGGACGACGGGGGCGGAGTGGAACCGGGTGCCCACCCCGAACCCGGTGGCCAGCTCCTGGTGGGCGTCGGCACTGGTGATCGGCGACGGCCGGTACCGGGTGGCGACCCCGGCGGTGAACCGGCCCTGCTGCACGAAGTAGCGCTCGAACTCCCCGGGGTCGGACTCCTCCGGCGGCCGGCTGAAGAGCGCGGCGAAGCGGCGGTCGAAGTCGATGAGCTCCTGCGCCACGACCTGCCGCTCGGCGGTGTAGGTGTGCAGCAGTTCGGGCGGGGCGACGCCCCGTAGCACGGCGGCCAGCTTCCAGCCCAGGTTCCAGGCGTCGTGCATCGACACGTTCATTCCCTGGCCGGCCTTGGCGCTGTGCGTGTGGCAGGCGTCGCCGGCGATGAACACCCGGGGGGCACGGGAGCCGTCGTCCGGTGCGTCGTCGAACCGGTCGCACAGCCGCTGGCCGATCTTGTACACCGACCACCAGCCGACGTCGCGGACCTCGACGGTGTAGGGGTGCAGGATGCGGTTGGCGATCTCGGTGAGCCGGACCGGGTCCACCTCGCCGGCGTCCCGGACCTGGTCCAGCTCGATGTAGAAGCGGACGAGGTAGCCGCCCTCGCGCGGGATGACGAGGACGTTGCCCTCGGCGTGCGAGTGCACGGTCGCCTTGAGCCGGATGTCCGGGAAGTCGGTCACCGGCAGCACGTCCATCACACCCCACCGCTGGTCGGTGCGGTCACCGCGCAGTTCGCGGCCGATCGCGGTGCGGACGGCGCTGCGGGACCCGTCGCAGCCCACCACGTAGCGCGCGCGCACGCGGGCGGTGCCGGCCGGCCCGGTCAGCTCGACGGTCACCGGGTAGCCGTCCGGGTCGCCGTCGTCGACGGCCAGTCCTGCGACGGTCCAGCCGTGCCGGACAGCGGGCCGGCCGGGCTGCCGGTCCAGGTCCTCGCGCAGCCAGGCCAGCATCCGGGCCTGGTTGACGATGACGTGCGGGAACTCCGACAGGCCCTCCTCGGTGTCGGGGACCCGCCCGGTCCGCACGATCCGCGACGGGTCGGCCGGGTCGGGGCGCCAGAACGCGACCTCGTTGACCCAGTAGGCCTCGGCCAGCAACCGGTCCGCCAGACCCAGGGCCTCGAACACCTCCACGGTGCGGCACGCGACGCCGTCGGCCTGGCCGACGGCGAGGGGACCTCCCCGGCGGTCGACGACCAGCAGGTCGAGCTCGGGGAAGCGGGCGAGCTGGGCGGCCAGCACCATCCCCGCCGGACCGGCCCCGACCACCAGGACGTCGGTGTGGTCGGGCAGCTCCGCGCCGCGGTCGGCCACCCCGGGTGCTGGCGGGGCGACGAGGGGGTCTCCGGGGCGGTAGCCGTCGAGGTAGAACTGCACGCCCCACGGTGCGTCGGGCGGTCCGGGCTGGCACAGTCATTTCTGCCATGCGGAACGAACCGTCCTACCGGGTCAGCTCCGTCGACACCGCGCTGCTCCTGGCGACGGTGCTGCGCGACGAGGGCCCGCTGCGGCTGACCGACGCCGCGGCGCGGCTCGGGACCGCCCCCTCGACGGCGCACCGCCTGCTGGCCGCCCTGGTGCACCGCGACTTCGCCGTCCAGCTGCCCGATCGTCGCTACGCGGCCGGCCCGCAGCTCGGTACACCGGCCGCACCGGCCGCACCGGTATCCCGGCTGCATGCGGTGGCGCTGCCGCACCTGCGGGAGCTGGTGGCGGCGCAGGGGGAGAGCGCGCACCTCGTCGTGCGCGCCGGGGTCGATGTCCGGTTCGTGGCAACGGTCGAGTGCGACGCCGTGCTGAGGGTGGGCGACCGCGCCGGCCGGTCGCTGCCGGCGCACCGCAGCGCGGCGGGGAAGGCGCTGCTGGCCACGCTGGACGCCGATGTGCTGGCCGGGGTGCTGTCCCGGCTCGCCCCGGAGGACGCCGAGCGGGCGCACCGGGGGCTGAGGTCGGTTCGCCGCCGCGGGTTCGCGCTGAACGACCAGGCCACCGAGGCCGGGCTGACGGCGGTCGGCGTGGCCGTGCCCGGTGGTGCCGCGGCCATCTCGCTGGCCATGCCGCGCGTCCGGTTCTCCCGCGAGGGGCTGCCCGGCTGGGTGTCGGCACTGACCTCGACCGCCGACGCCGTCGCCACCGGTCTCACCGATGAGTCCGGCGGGCCCGGCCGGTCCCCGTCGCCATGAGGACCCACGAACTGTTCACCCTCGTCGACGACCAGGTCACCGCGGGCCGCTACCCGGGCGCCGTCGTCGCCGTCCGGCACGCGGGGACGACGGCGGTGCACGCGACCGGCACCCTCGCCGTCGGCGGCGGCGACCCGGTGACCCCGGCGACGCCGTTCCGGCTGGCGTCGGTGACCAAGCCGTTCGGCGGGGTGCTCGCGCTGTCGCTGGTCGCCGACGGCACCGTCGGCCTCGACGACGACGTCGCCCGGTGGCTGCCCGAGCTCGCCGCGCCCCGCGTGCTGCGGCACCCCGGCGCCGAGCTGACCGACACCGTCGCGGCCGAGCAGCCGGTCACCGTGCGGGACCTGCTGCGGATGACCTGCGGCGCCGGCCTGCTGATGGACGAGTCACCGCTGGCGCACGCGATGTGGGAGCGGGGCGTCAGCCCGGGCCCGCTGCCGCCCCGGCACGACCCGGACACCTGGGTCGCGAGGCTGGCAGCGCTGCCGCTGGCCGACCAGCCCGGGCAGGGGTGGCGGTACCACACCGGCAGCGACCTGCTCGGCGTCCTGCTCGCCCGCGCCGCCGGCCGGCCGCTGCCGGAGCTGCTGGCCGAGCGGGTCACCGGGCCGCTCGGGCTCACCGGCACCGGTTTCCGCACCGGCCGCCCGCTGCCGGTGCAGTACGCGCCTACCGACGCCGGTCTCGACGTGCTCGACCCGGCCGACGGCGTGTGGTCCGCAGCCCCGGTCTTCCCCTCCCTCGGCGGCGGGCTGGTCGGCACCGCGGCCGACGTCTGCGCCTTCCTGGGCGCGGTCGCCGACGACGCCCTGCCCGCCGGGGTGCGCGCCGCGGACGTGCTGCACGACGGGCTCACCGGTCCGCAGCGCGCGGCCGCGCAGGCCTTCCTCGGCCCCGGTCGCACCTGGGCCACCGGCAACCTGGAGCTCACCCTCGAGGTCACCGACCCCTGGACGACGCCCGGCCGGTTCGGCTGGACCGGCGGCACCGGCACCACCGCCTACTGCGACCCGTCGCTGGACCTGGTCGCCGTGCTGCTCACCCAGCGGATGATGACCGGCCCGCACGACGGCCCGGAGGAGTTCTGGCAGGCCGCCCACGACGCGGTCAGCTGAGGGCGGCCCGGCGACGGCGGAGGTCGGCCTGCTCGGCGGTGTTCCGGGTGCGGGCCAGCGCTGCGTCGTAGGCCGCCCGCGCGTCCTCGACGCGGTCCAACCGGCGCAGCAGGCCCGCGCGGACGGCGTGCAGCACGGGGGACGCGTCCAGGTCGAGCCGGTCGACCAGCGCCAGCCCGACCGACGGGCCGTCCAGCTCGGCGACCGCGACCGCCCGGTTGAGCAGCACCACCGGGGTCGGCGGCAGCTGGTCGTAGAGGGCCACCACCTGCGACCAGTCGGTAGACGCCCAGGTCGGGGCGTCGGCGTGCACCGCGGCGATGGCGGCCTGCACCTGGTAGGGCCCTGGCCGGCCGGTCCGGAGGCACGCCCGCACCAGGGCCTGGCCCTCGGCGACGAGCGCGCGGTCCCACCGCGAGCGGTCCTGCCGGTCCAGCGGCACCAGCGCCCCGGCGTCGTCGACGCGGGCCGGACGGCGGGACGCGGTGAGCAGCAGCAGGGCCAGCAGGCCCCGGCACTCGGGCTCGCCGGGCACCAGCTCGACCAGCAGCCGGGCCAGCCGGACGGCGTCCGCGGTCAGGTCGTCCCGCACCCCGAGGTCACCGGTGGCGGGGGAGTGCGCCTCGGTGCCGACCAGGTGCACCACCGCCAGCGCCGAGGCCAGCCGCTGCGGCAGGTCGGCCTCCGACGGCACCCGGTACGGGATCCGCGCCCGGGCGATCTTGTGCTTGGCGCGGGTGATCCGGGCGGCCATCGTCGGCTCGGGCACCAGGAACCCGCGGGCGATCTCCGCGGTGGTCAGCCCGCCCACCATCCGCAGGGTCAAAGCCACCCGGGCCTCCGGGGCCAGCGCGGGGTGGCAGCAGGTGAACAGCAGCCGCAGCTGGTCGTCGCGCACCGCACCCACCTCCACCACCTCGGGTTCCGCCGTCAGCCGGGCCAGCTCGGCGAGCTTCGCCGTCCCGACGGCCTCCCGGCGCAGCCGGTCGACCGCGCGGTTGCGGGCCGTCGTGATGACCCAGCCGGCCGGGGACGGCGGCACACCGCGCTCCGGCCAGGTGGCGGCCGCCGTGGCGTAGGCCTCGGCGACCGCCTCCTCGGCGAGGTCGAGGTCCCCGAGCTGCCGGGTGAGGACGGCGACCGCCCGGCCGTGCACCTCACGGAAGACCTCCTCGAGCGGGCTCACCAGCTGAACGGGCGGACCTCGATCGGCAGCCCGATCGCGGCGACGGTCCGCCGTCCCCAGTCCAGCGCGTCGTCGAGGTCGGGGACGTCGACGACGGTGAACCCGCCCAGGTACTCCTTGCCCTCGGCGAACGGGCCGTCGACCAGCAGCACGTCGTCGCCGGAGGGCCGCAGCACCGTCGCGGTGGATGGCGCCTCCAGCCCACCGGCGAACACCCACACCCCGGCCTCCTGCATGTCGGATCGCAGCTGGGCGACCCGGGCCATGATCGGCTCGAGCTCCTCGGGGGGGGGCTGGACGTGCTCGCCGGTGCCGCCGGACGGGGTGACGACGGACAGCAGGTACTGGGTCATGACGGTTCCTCCTGGGGTGTGGACTGCTTCCACTCCCCGTACGAACGGCGCGGGCCGGGATCGACAGGTCAGGGCCGGCCGGCGTGCGGCACCTCGACCTGCGCGGTGAGCAGCACGGCCTCGCGGGCGGCGCGCCGGTTGTGCTCCAGGAAGTCCGGCGCGCAGCACAGCAGGAGGGTGCGGCCGTCCTCACCGCCCAGCGCGCAGGCGTAGACGCCCAGGCCGTCGGGCGCGCGCACCTCGTCGACCACCGCGCCGCCCTCGGCCACCCGCACCGCCCGGCCGCCGACCGCGTCGGCCACCCACAGGTGCCCCTCGGCGTCGCCGGTGCAGCCGTCGGGGGCGACGACCAGCTGGCCGAGCACCTCCTCCAGCGTCACGCCGGTGGGCACCGGGCCGAACTCCGCCCACACCCGGCGGTTCGACAGCGAGCCGTCGGGGGCCAGGTCGAAAGCGGTGTACCGGTTGCCGAAGGTCTCGCCCACCAGCAGGGTGCCGCCGTCGTCGGTGATGACCATGCCGTTGGGGAAGAGCAGGTCCTCGGCGACGACGGTGGTCGTGCCGTCGGGGTCGACCCGCTTGAGCGACGCCGGGCCGGGCGCCCCGCCGCCCATCAGGTCGAAGCCGAAGTCGCCGACGAACACGTGCCCGGCGGCGTCGACCACCAGGTCGTTGAGCAGCCCGCCGCAGTACGGGGCGAGGGTGGCGTAGGTGGCCAGGGTGCTGCCGTCCCAGCGCAGCAGCCGGTGGTCGGTCATCGACACGACGACCAGCGACCCGTCGGGCAGCCGGCCCGAGCCCGAGGGCTGGGTGGCGACCTCCAGGACGACGGTCTCCTCGCCCGACGGCGCCACCCGGCTGACCGTGCCGCGGTAGAAGTCCGACACCCACCAGTGGCCCTGGTGCCAGCGCGGGCCCTCGAAGAACGCTCCACCGGTCAGCAACGTCGTCGTCATGGCCGGACCCTAGGGTCGGGGTGTGACACGCGCCTCGGAGACCTTCGACACCGACGTCGCGGCCGCCATGGCCGCCAGCGCCTTCACCGCCCGCGGCGCGGTCGACATGACCGACCGCGGGTTCATCACCGCCGCCCGCGCCCGTGGGCCGGTGCCCGACTCCGTCGAGGGCGTGGACATCAGCGAGACCACGCTGCCGGCCTCGGACGGCCACCAGGTCACCGTGCGGGTCTACCGCCCGACCACGCCGCACCCGAACCGTCCGGCGTACGTGCTGTTCCACGGCGGTGGCTGGTCGTTCGGGTCGTTGGAGACCGAGCACCCGCGCTGCGTGGAGCTCACCCGCCGCTGCGGCGCGGTGGGGGTCGGCGTCGACTTCCGAATGGCCCCCGACGTCCCGGCCGAGACCATCCTCGACGACTGCTGGTCCGCCGTGCGCTGGACCGCCGCCCGCGAGGACGTCGACCCCACCCGGGTGGTGGTGACCGGCAGCAGCGCAGGGGGAGCGCTGGCCCTGTCGATGGCCCAGATCGGCCGCGACCGGGGCGACGTCGTCCCCGCGCTGGCGCTGGCGCTCTACCCGAACACCGACGACCGCGAGCACCCCTCGCGGATCGCGCCGGCCTTCCCGGTCATCACCGGCGCGCAGGTCGCCCAGGTGGTCGCGAACGTGCGGCAGGGCCGCACCGACGACCCCGCCTACGTCTTCCCGAACCGGACGGCGGACCTCGCCGGTCTCTGCCCGACCTTCCTCGTGGTCGCCGGCAACGACCCGCTGCGGGACGAGGCGCTGGAGTACGCCCGCCGGCTGGTCGACGCCGACGTGCCGGTCGAGCTGCACCTGCTGCCCGGTGTCCCGCACGCCTTCGACGGCATCGCCCCGCAGGGCCGGATGACCCGGACCGCCTACGACCTGATGTGCGCCGCGGTCGACCGGGCGGTCGGCTGAACGGTTGCCGTGTGCACCTGGTGCGGGCGGGGCACTGACCCACCTCATCACCGACACGACCTCAGGAGGCACCCGATGGGAATGCTCAGTGGACTGCTCAAGGGTGCCGCGGCCCAGAAGGTCATCGCCGCGGCCCGCAAGCCGGAGAACCAGGCGAAGGCCAAGAAGTTCGTCGCCGACGCCCGTGCGAAGCGGGCACGCAAGCACTGACCCCGTGCGCTAGCTGAACCGCTCGCGCAGGCGCAGCAGGGTGCCGTCGATGCCCTGCTGCGCCTTCGCGGGGAACCCCAGCGCCCGCACCGGCAGGAAGGTCACCGCGTTGTAGCGGGAGGCGTCCCAGGTCTCGGTGACCCGGGTCCCGCCCTCGACCGGCTCCAGCTCGTAGCGCCAGCGGTGCGGCGCGAAGTGCTTCCAGGCGATCCTCCGGTCGGGCTCGAACTCCACCACCTTGTTCGTCGTCCGGTACTTCGCGCCCATCTGCATGGCGACCGAGAACGTCGAGCCCAGCTCGAGGCGCTCGGGTGCGTCCACGATGCTCTGCACGGTGCCCGACCCGTCGATCTCGGCGTGCCGCCGCGGGTCGGCCAGCAGGGCGAACACCTCGGACGGCGGGGCGGGGACGACGACGGATCCGGACGCGGTGCGGGCAGCCATGCGGGCAGGCTACGAGTGGGAGAAGCTGTCGGCATGACCATCAGCCCCCGGGACCTCGAGGACGAGGTCACCCTGCAGGTCGCCGCCAACCGCATCGACTTCCTCTCCCGGCGCGACGCCGGCGTGGTCGAGGCGACCGCCCCCGACGACGCCGACGACTTCCTCGCCGACCTGCGCAACACCGGCACCTCGCTGGACCGGCACGAGGCCCTCGAGCTGCTCGCGCTCGGCGAGGTCGTCTACCGCAAGGCGCACGACAGCCGGCACCTGGGCATGCACGCCGCCCTGCGCGAGGGCGCCAGCTGGGCCGACATCGCCACCGCGCTCGACGGCGACCCCGGCCTGGCCTGGGACGCCCACCAGCAGTGGATCCGCGACCAGTTCGAGCTGCACCGCCGCGGCGGCCCCGGCGGCCTGGACACCGGCGCGGCCGACACCGCCCGCCAGCTCGCCGGCCCGCGACCGGCCTGAGGTGCGGCACGAGTCCGGTCTCGTCGTCGAGACCCGCGACCACACCCGACTGCTGACCCTCGACCGGCCCGAGCGGCGCAACGCGCTGTCCTCCGCGCTGCAGGCCGACCTGGTCGAGGAGCTGCTCACCGTGGGCAGCGACGGCACCCGGGTGGTCGTGCTCGCCGGCAACGGCCCGGCGTTCTGCGCCGGCTTCGACCTCAAGGAGATCCGCGCGGCCGACGACCGCGGCGAGCCCTTCCGCCCGCCGATGGAGCGGCCCGGCCGGTCGCTGTTCGAGGTGGTCACCGAGTGCCCGGTGCCGGTCGTCGCGGCGATCACCGGCGCCGCGGTCGCCGGCGGGTTCGAGCTGGCGCTGGCCTGCGACCTGCGGGTGGCCGCACCCGGCGTCCCGATGGGCCTGCCCGAGGCGAAGACCGGCATGGGCGCCAACTTCGGCTCGGTCGTGCTGCCCAAGCGCATCCCGATGGGCATCGCGCTGGAGATGCTCTACACCGGTGCCTACGTGGACAGCGACGTCCTGGAGCGGTGGGGCCTGGTCAACCGGCTGGTCCCGCGCGAGGAGGTCCTCGACACCGCGCTCGCGTTGGCCGCGACCGTCGCGGCCAACGCGCCGGTCTCGGTGCGGCGGATGAAGCAGACCGCGGTCAAGGGCCTGGAGCTGCCGCTGTGGCAGGCGCTGCGGCTGGACGTCGGCCCGAACCCCTACACCTCCGAGGACCGCAAGGAGGGCATCGCGGCGCAGCTGGACAAGCGGGCGCCGCGCTGGTCGGGCCGCTGAGGGAACAACGCGGCGGGGTGCTGCGCTGCCCCTGGTGATCCACCCCCGTCGAGAGGTCGCACCATGTCGTTCCCGCTCTCCGTCCTGGACCTCGCCCCCGTCGCCCGCGGGGAGACCGTGGGCCAGTCGATCGCGCACAGCGTCGCGCTGGCGCAGGCCGCGGAGCAGCACGGCTACACCCGCGTCTGGTACGCCGAGCACCACAACATGGAGTCCATCGCCTCCTCGGCGACCAGCGTGCTCATCAGCCACGTCGGGGCGCACACCTCGACGATCCGGCTGGGCTCGGGCGGGGTCATGCTGCCCAACCACTCGCCGCTGGTCATCGCCGAGCAGTTCGGCACCCTCGACGCGATGTACCCCGGCCGGATCGACCTCGGCCTGGGCCGCGCGCCGGGCTCGGACCAGAACACGATGTACGCGATGCGCACCGACCCGCGCTCGTCGGACCGCTTCCCGCAGGACGTGCTCGAGCTGCAGGCCTACCTGGCCGGCGAGACGCGGGTGCCCGGCGTCGACGCCGTCCCGGGCAAGGGCTCGCGGGTCCCGCTGTACATCCTGGGCTCCTCCACCTTCGGCGCGCAGCTCGCCGCCGCGCTCGGCCTGCCCTACGGGCACGCCTCCCACTTCGCGCCGCAGGCGCTGCAGGCCGCCGTCGAGATCTACCGGCGCGACTTCCAGCCCTCGGAGCAGCTCGCGGCCCCGCACGTCATCGCCGGTGTCAACGTGGTCGCCGCCGACGACGAGGACGACGCCCGCGCCCAGTTCGCCGTCATGCGCCGGGACCGGGCCACCCGCCTGTTCGGCCGGGGCAAGGAGTTCACCGAGGCCGAGACCGACCTGCTCATGGAGTCCGGCGCGGGCCGGCAGGTCGACTCGATGCTCACCCACTCCGCCGTCGGCACGCCCGCCCAGGTGCGCGAGCAGCTGGTGGAGTTCCGCCGCTTCGCCGACGCCGACGAGCTGATCGTCGGGCACGCCTCTTCGCAGGTGGAGCAGCGGCTGCGCTCGGTGCAGCTGCTCGCCGAGGCGATGGAGACCGTCAGCGCCTGAGGGTCACCAGTAGGACAGCTCGTCGCAGGTCGGGCACAGCGTCCCGACCTCGGCGGGGTCCGGCGGCCACGGCAGGTCGTCGTCGTGGGTCACCCACGCCCCGCACAGGGCGTTGCGGCGCCCGCCGGCGGCGCTGCCGATGGTGGCGTGCGCCGGCCCGATGAGGGTGGGGCGCGCACCGGCGCCCACCAGCGAGCCGACCATCACCTCGGCCCGCGCGGTGCCGTAGACGAACCCCATGCGCCCAGGGTGCCGCCGGGTGGCGCGCCGTCCGGGGAGGCGACCCGTGTCCGCTGGTCCCGTCGTCCCACCGGCCCCGCTGGTCACACGACGGGGTGACGGAGAACACCGCTAGCTGCGTGCTTGCTATCGCTAGCAGGGGGCATGACCGGGGTGGCCCACCGAGTCCACACCCCAGGGAGACGTCATGGCCGACACCACTGTCCTCACCGCCCAGCTGCGCGCCCTCCTCCTGCTCACGCAGACCGAGGAGCAGGTCGCGCGCACCCGCACCGCGCAGGCCCGCACCGACGCCGTACGCCGCGAGCTGCAGCAGAACGCCGACAACGCCGCCTCGCGCACCGAGGCCATCACCCGCACCCTCCGCGAGCTCGGCGGCGTCCCGGACGTCGTCACCCCGGCCCTCGGCCGGCTGGGTGCCGTCGTCAAGGCCACCGTCGAGCAGGCCGGCCCGCTGGACGAGGCCCTGCTGTCGGACCTCTCGCTGGAGCACCAGCTGCTCGACCGCGCCACCTACCTGAAGGTGCTGGCCGAGACCGCCGAGCTGCCCCGCGTCGTCCGGCTGGCCGAGCGGCTGGTCACCGCGCACACCGCCACCGTCGAGTGGCTGACCGTCGTGCTGGCCGAGACCGCCCTCGGCGGCCCCGCCGCGCTGCGGGCCACCCCGCTGCAGCGCGTCGCCGGCGGCGCCACCCGCCTGGCCTCGATGCCGGCCCGCTACGTGGCCGACTCGGTGAACAAGGTCATCGACACCACCCAGCAGGCCGCCGACGCCGCGCAGTCCAAGATCGACGCCGCGGCGGCCCGGGCCACCACCATCGCCGGCGCGGTCCGGGAATCCCTGTCCGTCGGCCGCAACGCCTCGCTCAAGGAGGCCGAGCAGCAGGCCCGCCAGCAGGGCTCCCGCGACACCGCCGAGGCGCTGCACGAGACCCGTCGGGAGCTCGGCGCCCTCGACGCGGCCGAGCTGCCGATCCCGAAGTACGACGAGCTGACCGTCGGCAAGGCGGTCGAGGCCGTCAAGAAGCTCGACGACGCCGCTGACCTCGAGGCCGTCATCCGGTACGAGGAGGAGCACAAGGACCGCGCGTCGGTCGTCTCGGCAGCGCAGACCCAGCTCGCCGCGCTGGCCAAGGAGGCCGTCGGCGTCAGCTGACCCGGACCCCGCACGACGACGAGGCCCGCACCCTTCCGGGGGTGCGGGCCTCGCCTGTTCTGTGCTGCGCGGTCAGTTGCCCTTGACGTTCACGACCTGGCGCAGCGTGTGCCGGACCTCGACGAGGTCGGCGGCGTCGGCCATCACCTGGTCGATCGGCTTGTACGCGTCGGGGTGCTCGTCGAGGAACGCGTCCGAGTGCCCCCAGGCGACACCGGCCATCCGGGCGTCGAGGTCGGCCCGGTCGAACAGCTTGCGGGCCGCCGTCCGGCTGTGGCTCCGCCCGGCCCCGTGCGGGGCCGAGTGCAGCGAGCGGGGGTCGCCCTTGCCGACCACGACGTAGGAGGCCGCACCCATCGAGCCCGGGATCAACCCCGGCTCACCGGCCCGCGCGGAGATCGCGCCCTTGCGGGACAGCCAGACCTCGCGGCCGAAGTGCCGCTCCCGCGCGGTGTAGTTGTGGTGGCACCGCACGGACTCGGCCCGCTCGACGTCGGCCTGCAGGAACCGGCCGAGCTGGTCGAGGACCCGGTCGACCATCTCCTCCCGGTTCAGGTGGGCGAACCGCTGCGCCCACAGCAGGGCCTCGAGGTAGGCGTCGAACTCCGGCTCGCCCTCCACCAGGTAGGCGAGGTCCCGGTCGGGCAGCTCGACGAACCGCCGGCGGCACTGCTCCCGGGCGACCGCGATGTGCTTCTGGGCGAGCTTGTTGCCCACACCGCGGGAGCCCGAGTGCAGGAACGCCCAGACCCGGTCGGACTCGTCGAGGCTGATCTCGATGAAGTGGTTGCCCGAGCCCAGCGAGCCCAGCTGCTGCGGCCAGTGCTTCGCCACGGCGTCGGCCTGCGCGGCGCCGGGCATGCCGCGGAGCTCCTCGATCCGCGGCTCGGCGGACGCGCGGACCTTCTGGTTCCGGCCGCCGGCGGACAGCGGGACCGACCGGCTGATCTGCGCGTGCAGCGGCGCCAGGTCGCGCCCGTCGAGGTCGGCCCGGGTGAACTGCGTGCGGACGGCGGCCATGCCGCAGCCGATGTCGACCCCGACCGCGGCCGGGATGATCGCGCCGTCGGTGGGGATGACGGAGCCGACCGTCGCGCCGAGCCCGAGGTGGGCGTCGGGCATGAGGGCGACGTGCGGGTGGATGAACGGCATCCGGGCGGTGAGCAGCGCCTGCTCCCGGGTGCTGTCCTCCAGGATGGACGCCCAGCTGAGCAGGCGTCCGTTGATGGTGTGCATGGTCCTTCCCTGGTCGGTGGGGTGGGGGCCGGTGGAGTCAACCTGCTCCTCACGCTGCGCGCGCGTGGTTTTCCCGCCGTCCCCCCGATGGCTGGCCTCCGTCACCCGTGGGGGTCGGTTCGGCTTGAGGAACCGGCGTGTCGGCCGACAACGCAGAGGTGAGCTGGGGAACACGACGCGCGCCGACACGGCTGGTGTCCGCGCTGGCCGACGGCGAGTCCGTGCTGGCCGTCACCGACTGCGTGCCGCTCACCGAGTCGCTCGACGCCCCCGCCGAGGACGTCGCCCGCACCGCGGTCCTGACCGACCGCGCGCTGTACTGCTGCACGGTCGGCGGCGACGTCGTCCCGCTGCCGTTCTCCCGGATGCGCGAGCTCAACCGGCGCGGGTTCGCCCTGCTGTTCTTCCGCTTCGACGACAGCCACGCCACCTGGGAGCTGCGCGACCAGCGGTTCGCCGCCAAGGCCGAGCGCCGCTTCGCCCAGCACGGCCTGGCCGCGCACCGGGCGTGGGTGGGCACCAAGCGGGAGCCCGGCCGCGAGCCCGCCGGGTTCCGGCACCAGGCCCACCTCGACCTGCTCAACCGCCTGGCCGGCGGTACCGACTTCGCCGACGCCGTCGCCGACCAGCGGGCACTGGTGGACCAGCTGGTCTGGACCGAGACCGGCGACCGCGCCTCCTGCCGCGCCGCGCTGCGCCGGCTGGGCACGGTGCACAAGCAGCTGCACGGCGACCTGCAGGTCATCGCCGACGCGGCCCCGAGCCTGGTCACCGCGCAGCACGCGCTGCTGCTGCTCGAGCAGCCCTCGCCGTGGCAGGGCGAGGTCGCCGAGCCCGTCGACGACGGCCCGACGGCGGCCGAGCTGGCCGGCCTCACGCCCGACGCCGCCCCGGTGTGGGTCGCCGCCGAGCGCGAGACCGTCAGCTGATCGCCCTCAGCTGACCTCGACGCCCTTCCAGAACGCGACGCGGTCGGTGATCTCCTTCGCGGCCTCCTTGGGCTCGCGGTAGGTCCACGCGGCGTCGGTGTTGGTCTGCCCGCCGGCCTCGACCGAGAAGTAGCTGGCGTCGCCCTTCCAGGGGCAGTGGCTGGTGGTGTCGGTCGGGGTGAGCACGCCCTCGCGCACGGAGCTGAGCGGGAAGTAGGCGTTGCCCTCGACGGTGACGATGTCGTCGGACTCGGCGATGACGGTGCCGTTCCAGGTAGCGGTGGTCATGCCTCCATCGTCCGCCGGTCGGCCCGTCCGCGCAGCCGGTCACCGCGCCCGGCGCCTTGTCCACAGCTGGCTGGCCAGGTGTCGATCGCTGCAGTAGAATCGAACATGTGTTCGAACGAAGTGATTCGGTGCTCGAGGCGGACCTGCGGTCCCGCCTCGGCATCGCGCCGCCGGGGTTCGTGGTGCGGCGGAGCTGGCCGGTGCCCGTCGTCCTGGTCCCGCCGCCGGGCGGCTGGCGGCCCGTGCGCGTACGAGTCCTTCCCGGTGCGGATGACGGCCTGGCGGCGTTCCGGGCGGGGTTGGATGCCGATGCCGCCCTGCTCGACGTCGCGCGGGCTGCCCAGCGCACCGTCGGGGCGGCGCAGGCGGAGCAGGCGCGCGCCCTCGCCGCGTTCGCCGCCCGCCGACCGGCCGCCCTCGACCTCCCCGACGACGCGGTGGGGTCCCAGGCCCGCGACTCCCGTGCCCGTCGGCCCGACGCGCTGACCACCGTCAGCGAGTTCTGCGTCGACGAGGTGGCTGCCGGGTTGACCCTCACCACGCGGCGGGCCGAGCAGCTGCTCACCGAGTGCGTGCTCCTCGTCGAGCGGCTGCCACTCGTGCTGGCGGCGCTGGACGACGGGCGCATCACCTGGGACCACGTGCGGGTGGCTTGCGACCTGCTCGGCGGGCTGTCGCCCGAGCTCCGCGACCGCGCCCAGGCCGGCCTGGTCGGGCGGGCCGGTGGGCGCACCGCATCCGACTGGCGCCCGGTCGTGCGGCGGTGGGTGATGAAGGCCGACGCCGAGGCGATCACCCGCCGGGTGGCGCAGGCGGTGCGCGACCGTTCCGTGGCCGTGCACCCTGGTGCCGACGGCATGGCCACGCTCGCCGCGACGCTGCCGCTCCCGGTGGCCCGGGCCGTGGAGGACTGCCTGCGGGGCTACGCGAGGGGGGCGCGGACGCCCGACGACGACCGCTCGGCCGGCGAGCGGATGGCCGACTGCCTGGTGGCGCTGGTGCTCGACCCGGGTGCGCACGGTGTGACCGCGGTCCAGGCCGAGGTCACCGTGGTCGTGGCTCTGCAGACGCTGCTGGGTGGCGACGAGCCGGGTGAGGTGTCCGGCGACGTGGTGCCGGCGGCGATGGTCCGGGACCTGCTCCGGTCGCTCGGCCTGCTGCGCGACGGCGCGGCCGTCGATGGCGAGGCCATCGACGCCGGCCTCGCCGAGGCGCGTGGGAAGGGGGCCGACGCTGGTCCGCCCGCGCGGTTGCTCGCGGCACGGAGGACTGGCGGCATCGGCCTGGCCGGTGTCCCGCGGATCGCGGTCGCCGACGAGCAGACCGGGGAGCTCGCCGCGCTGACCGACGTCGCGGGCCTGCGGCGGGCGGCCCGGGACGGCAGCGGTCTGGGGCCACCGCCATCGGCCGAGGCATACCGGCCGTGTGCACTCCTCGACGTCTTCGTCCGGCTGCGCGACCGACGCTGCCGCTTCCCGGGGTGTCGGGTGCGCGCCAGGGTCTGCGACGTCGACCACCAGCAACCCCGGTCGCAGGGCGGGGAGACCGCCGAGTGCAACCTCGCGTGCCTGTGCACCCACCACCACCGCCTGTCGCACCAGGCGCCGGGGTGGACGCTGTCCCGGGAGCGCGACGGCACCGGGCTGACCTGGGTCACCCCGACCGGCCAGACCATCAGCACCCGCCCGCCACCGGTGCTCGGGTGGGTCGACGAGCACGAGCCGGCCCGGCCCGGTGGGGCGGCACCGGCGGCGGCCTCCGCGGCGACGCGGCACCGACGCGATGCCGTGCGTGGGCTGGCCCGGGGCCAGGTCGCCGACGGCCCGCCACCCTTCTGACGCCGGCGCGCTGCCGGGTCGGCTGCTGCTCGGCGCAGCCGCGTTCGCCCTCGCGTAGATCGGGCGGCGCGGTCGGCCACCGGACCCACGACGAGGCCAGCGCCTAACGGGCGACGGCCTGGCCCGCGCCGAACCAGGAGCTGGGCGCCCGGGTCTCGACCACCTGCTTGCCCAGCGGGAACAGCCCGACCGCGGCCAGCTTGAACGACGCGACGCCGAACGGGATGCCGATGACCGTGAGGCAGAACGCGATGCCGGCCAGCACGTGCAGCAACGCCAGCCACCACCCGGCCAGGACGAACCACACCAGGTTGCCCAGGGCCGAGGCGACGCCCGCTCCGGGAGCGGGCACCGTCGTCCGGCCGAAGGGCAGGACGACGAAGAACGCCAGCCGGAACGCCGCGATGCCGAAGGGGATGCCGACGACCGTGAGGCACGCCAGCGCACCGGCGACGAGGTAGGCCACTGCCAGCATCCACCCGTGCAGCACCAGCCAGACCAGGTTGAGCACGAGCCGCAGACCGTCCATGCCCTGGTCCACGAGCCGGGCCGCGGGTCGGTTCCCACCGGTGGGTGACCCTGTGCGCACCCGGTGTGCGGACCAAGCAGTCCGACGGGGATGATCTCCTGGCCCGTCGAACCCCTTGGAGGACATTCCGTGACCACTCCCGGCTCAGGCGACCAGCCGCAGAACCCCGGCCAGCAGGGGTGGGGCCAGCAGCCGCCGTCCGGCCAGCAGGGTCCCGGCGCCCCGCAGCCCGGCGCGCAGGGCAGCCCGCAGTCCGGCACCCCGGGCGAGCAGGGCCAGCAGTGGGCACCCCCCGGCGGTCAGCAGCAGCCCGGCCAGCAGGGCTGGGGCCAGCCCGGTCAGCCTGGCCAGCCGCAGCAGTTCGGCCAGCCGGGTCAGCCCGGTCAGGCGCAGCAGTTCGGTCAGCCGGGCCAGCCGGGGCAGCAGCCCTGGGGCGGTCAGCAGTTCTCCGGCGAGGCGCCGAAGAAGGAGCGCCCGGCGTGGCAGAAGCGGCTGCCCCTGGTGGCCGGCGCCGTGGTGGTCGCGATCGTGATCGCGCTGTTCCGCAACGGCATCTTCGGCGGCGGGCTGCCCGAGGCCGGTGACTGCACCGACAACAGCATCACCAACCTGCAGGTCGTGGACTGCGACTCCGACGAGGCCGCCTACCGGGTGGCCGGCACCGTCGACGACGTGAGCGGCAACGAGCTGCAGAACAACCCGAACCTGTGCCTGGACCAGTGGCCGGACTCCGCGGCCTACGCCGTGTCGGAGACCGACCCGGACGAGAAGGGCACCGGCATCTGCCTGGAGCCCGTCTCCTGAGCTGAGCCACCTCCCCACCACCCCGGCGCCGCGCGGCGCCGGGGTGGTGGCGTCTCCGGGGCCGGACGGGCACGATGCCCCCGGCGGCCACCCGGCACCGAGCAGCACGGCACGACGGAGGACCCATGAGCACCCCCGGCCCCGGCTGGCAGCAGCCCGGCCAGCCCCAGCCCGGGTGGCAGCAGCCCGGGTGGCAGCAGCAGTACCCGCAGCAACCTTGGGGGCAACCGCCGGCCAGGCCCGGCTCCGGCCGGCTGATCGGGCTGGTCGCCGGGGTGGTGGCCCTGGTCGCGGTCGCCGTCCTGGTCCTCGTGTTCACCGGCCGCGGGCCCAGCTCGGGGGAGTGCGTCTCGGTGGACGCCGACAACGCGATCGAGACGGTGGACTGCGACAGCTCGGCGGCCGCCTACCGGCTGCTGGGCACCGACGACGAGCGGGACGACCTGTCCTACCCGGAGTTCCTCTCCGACGACAGCACCTGCTCCCAGTACCGCGGGGTGGTCCGCCAGATCTGGTACGGCGACACCGGGAGCACGTCGAGCTCGGGCACCGTCTACTGCCTGGGCCCGCTCTGACCGGCGGCGTCCCCGGCCGGGCCGGGGACGCCGCGGCAGGTCAGTCGGTGGGGATGGCACCGACCAGGTCGTCGGCGGTGTAGCCGCGCTCGGCGGCGAGCAGCTCGCGGGCGGCGTCGGTGCTGTCCCACACGTTCCACAGCAGCACCCCGCGCAGCCGGTCGCCCTCGAGGTAGTAGACGACACCTTGCGCGGTCTCCCCGGTGCCCGGCGGCACCTTCCAGTCGGTGACCAGGTCCAGGTCGGCCGACAGCGTGCCGACCGCCTCGTACCCGGCGTCGAACAGGTCGGAGTAGAAGCTCGGCGTGTGCGTGTAGGGCTCGGCCTGCGCGCCGGTGGCGTCGGCGGCCATCACCTTGCCGACCGCGGTGCCCATGTCGGTGGCGTTCTCCACGTGCTCCACCCGGGTGCGGCCCAGGATCGGGTCCGGCCAGCTCGCCACGTCGCCGGCGGCGTAGACGTCGGGGTCCTCGGTGCGGCCGTACGCGTCGACCACGACGCCGTCCTCGACCGGCAGGCCGGCGTCCTCGGCGAGCTGCACGGCGGGCTGGATGCCGAGGCCCACGGCGACGCCGTCGACGTCCAGGGTGCTGCCGTCGGACAGCTCCAGGTGGACGCCGTCCGCGTCGGCCGACCCGCCGGTCACCCGGGTCCCCGGGCGCAGCTGGACGCCGTGCGCGGCGTACTCCTCGGACAGCTGCTCGGCGAGCTCCTGCGGGTAGGAGGAACCGCCGACGAACTCCTGCGGGAACACGAAGGTGACCCGGGTGTCGTTCTGCACCAGCGCCGCGGCGAGCTCGGTGCCGATGTAGCCACCGCCCACGACGGCGACGTGCCGGCCCTCGCCGGACAGGCCGCGCAGCCGGCGGTAGTCCTCCATCGTGCGGAAGTGCACGACCCGGTCGTCGGCGGGCAGGTCCAGCTGCTTCGGGTGACCGCCGGTGGCCAGCAGCAGCCGGCGGTAGCCGAAGACGTCGCCGTCCTCGGTGGTGGCGGTGCGGGCGGCGCGGTCGACCGACCGGATGCGGGTGGCGGTGTGCAGCGCTGCGCCCGTCTCGTCGGTGCCGAGCCAGGACTTCTCGAGGGTGAACTCGGGGTCGGTCCAGAGCTTCTTGGACAGCGAGGGCCGGGCGACCGGCGGGTCGACCTCCTCGCCGACGATCCCGATGCTGCCGTCGGGGTCGAGCTCGCGGATGCCGCGGGCTGCGCTGTCGGCCGCCATGCCGGCGCCGATGATCAGGTAGTCGTAGTCGCGTTGCACGGCCCGGTTGTGCCCGTCCGAGGCGCCGGTAACCCCGGGTTGCGCAGGTCAGAACACCTTGCCGGGGTTGAGGATGCCGTGCGGGTCCAAGGCGGCCTTGACCGCGCGGTGCATGTCCAGCACGGCGGGCGAGACCTCGGCGGCCAGGCCGTCGCGCTTGAGCAGCCCGACGCCGTGCTCCCCGGTGACCGTGCCGCCCATCTCCAGCGCCGCGGCGATGATCTCGTGGAAGGCCCGCAGGGCGCGGTCGCGGGCGGCGTCGTCGCCGGGCGGGGTGGACAGCAGCGGGTGCAGGTTGCCGTCCCCGGCGTGCGCGATGTTGGCGATGCGCACGTCGTGCGCGGCGCCGATGGCCTCGATGCGGGCCAGCATCGCGGGGACGGCGGCCTTGGGCACGCAGACGTCCTCGGTCAGCAGGGGGCCCAGCCGCTCCAGGGCGGGGTAGGCCAGCCGGCGGGCGGCGAACAGCGCGTCGGCCTCCTCGGCGTCGGTGCTCACCGCCGCCCAGGACGCGCCGCCGGCCTCGAAGGCGGCCAGCAGCGCCTGCGCCTCGTCGTCCCCGGCGGCTCCGGGGGTGTCCACCCGGCCCAGCAGCACCACCTCGGCGTCGGCGGACAGGCCCATGTTCTTCCAGGCGTCGACGGCGGCCAGGCAGTGCCGGTCGACCAGCTCCAGCGCGGACGGCGTGAGGCCGGCGGCGGCGACGGCGGTGACGGCCTCGCCGGCGGCGACCACGGAGTCGAAGTAGCCGGCGACGGTGCGCTCGGGGTCGCGCAGCGGCCGCAGCCTGACGGTGACCTCGGTGACGATGCCGAGCGTGCCCTCGCTGCCCACCACCAGCCCGGTGAGGTCGTAGCCGGCCACGCCCTTCGCCGTCCGGCGGCCCAGGCGCACCAGCTCGCCGGTGCCGGTGACCACCTGCAGACCCAGGACGTAGTCGCGGGTGACGCCGTACTTCACGCAGCACACGCCGCCGGCGTTCGTGGCTACGTTGCCGCCGATGGTCGACCAGGGGGAGGACGCCGGGTCCGGCGGGTACCAGAGGCCGTGCTCGGCGACCTTCGCGCGCAGGTCGTCGTTGACCACGCCGGGCTGGACGACGGCGAAGCGCTCCAGCTCGTCGACCTCGAGCACGGCGTCCATGGCCTCCAGCGAGACCACGACGGCGCCGGCGGTGGCGTTGGCCCCGCCGGACAGCCCGGTGCCGGCGCCGCGGGCGATGACCGGGACCCGGTGCTCGATGCAGGCCCGGACGACGGCCTGCACCTCCTCCGCGGTGCGCGCCCGGACCACCGCGGCGGGCAGCTCCCACGGCGCCCACTCGGCCTCGTCGTGGGCGTAGGAGGCCAGCACGTCGGGATCGGTGACCAACCGGTCGGCCGGGACCGCGCCCCGCAGGGTGTCGACGACGTCGGTGGTGAGGGTCATCAGGTGTGCTCCTCCAGCGTGATGGCTGCGTTGACCAGCGCGAGGTGGGACAGCGCCTGCGGCAGGTTGCCCAGGAACGCCCCGTCGGCGGGGTCCAGCATCTCCGCCAGCATGCCGACGTCGTTCGCCGTCCCCTCCAGCTCCTCCATCAGCATGCGCGCCTCGCGGCCCCGCCCGCACAGCTGCAGCGCCGAGACCATCCAGTACGAGCACGCGAGGAACACGCCCTCCTCGCGGTCCATCCCGGTGTAGCGGTACAGGTGCGGGCCGGCGCCGAGCTCGCGGCGCAGCGCGTCGAGGGTGGAGCTCATCCGCTCGCCGCGGTCGAAGCCGCTGATGGCGTGCAGCAGGATCGAGCAGTCCAGGCCGTCGCTGCCGGGGTACCAGAGGTAGGCGCCGCGGTCGTCGTCCCAGGCGTTCTCCTCGACCCAGGTGCGGATCCGGGCGGCCTCGGCCCGCCAGCGCGACGGGTCGCCGGGGATCTGGCCGGCCTCGGCGAGCTCGACGGCCTTGGTCAGCGCCTGCCAGCAGCCCAGCTTGGACGTCGTGTAGTGCTGCGGCTCGTGCAGCTCCCACATGCCGGCGTCCTTCTGCCGCCAGCGGTCGCAGGCGGTGTCGGCGATCGAGGCCAGCGAGCGGCCGGTCTCGGCGTCCAGGACGTTGCCGTGCTCGACGTAGAGCGACACGATCGAGAACAGGTCGCCGTACACACCCAGCTGCAGCTGCTGCGCCGCGGCGTTGCCCGACTGCACGGGCCCGATGCCGCGCCAGCCCGGGACGTCGGGCTCGTGCACGCCGTCGGTCAGCTCGCCGTCCAGGGTGTAGCAGACCCGCGGCTCCGGGCCGTGCCGGCGGATGGTGCCCAGCAGCCAGCTCATGGCGCCGTGCGTCTCCTCGCGCAGGCCGAACCGGAACAGCGCGGTCAGGGCGTAGGCGGAGTCGCGCACCCAGGCGAAGCGGTAGTCCCAGTTCTTGCCGCCGGTGAGGTCCTCGGGCAGCGAGGTGGTGCCGGCCGCGACCATGGAGCCGCTCGGGGCGTGGATCATCAGCTTCAGCGCGAGCGCGCTGCGCCGCACCGACCGGTCGAAGTCGCCCTCCCACCGGAACTCCTCGCCCCACGCGGCCCAGTTCTCGACCGTCCGGTCGATGCCGACGTCGACCAGGGCCGGGTCGGGCAGGAACAGCGGCTCCCGCTCGGTAGCCACCAGGCCCAGCAGCGCACGGGAGCCCGGCGTCGCCGTGTACTCCACGTCGATGCGCTGGTCGCCGGTGACCACCCGGTCCTCGCCGAGGGTGCGCACGGCCATGGTCAGGCCGTCGACCCGCAGCACCGCGCCGTGCACGGTCTGCTGCACCCACGGGGAGGCGGTGCCCAGGCACGTGCCGGGCCGGACGGCGGCCCGCAGGCGCACCGTGCCGGACAGCCCCTCGACGCGGCGCGCCAGCTCCGACCAGGGCAGCCGGCCGGCCACCCCGGTGTTGAGCGCGTCGGTGACCCGCACGCTGCCCGACGCCGTCCGGAAAGTCGTGGCCAGCACGTTGGTGCCGGGCACGTACTCGCGCTCGGCGGTGAACTCCTCGACCGGCCGCAGCTCGACGCAGCCGCCGTGCTCGGCGTCCAGCAGGGCACCGAAGACCGGTGGGGCGTCGATGGCGGGCAGCGGCAGCCAGTCGATGCTGCCGTCGCGGGCGACCAGGGCCAGCGCACGGCCGTCGCCGATGGCCGCGTAGGTGCGGAGGTCGGCGTAGCCGTCGTCGTCGCGCTCGTCCACCGGCCCGGGACCGGTGGCGCCCCAGCGCAGGTGCGCCGGGGCGGGGCGGGCGCCTCGCGTCTGGACGCCCGCCTCGTCCGGGGAGGTGCTCACGGGGTGGGCATGCCCCCGTTCACGTTCAGCGTCTCGCCGACGGTGTAGCCCGACTCGGCCGAGGCGAGGTACACGTAGGCGCCGGCCAGCTCGGCGGGCTGACCCGCGCGGCCCAGCGGGGTCTCCTTGCCGAACTCGGGCAGGTTCTGCGGCGGCTGGCCGCCGGAGGCCTGCAGCGGGGTCCAGAACGGGCCGGGGGCGACCACGTTGACCCGGATGCCCTTGGGCGCCAGCTGCTGCGCCAGGGCCTTGGAGATGGTGTTGATCGCGGCCTTGGTGGTGGCGTAGTCGACCAGCCCGGGTGCGGGGGAGTAGGCCTGGATCGAGGACGTCGTGACGATCGTCGAACCCGGCGGCAGGTGCGGCACGGCCTCCTGCACCACCCAGAACACCGAGTACACGTTGGTCTTGAAGGTGGCGTCGAACTGCTCGCTGGTCAGGTCGGCGAGGTCGTCGACCCACACCTGCTTGCCGGCGACGAGCACGAGCGCGTCCAGGCCGCCCAGCTCCTCGACCGCGGTGCGCACGAGCTGGCGGGCCTCGCTCTCCACCGACAGGTCGGCGGGGGCGAGCACGGCCTTGCGGCCGGCGTCCTCCACCAGCTTCGCCACGGCCTCGGCGTCGGACTGCTCCTCGGGCAGGTAGTTCAGCACCACGTCGGCGCCCTCGCGGGCGTAGGCGATCGCGGCGGCGCGGCCGATGCCGGAGTCGGCGCCGGTGACCAGCGCCTTGCGGCCGGTCAGCCGGCCGGTCCCGCGGTAGGTGTCCTCGCCGTGGTCGGCGCGCACCTGCAGCTCGGACTCCAGGCCCGGCTCGTCGATGCCCTGCTCGGGGTAGCCGTCGGTGCGGTACTGGTCGACGGGGTTGGTGAAGGTGTACTGGTCGGTCACGAGGGGGTTGCCTCCAGGGCGGGACGGTCGGGGATCGGGCCGCTGGTGGCTGAACGACCACGCTGGCCTTGCCCGGGCCGACCCGGGCTCAACCGGGTGTCGCACGTCCTACCGTCGGGGTGTGACGGTGCGGACCAGGACCCTGCTCGCCGCGGCCGTGGTCGTGCTGGCCGTCGTCGGGGTGCTGCTGGTGCGCGGCGGCCCGTCCCCCGGGGTGGGCGACTGCGTGGCGGCCGGCCCGGACCAGACGGTCGTGGTGGTCGGCTGCGACGACCCGGCGGCGGCGTTCCGGGTCATCGGCGTGCTGGACGACGTCCCGCCCGTGCAGTCCCAGCCGGCGTGCACGGCGGTCTTCCCGCGCAGCACCGCCAGCTACTCCGCCGGCGGCCTGTCCAGAACCCCCGCCGAGGTGCTCTGCCTCGTCGCCGCGTGAGGAGTGGCAGGGTGGCGTCGTGGACACCGACGTCGTCATCTGCTCGCCCCTGCGCACCCCCGTCGGCCGGTTCGGCGGCGTCTTCGCCGGGCTGACCGCCGCCTCGCTCGCCGCCACCGTGCTGCGCGAGCTGGCCGCACGCCACGGCCTGGGCGAGGGCGACGTGGACGACGTCGTGCTGGGCCAGTGCTACCCCAACGGCGAGGCCCCGGCGATCGGCCGCATCGCGGCGCTGGACGCGGGGCTGGGCACCGGCGTGCCCGGCCTGCAGATCGACCGGCGCTGCGGGTCGGGCCTGCAGGCGGTGCTCTACGCCAGCATGCAGGTGGCCACCGGCGCGGCGACCACCGTCGTGGCCGGCGGCGTGGAGTCGATGAGCCAGGTCGAGCACTACGCGCTGGGCCTGCGCACCGGCGTCCGCGGCGACGGCACCATGCTGCACGACCGGCTGGCCCGGGCCCGGGAGACCGCCGGCGGCATCCACCACCCGGTGCCCGGCGGCATGCTCGAGACCGCGGAGAACGTCCGCCGCGACCACGACGTGGACCGGCTGTCCCAGGACGCCTGGGCGCTGCGCTCCCAGCAGCGGGCCGGTGCGGCCATCGCCGAGGGCCGGTTCGCCGACGAGGTGGTCGGCGTCGAGGTGCCCGGCACCCGCGGGGCCCCGGCCCGCACGGTCACCGAGGACGAGCACCCGCGGCCGCGGACCACGATGGAGGACCTCGCCGCGCTGCGCCCGGTGATGGCCCGGGTGGACCCCGCGGCCACGGTCACCGCCGGCAACGCGTCGGGGCAGAACGACGGCGCCGCGATGTGCCTGGTCACCACCCGCGCCGAGGCCGACCGCCGCGGCTGGGACCCCTTCCTGACCCTCCGCGGCTGGGCCGTGGCCGGGGTGGCGCCGGAGACCATGGGCATCGGCCCGGTGCCCGCCGTCGCCGCCGCGCTGGCCCGCACCGGGCTGACCCTGGCCGACATGGACCTCATCGAGCTCAACGAGGCCTTCGCCAGCCAGGTGCTGGCCTGCCTGGCCACGTGGGAGTCGTCGGGGCAGCTCTCCGACGGCGACCGGGAGCGGGTCAACGTCAACGGGTCGGGCATCTCGCTGGGCCACCCGGTCGGCGCCACCGGCGCCCGGATCCTGGCCACCATGGCCCACGAGCTGCGCCGGCGGGAGGGCCGCTACGCGCTGGAGACGATGTGCATCGGCGGCGGGCAGGGCCTGGCCGCGGTGTTCGAGCGGGTCAGCTGACCGGCGGCGGGGCGGTCGAGCCCCGCACCACCAGCTCCGGGGCCACCTGCTCGGCGGCCGGCTCCGGTGGGCCGGCGTCGTCGTCGAGCTGGGCCAGCAGCAGGTCCGCGGCCCGCTCGGCGAGCACGGCGGCCCGGTTGTCGACCACGGTCAGCGGCGGGGTCCAGAACCCCCAGAACGGCTCGTCCTCGGTGCACACCACCGACAGCTCCGCCGGGACGGCGACCGCGCGGCGGGACAGCTCGGCCAGCACCCCGAAGGAGGCCTCGTGGTTGCTCACCAGCAGCGCCGTCGGCCGGTGCGGGGCGTCCAGCAGCTCGCGGGCGGCGTCGCGGCCGAACCCGGCGCGGAAGGGGCCGCGGCGGACCAGGGCGGGGTCCAGCGGCACCCCGGCGGTGTCCAGCGCGGCGGCGAACCCGGCGTGGTGCAGCCGCCCCGACGTCACCTCCGGCGGGCCCTCGACCGCGCCGATGCGGGTGTGGCCCAGCGCCAGCAGGTGCTCGGCGGCCAGCCGGGCGGCCGTGGCGTAGTCGCTCATCACCGACGGCGCCCGCGCCCCGCCGACCTCGCGGTTCATCGTCACCACCGCGCGGCCCTCGGCGACGAGGGTGTTCACCAGCTCGCCGTTGGCGCCCGACCCGGCCACCACGACGCCGTCCAGGCCCTGGGCGCGCACGGTGTCCAGGAACGCGGCCTCCCGGGCCGGGTCGCCGCCGGTGGTGCAGACCAGCACCTGCAGCCCGTGCGCGGCCGCGCGGGCCTGCAGTGTCTCGGCGATCACGTGGAAGGTGGCGGTGCGCAGGTTGTTCACCACCAGGCCGACCAGCCCGGAGCGACGGGTGCGCAGCGCGGTGGCGATCCGGTTGGGGTGGTAGCGCAGCTCGGCGGCCGCCGCCTCGACCCGTTGCCGGGTGTGCGGCAGCACCGAGGGGTGGCCGGTCAGCGCGCGGCTGGCGGTGCTGGTGCTGACCCCGGCGCGTCGGGCGACGGTGGTGAGGGTGACCGGCACGGTGCCCATCCTCCGTGGTCGACGGGGCGGCGGCCACGCCGGCCGGGGTTGTCGGACCCCCGTCGTAGCGTCCGCGCCGAGCGGTCCGAGGGTGCCGCGCCGAGGAGGCCCAGGTGTACGAGACCGACGGCGGGCTGGTGGTCAGCGCCGGCGACCTGACCGGCTTCCTGGCCTGCGAGCACCTGACCCGGCTCTCCCGCGAGGTGGCCCGCGGCGAGCGCGGCCGGCCCCCGGCGGCCGACCCGATGACCGAGCTGGTCGCCGCGCACGGCATCGCGCACGAGGAGCGGCACGTGCAGCGGCTGCGCGACCGCGGCCTGTCGGTGGTGGAGATCCCCGCGCCCGGCCGCGCGGCGGCCGACCTGGTGCGTGCCCAGGAGCAGACCGTCGAGGCGATGCGCGCGGGCGTGGACGTGGTCTACCAGGCCACCTTCTTCGGCACCCGCGAGGCCGGGGTCACCTGGCGCGGCCACGCCGACTTCCTGCTCAGGCGCAGCGACCGCTCCAGCGACCTCGGCCCGTGGGCCTACGACGTCGCCGACACCAAGCTCGCCCGCCGGGTCAAGGTGCCCGCCGTGCTGCAGATGGCCCTGTACGGCCGGCTGCTCGAGGGCCTGCAGGGCGTGCCACCCGAGCTGCTCACCGTGGTCACCGGCGACCAGCAGGAACTGGTCTTCCCCTACGCCGACGCCGCGGCCTACACCCGCGCGGCGGTGGGCCGCTTCCTGGCCCGGCTCGCCGACGAGCGGTTCGCCCCGGCCTACCCGGTGGCGCACTGCGGCGTCTGCCCCTGGCGGGCCACCTGCACCGAGGCCTGGCGCGCCGCCGACCACCTGTCGCGGGTGGCCTTCCTGCGCCGCGACCACGCCGTCGCGCTCACCGGGGCCGGCATCACCACCACCGCGGCCCTGGCCGCCCGCGCCCCCGGCGAGCTGCCCGACACGATCGGCCGCACCTCGCGGGAGCGGATCACCCGGCAGGCCGCCCTGCAGCGCGCCGAGGTCGAGACGGGGGTGCCGGGCTACGCGTTCCTGCCCCGCGTGCCGGGCTCGGGGTTCGAGCTGCTGCCCCCGGCCAGCCGCGGCGACCTGTTCTTCGACATCGAGGGCGACCCGTTCACCGGCGACCACGGCCTGGAGTACCTGTGGGGCCTGCTCGACCGGGACGAGCGGTACACCGCCTACTGGGGCCGCACCGTCGAGACCGAGCAGGAGGGGTTCGAGCAGCTCGTCGACCACCTCACCGCGGCGCTCGCCGCCGACCCCGACGCGCACGTCTACCACTACGCGCCCTACGAGCCGGCCCGGCTCAAGGCCCTGTCCGCCCGCTACGGCACCCGGCAGGCCGAGGTCGACCGGCTGCTGCGCGGCGGCGCACTGGTCGACCTGTACGCCGTGGTCCGGCAGGGCCTGCAGATCAGCAAGGAGTCCTACTCGATCAAGCAGGTCGAGGACTTCTACCGCGGGCACACCCGCCCGCACGGGGCGGCGGTCTCCGACGCCGGCGCCTCGATCCTGGCGTTCGAGGAGTGGCAGCGCACCGGGGAGCAGCGGCTGCTCGACGAGATCCGCGACTACAACCGCGACGACTGCCTGTCCACGCTGCAGCTGCTGGCCTGGCTCGAGGAGCGCCGCGCCGAGCTCGTCGCCTCCGGGGTGCCGCTGGGCCGCCCGGTCGACGCCGACCCCGACCCCAGCCCCACCGCGGTCGCGGCCGACGCGGCCCGGGCGGCGCTGGAGGCGCGGTTGCTGGCCGGGCTGCCCGACCGGGCCGCCGAGCGCACACCCGACGAGCAGGCGGTGTGGCTGCTGGCCCGGCAGCTGGGCTGGCACGCCCGCGAGGCCCGGTCGGAGTGGTGGGAGCACTTCCGGCTGCGGGCCCTCACCCCCGCCGAGCTGGAGCGCGAGACCGCCGCGCTGGGCCCGCTGGACGCGCCGGTCGTGCTGGGCACGGTCGGTACCCGGGTGCACGTGGCCCACCGCTTCCCGCCGCAGGAGACCAAGCTGGCGCCCGGGGCGACGGTCGACGAGGTCCCGGCCGGCGACCGCGGCCGCGCCGTGCGCGCCGAGGTGGTGTCGGTGGACGGCGCGACCGGGGAGCTGGTGCTGTCCCGCCCGGTCGACCGGGTCGGTGACCACGCGGAGGGCCTGCTGCCCCCGGGCCCGCTGGAGGCCCGCCACCACCGGGCCGCGCTGCTGGAGCTCGGCGGAGCGGTGGCCGACGGGGGGCTCGACGGTCCCGGGGTGCGCACCGCGGCCGCCGACCTGCTCGCCCGCCGGCCCCCGCGGCTGCGGCCCGGCACACCGCTGGCCGTCGCGGGCGAGACCGCGGCCGACCGCACCCGCCGGCTGGTCGCCGCGCTGGACGGCGGCGTGCTGGCCGTGCAGGGCCCGCCGGGCGCGGGCAAGACCCACGCCGGCGCCCGCGCGGTGCTCGACCTGGTCCGGGCCGGGCGGCGGGTGGCGGTCACCGCGAACAGCCACAAGGTGGTCGGCAACCTGCTCGACGGCGTGCTGCGGGCCGCCCGCGAGGCCGGCACGACCGTGCGGGCGGTGCAGAAGGCCCCGGCCGGGCAGCGCTGCTCCGCCCCCGAGGTGATCGGCACCGACGACAACGGCACGGTCGTCGACCTGCTCGACGGCGGCGACGTCGACGTGGTGGCCGGCAGCACCTGGCTGTTCACCCGGCCCGACCTGGCCGGCCGGCTCGACGTGCTGGTCGTCGACGAGGCCGGGCAGCTGTCGCTGGCCGACACCCTCGCCGTCTCCCGGTGCGCCCGGGACCTGGTGCTGCTCGGCGACCCGCAGCAGCTGCGCCAGCCCGGCCGCGGCATCCACCCCGACGGCGCCGACGTCTCGGCGCTGCAGCACGTCATCGGCGAGGACGACGTGCTGCCCGCCGGCCGGGGCGTCTTCCTGGACCGGTCCTGGCGGATGGCGCCGGCGCTGTGCCGGGTGGTGTCCGAGCTGTCCTACCGCGGCCGGCTGCAGCCCTCGCCGACCACCGCGGGCAACCGCATCGACCTGCCCGGGCGCTGGGCCGCGCCGGCCGGCATCGGCTGGGTGCCGGTGGTGCACGAGGGCAACGGGTCGGCATCGGGGGAGGAGGCCGCCGTCGTCGTGCAGCTGGTCGGCGACCTGCTGGGGCGGTCCTGGTCGGGGCCGGAGGGCGAGCGGCGGGTGGGGGTCGCCGACGTGCTGGTGGTGACGCCCTACAACGCCCAGGTCAACCGCATCCGGTCCGCGCTCGCCGAGGCCGGGCTGGCTGGCGTCGAGGTCGGCACGGTGGACAGGTTCCAGGGCCGGGAGGCGGCGGTGTCGGTCTTCTCGCTGGCTGCCTCCAGCGGTGCCCACGTGCCCCGCCGGCTGGACTTCCTGCTCGACCGGCACCGGCTGAACGTGGCGCTGTCGCGGGCGCGCACGGTGGCCTACGTGGTGGGCAGCCCGGCCCTGCTGACCTCGCCGGTGCACACCCCCGAGCAGCTGCGGCTGGTCAACGGGTTGTGCCGGCTGGTCGAGCACGCCACCGCGTCCGGCGGAGGCGCGCACGAACCCCTGGTGCCCGCACGCTCCGTACCGATACGGTGACGTCGCGGTTCGGCGACACCGGGGGACGCGCCGCACCGGGCAGGAGGACCAGGATGAACGCGCACGAGCCGGCCTCGGTGGTCGCCGCCCGCCAGCTGGCGGCCGAGGCCCACGAGACGAGGTCGACCGGGGTGCCCCGCGGCCTGGCCGAGCGGCTGGCCCACCGGCGGGCGCAGCAGCAGCGGCACGAGGCCGTCGCCGGGTCCGCCGCGCAGGCCTGACCCCGCACGCGGAGCCGGCGGCCGGGGCAGGGGCCGCCGCGCTCCCCGGCGGGACGGCCGGTGGCCGGGGGAGAGACCTCCCGGCCACCGGCCGTCGGACCTCCCACAGAGGTCCAGCCGCCGTGCCCGGCCGGGTGGCGGCTCGTCCGGGGTTCGGGTCGGGCGACCCGACCGGTTCAGGCGACCCGCTCGCTGTCGGACAGCCAGCCGGCCAGCCGCTCCATGTAGGCGGCCTGGGCCGGGTAGTCCATGCCGATGTACTCCCACGGGTACACCTGGCCGGCCTGGGCGGCGGGCAGCAGGCCGTAGGTGGGCTGGGTGGCCATCTCCTCGGGGGTCATGGCGCCGCGCAGGGAGTAGAGGATCACGTCGCTGCGGTAGTCGGTCACCGACTCCCAGCCGGCGGTCTGCCAGTAGTAGTCCTCGCCGCCCGGGTCGAGGAACTGCACGCCGAGGTCTGCGTACAGGCGCAGCGACGGGTCGTCGGGGGCCTTGGCCATGTAGAAGCCCTCGCCGGCGTACGCGGCGACCGGCAGCACGGTGACCCCGGACGACGCCGCCTCGGTCAGCTGCGCCGCGGCGGTGTCGAAGTCGGCCCGCTCGGCGGCGATGGCGTCCTCGTCGGCGCCCACCGCGACGGCGAGCTCGGCGGTGCGCTCGATGACGTCGGCGGCCGACCCGGTCCAGCCGATGACGACGACCGGTGCGATCTGCTCGACCTGCTCCAGCTGCGCCAGGTCCTGGAAGCCGTAGGGGACGCCCTCGGGGTCGATCTCCCCGCCGCTGGTGGTCGGGTAGACGGTGGTCACCACCAGGTCGGGGTCGGCGGCGGCCAGCGCCTCCAGGTCGATCTCGCCGTAGGTGGTGCCGACGAGGGCGACGTCGGAGAGGTCCTTGCCCTCGAACGCCACGTCGTCGGCGGCGGAGGTCTGGCCGAACGTGGCCACCGGCGCGACGCCGTAGTTCCACAGCGAGGAGACGACGTCGTTGAGGCCGGCGACCCGGTCGGGCGCCTCGTCGAGGGTCACGGTGACCCCGCGGTCGTCGGTGAACTCCCAGCCCTCGGTGGGGGCGGCGGCGTCCTCGGTGGTCCCGGTGCCGCAGCCGGCGACGGCGGCGGCCGTCCCGAGGGCCATCAGGCCGCCGACGAGGCGACGGTGGGTGCGGAGCACGGGTCCTCCTGCTGGTGGGCGGGGGTGGTTCCCCCGGATGGCCGGTTAGGCTAGCCTCACCTCTGCACCGCACCAACCGCCGACCCGGGAGCGCGCATGAGCACCGCCACCGAGACCCTCCAGCCGACCTGGCGGTGCTTCGCGACCACCGTGGCGCGCACCGAGCGGCTGTCCCCGGGCTTCCTCCGGCTCACCTTCACCGGCCCCGACCTGCACCTGTTCGGCGCGGGCGGTGACGACCAGCGGTTCAAGCTGCTCATCCCGGCCGACGGTGCCACCGACGTCGACCTGACCTCGGTCACCGGGGCCGACTGGTACGAGGCCTGGTCCGCACTGCCCGACGAGGTCCGGCCGGCGATGCGCACCTACACCGTCCGCGCGGCGCGGCCCGAGGTGGCCGAGCTCGACGTCGACGTGGTGCTGCACGGCATCCGGCCCGACGGCACCGCCGCGCCCGACGCCGGCCCGGCCGCGCTGTGGGCCTCCCGCGCCGTGCCCGGTGATCCGATGGTGCTGCTCGGCCCCGACCGCCCCGGCTCCGGCCGGATGTGGGGCGTGGAGTGGGCCCCGCCCGCCGACGCCGGCACGCTGTTCCTGGCCGGCGACGAGACCGCCGTCCCCGCGATCGCGGCGATCCTGGAGTCGCTGACCCCGGGCCCGCGGGTGGTCGCGGTGCTCGAGGTGCCCGAGGCAGCCGACTTCCTCTCCCTGCGGCTGCCGGCCGGCGTCGACGTCCGCTGGCTGGCCCGCGGGTCCCGCGCCCGCGGCGAGCTGCTCGAGCCGGCGGTGCACACCGCACTGTGCGAGCTCGGCATCGCCCGCGGCGTCCCCGGCACCGACCCGGGCGAGCCGCTCGGGGACGGCATCCTCTGGGAGGTGCCCGAGGCCGGCGCGCACACCGGTTGCTACGCCTGGCTGGCCGGCGAGGCCGGGATGGTCAAGGGCCTGCGCCGCCGGCTGGTGCGCGACCTCGGCGTGCCCCGCGACGCGGTGGCGTTCATGGGCTACTGGAAGGTCGGGTCCCGCGGCTGAGCCGACGGTCGGCGGCCCGGTCCTCGTCGACGTCGCCAACGTCGTCGGGTCCCGGCCCGACGGCTGGTGGCGGGACCGGGCCGGGGCGACCACCCGGCTGCTGACCCGCCTCGCCGGCCTGGACCGCGACGTGGTCGCGGTGGTCGAGGGCCGGGCGCGCGACGTGCCCGAGGTGCCCGGCGTCCGGCTGCTCCGCGCACCCGGCAGCGGCGACGACACCCTGGCCGACGAGGCCGCACGGCTGGGCACCCCGCTGGTGGTGGTGACGGCCGACCGCGGGCTGCGCGCCCGGCTGCCGGCGGGCACGACGGTGCACGGGCCGGGCTGGCTGCACGACCTGCTGGACCGGGGCTGACCCCGGCCCAGCAGGCGCGGGGTCAGGCCGGGACGAGCACGGCCCGGCGGCGGCGCCGGCCCGGGAGCGACGCGGCCAGCGCCAGGGCCAGGGCGACGCCGTCCTCGAGCACGGCGGCCTGCCAGTCGGGCAGGCCGGCCCGCTCGGCCCAGCGGCGCCAGCCCAGCCCGCCCCAGGAGCCGGCGGCGGCCCCGACGAGCCCGGCCAGGACGGGGACGGCGGCGTTCGCGTCCTCGCGTGCGGCCAGCGCCCCGGCGCCACCCGCGGCGGAGGCGAAGCGCACCGGCAGGCCCTGCGGGTCGGTCCGCGGCGGGGTGGCCTCGAGCTTGTCGGCGTAGAGCTCCCCGCCGACGGCGGCCACCGAGGCGACCTTGCGCAGCGCACCGCCGTCGGGGTTGGTCAGCGCGGGCGCGGCCAGGCCGAGCGAGCTGCGGCAGCCGGTGGCCACGCCCAGCAGCAGCGAACGGACGGTCAGCCCGCCCGACGCCTTGCGCCTGGGCTTCTCGCCGGAGGCGGGGACGGCCTCGACGACGGCCTGCACGGCGGCGCCGTAGGCCAGGTGCGGGACGGCGTCGGACACCCAGTCCCGGCGGGACCACGAGCGGGGGTCGCTGACGCCGAGCGCGGCGATGGTGCCGTCGGTGAGCGCCATCGCGGCGGCGCCGGTGGTGACCGCGCCGACGGGGGAGGGCAGCCGGACGCCGGCGGAGCGGACCAGGCTGGCCAGCACGCCCACGGCCACGCCGTTGCCGATGCCCGACAGCGCGCCGAGGGCGGTGCGGCGGTTGGCCCGCTCGCTCCGCCCCCCGGGCACCTTGGTGCCGGCGACGCCGGCGAGGGCGTCGACGGTCTGCTCGGGGACGTTGCTGGCGTCGCGGCCGCGCACCGCCATGTCGAGGTAGGTGACGGCGTTGAGGACGGTGGTGCCGGCCGCGCCCGCGGCCAGCCCCCGTGCGAAGGACCCGGTCATGGGCCGACCCTGCGGCCTCACCCGGTGGGCGGCAACCCGGTGGGCCCCGTCACGTAAGGGCAATCACGGCTCTGAGCAGGGCGTTTCGCAGGCATCGGACAGCTTCGGCTGGCACGGTGGAACCAGCGCCCGAGGTCGTGTGCCCACTCCCGCCACCCGCGCCCCCACTCTTCCCTCTGCGAGGTCCCGTCGTGTCCGCACCCTTCTCCCTGCGCGCCCGCGTACCGGTCGGCCGGTTCGTCCGCGGCGCCGCCGGCCGCGCCCCCGCGCCGTCCCTGCCCCGGCTGCGCGCCGCGGTCGCCGCCCTGTTCGCGCTGGACGGGTTCGTCTTCGGCACCTGGGCCGCCCGGGTCCCCGACGTCGCCACCCGGGTCGGCGCCGACCACAGCACCCTCGGCCTGGCGCTGCTGTGCCTGTCGCTGGGCGCGCTGGCCTGCATGCAGCTCACCGGCGCGCTGGCCGCCCGGCTGGGCCCCGGCCTGGTCGCCGCGCTGGCCGCGGTCGCCGTCTGCGCGACCGCCGTGCTGCCCGGGCTCGCGGCGTCGGTGCCCGCGCTGTGCGCCGCGCTGCTGGCCTTCGGCGCGGCCACCGGCGCGGTGAACGTGGCCGCCAACAGCGTCGGCGTGCAGGTCGAGGCCCGCGCCGGCCGGCCGGTGCTCAGCGGGCTGCACGCCGCGTTCAGCTTCGGCGGGCTGGGCGGCGCCCTGCTCGGCGGGGTGGCCGCGACCGTGCTCGCCGTCCCGGCGCACCTGGTGGTGGTCGGCGGCGCCGGGCTGCTGCTCACCGCGCTGCTCGTGCCGGTGCTGGTCGGTGCCGACGCCGCGCCGGTCGTCGAGCTGCCGGTGCGCGAGGAGGCCCCGCGGCGCCGGCCGACCGCCGTCCTGGTGGTGCTGGGCTGCATCGCCGGCGCGACCGCCTACGGCGAGGGCGCGCTCACCGACTGGGGCGCCCTGCACCTGCGCGAGGACCTCGGCGCCACCTCCGGGCTGGCCGCCGCCGGGTACGCCGGGTTCGCCCTGGCGATGGCGTGCGGCCGGCTGGCCGGCGGGTCGCTGGTGGCCCGGCTGGGGGAGCAGCGGCTGCTGGTCGGCGGCACCCTGCTGGCCGCGGCCGGGGCTCTGCTCGCGGTGACCACGTCGTCGGTGGCGGTGGCGCTGGCCGGGTTCGGCGTGGTCGGGCTCGGCCTGGCGAACGTCTTCCCGCTCGCCGTCGCCCGGGCCGGGGCACTGGGCGGGTCGAGGGGGATCGCGCTGTCCACGACGGTCGGCTACACCGGCCTGCTCGGCGGCCCGCCGGCCATCGGGTTCCTCGCCGCGCACGCCGGGCTGCCGGTCGCGCTCGGTACGGTCGCGCTGCTCGCCGGCGCCGCCGCCGTCCTCGTGGCCGTGGTCGACGGCGACCGGGTGCGGGTGCCCGACGTCGTCCTGGCCCCGGTGCACCGTGCCGCCGGTGACCTGCGGCTGCTCGCGGTCGCCTGACGCGCCTGGACCCCATGTCGGGGCCCTTCCCGGCCGGGCCCCGGTGTCGGGGGATCCGGGGCCCGGGGAGGGTGTCGGAGCCCGATGTCCCCGACACCGGCGTCGCGGCCCGGGCGGATCAGGCCTGGACGACCTTGTCCCGGTAGCTCTCGATGATGTCCATGAACTCGCGCAGCTCGGGCTCGGGGACGCCGACGAAGTCCAGCGTCGCCTCGATCTCCTTGGCGACGGCGTCGAACCCGGCCGTGTCGATGGACAGGTGCTCGTGGGCGGTGTCCATGTCGTGGCCGATGTAGCACTTCGGACCTCCGGCGGCCTCGATCGACCAGGACGTCACCAGCCACTTGTAGCCGGGGGCGTTGGCCGGGTTGCCGTGGTGCTCGTGCACCTTCTCGTTGGCGTTGACCTTGACGTTCTGGAACAGCCGGTCGACCAGGATGTCCACGGCGCCGGCGATCCCGTAGCACCCGCCCAGCCGCTCGTAGAGGGTCGCGGTCCCCGGCTGGACGGCGGGCGCGGTGGCCGGGTCGGCCTCGGGGGCGAGGCGACGGGTGTCGGGGACGTGGGCGACCTCGGGCGTCGCGGTCATGGTGGGCTCCCTGCGTGGTCGGCGTTGATCACGGGGAATGGACCCTCCCCCTGGGTGTGACGCAGGTTACTTGCGCGCAAGCCGGTTGGGCAATGCCTTCCCCGTGCCGCCCGGGGCCAGGATGCGGGCATGGAACGGGTCCTGGGCATCGGTGGCTTCTTCGTGCGGTCGGCGGACCCGGGCGCGCTCAACGCCTGGTACCGCGACCACCTCGGGATCGGGGTCGACCCGGACCAACCGTGGGAGCAGGAGGCCGGGCCGACGGTGTTCTCCGGCTTCGACGCCGACACCGACTACTTCGGGTCGCCCCGCCAGCAGGCGATGTTGAACTTCCGGGTGCGCGACCTCGACGCGATGCTGGCCCAGCTCCGGACCGCCGGCGCCGACGTCTCCGACGACGTCGAGGACATGGACGGCGTCGGCCGGTTCGGCTGGGTGACCGACCCCGAGGGCAACCGTGTGGAGCTGTGGCAGGTCGCTTGACCTGGCGGCTAATGCGTGTAGCTTTGAGCTAACGCTATTAGCCCCAGGAGGACGACATGACCGAGCACCTCACCGTCGACGGCGGCACGCTGGCCTACGAGGTCACCGGCGCCGGACCGCTCGTCGTCCTGGCGCACGGCATGGGCGACGACCGGCAGGCCTACCGCCACCTCGTGCCGCTGCTGGTCGAGGCCGGGTACCGCGTCGCCGCGGCCGACCTGCGCGGATGCGGGGGGTCCAGCGCGCAGTGGCCCTCCTACAGCCGCACCGACATCGCCGGGGACCTGCTGGCGCTCGTCCGGCACCTCGGCGGGCCGGCCGTGCTGGTCGGGCACTCGATCTCCGGCGGCGCGGTCACCGTGGCCGCGGCGCAGGCCCCGGAGCTGGTCACCGCTCTGGTCGAGCTGACCCCGTTCACCCGCAAGCAGGCCATGTCCCTGCGCGACCTGCGCTCGCCCCGCTTCCGCCGCGGCATGCGCCACCTGCTCGGCGCCGGCCTGCTGGGCAGCGTCGCCTCGTGGCGGAGGTACCTCGACGTCGCCTACCCCGGCGCGAAGCCGGCCGACTGGCAGCAGCGGCTGGACCACGTGACGGCGATGCTGGGCGAGCCCGGCCGGATGGGGGCGCTGAAGAAGATGGGCACGATGCCGGCCACCGACGCCGGCGCCGCACTGCCCGCCGTCCACTGCCCCGTCCTGGTCGTGCAGGGCGAGCTGGACCCCGACTGGGCCGACCCCCGCGCCGAGGGCGAGGCCGTGCTGGCCGAGCTGCCGGCCGGGCTCGGTCGGCTCGTCGTGCTCGCAGGCACCGGCCACTACCCGCACCACCAGGTGCCCGAAGCGGTCGCCGCCGCCGTCCTGCCGTTCCTGGCGGGTGTCCGTGCCTAGGGCGGGCCTGGACCCCACGTCCGTCGTGGCCGCCGGTGCCGAGCTGGCCGACGAGGTCGGACTCGCCGCGCTGACCATGGGCGGGCTGGCCGAGCGGGTCGGGGTGCGCACCCCGTCGCTGTACAAGCACGTCGCCGGTCAGGACGACCTCGTCCGCCGGATCGCCGCCCTGGCGCTGGAGGAGTCGGCGGTCGCGGTGGGCACGGCGATCCAGGGCCGGTCCGGCCGGGATGCCCTCGCCGCGGCGGCCCAGGCCTTCCGCGCCTACGTGCTCGCCCACCCCGGCCGGTACGCCACGACCGTCGGGCTGGAGCCCGCCGGCCCGGACGACCCGCTGGTGGCGGCCGGGGTCCGCGCGTTGGCCGCCTTCCGTGCCGTGCTGCGCGGCTACGACCTGCCCGCCGCCGACGAGGACCACGCGCTGCGGACGCTGCGGAGCGCCCTGCACGGCTTCGCCACCCTGCAGGCCGCGCACGGGTTCCAGTGGTCGGCCGACGTCGACGAGAGCTTCACCTGGCTGGTCGACCTGCTCGACCGCGGCCTGCGCGGCAGCTAGCGGGCCCCGGGACGCGCCTACCCTCGGGGCATGCCGTCCGCCCGCCGACCGCTCGACGAGCTGCGCGAGACCGTCGGCCGCCTGGGTGAGCAGCTGCCGCGCCCCGGCGGGCGCGGGGTGGACGACCTGGTGGCCGACCTGTTCGGCGGGCGCACCGCGCCGGGCCGGCCGCTGGCCGAGATCCAGGCGAACCTCGCCGGCCTCATCGGCCTGACCGCGGTCAAGGAGCAGGTGGCGGCCCTGGTCGCGTTCCTGCAGGTGCAGGCCCGCCGCAAGGAGCACGGCCTGCCCGAGGCGGCCACCAGCCAGCACCTGGTCTTCCTGGGCAACCCCGGCACCGGCAAGACCACCGTGGCCCGCCTGCTGGCCGAGATGTACCGGGCGGTGGGCCTGCTGCAGAAGGGCCACCTGGTGGAGGTCGACCGGGCCGCGCTGGTCGGGCAGCACGTCGGGGCGACGGCCATCAAGACCGACCGGGTCGTGCGGCAGGCGCTGGACGGCGTCCTGTTCATCGACGAGGCGTACTCGCTGGCCCCCGACGGCGACGGCCGGCAGGACTTCGGACCGGAGGCGATCGAGGTCCTGCTCAAACGCATGGAGGACCACCGGCACCGGATGGTGGTGATCGTGGCCGGCTACCCGCGGCTGATGGAGTCCTTCCTGGCCTCCAACCCCGGGCTGCGCTCCCGGTTCGGCCGGGAGATCCGCTTCCCCGACTACTCCACCGCCGAGCTCGAGGCGATCTTCGTCAGCATCGTGGCCCAGCACGAGTACGAGCTCGAGCCCGGTGCGGAGACCACGCTGCGGGCCACCCTGGCCGGCATCCGGCCCGGCGAGGACACCGGCAACGCCCGCTTCGCCCGCACGCTGTTCGAGCAGTCCCTCAACCGGCAGGCGCTGCGGCTGACCCGGGACGGCAGCGCGGCGTCGCTGAGCCGCGCCGACGTCTCGACGCTCACCGCCGGGGACGTCGCCGAGGCGGCCCGCACGCTCGAGTCCTAGTCGTCCAGCAGCCAGACGGCCGTGTCCGGGGGCAGCACGCCCGGCCTCACCGCCGTCGAGGACGCCAGCAGGAGGGTCCCGCCCGGGACCAGCGCGGTGCCGGGGCCCATGTTCAGCACGCAGCGCACGGTCTCGCCGTCCCCGGTGCAGGTCACGGTGAGGACGTCGCCGTCGACCCGCACGGTCGCCGTCCCGGAGCCCAGCGCCGGGTGGGCGGCGCGCAGGGCCAGGGCGCGGCGGTGCAGGGTGAGGGCGGAGCCGCCGTCCCGGGACTGCCGGGAGACCGCGTGCTCGGCCCAGCCGTCGGGCACGGGCAGCCACGGGTCGGCCGCGCCGTCGGGGGAGAAGCCGACACCGGGGGACTCGTTCCACGGCATCGGCACCCGGCAGCCGTCGCGGCCGGCGCGGGCGCCGCCGCTGCGGTGGAAGATCGGGTCCCGCTTGGCCTCGTCGGGGACGACGGCCTGCGGCAGCGCGAGCTCGTCGCCGGCGTAGAGGTAGGGCGAGCCGGGCAGCGCCATGAGCAGCAGGGCCGCGGCCCGGGCGCGCGCGGTGCCGACCGCGCCGCCGCCGAACCGGGTGACCTGCCGGTCCTTGTCGTGGTTGCCCAGCACCCAGGAGACCGGGGCGCCGACGGCGGCGAAGGCGTCCAGCGCGGTGGACACGGCCTCGCCGAAGGCGCCGGCGTCCCACCCGGACTTCAGCAGCCGGAAGGAGAAGGACTGGTGCATCTCGTCGGGGCGGGAGTACAGCGCCACCTGGTCCAGGTCGGCCAGGCAGACCTCGCCGACGAGCATGGTGCCGGGGTACTCGTCGCAGACCGCGCGCCAGCGGCGCCACACGTCGTGCACCTCGGGCTGGTTCCAGGTCATCGCCTGCTCGGGGCCGTGGCCGAACAGGGTGGGGGAGTAGGCGCCGGGGTTGTCGCGGAGGCCGGCGTCCTTGAACAGGCCGTAGGCGACGTCCACGCGGAAGCCGGAGACGCCGCGGTCGAGCCAGAAGCGCAGGGTGGCCTCGAAGTCGTCGCCCACGGCGGGGTCGCGCCAGTCGAGGTCGGGCTGCTCGGGGGCGAACAGGTGCAGGTACCAGCGGCCGTCGGGGGTGCGCGACCAGGCCGGGCCGCCGAACAGTGACCGCCAATTGTTCGGCGGCTCCTCGGACGGGGGCGCGAAGTGGTAGCGCTTCGCCTCCGGGCCGTCGGGGTTCTCCAAGGCGGCCCGGAACCACGGGTGCTGGTCCGAAGTGTGGTTGGGGACGACGTCGAGGATGACCTTCAGGCCGAGGTGCCTCGCGTCGGCGACCAGTGCCTCGAGGTCGGATACGTCGCCGTAGTCGGGGTCGACCGCGCGGTAGTCCACGACGTCGTAGCCGCCGTCGGCACCGCCGGAGGGGTAGTGCGGGTTGATCCACAGCGCGTCGACGCCGAGCCACACCAGGTACGGCAGCCGGGAGCGCAGGCCGGCCAGGTCACCGATGCCGTCGCCGTTCGAGTCGGCGAAGGAGCGGAGGTAGACCTGGTAGACCACCGCGGTCCGCCACCAGTCCTGCTCGGTCGCGGGCGCAGCAGGGGTCGGCAGCGCTGCCAGCCGGGGTGCCATGACTCCGTCATCGGCAGTCGCCTGACAGTGACGGTATGAGCTAGGCCACAAGCTCCGGAGGATTCGTTGTCAGGTTTCGTAGCAGCCGGTCGGTCATCTGATCGTCTATTCAGCCCAGCATTAACGGCGCACCCCACACGTCGGCAAGTGCAGCGACGGCGGGTTCGAGATCCGTTCCCCGGAACGCGCGAGCGACGGTGACCGGTCTATTTTCAATCATCTCAAGCAAGATGAGAGACTCGGGTTGCGTGAAGAGAACGTAGTTGAACTCCTGAGCGTAGGACGACTCCTCTCCGTATTCGAGTAGTACGTCTCGCAACTTCGCGTTCTGCTCTGTCACGAATGACCTCAGGTCGCCTGCGTAATTCGACCAATCTGAAATGCCCCAGTTTTCGAGCAGTCGGCTGAGCACTTCAAGGGAGAGCTCGGGCTCGCCAGACTGTGTGACCATGGTAAGGAACAGACGCTCAGCCTCGCGCAGCAAGAGCGCAGGCTCGTACCGTGCGTCCTGGCTCAGTTGACCCATCGCAGCGTCCACCTCCTCGTCGAACATCTCAACGAGTACTGACAATCTGGCGATCTTCCGCTGGATGGCAAGGCTTGGGGCGACGACGGGCTTGTAGACGAGTCCATGTTCGAGGTTCGCCCAGATGTCCTGAGCTTGAGTCCGAAGCTGTACCTCAGCCTCGATGGGCTCGCCTCCGCTCATCAGGTCTTCTAAGCGGACTTGGACGTGAACACCCGCGTACGTGAGAGCCTGGGGATTTGAAAGTACGGGCGACTTCTCGTCAGAATGCAGATGCTCTAAGCCGTCCGTACCCGCTTCAAGCGCAGTTCTGATCTGGCGCACGTCCGCTAATGTTCCGACGACCACTTGGGCGCCGACCTTATCTGTCGTCTTGTCCCAGCAATCGTCGCCGTATTTGCGCAACTTCTTCACGAAGCTACTTACCTCTTTAGCCCTGACTTTAACGCGGGCGCCGGTGATGCGCTCTTGATCAACCAGTCGTTCGAGTTGAATTTTGAGCGAGCCCGCCGCCTGTTGAAAGTTTGGATACTCTGCGATATAGCGCTGCCTCGCTTCATTTGCACTCGTCAAGACTGCTGCGCCTTCTCGGAGGAAGAACGCTTGCCGCTCGCTCCGCTCATCTTGGTGACTGCGTCATTGATGACGATCTGAGACTTTGAGTCGTCGACCTTCTCAACTCTCAGAGATCCGTCTTCGAACATCTCGGGCGGGGCAAGGACATCGGCGCCCCGCTCGGTTTGTATACGCATCCGCCGAATTTTTGACGCAATAAGACTGGTGTCCTTTGGGAATGATTTGGAAGAGAGGCCCGCGTCGCGAATTCGTTGCACGAACAGCTCCTGATCTTCTTCGTTCAGATTCTGGGCCGCGAAGACCTCGGGTTGAACGACTGTAGACTGCTTCTGCATTTCGGCAAGCAGGGCAATCTCGTATCGCGCGTTTGCCTCTGGCTTCTTCGCGGTGCGCTGCGAGATGAATGTCTGCGCCACCCGAAAAAACTGCTCGGTTTGAACGTCGGACTGTTGACGAAACTGGCAGCCGAGAAATTGGATGAAGTAGTTCGCGATACCTCCCTGCAGTTGCTGATCGTCAACCACGTGGCCCTCGAGATGATCGTCGGGCGCATCGGTGAAAAGGCCGATCTTGAAAACCCTGGTCCCATCGCCGAGGATCAGATCGCGAAGATGCTCGGCGCGGTAGGTACGCTGCCCGCTGCTGTTGGTCGTCTGTTCCACCCGCATACCTTCTTGGTGCTCCATCTTGGCCAGCATGACGCACCGCTTACCGTCCACTTCGCCGATGATGGTCATGACAAGGCCACCAGAGCTCATCCACTTCTGCTCGAGATGAAGCTGACGGGCGATGGAGCAGCTATGGGACACCAGCTTGTCTGACGAGATAAGGAGGTCTTTCAGCATGGTGGGGACCTGTGAACCAAGGTCGGCGTCTTCCCGGACCGGGCGGGCGTAACCCCCGAGGCTGTGGCGAAGCCGCCTTTGAATGAACGCCTTATCGTCGGCGCCCAGCGTTATCGCGGCCTCGCTGTACTGGATCGGATCGCTGCCGTCGTCGGGCGCCCGTCCGCGCGGCACTGGATGCATCATCACTTCAACAGGCTTCAGCGTTCCGGCATCAAACGGCGTCATCAGCGATCCCCCCGAGCTCTGATCAGTAAAACACTGGGGCCACCATATCGGCGGTCTGAGGACCTGAGCCCCCATCGAATCGCGAAAAGCATGGATAACTTGGATGCACACTAACCTTGGCGGCGCAGTGACCGAAGTGACGTACACAGTCCAGCGCCAAGGCTGCTGTTTCAGCCGTGCTGCAGGCAGGTGGTGAACGCGGCGACCATGTGCGGCACGTCGAGGGCGCTGCACAGCTCGCGGGCCGAGTGCATGGCCAGCTGCGGTGCGCCGACGTCCACCGTCGACAGGCCCAGCCGGGTGGCGGTCAGCGGGCCGATGGTCGAGCCGCACGGCAGGTCGGCGCGGGAGACGAAGTGCTGCACCGGCACCCCGGCGTCCTGGCAACGCTCGGTGAACCAGCCCCCGCTCACCGCGTCGGTCGCGTAGGCCTGGTTGGCGTTGAGCTTGAGCACCGGGCCACCACCGAGCACCGGTTGGTGCGAGGGCTCGTGCCGCTCGGGCCGGGTCGGGTGCACCGCGTGCGCCATGTCCGCGCTGATCAGCTTCGACGCCGCGATCGTGCGGGCGAACCCCTGCGGACCGTCGGCCAGCCGGGACACGACGTCCTCCAGGAACGACCCCCGCGCCCCCGACGCCGAGCCCGACCCGACCTCCTCGTGGTCGTTGCAGACCAGCACCTGGGTGTGCCGAGGCGTTTCCGCGGAAACGCGCAGCATTGCGGTGAGCCCCGAGTGGCAGCAGGCCAGGTCGTCCAGCCGGGGCGCAGCGACCCAGGACCCGTCGGCCCCGGCGCGCGCGGCGGGCTGGGTGTCGGCCAGCACCAGGTCGTGGCCCACCACGTCGGCCGCCGACACCCCGGCGGCCGAGGCCAGCGCCTCCAGCAGGCCGGGCTCGGTGGACAGCTCCGACCCCCACACCGGCTGCAGGTGCCGCTGCGGGTCCAGGGTCAGGCCCTCGCGCACCGACCGGTCCAGGTGGATCGCCAGCGACGGCAGCCGGAGCGGCGCCCCCGGGAGCTTGGCCAGCACCGTCGAACCGCCGCGCAGGGCGAGGCGGCCGGCGACGGTGAGCTCTCGGTCGAGCCAGGTGTGCCACAGCCCGCCGCCGTAGGGCTCGACACCCACCAGCTTGTAGCCGGCCTGCCGCAGGTCGTGCCGCGGCCGCACCCGGAAGGTGGGGGAGTCGGTGTGCGCGCCGATGATCCGCAGCCCCGCCTCGGCGACCGGGTCCGAACCCACCCGGACGGCGACCACGCTGGCTCCGCGCACGGTGAACACCGCGTCCCCTGGCGTGAGCTCCCAGACGTCGCGCTCGGCCAGCTCCCGGAACCCGCCCGCGGTCAGCCGGCGCGCGATCTCCGCGGCCGCGTGCCCCGGGGAGGGCGAGGCGTCGACGAAGGAACGGAGGTCGTCACCGAGGGAGAGGTCCACGTCCTGGAGTCTCCCGTACCGTTCGGCGCCGCACCCCGAACCCCTGGAGACCCCGCATGACCGGCACGACCATCGGTGTCGAGGAGGAGTTCCACCTCGTCGACCCGGCCACCGGGGCCCTCGCCGCCAGCTCGCAGGTGGCCGACGCCGCCGTCCTCGGGCAGGCCGGCACCCACGTGCAGCCCGAGATCTCCACCACCCAGCTCGAGACCGCCACCGGCATCTGCCGCACCCTCGCCGACGTCCGCGCCGCGCTGGTGGAGACCCGCGCCGAGGCCGTCGCCGCCGCGCAGACCGACGGGCTGACCGTCCTGGCCGCCTCCACCCACCCGTTCTCGGCTCCCGAGGACCTCCGGCTCACCGACGCCCCGCGCTACCGGGTGATGGTGCAGCGCTGGGCCGCGCTCGCGCAGAGCCAGGACATCTGCGGCACCCACGTGCACGTCGGCGTCGACGACCTGGACACCGCCGTCCGCGTCATGGACCGCGCCCGGCCCTGGCTGCCCGTCCTGCTCGCGATGACCGGCAGCTCCCCGTTCCACGACCGCGCCGACACCGGCTACGAGTCGTGGCGGACCGTGTGGTGGTCGCGCTGGCCGGTGTCCGGCCCGCCCGAGCCGCTCGGCGACGCCGCCGGGTACACCGACGTCGTCGGGCGGCTCGTCGGCGCCGGCCTGGTCCCCGACGGCTCCCAGCTCTACTGGGACCTGCGGCCCTCCACCCACGTGCCGACGCTGGAGTTCCGGATGGGTGACGTCTGCACCGACCTGGACGACGTCGTGCTGCACGCCGCGCTGTGCCGCTCGCTGGTCTCGGTGCTCGCGGCCCAGGACGGGGAGGCCCCCGTCATCAGGCCCGAGCTGCTCCGCGCCGCGCGCTGGAAGGCGGCCCGCGCGGGGCTCACCGGCGAGCTGCTGGACCCGGCGACCGGCGAGCTGGTCCCCGCGTCGACCGCCGTCCGGGCGCTGCTGCAGCTGCTCGGGCCGGACCTCGAGTCGCGCGGAGAGCTCGCCGAGGTGACCGGCCTGGCCGAGCAGCTGCTCGCGCGGGGGACGTCGTCGGCCCGGCAGCGGCAGGTGCTGACCCGGACCGGCGACCCGGGTGCCGTCGTCCGCGACCTGCTGGCCGTGGGCGGCACCGCTCCGTAACAGCGGGGCATTGCCGCCGACACCCAGCAGGGCCACAGTGAGCGCCACCCGACGACCGGAGGCCCCGCTGTGACCGCTGAACCCATCGCACCGACCGGGACGAGCGAGTACCTCGCCAAGCGGCAGCTGCGCACCGGCACCGCCGGCTGGCCGCTGCTCGCCGGCCTCGGCGTCGCCGCCGTCATCTCCGGCGACTACGCCGGCTGGAACTTCGGCCTCGCCGAGGGCGGCTTCGGCGGGCTGCTCATCGCCACGGTCCTCATGGGGATCATGTACACCGCCATGGTGTTCGGCCTCGCCGAGCTCGGCGCCGCGCTGCCGACCGCGGGCGGCGGCTACACCTTCGCCCGGCGCGCGCTCGGACCCTGGGGCGGCTACGCCACCGGCGTCGCCGTCCTCATCGAGTACGCCATCGCCCCGGCCGCCATCGCCACCTTCATCGGCGGCTACGTGGAGTCCCTCGGCCTGTTCGGCATCACCGACGGCTGGTGGGTCTACCTGGCCGTCTACGCGCTGTTCATCGGCATCCACCTGATGGGCGTCGGCGAGGCGCTCAAGGTCATGATGGCCATCGCCGCGGTCGCCGTCGTCGGCCTCGTGCTGTTCCTGCTCGGTGCGATCCCCGCCTTCGACGCCGCCAACCTCACGGACATGGCCCCCACCGACGCCGTCGGTGCGTCGGAGTGGCTGCCCTTCGGCGTGCTCGGCATCTGGGCCGCGTTCCCCTTCGGCATCTGGTTTTTCCTCGCCGTGGAGTGCGTGCCCCTGGCCGCCGAGGAGGCCAAGGACCCGGCCCGGTCCATGCCGCGCGGCATCGTCGCGGCCATGGGCGTGCTGGCCGTGCTCGCCGTCCTCATGCTGGTGTTCACCACCGGCGCCGGGGGCGCGCAGCTGATCAGCGAGTCGGCCAACCCGCCCGTCGACGGCCTGCAGCCGGGCACCCTGCAGACGGTCGTGAACTACATGGGGCTGGTCGGGCTGGTCGCCAGCTTCTTCTCCATCGTCTACGCCTACAGCCGGCAGACCTTCGCGCTCTCCCGCGCCGGCTACCTGCCGCGGTCGCTGTCGGTCACCGACAGCCGCAAGGCCCCGGTGCTGGCCCTCGTCGTCCCCGGCGTCGTCGGGTTCCTGCTCACCCTGACCGGCCAGGGCGCGGTGCTGCTGAACATGGCGGTGTTCGGGGCGGCGCTGTCCTACGTGCTGATGATGACCAGCCACATCGTGCTGCGCCGCCGCGAGCCCGACCTGGAGCGCCCGTACCGGACGCCGGGCGGGACGGCGACGACGACGGTGGCGCTGGTGCTCGCCGTCCTCGCGGTGCTGGCCACCTTCCTGGTCGACCCGCTCGCCGCCGGCCTCACGCTGGTCGCCTTCGCGCTGTTCATGGCCTACTTCGCGTTCTACTCCCGGCACCACCTGGTGGCCGCGGCGCCGGAGGAGGAGTTCGCGGCGCTGGCCGCGGCGGAGGACGACGTCCGATGACAGCTCGCCGGGCAACGGTGGCCGGCCACACCTACGAGTTCCCGACCCTGGTCGAGGTGATGGCCAAGGCCACCCCGGCCCGGTCGGGCGACGTGCTGGCCGGCTGCGCCGCGACGTCGGAGGCCGAGCGGGTCGCGGCGCAGACGGTGCTCGCGGACCTGCCGCTGACCACGTTCCTCGACGAGCAGGTCGTCGGCTACGACGAGGACGACGTCACCCGCCTCGTGCTCGACACCCTGGACGCCGCCGCCCTCGAGCCGGTGCGCGCCCTCACCGTCGGGGGGTTCCGCGAGTGGCTGCTCGCCCGCGCCGCCGCCGGTGACGAGCCGGCCATCTCCGGGCTGGCGCGCGGCCTGACGCCGGAGATGGCCGCGGCGGTGTCCAAGCTCATGCGCAACGCCGACCTGGTCGCGGTCGGCCGCCGGGCCCGGGTGATCACGGGGCTCCGGTCGACCATCGGGCTGCCCGGCCGGCTGGCGTCGCGGCTGCAACCCAACCACCCCACCGACGACGCGCTCGGCGTCACCGCCTCGCTGCTGGACGGCCTGCTGCACGGGTCCGGTGACGCGGTCATCGGGATCAACCCGGCGACGGACTCCCCGGCGCAGACGATCGCGCTGCTGGAGCTCATCGACGCGGTGATCAGCCGGTACGAGATCCCCACCCAGTCCTGCGTGCTGGCCCACGTGACGACGACGCTGCGCGCGCTGGAGAAGGGCGCGCCGGTGGACCTGGTGTTCCAGTCGGTGGCCGGGACGCAGGGCGGCAACGAGGGCTTCGGGGTGACGCTGGACCTGCTCTCCGAGGCGCACGCCGCCGCCCTCGAGCTGGGCCGGGGCACCGTGGGGTCGAACGTGACGTACTTCGAGACCGGGCAGGGGTCGGCGCTGTCGGCCGGCGCGCACCTGGGCGTCGGTGGCCGGCCGGTGGACCAGCAGACCCTGGAGTGCCGCGCCTACGGCGTGGCCCGGCACTTCGACCCGCTGCTGGTGAACACCGTCGTCGGGTTCATCGGGCCGGAGTACCTCTACGACGCCAAGCAGGTCATCCGTGCGGGCCTGGAGGACCACTTCTGCGGCAAGCTGCTCGGCCTGCCCATGGGCGTCGACGTCTGCTACACCAACCACACCGACGTCGACCCCGACGACACCGACACCCTCACCCTGCTGCTCGGCGCGGCCGGTTGCTCGTTCGTCATCGCCGTCCCGGGGTCGGACGACGTGATGCTGCACTACCAGTCGCTCTCGTTCCAGGACGTGCTCACCGCCCGGCAGGTGCTGGGTCTGCGCCCGGCGCCGGAGTTCGAGGCGTGGCTGCAGCGGATGGACCTGGTCGACGACACCGGCCGGGTGCGGGAGCTGACCGCCGACGCGCCCCAGGCCCGCGCGCTGCTGGCGGCGGCCCGGTGAGCGACGCCTTCGACGTGCTGCGCTCGGCCACCCGGGCGCGCGTGGCACTGGGCCGGGCCGGGGACGGCCTGCCCACCGACCGGCTGCTGGAGTTCCGCGCCGCGCACGCCGCCGCCCGGGACGCCGTGCACACCCCGCTGGACGTCGACACCCTCGTCTCCTCGTTGGGCGAGACCGGTCTCGACGTGCTGACCGTGACCTCCGCGGCGCCGGACCGGGCGACCTACCTGCAGCGACCCGACCTCGGGCGGCAGCTCGCCGAGGGCACGTCGCTGCCGGGGGGCTCCTACGACCTGGCCGTGGTGGTGGCCGACGGGTTGTCGCCGCGGGCCGTCGCCGACCACGCCCCCGGGACGGTGGCCGCCGTGCTGGAGCGGCTGGCCGGCTGGTCGGTGGCCCCGCTGGTGGTGGCCACGCAGGCGCGGGTGGCGCTCGGCGACCCGGTGGGGGAGGCCCTCGGCGCCCGCATCGTCGTGGTGGTCATCGGGGAGCGGCCGGGCCTGTCGTCGGCGGACTCGCTCGGGCTCTACCTGACCTGGGGTCCGCGACCGGGCCGGGCCGACAGCGAGCGCAACTGCATCTCCAACGTCCGCCCGCCGCACGGGCTGTCCTACGCGCAGGCCGCCGAGACGCTGGCCGGTCTGCTGCTCGCCTCGCGGGAGCTGGGCGCGTCGGGCGTGGTGCTCAAGGACGAGGGACCGGCCCTGGAGCGATGACCTCCGCGCCGCCCGGCCGTCTGGAGGGCATGCGCAGAGTCATCGCCTACGAGCTGCTGTCCCTGGACGGCGTCGCCGAGTCGCCGGACCAGTTCATCGACACCTGGGACGACGTCCTGGACGCGAACCTCGCGGAGGTGATCAGCACGCAGACCGACGTCCTGCTCGGCCGCCGCAGCCACGACGAGTGGGCGCACTACTGGCCCACCAGCGACGTCGAGCCGTTCGCCACCTTCATCAACGCGCTGCCCAAGCACGTGGCGACGTCCAGCCCGCTGCCCGGCGGGTGGCGGGCGACCGCGGTCGAGGGCGACCCGGTCCCGTACGTGCGGGCGCTGCGCGCGGGGGACGGCGGGGACATCGGGGTGCACGCCAGCATCTCGCTGGTGCAGACGCTGCTGGCGGCGGACCTGGTGGACGAGCTGCGGCTGGTGGTCGCGCCCGCCGTCGCCGGGTCGGGCCGGCGGCTGCTCGACGGGGTCCCGGCCACCCGGCTGGAGCTGGCCCGGTCGGTGACCACGCCGACCGGCCACCTGCTGCTGACCTACCGCCCCCGCCGGCCCGTCGACTGACAGCCGAGGGTTCCCGGCGCGGCCCCGGGCCGACCGTGGGCTGTCAGTCGGTGTCGCCGCGGCCCGGCTGTGCCCAGTGCGGGAGGTGGCGCAGCTGCCGGCGCACGCGCTGGGCCACCCGCCCGCGGCGGGTGGTGGGCCGGGGGAGGAAGGACAGCCCGTCGCGGGTCTCGACCATGGGGGAGCCGGGCTCGTCCTGCGCCACGGCCCGGTCGTCGGCCGCGGCGGCCTCGGCGCGCGCGTGCAGGCGGGCCCGGACGTCGTCGGGCGTGTAGGCCCGGCGCTGCCGCTCGTCGCGGGCCAGCACCACGCCGGTGGCCGCGACCCCGGCCAGCCCCGCGAGCCCGAGCACCTTCCCGATCGTCCCCGCACGCATGCCCGGCACCGTAACCGCTGCGCCCGGCCGGGTGGAGCCGCGCCGGCGCCCCCTGGCCCGTGCCACGACGCGGGTCAGGGGGCCCCGAGGTGGCTCGACCCGGGCGGGCGCCGGGGTCAGCGGCGGCTGGGGAGGGTGAGCACCTCGACGCCGTCCTCGGTGATGGCCACGGTGTGCTCGCTGTGCGCGGTGCGGCAGCCGGTGGCGCTGCGCAGCGTCCAGCCGTCGTCGTCGGTGACCAGCTCGTCGGTGTCGGCCATGACCCACGGCTCCAGCGCGAGCAGCTGACCCGGGCGCATCTTCATCCCGCGGCCCGCCCGGCCGTCGTTGGGCACGTGCGGGTCCTGGTGCATGGTCGTGCCGATGCCGTGCCCGCCGAACTCGGTGTTCACCGAGTAGCCGGCGCCGCGCAGCACCTCGCCGATCGCGGCCGACACGTCGCCGAGCTTCACGCCCGGGCCGGCGGTCTCGATCGCGGTGGCCAGCGCCCGCTGGGTGGTCTCGATCAGCCGCAGGCTCTCGGCCGGGCGGGAGTCGCCGACCACGAAGCTGATCGCCGAGTCCGCGGCCACCCCGCCCAGCACCACGGCCAGGTCGAGGCTGAGCAGGTCGCCGTCGCGCAGGTCGTAGTCGTGGGGGAGGCCGTGCAGCACGCCGTCGTTGACCGAGGTGCAGATGTAGTGGCCGAACGGGCCGCGGCCGAAGGAGGGGGAGTAGTCGACGTAGCAGGAGGTCGCCCCGGCGCCGAGGATCATCTCCTTGGCCCAGGTGTCGATCTGGAGCAGGTTGGTGCCCACGGTCGCCCGGTCGCGCAAGGAATACAGGACGTCGGCGACCAGCGCGCCGGTCTCCCGGGCGCGGGCGACCTGGGACGGGGACAGGATCTCGATCACGCCGGCCATGTTATCCCGGTACTAGTATCCCGCCCATGGTCCGGTTGCCCCTCACCCCCGACGACGTCGAGCGCGGCCGGCGGCTGGGCGCCCTGCTGCGCCGGGCCCGCGGCGGGCGCACCCTGCTCGACACCGCGCTGGCCGCCGGGATCTCCCCGGAGACGCTGCGCAAGATCGAGTCCGGCCGGGTGGCCACGCCGGCCTTCAGCACCGTGGCCGCGGTCGCCGCCGAGCTCGACCTGTCGCTGGACGAGGTCTGGGCCCAGGTCGCGCACCCCGCCGGCGCGTCGCTGGCGTCCTGACCGTGCTGACCCTCGACGCCGCGGTCGACCTGACCCGCACCGGTGACGTCTGGCTGTTCCGCGGCGCCTCGGTGGCCGACCGCGCCATCCAGACGCTGACCAACTCGCCGGTCAACCACGTCGGCATGGCCGTGGTGCTCGACGACCTGCCGCCGCTGCTCTGGCACGCCGAGCTCGGCAAGTCGCTGCCCGACGCCTGGACCGGCACCCACCAGCGCGGCGTCCAGCTGCACGACCTGCGCGACGCCGTCCAGGTGTGGCGGCAGAAGTACGGCCAGCGGGCGTGGCTGCGCCAGCTGGTCGGCCCGGCCGACGACGGCGGGGTCACCCCGGGCATGGAGGACGCCGTGCTGCGCGCGGTCGCCCGGCACGACGGCCGGCCGTTCCCGACGACGGCGCGGCTGGCCCGTGGCTGGGCCAGCGGGCTGGTGAACCGGCGCACGGACGCCGAGACGATCTTCTGCGCCGAGCTGGTGGCTGCCACCTACACCGCCATGGGCCTGCTGCCCGGGGACCGGCCCCTGAACTCCTACGACCCGGGCAGCTTCTGGTCCGGTGACCGGCTCGAGCTCGTCGACGCCCGGCTGGGCCCCGAGGTCGCCGTCGACGTGCCGGCCACCGGACCGTTCAGCCCCGCAGGCGGCCCAGCAGCTCGGTGAGCGTCGGCTCGGTGGGGGACCAGCCGAGCTCGCGGCGGGCCTTGTCGCCGGTGGCCTGCTGGTCCAGCAGGAGCGCGTCGCCGAAGGCGCCCATGCGCTCCCGGGTGGCCTCCTCGGAGGTGCCGACCGCCCGGACGCCAGCCGCGTCGGCGATCTCGGCGACCGTCGGGTTGTGACCGTTCACGCCCAGGTAGGTGCTGCCGGCCGGGGCGTGGGTGAGGGCGAGGACGTAGAGGCGGCCGAGGTCGGCGGCGTGCACCGTCGTCCAGTGCTGCCGGCCGCTGCCGGGGAGCTGGACGGCGCCGTCGTCGTCGGTGGGGCCGCCGAGCACGGCGGCGGTGATGCCGGCGACCTGACCCCCCTGCTCGGCGTAGACGATGCCGGGCTCGACGAGCACCGACCGGACGCCGTCGCGGGCCTCGGTGACCCGGGCGTCGAGCGGCGCGCGCCAGGCGGTGAGGTCGGGGGCGTCGCGCGGGGTGTCCTCGTCGACGGTGCCCGGGCCGTGCACCCACACGCCGCCGGTGTGCACGTAGGGCTTGCCGCTGCCGGCGATCGCGCCCAGGACGGCGTCGAGGAAGGCGGCGTCGACGTCGGCGCTGGTGGCGTCGCCGGGGGAGGCGGTGTGGATGACCCCCTCGGCCGCGGTGGCCTCGCGGGCCAGCAGGTCGGCGTCGGTGAGGTCGCCGCGCACCGCGGTCGCGCCGGCGGCCTCGACCGCCGCGGCGGAGGAGTCGCTGCGGGCCAGCGCGCGCACGGTGTGCCCCTGGGCCACCAGGGCCGCGAGCACGGAGGAGCCGACGAGTCCGGTGCCACCGGTGAGGAAGACGTCCATGCCGCCGTCAAGCCGTGGTGCCGCGGGAGGATTCCCGGACCCGGTAGGTGGTCTGCACCATCCCGCCGCCGAGCACCTCGGTGGACACGTGCTCGAGGTCGACGTCGGCCGGGAGCGGGCCGAACAGGCTGAACCCCTCGCCGACCAGCACCGGGACGCGGGACAGGCACAGCGTCTGCACCCGGCCGCGGGCCAGCAGCTGCCGCACCGTCGACCCGCCGTCGAGGTAGACCCGGCGGTACCCGGCGGCGTCGAGCGCGCCGACCGCGTCGTCGAGCGAGCGGTGCACGGTGATGCGCGGGTCGGCGCCGGGGTCGAGGGTGCTGCTCACCACGTGCACCGGCTTGCCCTGGTAGGGCCACTCCTCGACGCCGGCGATGACCCGGTAGGTCCCGCGGCCCATGAGCAGCGCGTCGACCGACGTGACGAAGTCGGTGAACCCCGCGTCACCGGGCTCGCCCGAGCCGTCGGTGCGGTCGAGGAAGTCGAGGGCGTCGTCGGGGCGGGAGATGAAGCCGTCGACGCTCATGCCGAGGAACACGTGACCGGTGAATGCCATGGCGCAGGCTTGCACGCACCTCCGACAGAACCGTTCCCCCACTTCGGGGGATCCTGTTCCGATTGCGCACAACCCGGCCGCCCGCGAGGCCGACGATGCACGCATGACCACCACGCTCACCGCGCCGGCCCCGGTCGCGTCCCTCGACGCGGCGCTGCTGCCCGGCCCCACCGCCCTGCACCACCGCATCGAGGACCGCCTGGCCACCGTGGCCGAGGCACCCGCCTCGCTGGTGGTCATCGGGCTGCTGCGCAAGGACACCGGCTGGCCGCTGTCCACCGGCGCGCTCACCACCGTCACCTCGCTGCTCGCCGGCGCCCTCCGGGGCGAGGACTGGCTGGCCCGCGAGGACCACACCGAGTTCGGCGTGCTCGTCGAGGGCACCCCGGCCGCCGCCGACGTCGTCGCCGCGCGGATGGCCGGCGTCGTCACCGGCGCGGTCACCGGCCTCATCGCCTGCGCCGGCGTCGCCACCCTCGAGCCCGGCCTGACCGCGCACGAGGTCGAGCGCCGCGCGGTCCTGTGCCTGGACGCCGCCCGGCACCGCGGCGCCAACGCCGTCGTGCACTACTCCGGGACCCGCTGACCCGCTCCGCGCCCCGGCCCTGACCCCGCCGGGCGCCCGAGACCCCACCGGCACCGGGGTGCCCCCACCCCCGGTGCCGGTGGTTCAGCCCGCCGCGACCCTCACCCTCGTCTCGAGGGTGAGGGTCGCGTCGTCGGGGCCGGCGACCCGGTCGTCGTGCGTCACGCAGACCACCACCCGCCCGGCCAGGGCGGTGCGCAGGTCGGCGACCAGCCGCTGCGCGGTGGGCCGGTCCAGGTGCGCGGTCGGCTCGTCGAGAAGGACGACGTCCCGGTCGGCCAGCAGTGCCCGGGCCGCCGCCAGCCGGCGGCGCTCGCCACCGGACAGCGCCGTCCCCCCGGCCCCGACCGGGGTGTCCAGGCCGTCGGGCAGCCCGGCCACGAGCGGGCCGAGCCCGCAGGCGGCCAGCGCGGCGAGCATCGCGTCCTCGCCGACCTCCCCGCGCGGCCCGGCCAGCGCCAGGTTCGCCCGGATCGAGGACGCGAAGACGTGCGCCTCCTGCGGCAGCCACGCCATGGTCGACCGGACGTCGTCCCCGGTCAGCTCGTCGGCCGGCACCCCGGCCAGGTCGTAGCGGCCGGCGCGGGGCCGCAGCGACGCCATGAGCACGGCCAGCAGGGTGGACTTGCCCGCCCCCGACGGCCCGCGCACCACCAGCCAGCCGCCCCGGTCGGCGGTCAGGTCGACGTCCTGCAGCACGTCCGGGCCGCCGGGCCAGCCGGCGACCAGGCCGGCGGTGGTCAGCCGGTCCACCGGGGAGGGGACAGTGGCGGGTGTGGCCGGGTCCTCGGCCACCGGGGCCTCGACCGCGGCGTCCAGGCGCGCCCGGACGGCGTCCCACGCGCCGCGTCGTTGCAGTGACCCGACCCAGCCGGTCAGCGGCTCGGCGAAGGCCAGCGGGGCGAGGGCCAGCACGGCCAGGACCGGCCCGGACACCCCGGACGCCCAGCCCAGCGCGGCGGCCGCGACGGCGGCCAGACCGGTCCCCGCGACCACCGCGCCCTCGGCGGCGGCGGAGGCCCGGACCGCCCCGGCGGCCGCGGTGCGCTGCGCTGCCGCCAGTGCCTGCACCCGCGTGCCGGCACGGGTCGCCAGACCGTGCGCACGCAGGTCCACCGCGCCCTCGAGGACGTCGGTCGCCTCCTGCAGCGCCCGCACCCGCAGGTCGGCCTCGGTGCGGGCGGCCTCGGCGTCCACCCGGCGGTGCAGCAGCGCCACGACCGCCGCGGTGAGCAGCAGCACCGCCAGGACACCGGCCGCGGCGACCGGCGACAGCAGGGCGAGCAGGCCGCAGCCGAGCAGCGCGGTCGCGGCGGCCACCGCCGGTGGCGTGACGACGCGCACCGACAGGTCCTGCACCAGCCCGACGTCGCCGACCGCGCGGGCGAGTGCGGCGCCGGGTGTGCGGTCGGCGGCCAGGCCCTGGCGGGCCAGCGCCCGCCAGACCCGCACCCGGGTGCCCGCGGCCAGCCGGAGCGCCGCGTCGTGGGCGGCCAACCGCTCGGCCCAGCGGGCGATCGCGCGCAGCAGGCCGAAGCCGCGCACGCCGACGATGGCGACGAGCAGCGTCAGCACCGGCGGCATCTCGGCCGCCCGCAGCACCAGCCAGCCCGACAGCCCGGTGAGGGCGACCCCGGCCAGCGCGGTGACCGTGCCGCCGCCGATGGCCCGGGCGAAGGCCGCCCGGGGCCAGCCGGTGTCCATCTCGGCCGCCGGCCCGGGAGCTGCACCCCCCGCGCCGGGGCGGTCGACGGGGGTGGAGCTCCCGACCGCGGGGGTGGGCGGGGCGGCGAGGGTCACCGACCGGTCGGCCAGCGCGGCCAGCACCGGGTCGTGCGTGACCAGGACGACGGCGACCGTGCCCCGCAGGTCGGCCAGGACGGCGGCGACCCGCGCGGTGGCGGCGTCGTCGAGGTGGGCGGTGGGCTCGTCGAGCAGCAGCAGCGCCGCACCCCGGCGCACCCGGACCAGCGCGCGGGCCAGCGCCACCCGCTGCAGCTCACCCGGCGACAGCGTGATGCACCGGCGTCCGGCCAGCGCGGTGGCGCCCACCCGGTCGAGCGCGTCGACGACCAGGCCCTCGGCGACCACGGCGTCCAGCGGGTCGGCGTCGTCGATGCCGGCGTGCAGCCGCAGCTCGTCGGCGACGGTCTCGGCCGTGGTGCGCGGGTGCTGCGGGGCGACGGCGACGCGGTCGGGCAGCCCGGTGACCGGCCCGGTGACCTGCGCGGTGGTGGGCAGCGTGCCGGCCAGCGCCGCGAGCAGGGTGGACTTGCCCGACCCCGAGGGGCCGGTCAGCGCGACGACCTCGCCGGGCCGGACGTCGAGCGCGGCGGGCGCGAGCGCGGGCACGGCCCGGCCCGGGTGCTGCACCGACAGGTCCGACACCACGACGGCGGCGCCGCGGGGGTCGTCGGCCGGGGCGCCCGGCGCGGGGACGTGGTCGGGGGCGGCGAGCACCGCGCGGGCCTCGGCCGCGGCCTGCCCCGCGTCGGCGTTGGCGTGGTAGGCCGACCCCAGCGCGCGCAGCGGCGCGAACGCCTCGGGCGCCAGCAGCAGCGCGGTCAGCCCGGTGGCCAGGCCGAGGTGCCCCTCGACCAGCCGCAACCCGACGGTCACCGCGACCAGCGCCACGGACAGCGTCGCGATCAGCTCGAGGACCAGGGCCGACAGGAACGCCAGCCGGAGCGTCGCCGTCGTCGTCCGGCGGTGGCGGTCGCCGAGCGCGGCCAGCGCCGCGGCCTGCTCGGCCGCCCGGCCCAGCCCGGTGAGCACCGGCAGCCCGCGGACCAGCTCGGCCACGTGGGCGGCGATGCGGTCCAGCGCCCGCGCGGCGTCGGCGGTGCGGTCGGCGGTGTACTTGCCGACCAGCACCATGAACACCGGCACCAGCGGCAGGGTCAGCGCGACCAGGACGGCCGACAGCAGGTCGGTGCCGGCCAGCACGAGCAGCAGCACGGGCGGGACGACGAGGGTCTGCGCGAACGCGGGCAGGTAACCGGCCAGCGCGGGGGCCAGGTCGTGCAGCCGCGTGGTGACCAGCACCGCGGCCGGCCCGGTGCCGCCCGCGGCGTCCACGGCGGCGGGCCCGCGGGTCAGCCGGTCCAGCAGCTGCCCGCGCAGGGCGTCCTCGCTGCGCCGGGCGTCCCGGTTGGCCCACCGGGCACCGACCGCGCCGCCGCCGGCCCGGACCAGCGCGCCGGCACCGGCCAGCGCGAGGGCGGGCAGCGGCGACCGGCCGTCGACCGCGGCGGCCAGGCCGTGCGCCAGGCCCAGGGCGAGCCCGACCACGCCGAGGGTCTGCACTAGGGCGACCACCCCGGCCCGGACGACGGCCCCGGTGACGCCGGGGACGCCGTCCAGCGGGGCGAGCGGGCCCCGGTTCGGGCGTGGGCTCATGCGTGGGCTCATGCGTGCGCGTGCTCGGGCTCGGCGGTCAGCCGCTTCCGGAACACCCAGTAGGTCCACGCCTGGTAGCCCAGCACGACCGGCAGGCCGACGCCGGCGACCCAGGTCATCACGGTGAGCGTGTAGTCGCTGACCGACGCGGTGCCGATGACCACGTCGAACGCCGGGTCGACGGTGGAGGCGACGACGGTGGGGTAGCCGGCGCCGAACACCGCGGCGGCCGAGGCCAGCAGCACCAGCGCCCAGCCGAGGAAGGCCTGGCCCTCGCGGTCGACCTTCAGCCGGGTCCACGTGCCGACGACGGCGAGCGCGGCGACCAGCCACAGCACGGTGGAGACGACCCCGCCGGAGCGGAGCACCACCAGCCCGGCCCAGGCCAGCAGGGGCAGCGCGGCCAGCGGCGACCAGCGCAGCGCGAACGCCCGCGCGCGCTCGCGGACCGGGCCCTCGGTCTTGAGCGCGAGGAACACCGCGCCGTGCACGAGCGAGTAGGCGAGCACCGCGACCGCGCCGAGGGCGACCGGCCAGCCCACCCAGGAGAAGGCGCCACCCACCCGGGTGCCGTCCGCGCCGACCGGCAGGCCCAGCGTGGTCGCGCCGAGCGCCCCGCCGACGGCGAGCGCGGCGACCACCGAGCCGCCGGTGATGACCCGGGTCCAGGTGGCGTCCCACTCGGCGTCGTGCCGCTGGTGCCGCCACTCGAAGGCGACCGCCCGCACGATGAGCGCGAGCAGCAGCAGCACGAAGGGCAGGTACATCGCCGGCAGCCAGGTGGCGTACCAGCCGGGGAAGGCGGCGAACACCGCGCCGACCGCGGTTACCAGCCAGACCTCGTTGCCGTCCCAGACCGGGCCGATGGTGCGCAGCATCAGGTTCTTGTCCGCCCGCCGCTGCGCGGGGTCGCCCTTCGACAGCACCGGCAGCAGCGCGGCGACGCCGAAGTCGAAGCCCTCCAGCAGCAGGAAGCCGGTCCACAGCACCGTGACGGCGGCGAACCACAGGGTCTGCAGGTCCATGGCGGGGCTCCTCAGTACGCGAACTGCAGGACGTCGTCGCTGGCGTCGTCGTCCGGTCGGGTGGGTGCGTCGTCGTCCGTGCCCGGGCCGCCGCCGATGCCCGGTGTCGGGGTGGTGTCGCCCTCGGTGATCCCGGCCCGGACGAACCGGACGATCAACCCGAACTCGACCACCGCCAGCACGGCGTAGAGCACGCCCAGGCTGATCAGCGACGTCCAGACCTCGGCGGCGGTGACGCCGGGGGAGACGGCCTGGGCGGTGAAGAAGTAGACCTGCTCGGCCCGTGGTACGTCCGGGTTGGGGACGACGACGAAGGGCTGGCGGCCCATCTCGGTGAAGACCCACCCGGCGGCGTTGCCGACGAACGGCGCGCCGACCGCGAGCAGGGAGCCGTAGACACCGATCCGGGACGTCGGCACCCGCCCCTTCCTGGTCGACCAGAGGGCGTAGGCGGCGACCGCGGCCGACACCATGCCCATGCCGATCATCAGCCGGAAGCCCCAGTAGGTGACCGCCAGGACCGGCGTGTAGTCGATCGGCTCGCCGGCCTTGTCGCCGAAGCTCGGGTCGTCGGGGTAAGTGGCGCCGTAGGCGTCGGCGTACTGCTCCTGCAGCTGGTTCACCCCGGGGACGGGGGAGGAGAAGTCGCTGTGGGCCAGGAAGCTGAGGATGTAGGGGATGGTGATCGAGTGCACGTCGTCGCACTCGTTGCTGCCGAGCTTGGAGAAGGCGAACAGCGAGAAGGACGCCGGTGCCTCGGTGTCGCACAGCGCCTCGGCCGAGCTCATCTTCAGCGGCTGCTGCTGGTACATGAGCTTGCCCTGCCAGTCGCCGGTCAGCGCCACCAGCACGAACGCGGCCAGCGAGACGTAGCCGCCGAGCCGGACCGAGCGGCGCCACACCGCGTGGTCGACGTCCTCGGTGCTCCGCCCGGCCAGCTTCCGCTTGCGCAGGTGCCACAGCCCGATGCCCACGAGCAGGCCGCCGGCGACCATGAGCGAGGCCACGATCGCGTGGCTGAAGGCGGCCAGCGCGGTGTTGTTCGTCAGGACGGCGAGGAAGTCGACCTGCCGCGGCCGGCCGGTGGCCTCGTCCACGACGACGCCGACCGGGTGCTGCATCCAGGAGTTGGCCGCGATGATGAAGTACGCGCTGATCGTGGAGCCGACGACCGCCGCCCAGATCGTCGCCAGGTGCAGCTTCTTGGGGATCCGGCCCCAGCCGAAGATCCACAGGCCCAGGAACGTGGACTCCAGGAAGAAGGCCAGCAGGGCCTCCAGCGCCAGGATCGAGCCGAACACGTCGCCGACGAAGCGGGAGTACTCGCTCCAGGCCAGGCCGAACTGGAACTCCTGCACCAGCCCGGTGGCCACGCCGAGGACGAAGTTGATGAGGAAGATGCGGCCCCAGAACCGGGTCATCCGCAGCCACTCGGCCCGGCCGGTGCGCACCCAGAGGGTGTGCATGACGGCGACCAGCAGCCCCAGGCCGATGGTCAGCGGGACCATCAGGAAGTGGTAGACGGTCGTGATGCCGAACTGCCAACGAGCGATGTCGAGCACGTCCACCGCGGCCGCCTCCAGCCTGGTCTACGATCGGTCGACTTCTTTCTACGCCACGTAGAAGTCGATTTCTACAACCGGTAGAAGAAGCGCCGGTGATGTTCGAGACAGGAGGACCCGTGGAGTCGCTGGGGGAGCTGGAGCGCTCGGTGATGGACCAGCTGTGGTCCCGCGCCGTCCCGCTGTCGGCGGCGGAGCTGCGGGACGCGCTGGCCGACCGGGGCCTGGCGCTGACCACCGTGCACACGGTGCTCACCCGCCTGGAGGGCAAGGGCTTCGTGCGGCACGACGACGCCCGCCCGCGCCGGTTCGCCGCGGTCGCCAGCCGCGAGGACCACGCCGCCGAGCTGATGCACGAGGTGCTCGGCCAGGCCGCCGACCGGCAGGCCGTGCTAGCCCGCTTCATCGGGTCGGCGACGCCGGGCGAGACCGAGATGCTGCGCGCCCTGCTGGCCGACACGCCCTGACCCCGTGCTGCCGCTGAGCGCGCTGCTGCTCGGCCTGCTGGCGCTCGCGCTGGCCTGGCCGGTGCCCGCCGTGCTCTCGCGGGCGCGGTGGCCCCGGCGCGACCCGGTCGCGGCGCTGGTCTGCTGGCAGGCGATCGGGCTGGCCGGTGGCCTGTCGATCATCGGCGCGCTGCTGGTGCACGGGCTCTCGCCGTGGGGCGGGTCGCTGCCCGAGGCGTGGTGGGCGTGGGCGCAGCACTGGTTCACCGGGGAGCTGCCGGCGCAGCCGGTGCGCGGGGACCACTGGGTGGCCCAGACGCTGGCCGCCGTCCTGGCGCTGGAGCTGCTCGGCGTGCTGGCGTTGGCGCTGGTGCGCACCGCCCGCACCCGGGCCCGGCACCGCGCGCTGCTCGAGCTGCTGGTGCACCCGGTGCCCGGCGTCGAGGCCCGGGTGCTGGACTCCCCGGTGCCCGCGGCGTTCTGCATCCCGGGCGCCCGCCCGCTGCTCGTGCTCTCGTCGGGGATGGTCGAGGAGTTCGCCCCCGACGAGCTGGCCGCCGTCGTCGCGCACGAGCGGGCGCACCTCGGCGAGCGGCACCACCTGCTGCTGCTGCCCTTCGTCGCGTGGCGGGAGGCACTGCCCGTGCTGCCGGCCGCCGACCGCGCCCACGACGCCGTCCGGGACCTGGTGGAGATGCGGGCCGACGACGTCGCGCTGCGCTCGCTGCCCAGGTCCGCGGCGCGCCGCACGCTGGCCCGGGCGATCGTGGCCGCCGCGGAGGGCGGTGCGCCGACGGGTGCGCTGGCGGCGGGCGGGGGAGTGCTGACCGCGCGGGTGACCAGGCTGCTCGACCCGCCCGAGCCCCTGCCGAGGTGGGGCCGGCCGCTGGCGGTGGGTGCCGCGGTGACCCTCGTCCTGGCCCCCACCCTCCTCCTGCTCGCCCCCGCCCTCGTCTGAGCCCCCTCCCGCGCCCGCCTCCCGCCGTGATCATGGGGTTGTGGCCAGGCGACGTGCCGTGGACGGCGGGTCCGGTAGCGACAACCGCATGATCAACGAGGCGGGCGGTCTGGGCGCCAGCCGAGGCTCCTCAGGGCGGACTCCACCCTCGCCAGGAGCACCCGCGGTCGGGCCAGGTGGCGGCCGCTGAAGCGCTGCACGAGCCATCCGTCGGCCGCGGCGAGGGAGTGCCGGTCGACGTCGGTGTGCAGCTTCTCCAGCGTGGCGTGCCCGGCGCCTTCGTACTCGAGGATGAGCCGCCACGCCTCGAACCCCAGGTCCCCGTGGGTGACCGCGACGCCGTACCTGTTGACCACCGGCATCTGCGGGACGGGGTCCGGCAGGGGGCTGTCGAGGATCCAGCAGCGGACCAGGCTCTCGGGGCGGGACATCGCCAGTGGGGTCAACCTCGGTGCGCAGGCGCGGGCCCGCACGACACCGCGCAGCCCGTCGGCCCGGTCGAGCCGCGCCTGCACCCGGTCGGCGTCGAGGTGCTCGCCCCGGTACAGGGCGTCGCCGATCGCGACCAGCTCGTCGGGGCGCGTGCAGCGGGCAAGGTCGAGGTAGGTCTGCGCGCCCGAGGTGACCGGGAGGCCCCCGACGTCGACGACGTCCTCGGGGCGCAGGTCGCGGTGCAGCACGACTAGGCCGCGTCGATGGGGGACGAGACGGTCGGGCGGCACCACCGCGTGGACCACCGTGGGCGCGTCCACGTGGGCCCCGAGCAAGTGGGCGGCGGTGTCCAGTGCGAAGGCCGCGCCGTCGGGCAGCACCCCGGCCCAGGCGCGGCACCGGGTGCGCAGGTCGTCGTCCTCGGCGCGGGAGCGGTAGACGCCCCGGCCCAGCCGGACGCCGTCCGCCTCGATCTGGCGTCGGGTCAGACCGGCCGCGCGGGCGCCGGACCAGGTGTAGGTGCCGGCGAACTCCGTCATGCCGACGAGCGTCGGCCGGCGGACCTCGGCTGGCCGCGGCACGGGGCGATCTGTGGACGACCGGTCCGGATGTGGACACCCGCCCCCATCACCCGCCCGCTCGTGCTATCCACCCGCCCGCCGGCCAACCAGCCCGGGGTGATCATGGGCTTGTTGCCGTCCGCCGCGCAGTGGACGGCGGGTCGCGTGGCAACAACCCCATGATCACCGGCGATGAGGGGTCGTCTAGCGGATGCCGCTCCTGGTCAGGCCGGCGACGAAGTAGCGCTGGAAGACCAGGAAGACGACCACCATCGGCACCACGTTCACCAGCGCGAAGGCCATCGTGGCGCCGTAGTCGCTGCCGAACTGGCCCTGCAGGTACAGCAACCCGATCGGCAGCGTGTACAGGGCGTTGTCGCGCAGCGCGATGAGCGGCCAGGCGAAGTCGTTCCAGCTCTGCAGCAGGCTCATGAAGAACAGGACGGCGACCAGCGGCTTGGACAGCGGGAGCACCACCGAACGGAACACCCGCAGGTGGCCGGCGCCGTCCAGCCGGGCGGCCTCGACGAGCTCGCGCGGGATGCCGAGCAGGAACTGCCGGGCCAGGAACAGCCCGAACGCCGACGCCGCGGTGGGCAGGATGACCGCCCAGTAGGTGCCGTAGAGGCCCAGCCCCGTGACGATCCGGAACAGCGACACCATGATCACCTGGATGGGCAGCACCAGGGTGCCGAGGGCGACGAAGAACAGGGCGTTCGAGCCGCGGAAGCGCAGGTGCGCGAAGGCGTAGCCGGCCAGCAGGCTGGTGGTCACCGACAGCAGGGCGACCACCAGCGAGATGGCCAGCGAGTTGCCGAACCAGGCCACCACCGGGAACGAGGAGAACACCCGCTCGACGTTCTCCAGGGTGAACTGCCGCGGCCAGACCCGCAGGTCCCCGCCGAGCAGCTCGCGCCGGCTGGAGAAGGCGACGACGACCATCCAGTACAGCGGCGCCAGGATGACCAGCGCGGCCAGCAGCGCGGCCCCGAACCGCAGCGCCTTGCTCACTCGACCAGGTCCCTCGTCCGGCTGGCCCGCCACTGCACGACGGCGAACACCACGGCCAGCAGCAGCAGGACCATCCCGATCGCGGCGGCGTAGCCCTGGTCGCGGGTGACGAACCCGGTGTCGTAGGCGTAGGTGACCAGCACGTTCGTCGCCCCCTGCGGCCCGCCGCCGGTCAGCACGAACACGATGTCGAAGACCTGGAACGAGTAGATGACGTTGAGCACCACCAGGAAGTAGGACGACGGGCCCAGCAGCGGCAGCGTCACGTTCCGGAAGCGCTGCCAGCCGTTCGCGCCGTCCAGTCGGGCGGCCTCGTGCAGGTCGGGCCCGATGCCCTGCAGCCCGGCCAGGTAGATGAGCATGTTGAACCCGGTCCGCCACCAGATGGTGACCAGCACGATCGTGGCGAACGCCGGCACCGGCTCGGACTGCCAGTTGACCTCCGGCAGCCCCACCGCCCCGAGCAGCTTGTCCAGGATGCCGTTGTTCTGGTCGAACACCAGGACGCCGATCAGCGCGGTGGCCACCCCCGACACCGCCATCGGCAGGATCAACACCGACCGGAAGAGCCCGCGCGCCGGCAGCACCGAGTTCAGCAGCACCGCCATCGCCAGGCCCAGCGCCATCGACGCCGCGGTGACGACCACGGTGAACCCGGCGGTGGTGGCCAGCGCCCGCCAGAAGACGGGGTCGGTGACCAGCCGGCCGTAGTTCGCCAGCCCGACGAACTCGCCGTCGCCGAACCCATCGGTGCGCTGCAGGCTGACCACGAACGCACCGACCAGCGGCACGAGCACGAACAGCCCGAGCAGCGCGACGTTCGGTGCGATGAAGCCGTAGGCGGCCAGTGCCTCCCCCCGGGGGCGGCGCCGCACCTCACGCACCGGTGGCGTCCGCGATCCCCTGCGCCATGTTCGTGACCGTCGTGGCGGCGTCCTGGCTGCCCAGGAACGCGGCGTCCAGCTGCGTCTTGAGCACCGGGATGATCGCCGACATCGACGGCGAGGCGACCTGGGCGGCGTCCTGCGGCTGCACCTGGCCGGCCTGGCCGACGAAGACGTCGGTGGTCTCGGGCCGGACGTCGAAGGACAGCGACCCGTCGAGCAGGTCGGGCCGGGTGGGCAGCAGCGAGGCGGCCTGGCAGAAGGCCTGCATCTGCTCGCGGGCGGTGACGAACTCCAGGAAGGACGCCGCCAGCTCGGGCTGGCCGGTCGCCTGGGTGGCCACCAGCGCGTTGCCGCCGAAGTCGCCGCCGCCGCGCACGCCGACCGGTGCGTAGGTGACGCCCCACTCGAAGTCGGCGGTGGAGTCGGCGTCCGGGACCTGGAACGCCCCGGACCACACCATCGCGACCGTGCCGGAGAACCAGGTGTCGGCGGCGTAGGTCGACGAGGTGGTGGTGTCGGTGTCGGGCACCCAGCCGTTGCGGAAGAAGGAGCTGGAGAACTCCACCGCCGAGCGGCCGGCGTCGGAGTCGATGAGCGGGGTCCGCTGGTCGGAGTCCAGGAACGCGCCGTCGGCCTGGAAGAGCAGGCTCAGCCAGCGGGTGACGCCGTTGCCCTGCCAGTTGTAGGCGAAGGGGTAGGTGCCCGAGGGCAGGCCGGCCTTGAGCCGGTCGGCGACCTGGCCGAGCTCGTCCCAGGTCCACGCGTCCTCGACGGAGGTGGGGACGTCGGTGATCCCCGCGGCGTCGAGCAGCGTCCTGTTGTAGAGGATCGCCGAGGTGTCGGTGTGGTGCGGGAGACCGAACGGGGAGCCGTCGTTCTGCACGGCGGCCCAGGCGGTGTCGGTGAACTGGTCCTGCACGCCGTCGGAGAGGTGCGGGCTGAGGTCCAGCAGCTGGCCTGCCCCGGCGTAGGCGCCGAAGGTGTAGTAGGGCACCCGGAAGATGTCCGGCGGGTTCCCTGCCTGGAGCTGTGCGTCGATGTTGGTGAACATCTGCTCGTAGGGGACGGCGTTGAGCTCCACCGTCGCGCCGTCGTTGGCCTGCTGGAACGCCTCGATCGCGCTGCGGAAGCCGGCGAGCTCGGCGTCGGTGCCCCAGGTGGTGAAGGTCAGCGTGCCCTCGGCGCCGGTGCCCGAGCCGCTCCCGCCCGACCCGCCGACGAACCCGCAGCCGGGGAGCAGGAGAGGGGCGGCGACGGCGCCGGTGGCGGCGAGGAAGGCGCGACGGGACAGCTGCACGAGGTCTCCGGACGTCCAGGGCACGGGTTGCTCCCGTGCGCGGCCGGGTCACCCTATACAGCGCAAGCAGGGTTTACCGCGCGGAACGGATACGTGCAGGTCAGGAACGGTCGAGGCGGTCCTGCAGCGCGGCGACGTCGTCCTGCAGGCCGATGATGACCTCGGCCGAGCCCAGCGGGTGGCCGTCGTCCAGCAGCACCCGGACGCGCGCGGCGACCCGCAGCTGGGCGCGTGACCAGCGCCGGTGCCCGCCGGCCGAGCGGGCCGGCTCGACGACGCCGGAGCTGTCCAGGCTGCGCAGGAAGGCGACCTGCACGCCGAGCAGCTCCGCGGCCTGGCCGATCGTGTAGGTGGGGCGGTCGGGGTCGTCGAGCCGGTCCAGCGGGTCGGGGGCCGGAGGGGCGGGGCGACCCCGCCCCTCCGGCTGGGCCACGGTCAGCTCTCCACGGCCTGGTGCTGGGTGCCCTCGATGGTGGAGGGGGTGTCCGTGCGGCTGACGGTGATCTTGCGGGCCTTGGCCTTCTCGGCCACCGGGATGCTGACGGTCAGCACCCCGTCGTGGTAGCTGGCCTCCAGCCGGTCGGTGTCCAGGCTGCGGCCCAGGACGAGCTGGCGGGTGTAGCTGCCGAACGGCCGCTCGGCGACCGCCCACTCGGCGCCCTCGAGCTGGGGGACCGAGCGCTCGGCGCTGATGGTCAGCGTGGTGCCCTCGATGGACAGGTCGATCGAGCCGGGGTCGACGCCGGGCAGGTCGAAGTGGGCGACGAACTGGTCGCCGACCCGGTAGGCGTCCATCGGCATCCCGGCCAGGGCGCGGGCGGTGGTGGTGCCCCCGCGGCCGGCGAGCTGGTCGAGCGCGCGGAAGGCCGAGGAGAGGGGGCTGGCGGAGCCGAAGGGGTCGTATGCGGTGAGCATGGGGTGAACACCTCCGTGTGAGCTGTGGTCGTGGCCGCTGAACCTCCAGCGACGGCTACAGATTACCTCGCTCCGCCGGCTGCGTAAACAGGTCAACGGGGACGGAGGGCCGGGGCGCTCAGTGCTTCCAGCGCACCGCCCGGCAGACGGCCTCCGGCGACGTGCCCTCGAACAGCGCGATCTCGCCGTTGCGGACGTCGACGACGGTGGCGGCCAGCTCCTCGCCGAAGGCCTCGGCCAGCACCTCGTCGGACTCGAAGGCCTGCACCGCCTCGGCCAGCGTCGCCGGCAGCGCCCGGATGCCGGCCTCCCGCCGTCCCTCGTCGGAGAGCGAGGCCGGGTCGACGCCGACCGGGTCGGGCAGCCTGGAGCCCGCGCGCACCCCGGCGAGCCCGACGGCCAGGCAGCCGGCCATGAGCAGGTAGGGGTTGGCGGCCAGGTCGAAGCTCTTGACCTCCACGTTGGCCGACGACTGCCGGTTGCCGTCCGGGCCGGTGACGAAGCGCAGCGCGGCCTCGCGGTTCTCCAGCCCCCACGCGGCGTAGGCACCGGCCCAGTGCGAGGGCACCAGCCGCAGGTAGGAGGCGACCGAGGGTGCGCCGACGGCGAGCAGCCCGGGCAGGTGCTGCAGGAGGCCCGCGGTGAACGCCTCGCCGTCGGCGGTGAGGCCGAAGGCGCCGTCGCCCCCGCTCATCAGGTTCTCGTCGTCCCGCCACAGCGAGAGGTGCACGTGCCCGCCGTTGCCGACGCCGTCGGCGGTGACCTTGGGGGAGAAGGAGACCCGCAGCCCGTGCTGCGCCGACACCGCGGTGATGGTGTTCCGGACCAGCAGCGCGGTGTCGGCCGCACCGACCGGGTCCAGCGCGCCGACGGAGACCTCCAGCTGGCCCCCGGCGTACTCGGGGTGGAACTGGTCGACGACGACGCCCTGCTCGGCGAGGGCGTCCATGAGGTCGCGGGCGTAGTCGCTGACCTCGGCCAGCCGGGTCATGCCGTAGGCCGGCCCCGAGAGCGCGGGCACGAAGGCGTCGGGGTCGTCCGGCAGGCCGTCGGGCCGGGCCACCACCCACTCGACCTCGAACGCGGCCTTCACCGTGAACCCGGCCTCGGCCAGCGCCGCGACCTGGCGGCGCAGCAGCGAGCGGGAGCACTGCACGTGCGGCTGGCCGGCCTGGGTGAACCGGTCGACCGGCGCCCACGCCCAGCCGGGCTGCCCGGCCAGCACGACCAGCCGGGACAGGTCAGGGTGCAGCCGCAGGTCGCCGACCGCGGAGCCGGCGAACCGGCCGGCGACGATGGAGTCGTCGAGCAGGAAGCCGTCGAAGACCGGGCTCATGCCCACGCCCCAGGCCGCGGCCGAGGGCAGCTTGGCCAGCGGCACGGTCTTCACCCGCGTGATGCCCGAGGTGTCCACCCAGGGCAGGGCGACGGCGGTGACCCCGGCGTCCTCCAGCTCCGGCAGCAGCGCCTCGGCGGCGGCCCGGCGCTCCTCGCGGTTGGTCTGCTCCAGCTGCTCCGTCTGCGGGGTCATGGCCGGGATCATGCACTCAGGGGGCGTCCGCGGCGACGGCGGCCGCCGCGGCGACCAGGGCGGCCCCGACGTCGGCGACGTCGTGCGGGATGCCGGTGTGCACCACCGCGACCGCGGCGCGGGCGGCGCCGTCGGGGCCGAGCACCGGGGCCGACACCGACCGGACGCCGGGGATGACCTCGCCCTCGCTGACCGCCCAGCCGGTGGCCCGGGCGGTGACCAGCTCGGGGCGGTCGCCGTCCGACGGCGGGTCGGGCATGAGCAGCGCCAGCCCGGGCGCACCCCGGCCGACGGGGTGCCGGGTGCCGGGCCGGCGGGTGACGTGGCTGGGCACGTCCCGGGGCTCGACGCTGGTGAGCGTGACCGCGTCGTCCCCGGCCCGGACGACGAGGAACCCGGTGCAGCCGAACCGCTCCACCACCGGGGTGAGCCGGGCGGTGGCCGCAGCCTGCAGGCTGGTGCGCACGCCGCGGGCCAGCACCGACACGGTCAGCCCCAGCCCGAACCGGCCGGCGTCGTCGCGCTCGACGAACCCGCGGTCCTCCAGGGTGCGCAGCAGCCGGTAGGTGATGGACCGGTGCAGGCCGACCGCGGTGGCGATCTCCATGACCGGCCGGGGCGACCCGGTGGCGGCGAGGTGCTCGAGGATCCGCAGGCCCCGGTCCAGGGTCTGCGACTGCGGCGCCGTCACCGGGTCGGCCATCAGTGCCCGTCCACGCCCAGGTCGGCGCCGCGGGTCTCCTTGATCACCGAGACGGCGGCGAGGGAGATCGCGGCCAGCACCATCATGTAGACGCCCACGGAGATGCCGGTGCCGGTCTCCTGCACCAGCAGCTCGCTGATCGCCGGCGCGAACGCGCCGCCCAGGATGGCGCCCAGCGCGTAGCCGATGGACACCCCGGAGTACCGGACGGCGACCGGGAACATCTCGGCGTACATGGCCGACATCGGCCCGTACGACAGGCCCAGGCCGACGCAGAGCACGACGACGCCGAGGGCGAACGCCCAGATGTTGGCCGAGTCCACGAGCAGGAACATCGGGATCATCCAGACGAAGACCAGCGCGTAGCCGAGCTGGAAGGTGCGCACCCGGCCGATCCGGTCCGACAGCGCGCCGCCGTAGAGGGTGAACACCAGCCAGGAGACCGAGGCGGCGACGATCGCGGTGAGCACCGGGCCGCGGGCCAGGCCGAGGGTCTGGGTGCCGTAGCCGATGAAGTAGGCGATGACCAGGTAGCCGGCGGCGTTGTTGGCCAGGAAGACCAGCGCGGTGAGCACGACCTGCTTGGTGTTGGTGGCGAACAGGTCGCGCAGGGGAGCGGAGGACTCCCGCTTGCGCTCCTGCAGCTCGCGGAAGACCGGGCTCTCCTCGACCGAGCGCCGGATCAGGTAGCCGACGCCGATGAGCACGATCGAGAGCAGGAACGGCACCCGCCAGCCCCAGGCGAGGAACTGCTCGGGGGTGGTCACCGACGTCATGAGCAGCAGCACGCCGGTGGCCAGGATCAGCCCCAGCGGGACGCCGACACCGGGGTAGGCGCCGAACAGCCCGCGCCGGTTGCGCGGTGCGTGCTCGACGGCCATCAGCGCGGCGCCGCCCCACTCGCCGCCGGCGGAGAAGCCCTGCAGCACCCGCAGCACGACCAGGATGATCGGCGCGGCGACGCCGATGGAGGCGTAGGTGGGCAGCAGCCCGATCAGCGCGGTGGACCCGCCCATGAGCAGCAGGGTGAACACCAGCATCTTCTTGCGGCCCAGCCGGTCGCCGTAGCGGCCGGCGACGATGGCGCCCAGCGGCCGGAACAGGAAGCTGATGCCGATGGTGGCCAGCGAGACGACCGTGGCCAGGCCGGGGGAGTCCTCGCTGAGCGGGGCCAGGAACAGCGGCGCGAGCACCAGGGTGGCCGCCTGGGCGTAGATGAAGAAGTCGTACCACTCGATGGTCGTGCCGGCGAGGGTGCCGGCGAGGACCTTGCGTTCCTCGCGGGTGGTGGACCGGGCAGGGGCGGACGTCGTCGTCACGGGGTCTCCTGTCGTGCGGGTCAGCGGGGGGTGTCGGGACCGGGCCGGAAGGCCGGGCCGTGGCCGGGCACCACGAGGGTGGCCAGCGCCAGGACCCGCTCGCGCTGCTCGCGCAGCTGGTCCCGGTCGGGCGTGTACGGGTCGTCGGCCGGGCCCTCGGCGGTCCACCACAGGTGGGTGAGGGCGACGACGTCGTCGGCGGTGCCGACGAGGGTGGTGATGTCCTGCGGCGTGTGGCCGGGGGTGGCCAGCAGCCGGACCGATGGCGTGAGCTGCACCCCGTCGGCGGCACGGCGCTCGAAGTGGTCGCCGGTGATGACCGACGCGACGTCGTGCACCGGCACCTGCGGGAACAGCGCGATGTTGACCGTGTGGTCCAGGTGGTGGTGGCTGACCACCACGTCGGTGACGTCGCCGGGGGCGATCCCGAGGTCCTCCAGCGGCTGCAGGATCAGCTCCCGGTCGGCCACCATCCCGGGGTCGACCACGACCACCCGCCCGGCGTCGCGGATCACCGAGACGGTGCCGGCGACGCGGGGCACCCGGGCGTAGCCCTCGACCAGGACGTCGAGGCGGGCGGTGCGGGCGAGGGTGTCGAGGTCGTCGGTCACGGGGTGCTCCAGTCGGTGCGGGCGGGGCGGACGGTGCCGGTGACCTCGCCGAGCCCGATGCGGGTCCCGCCGGGGCCGGGCGCGGTGGCGCTGATGGTCACGGTGTCGCCGTCCTCGAGGTACGTGCGGGTCGTGCCGTCGGCGAGGGGGATCGGCTCGGTGCCGCCCCAGGAGAGCTCCAGAAGGGAGCCGCGCTGGTCGCGGTCGGGGCCGGAGACGGTGCCGGAGGCGAACAGGTCCCCGGTGCGCAGGGTGGCGCCGTTGACGGTGAGGTGGGCCAGCTGCTGGGGCGCCGTCCAGTGCATCGGCGCGAACGGCGGCCGGGACACGACCTGCCCGTTGAGCCGGACCTCCAGGGTGAGGTCCAGGCCCCAGCGCAGGCCGGCGTCGTCCAGGTAGGGCAGGACGGCGGTGGCCCGCGGCGGCGGGTCGACCCGGGCGTGCTCCAGCGCGGCGAGCGGCACCACCCACGGCGAGACCGACGTCAGGAAGCTCTTGCCGAGGAAGGGCCCCAGCGGCACGTACTCCCAGGCCTGCAGGTCGCGGGCGGACCAGTCGTTGACCAGGCAGACACCGAACACGTGGTCGGCGAACGCCCCGACAGCCACCGGGCCCGGTGCGGGGACGCCGACGACGAACCCGACCTCGGCCTCGATGTCCAGCCGGCGGCTCGGCCCGAACGTGGGCCCGTCGTCGTCCAGGCGCTGACCGCAGGGCCGGACGACGTCGGTGCCCGACACCGCCACCGTGCCCGCGCGGCCGTGGTACCCGATCGGCAGGTGCTCCCAGTTCGGGGTCAGCGGCGGCGAGCCGGGCCGGAAGATGCGCCCGACGTTCTCCGCGTGGTGCCGCGAGCTGTAGAAGTCGACGTAGTCGGCGACGGTGAACGGCAGGTGCAGCTCGACGTCGGCCAGCGGCACCCGGTGCGGCCCGTCGGCCCAGCGCGGCAGCTGCTCCCGCACCGCCGCCCACGCGGCCGGCCCCTGCGCGAGGAAGGCGTCCAGGCTGCCGGTGGCGTGCACCGGGTCGCCCGAGGCCGCGGCCAGGTCGAGCACCTCGTCGCCGACCAGCACCCCGGTCCGCGGCTGCGTGCCGGGGGTGGAGAAGACGCCGTGGGGGAACGCGGTCACGAGGCCGGGCCGCGCCCGGACCAGGTCCAGGCGTACTCCCCGTCGTCCGACACCGTCCCGGCCTCGCCGAGCGAGAGCGGCCGGAAGGTGTCGACCATGACGGCCAGCTCGTCGAAGGACTCGGCACCCAGCGAGCCCTCGATGGCCGAGGGCTGCGGGCCGTGGCTGTGCCCGCCCGGGTGCAGGGAGATCGAGCCCTTGCCGATGCCCGAGCCCTTGCGGGCCTCGTAGTCGCCGTCGACGTAGAACATGACCTCGTCGGAGTCGACGTTGGAGTGGTAGTAGGGCACCGGGATCGCCAGCGGGTGGTAGTCGACCTTCCGCGGCACGAAGTTGCAGACCACGAAGCCCCCGCCCTCGAAGACCTGGTGCACCGGCGGCGGCTGGTGCACCCGGCCGGTGATCGGCTCGAAGTCGCTGATGTGGAACGCGTAGGGGTAGAGGCAGCCGTCCCAGCCGACCACGTCGAAGGGGTGCTCCGGGACGACGTGCACGGTGCCGCTCAGTCCGCCGGGGCCGTCGCCGCGGTGCTTGACGTACACCTCGACGTCGGTGCCCTCGACCACCAGCGGCCCGGTCGGCCCGCGCAGGTCGCGCTCGCAGTAGGGCGCGTGCTCCAGCAGCTGGCCGTACTTCGACAGGTACCGCTTCGGGGGCGCGATGTGCGAGTTCGCCTCGATCGCGTAGGTCCGCAGCTCACCGTCGGGCACCCAGCGGTGCGTCGTCGCGCGCGGGATGACCACGTAGTCGCCGGTGCCGACGGTCAGCGCGCCGAACACCGTCTCCACGACGGCGCTGCCCCGCTCGACGAAGACGCACTCGTCGCCGGTGGCGTTGCGGTAGAGCGGGCTCGGCGCGGTGGCCACCGAGTAGTGGATGCGGACGTCAACGTTGCCCAGCACCAGCCGGCGGCCCAGCACCGGGTCGGCGTCGGCGGCGAAGCCCAGGTCGTGCAGCTTCAGGTGCCGGGGGAGCAGCGGTGCGTTGGGGGTGAGCGCCTGGTCGGGGAGCTGCCAGGGCCGGGCGTCGACCAGCGAGCTGGGGACGCCGGCGTGGTAGAGCAGCGAGGAGTCGGAGGAGAAGCCCTCCTCGCCCATCAGCTCCTCGCGGTACAGGCCGCCGGAGGGGGTGCGGTGCTGGGTGTGCCGCTTCGGCGGGACGTTCCCCACCTGCCGGTAGAAGGCCATGTCAGATCCGCTCCAGGGACGGGGTGGTGATGCGGGCGAGGGCGGACGGGAGGTCGGCCGGGTCGGTGAGGACGGCGGCCACGTGCGCGTCGGGCCGCAGCACCCAGATCTCGTCGGCGCAGGCCCCGAGCGCCCCGGCCAGCAGGCCGGAGGGGTCCAGGTCGTCGATCCGGTGCACCGCCACCGGGCCGGCGGCGTCCGGGGCGGGGACGTCGGGGGCCTCGGCGGCCAGCAGCACGGTCAGGCCCTCCCGGGCCAGGGACCGCAGCCGCGTCAGGTCCGGCCGAGCGGCCACGACCACGGGGACGTCGGGGGCCAGCACCCCGGGCGCGGGCTCGGGGACGTCGCCGCGGGCGGGTCGCCCGGCGGCCGGGCGCCGCGGGTCGGGGGTGGTCAGCGGCGAGCCGGAGTACCAGAACGGCTCGGCCAGCCGGCCGCTGTCGACCTGGGCGCGGGCGGCCGGGTCGGTGGCCGCGCGCTCGAGCACGTCGAGCCGGTGCGCGGCCTCCTCGGGGCTGCCCGGCACCAGGAACCGCATGGTGGCCCCGGTGACGTCGAGGTTCTCCACCGCCGCGGCGTGCCGCTCGGTGGAGTAGGTCTCCAGCAGGTCCTCGCCGGCCCAGCCGCGCCGGACGAAGGCGATCTTCCAGGCCGCGTTCTCGGCGTCCAGCACCCCGGAGTTCAGCCCGCGGGCACCGAAGGGGGAGACCAGGTGGGCGGCGTCGCCGGCGACGAGCACCCGACCGACCCGCATCCGGTCGACCACCCGGGAGTGGAACCGGTAGACCGACTTCCAGACCACCTCGTAGGGCCGGTCGCCGACGACCTGCCGGATCCGGGCGTCCAGGCCCCCCGACGCCTCCTCGGCGGCCAGGTCGAAGTCCGGCGGCACCTGCCAGTCGATGCGGAAGGTGGAGTCCGGGCAGGGGTGGATGAGCACCTGCCGGCCGGGGTTCCACTCGGGGTCGAAGTAGAAACGGCGCTCGGTCTCCCAGCCGGGCAGCTCGGTGCGGATGTCGCAGATGAGGAACTGGTCGCCGAACGTCCGGCCCTCGAAGGACAGGCCGAGCTCGCGGCGCAGCAGGTCGGCCCGCGCGCCCCCGCAGACGACGGCGTGGCTGCCGCGGTGCTCGCTGCCGTCGGCGCAGCGCAGGACCACGCCGTCCTCGTCCTGGTCGATGCCCTCCACCCGGGCGCCCCAGCGGACCTCGACCAGCGGCTGGCCGGCAATCGCCTCGTCCAGCAGCTCCTCGGTGCGGCACTGGCTGACGTTGACGAACGGCGGGAACGGCGAGCGACCCCGGTCGACGAAACCTGCGGAGAACAGCTCGCGGTCGCGGTGGAAGGTGCGGGCGGTGGTCCAGGTGACCCCGTGCGGGGCGACCTGGACGCCGACGGAGTCCCAGACGTCGAGGACGTCGCGCTGCTGGCAGATCGCCTTGGACCCGACCAGGTCGCGCTCGGGCCGGGCGTCGAGCACCACCACGGGCAGGCCCCAGCGGGCCAGCAGCAACGCGGTCGTCTGACCGACCGGGCCGCACCCGACGACGAGGACCGGTGCCGTCATGACTGCAGCTGGTCCCACACCTGGCGGTCGCGCTCGGCGGTCCAGATGACGGGGCGCTCGATGCCCGAGAACTCGTCCCACAGCCGGGAGACGTCGAAGGGCAGGCAGTGCTCGAAGATCGGCCAGTGCCCGAACTTCGGGGCCAGCGCGGCGTGCGTGGCGTCGAAGGCGTCCTTCAGCGTGCCGCCGGAGCGGTGCGCGGTGCCGACCGTGTCGTGCATCGTGGTGAGGAAGGCGCGGGTCTGCTCGACGGCGGCGTCGACCTCGTCGCGGCCGCGGGCGATGGCGCCGCGGCCGCCGATCAGCTGCTGGGCGCCGAAGGCCTTGACCCGGTCCAGGGTGCCGGCGGCCCAGTCGAAGTGGAACGCGTCGCCGGTGTACAGCGCTGCCTGGCTCTCGACCAGGTCGCCGGCGAACAGGATCCCGTGCTTCGGGATCCAGGCCACGACGTCGCCCTCGGTGTGGCCGCGGCCGACGTGCTCGAGCACCAGCTCGCCGCGGTCACCGCCCAGCTCGATGGTGAGCATGTCCCGGAAGGTCAGGGTGGGCCAGGTCAGGCCGGGGATGGACTCGGGCTCCTCGAACAGCCGGGGCATCCGGCCGTACTCGCTCTCCCAGTCCTGCTGGCCGCGCTCGGCGATGAGGCTCTTCGTCTGCTCGGAGCTGACGATGACCTCGGCGTCGAACGCGGAGGCCCCCAGCACCCGGACGGCGTGGTAGTGGCTGAGCACCAGGTAGCGGACCGGCTTGTCGGTGTGCTCGCGCAGCCGGGAGAGCCAGCGGCGGGCAGCGACCGGGGTGGCCAGCGCCTCGAAGCAGACCAGGAAGTCCTCTCCCTCGACGGCGCCCAGGTTGGGGTCGCCCTCGGCGGTCAGCGCGTAGACGCCGTCGGCGAGCACCTCCAGCGTCTGCTCCTTCGCCGCGAGGTCGGCCGACGATGCGAACGGCTTGGCCACGGTGCCTCCCTGTTCGTTATGCGAGCAACGTGCTCGCCTGCTGAGCAGGACCGTAGCGGGTGCGTGACCCGGGCCACAACCCTCAGCCGGCGCGCTCCCGCAGCAGCGGCGCGACCCGCAGCGGCACCACGTCGGCCAGCGCGATCGACGTGCTCGCCCGCTGCACGCCGGGCGCGGCCAGCACCAGCTCGGTGATCCGGTACAGGTCCGCGGTGTCCACGGCGACCACCCGGGCCAGCAGGTCGGCGTCGCCGGTGGTGGCCAGCACCTCCACCACCTCGGGGATCGCGGCCAGTGCCGCGGCCGTGTCGGCGGGGGACTCCCGCTGGCTCACCGACAGCGTCATGAAGGCCAGCAGGTTCCGGCCGAGCGCTCCTGCGTCGACCCGGCGGCTGTGCGCCTGCAGCGCGCCGTCGTCCTCCAGCCGGCGCAGCCGGGCGTGCACGGTGTTGCGGGCCAGGCCGAGCCGGGTGGCCAGCGCCATCGTCGAGGACTGCGGGTCCTCGTCGAGGGCGAGCAGGATGCGGGCGTCGGTCGCGTCGATGGTGGGCATGCTGCGCAGCGCTCCGGTCCAGTCGGCAGACCCGCTGGGCACATCGCTCAGCGTTGCGCGCAATGGTTGCGCACATGTGCGGTGCCGTCCACCGTGGACGGCATGACCGCCCTGGACGAGCGACCCACCACCGACGGCTCCGTCTACGCCGACCCGGCCACCACCACGGTGACCGTCGCCGCCTACCTCGGCACCCGGTTGCAGCAGCTGGGCGTCGGCCACCTGTTCGGCGTCCCGGGCGACTTCAACCTCGACCTGCTCGACGGCCTCGCGGTGGACGGCCCCACCTGGGTCGGTTCCCCCAACGAGCTGGGCGCGGGCTACGCCGCCGACGCCTACGCCCGCTCCCGCGGCCTGGGCGTCGTCGTCACCACCTACGGCGTCGGCGAGCTCTCGGTCATCAACGCCCTCGCCGGCGCCTACGCCGAGGACGTGCCGCTCGTGCAGGTCGTCGGTGCGCCCCGCCGGGCCGCCGTCGAGGCCGGCGCGCTGGTGCACCACACGCTGGCCGACGGCGACTTCGGGCACTTCTCCCGCGCCGCCGCCGAGGTCACCGTCGCCGCGGAGACGCTGACCGCCGAGCGCGCCGCCGAGCAGATCGACACCGTGCTGCTGGCCGCGGTCACCGCCCGCAAGCCCGGCTACCTCGCCGTCCCGCAGGACCTCGCGCTGGCCCGGGTCGACGCCGCCCCGCTGGCGCAGCGCCTGGTCGCCCGCTCCGACGACGCCGCCCTGGCCGCGTTCGAGGCCGGGCTCGCCGAGCAGCTGGCCGGCGCCGAGCGCCCGGTGCTGCTCGTCGGCCAGCTGGTGCCCCGGTTCGGCCTGGGCCGCGAGCTCGCCGACCTCGCCGCCCGGCACGGCGTCGCGGTGGTCACCCAGCTGTCCGCCCGCGGTGTGCTCGAGCCCGGCCACCCGTCGCTGGCCGGGTCCTACGCCGGTTCCATGCTCGACCCGGGCGCCCGCGCGGTCGTCGACGAGGCCGACGTCGTGGTGCACGTCGGCACCGTGCTGACCACTGAGCTGACCGGCTTCGGCTCGCACCGCCGCCCCGGCGTCGACACCCCGTTCCTGGCCGCCGACCGCGCCGGGTTCGGCGCCGAGGAGACCGGCCGGGTGCTGCTGCCCGACGCCCTCGCCGCGCTGGACCGTGCGCTCGCCGGCCGGGTCGGGCCCCGGTTCGCCGCCGCAGCGCAGGAGGCCCCCGCCGTCCCCGCCGCGGGCGGCCCGCTGACCCAGGCCCAGCTCTGGCACGTGCTGGGTGGTGCGCTGCCGTCGGGCACCGCGCTGCTGGCCGACACCGGCACCGCCTACTGGGGCGCGCTGGGCATGCCGCTGCCCGCCGACACCGTGTTCGGGGGCCAGCCGATCTGGAGCTCCATCGGCTACGCGCTGCCCGCCGTCCTCGGCCAGGGCCTGGCCGACCGCGACCGCCGGCCCGTGCTGGTCATCGGGGACGGCGCGGCGCAGATGACCGTGCAGGAGCTGTCCACGATCGCCGCCGCCGGGCTCACCCCCGTCGTCCTGCTGCTGGACAACGCCGGCTACACCATCGAGCGCGCGCTGCAGTCGCCGCGCGCGGCCTACAACGACGTCGCCGCCTGGGACTGGGGCATGCTCGTCGCCGGCTTCACCGGCGGCCGGGCCGCCTACGCCGAGGCGACCACCGACGCCGCGCTGGCCGGGGCGCTGGCCGACGCGTTCGCCGACACCGGGCGGGTGCACGTCGTCCGGGCGGTCCTGGACGCCGACGACACCCCGCCGCTGATCGACACGCTCGCCGCGCTGGCGACCGCCGCGAAGTCGGCCGTGTAACGACTGCGCGGCGGACGGCGCCCCCTCTTCCGCCGGGGCCGCTCCGGCCGCACACTCCCGTTGCCTGGTGCAACGTCCTGCGAGGAGTGTGGCGAGTGGCCGATCCGGTGGAGTCGAAGGGCGGCCTGCGCCGTTCGCTGTCGGTCTGGCAGGCGATCGGCCTGTCCGTGGCGCTCATGGCGCCGTCGATGGCGGCCAACATCAACCCGCAGGGGACGGCGGGGACCGTCGGCCGCGCCGTCCCGCTGGCGTTCCTGCTCGCCGCGGTGGGCGTGCTGCTCGTCGCCTACGGGTTCGTCCGGCTCTGCCAGCACTTCCAGCACGCCGGCTCGGTCTACGCCTTCGTCGGGGCCACCCTCGGCCCGCGCGCCGGCCTGTTCTCCGGCTTCGGGCTGCTGGGCACCTACTGCTTCTACGGCGTGGTCACCTCCTCGGCGACCGGCATCTTCGGGACGGCGTTCCTGCAGCAGGTCGGCATCTGGCCGAACCCGCCGACGTGGGGCCCGTTCGTGCTGGTCGCGGTCGCGCTGGTGGCCGCCTACCTGCTGACCGTGGTGCCGGCCAAGCGCGGCACCAGCGTGCTGCTCACCGTCGAGGGCGTCACCGTGGCGCTGATCCTGGTGATCGTCGCGGTCGTCCTGGTCCGGCTGCTCGGCGGTTCCACCCCTGACTCGGGCACGTTCGCGGGCGGGTCGTTCACCCTCGACGTCTTCACCGTCGCGCCGGGCACCGACGCCTCGGCGGTGTTCCTGGGCGTGGTGTTCGGCTTCCTGTCCTTCGCCGGGTTCGAGGCCGCCGCGACCCTGGGGGAGGAGGCCCGCAACCCGCGCCGGGACATCCCCCGCGCGATCCTGGGGACGGCGGTCTTCGGCGGCGTCTACTTCGTCGTCGTCACCGCGGTGGAGATGATGGCCTTCGGCACCGACGACGCCGGGGTGGCCGCGTTCACCTCGTCGTCCTCGTTGCTCGGTGACATCGGCACCGCCTACATCGGGTCCTGGATCGGCGAGGCGATCACCCTCGGGGCGGCGATCAGCGCCTTCGGCTGCTGCCTGGCCTGCGTGGTCGGGGCCTCGCGGCTGGTGTTCGCCTTCGCCCGGGACACCGCTCCCGCCGAGCGCTCGGCCGCGGGCCTGGCCGCGGTGAACCGCGAGGGCGTGCCGGCCCGGGCCGCGCTGGCCTCCACGGTCGTGATGGCCGCGATCGTGCTGGTGTGCGCGCTGTTCTTCGGGGCGCAGGCCGAGGACACGTTCCTGTGGTCGGGGACCATCGGCACGCTGATCCTGCTGGTCACCTACGTGCTCACCACGGTGGGCGCGATCCGGCTGGTGTTCGTGCAGAAGAGGCTGCCCGGGGTGCCGATGTGGCAGGTCGTCATCCCGGTCGCCGCCCTGGTGGTGCTGGGCTACACGATCGTCCGCAACGTCTTCCCCTACCCGGCCTACGCCGACGGGGCGCCGTTCTGGTTCCCGGTGGTGGCCGGCGTGTGGCTGCTGGCCGGGCTGGTTGCCGTGCTCGCCGCTCCGGCACTGGCCCGCCGGGCCGGGCAGGCGCTGATGGCGGCGGAGCTGGGCAGCCGTGAGCCCGAGCGCACCGGACCCGGCGCGGGCAAGGTGGGGGGATGACCGACAGCGCCGTCGTCCCGTACCGCGTCGAGGTGCCGCAGGCCGACGTCGACGACCTGCGCGACCGGCTGGCCCGCACCCGCTGGGCGCCCGAGCAGGACCTCGACGGCGAGCGGGGGATCGAGCCCGACCTGGTGCGCCGGCTGGCGCAGCGGTGGGGCGGGGAGTGGGACTGGCGCGTGCACGAGGCCGCGCTCAACCGCTTCGACCAGGTGACGACGACGATCGACGGCACCCGGGTGCACGCCCTGCACGTCCGCTCGACCCGGGACGACGCCCCGGTGCTGGTGCTGCTGCACGGCTGGCCCGGGTCGGTCGTGGAGTTCCAGCAGGTGGTGGAGCCGCTGGCCGAGACCATGCACGTCGTCGTGCCGTCGCTGCCCGGCTACGGCTTCTCCGGCCCCACCCCGGACGGCGGCTGGACGTCGCAGCGGATGGCCCGGGCGGTGGCCGAGCTGCTCGCCCGGCTCGGGTACGACCGCTACGTCGTGCACGGGGGCGACTGGGGCTCCCGGGTGGCGCGCGACCTCGCCGTCGCCGACCCCGACCACGTGGCCGGCATCCACGTGACGATGACGAACGGCCTGGATCCCGCCGACGGCGCCGACGAGCGGGCCGCGGTGCGGGCGAAGCGGTACGCCGAGGAGCTGGGCGGCTACTTCAAGACCCAGGCCACCAAGCCGATGTCGCTGGCGTACGGGCTCACCGACTCACCCGTGGGCCAGCTGGCCTGGATCGCCGAGCGGTTCCGCGACTGGACCGACCCGGCGTCGGACGTCCTCGGCCCGGCGACGATGGACCTGGTGCTGGCCAACACCGCCGTGTACTGGTTCACCCGCACGGCCGGGTCGTCGTCCCAGCTGTACTGGGAGCGGCGCGCGCACCCGGACGACGAGTGGTCGCGCACGGTGCCGACCGGGGTGTGCGTGCTGCCGCACGACCTGCGGCTGCCCGTGCGCTCGGCCGTCGAGCCGGCGGTGGACCTGGTGTCCTGGACCGAGCTGCCCCGCGGCGGCCACTTCCCGGGCATCGAGGTGCCCGACCTGCTGGTCGACGAGCTCCGCCGCTTCGTCCACGAGGACCTCCGGGCGCGCTGACCCGCCGCCGAGTGGCACCGCAGCGGGCGTCGCGGGCACCAGCACGCCCGCTCCCGTGCCACTCCGCATCGAGTGACAGCTCAGCGCGGGTGCAGCGCTCCACGACCAACCCTCAGCTGTCACTCGACGCAATGACCTCCGCATGGCCGCGGCGCAGGCTGCCCACGTCCGCGACGTCGTGCGCGGCGCGGGAATCGCAGACCCACCGACCCGCGCAGACGGTGAGCGGGGCAGCGTGTGCCCGGCAGCGGAGCGCCATCCCGTGGTCCGCCAACGCATCCACCACCCGGTCGCCCACGTGCTGGAGGGCCTCGTCGACGAACTCCTGCTGCACCTCCTCGGCACCGATCCCCGGAGGTAGGGCTTCCTCGTCGACTGCGGGGTCCAGCTGCAGCGCGCCGGACCCGTAGGGAGAGGTGAGAAGCCAGCCGTCGGGTCGGGCCCGCTCCAGGGACCACCGGCGGCTGGTGACCCGGCGCAGGTCGTCCCGCACCGCCCGGACCGCGGCCTCCGTCAGTGCCCAGCTGCGGGCCAGGGGCGGGAGGGGGTGCGGATCGGCACGGGGGTCGAGCCGGGCCAGCAGCCAGACGATGCGGTCCGCCTCGGAGCGCCGGTTCTCCGGCCGTCGGCACCACCGGTCGTGCTCTCGACGGACGACCCGGGGGAGGGTGACGTCAGGGCAGGGCCAGCACGGCGTGGGCGAGGCGGAGGTCGGCGGCGCTGGTGGAGGGCAACCCGAAGTGCTCCTCCGCGTGCGACCCCACCCAGGCCGCGATCTCGCCCGCACCCGCGCCCCGCGCTCGCAGCGCCAGCAGGGGACCGATCATGCAGTCGTACTCGTCCAGCGGGGAGTCGTCGTCCCGGAGGCCGATGAGGTCCCACTCCCACAGCAGGTCCCGCACAGCACGCTGGTCCACGGGGGTCAGTCCAGCAGGTAGTGGCGCAGCGCGGGGCCCAGCCAGGCCTGGGCCTGGTCGCGGGTCATGTCGACCAGGGGCGGCAGCCGCAGCACGTAGCGGCCCAGCGCGAAGCCCAGCACCGTCGCGCCCACCAGGGCGGCGCGCTCGGGGGCGCGGTCGTCGGTGACCGCGGCCAGGGCGGGCGCGACCTGGGCGGCGAAGACCGTGCGCATCGCCTCGGCCGCCACCTCGCTGGTGGCGGCCGCGCGCAGCAGGGCGAGGAACGTGCCGTCGTCCTCCCACACCGCGAAGAACCGGTCCACCAGCACCCGGGACAGGTCACCGGCCCGGACACCGGTCAGGTCGGGGAGCCGCAGGTCGAGGTCGGCCGCCCGGGTGAACAACCCCTCCTTGCTGCCGAAGTACCGGATGACCAGCGCGGCGTCGACGCCGACGTCGCCGGCCACCGCCCGGATCGTCGTCCGCTCGTAGCCGTCGGCGGCGAACCGGCGACGCGCGGCGGCGAGCAGGTCGTCGCGGGTCGCGTCGGCGTCCCGCGCCCGAGCAGGTATGTCATCGCTCGTGGACACGACCAGCAGGGTATGTCATCTGGTGTTGACAGCAGAGCTACGGTGCATGTCATCGAGCGATGACAGGAGGCGGTCCGTGGACGACGTCCTGGTGGTGGGAGCCGGGCCGACCGGCTGCACGGTCGCCGCGGAGGTCGCCCGCGCCGGCGGCCGGGTCACCGTGCTCGACCGGCACGAGGCCCCCAGCCCGCTGTCCCGCGCCTTCGGCGTGCACGCCCGCACCCTCGAGCAGCTCGACAGCCGCGGGCTGGCCGACGAGCTGGTCGCCACCGGCACCCCGGTCGACCACCTGCGGCTGGTCGGCCGGGCCGGCATCGACCTCTCGCGCCTGCCGACCCGCTTCCCGTTCGTGCTCATGACCCCGCAGGTGCACGTCGACCGGCTGCTGGAGCGGCACGCCCGCGACTGCGGCGCCCGGGTCGAGCGCGCCGTCCGGGTCACCGGTCTGACCCAGGACGACGACGGCGTCACCGTCACCGCCGGCGACCGCCGCTGGCGGGCCCGGTACGTGGTCGGCGCGGACGGCGTGCACAGCACCGTGCGGCAGCTGGCCGGGGTCCGGTTCCCCGGCCGGGCGGTGCTCAGCTCGGTGGTGCTGGCCGACGTCCGGCTGGATCTGGCACCGGACGACCTGCGGGTGGACGTCGACGAGCACGGCTTCGGGTTCCTGGCCCCGTTCGGCGACGGCTGGTTCCGCCTCATCGGCTGGGACCGGCGCCGCCAGGTCGGCACCGACGTCCCGGTGGAGGACGGCGAGGTGGCCGGCCTGCTGGACCGGGTGTTCGGGCTGGCGCCCGGGCCGACCCGGTGGACCTCGCGGTTCTCCTGCGACGAGCGGCAGGCCCCGGCCTACCGCGCCGGCCGGGTGCTCCTGGCCGGGGACGCCGCGCACGTGCACTCCCCGGCCGGCGGGCAGGGCATGAACACCGGCATCCAGGACGCGTTCAACCTGGGCTGGCGGCTGGCCACCGGCGACCTGGACGGCTACGAGCGCGAGCGGCACCCGGTCGGCCGCACCGTGCTGCGGTCCAGCGGCGCCACCATCCGGCTGATGACCCTCGGCGGCACCCGCGGGCGGCTGGCCCGGGCGGTCGCGCTGCGCGGCCTGCTCCGGCTCCCGCCGGTCGCGCACGGCGGCGCCGGGACGTTCTCCGGCATCGCGATCCGCTACCCGGGCCCCGGCCCGGTCGGCACCCGCGCGGCCGCCGTCCCGCTGCACGGCCCGCGCCTGGCCGAGCGGCAGCGGTCGGCCGGGTTCGTCCGGGTCCCGGCCGCCGACCGGGTGGACGGCGGCCTCGGCCTGCTGGTCCGGCCCGACGGCTACGTGGCCGAGGTCAGCCCGTGACGACGGCGGTGCGGCCGCGTTGCGGGGTGATGTCGGCGGCGGTCCGCGGTGTGCGCACCGGCCCGGGCTGGGCAGACTGGCCGCCGTGGACCTCTCCGAGCTCGACCTCGTCGACCACCACTGCCACGGGCTGATCACCCGCGACCTCGACCGGCCCGAGTTCGAGTCGATGCTCACCGAGGCCGCGGCGCCCAGCGCGCTGGGCGGGTCGCTGTTCGACTCGCAGATCGGTTTCGCCCTCCGCCGGTTCTGCGCCCCGGTGCTGGACCTGGAGCCGCACGCCGACCCCGACGCCTACCTGGCCCGCCGCGCCGAGCTGGGCGCCGCGGAGGTCAACCGGCGGATGCTGGCCGCCACCGGCACCCAGACCTTCCTCGTCGACACCGGCTACCTGCCCGAGCCGATCACCACCCCCGACGAGCTGGCCGCGCTCACCGGCGGACGGGGACACGAGGTCGTGCGCCTGGAACTGGTCGCGTCGCAGGTGCTCGAGCGGTCGGGCGCCGGCGCGTTCCCCGAGGCGTTCCGCACCGAGCTGGCCCGCCGCTGCGCCACCGCCGTCGGGGTCAAGTCGATCGCCGCCTACCGCGCCGGGCTGGCCCTGGGCGGGCAGCGCCCGACCGACCTGGCCGTCACCGCCGCCGCCGACCGGCTGCTGCACACCGGCAGCACCCGGGTCGCCGACCCCGTGCTGCACGAGTTCCTGGTCTGGTCGGGCATCGACCTGGGCATGCCGGTGCAGTTCCACGTCGGCTACGGCGACGCCGACACCGACCTGCACCGCGGCGACCCGCTGCTGATGACCGACCTGCTGCGGGCCACGGAACCGCACGGCGTGCCGATCATGCTGCTGCACACCTACCCGTTCCACCGCAACGCCGGCTTCCTCGCCCAGGTCTTCGGGCACGTGTTCGCCGACGTCGGGCTGGCCACGCACAACCTCGGCGCCCGCTCGGCGGCGCTGGTCGCCGAGCTGCTGGAGCTGGCCCCCTTCGGCAAGGTGCTGTTCTCCTCCGACGCCTTCGGCCTGGCCGAGCTGTACCTGCTGGGCACCGTGCTGTTCCGCCGCGGGCTGGGGTCCTTCCTCGACGGCGGCGTCGCCGACGGCGCCTGGACGGCGGCCGACGCGCAGCGGGTCGCCGCGATGATCGGCGCGGACAACGCGCGGCGGGCGTACCGGCTGTGAACGTCGACGACTGGTACGACCGGCTGCACGCCGCCGTCCTCGAGGAGCTGCCGGCCGCCGTCGAGCTGCGGCACGCGCTGCACGCCGACCCCCGCCGCTCCGGCGACGAGACCGACACCGCGGCCGCCGTCGTGGCCGCCCTGGGGCAGGGGGAGGGCCGGGAGGTCGCCGGCACCGGCCGCCTGGTCCGGGTGGGGACGGCGACCGGGCCCACCGTCGCGCTGCGCGCCGAGCTCGACGGGCTGGCCGTGCTCGAGCAGACCGGTGTCGACTGGGCGTCGACGAGCGGGGTCATGCACGCCTGCGGCCACGACGCGCACCTGGCCGGGCTGGTCGCGGTCTGCCGCGCCGTCGCCCGGGTCGGCGGGCCGGCCCCGCTGCTGGCGCTGCTGCAGCCGCGGGAGGAGTCCGCACCCTCCGGCGCGCGGGACATCGCGCAGTCGGGCCTGCTGGCCGACGAGCAGGTGGTCGCCGTCGTCGCCGCGCACGTGCAGCCGCAGCTGGCCGCCGGGGTCGTCAACGCCACCCCCGGGCCGGTCAACGCGGCCACCGACGAGTTCACCATCACCGTCACCGGGCACGGCGGCCACGGCGGCTACCCGCACACCACGCACGACCCGGTGCTGGCGCTGGCCGCGGTGGTGGTCAACCTGCAGCAGCTGGTCAGCCGCCGGGTCGACCCGACCGTGGGCGCCGTCCTCGCGGTCACCCAGCTCGACGCCGGCACCAGCTTCAACGTCGTCCCCGACACCGCCCGGGCCCGCGGCGGCCTGCGGGTCATGCGGGAGAGCGACCGGACCGCCTTGCTCACCGCGCTCACCGAGGTCGCCGAGCACACCGCCGCCGCCCACGGCTGCACCGCCGAGGTGCACAGCGAGAGCAACGAGCCGGTGCTGGCCAACGACCCCGAGCTCGCCCGGGCCGCGCTGCCGTGGCTCGAGCGCGCCGGGGTGCAGGTGGACGACAGCTGGCGGTCCTTCGGCGCCGACGACTTCAGCCACTACTGCGCCGACGCGCGCGGGCTCATGCTCTTCCTCGGCGTCGACGGCGGGACGGCCGACGACCGCGGCCGGCGTCCGGGCCTGCACGCACCCCGGTTCCTGCCCGAGGACGAGGTGGTCGGGCAGGTCGCCGCGGCGCTGCTGGCCGGGTACCTGGCCGGTGCGCAGCTGCTGGCCGCCTAGCCTTCCCCCGTGCCGGCCCACTCCCACTCGCACGCCCACGCCGACGAGCCACCGCCGACCCCGGAGGCGGCCACCCGCCGCACGCGGGCGACCTGGCTGATGCTGCTCGTGCTGGTCCCCGTCGGGCTGGCCACGGTCATCGGGCTGGTCGCGCTGTGGCCCTCCGGCGACGCCTCCCGCGCCCAGCAGGCGGCGGAGTCCTTTCAACCGCCGGGCACCACCTTCCCCGACGCGACGGTGCAGTCGCTGCAGACGGTGGACTGCTCCGACGGGTCGGCGTCCGGGCAGCAGCTGACCTGCGGCACCGCCGTGGTCGAGGTGACCGACGGGGAGGGCGCCGGGGACTTCGTCTCGATCGACCTGCCGCCGGAGGTCGTCGGCGTCGGGATCGAGGTCGGCGACGGGTTCGTGCTGACCCGCTCCGTCGACCCGGCGACCGGGGACCCCAGCTACGCGTTCTCCGACTTCCAGCGCAGCACCCCGATCATCACGCTCGCCCTGGCGTTCGTGCTGGTGGTGGCCGCGGTCGCCCGGCTGCGGGGGATCGCCGCGCTGGTGGGGCTGGGGTTCGCCTTCGTCGTCCTGCTGCAGTTCATCCTGCCGGGGATCCTCACCGAGTCCTCGCCGACGCTGGTCACGCTGGTCGGCAGCGCGGCGATCATGTTCGTCGTCCTGTACCTGGCGCACGGGTTCAGCGCCCGGACGACGACGGCGCTCATCGGCACGCTGTTCGGCCTGGTGCTGGTCGCCGTCATGGGGGCGCTGGCGGTGTCGGCGGCGCGGCTGACCGGGTTCTCCAGCGAGGAGACCATCCAGCTGCAGACCTACGACCCCACGCTGGACTTCTCCGGCCTGGTGCTGGCCGGCATCACCGTCGCCGGGCTGGGCGTGCTCAACGACGTGACCATCACCCAGGCCTCGGCGATCTGGCAGCTGCACGAGGTCGACCCCACGATGGGCGCCCGGCAGCTGTTCGCCCGCGGGATGACGGTGGGGCGCGACCACATCGCCTCGACCATCTACACGATCGTCTTCGCCTACGCGGGTGCCTCGCTGCCGGTGCTGCTGCTGGTCGAGATCTACGACCGGCCGCTGTGGACCGTGCTCACGGGGACCCAGGTCGGCGAGGAGGTCATCCGCACGCTGGTCGGTGCCATCGCGCTGGTCCTCGCCGTCCCCGTGACGACGGCGGCCGGCGCCTTCTTCGCCACCGCCGCGGGCGACAAGCCGGCGCCGAAGCTGCTGGCCCGGTTCGGCCGGTGACCCGCACCGAGGAGCTGCTGGCCGCGGCCGCGGCGGCGCCGGGGTTCATGCCCGCCGACGAGGGCCGGGCGCTGTACGAGGCCGCCCGGGCCGTGGCCGTCGACGGCCCGCTGCTGGAGATCGGCAGCTGGATGGGCAAGTCAGCGCTCTACCTGGCCGCGGCCGCCGCGGAGGCCGGCCGGGTGGTCGTGACCGTCGACCACCACCGTGGCTCCGAGGAGCACCAGCCCGGGTGGGAGTACCACCAGCCCGAGCTCGTCGACCCGGCCACCGGCCTGCTGGACACGCTGCCCTCGTTCCGGCGCACCGTGCACCCGGCCGAGGACCTGGTGGTCGCCGTCGTCGGCCGGTCGGAGGTGCTCGCACCGCTGTGGTCCAGCCCGCCGGCGCTGCTGTTCCTGGACGGCTCGCACACCGAGGAGTCCGCGCGGCGGGACCAGGACGCCTGGGTCGGGAAGCTCGCCGTGGGCGGCACGCTGGCGGTGCACGACGTCTTCCCCGACCCCGCCGACGGCGGACAGGCCCCGTTCGGCGTCTACACCCGGGTGCTGGCGTCCGGGGACTTCACCGAGCTGCCCGGCACCGGGTCGCTGCGGGTGCTGCGCCGCGACCGCTGAGACCTGTCGGTGGTCCGGGGCACGATGGGCCGGTGACCGCACCCGAGGAGCAGCTGTGCCGGGCCCGCACCGAGACGCGGGCGCAGATCGCCGCGCTGACCGCCGACTACGCCGCGGTGGTCGAGGCGTCGAAGGGGTCCAACGCCGACGACGAGCACGACCCGGAGGGCCAGACGATCGGGTTCGAGCGGGCCCAGCTCGGCTCGGTGCTCGAGCAGGCCCGCGCCCGGCTGGCCGAGCTCGACGCCGCGGTCGCCCGGGTGGCCGACGGCAGCTACGGCCGCTGCGAGGTCTGCGGCGCACCCATCGGCGACGCCCGGCTGGAGGCCCGCCCCGCGGCCCGCACCTGCATCCAGCACGCCTGACCGTCAGCCGGCCAGCAGCCCGACCCCGGTGACCAGCAGGACCACCGCGCCGAGCAGCCGGCGGAACGGGTTCACCCCGCGCAGCAGCTCGTCCCCGGCCCACCACACCAGCGCCACCCGGGTGCCGACGAACACCGCCGTGCCCCACGGGCCCTGGTCGACCACCTGCCGGACGAGGGTCAGCACGAGGAAGGCCCAGGCCGCCGCGTTGGGCCACTGCGCGACGGTCCAGCGCCGGTCGGCCCGGGTGCGGTCGGCCAGCAGCCGGTCCAGCGCCCGCCTCATCGCGGCTCGGCGGCCAGGAACGCGGGGTCGGTGAACAGCGCCGCGCCGGGGGTCGCCCCCGACAGGGCGTCGGCGGCCAGCACCACCGCGGCCGCCGTCCAGGTGGTGCGCTCGACCGGCCACACCGCGTCGTCGGCGAACACGTAGCCGGTCCAGTAGCCGCCGTCCTCGTGCCGCAGGTGCTGCATCGCGGCCAGCTGCTCGGTCGCCGCGTCGGCCTGGCCGGCCGCGGCCAGGGCCATCGCCAGCTCGCAGGTCTCCGCCCCGGTCACCCAGGGTCGGTCGGCCACGCACCGCACCCCCAGCCCCGGGACGACGAAGGCGTCCCACGACGCCGCGAGCCGGTCCTCGGCCGCCGCGCCGGTCAGCGCGCCGCCGAGCACCGGGTAGTACCAGTCCATCGAGAACCGCGACCGGTCGGCGAAGGCACCCGGGTCGTCGGTCAGCGCCGCCTGGAGCCGGGTGGCCGCGGCGGTCCAGAGCGGCCGGGCCTCGCCGACCCGGTCGGCCAGGGCGAGCCCGCAGCGCAGTGCCTGCAGCAGCGAGGAGCAGCCGGTGAGCAGCGCGGTGGTGTCCGGCGTCCCGTCCGGGCGCAGCGCCCACCCGACCGCGCCCGAGGTCAGCTGCATCCGGCAGACCAGGTCCAGCGCCCGGGTCACCGCGCCCCACCAGCGGGTGCCGGACGAGCCGGTGACCAGCGCATGGTGCAGCGCGCCGACGGCCAGGTAGCCGGCGTGGTTGGCCTCGACGCCGGGCGCGGTCACCGCGCCGTCCCGCCACTCCGCCGGGAAGCCGCCCGAGGGGAGCTGTCGCCGGGCGAGCCAGTCCAGCGCCGCGGCGGCCTCGTCGACCCGCCCGCCGGCGGTCAGCGCCATCGCCGCCTCGACGGAGTCCCAGGCGTCCAGCGCGCCGCCGCGCCACCACGGGAGCATCCCGTCGGCGGCCTGCTCGGCGGCGATCGCGGCCACCGTCGCCGCGACGTCGTCGGCCCCGAGGACGCCCGGGACCTCCGGCAGCAGGGTCACCAGGGCTTGGTCGCGTAGACGACCAGGCTCTTGCCGATCACCGGGTCGAGCAGCTTCTCCGCCGCCCGGGTCAGCCACGGCCGCTCGGTCAGGTCCCACACCAGCAGCCGGTGGTAGGCCCGCACCGGGGCGGGGGAGCGGTCCACGCCGACGGCGCACTTGAGCCACCAGTAGGGCGCGTGCAGGGCGTGCGCGTGGTGGCTGGACCCCGGCAGCAGACCGACCTCGGCCAGCCGCGACCGGACCTCGGCCTCGCGGTAGATGCGGATGTGCCCGCCCTCGTTGGCGTGGTAGGCGTCCGACAGCGCCCAGCAGACCCGCTCCGGGCCGTACCGCGGCACGGTGACCGCCACCCGACCGCCCGGCTTGAGCACCCGGGCGATCTCGGTGAACGCGGTCAGGTCGTCGGGGACGTGCTCGAGCACCTCGGAGGCGATGACCCGGTCCACCGACGCGTCGGGCACCGGCAGGTGCAGCAGGTCCCCGCGCACCGCGGTGGCCGACGCCCCGACCGGCGCCTCGCCGGCCGCGGCGATGGCACCCAGCCACTGCTGGGTGGTCGCCACCTCGTCGCGGCCCCAGTCGAGGGCGACGACGGCGGCACCCCGCCGGTAGGCCTCGAAGGCGTGCCGGCCCTCGCCGCAGCCCAGGTCCAGCACGGTCTGCCCGGCGCGGACGTCGAGCCGGTCGTAGTCGACGGTCAGCACGGGGCCGGCACCTCCGCGAGCACCCGCTCGTACCAGGCGGCGGTGCGCTCGGCGGTCGAGCGCCAGGTGAAGTTCTGCAGCACCCGCGCCCGCCCGGCCCGGCCGAGCTGCTCCTGCAGCCCGTGGTGGTCGAGCACCTGGGCCAGCGCGCCGGCCAGCCGGTCGACGTCCCCGGCCGGTACCTGCACCGCGGCGTGCGGGCCGACCACCTCGGGGAGCGCGCCGGCATCCGTGGTCACCAGCGGCGTCGCGCAGGCCATCGCCTCGACCGCCGGCAGGGAGAACCCCTCGTAGAGCGAGGGGACGACGGCGACCGTCGCCCGCTGCAGCAACCCGACCAGGTCGGCCTGGGGGAGCGGACCGGTGAACCGGACCGTGCCGGCCAGCGACAACCGCTCCACCGCCGCCGCCGCGGGCCCGCCGGGGCGCGCCGTGCCGACGACGGTCAGCCGCACCTCGCGCTCGGTGCGCAGCTTCGCCACCGCCTCCAGCAGCGGCACCAGCCCCTTGAGCGGGACGTCGGCGGAGGTGGTGACGACGACGTGGTCGGCGTCCCGGGGGCCGTCGGCCGGGGTGAAGACGGCCGGGTCGATGCCCACCGGCACCACCTCGACCCGCTCCGCCGGGACGCCCATCAGCCGCTCGACGTCGCGCCGGGAGCTCTCCGAGACCGTGGTGATCGCCGGCAGCCGGCGGGCCACCCGGGCCTGCATGCCGGTGAAGGCGTACCAGCGGCGCAGCGTCAGCGAGCGCCGGAACGAGGCCTGGGCCAGCTCCAGGTCGCGGTCGACGGCGACCGGGTGGTGGATCGTCGCCACGGTGGGCAGCCCGGTGCGCAGCAGGCCCCAGCCCAGGCACTGGTTGTCGTGGACGATGTCCGGACCGCTGTCGGACCCGCCCTGCCTGGCGCGCAGCAGCCGGGCGGCGCGCAGGGAGAAGGTGAGCGGCTCGGGGAAGGCAGCCGTGCACATCTGGCCGTACTCCAGGACGTCGACCCAGTCGCGGAACTCGCGCAGGTGCGGCCGGCGGAACGGGTCGGGCTCGCGGTAGAGGTCCAGGCTCGGCAGCCGGGTGAGCGGGACGCCGTCGTCCAGCTCGGGGTAGGGCTGCCCGCTGACCACCTCGACCCGGTGGCCCAGCTCGCGCAGCTCCCGGGACAGCGCGCGGACGTAGACGCCCTGCCCGCCGCTGTGCGGCTTGGACCGGTAGGACAGCAGTGCGATGCGCAGCGACCGTCCCATGCCGCGGACTGTAGCCAGCGGGTGTGACGCGCCCGTGCGAGCGCCTACCGTGGGGTGATGCGCCGCACCCCGCTCCTGCTCGCCGCCGCGTCCTCCGCCTCGCTGCTCCTCGCCGGGTGCGGTGCGTCCACCCCCGCCGCCTCCGGCGACGCGCCGGAGGTCGCCCCCGCCGCGGCCACCGAGGAGGCCCCCGCGCTGGCCGACGGGCTGCTCCCCGCCGACCGGTTCGCCCCCGGCGGCACGGTCACCCAGGTCACCGGCGACGAGTTCGCCGCGCTGCTCGGCGGCGACCACGCCGACCACGGGTCGCCGGCCGACGTCACGGTCACCCCGCAGGCCTGCGTCGACGCGCTCACCGCCGCCCGCACCGCGCTGGGCGACCCGTCCGCCGTCGAGGACGCAGCCGGCCAGTACACCCGCACCGGGTTCACCGGCACCGGCGAGGTGCTGGCCACCGGCGGGCCCGCGGCCACCGTCGTCGGCACGCTCACCGACGCGGTCGCCGCCTGCCCGACCGCCACCGTCGCGACCCCGATGGGCCAGGCCGTGGTCACCTTCGGCACCGTCACCACCCCCGACCTCGGCGACGCCGCCGCCGTCGTGCCGGTGACCGTGACGGTCACCCGCGACCAGGGCCCGGGCATGACCGGCTCCGCGCTGGTGGGCGTGGTCTCCGACGGCGACCGGGTGCTCGGCCTGGCCACCGGGGGCCTGGGCGCCGCGCCGGACGCGGCGGCCTTCGACGCGCTGCTCGCCGACGCCGCGCAGCACGCCGCCGACACCCTGGGGTGAGGCGGGCACCGGGCATCCGTGGTCGGATGGGCGGGTGATGCAGCCCCGCCGTCCCCTGCTCGCCCTGGCCGCCGCCCTCGCCGTCGCCGGCTGCAGCAGCACCGTCGAGGGGACGGCGTCGCCGTCGCCGACCGAGCCCTCCGGCGGCTCGTCGAGCTCCTCGGCGCCCTCGTCCAGCGCGGAGCCGACCGGTGGCGGTGACGACCTGACCGCCGGGCTGCTGCCGCAGGACGCGTTCGGCGCCGGCGCGGTCGTGACGCCGATCAGCCAGAGCGACCTCGAGGCGGGCGCGGCGGTCGGCACCGACCTCGACGGCGCGACCATCACCCCGGAGAGCTGCGCCCAGGCCGTCGCGGAGAGCCAGCCGTCGGTCACCGACCTCACCGGCGTCGCCGCGCAGGCCGCCACCTCGGGCACCACCGTCACCGCACAGCTGCTCACCACGGGCACGCCGGGCGACCCGGTCGCCGAGCTCGCCGCGGCCGCCACGGCCTGCCCGCAGGCCACCATCACCTCCCCCGACATCGGCACCGCGACCATCACGCTGGCCGCCCTGCAGGTGCCCGCGCTCGGCGACGGCTCGGCCGGGCTGGCGTACACGACCACGGTCTCCGCGCCCGACGGGTCGCAGATCGCCGTCCCCGCGCTCTACGCCGTGGTCGCCGACGGCGACCGGCTGCTGTCGATGATCAGCACCAGCATCGGCGGCACCGTCGACCAGGCCGCGTTCACCGCCCTGGTGCAGCAGGCCTTCGAGTACCAGGCCCAGCAGCTCGACTGAGCCCCTAGCAGGGCGGCGGCGCACGTGCCGGCCGCCGTCCACATCCGGGGTCCCCGTCCACAGACGGGGCGGCGGCGGCCGCGGGCCGGGCGCCGGCCACGAGGGTTGCGGGCATGAGCCCCGACGACCCCGTCCACCTCGGCACCGGCGCCGAGCTCGCCGCCGCGCTGCCGCACCTGCTCGGCTTCCACCCGCAGGAGTCCCTCGTCCTGGTCGCGCTCACCGGCGACCGCGCCCACCGCGTGGGGGTGACCCTGCGGGTGGACCTGCCGGGCCCGGCACCGGTCGAGGACCTCGCGGAGGAGGCGGTGCGCCGGCTGGGCCACGAGCCACCGGCCGCCGTCGTCGCGGTGGTGGTCACCGAGGGCCCCGACGACGTCGCCCGGCTCGACCCGGCCGAGCTGCTCGACGTCCCCGTCGGCGACCTGGACCCGGTCGGCGTGCGGCTGCTGCGCACCCGGGACGCTGCCGGGGACGTGCTCGACCTGCCCCGCCGGGACGTCGTGCACGCCGTCGGCAGGGCGCTCGCCGAGCGGGGTGTCCCGCTGCTGGAGGCGCTGCTGGTCCGCGACGGCCGGTGCTTCGACTACGGCTGCACCGCCCCCTGCTGCGACCCCGGGGCCGGCCACCCCCTGCCCGGGGGCACCTCGTCGCTGGCGGCCGCCGCGGTGCTCGACGGTCGGGTCCTGGCCGCCGACCGCGCCGAGGTGGTCGGGCGGCTCGCCCCCGTCACCGGCCCCGCGGCGCTGGCGGTGCACCGCGCCTGCGCGGTGGTCGGCGCGGAGCAGGCCGTGGCGCTGCGGGAGCTGGGCTGGGCCCGGGTGGTCGAGCGGGCCTGGGCCCGGGTGCTCGACGGCGTGGCCGCGCACCGCCCCGGCCGCACCGCCGCGCTGGGCGACCAGCAGGTGGCCGCGCTGGGCTGGGCGCTCACCGACGTCGAGGTGCGCGACCGGGCGGCCGTGCTCGCCGTCGGCCCCGACGCCTGCGCCGCGGCCGCGCTGTGGCTCGACCTCACCCGCCGGCTGCCCGACCCGCTCACCGCTGCGCCGGCGACCCTGCTGGCCGCCGCGGCCTGGGCGCGGGGTGACGGCACCACCGCCCGGGCGGCGCTGGACCGGGCACTGGCCGCCCAGCCGTCCTGCTCGCTGGCCCTGCTGCTGGCCGACGGCCTGGACGCCGGGCTGCCGCCGTCGGTGGTCCGCGAGTGGCTCACCGCGGCGGCGACCCGGCCGGTGTCAGAGGAGCTCGGGGCGTGACCAGTCCTCGCCCAGCACGTGCTCGGCCAGGAACGCCAGCACCGTCTCGTACCAGACCGTGTGGTTCCCCGGGGTCAGCACCCAGTGGTTCTCGTCCGGGAAGTACAGGAACTTCGACGGCACCCCGCGCTTCTGCAGGTCGTACCAGAGCCGCAGGCCCTCGCCGATCGGCACCCGGTAGTCCTTGTCGCCGTGGATGACCAGCACCGGGGAGGTGATGGCGTCCGCGTAGCGGTGCGGCGAGTTCTGCTCGTAGCGCGCCGGCTCGGTGAGCGGGTCGCCGAACTCCTTCTCCCAGTAGAACGCCGCGTCGGTGGCACCGATGAAGCCGTCCAGGTGCCACAGGCTGGCGTGGGTCACGACCGCGTCGAACCGGTCCGTCTGCGTGGCGATCCAGTTGGCCATGTAGCCGCCGAACGAGCCGCCCATCGCCGCGGTGCGGGTGCCGTCGATCTCCGGCAGTTCGACCGCGGCGTCGGTGGCGGCCATCAGGTCGGTGTAGGGCGCCCCGCCCCAGCTGCCCCAGCCGCGCCGGACGAAGTCCTGACCGAAGCCCTGCGACAGCGCCGGGTTGGGCAGCAGCACCGCGTAGCCCTGCGCGGCCATCACCCAGGGCAGCCAGCGCCACGACCACCCGTTCCAGCTCATCAGCGGGCCGCCGTGGATCCACAGCAGCAGCGGCGCCGGCTTCTCCGCCGAGGCGCCCTCGGGCAGCACCAGCCACGACTGCACCTCGACCCCGTCGGAGGCGGTGGCCCGCAGCTCGCGCAGGGTGCCCGGCAGGGCGTCCAGCGTGCCGGGGTTGGGCAGCGGGTCGGGCTGCTGGTCGGTGGCGACCGGGTCCAGCCGCACCGGGGCCGCCGGGTGGTCGAAGGCCGAGCGCAGCGCGTAGAGCGCCGACCCGTCACGGGCCACCTGCAGGTCGGAGTAGGCGCCGTCCCGGGTCAGCCGCACCGGCGCCTCGCCGGGCACCACCCGGAACACCGCGTGCCGTCCGTCGTCGTCGGCCAGGAAGTACACGGCCTCCCCGGCGGCGTCGAACTGCGGCGCCGAGGGCCAGCGGTCGAAGCCGGCGGTGAGGTCGGTGGTCGTGCCGGTGGCGACGTCCACCACCAGCAGGGTGTGGTCCGGCGGCTCGGCCTGGGTGGTCTCGGACTCCCGGTTGCACACCAGCCGGGTCGAGTCCGGCGACCAGGCCGGGGAGCTGATGTCGGCGTGCTCGTCGTCGACCAGCACCCGGGTCTGCCCGGTGGCGGTGTCGGTGAGCACCAACCGGTTGCGCCACGAGGCGCGCGCCTCGGGGACCTCCTCGGCGCGGGCCAGCCAGCGGCCGTCGGGGGAGAGCGCCAGGTCGGTGCCCGAGCCGTTGGGCGGCACGGCGCCGGGGGTGAGGTCGCGCCAGGCCGGCTGCGCGCCGTCGGCGGTGACCTGCCCGACGAAGAACGCCCGCGCGACGGCGGGGCCCAGGTCGTGGTCCCAGAACCGCACGGGGTAGCTCTCGTGCAGGATCGCGGTCACCCCGGCGTCCTTGCGGGCCTTGCGGCGGGCGTCGTCGGCCTCGTCGTCGGTGGCGCCGGGCGTGGCGGAGGCGACCACGACGACGTCGCCGCTGTCCGCGGCGACCGAGACGCCGCTGATGCCGTTCCGGCGGCCCAGCACCCGGCGGGCCTCGCCACCGGCGGCGTCCAGCGCCCACAGCGCGGGCTTGGCGTCCCCGGCGTCCTTGTCCGCGTCGGGGTCGGGCCGGGCGGAGGTGAACAGCAGCGTGCCGTCGGGGGCGAACACCGGCGAGGACTCACCCGGGGAGCTGCGGGTCAGCCGGCGGGCGTCCCGGGCCCCGGTGGGGTCGACCTCCCACAGCGCGGTCCGCCAGCTGGTGCGGTCCGGCGACAGGGTGGCCACCGAGGTGACCAGCCGGGTGCCGTCGGGCGACAGCGCCAGCCCCGACAGCCGGGGCAGGGCCATCACGTCGGCGAGCCGGGAGAACGGGGTCGTGCCGGCGTCCAGCGGCTGGGCGGCGATCTCGTCGGTCATCCCGACCGGTGCGTCGTGCGCAGGCTTCGTCACCCCGCCACCCTAGTGCCGAGGTCGTTCGCCGGGCGAACGACTTGACGTCAGTGCGCGGGGACCGGCTCCTCGGCGGGGGAGACGAACACGTGGTGGGCCACGCCCGCCGGCAGGACGGTGCCGCCGATGCTCACCGACCCGTTCGAGAGCACCGCCTGCACCGTCGAGCCCGGCCGCACGCCCTGGTCGGCCAGCGAGCGCAGCAGGTCCTGGTCCTCCTGCAGCTGCTCGCTGATCCGGCGGACGACGACCGTGGCGCCCTCGGGCGTGGCCGAGGTGGACAGCAGCGTGAGCGACTCCTGCTGGGCGACCGGGTCGGCGCCGAGCGCGGCCAGGCCGGGGATGGGGTTGCCGAAGGGGGAGACCTGCGGGTTGCCCAGCAGCGTGAGCAGCTTGCGCTCCACCGCCTCGCTCATCACGTGCTCCCAGCGGCAGGCCTCCTCGTGCACGTCGGCGTAGTCCAGGCCGATGACGTCGACGAGCAGGCACTCGGCCAGCCGGTGCTTGCGCATCACCGCGGTGGCCAGCGCCCGGCCCTCCTCGGACAGCGCCAGGTGCCGGTCGCCCTCGACGGACAGCAGCCCGTCGCGCTCCATCCGGGCCACCGTCTGGCTGACCGTGGGCCCGCTCTGGTGCAGCCGCTCGGCGATCCGGGCGCGCAGCGGCGTGATGCCCTCCTCCTCGAGCTCGAAGATGGTCCGCAGGTACATCTCGGTGGTGTCGATGAGGTCGTTCACGCCAGGCTCCTCCGTGCAGGGGTCTGGCACCCAGCCTACGGGGGCGGCGCCACCACGAGCGGGCGCGACGAGGGGTGCCGGGCGGTAGCGTCGCCGCCGTGAACCGGTCGACGAGGACCACGGCGAGGACCCGACGGTGAGCGACGCGGTCAGCGTCGTCTGGGACGACGCGTACCTGGGCTACACCTGGGGCGGGGACCACCCGATGCACCCGGTGCGGCTGGACCTCACCATGCGGCTGGCCGACACCCTCGGCGTGCTGGCCGGCGACCGGGTCGACGTCGTCCGGCCCGTGACCGCCGGGGAGGACCTGCTCACCCTGGTGCACGACGCGGAGTACCTCGACGCCGTCCGCCGCGCCCCGGCCGACCCCGCCGGCGTCGGCCACGGCCTCGGCGGGTCGGACAACCCGGTCTTCGACGGCATCTACGAGTCCGCGGCGCTCATCGCCGGCGGCTCGGTCACCGCGGCCCGGCTGATCCACGAGGGCAGGGCGCAGCACGCGGTCAACATCGCCGGCGGCATGCACCACGCGATGCGCGACCACGCCAGCGGCTTCTGCGTGTTCAACGACGCCGCGATCGCCATCGCCTGGCTGCTCGGCCAGGGCTACGAGCGGATCGCCTACGTCGACCTCGACGTGCACCACGGCGACGGCGTGCAGGCCGCGTTCTGGAGCGACCCGCGGGTGCTCACGGTGAGCATCCACCAGACCCCGCTCACCCTCTTCCCGGGCACCGGCTACCCCGAGGAGACCGGCGACCCGGACAGGGCCCCCGGCACGGCGGTCAACCTCGCGCTCCCCAACGGCACCGACGACTCCGGCTGGCTGCGCGCCTTCCACGCCGTCGTCCCGGGGGTGGTGAAGGCGTTCGCGCCGCAGATCCTGGTCACCCAGTGCGGCTGCGACACCCACCACGAGGACCCCCTCGCCGACCTCGGCCTCACCGTCGACGGCCAGCGCGCCTCCTACGCCGCGGTGCACCAGCTCGCCCACGAGGTGTGCGACGGCAGGTGGCTGGCCCTGGGCGGCGGCGGCTACGGCCTGGTGCGCTGCGTGCCCCGCGCCTGGACCCACCTCATCGCCGAGGCCTCGGGCCACCCGCTGGCCCCCGGCACCGCCATCCCCGACTCCTGGGCCCAGGACGTGCTGTCCAAGGGCCTGCGGATCGAGCCACCGGGCTCCATGACCGAGGGCGGCTGGACCGGCTTCGCCCGCTGGGACCCCTTCACCGAGAACCGGGTCGACCGCGCCGTCACCCGCGCCCGCACGGCGGCCTACCCGCTGTTCGGCCTGGACCCGGACGACCCCCGTGACTGAGCCGGGCACCGACCCGACACCCCCGCCCGGGTGGGAGGCCGACGTGGTGGCCGCCGACGGCGGCACCGTGCACCTGCGCCCGATCACCCCCGAGGACGCCGACGGCATCCAGGGCCTCATGGAGCGCAGCTCCGACCAGACGCGCTACTACCGGTTCTTCGGCCCGATGAAGCGGTTGTCGGACAAGGACCTGCACCGGTTCACCCACGTCGACCACGACAACCGGGTCGCCTTCGTCGTGCTGCTCGGCGACGAGCTCATCGGCGTCGGCCGCTACGACCGCTACCCCGGCACCGACGACGCCGAGGTCGCGTTCCTGGTCGAGGACGCCCACCAGCGGCGCGGGCTGGGCTCGGTGCTGCTGGAGCACCTGGCCGCCGCCGCCCGCGAGCGCGGCATCACCCGGTTCGTCGCCGAGGTGCTCAGCCAGAACACCGGCATGGTCCGGGTCTTCCTCGACGCCGGCTACGAGGCCCGCCGCTCCTACGAGGACGGCGTGGTCCACCTGACCTTCCCGATCGCGCCCACCGAGCAGGCCCTCGCGGTCACCTACGAGCGCGAGCAGCGCAGCGAGTCCCGCTCCATCGGCCGGCTGCTCAACCCGCAGTCGGTGGCCGTCGTCGGCGCCAGCAACGACACCGCCAAGATCGGCCACGCGGTGCTGCGCAACCTGCTCGACGCCGGGTTCGCCGGGCCGATCTACCCGGTCAACCCCGCCGTCCGGCACGTGGCCGGGGTGCCCGCGCACGCCTCGATCGAGGACATCCCCGACGACGTCGACCTCGCCGTCCTCGCCGTGCCCGCCACCGAGGTGCCCGGCGTGGTCGAGGCCTGCCGGCGCAAGCGGGTCAAGGGCCTGGTCGTCATCTCCGGCGGCTTCGGCGAGACCGGGCCCGAGGGCCGGGCCGCCGAGCGCGAGTTCGTCGCCGCCGCCCGCGCGTCCGGCATGCGGGTCGTGGGCCCCAACTGCCTGGGCCTGGTCAACACCGACCCCGCGGTGAGCCTGAACGCCAGCCTCGCGCCGCGGGTGCCCGGCCGGGGCCGGATGGGGTTCTTCGCCCAGTCCGGCGCGCTCGGCGTGATGCTGCTGGAGCGGGCCAGCAACCGCGGCATCGGGCTGTCCAGCTTCGTCTCGGCGGGCAACCGGGCCGACGTCAGCGGCAACGACATGCTGCAGTACTGGGCCACCGACCCCGGCACCGAGGTGGTGCTGCTGCACCTGGAGAGCTTCGGCAACCCCCGCAAGTTCGCCCGGCTGGCCCGCCGGGTCGGCCGGGACAAGCCGGTGGTGGCGGTGAAGAGCGGCCGGCACGTCGGCATGACCGCGGGCCTGGCCGGCACCAGCGTCAGCGTGCCCGAGCAGTCGGTGGCCGCGCTGTTCGCCTCCGCCGGGGTGATCCGGGTGCAGACGCTGGCCGAGCTGTTCGACGTCGGCACGCTGCTGGCCCACCAGCCGCTGCCCGCCGGCGACCGGGTGGCCATCGTGGGCAACTCCACCGCGGTCGGCGTGCTGGTCGCCGACGCCGTCCTCGAGCTGGGCCTGCAGCTGGCCCACGAGCGGCCGGTCGACATCGGCACCGGCGCGCCGCCCGAGGAGTTCCGCGCCGCCCTGCAGGCAGCGCTCGACGACGACCGGGTGGACGCCGTCGTGGCGGTGTACCTGCCCGCGCTCGCGCACGAGGCCGAGCCCTTCGGCCGGGTGCTGCGCGAGATCTCGGCCGGCGCCACGAAGCCGCTGGTGGCCAACTTCCTGTCCGCCGACGGCATCCCCGACGTCCTGGTGGTCCGCGGCGAGGACGGCATGCCCGCCCGCGGCTCGGTGCCCTCGTTCTCCACGCCCGAGCGGGCCGTCATCGCCCTGGCCCGGGTCGCCGAGCACGCCGCCTGGCGGCGCCGGCCGGTCGGCGAGGTGCCCGAGCTCGACGTGGACGAGGCCGCCGCCCGCGCCGTGGTGGACGGCGCCCTGGCCGACGGCGAGGGCCGCGAGCTCACCGACGACGAGGTGATCGCGCTGCTGGCCGCCTACGGCGTGCCGCTGCTGCGCACCCGCCGGGCCGACGACGCCGAGGCCGCGGTCGCCGCCGCCGAGGAGGTCGGCTACCCGGTGGTGCTGAAGTCGACCGCGCCGTGGCTGCGGCACCGCGCTGACCTCGGCGGCACCCGGCTGGACCTGCGGGACGCCGACGACGTGCGTGCCGGGTTCGAGGCCATCCCGTCCGGCGACCCGGTGATCGTGCAGGAGATGGCCGCCCCCGGCGTCCCCACCGTCGTCGAGGTGGTCGACGACCCCTCGTTCGGCGCGCTGGTCAGCTTCGGCGTGGGCGGCGTGGCCACGGACCTGCTCGGCGACCGTGCCTTCCGCACGCTGCCGCTCACCGACACCGACGCGCACGAGATGGTCCGCGAACCGCGGGCGTGGCCGCTGCTGGACGGCTACCGGGGCAGCGAGCCGGTCGACGTCGCGGCGCTGGAGGACCTGCTGCTGCGGGTCGCCCGGCTGGCCGACGACCTGCCCGAGGTGCTGGCGCTGTCGCTGGAGCCGGTGATCGTGGGCCCGGCGTCGCCGTGGCACGGCGGCCGGTCGCTGGTGGTGGCCGGCGCGGCGGTGCGGGTGGGACCTGCGACGGCCCGGGTGGACCCCGGCCCGCGGCGGATGTTCAGCGCGGCCGACGTGCACTGACGCCGGCGCCGGCCACCGCGGGGGTGGCCGGCGCCGGCGTCGGGACTGCCTCAGGCCAGGTAGTCGCGGAGTGCGTCGGCCCGCTCGGGGGAGCGCAGCTTGCTCATCGTCTCGCGCTCGATCTGGCGCACCCGCTCGCGGGAGAGCCCGAAGCGCTTGCCGATCTGCTCCAGGGTGCGGGGCTGCTCGCCGTCCAGGCCGAACCGCATGACGACGACGTCGCGCTCGCGGTCCTCCAGGGTGCCCAGGACGTTGCGGACGTCGCCCTTCATCATCTGGAAGGCGACGGCGTCCTCGGCGACCGCGGCGTCGGTGTCCTCGATGAAGTCACCGAGCCGGGACTCCTCGTCGGCGCCGACGGTCTGGTCCAGGGAGACCAGGTCGCGGCTGTACTCCAGCAGCTCGGTGATCCGCTCGGGGGTCATGTCGAGCTCCAGACCGAGCTCCTCGGCGGTGGGCTCGCGCTCGAGCTCCTGGTGGATGCGCCGGCGGGTGCGGACCACCTTGTTGACCTGCTCGGCCAGGTGGACGGGCAGCCGGATGGTGCGGCCGCTGTCGGCCATCGCGCGGGTGATGGCCTGCCGGATCCACCAGGTCGCGTAGGTCGAGAACTTGAAGCCCTTGGTGTAGTCGAACTTCTCCACGGCGCGGATGAGGCCGACGTTGCCCTCCTGGATCAGGTCCAGGAACGTCATGCCGTGGCCGGTGTACCGCTTGGCCACCGACACGACCAGGCGGAGGTTGGCCTCCAGCAGGTGGGCCTTGGCGGCCTTGCCGTCGGCGGCGAGCAGCGTGTAGTCGCGCTTGACCGCGGGGGTCAGCTTCTTCTCGCCCAGCAGGCGGTCGGCGTACAGGCCGGCCTCGATGCGCTTGGCGAGCTCGACCTCCTGCTCGGCGGTGAGCAGCGCGGTCTTCCCGATCGTGTTCAGGTAGACACGGACCAGGTCGGTCGAGACCAGGCCGGTGGTGTCGGGGGTGCGTCGCGGGGTGCGCACGCTGAGGGTGTCGGTGGGGGAGGACTGCAACAGCGTCACGATGGGTCTTCGTCCTTGCCTCTCGGGTCGGATGGCCGCCGGTCGTGCTGGCCGTCACCCGGGCGTCTTCGGTGCGGGACGAGCGGTGCCGGGATCGCCGGCGGGCCCGTCCTCGGGGTGGTGGCCCCGATGTGGTACGCCCATGACAACGGCGGAGACCACCCCTGGTGTTCCTGACCGGTCCGTCTCACAGTTGCCGTGCAGGCAGGCCGGTACCCGGGACGTGCGCGCCGAACCACACGACTGTGGTTCAGGTCTCCAGCAGCAGCGTGAACGGGCCGTCGTTCACGCTGCTGACCTGCATGGACGCACCGAACACGCCGGTGGCGACCCGCGCGCCGCGCTCCCGCAGGGCCGTGACCACGGCCTCGACCAGGGGCTCGGCGACCGGCCCGGGGGCGGCCGCCGACCAGGACGGACGGCGCCCCTTGCGCGTGTCGCCCTGCAACGTGAACTGGCTCACCACCAGCACGGGGAGCCCGAGGTCGGCGGCGGACACCTCGCCGTCCGCGCCGTCGAAGATCCGCAGCTCGTGGATCTTGCGGGCCATCTCCCGGGCGGCGTCCTCGCCGTCGGTGCGGGCGACCCCGACCAGGGCCAGCAGCCCGCGGCCGACCTCCCCGACGACGGCGCCCTCGACCACGACGGAGGCACTGCTGACCCGGCTCACCACGGCGCGCACCCGGCCGATGGTGCCGCACGGCGCCCGGGCGGTGGACCACCGACCAGGGACGCCGAGACCGGCGGGGTGGCGTCGGTGGACCCGGGCCGGGCGGTCACGCCGTCCGGGGCCGGGGGCCAGCTGTCGCCGGCCCCGGCCACGCGGGCATCCGCGGCGTCGCGCTCGAGGGCGGGGGAGAACAGCCACCCCTGGGCCGACCGGCAGCCCTGGTCGCGCAGGTGTGCCCGCTGGTCCTCGGACTCCACGCCCTCGGCCACCACGTCCAGACCCATCACCCGGGCGAGCTCGAGCAGGCCCAGCACCACGGGCGGCGCGGCCACGTCCGGACCGACCCCGCTGACGAAGGAACGGTCGATCTTGAGCACGTCGACCGGGAACTGCCGCAGGTGGGTCAAGGACGAGAAGCCGGTCCCGAAGTCGTCGACGGCGAGCCGGACCCCCAGCCCGCGCAGCTCGTGCAGGGTGCGGGCGGCCTGCTCGGCGTCGTGGACCAGGGCGGTCTCGGTCAGCTCCAGGCACAGCGCGTGCGGGGTCAGCCCCGTGCGGTCCAGCGCCGCGGCGACGTCGCCGACCAGCCGGGGGGACCGCAGCTGCCGGCCCGACAGGTTCACCGCGATGGTCAGGTCCGCGCCCGGCGTCCCGGCACGCCAGGCCGCGGCGGCCGCGCACGCCTCGCCGAGCACCCAGCGGCCGATCTCCTCGATGAGCCCGTTCTCCTCGGCCAGCGGGACGAAGGTGGCCGGCGAGACGGCGCCCAGCGTCGGGTGCTGCCAGCGCAGCAGCGCCTCGAACCCCTCGAGGTCGCCGGACCCGAGGTCGACCACGGGCTGGTAGGCCACCCGCAGCTGCCCCCCGGCGAGTGCGCCGGGGAGGTCCGCGACCAGCTGCGTGTGCAGCAGCAGCTCGGCGCGCATGTCGGGGGCGAAGACCACCACCTGGCCCTTGCCCCGGCTCTTGGCGCGGTAGAGCGCGGTGTCGGCGTCGCGCAGGAGCGAGGCAGCCGTCGGTCCGGCATCGGGGTCGGCGACGACGAGGCCCACGCTCGCGCCGACGTGCACGGTCCGCCCGGCCAGGTCGTAGGCCGCGCCGACCGCCGCGACCAGCCGGTCGGCGAGGGCGCGGTGGCTCTCCCCGGTGTCGGCCGGCCCCGGTTCGACCAGGACGGCGAACTCGTCCCCGCCGAGGCGGGCGACGGTGTCGGCGGGCCGGACCTGGGCCGACAGGCGGGCGGCGACCTGGCGGAGCAGCTCGTCGCCGGCGGGGTGCCCCAGCGTGTCGTTCACGGTCTTGAACCCGTCGAGGTCCAGCGACAGCACGGCGGGGTCGGTCCCGGTGCGCCCGCTGCGGGCCAGGGTGTGGCCGACGCGGTCGTCGAACAGGGCCCGGTTGGCCAGGCCGGTGAGCCCGTCGTGGAAGGCCTGGTGCGCCAGCTCGTCCTGGACCCGGCGGCGCGCGGTCACGTCCTGCAGGGTCACCACGAGGCCGCCGACGTCGGCGTCGTCGGAGCGGTCCACCACCCGGACCTCGACCCATGCCCCCGGGGCGGTGCACAGCTCGGCGGAGACCGTCCGCCCGGGGGCGGTGCGGGCCCGGTCGAGCAGCTCGGCCCGCCCGGACGGGTCGTCCTCGCCGAGCGCGGTCCAGACCGCCGACCCCGCCGGGCGCCCGGGGCCGGTGAGGGCCCTGCCCGTGGGGTCGACGACGACGAGGGCGTCGGCGGAGTCGACGGCCAGGGCGGCCGCCCGCCGGGCACGCAGCTCCAGCGCCTCGCTCAGGTCGGCCTGCTGGCGGGAGAGCCGGTAGGCCCGGGCGTAGGCGAGCGCGAGGACCGCGGCGGTCACCAGCAGCCCGGGCAGCGGGTCGACGTCGGTGCCGCGGGCCCACGCGACGACCTCCACCACGCCGGGGACGGCCAGGGGGAGCAGCGCCAGCGTCAACTGCGCGCGCGAGACCGGCAGGCGCCGCCGTCGGCGGGCCGACCGGCGCGGGCCGGCACCGGTGAGCCACACCGACGCGGCCAGCGCCAGGGACCCCAGGGTCCAGCCCACGTCGAGCACCGCGGAGGTGTCGGCGTCCACCAGGTAGCCCAGGTCGGCGAGGAACCAGGCGGCCGCTCCGGCGCCGACCCAGACCGCCCCGGCCCCCAGCGACGAGCGCAGGACGCACAGCCGGACCACCAGCGCGAGCAACCAGGCGTCGAGCACGGGGTAGGCCGCCAGCACCGTCCGCACCAGGACCGGCAGGGAGTCGTCCTCGACGGTGCGGTGCAGCACGAGGACCCACTCCAGGTACACGACCAGGAGGAACGCCGCGGCGGTGTCCACGAAGCGGTCGAACCGCGACCCCTGGGCGACCTGGGCCAGGGCGCGGCGCAGCCCCAGCGCGACCGCGACGTAGGAGCCCAGGTAGGCGGCGTCGGCGACCGAGACGGAGGCCTCGGGCGCGCCGGACCAGGCCCCGACCTGCCACAGCCAGTCCCCGGCGCAGGACAGGGTGATCCCCGCCGCGGTCCAGAACCCGGCGCGGCCGCTGTGCGCGACCGCCCACCAGGCCGAGACCGATGCACCGGTCACGACGACGAGGTAGCTCACCTCGGCGGCGGTGCCGGCGGGCAGGAGGGACCGGCCCAGGGCCAGGGCACCCAGGACGGCGAGGAGGACGAGGCCGGGGGCGGAGAGGGCTCCGCCGCGGGCACCAGGGGTGTTCAGCTCAGGCTCCGGAGGGTCGTCGTACCAGGCCCCTGTACTCGACGCCGACGAGATCATCGGCCGCGCCCGGCGGTGCTCGACCCCGGTCCGCGCGGCCCTCACCCCTCCGGGTCAGGGCCGCGCGCCGACCGGGCCGACGCTCCCGCCCCGGCGAGCACGCCCGTGCTCCTGCGCAGTCGGTGCTGCCGTCGCCGGCGGCAGGTGGTCGATGTCGGCGACGTGTCAGCCGCCGCCCGGCGTCCCGGGTGCCCGCGCGTGGACCAGCGCTCCCGGCACGGCCTCGTCCGGCCTGAGGGCGGTCGTGGCCTCGATCGAGAACCCGGCGTCCCGCAGCCAGCCCACCATCGTCCGCAGCGGGCGCCGGTGGGTGTCGATGGCGACCGGTCGGCCGGTGTAGCCCCGGGACGTGTGGTCCACCTCGTCCCCGACCGGGAAGCCGACCAGCAGGGGACCTCCCGGCCGCAGCACCCGGCGGAACCCGGTGAGGACCCCGGGCACGGCGTCGTCGGGGACGTGGATCACCGACCAGAAGGCCAGCAGACCGGCCACCGAGCCGTCCGCCAGGTCCAGGTCGGTCATGGTGCCCACCTCGAACCGGACGTCGGGGTGGTCCCGCCGCGCGAGGGCGACCATCCCCGGGGAGAGGTCGATGCCGAACGCGTCGACCCCGAGGTCCCGGAGGTGACGGGTCACGTACCCCGGTCCGCAGCCGACGTCGGCGACCGGGCCGCCCCCTGCCCGCTGCACGAGGTCGGCGAACAGGGCCAGCCCCGCACGCAGGTGCGGCTGCGCGTCGAGCAGCCCCTGGACCACCTCGGCGTACCCGGGGGCATCGGCGTCGTAGGACGCACGGGTGTCGGACAGCCAGTCACCGCTCATCCCGGGACCGTCCCGACGGCAGCAGGTCGTGCACCGAGGTGGTTCATCCGTAGGTCGGCTCCTGCGGCCAGCCCCGGGGGCTGTCCTCCCAGTCCTGCTGCCGGCCGTACACGGTGCGGTCCATGATGTGCGCCGTCGCCAGGACGGCCTCGGTGCCGCGGGCCCTGGTCGTGTAGGTCAGGTAGGGCTTCCCGCCGCTGAGCAGGTAGTAGGAGTAGCCGGGGTGCAGGACCTGGGAGCCGTCGTCGGCGAGCTGGGTCCACCCCCAGTCCCAGTGGTAGGTCGTGTCGTGGGAGGACACCCAGCGGTGCTGCCACCCGCGGCGGGCGCGCCACTCCTCCAGCTCGGCGACGGGCGCGTGCGAGACCATGGCGAAGGCGATGCCCTCGTCGGCCACGCGCGCCATGTTCGCGGGGAGGTTGTCGACGGCCCAGGTGCAGCTCGGGCAGCCCTCGTCCCAGTCGGGGCCGAACATGACGTTCTGGACCAGCAGCAGGTACCCGTCGCCGAACAGCTCGGACAGCCGGACCGGCCCCTCGGGTGCGGCGAAGGCGTAGTCCTCCACCTCGACCATGGGGAGCCGCCGCCGGCTCGCGGAGACCCGGTCGTTGTGCCGGGTGACCTCCTTCTCGGCTGCGACCTGGTCGGCGAGGGCCTCCTCGAACCGGGCGCGGTCGACCACCGGCGGGGTCGCGGTGGGCTGGTCCAGCTTGCTCATGGTGGGTCCCCTGTCGCGGGTCGGTGGTGCTCGGGCGACCGCCGGACCGGGCCGGCGGCGCGGGTCCGGAGGAGCGGTGCCACCAGGAGGACCCGGCGGGCGGCCAGGACTCATCGGTCCGCGTGCGGCGCACGGGCAGGGGCGCCCGAGCCGGCAGCGGGCCGGGCGACCTCCCGCCCGGGGGGATCCCGACCGTGGTGCAGACTTCGGCCGTGCCGACCATCCGCATCGCCCAGGACCCCGAGGCCGACGCGTTGCTCGGTCGCGACCCGCTCGCGCTGCTGCTGGGCATGCTGCTGGACCAGCAGTTCCCCATGGAGCGCGCCTTCGCCGGGCCGGCGCTGCTGGCCCAGCGGCTGGGGACCGACACCCTGTCCGCGGCTGCCATCGCCGACACCGACCCGGAGACGCTGAAGGCGGCCTTCGCCGGGCCGCCGGCGGTGCACCGCTACCCGGGCTCGATGGCCGAGCGCACGCAGGCGGTGTGCCGGCTGCTGGTGGAACGCCACGACGGCCGCGCCGAGCAGCTGTGGGCCGACGTCCCGGACGGCGCGACCCTGCTGCGGCGCATCGGCGAGCTGCCCGGGTTCGGCGCGCAGAAGGCGAAGATCCTGGTCGCCCTGCTCGGCAAGCAGTACGGCGTCACCCCGCCCGGCTGGCGGGAGGCGGCCGGTGACTACGGCGCCGACGGCGCCCGGCGTTCGGTCGCCGACGTGGTCGACCCCACCAGCCTGGCCGAGGTGCGCGCCTTCAAGCAGGAGGCGAAGGCCGCCGCGAAGGCGAAGAAGACCAGCTGAAACGAGATTTCCCGGCACGCCGGGCGGGGGTGCCCGATCCGGTGGCACGATGGGTCGTGTGACCACGAACCGCGAGACCCGCAACGAGCCGGTCCTCATCACGGAGGCGCAGCCGAGCCTGGGTGACCAGCACGCGGCGCGCAAGAAGCGGTACGTGATCACGATGCTCATCCGCATCGTGAGCGTCATGCTCGCCGCGATCTTCTACCAGACGCTGTGGCTGATGGCGATCTTCGCCGTCCTCGGCACCGTGCTGCCGTGGATCGCCGTGGTGATGGCCAACGACCGGCCGCCGAAGAAGAAGGTCGACGTGAACCGGTACGAGGTCCCCGCCCCGGACCGGATCCTCGAGGCCCGGCCCAGCGCCGGGCGGGTCATAGACTCGGAGCCGTGAGCACCGAGATCCTGGACCGCCCGGACGTCCGCGAGAACACCACCTCGCAGCCGCCGGAGGTCTTCCACTACGTGAAGAAGAACCAGATCGCCGAGAGCGCCGTCATGGGCACCCTGGTCGAGGCGCTGTGCGGCGAGGTCTTCCCGGTGACCAAGAGCCCCAAGCCCGGCAGCCCGGTGTGCGAGCCGTGCAAGGAGGTCTACGCCCAGCTCAAGAAGTGAGCTAGCGCAGACCCAGCTTCTTCGCCTCGAGCTCGATCTTCGCGGCCCGGCGACGGCGGCGCCGGCGGTCGTGCCGGCGCTGCCCGGTGGGCCAGCGGGCCTCCACCGTGGCGTTGAGCTCGGCGCCCAGCAGGACCGCCATGCCGAGGAAGAAGCAGAACAGCAGCGCCGCGATCGGGGCCGCCAGCGCGCCGTAGGGCAGCGCGGTGGTGAGCACGTCGGCGACGTAGGTGCGCAGCACCAGGGCGGCGCCGATGAAGAACCCGGCCGCGAAGACCGCGCCCAGCAGGTGCCGCACCCACGGCAGCCGCCGGGGCAGCGTGACGTGGTAGAAGCTCGTCAGCGCCAGGATGAGCACGATGGCCACCAGCGGCCAGTACACCGCGTTCACCAGCACCGTCGCCGTGCCCTGCACGTTCTCCGGCAGCAGCGCGACCAGGGCTCCGCGGCCCAGCACCAGCAGCGGCAGGGACAGCACCGCGATGACCAGGGCGACCACGAACAGGCCCAGCGCCATCAGCCGGGTGCGGATCGGCCCGCGGATGTCGCGCTGGTCGTAGGCGATGACGCTGGTGTTCATGAACGTCGCCACGCCCGAGGACCCGGCCCACAGCGACAGCAGGAAGCCGATGCTCACCACGTCGAGCCGCCCGGAGTTCAGGATGTCGGTCAGCGTGGGCTGCACCAGGCTGTCGACGACGCCGGGGGTCAGCGCCTCGGACGCCAGCTCCACCAGGCGCGCCTCGATCTCGGCCACCGCGGAGTCGCCGATGAACGTGCTCAGGTAGCCCAGCGAGCCGAGCAGCCCGATGAGCAGCGGCGGCACCGACAGGATCTGCCAGAACGACGCCTCCGCCGACAATCCCAGGATGCGGTCCTGCCAGGCCTTGGCCACCGTGCGGCCCAGCACCTGCAGCGGCACCCGCAGGGGCGCGGGCATCCGGGACACCAGCCCGCGGCGTCTGTCCGGCTCCTCGGCGTCCGGGGACCCGGCCGGACCGCCGGCCCCGAGGTCACCGGCGGAGGCCGGGGAGCCCGAGGGCAGGACGGTCGCCACCGGCCCAGTGTGCCGGAGCGGTGGCGTGCCCGTGCGGACACGCCCACCCGGAGGGGTCAGTACCGGCGCGGACGGCGGCCGGTCGGCTGGGCCGGTGCGCCCGGCGCGGTGGACTCCGGCGCGGGCGGCGCCACCGGCACGCAGCGGATCACCGGCTCGGCGGCGTAGCGGGTGTCGAACTCCTCGGTGCGCACCTGCTGGCCCGTCGCCGGGTCCTTGAAGATCCGGGTGACGGTGATGTCGAAGCCGTTCGCACCGCCCTGCGGGCTGCAGTTGCCGTCGTCGGGCTTCTCCTGCACCACCGGCGTCCGCACGTTGTACCGGTCGCTGCTGACCGACTCGACGTCGTAGCGCTTGGTGCCCCAGAAGGTCACCGTCAGCGCGCCGGGCACCCACTCGGTCTGCACGTACACCCCGGTCGGGCTGTCGTTGCGCCACTGCAGGTCGATGGAGTCGTAGTAGACGGTGGCCTCGCGGCCGGCCGGGTAGCGGCTGATGTAGTAGCTGTGCGGCTTGTGGTAGACGTCCTCGAGCCCGGCGAAGAACACCGCGTTGAACATCGTGGTGGCGAACTGGCTGATGCCGCCGCCCACGGCCTGGGTGAACTCGCCGTTGTTGATGACGCCGGCCGGCACGTAGCCCTGCGCCTCGCCGCGGGGGCCGGTGTAGCCGTTCAGGCTGAACGTCTCGCCCGGCAGGACCACCGCGCCGTCGACGAACTCGGCGACCACCCGGATGTTGGTGCCGCTGGCCGAGTTGGTGAAGTTCGTGGTGAACGTGCTGATCGGCTCCACGATGCCCAGCGCGTTCGCCTCGTCGGTGGTGAACTCGGCGGGCACCGTGCCCAGGCTGGCGGTGACCGCCCGCGGGGCCGGCTCGGTCAGCACCGGGAGCAGGGAGGACGCCAGCGCGGCCGGGTCGATGCCGGTGCCGTCGACCGAGGGGACGACGGAGATGGTGTCGCCGGAGATCTCGAAGCGGGCGTCCTCGGCCGGCGTCCCGAACTCCCCGAGCTGGTCGCCGAGCGCGGTCTGCAGCGCGGCCGGGTCCAGCGTGGTGTCCAGCGCACCGCCCTCGCCGGGCGCGAAGCGCAGCGCCGAGGCGATGCCGTCGGCGGACAGCTCCGCGGTGGTGCCGTCGTCGCCGTCGACGGTCACCGGTGCGGCCAGGGCGGGGGTGACGACGTCGTCCAGGGCCTGCTGCGCGGCGTCGTCCTGGACCTGGACGTCGACGGTGTCGACCGGCAGCTCGATGGGCGTGGCCGGGTCGCCGCCGGAGGACAGCGCCTCGGTGACGGCGTCGCCGGCCGCCTCGCGGTCCAGCTGCCGGCCGGTGACGGCGGGCACGACCGAGGCCGCGGTGCCCTCGAGGGCGATGGTGGCGTCGACCGGGGCGCGGTCCACCGTCTCGGCGAACGCGTCGACCTGGGCCATGAGCGCGGTCTCGTCGCCGGTGATGACGGGGGTGACGTCGCGCTCGGTGAACACCGACACCAGCCGGGTCCAGGGGTTGAGCGGCTGCCCGGAGGCGGCCTGCACCGTCTGGTCGACGTCGAGGGTGATGCCGGCGGTGGCGGGGGAGAGCACGCCCTGCACGTCGTCGGCGACCAGCACGTGGTCGGCGGTGACCCGGGGGGCGAGCTGCTCGGTGAGGGCCTGGGACGCCGCGCTCGGGGACAGGCCGCCGATCGGCACGCCGGCGACCACGGTGTTGCGGGGGACGTCGTCGCCGGCCACGGCCAGGTCGACGCCGTAGGCCACGCCGAGGGCGAGCAGCAGCGCGGCGGGCACCAGGACCGCGGGACGCCGCCAGCGGGGGCGGTGGGTGCCGTCGTCGGCGGTGGGGCCCGCGGGCGGGGGCTCCTCGGCGTCGGCGGCGCGGGTGGGTGCGGGGTCGTCGTCGGGCACGTCGCGGGGGGCGACGGCCGCGGGGACCTCGGCGGTCTGCTCCACGTCGGCGGGCCCGGGGTCGTCAGCGCTGGCCGGGTCGTCCCGGACGGGGTCCACCTCGGCCGTGTCGTCGGCCGCGTCGTCGGCGGCGGGCTCGGCGGGCTGCTCGTCGACCGGGTCCGGCTCGTCGACCGCGCGGGGGGCGTCGTCCTCGGCGGGGACGTCGGCCGGGGGGACGGCGCCGATGACCTGGGTCGAGTCGGCCTCGTCCTGGGGCGCGCCGGCCCGCAGCTCGCCGGTGGGCGTCTGGTCGACCGGCAGCGGGGGCGGCACGTCGGCGTCGGCGGCGCGCCGGCGGGGGGTCACCGGGAGGGGCTGGCCGGGTGGGGCGACCGGGGTCTGCCCACCCCAGCCGGGTGCGGCGGGGCGGGGGCGCTCGACGGCCGGGGGAGCGGACGGGCGGCCCGAGCCGACGGTGCCGTCGGGCTGGAGCCGGGCGGTCCGGTCGTCGCCACCACCCGGGGACTCACCCTCGGGTCGAGGGTCAGGGTCGCGGCGGGGGGTCTCGTCGCTCATCGCAGGTCACGCTCGCTGTCGGTCGGCCGGTCCAGGAGCCCCGGACGCGGCGACGCCGCCGGAACCGCGCCCCGCGAGGGGGTGGGCGCCGGCGGCGTCGTCGGGTGAGAGCTCCATCGCTGTGCGCGACGATAGCGCCTCGGTCAGGCGGTGACGGGCTGCTCGCTGTCCGCGTCGATGATCTCGATGGCGATGTCGCGCAGCTTCGCGTCGTACTCGCGGGCGTGGTGCCCGCAGAAGACGAGGTCGCTGCCGCTCGCGAGCACGACCCGCACCTTGGCCAGTGCACCGCACCGGTCGCAGTGGAAGGGAACGACCAGGTCATCGGTGGAACGGTTCGTCGTCAGGGTCTGGGTCATCTGGTCATCACTCGCTCTCTACCGCACGGACCCGCGTTCGCGGATCGGCCTCCTGCACAGCGCCAGGATGACCCCCGGTGTTCCCGATCCGGCCCTCCGACCCTCCGACGCGCCGCAGGCGGTGTGCCGGGTGGTGCAGGACCTGGTGTGTGGAGCGGGTGAGCAGGGATCGCACTGGTTGGTCTGTGTTGCGTGGTTCCGCTGCTCTCGTTGACGGCTCCACGCTACAACTGATGCCCGCCGGCTGCCGCCGCCAATCCCGCCGCCCCCCGCCGGAGTGGGAAACGTGATGCCTCCGTGACCGGGCGCACAGCGCGGGCTCAGTCCAGGTAGTCGCGCAGGACCTGGCTGCGGCTGGGGTGGCGCAGCTTGGACATGGTCTTGGACTCGATCTGGCGGATCCGCTCGCGGGTGACGCCGTAGACCTGGCCGATCTCGTCCAGGGTGCGCGGCTGGCCGTCGGTGAGCCCGAAGCGCAGCCGGACGACGCCGGCCTCGCGCTCGGACAGCGTCTGCAGCACCGAGCTCAGCTGGTCCTGCATGAGGGTGAAGCTGACCGCGTCGACGGCGACCACGGCCTCGGAGTCCTCGATGAAGTCACCGAGCTGGCTGTCGCCCTCGTCGCCGATGGTCTGGTCGAGGCTGATGGGCTCCCGGGCGTACTGCTGGATCTCCAGCACCTTCTCGGGGGTGATGTCCATCTCCTTGGCCAGCTCCTCCGGGGTGGGCTCGCGCCCGAGGTCCTGGAGCAGCTCGCGCTGGATGCGGCCGAGCTTGTTGATGACCTCCACCATGTGCACCGGGATGCGGATGGTGCGGGCCTGGTCGGCCATCGCGCGGGTGATGGCCTGGCGGATCCACCAGGTGGCGTAGGTCGAGAACTTGTAGCCCTTGGTGTAGTCGAACTTCTCGACCGCGCGGATCAGCCCGAGGTTGCCCTCCTGGATCAGGTCGAGGAAGGCCATGCCGCGGCCGGTGTAGCGCTTGGCGAGGGAGACCACGAGCCGCAGGTTGGCCTCGAGCAGGTGGTTCTTGGCGCGCTCGCCGTCGCGGATGATCCAGTTCAGGTCCCGGCGCATCTGCGGGGTGAGCTTGGTGCCGGTCTCCTCGACCTGGCGCAGCCGCTCGGAGCCGTAGAGGCCGGCCTCGATCCGCTTGGCGAGGTCGACCTCCTCCTCGGCGGTGAGCAGCGCGACCTTGCCGATCTGCTTGAGGTAGGCCCGGACCGAGTCGGCGGAGGCGGTGAGCTCGGCGTCCTTGCGCGCCTTGCGCAGCGCCTCGGACTCCTCCTCGTCCTCCCACTCCGAGTCGGCGGCGGGGGTGCCGGCGTCGCCGTCGGCGTCGTCGTCCTCCGGGCCCTCGGCGACGCCGTCCTTGCCGACGACGGCGGACTCGTCCAGCGCGAGGCCCTTCGCGCCGCCGACGACGGCGACGGTGCTGTCCTCGGTGGCGACCGCGGTGAGGACGGTGCCCTCGGGGGCGTCCTGGCCGGGGGAGGGGGAGATGGTGGGCTTGGTGCGACGGGGACGCTTGGCGGCGGCAGGAGCCGTGGCGCTGGCCCCGGCGGACTTGGCGGCGGGCACTCGAGTTCCTTCCCGTGCTGCGGCGCGTGCCCCGGCGCCGTCAGGCTGACCGGCGACGCTCGGGGACGCCGACAGTGTAGCGAGGGTCACGTCGCCGGCGGCGGGATCCGGCACGCGGCCGGTCCGGAACGGTTGTGCGCGACCGGCTACTGGCCGATGCGCTGCTCCGCGGCGAGCGCGGCGCCCACGATCCCGGCGTCGTTGAGCAGCTCCGCGGGCACGACCCGGGTGCGGGTGGACAGCAGCGGCACCCACTTGTGCGCCTTCTTGCTGACCCCGCCGCCGACCACGATGAGGTCGGGCCACAGGCCCCGCTCGAGGGTGTCGAGGTAGCGGTCGACCCGGGCGGCCCAGTCGGGGTAGGAGAGGTCCTCGCGCTCGCGGGCGGCGGCCGAGGCGGCCTTCTCGCCGTCCTTGCCGTCGACCTCGATGTGCCCGAACTCGGTGTTGGGCACCAGCACGCCGTCGATGAACAGCGCGCTGCCGATGCCGGTGCCGAAGGTCAGCATGAGCACCAGGCCGCGCTGGCCCTTGCCGGCGCCGTAGGCCATCTCGGCCAGGCCCGCGGCGTCGGCGTCGTTGAGGGTCTGCACGGTGCCCGGGACGCGGGTCTCCACGGCCTTGGCCATGTCGGTGCCGATCCAGGAGGGGTCCATGTTGGCGGCGGTGTAGGCCACGCCGCTCTTCATGACGCCGGGGTAGGTGACGCCGACCCGGCCCTCGTACCCGAACTGGCCCACGACGTCGGCGATGACGTCGCACACCGCGTCCGGGAGGGCGGGCTGCGGGGTGGGGATGCGGACCCGTTCCCCGATGAGCTCACCCCGGTCCAGGTCCACCAGGCATCCCTTGATGCCGCTGCCACCGACGTCGACTCCGAAGCCCTGCACGCCGACAGGCTAGTGATCCGGGTCGCGGTCGGCTGCACCAGCCGTGCGCGGCCTCACCCGGCAGGATCAGCGCGTGACCGCAGACCCCCGTCCCGCCCCCGCCGAGCTGCTGGACCTGGCCCTGGCCACCGCCCGCGAGGCGGCCGCCCTGGTCGCCGACGGCCGGGCCAGCGCCGCCGACGACGTGCAGAGCAAGACCACCACGGTGGACGTCGTCACCGCGGTGGACAAGGCCAGCGAGCAGCTGGTGGTCGACCGCCTGCTCGCCGCCCGCCCCGACGACGGGGTGCTGGGGGAGGAGGGGGCCTCCCGGCCGGGCAGCAGCGGTGTGCGCTGGGTGGTCGACCCGATCGACGGGACGGTGAACTTCCTCTACGGCCTGGGCTCCTACGCGGTGTGCATCGCCGCCGAGGTGGACGGCGTGGCGGTGGCCGGCGTGGTGGCCGACGTCCCGACCGGTGAGGTGTACGCCGCGGTGCGCGGCGGCGGGGCGTGGGTGGAGCGCGACGGCGTCCGCACCCCGCTGCGCTGCTCGTCCCCGGCCAGCCTGGAGGTGACGCTGGTGGGCACCGGGTTCGCCTACGACCGCGGCATCCGCACCTGGCAGGGCGAGGTGCTGGCCCGGCTGCTGCCCGAGGTCCGCGACGTCCGCCGGTGGGGGTCGGCGGCGGTGGAGATCTGCCTGGCCGCCGCGGGCCGGGTCGACGCGTTCTACCAGCTCGACCTCAAGCCCTGGGACTTCACGGCCGCCTGCCTGGTGGCCGAGGAGGCCGGCCTGGAGGTGCAGGTGACCACCGGCCAGCGCATGGCCGACCCCCTCGTCACCGCCGCCCCCGCCGGCGTCGCGGACGCGTTCCGGGCACTGGTCGCCCGGGCGCACACCCCCTAGCAGGCGGCGGCGGAGGCGCTGGCTGCGGGCGTGAGGGCGGCGGCGACCGCCTCGGGGGTGGCCAGCTCGGTGAACTGCGGCCCGATGACCAGGTCGACCGTGGCGTCGGCGCGGGTGTCCTGGTACTCGCCGGCGCCGGGCAGGAACAGCTCCAGGTAGCGGGCGGCCTCGGCGCCGCGGGGGCCGAAGCGGACCTCGCCGACCCCGGCCACCTCGGCCCGGCGGGGGGAGGAGTCGTTGGCGAACTCGGTCACGACGAACCCGCGCGACTGCATGGTGGCCGCGACGGTGCCGGCCAGGCCGGCGGTGTCGGTGGCGTTGAGCACCCGGATCTGAACGGTGGTCGGGTCCAGCGAGGGCGCGGCGGCCTCGGCGCTGGAGCAGGCGGCGGCGTCGGCGCGGGCGCCGGCGGCCTCGGTGCGGAAGACGTTCCACCACACGCCGAGGGCGGCCAGGGCGAGCACGAGCAGGAAGATGACCGGGACCAGGGGACGGCGGTCGCGGCTGGCGCGGGCCGGGCGCCGCTCGCTGGTCTGGGTCAACTGCGCTCCACTCCGGGCAGGTCAGGGATCGGCGAGATCGTAGTGCGGCCGGGGCCGCTCAGACCGCACCGTCGGCCAGCGCGGCGCGCCCCAGCGCGACGCAGGGCCCGATCTTGTCCGCGTACCCGGTGGCGTCCTTGCCGGCCATGGCGCCGGCGGCGGAGCGGGCGACGATGCCGGCCAGGATGGAGGCGAACTTGAAGTAGGCGAACCCGACGTACCAGGACAGGTCGCCCAGGTCGGTGCCGGTGCGCGCGGCGTAGCGCTCGGCCACCTGGGCGCGGGTGGGGAAGCCGGGCAGGGTGGTGACCGCCGAGAGGGCGACGCCGCGGTCCTCGCCGGCCTCGGGCCAGTAGACGAAGAGCATGCCGAGGTCGGTGAGCGGGTCGCCGAGGGTGGACATCTCCCAGTCCAGGACCGCCCGCACCCGGCCGGGCACGTCGGGGTCGAGCAGGCAGTTGTCCATCCGGTAGTCGCCGTGGACGATGCCGCTGCGCTGGGTGGCGGGGACGGTCGCGGCCAGCTGGGCGGCCAGGGCGTCGAGGTCGGGCCGGTCGGTGTCGCGGGTGGCCTCCCACTGCGTGGTCCACCGGCGCACCTGGCGGGCCAGGAAGCCCTCGGGCCGGCCGAAGTCGGCCAGGCCCACCGCCGCGGGGTCGACGGAGTGCAGGTCGGCCAGCACGTCGACCAGGCCGTCGCCGAGGGCGCGGCGCTCGCCCTCGGTGTCGGCGTAGCCGGGCGGCAGCTGGTCGACGACGTGCACGCCCTCGACCCGCTCCATGACGTAGAAGGGCGCGCCGAGCACCTCGGGGTCGGTGCACAGGTGCAGCGTGCGCGGCACGGGCACGGGGGTGCCGGCCAGCGCGCTGACCACCCGGTGCTCGCGGGCCATGTCGTGCGCGGTGGCCAGCACGGCACCGGTGGGCGGGCGGCGGAGGATGACCGCGTCGGAGGCGGGGCCCTCGGCGGGGGTCACCACGTAGGTGAGGTTGGACATGCCCGCCGCGATGAGCGACACGTCGACCCGCTGCCAGCGCGGGTCGTCCAGGACGGTCGCGAGGTAGGGGCCGACGACCCCCGGGTCGGCACCCACGATGGCGGTCATCGGCGCAGGGTAGCCTCTGGCGCTCCCGCCCCGGACGACCCCGTTCCGCGGCCGCGCGACGACGCCCACCGGACACGGTGTGTGACGCCCGCCGACCCGGGCACAAACGCGGCACCCGCCACGTTGGGTGGCCTGCCGGAGTCCGGCAGCACCGCGAGCGGGGCCCCGAGGGCCGGCCCGAGACCGCGGCGGCCGGACGGGGCGAGGACAACGGGCCAGCGGCCCGCACGACGAAGAGAAGAAGAGGGGCACACCATGGCCACCGACTACGACGCCCCACGACGCAACGAGGCCGACGAGCTCGGCGAGGACTCGCTGGAGGAGCTCAAGGCCCGCCGGGCCGAGGCGCAGTCCTCCTCGGTCGACGTCGACGAGACCGACTTCAACGAGGCGCTGGAGCTGCCCGGCGCCGACCTGTCCAACGAGGAGCTCACCGTCCGGGTGCTGCCGAAGCAGGAGGACGAGTTCACCTGCTCCAGCTGCTTCCTGGTGCACCACCGCAGCCGGCTGGCCAGCACCAAGGGCGACCGGCTGATCTGCCGCGACTGCGCCTGATCGACCCGGAGGCCACCGTGCAGGAGGAGCCGCGCACCGCACCGGCCCGGGACGTCCCGCGTCCCCGGCCGGTGGCCGAGGCCGTCGACGACACCGCCAGCCCGCTCGCGCGGGCGGCCCGGTCGGTCGCCGACGCGGTGGGCGGCCTCCTGGCCGACCGGCCCGCCGGCGAGGAGCCGCCGGGCAAGGGCGGCCGGGCCGGGGCGGTGCTGCGCGACGTCGTCACCGCCGTCGCGTCGGCGGCCCGCGCCGGCCGCGGTGACGGTGCCGACGACGCCGAGCGCGCCCCCGCCGGCGAGGAGGACCGCGGCGGCGGGTGGCGGCCGGGCACCGTGCTCACCGACCTGCTGCACGCCGCGGCGCCCCGGCTGCCGATCCGGGACGCCGCACGGCTGCGGGCGGCCTACCCCGGCATGGACACTGACGCCGTCGCCGACGCCCTGGTCACCCGCTACGGCCGCATCACCGCCGGCATCGGTGCGGCCACCGGCGGGCTGACCGCCGCGCAGTGGTTCGCGCCGCCGTCGATGGTGGCGCTGCCGCTGGAGCTGGGCGCCGAGACCGTGCTGGTCGCCGCGGTCGAGGTGGTGCTTATCGGCGAGCTGCACGAGCTGCACGGCCGGCCCGCGCCCGGCGACGCCCGGGCCCGCGCGGCGGCCTACCTGACCAGCTGGACCCACCAGCGCGCCGTCGACACCGGCGACGGGGGCGGCGGCGGGCTGCTGGCCACCCTGGGTAGCGCCGGGGTGAACGCGCTGCGCCGCCGGGTCACCCGCCGGCTGGCCCGCAACGTCTCCTCGGCGGCGCCCATGCTGCTCGGCGCCGGCCTGGCGGCGCGCAGCAACCGGAAGGCGACGTCCCAGCTCGCCGAGGCCGTGCTCGCCGACCTGCGCGCCCCCGGCCGGCACTAGCCTCGGCCCGTGCCGTCCCCGTCCGCACCCCTCCCGGCCGCCGTGCCGGTGCCGGTCGTCCTCGCCGAGGGCGCCGTGGCGCCGTCCTACGCGCAGCCCGGTGACGCCGGGGCCGACCTGGCGCTGACCGAGGACCTCGAGCTGGCCCCGCACCAGCGGGCGCTGGTGGGCACCGGGGTGGCGGTGGCGATCCCCGAGGGGTACGCCGGGTTCGTGCACCCGCGCTCCGGCCTGGCCCACCGGGTGGGCCTGGGCATGGTCAACGCCCCGGGCACCATCGACGCGGGCTACCGGGGCGAGATCAAGGTCAACCTGGTCAACCACGACCCCGAGCGCACCATCCGGCTGCGCCGTGGCGACCGCATCGCCCAGCTGGTCGTGCAGCCGGTGGTGCAGGCGGAGTTCCGGCCGGTCGCGGAGCTGCCGGCCAGCGCGCGCGGCACCGGCGGGCACGGCTCCACCGGCGGGTTCACCGCACCGACAGCGACACCGACGCAGACAGAGGGGCAGGCCTGACATGCCGTTCGGACGACGGCGCAACCGGATCGAGCGCAGCGTGCGGGAGCGGGGCGTCCCCCCGGAGCCGCAGGTGCGCGAGCGGCCGCACGAGGAGACCACCGGCCCCTTCGACGAGACCGACGCGCCCGAGGACGGCGTGCAGCGCGTCGACCTCGGGTCGCTGCGGCTGCCCGCCGTCCCCGGCATGGAGCTGCGGGTCGACGTCAACCAGGCGCAGAAGGTGATCGGCGCCAGCCTGCGCTCCGGCGACTCGCTGCTGCAGGTGTCGGCGTTCGCCGCGCCCCGCGCCGGGGGCATCTGGGAGGGCGTGCGCGCCGACCTGGTGACCAGCGCCCGGGGCCAGGGCGGCACGCTCACCGAGCAGGACGGGCCGTTCGGCCCCGAGCTGGCCGGCGTGGTCACCGCGGCCGCGCCGCCGCAGCCCGGGCAGACCGCCCCCGCGGCGCCGGTGCGGCGGGCCGCCCGGTTCATCGGCGTCGACGGCCCGCGGTGGTTCCTGCGCGGGATGATCTCCGGCCCCGCCGCGGAGACGCCCGAGGCGGGGAAGGCCCTGGAGGACGCGTTCCGGCGCATCGTCGTCGTCCGCGGCACCGAGCCGATGCCGGTGCGCGAGCAGCTGCCGATGACGCTGCCCGCGCAGGCCGCCCAGCAGGTCGCCGCCCAGCAGGCGGCGCAGAAGGGTGTGGCGCAGCAGTCGGGGCCACCGGCGGGCACCGGTCCTACCCTGGAGGCGTGACCGAGACCCGTCCGAAGGGCTGGCTGGCCCAGAAGCTGGCCAAGCTGACCGCCGACGACCAGACGATCGACGCGCAGGAGCTGCAGTCCGACGTCGTCAGCTCCGGCTGCGAGCCGGTGAGCATGTGCCAGAAGGGCAAGGTCGTCGCGGTGACCGGCCGGCTCAAGTCGGTGGTCTACACCCCGCGGGAGACCGTGCCCACGCTGGAGGCCGAGCTGTTCGACGGCTCCGGCTCGGTCACGCTGGTGTGGCTGGGCCGCCGGCGCATCCCCGGCATCGAACCGGGCCGGTCGCTGACCGCCCGCGGCCGGTTCGCCTCCTTCGAGGGGCGCAAGGTCATCTACAACCCCTGGTACGAGCTGAGCGCCGGGTGAGCTCTGCGCAGGGGCGCAAGCCGGTCTCCTTCGACCGGCACCTGGTGCTGGAGCAGCTCGGCGGCTGGCGCGGGATGGTCGACGTCTCGCTGCCCACCGTGGCCTTCGTCGTCGCCAACGGGATCGGCGGGCTCACCGTCGGCATCTGGGCCGCCCTGGTCGCCGCGGTCCTGGTGTTCGGGCTGCGGCTGCTGCGCAAGGAGAGCGTGCAGCAGGCGGTCAGCGGGCTGATCGGCGTCGCGATCGCCGTCGCCATCGCGCGCGCCTCCGGCGAGGCCCGGGACTTCTTCGTGCTCGGCCTGGTGCGCAACGCCGCGCTCGGCGTCGTCCTGCTGGGGTCGGTGCTGGTGCGCTGGCCCCTGGTCGGCGTCGCGGCGGAGTTCCTGGCGCCCAGCCACCTGGGCTCGATGGCCGACCACAGCGTGGGGGGCAAGCTCGCGGGGCGGCTGCGCGCCCGCGGGGCGGCCGTCGTCGAGGCGGCCGAGCAGGCCGCCGGGCCCGACGAGGGGACGGCGGCCGAGCGGGAGCCGGACGCCGCCCCGGAGCGGCACTGGCGCGACGACCGGCGGGTGCTGCGCGCCTACACCTGGCTGACCGTGCTGTGGGCGGGCACGTTCCTGGTCCGCTTCGCCGTGCAGGGCGTCCTGTACTGGCAGGACCAGGTCACCCTGCTGGGCACCATGTCGGTGGTGCTGGGCCTGCCGGTCACCGGCGCGGCGCTGGTGGTCACGCTGTGGGTGGTGGCGCGGCTGCACCGCCACCGCACGGCCGACAGCTAGGCCGGCCTCCCGGAGAGGACCTCCTGCAGCTCCTCCTCGACGTCGCCGTGCATGACGAACAGCAGCTCGTCGCCGGCCTCGAGCGGCTCGTCGGGGGAGGGCGTGATGACCCGCTCGCCGCGCAGGATGGCGGTGAGCACTGTCTCCCGCGGCAGCGGCACGTCGCGCAGCGCTCGGCCCACCCAGGGGGTGTCCTCGGCGAGGGTGATCTCGGTGAGGTTGGCCGCGCCCTTGCGGAAGCTCATCAGCCGGACGACGTCGCCCACCGTCACCGCCTCCTCGACCAGCGCGGCCAGCACCCGCGGGGTGGAGACGGCGACGTCGACCCCCCACGCCTCGGTGTAGAGCCACTCGTTGCGCGGGTCCTTGACCCGGGCGACGACGCGGTTGACCGCGAACTCCGTCTTGGCCAGCAGCGAGACGACCAGGTTGGCCTTGTCGTCGCCGGTGGCGGCGATGACGACGTCGCAGGTCGCCAGCTGCGCCTCCTCGAGCGCGGTGACCTCGCAGGCGTCGGCCTGCACCCACTCGGCGCCCGGCACGGCCTTGGCGCGCACCTTCGAGGCGTTCTTCTCGATGAGCATGACGGCGTGGCCGTTGCCCAGCAGCTCCCCGGCGATCGAGCGCCCCACGGCGCCGGCCCCCACGATGGCGACCCGCATCAGTGGTGCCCTCCTTCGGGTGCGTTCTCCACGACGTCGTGCACGGCGGTGGCGATCTCGTCGGTGGCCGCGACCACCAGGTGGTCCCCGGCCTGCAGCACGGTGCCCGAGTGCGGCAGCTGCGCCTCGCCGAAGCGGACCAGCCAGGCCGCCCGGGCGCCGGAGGCGCGCTCGAGCTCCTTGAGCGGCCGGCCGACCCAGCCGTCGGTGACGGTGACCCGCATGAGCAGCACGGTGCCGGTCGGCTCGCGCCAGATCTCGGTGACCTTGACGCTGAGCAGCTCGCGCATCAGCCGGTTCACCGTCCACGGCACGGTGGCGACGCTGGGGATGCCCATCCGCTCGTAGACCTCGGCGCGCTTGGAGTCGTAGATGCGGGCCACGACGTGCTCGACGCCGAAGGTCTCCCGCGCCACCCGGGCGCTGATGATGTTGGAGTTGTCGCCGCTGCTCACCGCGGCGAAGGCGCCGGCGGAGTCGATGCCGGCGTCCAGCAGCACCTGCCGGTCGAAGCCGAGGCCGGTGACCTGGCGGCCGTTGAACTCCGGGCCCAGCCGGCGGAAGGCCTCGGCGTTCTGGTCGATGACCGCGACGCTGTGCCCGATCTTCTCCAGCTTGCGCGCGATGGCCGATCCGACCCGGCCGCAGCCCATGACGACCACGTGCACGTGCGCTCCTGCGGGGTCCAGCCGCCCGGCGCGGACCGCCGTGGCGTACAGGCCGCGAAGCTACACGTGTGCGCGACCCCACCGGCGCGGACGCGGTGGGGGCCTCCCGCGTCCGTACCATCGCCGCGTGCCTTCGCTGTCCGACCTCGGGCAACTCCCCAAGCGCCTCGTGCTCGGCCGCCCGGTCCGCAGCGACAAGGCCGGGGAGTCCCTCCTGCCCAAGCGGCTGGCGCTGCCGATCTTCGCCAGCGACCCGCTCTCCTCCGTGGCCTACGCCACCCAGGAGATCCTGATCGTGCTGACCCTGGCGGGGACGGCGTTCCTCTTCCTGGCGCCGTGGCTGGCGGTGGCCGTCGTCCTGCTGCTGGTCGTGGTCGTGCTGTCCTACCGCCAGGTGGTGCACGCCTACCCCTCCGGCGGCGGGGACTACGAGGTGGCGGCGAAGAACCACGGCCGGTTCGCCTCGCTGGTGGTGGCCAGCGCGCTGCTCACCGACTACGTGATGACGGTGGCGGTGTCGGTCGCCTCGGGCACCGACAACATCATCTCGGCGTTCCCGCAGCTGGCCGAGCACCGGGTGCTCATCGCCGTCGGGCTGGTGGCCTTCCTGGCCGGGGCGAACCTGCGGGGCCTGCGGGAGTCGGGCAAGGGCTTCGCGGTCCCCACCTACCTGTTCGTGGCCGGGATCCTGGTCATGGTGGTGACCGGGTTCGTCCGGTACTTCTTCACCGACGCCTCCCTGGTCGCCGAGAGTGCCGGGTACTCGATCACCCCCGAGCCGGAGTACGGCGACCTGGCCGGGGTGGCCCTGCTGTTCTTCGTGCTGCGTGCGTTCGCCTCGGGCTGCACCGCGCTGACCGGGGTCGAGGCCATCGCCAACGGCGTGCCCGCCTTCCGGCCGCCGAAGTCGAAGAACGCCGCGACCACCCTGGCGCTCATGGGCGGCATCGCCGCCGCCATGTTCGCCGGGGTCACCGCGCTGGCGCTGTTCGCGAACGTCAAGTACGCCGAGTTCCCCTGCGACCTCGAGGGGTTCGCCGACTGCGAGACCCAGCCGCAGCGCACCGTCATCGCGCAGGTGGCCAGCGCGGTGTTCGGCGGGGACAGCTCGGTGGGCTTCTTCTACATCCAGGCGACCACGGCGCTGGTGCTCATCCTCGCGGCCAACACCGCGTTCAACGGCTTCCCGCTGCTGGGCTCGGTGCTCGCGCAGGACCGCTACATGCCCAAGCAGCTGCACACCCGGGGCGACAAGCTGGTCTACAGCAACGGCATCCTGCTGCTGGCCGGGTTCGCCGTGGTGATGATCGTGGCCTTCGAGGCCGACTCCACCCGGCTCATCCAGCTCTACATCGTCGGGGTGTTCACCAGCTTCACCATCGGCCAGTGGGGCATGGTCCGGCACTGGAACCGGGAGATGAAGCTGGTCGAGGGCGCCGAGCGGGCCCGGATGCGGCGCTCCCAGGTGATCAACGCCCTGGGCGGGTCGATCACCACGATCGTGCTGGTGATCATCGTGCTCACCAAGTTCACCCGCGGCGCCTGGATCGTGCTGGTCGCGATGCCGTTCATCTACCTGCTGATGCGGCAGATCAACCGGCACTACACCCACGTCGCCGACCAGCTGGTGCCCAGCGGCGACTCCCGCACGCTGCCCGCGAAGGTGCACGCGGTCGTGCTGGTCAACAAGGTGCACAAGCCGACGCTGCGGGCGCTGGCCTTCGCCCGCGCGACCCGGCCCGACCAGCTCACCGCGCTCACCGTCAACGTCGACGAGGCCGACACCCGCGCGCTGCAGGCCGACTGGGAGCGCTACGACATCCCGGTGGCGCTGACCGTGCTGGAGTCGCCCTACCGGGAGATCACCCGGCCGGTCGTCGACTTCGTCAAGGACATCCGCCGGGACAGCCCGCGCGAGCTCGTGGTGGTCTTCGTGCCGCAGTACGTGGTCGGCCACTGGTGGGAGAACGTGCTGCACAACCAGAGCGCGCTGCGGCTGCGCACCCGCCTGCAGTTCCAGCCCGGCGTCATGATCACCACCGTGCCGTGGCAGCTCGAGGGCTCCCGCGACCGCGAGGAGGTGCTGCTGCGCCAGCCCGAGGGCCCGGCCCCCGGTGACCTGCGCCGCGGCTTCGCGGAGGACCCTGGCGAGAGATGAGCGACGACGGCGGTACCTGGGTCGGGCAGCGGTTCGAGGTGACCGTCGGGCCGGTCGCGCACGGCGGGCACTGCGTGGCCCGGCACGAGGGCCGGGTGGTCTTCGTCCGGCACGCCCTGCCCGGCGAGCGGGTCGTCGTGGCCGTCACCGAGGACCGGCACGCCGGCTACTGCCGCGCCGACGCCGTCGAGGTGCTCGACGCCAGCCCCGACCGGGTGCAGCGGCCCTGCCCCGCGTCCGGCCCGGGGCGCTGCGGGGGCTGCGACTGGCAGCACGTCGACCCCGCCGCGCAGCGCCGGCTCAAGGCCGACGTGGTCACTGAGCAGTTCGCCCGGCTGGCCGGGATGGACGTCGCCCTCGACGTCGAGGAGCTGCCCGGCGGCCCGCTGCGGTGGCGCTCCCGCGCCCGGTTCGCCGTCGACCGGTCCGGGCGCCCGGGTCTGCGCCCGCACCGCTCCCGCGACGTCGTCGTCCTCGAGGACTGCCCGATCACCGTCGAGCCCGCGGTCGAGGCGGTGCTGGGTCGCCGGTGGGACGGCGCCGGGGCGGTCGACGTCGCGGTCGACTCCGTCGGCGGGGTGACGACCACCGTGCTGGACCGGCGTGGGCACGCCCGCTCCACCAAGGTGGCCCGGCCGACCGGGGCCGGGGCCACCGGGTCGCGCGCGGAGCGCAAGGCCTGGCACCGCGACTGGCAGGTCGAGGGCACCGGCTTCTGGCAGGTGCACCCCGCCGCGGCCGACGCCCTGGTCGGCGCGGTGGCCGGGTTCGTCGGCGTCCGGCCGGGGGAGCGGGTGCTCGACCTGTACGCCGGCGCGGGCCTGTTCGGCGGGTCGCTGGCCGCCGGGGTCGGCACCGGTGGCCAGGTGGTGTGCGTGGAGGCCGACGCCGGGGCGTGCGCGGCCGCCGCGGACAACCTGGCCGACCTGCCGCAGGCCGAGGTGTGGCAGGGCGACGTCGACGGCGAGGGCCTCAGCGGGCTGCTCGCCGAGCTGGACGGCCCGCCCGACGTCGTCGTCCTCGACCCGCCCCGCTCGGGCGCCGGCCGCGAGGTCAGCACGGTGCTGGCCGCCTCCGGGGCCCGCGCGGTGGCCTACGTGGCGTGCGACCCTGCGTCGCTGGCCCGCGACGTCGCGGTGTTCGCCGCGGCCGGCTGGCGGCTGGCCGGGCTGCGCGCCTACGACGCCTTCCCCATGACGGCGCACGTGGAGTGCGTCGCCCTGCTGGTGCCCGGTGATCAGCCGGTGGCCAGCCCCGAGAGGTCGTAGAGCTTCGTCGTCCCGGCCGGGACCTGCCGGCCGTGGCCCTGCACCCAGGCCAGGATGCGGGCCGCGTCGGGGCCGCCGCCGGTGCCGCCGACGTAGTAGTGGATCCGGTGCGCGGCGACGTCGGCGGTGAACTGGTCGAGGGTGATGTCGGGGTCCTGCCCGGAGAAGCCGCCGATGTCCATGACGGGCGAGCCCACGGCCAGCTGGATGGATGCACCGTGGTGGCCGGTCGTGGCCGCGACCCAGGTGTAGCCGTCGCCACCGGACTCCAGCAGCTGCAGCGCCCGCGGGTCGACGCCGGCCCCGTCGTGCGGCCCGACCCGCCAGCCGGCCGCGGTGACCGGCGGCGGGGTGGCGTAGACGTTGCTGCTCTGGTTGACCGCCGCGGCGGTGCTCACCGACCAGGTCAGCGGCGCCAGGGTCAGCGCCAGGGCCGCCGCGCCGAGGAACACCCGCGGCCGGCCGGCCCGCCAGGCCACCAGCCCGCCGAGGACGACGGCGCCGAGGACGCCGGCCAGCACGGCCGCGGCCCCGGGGTGGTGCCAGTGGTACTGCGCGTCGACGGCGGTCCACCCCGCGCCCAGCACGACCCCCACGGCCAGCACCGCCCGCCCGGCCCGGCCGCGGCGCCACAGCAGCGTGCCGCCGAGGGCGACCAGCGCGGCGATGGCCGGCGCCAGCTGCACCGCGTAGTAGCTGTGCTCGATGCCCTTCATGGTGCTCAGCACCCCGGCGGTGACGGCCAGCCAGCCGCCCCACATCACCAGCGCACCGCGCACCCGGTCGGTGCGGGCGGCCCGCGCGGTGACCACCAGCCCGGCGACCAGGGCCAGCACGGCCAGCGGCAGCAGCCAGCCGGCCTCGTCGCCGCCGGAGCCGACGAGGCGCCAGACCGAGGTCGCCGTCCGGTGCAGCCCGCCGCCGCCGGACATCTCGTCGCCGTCCAGCCGGCCCAGGCCGTTGTAGCCCAGCGCCAGGCTCAGCGGGTCGTCGTCCTTGGTGCCGCCGACCCAGGGCCGGTCCGCGGCGGGCACCAGCCGCACGGCCAGCACCCACCAGCCCGCCGCGACCACCAGCGCCGCCCCGGCGCCCAGCAGCTGCAGCACCCGCCGGCCCAGCCGCGGGGGGCCGGCCAGCAGGTAGGCCGCCGCCAGCCCCGGCAGCACCAGGAAGGCCTGCAGCGACTTGGTGAGGAAGGCGACGCCGAGGAAGGCCCCGGCCAGCAGCAGCCAGCGGGTGCGGCCGTCCGCGACCGCCCGGCCGACCGCCCAGGCGGCCAGCACGCACAGCAGGGTGAGCAGCGCGTCGGGGTTGTCGTAGCGGAACATCAGCGTGACCACGGGGGTGACCGCCAGCAGCAGCCCGGCCAGCACCCCGGCCCACGGGCCGAGCACCCGCCGCACGGTCGCGGCCAGGACGGCGACGGCCAGCACACCCATGAGCGCCTGCGGCACCAGCAGCGACCAGCTGGACAACCCGAACAGCCGCACCGACAGGCCCATCACCCACAGCGCCGCCGGTGGCTTGTCCACGGTGACCGAGCCCGGGGCGTCGGAGGCGCCGAAGAACCAGGCCGACCAGCTCTGCGACCCGGCCTGCGCGGCGCCGGCGTAGAACGCGTTGCCCCAGCCCGAGCGCGGCAGGGCGACGGTGTACAGCGCCGCGGTGCCGGCGAGCAGCGCGACCAACGCCAGCCGGTGGGCCGGGGGGCGGCGGCGGGTGCGCGCGGGGGCGGGCCCGGTGGCCGGCGCGGGGGCGTCGAGCAGGGTGGTCACGGCTGAGGACGGTGTGCCCGGATGCTGACAGGGAGCTCCGGGCCGGCTGTGGACCAGCCCCGGATCGACTGTCCGGGGGATGTGCAGCGGCCTCACAGGTCGCCTCCCGGGACCTCCCAGCCCGCACCACGACGGTGCCGGGTGTCGATCGAGGAGGATCCCGTGCTCAGCCACCTGTGGCGTTGGTTCATCGCCCTGCACCTGGTCACCGGCCCGCTCTACCAGGCCCTGGTGGCCACGCTGTTCGTCGGTCTGGCCGTGCTCCTGGTCGCCCACCGCCGCCGTCGCTGGTTCACCCGCCGGGTGCCGCTGGCGCTGCTGGCCGCCGCCGTCCTGCTCGGCATCGCCCAGCTGGTCCTGGTCGTCACCAAGCCCTTCCCGGACGGCCTGCCGTGGCTGGTGCCGCTGTGGATCGGCCTGGGCCTGCTCGGCATCACCCTGGCCGTGGCCGGGTGGTCCGGTCAGCGCTGGTGGCGCCGCGGCATCACCGTGCTCGCGCTGGTGGGCGTGCTGCTGGGCGCGGCCAACGCCGTCAACGCGGTCTACCAGCCCTTCCCGACGGTCGCCGCGGCCCTGCAGCTGCCGCCCTACGACCAGGCCGACGCGCAGGACGTGCTCACCACGGCCACCGTCTCGCCGGACAGCCTGGCCGACTGGACGCCGCCGGCCGGGATGCCGTCGACCGGGGCGCTCGCCCAGGTCACCATCCCGGCCACCGCGTCGGGGTTCCCGGCCCGCCCGGCCTGGGTCTACCTGCCGCCGGCCTACCTCAGCTCCGACCGGCCCGACCTGCCGGTGTGGGTGCTGCTCGGCGGCCAGCCGGGCAGCCCGCGCGACTGGATCGACGGCGGCCAGCTGGCCCAGCGGCTGGACGACTGGGCCGACGCCCACCACGGCCTGGCGCCGGTGGTGGTGATGCCCGACGACCTGGGCGGCGAGGGCAGCAACCCGCTGTGCATGGACTCCGCGCTGGGCAAGGCCGACACCTACCTGTCGGTCGACGTCCCGGACTGGATCGCGAAGAACCTGCAGGTGGACACCGACCACAGCCACTGGGCCGTGGGCGGGTTCTCCTACGGCGGCACCTGCGCGCTGCAGCTGGCCACCAACCACCCCGACCTGTTCCCGACCCTCTTCGACGCCTCCGGCCAGCGCGCCCCGACGCTGGGCAGCGCGAGCAGCACGCTGGCGGCCACCTTCGGCGGCCGGGAGGCCCCCTTCGACGCGGTCGACCCGCTGCACCTGCTGGCCGCGCACCGGTACCCGCAGCTGTCGGCCTACCTGGTCGTGGGCGAGGACGACGCCGACTACCGCCCGCAGCAGGAGGAGGTCGTCACGGCGCTGAAGGGGGCCGGCGTCTCCGTCACCTCCACCGAGCTCCCCGGCAGCCACTCGTGGGACGTCTGGGGCCCAGGGCTGCAGGGCGCGCTGCCGTGGCTGGCCCAGCACACCGGGCTGCCGGCATGAGCGCCGCCGCCCCCCGGGGGTGGGCGCTGCTGCGGCGGCTCCCGGTCACCGCGGGGCTGCTCGTCGTCCTGCTGGTCGGGGCACCGCTGGGCACGGCGGCGGCCCTCGGGACCGGCGGCGGGCCGCTGGCCGCCGGACGGTGGTGGACGCTGCTGACCGCCGGCCTGACCGTGGCCACCCCGGCCGGGACGGCGATCACCCTGCTGCTGGTCGCGGGCCTCCTGGGCACCGTCGAGCACCGGGTGGGCAGCGCCCGTGCGCTGGCCGCGCTGGTCGGCGGACAGGTCGCGGCCGGGCTGGTGGGCACCGCGGCCGCCGCCCTGCTGGCCGCCACCGGGGACCGCTGGGGCGGGCTGCTGGTCGGCGCGCTCGTCGTCGGCCCGCTGCCCGGCGTGCTGGCCGCGGTGGCCGCGGCGTCGGCGACCGCGACCCCGCTGGCCCGCCGCCGGGTGCGGGTGGTGCTGAGCACCGGGCTGGTCATGCTGGTGCTCTACGGCGGCACCGGGGGCGACGTGCACCGGTTGGCCGGCTGGCTGGTCGGCCTCGCCGCCGGTGAGGTCGCCCGGCGCGGCCGCGGCCGGCTGCGCGAGCACGCACCGGTCAGCCGCCGGGAGTCCCGCGCCCTGGTCGCACTGGTCGTCGCGGCCGCCGCCGTCGGCCCCCTGCTGGCCGCACTGGCCCGCACCTCCGCCGGGCCGTGGTCGGTGCTGTCCCACCTGTTCGTCGCCGGTTCCCCGGACAGCGGGCTGGTGCGGCAGGTGTGCAGCACCACCGGCGAGGCCGCCGACTGCCGGGTGCTCACCGGCCGGGCCCACCTGGCCGGCCTCGGCCCCACCCTGCTGTCGGCGTTGCCGGTGCTGCTGCAGCTGGTGCTCGCCGAGGGCCTGCGCCGGGGCCGCCGGGCCGCCTGGGTGGGCGCGGTGCTCTTCACCGCGGCGCTGACCGCGGTGGGCGCCGCCGTCGTCGTGGCGGTGCTGACCCGCCCCGCCGACGCGCTCACCGTGCTGGGCACCCCGCGGGCCGGGCTGCCGGTCGTCGCGGTGTGGGCCCCGCTGGTGGCGCCGCTGTCCCTGCTGGTGCTGCTGCTGGCCACCCGCGGCCGGTTCGCGGTGCCGGCCGCACCGGGCACCGCCCGCCGGTGGGCCACCCTGGCCGGCGGCGGGCTCGCCGCGGTGGTCGTGCTGTACCTGGGGCTCGGGCTGCTGCTGCGCGGGGAGTGGGCCACCCCGGCCACGCTTCCCCGGCTGCTGCTGGACCTGCCCGCCCGGATGCTGCCCCCGGGCTGGCTGGGGGAGGTGCTGCCCCGGCTGGCCCCGCTGCGCGGCACGGCGCGGGTGCTGGCCAACTGGACCGGTGTCGCCTGCTGGGCGGTGCTCGTCGGCTCGGCCTGGGTGGTCGTCCGGCCGGCCGTGCCCAGCGGCGACGCCGCCCGGGCCCGCGCCCTGGTCGACCGGGACGGCGACACCGCGCTGTCGTTCATGACCACCTGGGTGGGCAACCGCTGGTGGTTCACCGCCGACGGCCGGGCCGTCGTCGCCTTCCGGGTGGTCGGCGGCGTCGCGCTGACCACGGGTGACCCGGTCGGCCCGCCGGGTGCCCGCGCCCGCGCGGTGCCGGAGTTCACCGCCTGGTGCCAGGCCCGTGGCTGGACCCCGTGCTGGTACTCCGTCACCGACGCCGTCGCCGAGGCGCTGCCCGGCGCCCGCCGGCTGCAGGTGGCCAGCGAGACCTGGCTGCCGCTGGGGTCGCTGGCCTACACCGGCAAGAAGTGGCAGGACGTCCGGACGGCGGTCAACCGCGCCGCCCGCGACGGCGTGCAGGCGCTCTGGGTCACCTGGGCCGACGCACCGCTGGCGCTGCGCGAGCAGGTCGCCCGGTCCTCGGAGGAGTGGCTGGCCGGCAAGGGCCTGCCCGAGATGGGGTTCACCCTCGGCGGCCTCGACGAGCTGGAGGACCCCGCCGTCCGGTGCCTGCTCTCCGTCGGTCCCGACGGCCACGTGCACGGCATCACCAGCTGGCTGCCGGCCACCCGCGACGGCGTCCGGGTGGGCTGGACGCTGGACCTCATGCGCCGCAGCCCCGGCTGCCCGCCCGGCACGATGGAGTTCCTCGTCGGCACCGCGGCGCTGACCTTCCAGGAGGAGGGTGCGGAGTTCGTCAGCCTGTCCGGTGCGCCGCTGGCCCTGCCCGCCGGCAGCGCCGACGACCCGCTGGCCCGGCTGCTGGAGGCCACGGGCCGGCTGATGGAGCCGGTCTACGGCTTCCGCTCGCTGCTGTCGTTCAAGGCGAAGTTCCAGCCCCAGCACCGGCCGCTGTGGCTGGTGCACCTGGACACCGCCGACCTGCCCCGGATCGCCCGCGCGGTCTCGCAGGCCTACCTGCCGCACCTGTCGCCACGGCAGGCGCTGCGGCTGGGCCGTGCCCTGCTGCACGGACGGCGCCCGCGGCCCGCGCCGGCGCCGCAGCCGGCCGAGCCGCCCCGCGAGCTGGTCGGGTCGGGGCAGCGGTGACCCGACGGGCGGTCGTGCTCGGGGCCGCGCTGCTGGCCGTCGCCGGCTGCGCGGGCCAGGTCGCGCCGCCGACCGCGGCACGGGGGACGCCGGCCGCGGCCGACCCGGTGGCCGTGGTGGCGGTGGGGGACTCCATCACCGAGATGGACAGCCCCGACTTCGACGCCGGCCGGATCGGCCGGGGGTCCTGGGCGTGGTGGGCCGTCGGGCACGGCGTGGACGTCCTCGGCGGCTGGGCGCACGCCGGGGCGACCACCGACGACATGCTGGAGGGGGTCGAGAACGCCGGCGTGGGCGACCCGCACCCCGACGTCCTGGTGCTCATGGGCGGCAACAACGACATCGACTGGGGCATCCCCGCCGAGGACACCCTCGACGACCTGGTGCAGGTCGCCGCGCTGGTGCACGCCCACCGCGTGGTGCTGTCCGCCGTCGCCCCCGAGGACGGCCTCGGCGAGCAGACCCTGGCGCTGGACGCCCGGCTGGCCACGCTGGCCCAGCAGCGCGGCTGGCTGTACGTCGACCCGATGACCGGCTGCCGGGACGCCGACGGCGACTACGCGCCGGGCACCACCCTGGACGGCGTGCACCCCACCGAGCAGGCCGCCGCGGCCATCGGCGCGGCGCTGCACGAGGCGCTGGCCGACCCCTCCGGCGGCGCCGCGGCGGGGCAGACTGGGTGACGTGCCCGCCGCCGACCGCCCGCCGCCCGGGCGGGACGGCACCGCGCCGCCCGGCTGGCCGGAGGAGGTGCGCCCGCCCGGGGCCCCCGACTGGGAGCGCACCGCGGTCGCCTGGCTCTACGACCTGGTGCCGCCGGAGTACCGCAGCCACGAGGTGCTGCGCCGCTACCCGGTGCTGCTGGCCCGCTTCGCCGGCGACCACGTCACCGCCGGCCTGGAGGCGGCCCGCGCGGGCTGGCGCACCGTGCGGGTGGAGCTGGCCGGCGAGCTGCCGCCGGAGGCGATGGAGGCGGCGATGACCGCCTACGAGCGCGAGGGCACCCGGCTGGCCGCCGCCGCGAAGGGCGTGGCCCTGGTCGGGGCCGCGCTGCGGGGCGAACGGTGGAACCCGAAGCTGTGAGCCAGGCACCGCGGCTACCCTCGGGTGGTGTCCCTGCTGCGCGACCTGACCGGCCCGGCCGACCTGCGGGCACTCGCCCCCGACCAGCTCCCGACCCTGGCCGCCGAGGTCCGTGACGCGCTGGTCACCAGCGTCGCCCGCACCGGCGGGCACCTGGGGCCCAACCTCGGCGCGGTCGAGCTGACCATCGCGGTCCACCGGGTCTTCGACTCCCCGCACGAGCCCGTCGTCTTCGACACCGGCCACCAGTCCTACGTGCACAAGCTGCTCACCGGCCGGCTCGAGGGGTTCACCGGGCTGCGCCAGCGCGGCGGGCTGTCGGGCTACCCGGCGCGCGCGGAGAGCGAGCACGACTGGGTGGAGAACAGCCACGCCTCCACGTCGCTGTCCTACGCCGACGGGCTGGCCAAGGCCTTCGCCGTCCGCGGCGACGTCCGGCCCGTGGTGGCGGTCATCGGCGACGGCGCGCTCACCGGCGGCATGGCCTGGGAGGCGCTGAACAACATCGCCGCCGCCCAGGACCGGCCGGTGGTCATCGTGGTCAACGACAACGGCCGCTCCTACTCGCCGACCATCGGCGGGGTCGCCGACGCGCTGGCCAGCCTGCGGCTGCGGCCGGGCTACGAGCAGGCCCTCGACGCGGTCCGGGCCTCGGTCACCCGCACCCCGGTGGTCGGCAGTGCGCTCTACGACGCGCTGCACGGCATCAAGAAGGGCCTCAAGGACGTGCTGGCCCCCCAGGGCATGTTCGAGGACCTCGGCATGAAGTACGTCGGCCCGGTCGACGGCCACGACATCGCCTCGCTGGAGTCCGCGCTGCGCCGGGCCCGCGCGTTCGGCGGACCGGTCATCGTGCACGCCCTCACCGTGAAGGGCTTCGGCTACGCCCCCGCCGAGCGCGACGAGGTCGACGCGTGGCACGCCACCGGCGCCTTCGACCCCGACAGCGGGGTCAGCGCGGCCACCGCCGGCCGGGACTGGACGACGGCGTTCTCCGACGCGCTGGTCGAGGCCGGCGCGCAGCGGCCCGACGTCGTGGCCATCACCGCCGCGATGCTGCACCCCACCGGCCTGGCCGCCTTCGCCGCCCGGTTCCCCGAGCGCACCTTCGACGTCGGCATCGCCGAGCAGCACGCGCTGACCTCGGCCGCGGGCCTGGCGATGGGCGGCCTGCACCCGGTGGTGGCGGTCTACTCCACCTTCCTCAACCGGGCCTTCGACCAGCTGCTCATGGACGTCGCGCTGCACCGCCAGCCGGTCACCGTGGTGCTGGACCGGGCCGGGGTGACCGGCACCGACGGCGCCTCGCACAACGGCATGTGGGACACCTCGATCTGCTCGGTGGTGCCCGGCCTGCGGATGGCGATGCCCCGCGACGAGGCCACCCTGGTCGAGGAGCTCGACGAGGCGCTGGCCGTCTCCGACGGGCCGACCGTGGTGCGCTTCCCGAAGGGCTCGGTGCTGCCGTCGCTGCCGGCGCTGGAGCGGGTCGGCCCGGTCGACGTGCTGCGCCGCGGCGCCTCGGCGGAGGTGCTGCTGGTCGCCTGCGGGGCGATGGTCCCGGCCGGGCTCGCCGCCGCCGAGCGGGCCGGGAAGCAGGGCATCGAGGTCACCGTCGTCGACCCGCGGTGGGTGCTCCCGGCGTCCCCGGAGCTGGTCGAGCTGTGCCGCGGCCACCGGCTGGTGGTCACGCTGGAGGACGGCGGCCGGTCCGGCGGGGTGGGGGAGACCCTCGCCGCCGCGCTGCGCGACGCCGAGGTCGACGTCCCGGTGCGCTGCATCGCGCTGCCGCAGGTGTTCCTGGACCACGGCAGCCGGGCCGAGGTGCTCGCCGAGCACGGCCTGACCGAGCAGGACGTCGCCCGCCGGGTGGTCGAGTGGGCCGCCCGGATCGCTGACCGCACCCCGTCGGAGGACACGCATGCTGATCGCTGAGATCCAGGTCGCCCCCAGCCCGCCCGGCACCGCCGAGGAGCCCTACGCGCACGTCAAGGCGGCGATCGCGGTGATCCAGGCGTCCGGGCTGTCCTACGAGGTGGGCGCGCTGGGCACCACGCTGGAGGGCGAGGCCGACCAGGTGTGGGCCACCCTGCGCGGGGTGCACGAGGCCATGCTGGCCGCCGGCGCGACCGCCGGGATCAGCCACATCAAGGTCGCCGAGGTCAACCGCACCATGGACTCCCTCACCGACGGCTTCCGGTAGCCCCCGCCCAGAGCTGCGCGGCGCGGGCGGCTGCGGCGGCCACCAGCTCGGTGAGCTCGGGTCGGTCGGGCACCGGGAAGGACGTGTAGGCGCCGCGCCCGCCGGCGGTGGGCCGGCCGTAGGCCTTGGCGGCGGTGCCGCCGTCGGGCAGCGGCCGCACGGTGAGGGTCTGCAGGGTGAACTCCTCGCCCCGCCGGACGTCGGTCCACCGCAGGTGCTCGGGGACCACCACGTTCAGCGCCAGCGCGACCACCTCGACGTCCACGCCGCCCAGCATGGCGCGCCCCGCAGCGGGGCGCACCGTGCTCAGAGCGCGCCGACCCGCCGCAGGTGGGGGCTGATGCCGCCGAGCCAGAACGGCCAGCCGGCACCCAGCAGCATGGCCAGGTCGATGTCCTCGACGGCCTGCACCACGCCCTCGTCCAGCATCAGCGCGATCTCCTCGGCCAGCGCCCGCTCCGCGTTCGCCCGCAGCTGCCCGGCGTCCGGCCCGGTGCCCGAGGAGGTGAACGCCTCGGCCAGCTCGGGGTCGACCACGCCGGGCTCGCTGAACACCGACGGCTTGCCGAGCTCGACCATCCGGCGCAGCCCGTCGCCGACGGCGAACCGGTCGGGGAAGGCCTCGTGCATCCGCTCGGCGACGTGCAGCGCCACCGGCGGGCCGACCAGCGACAGCAGCTCGAACGGCGTCATGGGCAGGCCCAGCGGGTCCAGGGCGCGCTCGGCGACCTCGACCGGGGTCCCGGCGTCGACCGCCGCGGTGACCTCGCCGAGGAACCGGGTGAGCAGCCGGTTGACCACGAACGCCGGGGCGTCGGCGACCAGCACGCAGGACTTGCCCAGCTGCCTGCCGACGGCGAAGGCGGTGGCCAGCGTGGCGTCGTCGGTCCGGGCGGCCCGCACGACCTCCAGCAGCGGCAGCACCGCGACCGGGTTGAAGAAGTGCATGCCGACGACCCGCTCGGGGTGGCGCAGCTGCGCCGCCATGTCGGTGATCGACAGCGCCGAGGTGTTGGTGGCCAGTACGCACGTGTCCGACACGACCGCCTCGACCTCGGCGAACACCTGCTGCTTGACCGACAGCTCCTCGAACACGGCCTCGACGACCAGGTCGGCGTCGGCGAACGCGGTCTTCTCCAGCGACCCGGTGACCAGGCCCTTGAGCCGGTTCAGCGCGTCGGGGGACAACCGGCCCCGGCCGGCCAGCTTCTCCAGCTCGCCGTGCACCCAGCCCACGCCCTTGTCCACCCGGGCCTGGTCGACGTCGGTGAGCACCACCGGCACCTGCAGCTTGCGCAGGAACAGCAGCGCCAGCTGGGAGGCCATCAGCCCCGCCCCCACGACACCGACCTTCGTGACCTTCCGTGCCAGGGCCTTGTCCGGCGCCCCGGCCGGGCGCTTGGCCCGCTTCTGGGTGAGGTCGAAGGCGTAGAGCGAGCTGCGCAGCTCCGGCGTCGTGATCAGGTCGGCCAGCGCCTCGTCCTCCGCGGCGGTGCCGTCGGTGAACGCCGCGTCGCGCGACAGCTCGAGCAGGTCCACGGCCCGGACGGCGGCCGGCGAGGCACCGCGGGTCCGCGCGGCCACGACCTGCCGGGCGCGGGCGATCGCGTCGTCCCAGGCGGCCGTGTCGACGGCCGGGCGGTCGACCGTGACCGCACCGGTGAGCACGCCGGCGGCCCACTCCAGCGAGCGCTCCAGGAAGTCGGCCGGCTCGAACAGCGCGTCGGCGATGCCCAGCTCCGCCGCCCGCGGACCCGACGTCATCCGGTTCTGCGACAGCGCGTTCTCGACGACCACCGTGACGGCGGCGTCGATGCCGATCAGCCGGGGCAGCAGCTGGGTGCCGCCCCAGCCCGGCACCAGGCCGAGGAACACCTCGGGGAAGGCCACGAACGCGCCCGTCGAGACGGTGCGGTGGTCGGCGTGCAGGGCCAGCTCCAGCCCGCCGCCGAGCGCCGCGCCGTTGACGAACGCGAAGGTGGGAACGGCGGCGTCGCGCAGCCTGGCGAACACCCGGTGGCCCTGGCGGGCGATCTCCAGCGCCTCGTCGCGGCTGCCGATGCGCGGGACGCCGGAGAGGTCGGCGCCGACGGCGAAGACGAACGGCTTGCCGGTGACGGCGATGCCCGCGACGTCGGCGGCGAGCGCCTGGTCCAGCGCCGCGTCCAGCGAGGCCAGCCCGCCCGGGCCGAAGGTGGAGGGCCGGGTGTGGTCGTGGCCGTTGTCCAGGGTGATCAGCGCCAGCGGCTTGCCGACCCCGGGCAGGTGGACCTGCCGCAGCAGCGCCCGGGTGACGACCTCGTCGGGGAACTGCTCGCTCACTTCGCGCCCTCCCAGGCCGGGTTCTCCCAGATGACCGATCCGCCCATGCCGATGCCGATGCACATCGCCGTCAGCCCGTACCGGACGTCGGGGCGCTCGGCGAACTGCCGCGACAGCTGCGTCATCAGCCGGACGCCGGAGGAGGCGAGCGGGTGGCCCACCGCGATGGCCCCGCCCCACGGGTTGACCCGCGGGTCGTCGTCGGCGATGCCGAAGTGGTCCAGGAAGGCCAGCACCTGGACGGCGAAGGCCTCGTTGAGCTCGAACAGCCCGATGTCGTCGATGGTCAGGCCGGTGCGGGCCAGCGCCTTCTCCGTCGCCGGCACCGGGCCGATGCCCATCACCTCGGGCTCGACGCCGGTGAAGCCGAAGCCGACCAGCCGCATGCCGATCGGCAGTCCGAGCTCGACGGCGACGTCCTCGGCGGCCAGCAGCGAGGCGGTGGCGCCGTCGTTGAGCCCGGCCGCGTTGCCGGCGGTGACGTGGCCGTGCGGCCGGAACGGGGTCCTGAGGTCCGCCAGCGCCTCGACGGTCGTGCCCGGGCGGGGCGGCTCGTCGGCGGTGGCCAGGCCCCAGCCCTGCTCGGCCGAGCGGGTGGCCACCGGCACCAGCTCGGGGCCGATCTTGCCGGCCGCCAGCGCGGCGGCGTACTTGTCCTGGCTGCCGACGGCGAAGGCGTCGGCGCGCTGCTTGGTCAGGTGCGGGTAGCGGTCGTGCAGGTTCTCCGCCGTCGAGCCCATCACCAGCGCCGAGGAGTCGACGATCTTCTCGGACACGAAGCGCGGGTTGGGGTCGACGCCCTCGCCCATCGGGTGGTGCCCCATGTGCTCGACGCCGCCGGCGATGGCGACGTCGTAGGCGCCGAACGCGATGCCCGACGCGGTGGTGGTCACCGCGGTCATCGCGCCGGCGCACATCCGGTCGATCGCGAACCCGGGGACGCTCTTCGGCAGGCCGGCCAGCAGCGCGGCCGTGCGGCCGATGGTCAGGCCCTGGTCGCCGATCTGGGTCGTCGCGGCGATGGCCACCTCGTCGACCCGGTCGGGCGGCAGCTGCGGGTTGCGGCGCATCAGCTCGCGGATGCAGCGCACCACCAGGTCGTCGGCGCGGGTCTGGGCGTACATGCCCTTCGGGCCGGCCTTGCCGAACGGGGTGCGCACGCCGTCGACGAAGACGACCTCGCGCAGGGAGCGGGACACGGGACCTCCGTGGGGGTGCGGGTCGCGGCGGGGACCGCGTCGCGCCACAAGTTACCCGTCGGTAACCCCGCGCCCGCCACCGCCCTCGGACCGCCCTCCGCGCCGGGGCGGGGTCCCGGGTCAGGCCAGCGAGGCGGCGTCCGCGAGCAGGTCGCGGGTCAGGTCGACCTGCCACTGCCGCGCCCCGCCGGCGCGCAGCGCGTCGGCGACCGTCCCCGGGGTGACCTCGGCGGGCGGGGACCACATGAGCCGGCGGACCAGGTCGGGGGAGAGCAGGTTCTCCACCGGCACCGACCACTGCTCGGCCAGCGCGGCGAGCCCGGCGCGGGCGGCCTTGAGGCGCTTGTCGGCGTCGGGGTCGCGGTCGGCCCAGCGGTTCACCGGCGGCGGTCCGTCGCCGGGCAGGCTGTGCGGCGGCAGCTGGTCCTCGGGGACGGCGCGGCCCTTCTGCAGCGCGCCGAACCAGGTGCCGGCGATCTTGCGGTTGGACCGACCGCGGAAGACCGGCAGGTCGGCCAGCGCCTCGACGGTCGCCGGGTCGGCGGCGACCGCGGCCACCATCGCGGAGTCGGGCAGCACCCGGCCGGGGGCCACGTCGCGGCGGCGGGCCAGCAGGTCGCGGGCCTCCCAGAGCGCCCGCAGCAGGGCCAGCTGGCGCCGGCTGCGCAGCGAGTGCATGCCGGAGGTGCGCCGCCACGGGTCGACCCGCGGGGCGGGCGGGCCGGCGGCGAGGATGGCCTCGAACTCCTGCCGCGCCCACTCGGTCTTGCCCTGCTCCTCGAGGATCGCGGCGAGGGCGTCGCGCAGCTCGACGAGCACCTCGACGTCCAGCGCGGCGTAGACCAGCCAGTCGGTGGGCAGCGGCCGGGTGGACCAGTCCGCCGCCGAGTGGCCCTTCTGCAGCGTGTAGCCCAGCAGCGACTCCACGACCGCGCCCAGCCCGACCCGGGGCAGCCCGGCGAGGCGGGCGGCGAGCTCGGTGTCGAACAGCCGGGCGGGCACCAGGCCGATCTCGGCCAGGCAGGGCAGGTCCTGGTTGGCCGCGTGCAGCACCCACTCGACGTCGCCGATGGACGCCTGCACGGGGGAGAGGTCGGGCAGCGGGACGGGGTCGACCAGCCCGGTGCCCGAACCTGCCCGCCTCAGCTGCACCAGGTAGGCCTTCTGGCCGTAGCGGTAGCCCGAGGCGCGCTCGGCGTCCACCGCGACCGGGCCGCTGCCGGCGGCCAGCGCCGCGGCGTAGTCGACCAGGGCGGTGGAGGTCTCGATGACCGGGGGCAGGCCGTCGCGCGGTGCCAGCAGGGGCACCGCGGTCGACTCCGCGGCGGGGACCTCGGCCGGCTCGGTCACGAGATCACCCCGCTCCGGATGCCCAGCGCCACCATGTGCGCGCGGTCGCCGGTGCCCAGCTTGCGCGCGATGCGGGCCAGGTGGCTCTTCACCGTGAGGGCGGACAGGTCCACCAAGTCACCGATCTCCTTGTTCGTGTGCCCCTCGGCGACCAGCCGGAGGATGTCGACCTCGCGGGCCGAGAGGTGGCCGGGGCCGTCGTCGGACGGGATCCGGGTGAGGCCGACGGCCAGGCTGCTGGCGATGCCGGGGTCGGCCCAGACCTCCCCGGCGATCGCGGCCCGCAGGCCCTCGGTCAGCACGGCCAGCGGCGAGGTCTTGAGCAGGTAGCCCTGCACCCCGGCGAGGAACGCCGCCCGCACCACGCCCGGGTCGGTGACCGCGGTCAGCGCCACCACCACCGGCCAGCCGTCGGCGCGCAGCACGGGCAGCAGCTCCAGGCCGCGGCCCGGTGGGCCGGGCACCGGGCCGGTGCCGTCGGGCAGGTCGACGTCGAGCACGCACAGCGCCCGTGGCCCGGAGACGTGCGCGCGCACCCGGGCCTCGTCCAGCCCGGCCGCCTCCTCGACGTCCCGGGCGCCCAGCGCGCGCAGCCGCCCGGCGAGCGCCTCGCGGACCAGGGGCGCCGGGTCGACGACGAGGGCGGTGGCGTCGGGGGGCAGCAGCGCACCGTCGGCACGCGTGTGTCCCAGGGTCACCGGCGGTCGCTCCAGCGTCACGGCCGTCCCGTGCGTCGCCGCAGCCGGCCCATCCGTCGTTGCTCCGGATGGAGCAGCCAGCCCACTCTAGGAGGTCGCGCCGCCCGGTGCCCGCCCCTGCCCGAGCAGGTGCACCCCCGGAGGGGGGAGGCCGGCGGCGTTGCCGAGGACTTCGAGCCAGGCGCCGAGGTGGCGGTCGAGGTCGGTGCCGACCGCGGTCCAGGACGCCCGGATCTCCACGTCGACGGAGTGCTCGGGCCCGGCGATGTCGCCGAAGCGGGTGGAGGCCGTGCGGGTCACCGTGCCGCCGAGGGAGTGGTGGTCGGCGCCGTGGTCGACGAGGGCCTCGACCAGCCAGCTCCAGGCCACCGACGAGAACATCTCGTCGTCGACCATCGTCTCGTCGGTGACCGCCGAGACGTAGCCGACGCAGCGGGTGGTGCCGTCCCAGGCCTCGTGCCCGGCGGGGTCGTACAGGACGATGAACCGGCCGCTGGCGATCTCCAGGTCGTCCTCGCCGGGGGCATCGCCGGCGGGTTCGGCCACCCGGGCACCGATGGCGTGCGACCAGGGGGCCAGCCGCTGCGGGGCGGGGATGTGCTCCAGCTGGACCTCGCGGCGGGCGCGGACGGTGGCCAGGGCGTCGAGGCCGGCCTGGAACTCGGCCGGCGGCGGGGGCCGTTCGGCGTCCCCTCCCGGCGCGCGCCCCGTGCTGCGCTGTGGATCCACGCCCGAAGGGTAGGTCGCTGTACCGAGGCGGCGCCTGCGCGACGCGCCAACCGGTCATGCACGCAGAGTGATGAGGTACGGCGTGTCGTGTTCGGCGGGTCGCTGACCGGCCCTCGCGGCACCCCGCGGCCGACCCGCACCGGGTCTGGGAGGATGGCTGGTCGTGGGCACAGCAGCAGGACCGGACACCGCCAGCACGCCGTCCCCGGCCGACTCGGCCCTCGTGCGCGCCGCGCTCGGCCGACCGGTCGACCGCACCCCGGTGTGGTTCATGCGCCAGGCCGGCCGGTCGCTGCCCGAGTACCGCGCGCTGCGCGCCGGCACCGCCATGCTGCAGGCCTGCCAGGACCCCGACCTGGTCACCGAGATCACCCTGCAGCCGGTCCGCCGGCACGGGGTGGACGCCGCGATCCTCTTCTCCGACATCGTGCTGCCGCTGGTGGTGGCCGGGGTGGACATCGAGATCAAGGCCGGCATCGGCCCGGTGGTCGCGCAGCCGGTGCGCAGCGTGGCCGACGTCGACGCCCTGCCCGACCTCGAGCCCGAGGCCCTGGGGTTCCTCACCACCGCGGTCGGCCGGCTGGTCGGTGAGCTGGGCGCCACGCCGCTGATCGGCTTCGCCGGTGCGCCGTTCACCCTGGCCACCTACCTCATCGAGGGCGGGCCCTCCAAGGAGCACGCCCGCACCAAGGCGTTCATGCTCTCCGAGCCCGAGGCCTGGCAGCGGCTGCTGGCCAAGCTGGCGGTCTCGGCGTCGGTGTTCCTGCGCGCCCAGGTCGACGCGGGCGCCTCCGCCGTCCAGCTGTTCGACTCCTGGGCCGGGGTGCTGTCGGCGGCCGACTACGCCGCCCGGGTGCTGCCGCACTCGCGCGCGGTGTTCGACGGCCTGGGCGACCGCGCCGCCGGCGAGCGGGACGTGCCGCGGATCCACTTCGGCGTCGGCACCGGGGAGCTGCTGCCGCTGATCGGGGACGCCGGCGCCGACGTCGTCGGGGTGGACTGGCGGGTGCCGCTGGACGAGGCCGCCCGCCGGGTGGGTCCCGGCTACTCGCTGCAGGGCAACCTCGACCCCGCCGTCCTGCTGGCCGACCGGGCCACCCTGGACGCCGAGGTCCGGCGCATCGTGCAGCAGGGCCGTGCAGCGCGGGGGCACATCTTCAACCTGGGCCACGGCGTGCTGCCCGACACCGACCCGGGCGCGATCACCCACGCCGTGGAGCTGGTGCACGAGCTGAGCGGGTCCGGGGACACCGAGCTGACGGCCCGGGCATGAGCCGGCTGGTCGTCGTCGGGGCCGGCATCACCGGGCTGACGGCGGCCTGGGCCTGGCACCGGGAGCACCCCGACGGCGAGGTCGTGGTGCTGGAGGCCGGTGACCGGGTCGGCGGGAAGCTGGGCCGGGTCCGGCTGGCCGGCACCTGGTACGACACGGGCGCGGAGGCCGTGCTGGCCCGGGTGCCCGACGCGGTCGCGCTGATGGCCGAGCTGGGCCTGGAGACCGTCGTCCCGGCGACCACCTCGGCGTCCGTCGTGCTGCCCACCGGCCGGCACCGGCTGCCGGCCGGCACGCTGCTGGGCGTGCCCACCTCGCCCGACGGGCTGGACGGCGTGCTGTCGCCCGAGGGCGTCGCCCGGGTGCGCGCGGAGGCCTCGTTGCAGCCGCTGCACTTCGACGCCGACCGCACCGTCGGGGACCTGCTGCGCGAGCGCCTGGGTGACGAGGTGGTCGACCGGCTGGTCGAGCCGCTGCTGGGCGGGGTGTACGCCGGGCAGGCCGACCGGCTGTCGGTGCGGGCCACCATGCCGGCGCTGGCCGCGCAGCTGCCCCGGCACACCTCGGTGGTCGCCGCCGCCGCGGCCGCCCGCGACGCCGGGGCGCGCAGCCGGGAGGCCGCCGCGGGCACCCCGGACGGCCCGGTCTTCGTCACGCTCCCCGACGGCGTCGCCGGCCTGCCGCACGCGCTGGCCGCCGCGCTGCCCGGGGGCGCCGTCCGGCTGCGGACCCCGGCGCACACCCTGCGGCGCGATGGCGCGGGGTTCGCGCTCACCGTGGGTGCCGACCACGAGCCGGTGACCGCGGACGCCGTCGTCGTGGCGGTGCCGGCCGGCAAGGCCGCGAGGCTGCTGGCCGACGTCGCGCCGGGCGCGGTCGAGCCGCTGGGCGGCATCCCCTACGCCTCGATGGCGGTGGTCGCGATGGCGTTCCCCGGCCAGGAGGTCGCGGCCGGCTCGGGGTTGCTGGTGCCCCCGGCGACCGGCCGGCTGGTCAAGGGCGTCACGGTGTCCTCGCAGAAGTGGCCGCACCTGTCCGGCGACGGTCTGCTGCGGGTGCGCTCCTCGGTGGGCCGCTACCTGGAGGAGGAGCAGCTGCAGCGCAGCGACGCCGACCTGACCGCCGCGGTGGTCGCCGAGGTCGCCGAGCTGCTCGGGCTGTCCCGGCCGGAGCCGGTGGAGACCCACCTGGTCCGCTGGGGCGGCGGGCTGCCGCAGTACCTGGTCGGCCACCCCGAGCGGGTGGCCGCGGTGCGCGCCGCGGTGGCCGACGTCCCCGGGCTGGCCGTGGCCGGTGCGGCCTACGACGGCGTCGGCGTGCCGGCGTGCATCGGCAGCGGCCGCCGGGCGGTGGCGACCCTCACCTGACCGGCCCCGGTCGGCGGGGGAGAATGGCGGGCATGACCGACCAGCCCGAGCAGAAGAGCATCGGCAAGCGGGCCAACGAGCTCAACGCCACCATCCGCTACACCATGTGGTCGGTGTTCCGGCTCGCCCGGCCCTTCGGCGACGACGACCGGCAGGGCGCGGCCGACGAGCTGCAGTCGCTGGTCGAGGAGCTGGCCGGCAAGGACGTCGTCGTCCGCGGGCTCTACGACGTCGCGGGCCTGCGGGCCGACGCCGACGTCATGGTCTGGTGGCACGCCGCCGACGCCGAGGCCCTGCAGGAGGCCTACACCCGGCTGCGCCGGTCCGCCCTGGGCCGGCGCCTGGAGCCGGTCTGGTCGCAGATGGCCCTGCACCGGCCGGCGGAGTTCAACCGCTCGCACATCCCGGCGTTCCTGGCCGACGAGGAGCCCCGCCGCTTCGTCTGCGTCTACCCGTTCGTGCGGTCCTACGAGTGGTACCTGCTGCCCGACGAGGAGCGGCGGGACATGCTCAAGGAGCACGGCATGCAGGCCCGGCCCTACCCCGACGTGCGCGCCAACACGGTCGCCTCGTTCGGCCTGGGCGACTACGAGTGGATCCTGGCCTTCGAGGCCGACGAGCTGCACCGCATCGTCGACCTCATGCGCGACCTGCGGGCCAGCCGGGCCCGGCGGCACGTGCGCGAGGAGATCCCGTTCTACACCGGCACCCGTCGCTCAGCGGGGGAGCTGGTGGCCGGGCTGGCCTGAGCGGCCGCGCAGCGCCAGGTCCAGCAGCCGGCAGCTGCCCCAGCCGACCAGCACGGGGCCGGCGACGCACACCAGCAGGGCCGTCGAGCAGACCAGGATCGCGCCCCAGTCGGTCGGGCCGGGCTCGCCGGAGGAGATGTTGCGGCCGTCGATCCCGACCATCAGCCCGATGAGCATCCAGGGCGCGATCGCCAGGGCGGGCAGCGCGGCGAGGGCGCCGAGCACCCAGCCGGAGGCGATCGCGGCGCCGTGGCGGCGGGGACGGGGCGGGCGGTTCACGGGGTGCACCTCCGCACGCTCAGCCGGCGCTCAGGGTCGTCGACGGCCTGCTCCCCCACACCGGCCGGTCGGACAGCCAGACCAGCGCGACGTCGACCTCCTGCCCGGCGGTGTCGGTGTAGGTCAGCGACGGCCGCAGCGGCCCGGTCGCCGTCCCGGCCCCGCAGTCGACCCGGGGGTCCCCGCCGGGCGGCTCGTCCGGGTTGACCGGGCCGGTCGTGACCGACGAGCCCACGGCGGTGGTGGACGCCGAGCGGACCACCACCCGGGTGGGCCGCTCGCCGGGGGTGCACGACGCGGTCGCGGAGATCGCCGTCCCGGCCGGGACGGCGACCACGACCCGCTCGGGCGGTGTCGTCCCCGAGGTCACCTCCACGGGCAGGACGGCGGCGACGCGGGTGAGCTCGGCGTCCCAGGCGGCCGCGTCGAAGGGCGCCAGCTCCTGGGTCCACGGCGGGATCGTGCTGGTGGTGTCCAGCGTGGCGTCGTCCAGCCGCACGGTCAGGGCGAGCATCTCGGCCCGGCCGTCGCGCTCGCGGCCGAGGGCCAGCTCGCCCTCCTCGGCCCACCGGCCGACCGAGTCGGGAGACCCGGGCGTGGTCGACCAGCTGCCCAGTGCCAGGCCGCGGGCGCAGGTCTCGTCGGTCGCCCGCACCACGCCGGGGACCAGCGGCAGGACCCCGTAGGCCTGCACGTCCTGGCCGGCGAGGGCGTCGACGACCGCGTGGCAGCGGGCGGTGAGGGTCGCGGCGAGGAGGGGCGACGCCTCGGGGGTGTCCAGGCGGACGGGTGCGCTGATCGACCAGTGCTCGCCGATGCTGCCCCAGGCCTCGCCCTCGGGTTCACCGACGCCGAGCGCGTCGTGCACCTCGGCCGGCAGCGTGGCCCACTGGGCCCGGGCGGCTGCGACGTCCTCGGGCCGGGTCATGCACCCGGCGAGGGCGGTCAGCAGGACGGCGGAGGCGAGGGCACCGGCGACGGCGGTGGTGGTGGGGCGCACGGTGCCCACCCTGGTGGGCGGGCACCGTGCCGCACCTGAGCAGGACTGCTCAGTTCTCCGCGGGGGCGAGCGAGATCGACACGGAGTTGATGCAGTAGCGGTCGCCGGTGGGGGTCTGCGGCGCGTCGTCGAAGACGTGGCCCAGGTGGCTGTGGCAGGTGCCGCACAGCACCTCGGTGCGCACCATGCCCAGCGACCGGTCCGACTTCAGCACCACGTTGTCGCGCGCGGAGGGCTCGTAGAACGAGGGCCAGCCGCAGTGCGAGTCGAACTTGGTCTCCGAGCGGAACAGCTCGGCGCCGCAGGCCCGGCAGTGGTAGACGCCCACGGTCGTGGTGTCCACGTACTCCCCGGTCCAGGGCCGCTCGGTGCCGGCCTGGCGCAGGACCGCGTACTCCTCGGGCGAGAGCTGGGCCCGCCACTCCTGCTCGCTCCTGGTGACGGCGGGCTGCTTGTCGGTCGAGGTCCCGGGGTGCTGCGTCATGCATGCCACGGTACGACCGGGCCGCCACCCCCGCCCCCGGCCGGGGGCGGGGGTGGCCGGTGGTCAGCCGAACAGGCCCAGCAGCCGGTCCACCAGCTCCTGCAGCAGCGACCGCAGGGTGATCGAGGTGCCGGCCGTGTCGCCGGAGGTGCCGGTCAGCACCACCGGCTGCTCGCCGGGGCCCAGCAGCACCGGCACCCGCGGCTGGAGCACCACGGTGCCCTGCGCGTCGGCGGTGCCCGAGCCCGCCGAGCGGCCACCGATGGTCACCGTGACCCGCTCGCCCGGGGCGAACCCGGTGCCGGTGACGGTGACCCGGTCACCGCGGAAGGGCCGGTCCTCGTCCACCGCGGCGGTGGCCGGGGCGTCGAGGGTGAAGCCGATGACGGTCGGGTTGTGGTCGCTGGCCCGGTACGGGTCCGGCGCGTAGAGCGGGTCCACGCCCGAGTCGTACTGGTAGGCGAAGGACTCCACCGCGTTGGTCTCCCACACCGTCAGCCCGGTGGCCTGGGCGGCCAGGGACGGGGTGGCGAAGGCGTGGTCCAGCGAGCCCGAGCCGCCGTCGAAGACGTAGCTGTACTCGTCGGGCGCGAAGGTCTCGCCGAGCTCGGTGTAGCCCGCGCCGCGGACGACGTCCAGCGGGTCCTCGTACCGGTAGGAGTTGAAGTCGCCGGTCAGCAGGACGTCGGGGTCGCCGCTGGTCTGCGCGACCTGCTGGGCGAAGGCGACCAGCTCGGTGGCCTGCTGGGTGCGGTCGCCGTTGCAGTTGCCCGCCCCGCCGACGGTGTCGTCGTTGCCGGTGGCGCAGGCGCTGCCCTTGGACTTGAGGTGGTTGGCGACCACGCTGAAGACCTCGCCGCCGTCGAGCGTGCGGAACGTCTGGGCGATCGGGCTGCGGGCGTTGTCGAAGGCCGGGCTGGTGTAGGCCACCGGCTCGCCGACGGGGGCCAGGACGTCGGTGCGGTACACGACCGCGTTGGTGATGACGTCGCTGTCCTCGTGGGCGGGGGCGTAGGCCCAGGTGTGCCCGTCGGCGGCCGACAGCGCGGCCAGCAGGGTCTCCACCGCGCGGTACGGGGTCGCCGGCGTGGTGATCGCGGAGTTCTCGATCTCGTGCAGGGTGATCACGTCGGCGTCCAGGGCGCGCAGACCGGCGACGATCTTCGCCTGCTGCTCGGCCAGCTCGGCCTCGTCCGCCGCCCCGCGGGAGGCCCCGCCGAAGGTGACGAAGTAGTTCAGCACGTTGTAGTCGGCCACCCGCAGGTCCCCACCGACGGGTGCGGGGGCCGCGGTGCGCGGGTTGGTCGGGGTGAACGTCGTCCCCGAGGTGTCGCCGCCGGCCGGCTGGAGGCGCCAGGTGCCGAAGCCGGCCGAGAGGACGACCGGGCCGAGGTCGGCGGTGTCGCCGATCCGGACCGGGTCACCGGGGGCCAGGTAGGGCGGGACGCTCCCCGAGGCGAGCCGGGTGGACCGGCCGTCGTCGAGGGTGATCGAGCGCAGCACGTTCTCCGCGGCGACGGCCGCGGCGGGGGCACCGGGGTCGGCGGCCTGGGTGGGGGAGAGCAGGCGGCCGCCGGAGGACAGCAGCACCTCGCCGAAGCTGGTCAGGTCGAACAGCTCGGAGACGGTCAGCTCGGTGCCCGGGGTGACGAGCATGCCCTCGTACGCCTCGCGGGTGGCGTCGTCGCTGGGGATCGGCAGCACGGCGGGCTCGGGGAGCTCCGCGGTGCCGCACTCGCTGTAGGACGCCTGGGTCAGCTGGGTGACCGCCAGCGGGTCGTCCGCCGGGAACTCCGCGGCGGTGCCGGTCACGGTGACGACGTCGCCGAGGTCGACCTGGCGGCCGCCGGGGGCGTAGACGAAGACGGCGTCGGAGGTGGCCGGGTCGCCGTCACCGGCGTCCTGGACGTGGAAGCCGTCGAGGCCGCCGTCCTGCAGGTCGGCGACGACGGTGCCGCGGACGGTCACCTGCTGGCCGGCGACCGGGGTCGCGGCGCCGGAGCCCTGCACGCTGCCGATCGGGACGGCCGTGGCGGTGCAGTCCGGGCCGGTCGGCTCGGGCTCGGGCTCGGGGTCGGTGCCGCCCCCGCCGTTCGGGCTGCCGAAGGTGGACGCCAGCGGTCCGGTCCAGGCGCCGTCGACGAGCTGGAGCGACTGCCCGGCGGGTTGGTCCCCGGTCTCCGAGACGCCGATGTCGGTGCTGGTGAGGCCGGCGGCCGGGCCGTTGCTGGCGGTGACCACGCCTTCGTAGGACAGGAACTGCACCACGGTGCCGTCGGCGGCGACGAGCGCGACGCCGTCGGGGGAGCCGTTCTGGATGCCGTTGGCCGGGTAGGTCACGACGGCGATGCCGGTGTCGGAGGCCGGGACTGCCTTGGTGCCGTAGGTGGTGGCGGCCGCAGCGCTGTTCCCGTTGTAGAGCACCAGGGACAGGCCGGTCAGGTCCTCCGCGGACGGGGCGGTGACCTCGATCGCCTCGCCCGAGTCGGTACCTGCGTTGTCGTAGTGGATCTCGGTGATCCGGGCGTCGGTGGGGGCGGCGGCGGCCGGGGCGGCGGTGGTCACCAGGCCGCCGGCGACCAGGGCGCCCACCGCGACGCCGAGGACGGCGGGGCGGGCGGAACGGGAGTGGGACACGGTTCTCCTCGCGGCCGGGTGCGGCCGTTCGCCGGTCAGGGGGTCTCCCGATCCTGTCAGCGAGCTGTGCCCAGGTCCATGAACAGCAGGTGACAATCTTCGCCGGGCTCATGACCCCGGCTCATGATCATGCGGCGCGTAGCGTGGCCCGGTGCCCGAACTCCTGCCCGACTCCTGGTTCACCCGCGACCTGCCCGTGCTGCGCGCCGTCGCCCGGCTCGTGGACAGCCCCGAGCACGGGGGAGCGCCCTACCTCGGCCAGGTCGTCCCCGCCAGCGGCCTGCCCCGCGCGGAGGTCGTCGCGTCGATCCGCGGGCTGGTCGACACCGGTTACGTCGCCGCGCTGACCAACGTCGCCGGCGACGTCGTCCGCGTCACCGGCATCTCCGGCGAGGCCCGCCGGCTGACCGGCCTCTGGCCCACCCCGCAGTCGGAGTGGGAGCGGCTCGGCGAGCAGCTGGAGGCCCGTGCCACCCACGCCCCGACCGACGTCGAGCGGGCCCGGTGGCGCGCGCTGGCCGACGCCGCGGCCGCGGTGGGCGAGCACGACGGGGCGCTGCTGATGAGCGCGCTCATCGGCGGCTACGTGCCCCGGGCGCACTGAGCGCACCCCGTAGACGCAGCAGCGCCCCCCGACCGTGAGGTCGGGGGGCGCTGCCGGTGGTTCAGGTGGCTGGGATCAGCCCCCGCTCAGTGGTTCAGAGCGGGTTGACGTTCGCAGCCTGCGGGCCCTTCTGGCCCTGCTCGACGTCGAACGAGATGCGCTGACCCTCGTCGAGCGAGCGGTACCCGCTGGTCTGGATCGCCGAGTAGTGGACGAAGACGTCCGGGCCGCCGCCGTCAGGGGTGGCGAAGCCGAACCCCTTCTCCGCGTTGAACCACTTCACAGTTCCTTCGGGCATTGCTCGCTCCTAGCTGAGGTCGTACGTCGGGGTCCTGCCACTTACAGAGCCTTCCCGACGTCTGAACCCTAACCACACCTGTCCAGTCCCCCGTGCACGGGCACCCCTCAGGAGGGTGTGTCGACCCGGTTGCCCTCGGCGTCCCAGTGCGCGGCGACCTTCTTGCTCGGCTGCACCCGCGGCGGCTCACCGGGCATCTTCGGGTAGTCCGGCGGGAAGTTGAGCTCGCCGCCGGGCAGGGTCTCCCACAGCCGCAGCAGCGGTGCCAGGTCGTGGGCGACGTCGTCCATCCCGGCCCACGGATCGCCGTCGGCCAGCCGCTCCGGGACGGTGGCCAGGTTCAGCTCGGCCGGGTCGTCCAGCTCGGCCAGCTGGGCCCAGGTCAGCGGGGTGCTCACCGGCGCCCCGGGCCGGGCGCGGGGGCTCCAGGCACCGGCGATGGTGCGGTCGCGGTTGTTCTGGTTGAAGTCGACGAACACCCGCTCGCCGCGCTCCTCCTTCCACCACGCGGTGGTGACCCCGCCGTCGCGGCGCTCCAGCTCCCGGCCGAAGCCGATCGCGGCGTGCCGGACGTCCTCGAAGCTGTGCCCGGTGGCGATCCGCACGTAGACGTGCACGCCCCGGTTGCCGCTGGTCTTCGCGTAGCCGGTGAGGCCCAGCTCCTCGAGCAGCTCGCGGGCGACACCGGCCACCCGGCGGGCGTCGGCGAACCCGGTGCCCGGCTGCGGGTCCAGGTCCAGCCGCAGCTCGTCGGGGGAGTCGACCTCGGGCACCCGGACCGGCCAGGGGTGGAAGGTCAGCGTCCCCATCTGCGCGGCCCAGACCAGGTCGGCGGGCTGGGAGGGGCAGAGCAGGTCTGCGGTGCGGCCGCTGGGGAAGGCCACCCGTGCGGTCGGCACGAAGTCGGGCGCGCCCCGGGGGAGGCGCTTCTGGTAGAAGCCGTCGGCGTCCTTGTCGCCGGGGCCGGTGGCCAGCCGCATGCCCTCGTGCCAGCCGTCGGGCCAGCGCTCCATGGCCGTCGGCCGGCCGCCGATGCTGGCCAGCCACACCGCGCCGACCTCGGCGGCGTACCGGCAGACGTCGAGCTTGGTGAACGCCGGGGTGCGGTCGGTGGCGTCGTAGACCACGCGGTCCGGGCTGGAGACCCGGACCTCGTGGTCACCGACCTCGAGGACGACGGGTGCGGTGCGGGCCATCCCGGAACCCTAGGGCCGGACGGGCGGGTGGGTGCGAGCCGGTCAGGCGGGGCAGGTCAGGTCGGCGGTGGGCGCGGCCAGGTCGACGAGGTAGGCGTTGACCGCGTCGGTGACGCACTGCGACTTCGGGTAGGCGGTGTGCCCGCTGCCCTGCCAGGTCAGCAGCACGCCCGAGGTCAGGTCCTCGGCCATGTCCACCGCACCGGGCAACGGCGTCACCGGGTCGCCCTGGGTGCCGATCACCAGGATCGGCGCGGCGCCCTCGGCGTCGCGGTCGGGCAGCGGGGTGCGCGGGGCGTCCCACGGGGTGCAGGTGTACAGCGACAGCGCGGCGTCGGCGCCGAACAGCGGGTACCGGGTGCCCCAGTCGGCGACCAGGGTGCGCACGTCGGACTGCGAGTAGTCCTCGTCGGTGTCCGCGCAGCTGACGGTGATGTTGGCGTCGATGGTGTTGGTGTAGGTGCCGTCGTCGGCCCGGCCGGTGAAGGTGTCGGCCAGGGTGAGGACGCCGGCGGAGTCGCCCTGCTGCGCGGCGGCCAGCGACTGGGCCAGCTGCGGCCAGGCGGCCGGGTTGTACAGCGCGGACCGGACGGCGGCCAGCACCAGGCCGGGGGTGGCCTGACGGGTCTCGCCCTCCCGGCTGGACGGGATGGGCGCGGTCTCGGCCTGGGTGAGCAGGTCGTTGACCGCCGTGCGCGGGTCGGCGCCGACCGGGCAGCCGCTGACCAGCGAGGTGCAGTTCGCGGCGAAGGCGTCGAAGGCCGCCTCGAAGCCCTGGGCCTGGGCCTCGGCGGCGTCCTGCCGGCTGGCGTCGGGGTCGACCGCGCCGTCGAGCACCAGCGCGCGGACCTCGTCGGGGAACAGCTCGGCGTAGGTGGAGCCGAGGGTGGTGCCGTAGCTGTAGCCCAGGTACGTCAGCTGCTCGTCGCCGACGGCCTGCCGGACGACGTCGAGGTCGCGGGCGGAGTCGACGGTGGAGAAGGCGCCCAGGCCCTCGCCGTACTCGTCCACGCAGCCGGCGGCGACGTCGTCGGCGAGCCCGAAGGCGGCGTCCAGCTGGTCGGCCGTGGTCGGCCGCGGCTCGGCGGCGGTGAGCTCGTCCTTGGTCGCGTCGTCGATGCACGTGACCGGCTGGGACAGACCCACGCCGCGGGGGTCGACGCCGACGACGTCGAAGCGGGCCAGCACGGCGTCGGGCAGGGTGAGCGCGGACTGCACGGCGGCGTCGGTGGCCGACAGGCCCGGGCCGCCGGGGTTGACCACCAGGGAGCCGATGCGGTCGGCCTGGGTGCCCGAGACGGCCCGCACGGCGAACAGCGACAGGGTGGGCCCGGTCGGGTCGTCGTAGGACAGCGGCACCTCGATCTGCCCGCAGCCGAAGGTCAGCGGCCGGTCGGCGCCGGGGCGCCCGGCGATGATCGGCGCGATGTCGGCGGTGCAGTCGGTCCACTCCACCGGCGCCACCGACGGCTCGGTCGGCGTGGTCGGCGCGGCCGAGGAGCTGGTCGCGGCGTCGTCGGGGGAGTCGGAGGACGAGCAGGCCGACAGCACCACGAGGACGACGGACAGCAGCGCCACCAGGACGGCGGGACGGCGGGACGGGGCACTCACGGTGGACCACCCTAGGAGGCCCCGGGCCGTCACGCCCGTCCCGTCGGTCCCTCGTGCCCCATCTCTCAGCCCCCCAGGACCTCCGCGAGGTCGTACCGGACCGGCACGTCGAGCTGGTCGTAGGTGCAGTCGGCGGGGTCCTTGTCCGGCCGCCAGCGCTGGAACTGCCCGGTGTGCCGCAGCCGCTGGCCCTCCAGCTGGTCGTAGCGGATCTCGACCACCAGCTCGGGTCGCAGCGGCACCCAGGACAGGTCCTTGCCGGCGTTCCAGCGGCTCTGCGCCCCCGGCATCCGCTGCCCGGGGTGGCCCTCGGACCACTCGGCCTGCGCGTTGGCCCAGCCGCCCCAGGGGTGCTCGTCCAGGGCGGTGGTGCGGTACGGGGCGAGCTCCTCGACCAGCTCGCCGCGGCGCTTGGTGGTGAAGGAGGCGGCCACGCCGATGTGCTGCAGCTCGCCGTCGCGGTGCAGGCCCAGCAGCAGCGACCCCACCAGCGGCTTCTCCGGCGTGGAGGTCTTGTGCCAGCGGAACCCGGCCACCACGACGTCCGCCGTCCGCACGTGCTTGACCTTGGTCATCAGGCGCTGGTCGGGGGCGTAGGGGGAGTCGGCGGGCTTGGCGACCACGCCGTCCAGACCCGCGCCCTCGAACTCGTCGAACCAGCGGCGGGCGACCTCGGCGTCGGTGGTCAGCGTGGTGACGTGCACGGGTGCCTGCACGCCGGCCAGCGCCTCGCGCAGCCGGGCCTGCCGCTCCCGGAACGGGGCCTCGAGCAGCGACTCGTCGCCCAGGGCCAGGACGTCGAAGGCCAGGAAGGACGCCGGGGTCTCCGCGGCCAGCTTGTCCACCCGCGACTTCGCCGGGTGGATGCGCTGCAGCAGGGACTCGAAGTGCAGCCGGTCGCCGCGCGGCACGACGATCTCGCCGTCCACGACGCACCGCTCGGGCAGCTGCGCCTTGACCGCCTCGACCACCTCGGGGAAGTAGCGGGTGAGCGGGCGCTCGTTGCGGCTGCCCAGCTCCACCTCGTCGCCGTCGCGGAAGACGATGCAGCGGAAGCCGTCCCACTTGGGCTCGTAGAAGAAGTCGCCCTCGGGCACCGTCGTCGCCGCCTTCGCCAGCATCGGCTTGACCGGGGGCATCACGGGCAGGTCCACCCGTGCAGTCAAGCAGGCACGGGGCGATGGCGTAGCGGGCCGCTCAGACCAACCGCAGCGGCGGACGCACCTCGTCGGGTCGCTCGGCGTCGCCCGCAGGGTCTGCCGACTCCTGGAGGGACGGCCGACCGGGCGCCAGCGCGACGACGGCGCAGACCAGGAGGACCAGCGCGCCCAAGCCCTTCGGGCTGTGCAGCACGGCGGCCTGGCGCCCCAGTTCAGGCACCACCCAGCGAGGGGTACCCACCACCGCGGACGCCGGGACCGGCTCCAGGTCGGCCACGTCGTTGGCGTCACCCCGCGTCGTGAAGGCGGGTTCGAGGCCAGTGGTGTCCACCCCGACCACGCGGTGGGTGACCAGCTCGCCGGCGCCGCCGGGCCGCACGAAGGTGATGACCTGGCCGACAGCGACCTCGTCCGGGTCGACCGGTTGGGTGAAGACCATCCCGCCCACGGGGATGCCCGGCTCCATGCTCCCGCTCAGCACCGCCAGGGCCTGCCCGCCCGTCACCTGCGGGTAGACGGCCACACCGAGTGCGGTCGCGGTGGTGCCGAGCAGGACGAGACCCAGGACCCAGGCGAGGACCAGCCGGAGGTACCGCACGGCAGATCGCACGCCACGATGCTGGGCGACACCGGCGATCAACCGCATCATCGAAACTGACGATGCCCGACCGGCTACTCGAGCACCACCCTGTCGGGGTGCCGTCATGCCTCCCGGTCCGCGTGCTCGGGAGCCTGGTGTTGGCCGCGTCGGTCGTCCTCGTCCCCGTCCCCGCGCAGGCGGATGTCGCTCTGGTGCCGGGGGCGCAGTGGAGCACCACGGTCGACCTCCCCGATGCATGGGCGTCCCGCGCAGACCAGCTCGCCGTCTCGGTGGCCTCGCTCGACCAGCAGGAGAACGGTTGCCTCCGGCCGGAGCTCGCGGCCGGCGACACCTCGTGCGACGACGACGGGGGCGATCTTGCCTCGATGGTGTCGGCCGCCGTCGCTGCCGGCCGGTACGAGGGTGGGTCGTGCGTACCGGCAACAGCGGCCCAGCCGCTGGACCTGATGGGGTCGGGTGCCGCCCGGGTGGACATCCTCGGCCCCGAGTGCCTGGTCCTGACGATCGACTTCCCGGGCGGGCCCGACGACGACCTCGCGCAGTCCGACGCGTTGGACATCTCTCTGTTCCTCGTGGCGGGCGGGCCGGGCGCGGAGGTCGGGGCCGCGGCCCCGCCGGTGGTGGCGACGGGCCCGGGGCAGCTGTCCTCGGGTGTTGCGTCCCCCGTCGAGGCCGGGAACGGTGACGCCAGCACGGTCGCCGGTGGCCCAGGTGGCACGAGTCGGGTCGTCGGGGGTGCCGCCCCGGGCGCGGTGACCGACCGGTCCGCTACCGGATCCGTGGAACGTCCGGTGGGCGAGGCGACCGCTGACGTCTCGGTCGGCGCGGAGGGCACCGACGTGCAGTCCGAGTCGGCTGAGCGGTTGCTCGACGACCCGTTGGCCCTGGCGGCCCTGCTGCTGGGGACCACCGTCCTGCTCTGGTTGCTGTTCCTGGTCCTGCGACGACGTCGGGGGGAGCGGGCATGAGGGGCCGACAGATGGGTGTCCTGTCCGTCGGCGTGCTGGCGGTCGTCCTGGCCGGTGCCCCCGATGCGAACCGGTCGTCGACGCTGGCTCTGCTGTCGGACCAGGCGGTCGTCGACGGCGCGGCGCAGGCCGCCGTCCTGTCCCTCGACGTCCAGCTCGACGGTGCGGACGGTCAGCCGACGTCGCCACCGGCACTGGAGGACGGCGGGGACGTGGAGGTCACGGTGACCGGGCAGCTCCGGTGGGAGCTCTCGGTGCAGCTGCTCCCGGTGAACGGGGAACCCGGCTGCGCCGGGGAGGCCGGCGCCATGAACGGCGTTGTGCTCGACGTCGCTTCCGGCGCCGTGGTCCGGTCGGTGGCCAAGTGCGCCCCGGCCCAGGTGATCGGGGCCGGGCAAGGACCCGGGGCGCACCGCCTCGCGGTCGCGGCCGCCGAGGGCGTCGGCACGGAGGATGTCCTCGGCCTGCTCCGCATCCGGGTCGCGCAGGTCCCCGGTGGGTTCTCCGACCTGGTCGACGTGCCCGTCCGGCTGGTTGCCGAGGACGGGGGTGCGGACGAGGGGGGCCGCTCGACTGCCGACGACCCGGGTGCATCGGTGGGGGAGGAGCCGGTCGGGGGAGGCGGCTCCTCCTCGCCTGCAGCACCTCCGGTCAGCGGTGCGTCCCCCGGCGTCGAGACGGCGCCCGGGCCCGGCGCCGCGCCGGAGGCCGGGACCTCACCTCCGCCGGCTGCGGAGGAACCGAGGGCTGCTGAGACACCCGTCGGCGACGCGCCGCCCTCGACCGGGTCCGACGACGCAGGCGAGGAGCCCCCTGCCGAGACGGGGACGTCAGCGACCGAGGAGCCGGCGCCCGACCCGGCGAGCTGAGCCGGGCTCCGGCCGGTCCAGCCAGCCGGCTCGCCGGGCGGCGGCCACGGCCTGCAGCTGGGACTGGACACCGAGCTTGCTCAGCACAGCCCTGATCTGCGTCCGCACGGTTGCCTCGCTCACGTGCGCCGACGAGGCGATCGCGGCGGCCGGTAGACCGGCAGCGAGGTGGCGGAGCACCTCTGCCTCGCGCGGTGTCAGGTGCTCGAACACCGCGAGGCGCTCGGCGACTCCGGCGCGGGTGTGCCGAGCGGCGGCGAGCAGGGCATGCCTGCGCCCGGGGTCGACGACGTCTTCCCCGGTCTGCACACGCCGCACGGTGCGGGCGAGCTCGTCGACGTCCACGTCCTTCGGCAGAACCACCGATGCGCCCTGCTCGAGCGCCGTCCCCCAGACGTCGTCCCCCTGCTCGCCGGTGAGGACCAGGACCCTGCAGCCGACGGAGACGATGGGTTCGATGAGGTCCAGGCCGTCGAGGTCGTCGCCCAGGTGCAGGTCCAGCAGCACGGTCGCGGGCGCGGCGGAGCGGCAGGCGTCCAGCACTGCGGCTGCCGAGGAGGGGGTCACCACCTCGACGACTGCGCCGCCGGTCTCGAGCGCGTAGGAGACCGACTGCGCGAACAGCACGTGGTCGTCCACCACGAGCACCGACCCGGTCACCCGGCCAGCCTCAGCCCGGTGCGGCCGTCGACCACGCCGGTGCCCGGCAGCGGCTCGACGGGGACGGGTAGCGGATGGACCGGCAGGGTGAGCCGGAACGTCGCGCCGGCGGTCGCCGGCCGCGAGACGAGGTCGCCGCCGTGCCGGCGGGCGAGGTCGCGGGACAGGGCGAGGCCGATGCCCTCACCCGGGCTGCCGTCCCGCCGTGCGCCGGCCTCGAACGCACCGAGCCGCTGCAGGTCGGTCAGGCCGGGGCCGTCGTCGCTGACCTGGATGGTCAGTACCTCTGCTACGCGGACCCGGACCTCCACCAGGGCGCCCGGGGCATGCACCAGCGCGTTGCCGAGGAGGTTGCCGACGATCACGGCGACGGCGTCGCCATCGGTGCGCACCGGCGTGCCTGTTCCGCCGTCCCACCGCACCCGCAGGCCGCGTTCGCGGTGCACCGTCACCAGGCTGGACAGGAGGACGTCGAGGTCCACCTCGGCCACGGCTGCAGGGCGCTCGGGCATGCGCAGCATGCGTTGGAGCCGGCGCATCTCGTCGGCGGTCGCGCGTTCCAGCTGCTGGCGCCGTCGGGGATCGGACCGGACGGCGGGGTGGTGGGACGCGGACGTGGCTGCCTGGATGCCGGCCAGGGCGGCGCGCGCGTCGTGCAGGCAGCCCCTCGTCTGCTGCAGCACGAGCTCGTGCTGTGCCAGCTGCTCGACCAGCCCGGCAACGTACCGCTCCTGCCCGTCCAGGGCGTCCCCGATGCGACGGAGGGCCGCTGCGGCGGCGAGGACGCCGGCCCCGAGGAGCAACAGGTCGACCAGGCCACCCACCAGCGGACCGGGCGGGACAACGGCCGACACCCCGGTGCACGCGGTGCCGATGGCGAGGGCAGCAGCGACGAGCGCGACCGCTTGCGACGACGCCCGTCCGCTGTCGCCGAGGGGGTCGGCGCGGTCGGCGACCACGGCGACGGCCGCCCAGAGCAGGGCCGCGCCGAGGAACCCGGCCGCCAATGCGCCACGTACGGTGCCGGGGTCGGACGAGCCGAGCAGCCCCAGGAGCAGGACGGCGATGCCGGTCACGGCGGCGACGAGTCCTCGCCGCAGCACGGCCGGGGCCCGGGGGACGAGGGCGCGGAGCGCGCACACCGCGGCCGCCGCGACCATGGCGGCCTCGGTGGCCCGGGCGAGGACGGCTGCGTCGCCGTCGAGGAGGACGCGGACGACGAAGGACGCAGGCAGGTGCAGCCCGAGGATCACCAGCGCGGCACCGAGCTGGCGGCTGCTGCCGCTCCCGGTCAGCCGGCCCCGCATCAGGTGGGCTGCCCCGGCGGCGAGGAAGGCCAACGAGGCAGCCAGCACGAGCAGCTGGTGCCGGTCGTCCCACGGCGCGACCACCAGGAGTACCCCAGCGACACCGAGGACGGCCCCACCGCGCCCGGCGACGACTTCGCCGGCGCGCACCGCTGCGCGACGGACCGAGCTCGACGAGCGGCCGCGCACCCCGCGCGACCTCCAGCTTCCCCGCATCAACCGACCCCCCGTGGTCGGTGCGAACCACATCACACGATCAGGGGACAGTCCATGAGCCCAGAGTGACGATGCGGAACTGTTGCGTAGCGACTCTCGACACGGACGGCTGACGATCCTCAGAACTGACGATGTGGGTGTGCTGTGCGTGAGGCGAACCTCGACGCATTCGCCGAGCAGGGGCCGGCGAGCAGGCGTCGCAGAGCGGCGAACACGTCAGGAGAGCACCGTGAAGAAGATCGTCCTCGCCTCGGCCGCCATGGGTGGCGCGGCCCTCGTCGCCTTCGGCGCCAGCGGCACCTTCGCCGCCTTCAGCGACCAGGACTCCAGCGATGTCTCGGGCGCTCAGGCCGGGACCCTGTACCTCCAGCGCGATGGCAACGTCGTCAGCGACGAAGCCGTGATCGAGAACCTCGCCCCGGGTGACACCGTCGACTACCAGTTCTACGTGGAGAACGCGGGAAACCTCCCGGGCACGGTGACGGCCACCTTCCGCATTCTGTCCGACCTGGAGAACGGCTGTGTCCCGGCCGAGCAGCGCAACGGTGCCAACGACACCTCGTGCGACGACACGCAGCCGGGTGCGGGGGAGCTGGTCGACCAGCTGACCGGTTCTGCGATCTACGGTCCGGCGACCCGTGAAGAGTGCGAGGACCGCGATGTGCCCAGTTCCTTCAGCCCGCCGACCTTCGCTCAGTTCGACGGCGCGGTCGCGCGGGACCAGGCCGTTCCTGCCGGTGAGGGCTTCTGCGCCGTGGTCACGGTGACCCTGCCGGATCGGGCGGACAACAACCTGGTGCAGTCGGACTCGGTAAGCTTTGGGATCGACTACCGGCTTGACCAGGCCTGATCGCACGCGCGCACGACAGGGCGGGTGGTCCGGCTCCGGCCGGACCACCCGCCCGTGCCGTCAGCGGGTGAGGGCGTAGCGGGCGACGAGGACGCCGTCCTCCTCGAGCAGCTGCACCAGGCGGGCCTGCACCGGGGCGGGCAGCGCGTTCCCGCCGAGCACCCCGGGTGCGCCGCCGGTCAGCAGGGGCGCGGTGGTCAGGCACAGCTCGTCGACCAGCCCGGCGGCGACCGCGTCGCGGAACAGCGACGGCCCGCCCTCGCAGAGCACCGACTCGATGCCCTCGGCGGCCAGCGCGTCCAGGGCCGCGGCCAGGTCGACGTCGTCGTCCCCGCTGACCAGCACCCGGACGCCGGCGTCGGTCAGCGCCGCGCGCCGGTCGGCGTCGGAGGAGCCGCAGGTGACCAGCCAGGTCCCGGGTACCGCGAGGCGGTCACCGGGGGACAGCGAGGCCCGTTTCGACACCACCACGACCGGGGCGGTGGCCGGGCGGCCCAGTGCGGTGCGCAGCCGGCCGACGTCGGAGTCGGCCTCCAGCGGGCCGTACCCCTCCGCCGCGGCGGTGCCGTGCCCGACGAGGACGGCGTCGCACCACGCCCGCAGCACGGTGAACACGCGCTGGTCGGCGTCCGAGCCCAACCCGGCCGAGACGCCGTCGACGCTGCTGGCGCCGTCCAGGGCGTGCACGAAGTTCGCCCGGACGAACCGGCCGTCCGGCGGCCGGTACGCCTCGGTGACCGCTGTGTCGTCCAGCCGGGACCCGCTCGGCGGGACCAGACCCCTCACCGGGTGGCCAGCACGGCCGCCGAGTGCGCGGGCAGCGTGACCGTCGCGCCGTCCAGGCCGGGCAGCTCACCGGTGGCGAACAGCACCTCGGTGGGGGCGGCGTCCAGGTCCACGGTGCGCGGCTCGTCGGCCAGGTTGGCCACCACGCGCAGCGAGCCGCGGCGGACCACCAGCCAGCGCTCGGCCTCGTCGTGGTCGACCGCGACCCGGGTGAGGTCGGCGTCGACCAGCTCCGGGTGGGCCCGCCGCAGCGCCAGCAGGTCGGTGTGCACCCGCAGCAGCCCGGCGTGCGGGTCGCGGTCGAGCTCGGACCAGTCCAGCTTCGAGCGGGTGAAGGTCTGCGGGTCCTGCGGGTCGGGCACCTCCGCGGCGTCCCAGCCGTGCTCGGCGAACTCCCCGATCCGGCCCTCGGCGGTGGCCTTGCCCAGCTCGGGCTCGGGGTGGCTGGTGAAGAACTGCCACGGGGTGCTCGCGCCCCACTCCTCGCCCATGAACAGCATCGGGGTGAACGGGCTGGTCAGCGTGATGGTGGCGCCGACGGCGAGCTGCGCGGGGGACAGGGTCGCCGAGATGCGGTCACCGGTGGCCCGGTTGCCGATCTGGTCGTGGTCCTGCAGGTAGGCCAGGAACTTCCAGCCGGGCAGCCGGGTGGTGTCCACCGGCCGGCCGTGGTGCCGCTTGCGGAACGACGACCAGGCGCCGTCGTGCAGGAAGGCACCGGTGAGCACCTTGGCCAGCCCGGCGAGGCCGGCGTCGGCGAAGTCGCGGTAGTAGCCCTGGCCCTCTCCGGTGAGAACGGCGTGCAGGCTGTGGTGGAAGTCGTCGCTCCACTGCGCGGTCATGCCCAGCCCGCCCGAGGCGCGCGGGGTCACCATCCGCGGGTCGTTGAGGTCGCTCTCGGCGATGAGGGTCAGCGGCCGGCCGACGGCGACCGACAGCGCGTCGACCTCGGCGGCCAGCTCCTCCAGCACGTGCGTGGCGCGCTCGTCGACCAGGGCGTGCACGGCGTCCAGCCGCAGGCCGTCGACGTGCATGTCGCCCAGCCACATCAGCGCGTTGTCGATGATGTACCGGCGCACCTCGTCGGAGTGCGGGCCGGACAGGTTGACCGAGTCGCCCCAGGTGTTCGCCCCGCCCTCGCTGAAGACCGGGAAGAACTCGGGCAGGTAGTTCCCCGACGGGCCGAGGTGGTTGTAGACGACGTCCTGGATGACGCCCAGCCCCCGCTGGTGGCAGGCGTCGACGAACCGCTGGTAGGCCGCCGGCCCGCCGTAGGTCTCCTGCACCGCGTACCAGGCGACGCCGTCGTAGCCCCAGTTGTGCGTTCCGTTGAACCCGTTCACCGGCAGCAGCTCGACGAAGCCGACGCCGAGGTCGACCAGGTGGTCCAGCTTCGCCGCGGCGGCGTCGAGGGTGCCCTCGGGGGTGAAGGTGCCCAGGTGCAGCTCGTAGACGCTGCTCCCGGCCAGCGGCCGGCCGGTCCACGCCCGGTCGCCCCAGGTGTGCGCGGCCGGGTCGAAGCGGCGGGAGAGCCCGTGCACGCCGTCGGGCTGGCGGCGACCGCGCGGGTCGGGCCGGGCCGGGGTGGTGTCGTCGAGCAGGAAGCCGTAGTCGGCCTCCGGCGCGGCGTCGACGACGGTGCGCCACCAGCCGTCGTCGTCCCGGGTCATCGGGTGGACCTCGTCGTCGAGCTGGAGGCGGACCCGTTCGGGGAGGGGTGCCCAGACGGCGAACTCGGTGGGCTGGGCCGGGGGCATGCGGGGTCCTCCAGAGGTGCACGGGGTGGTCGGGGCGTCCATGCCCGGGACGGCGACGGCCAACCGTGGGCCTGGTCATCCCCGGGGACGACCCGACACGGCGTCGTATCGGACTCCGGGAGGACCCCAAGGCCTCGCCGGGCGGCTAGCTTGCTGCGCAGCCGACCCGCCGACCGAGACGAGCCGCGATGAGAGCCCTGCGTTCCGTGGTCCTGCCGACCCTCCGACTGCTGGTGTGGGTGGTGATCGCCGTCGCCCTCGCGGTGCTGGCCTTCCGCGGCCCGGCCACCGAGCAGGCCTCGGGCCCCTCGGAGGCGCCGCCGGTCGACCTGGCCAGCCCGCTGGTGCCGGTGTCCCTGGGCACGGTGAGCAACGTGGTGTCGGTGCAGGGCACCGTCGCCGCCGACCCGGCCACGCCGGTGCGGGCCACCGCGGCCGGCACCGTCCGCCGGGTGCTCGCCGCCCAGGGCGCCGCCGTCACCGCCGGCCAGCCGGTGCTGGAGATCCGCTCGGAGACCGAGCGCGACCCGGTGACCAGCACCGACGCCGACGGCAACACCGTGGTCACCCCGCGCGAGCCGCTGGTCACCACGACCACGGTCAAGGCCGCCTCGGCCGGCACCCTGACGGCGATGACGGCGCTGGTGGACCAGGTGGTGGCCGTCGGCGACACCGTGGGCGAGCTGTCCCCGGGCACGCTGTCCATCACCGCGACCCTCACCCAGGACGAGCAGTTCCGGCTGCTCGCGCCGCCGACCACCGCCGAGGTGACCGTGCAGGGTGGCCCGGCCCCCTTTACCTGCGCCGGGCTGGCCCTCGGCGCCGCCACGTCGACGTCGGGCACCGACCCGTCCACCGGCGGGGACCCCTCGGGCGGCACCTCCGGCGCCCCCGGCACCACCGCCCGCTGCTCGGTGCCCGCCGGCACCGCGGTGTTCCCCGGTATGGCGGCCACCGTCGACGTCGACGCCGGCACCGCCGCCGACGTGCTCACCCTGCCGATCACCGCCGTCCAGGGCTCGGTGCAGAACGGCACCGTCTGGCTGGCCGGCCCCGACGGCGGGGACCCGGTCGAGACGCCGGTGACCCTGGGCCTCAACGACGGCAGCCTGGTGCAGATCACCGGCGGGGTCGCCGAGGGCGACCAGGTGCTGGAGTTCGTGCCGGTGCCCGACGACACGGTCGTGGACGGCGGCATGGGCGGGTTCGGCGGATGAGCCAGCTCGAGCTCACCGGGGTCGGCCGCGAGGTCCGGCTCCCCGACGGCGGGGTGCTGCCCATCCTCACCGGCGTCGACCTCGCCGTGGACGCCGGCGAGCACGTCGCCGTCGTCGGCCGCTCCGGCTCGGGCAAGTCCACCCTGCTCAACGTGCTGGGCCTGCTGGACTCCCCGACGTCGGGGGCCTACCTGCTCGACGGCCAGGACACCGCCCGGCTGCGGGGCCGGCGCCGGGCCCGGCTGCGCGGGGAGTGCTTCGGCTTCGTCTTCCAACAGTTCAACCTGCTGCCCCGCCGCACCGCGGTCGAGAACGTCGCCGCACCGCTGCTCTACGCCCGCGGCCGGGCCTTCCTCACCCGCCGCCGCACGGCCGCCGAGATGCTGGACCGGGTGGGTCTCGGCGCCCGCCTGGACACCATCCCGGAGAAGCTGTCCGGTGGGGAGCAGCAGCGGGTGGCCATCGCCCGCGCGCTGGTCCGCCGTCCTCGGGTCGTGCTCGCCGACGAGCCCACCGGCGCGCTGGACGTCGAGACCGGCCGCGCCGTCATGGCCCTGCTCGCCGAGGCGACCGCCGAACAGGGGGCGGCGCTGATCACCATCACCCACGACCCGGCCATCGCCGCGCTCGCCGACCGGCAGCTGAGGCTGGCGGCCGGCCGGCTCACCGCCGGGGTGCCCGCGTGATCGGCCTGCTGGGCACGCTCGCCGAGGCGTGGAGCGAGGTACGGGTGCACAAGGCCCGCGTCGTGCTCTCCCTGGTCGGGGTCTTCCTGGCCGTGTTCGCGATGACCGGCGTGACCGCGCTGGGCCTGATCGTCACCCAGGTGCAGCAGGAGCAGGCCGAGCGGTACGGCGGCCGCTCGGCCACCGTGTCGGTGTCGGCCTACGACGTCGCGACCGGCACGGCGGCCGACGGCGCCGAGTGGGACACCGCGGTCGGCGACCTGCTCACCCGCTACGGCATCACGCAGTACGCCTCCATCGCCTACACCGACGCCCTGGTGCGGTTCCCGGCCGGCACCCAGCAGCTGCAGACGATGGACGTGTCGCCGTCCTACGGGTTCCTGCACCGCATCGAGCCGATCGCCGGCCGCTGGTTCGTCGACGCCGACCGCAGCTCGCTGTCCCCGGCGCTGGTGGTCAACGAGTTCGTCCTGGACCAGCTCGGCGGGGGACCCTTCACCGGACCGCGCGCGGTCGTCCTCGGCGGCGCGGAGCCGGTGACCGCGACCGTCGTCGGGGTCGTGAAGAACGACGGCGGCGACTACCCGGTCGTCTACCGGATCGACGAGTCCGGGACGCCGGGTCGCGGCCAGGGCCCGGGTGGCTACGGGGGCGGCAGCTCGCTGGAGCTGTGGGTGCCGCCGGCCCAGGTGGACGACGTCGTCACCGCGCTGACCAACGACCTGGGCCGGGTGCTGCCCGGGTACCAGGTCAGCGCCTACCGGCTGGACTCACCGGGGGTCGCCGACGGCCTGGCCACCCTCCGGCTGGCCATCCGCGGCGCGGGCGCGGTCGTCCTGCTGCTCGGTGGGCTCGGCGTCTTCAACGTCGGGATGATGGCCGTGCGCCAGCGCATCCGGGAGATCGGCATCCGCCGGTCCTTCGGCGCCACCTCCGGCCGGGTGTTCGCCGCGATCATGCTCGAGTCGGTCGTCGCGACCCTGCTCGCCGGGGTCGTGGCCGTGGGGCTGGCCGTGGTCGTGGTGCGCAACCTGCCCGTCGCCGACTGGTTCAACGGCGGCGTCCCGCTGGCCGACGTCCCGGGCTTCCCCGTCCAGGCCGCAGTCGAGGGCCTGGTCGCCGCGGCCGGGGTCGGGGCGCTGGCCGGTCTGCTGCCGGCCCTGGTCGCCGTCCGCGTCAAGGTCATCGACGCCATCCGCTACTGACGGCGCTCCGCCCGCCCGGTGGGCGGGCGGAGCGTCGGCTCAGTCCTGGACGAGCAGGGCGACCGGGAGGTGCGCCAGGACGTCGGCGAGGCGGGCGCCGGCGGCGTCGCTCACGGTGCGGGTGCCGGTGAGCAGGTCCCGCCAGCCGCCGCCGGGCAGCGCCAGCGCGGTGTCCCGCCAGCCGCCGTCGGCCTCGAGCCGGACCGGCAGCCGGGTGGCGACGGCGACGACCCCGCCGCGGTCGAAGGCGACGACGTGGTCGGCGGCCGGGCCGGTGGCCTCGACCGGGGTGTGGCCGGCGAAGGCCTCCGGGTGGTCCCGGCGGTGCCGCAGCACCCGGGAGACCACCAGCAGCTTCGCCGCGCCCGAGTCGTCCACGGCCGGGACCTGCCCGCCGTCGAGGTCGGCCAGCAGCTGCCGGCGCTGCGCGTAGTCCACCGGACGGCGGTTGTCCGGGTCGACCAGCGACAGGTCCCACAGCTCGGTGCCCTGGTAGACGTCGGGGACGCCGGCGATCGTCAGCTGCAGCAGCTTCTGGGCCAGCGAGTTCGACCGGCCGGGCGCGGTGATCCGCTCGACGACGCGGTCCACCTCGGCGCGCGTGGTGGGGTCGTCGAAGGCGGCGTCGACCAGCGCGTGCAGCGACGCCTCGAACTCCTCGTCCACCGCGGTGTAGGTGGTCGACGTCCCCGCCTCGCGTGCGGCCTTCTCGGCGTAGGCGTGCGCCCGCTCCCGGCTCAGCGGCCAGGCGCCGACCAGGTTCTGCCACACCTGGTGGGCCAGCGGCCGGTCGGTGAGCGGGTGCCGGTCCAGCCAGCCGCGCACCAGCCCGGCCCACTCCTCGGGCAGCTCGGCCAGCACGGCGAGGCGGGCCCGCACGTCCTCGCTGCGCTTGGTGTCGTGGGTGGACAGCGTCGTCATCGAGACCGCGCGCTCGGCGGCCCGCTGCTGCTGCGCGGCGTGGAAGTCCGCGACCGGCAGGCCGAAGCGGGTGGGGTCGCCGCCCACCTCGTTGAGCGCGACGAAGCGCGACCACCGGTAGTAGGCGCTGTCCTCGACGCCCTTGGCCATCACCGGGCCCGACGTCTGCTCGAACCGGGTGGCCAGCTCCGTGCCCGGCGTGCCGAGCAGGGGGTGCAGACCGTCCAGCGCCGCGGTCAGGTCCGGCCGGCGCTCCCGGACGGCGGTGACGGTGGCGTCCAGGTGCGAGCGGCCGTCGGGCAGGTAGGTGCGGTAGACGTCGAAGGAGGCCAGCAGCTCGGCCAGCGCCTCGGTGACCTCGTCCGCGGTGGTGCCCGGCAGCTCGCCGACCAGGCGGGCCAGCCGGGCGACCTCGGAGCCCAGGATGCCGTCGGTGACCTCGCGCTTGCTGTCGTGCACCAGCTGCGCGTAGTCGACCGGGTGCCCGGCGACCTCGGTGTCCAGCGCGGTGAACGCGGCCTCGCCGGCCGGGTCGACCAGGACGCCGTCCACCTCGGCGAGCGCGTCGTACCCCGTCGTCCCGGCGGTCGCCCAGCTCTCGGGCAGGTCCTCGCCGGGCTCCAGGATCTTCTCCACCACGGTCCAGCGGTGCCCGGACAGCTCGGCGAGCCGGTCCAGGTAGCCGCGCGGGTCGGCCAGGCCGTCGGGGTGGTCGATGCGCAGGCCGTCCACGTACCCGGCGTCGAGCAGCTCGCGGACCAGGGCGTGGGTGGCCTCGAAGACCCGCTCGTCCTCGACCCGGAGCCCCGCCAGGGTGTTGATGGCGAAGAACCGGCGGTAGTTCAGCTCGCGGTCCGCGCGGCGCCAGCCGACCAGCTCGTAGTGCTGGCGGGCGTGCACCTCCTGCGGGGTGCCCTCGCCGGTGCCGGGTGCGACCGGGAAGCGGTGGTCGTAGTAGCGCAGCTCGCCGTCCTCCACGCGGAGCTCGGCGACGTCGTCGTCGGAGCCCAGGACGGGCACCCGGACCTTGCCGCCGCCGGCCTCCCAGTCGACGTCGAAGGCATGCGCGTGCGGGCTGTCGGGGCCGAGCTCGAGCAGGGACCACCACCAGCCCGAGGCGTGCGCGTCCTCGACGCCCATGTGGTTGGGCACCAGGTCCAGCACCAGGCCCAGGCCGTGCTCGTGCAGCGCCGAGACCAGCCGCTCGAGGCCCTCGCGGCCGCCGCGCGCCTCGTCGACGTGGGCGTGGTCGGTGGTGTCGTAGCCGTGGTTGGAGCCCTCGGCCGACCGCAGCAGCGGCGAGGCGTAGGCGTGGCTCACCCCGAGGTCGGCCAGGTAGCCGGCGAGCTCAGCGCCCTGGTCGAGGGTGAAGTCGGCGTGGAACTGCAGCCGGTAGGTGCCCGAGGGCACCCCGCGGGGGGCGCTCCCGGTCACGAGATGCTGCGCAGGACGACCATCGCCCGGCCCTTGACGGTCAGGACGTCGCCGGCCTGGCTCTCGTTGGGCTCGACCGGGCCGAAGTCGGCGGTGTCCACGACGACCGTCCAGCTCTGGGCGTACTCGCTCGGCGGCAGGGTGAACTCGATGTCCTCGTGCCAGGCGTTGAACGCCAGGATGAAGCAGTCGTCGACGACGGCCTCGCCGCGCTCGTCGGTGGACCGGATGCCGTGCCCGTTGAGGTAGACGGCGACGGACTTGGCGAAGTGCGCGTCCCAGTCCTCCTCGGTCATCAGCTCGCCGGCCGGGGTCAGCCAGGCGATGTCCGGGACCGGGTCGCCCTCCTCGCGGCGGACCGGGCGGCCGTTGAAGAACCGGCGGCGCCGGAACGTCGGGTGGTCGTGGCGCAGGTGGGTGACCAGCTTGGTGAACTCCACCAGGCCCTCGTCGACGTCGGACCAGTCGATCCAGGTCAGCTCGGAGTCCTGGCAGTAGCCGTTGTTGTTGCCGCCCTGGCTGCGGCCGAGCTCGTCGCCGTGCAGCAGCATCGGCACACCCTGGCTGAGCATCAGCGTGGCGATGAAGTTGCGGCGCTGCTGCGCGCGCAGCGCGAGCACCTCGGCGTCGTCCGTCGGGCCCTCGACGCCGCAGTTCCAGCTGCGGTTGTGGCTCTCGCCGTCGTTGTTGTCCTCGCCGTTGGCCTCGTTGTGCTTCTCGTTGTAGGAGACGAGGTCGTTGATGGTGAAGCCGTCGTGCGCGGTGACGAAGTTGATGCTGGCCACCGGACGGCGCCCGGAGTGCTGGTAGAGGTCGGCCGACCCGGTGATCCGGCTGGCGAACTCCCCGACCGTCGCGTCCTCGCCGCGCCAGAAGTCGCGGACGGTGTCGCGGTACTTGCCGTTCCACTCCGTCCACAGCGACGGGAAGTTGCCGACCTGGTAGCCGCCGTCGCCGACGTCCCAGGGCTCGGCGATGAGCTTGACCTGGCTGACGACCGGGTCCTGCTGCACCAGGTCGAAGAAGGCCGACAGCTTGTCCACGTCGTGCAGCTCGCGGGCCAGGGTGGAGGCCAGGTCGAAGCGGAAGCCGTCGACGTGCATCTCGGTGACCCAGTAGCGCAGCGAGTCCATGATCAGCTGCAGCGAGTGCGGCTGCCGGACGTTGAGGGAGTTCCCGGTGCCGGTGTAGTCCATGTAGAACTGCGGGTCGTCGTCGACCAGGCGGTAGTACGCCTGGTTGTCGATGCCCTTGAACGACAGCGTGGGGCCCAGGTGGTTGCCCTCGGCGGTGTGGTTGTAGACCACGTCGAGGATCACCTCGATGCCCGCCTCGTGCAGCGTGCGGACCATGCCCTTGAACTCCTGCACGGCCATGCCGGGGCTCTGGTTGCTGGCGTACTCGTGGTGCGGGGCGAAGAAGCCGATCGTGTTGTAGCCCCAGTAGTTGCGCAGGCCCTTCTGCTGCAGGGTGTCGTCCTGCACGAACTCGTGCACCGGCATGAGCTCGATCGCGGTGATGCCGAGGTCCTGCAGGTGCTCGACGATCGCCGGGTGCGCGATGCCGGCGTAGGTGCCGCGCAGCTCCTCGGGCACCCGCGGGTGGGTCATCGTCAGGCCCTTGACGTGGGCCTCGTAGATGACCGACTTGTGGTACGGGATGCGCGGCAGCCGGTCGCTGCCCCAGTCGAAGTAGGGGTTGATGACGACGGACTTCGGCATGTGCTCCGCGGAGTCCTCGTCGTTGCGCTCCTTGGTCTCGAAGTCGTACCCGAAGACCGAGGGGTGCCAGTCGATGCCGCCGTCGACGGACTTGGCGTAGGGGTCCATCAGCAGCTTGGTGGGGTTGCAGCGCTGACCCTGCTCGGGGTCGTAGGGGCCGTGCACGCGGTAGCCGTAGCGCTGGCCGGGCTGGACGCCGGGGACGAAGCCGTGCCAGACGAAGGCGTCCATCTCGGGGAGGGCGATGCGCTCCTCGTTGCCGTCCTCGTCGAAGAGGCAGAGCTCGACCTTCTCGGCGACCTCGCTGAAGAGCGCGAAGTTGGTCCCGGTGCCGTCGTACGTGGCGCCGAGGGGGTAGGCCGTGCCGGGCCAGACCTGGGTGGTCATGAGGTCGTGGATCCTCCTGCGCTGGTCGGCCGCGGTCGATCCGGGCCGGGGGGCGGTGGTGCTCGGGCGTCGGTGCCCCGCGGGACGGGGGCGCACACCCTGTTCTCCGGCGGCCCCCGCGTGGAGTCTGCCGCTCCCCGCCCGCGCCCGCCGGGTGGCCGGGGGTGCTGCTGCCCACGTCGACTGGAATTGTCGGTGGGCCGTCCTACATTCGGGACGTGACGACCCAGACCGACCTCCGGCCGACCCGCGGCACCTTCCAGGTGATCAGCGAGTACGAGCCCTCCGGCGACCAGCCGACAGCGATCCGGGAGCTGGCGGCCGCGGTCAACTCCGGCCAGAAGGACACGGTCCTGCTGGGCGCCACCGGCACCGGCAAGTCGGCGACGACGGCCTGGCTGATCGAGCAGGTGCAGCGGCCCACCCTGGTGATGGCGCCGAACAAGACGCTGGCCGCGCAGCTGGCCAACGAGTTCCGCGAGCTGCTGCCGAACAACGCGGTCGAGTACTTCGTCAGCTACTACGACTACTACCAGCCCGAGGCCTACGTCCCGCAGACCGACACCTACATCGAGAAGGACTCCTCGATCAACGAGGAGGTCGAGCGGCTGCGGCACTCGGCCACCCAGAGCCTGCTCACCCGGCGCGACGTCGTGGTGGTCTCCACCGTCTCCTGCATCTACGGCCTGGGCACCCCGCAGGAGTACGTCGACCGGGCGCTGAAGGTCTCGGTGGGGGAGGAGCGCGACCGCGACGAGCTGCTGCGCACCCTGGTCACCGAGCAGTACACCCGCAACGACCTGGCGTTCAGCCGCGGCACCTTCCGGGTGCGCGGCGACACCATCGAGGTGTTCCCGGTCTACGAGGAGCTCGCCGTCCGGATCGAGATGTTCGGCGACGAGGTCGAGCGGCTGTACTACCTGCACCCGCTGACCGGCGAGGTCGTGCGCGAGGTCCAGGAGCTGTTCGTCTTCCCGGCCACCCACTACGTCGCCGGCCCCGAGCGCATGGAGCGCGCGATCCGCGGCATCGAGCTGGAGCTGGAGCAGCGGCTGGCCGAGCTCGACAAGCAGGGCAAGCTGCTGGAGGCCCAGCGGCTGCGCATGCGCACCACCTACGACATCGAGATGATGCGCCAGGTCGGGTTCTGCTCGGGCATCGAGAACTACTCGCGGCACATCGACGGCCGCGGTGCCGGCACCGCCGGTGCCTGCCTCATCGACTACTTCCCGAAGGACTTCCTGCTCGTCGTCGACGAGTCGCACGTGACCGTGCCGCAGATCGGCGGCATGTACGAGGGCGACATGAGCCGCAAGCGGACCCTGGTCGACCACGGCTTCCGGCTGCCCTCGGCGATGGACAACCGCCCGCTCAAGTGGGAGGAGTTCACCGACCGCATCGGCCAGGCCGTGTACCTGTCGGCCACCCCCGGCAACTACGAGCTGGGCCGCACCGGCGGCGAGTTCGTCGAGCAGGTCATCCGGCCCACCGGCCTGGTCGACCCCGAGATCGTGGTCAAGCCGACCAAGGGCCAGATCGACGACCTGGTGCACGAGATCCGCACCCGCACCGAGAAGGACGAGCGGATCCTGGTCACCACGCTCACCAAGAAGATGAGCGAGGACCTCACCGACTACCTGCTCGAGCTGGGCATCAAGGTCCGCTACCTGCACTCCGAGGTCGACACCCTGCGCCGGGTGGAGCTGCTGCGCGAGCTGCGGCAGGGCGAGTACGACGTGCTGGTCGGCATCAACCTGCTGCGCGAGGGCCTCGACCTGCCCGAGGTGTCGCTGGTCGCGATCCTCGACGCCGACAAGGAGGGCTTCCTCCGGTCGGGCACGTCGCTGATCCAGACCATCGGCCGCGCGGCCCGCAACGTGTCGGGCCAGGTGCACATGTACGCCGACAAGATCACCCCGTCGATGGCGCTTGCGATCGACGAGACGGCCCGGCGGCGTGAGAAGCAGATCGCCTACAACAAGGAGAAGGGCGTCGACCCGCAGCCGCTGCGGAAGAAGATCGTCGACATCCTGGACGGCATCTACCAGGCCAGCGAGGACGCCGACAAGGCCACCGAGCAGTTCGGCGGCTCCGGCCGGCAGCAGTCCCGCGGCAAGGCGCCGGTGCCCGGGCTGTCCTCCAAGAGCAAGGGCAGCAAGGCCAAGGCCGGGTCGATCGACGTCGAGGGCCTGCCCCGGGCCGCGCTGGCCGACATGATCCAGGAGATGAACGACCAGATGCTGGCCGCGGCGCGGGAGCTGCAGTTCGAGGTCGCCGCCCGCCTGCGCGACGAGCTCAACGAGCTCAAGCGCGAGCTGCGCCAGTTCGACCAGGCCCACGCCTGACCCGTCCGGCCTTTCCCTGCCCGTCGCGGCTCGCGTCGGCCGGCATTGATCAGCTGGGTTGACCAGAGTCCGTCCTGGCTCACCGGTGCCGGTGAGCCAGGACGGACTCCGGTGAGCTCCGCCGGCGTCCGGCAGCTCGCCGACGTCGACGCGCTGGCCCGCGACACCTCGCTGCGGGCGCCGGGCCTCCGGCGTCCCGGCTGAGCGCCGGCCGGTCTCGTGATGGTGGCTGGCGGCTCAGGGGCTCGCCGCACATCTCGCACGGTCGCCGTCCGTTGCGCTGCGCGGCCACCGTGCACGACGTCCGGCCACCCCGCCGGCCCGCCGCACCCGCCAGCCCGTCCCGCCCGGTGAACCGCCGCGCCCGCCGGCCCGTCCCGCCCGCCGAACCGCTGCGCCCGCCGGCCCGCCGCGCCCGGCCGGGCCGGGCATCGTGCCTGCTCGCCGGCCGGGGTGGTCGGTGAACGCCCACGGTGGGAGGTGGTTGCGCTGGCCTCCCACCGTCGGAGATCACCTCCCACCCTCGCGCGGGAGCCGCCGCGGCGCTGCGGACGGCAGCAGATCCGGCCACCGCCGAGGCTGCCGCAGGGGCCGGTCCAAGTAGTAACGGATTGGTCGATGTCCCCGTGCGCCGCGAGAGGGGTGGGGCCGAGCCGACCCATGGACGCCCACGGCCCGTTCCGGGTGCCGGAACGGGCCGTGGGTGTTCGAGCTCGCGGTCAGCCGCCGGGGCCCCGCCCCGGTCCGCCGCCACCGGGGCCGCCTCCGCCGCCGGGGCCCCCGCCCCCGCCCGGGCCGTCCTCGCCGGGGCCGCCACCGCCGGGGCCGCCACCGGGGCCGTTGCCGCCCCCGTGCCCGCCGCCGGGGCCCGGACCCTCCTCCGTCGTCGGCGACGGCTCGGTCGTGGACGGCTCGGTCGTGGACGGCTCCGTCGGGCTGGTCGGCGCCGTCGTGGTGTCGTCGGCGCTGGAGGGGGCCGCCGAGCTCGGGGCGGGCGCGGTGGTGCCGGCCGGCTCACCCGCCGACGACCCGCTGTCGCCGAGCGTCGCGCCCAGGACCACACCCACGACCAGCACCACGGCCAGCGCCGCGACCGCGGCGACCAGGGCACCCACCCGCCGGCGCGGCCGCTGCTCGCGGGGTGCCGGCGCGACCGGCTCGTCGGCGACCGGGTCCGCCTCGACCGCCGGGAAGGCCGTCGTCTCGTCCCGGGTGCCCAGCGCCCACGGACCCACCACGTGCGTTGGCCGGCGGCTGCCGGGCAGGTCCGACCCGACCGCCGGGAACTCCGACGTCTCCCCGTCCCGCGCGTTCACCCAGGTCCTCCCGTCGGCAGGTGCAGGTCGGGAGTCTGCACCCGGACCACCTGCAACGCCTGGTCGGCGGCGTCCGCGGCCCAGCCGCCCAGCTGCGAGTCCCGGGCCGCGGACAGCCACGGACCGACCCCACCGGGACCCCAGCCGGGGGCGCCGCCGACCAGGGCCAGGCCCAGCCCGACGACCACCAGGGCGAGCACGGCCCCGCCGACCGCGCCCGCCAGCCGGTCCAGCACCCCGAGGTGCAGCCGGGCGACCAGTGCCGCCAGCAGCCCACCGGCCGCGCGGCCCAGGCCGGAGCCCAGCGCCGCCACGACCAGCACGCCGAGGGCGGTGACCGCCACGCGGGTCCCACCCTGCAGCGACCCGGTGAGCACCGGCACCAGGGCGGTGCCGACGGCCAGGCCGACCACCAGCCCGACCACCGAGCCGGCCAGCCGCAGTCCGCCGCGCCGCCAGCCGGCGACCGCGCCGAGCACGAGCAGCAGCACCAGCACCAGGTCCACCCAGCCGGTGCCCACCGCGGGGGTCACCGGTCGGCGTCGGCGACGACCGTCCGGCCGTCGTCGGTCACCGAGCCGTGCAGGTGCACCTCGTCGCCCACCGCGGGCAGCTCGGACAGCGACGCGGCGTCGACGTCCACCCGCAGACCCGGGGTGGTCACCACGGTGAGGTCGGTGCCGTCGACCGAGACCACGGTGCCGTCGACGTGCGCGTCGACCTCACGGACCTCCAGCGCGGCGCCGTCGGACACCCGGACCTCGACCCGGTCGCCGACCGCGATGTCCCCGGCCGACCCGGCGTCGGGTGCGTCCCCCGCGGGCGGCGCCGGCGCGTCCCCCTCGGCGGGGGTGCTGCCGTCGGCCGGGGGAGCGGGGGCGTCGGAGGGCGCGCTGCCGTCCGAGGGCGCGGATGGCGCTGCGGGGGTGTCCCCCTCGGAGGGCGTGGCTGGGGTGCTGCTGTCCGAGGGCGCGGTTGGGGTGCTGCCGTCGGCCGGGGCGTCGGGGGCACCGCCGCCGGGCCCGGGACGACCCTCGCCCGGGCCGCCCGGTCCACGGCCCGGCCCGCCGGGGCCACCGCCCGGGCCGCCGTAGCGGGTCTCGTCGGACAGCGTCAGCTCGTGCGTGGCGCCGGTGTCGTCGGTGACGGTCAGGGACGAGTCCGACACCGCGGTCACGGTGCCGACCACGCGCTCGCCGGCGGGGCCGCGGTCGCCGGGGGCCTGGTCGGTGGACGGGGCGTCGGCAGAACCGGAGCCGGAGCCGTCGGCGAGCGCGATGCCGCCGCCGAGCAGCACCGCGCCGGTGGCGGCGCCGCCGACGACGGCCGCGGTCCAGCGGCGGGAGCGGGGGGTGCGGGCGGATCGGGACACGGGTCCTCCTCGGGTCGGTGCCGTCCCGTGGTCCGGGGCGGCGCTGTCCCCACCGTGTGCGGCGACCCTGAACCCACCCTGAAGCGACCGCCGACCGCCCCGTTCTTCAGCGCGCCTTCAGGCTGGGGGAGGCACCATCGCTGCCGTGCGCAGCGACGGAACCCCCCGGCCACGGGTGCTGGTGGTGGAGGACGAGGCAGCCATCCGGGACGGCGTGGTCACCGCGCTGGCCGACGAGGGCTGCGCGGTGGAGGGCCGCCCCGACGGCAGCACGCTGGCCGCCGACCTCGCCGGCTTCCGGCCCGACCTCGTCGTCCTCGACGTGATGCTGCCCGGTCGCGACGGGCTCGCGCTGGCCGCCGACGTCCGCCGGGCCGGGGACGCCGGCGTCGTCGTCCTCACCGCCCGCGACGCCGTCCCCGACCGGCTGGCCGGGTTCGCCGCCGGCGCCGACGACTACCTGGTCAAGCCCTTCGCCATGGCCGAGCTGGTCGCCCGGGTGCGCGCGGTGCTCAACCGGCGCGGCCGCTGGCCCGGCGCGGTCGAGGTCGGCGACCTCGTGGTCGACGAGCCGGCCGGCACCGCCACCCGCGCCGGCGCCGACCTCGAGCTCACGGCCACCGAGCTGCGGCTGCTGGGCTACCTGGTGGGCAACCGCGGCCGCACCGTGTCCAAGACCCAGATCCTCACCCAGGTCTGGGGCTACGGGGACTACGACCCGAACCTGGTCGAGGTCCACGTCAGTGCGCTGCGCCGCAAGCTCGAGGCGCACGGCCCGCGGCTGGTGCACACCGTCCGCGGGCTGGGCTACACGGTGCGGGCGTGACCGCCCCCGCCCTGCGCACCGCGTCCCTGCGCCGCCGGCTGAGCCTGTGGGTGCTCGGCCTGCTCGCCGTGCTGCTCGTCGTCCTGGGCGTCACCGTCGACCTGGTGCTCGGCGCCAACCTGCGCAGCGACCTCCGGCAGCGGCTGGTCGACCGGGCCGAGATCGCCGCCGAGCTCGTCGCCCAGGGCCGCTCGGACGAGGAGGTGCTCGACGCGGTCACCGGGGACACCGTGCAGGCGCAGATCGAGACCGCCGACGGCGCCCAGGTCGGCGAGCTGGAACCACCCCGCCCGGGCGCCGGGCCCCCCGCCCGGCCCGGGCCACCGCCGCGGCAGGACGCCGTCGTCGACACCGGCGACGCCTACGTGCTGCAGACCGGGCTGGACGACGGCTCGCGGCTCACCCTGCTGGCCGACCAGGGCCCGATCACCGACGCGGTGCACCAGCTGCGGTGGGTGCTGGTCGTCGGCGCCGCGCTCACCCTGGTGCTGGCCGCCGTCCTGGTCAGCGCCACCGTCGGCCTCGGGCTGCGGCCGCTGGGCCGGATGACCGCGCTGGCCCGGTCGATCACCTCCGGCGACCGCGGACGGCGGCTGCGCCCCGACCGCCCGCACACCGAGCTGGGCAGCACCGCGGCCGCCTTCGACGACATGCTCGACGAGCTGGAGGGCGCCGAGCGCACCGCCCGCCGCGCCGAGGCGGGCATGCGGGACCTGCTCGGCGACGCCGCCCACGAGCTGCGCACGCCGCTGGCCGCCGTCCAGGCGTCGGTGGAGACCGTGCTGCGCACCGACCCGAACCGCGACCGCCGCGAGGAGCTGCTGGCCGGCGCGGTCCGGGAGCTGCAGCGCTCCGGCCGGCTGGTGGCCGACCTGCTCGACGTCGCCCGGTTCGACAGCGGCGACCCGCCCGCGCTGGAGCGGCGTCCCACCGACCTGCTCGGGCTGGCCCGGGGGAGCGCCCACCGCGTCGGCGGGCCGGTCGAGGTCGCCGGCGACGCGGTCACGGCCGACGTCGACCCCGACCGGGTCGGCCAGGTGCTGGACAACCTGCTGCGCAATGCCGTCCGGGCGGCGGGGCCGGACGGCCACGTGCAGGTGGTGGTCCGCTCGGAGGGGGAGCACGTGCGGCTGGACGTCGTCGACGACGGCCCCGGCGTCCCGGCCGACCAGCGGGAGCGGGTCTTCGACCGGCTGGTCCGCCTGGACGCCGCCCGCACCCGGGACGGCGGGGCAGGGCTGGGCCTGCCGATCGCCCGGGCGCTGGCCCGCGCGCACGGGGGCGACGTGCTGTGCCTGCCCGCCGACCGGGGCGCCTGCTTCCGGGTGCAGCTGCCGGTGACGGCCGTCACGCAGCCGCCCGGGAACCCCGGGTAGGGCCCGTTCGTTCACCCCCACGAGCTGGTCGCAGCAATGGTTGCCGTTTGCACTCGGTCTCCATCGCGCACAACCGGCTCGCGTGGAGGGGAGTATCCCCCGCGGCAGCTGTCGTCAGCACGAGGTCGCCATCGACCTCCGGCACTGCCGGCCGGTCCCCTCGGGGGTCGGTGGGAGAGACCTCCGGCGTTCTGCAGCAGACACCGGAGGCACACGTTGGACGTCCCGTTCTGGGTGTGGGCAGTCACGGTGGCCGCGATCGTCGGGATGATCGTCTTCGACTTCGTCGGCCACGTGCGCACCCCGCACGCCCCCTCGCTCAAGGAGTCGGCCACCTGGTCGGCCATCTACGTCGGCATCGCGATCCTGTTCGGGATCGGGGTGTTCATCTTCGCCGGCGGCCAGTTCGGCGGTGAGTACTTCGCGGGCTACGTGACGGAGAAGGCCCTGTCGGTCGACAACCTCTTCGTCTTCGTGATCATCATGGCCAGCTTCGGCGTCCCGCGGGAGCTGCAGCAGAAGGTGCTGCTGTTCGGCATCGCGTTCGCCCTGGCGCTGCGCACGGTCTTCATCTTCGTCGGCGCCGCGGCCATCGAGAACTTCAGCTGGGTCTTCTACCTCTTCGGCGCCATCCTCATCTACACCGCGATCGTGCAGGCCCGCAGCGGCGGCCACGACGAGGACGAGGAGTACAAGGAGAACGCCGTCCTCCGGTTCGTCAAGAAGGTCGTCCCGACGACCGAGGAGTACCACTCCGACAAGCTGACGACGAAGATCGACGGCAAGCGGTTCATCACCCCGCTGATGATCGCGCTGATCGCCATCGGCACCGCCGACATCATCTTCGCCGTCGACTCGATCCCGGCGATCTTCGGCCTGACCCAGGAGACCTTCCTGGTCTTCACCGCCAACGCGTTCTCGCTGCTGGGCCTGCGCCAGCTGTTCTTCCTCATCGACGGCCTGCTGGACCGCCTGGTCTACCTGGCCTACGGCCTGGCCGTGATCCTGGGCTTCATCGGCATCAAGCTGGTCATCCACGCCCTGCACACCAACGAGCTGCCCTTCATCAACGGCGGTGAGCACATCACGCTCATCCCGGAGATCCCGACGTGGCTGTCGTTGCTGGTGATCCTCGCGACCCTGTTGGTCACCACCGTGCTCAGCCTCCGCAAGAACAAGAAGGACGCCGAGCGCGGCATCACCAGCCCGACCGGCGCCGCGGACAAGGGCGCCGGCCGCGACGGCCTGCACGCCCAGGGCCCCGGCGACCGCGACGGCAGCCCGGCCGGTGCCCGCGCCGACGCCCCGCCGTCGGGCCGCACCGCCGCGGTGACCGACAGCAGCCGCGAGGGCTGACCCCGCACCACCCAGGAGCCCCACCGGACACCGTCCGGTGGGGCTCCGTGCGTCGGACACCACTGCGGGGCGCACAGCGGGGCCCCAGGTCCGCCCGTACTGTGGCGCGACGTGGAGCTCCCCGTCTGGTTCGAGATCGGCACCTTCGTGGGACTCACCGTCCTGCTGCTGGCCGACCTCGCCCTCGTCGCCCGCCGCCCGCACGAGCCGTCGGTGCGGGAGGCCAGCATCTGGGTGACGTTCTACGTCGCGCTCGCCCTGGTCTTCGGCCTGGTGCTGCTGCTGGTCACCAACGGCGACTTCGCCACGCAGTTCTACGCGGGCTGGCTGACCGAGTACTCGCTCTCGGTCGACAACCTCTTCGTCTTCGTGATCATCATGGCCCGCTTCCAGGTGCCCCGGAAGCTGCAGCAAGAGGTCCTGATGGTCGGGATCATCATCGCCCTGGTCCTGCGCGGGGTCTTCATCCTGCTCGGCGCCGCGGTGATCGAGCGCTTCACCTGGGTCTTCTACATCTTCGGCGCCTTCCTCGTGTACACCGCGATCAACCTGGTCCGGAACCGCGGCGAGGACGAGGACTACGAGGAGAACGCCCTCATCCGGCGGCTGCGCAAGGTGCTGCCGCTGACCAAGGACTTCGAGGGCAACAAGATCCGCGTCCAGCGGGACGGCAAGAAGCTCTGGACGCCGATGATCGTGGTCTTCCTGGCCCTGGGGACGACGGACCTGCTGTTCGCGCTGGACTCGATCCCGGCCATCTTCGGCCTCACCCGCGAGGCGTTCATCGTCTTCACCGCCAACGTCTTCGCCCTGATGGGCCTGCGGCAGCTGTACTTCCTGCTCGGCGGGCTGCTCAAGCGGCTGGTCTACCTGTCGCTGGGCCTCGCGGTCATCCTGGCCTTCATCGGCGTCAAGCTGGTGCTCGAGGCCGTCCACGAGAACACGCTGCCGTTCATCAACGGCGGCGAGCCGGTCGAGGCGGTCCCCGAGATCCCGATCTGGCTGTCGCTGGCGGTCATCCTCGGCGTCCTGGTGGTCGCCACCGTCGCCTCCCTGCTCAAGACCCGCGGCCAGCTGCCGCCTGCCGAGGGCACCGGGGTGGGCCCGGAGCAGCCCGCGGAGCGCACCGAGCAGTAGCGGCTCAGGCGGCCGGGTCGGCCACCCGGCCGCCGGCCGCCACCCGCTCGCCGTCCAGCCACACCTCGCGGACGCGACCGGCCAGGCCCGACAGGTCGGCGGCGTCGCCGTCCAGCACCACGACGTCGGCCCGCTTGCCCGGCTCCAGGGAGCCCAGCTCGTGGTCCACCCGCAGCAGCCGGGCCGCGGACAGCGTGGTGGCGTGCCACACCTCCTCGACCGACATGCCGCGGTCGCGCATCAGCTGCAGCTCGCCGAGGTTCTCCCCGTGCGGGCCGACGCCGGAGTCGGTGCCCATCGCGATCCGCACCCCCGCCTCGTGCGCCCGGGACACCGACGCGTCGTGCTGCGCCTGCACCGCGATCGCCTTGTCCACCACGGCCTGCGGCAGCGCGGCACCGGCGGCCACCGCGGCGAGCACCGCCCGCGGCGCGGACAGCGTCGGCACCAGCCAGGTGCCGTGCTCGAGCATGAGCTCGATCGCCTCGTCGTCGAGGAAGATGCCGTGCTCGATCGACCGGATGCCCGCGCGGACGGCGTTCTTGATGCCGTCGGCGCCCTGCGCGTGCGCCATCACCGCCAGCCCGGCGGCGGTGGCCTCCTCGACCAGCACCGCGAGCTCGGCGGGGCGGAAGTGCGCGTGCCGCGGGTCGTCCCGGGGCGAGAGGACGCCGCCGCTGGTGGCCACCTTCAGCACGTCGGCGCCGGCCCGGACCAGCGTGCGGACGGTGCGCCGCACCTCGTCGGGGCCGTCGCAGATGCCGTTGGGCCGGCCCGGCGTGGGCGGCAGCAGCGGGGTCTCCGCACCGCAGACGTGCCAGTCGTCGGCGTGCCCGCCGGTCTGGCTGATCATGGTCAGCGAGATCTGCATCCGCGGTCCGCGGACCAGGCCCGACCGCACGGCCTCGGCCACGCCCAGGTCGGCGCCGGCGGCGTCGCGCACCGAGGTGATGCCCAGCGCCAGCGTGCGCCGCAGGTTCCGGGCGGCCTCGAAGTAGACCTGGCTGTAGGGGGTCTGCAGCTGGCGCAGGGTGTCCACCCCGCTCATCAGCACGTGCACGTGGCAGTCGAAGAGGCCGGGGAGCACCGTGGCGCCGGTGCAGTCGACCACCTCGTCGCCGTCCAGGCCGGTGCCGACCTCGACCACCCGGCCGTCCTGCACCGCCACGTCGGCCCGCGCGGCGGGGGCCCCGGTGCCGTCGAGGACCTGCCCACCGGTGAACACGCGCCGCGTCGTCATGGGCGCAGCCTAGGTACTGAGCCCGGCTCACGGAATCGCCCCCGGGTGGCGCTGGGTTAGCGTCTGCGCCATGCGGCCCGACGACCTCGCCTCCCTGCGCACGCCCGGTGCGGCCACGGTGACCCCGGACGGGTCGACCGCGGTGGTCGCGGTGACCCGGCTGGACCTCGACGGCGACCAGTACCGCAGCCAGCTCTGGGCGGTGCCCACCGACGCCTCCGCCCCGGCCCGGCCGCTCACCCACGGGCACCGCGACTCGGCGCCGGTCTTCTCCCCGGACGGTCGCTGGCTGGCCTTCCTGGGCGCGGAGAGCGGCGGGAAGCCGCAGCTGCACCTGCTGCCCACCGGGGGCGGGGAGGCCCGCCGGCTCACCGACCACCCGCTCGGTGCCGGCGCCCCGGTCTGGGCACCGGACTCGCGGCGGATCGCGTACACCGCCCGGGTCCCGGAGGAGGGCCGCTACGGCACCGTCGAGGGCGTCGACCCGGCCGCCGAGCCGCCCCGGCTGATCACCACGCTGAAGTACCGGTCCGACGACGTCGGGTTCACCACCGACCGCCGGCAGCACGTGTTCGTCCTCGACCTGCCCGACGACGACGCCGACGACGAGGTGCCGGTCGCCGAGCCGGTGCAGGTCACCTCGGGCGACCACGACGACACCGACGTCGCCTGGCACCCGGCCGGCACCGAGCTGGTCTTCGTGTCCGCCCGCCACCCGCGTGCCGACCGCGACCTGGTCAGCGACGTGTGGGCCTGCCGGCCCGACGGCTCGCACCTGCGGCGGGTCACCGAGAGCCGCTCCTCGTGCTCGGCCCCCACCTACGACCCCGACGACCTCGAGGGCCGCACCGTCTACCTGGCCGCCCAGCCCGACCTGGGCCCCGAGGGGCTGGACTTCGTCGGCCGCGGCACCGTGCCGTGCCGGGTGGACGCCGCCGGCGGCCACCCCCAGCCGCTGCTGGACCCGGCCAAGCACGACCTCGGCCACGACTTCGGCCGCGTCGTGGTGGCCGGCGGCGACCTGTTCGTGGCCGTGCAGAAGCAGGGCGCGGTCGAGCTGCTGCGGGTGCCGCTGGCCGGCGGGGAGCCCGAGGCGCTGGTCGACGGCCCGTACACCACCCGCGGCATCGGGGTGGGCGGCGGTGTCGTCGTCGCCACCGTCGCGCACGACCGCTCGGCGGGGGAGCTGCTGGCGATCACCCCGGGCCGCCGCCGGCTGCTCACCGGCTTCGGCAGCCTGCTGCAGGGCACCGGGCGGCTGCACGCGATGCGGGAGAAGACGGCCACCGCGCCCGACGGCTACCCGGTGCACGGCTGGATCACCGTGCCCGACGGGCCCGGCCCGCACCCGGTGCTGCTCACCGTGCACGGCGGGCCGCACAGCCAGTACGGCTGGTCGCTGTTCGACGAGACCCAGGTCTACGTCTCGGCCGGCTACGCCGTCCTGCAGTGCAACCCGCGCGGGTCGTCGGGGTACGGCGAGGAGCACGGCCGCGCGGTCAGGGAGCGCTTCGGCGAGGTGGACGCCGACGACGTCGTCGCCTTCCTGGACGAGGCCCTCCAGGAGCCCGAGCTCGACGACACCCGGGTCGGCCTCATGGGCGGGTCCTACGGCGGGTACATGACCACCCTGCTGGTCGGGCGCACCCAGCGGTTCGCCGCCGCGATCAGCGAGCGGGCGTTCAACGACCCGGTGAGCTTCGTCGGCTCCTCCGACATCGGGTTCTTCTTCCCCGACCAGTACCTGGGCACCGACCCCGAGCGGGTCGCCGCCCAGTCGGCGATGGCCGGGGCGCACCGGATCACCACCCCCACCATGGTCATCCACTCGGAGGAGGACTGGCGCTGCCCGCTGGAGCAGGGCACCCGGCTGTTCGTGGAGCTGAAGCGGCGCGGGGTGCCCAGCGAGCTGCTGCTGTTCCCCGGCGAGGGCCACGAGCTGTCCCGCACCGGCCGGCCGCGGCACCGCCTGGCGCGGCTGGAGCACGTGCTGCGCTGGTGGGGCCGCTGGCTGCCGACCGCGCAGAACAGCACGGCGGCGGCGCTGCCGGCCGGTCCGACGGCGGGGGAGCAGCAGCCCGCCGGGTGATCCTGTGGGTCCCCTGAGCGGGAGCTGGACCGACCGGTTACCGTCCCCCCGATCCGTCGACCGGACCGGGAGGTTCCGCCAGGTGACCGAGTTCGTGCTGGTCGTGCTGCTGCTGGCCGCGGTGGCCGCCGTGGTGGTGCTCGTCCTCCGGCAGCGGCGCGCCCGGCGGCCCGCCGCCCGCCGCACCGACCCGCTGGCCGGCCAGCCCGACACCTGGGACCCGATGCGGATCGGTCCCGGCGACGTCATCACCTACGCGGGCATCGACCACGTCGTCCGCGGCACGATCACGCTCACCGAGGCCGGCGTCAGCTGGTACGAGCACCTGCTCGACGGCTCGACCGGCCGCCGCTGGCTGACCGTCGAGGACGACGAGGGCGACCTCGAGCTCACCCTCTGGCAGCGCGCCGAGGGCACCGGGCTGACCCCGGACGGCGACGTCGTCCTGCGCGACGTGGTGCACCGGCAGGTCGAGCGGGGCCGCGCGCAGTACCGGGCCGAGGGCACCACCGGCACCGCGCCCAGCGGGACCGTGGACTACGCCGACTACCGCACCCGCGACGGCCTGGGCCTGCTCGCCTTCGAGCGCTGGGCCGACACCCAGTCGTGGGAGGTCTCCACCGGCCGGCGGGTCACCCCGGCCGAGCTGACCGTCTACCACGCCCAGCCCGGTCAGCCCGGCTCGTGAGCACGCTCGACCTCGCCGTCCCCACCCGCGACGTGGCCGCCGACGCGCTGGGCCTGCTGCTGGACGCCCCGGCCCCGCCGGCCCTGGCCTCGCTGCTGCTGCGCGGTGCCCACGGCGGCGAGCTGGAGCTCGGCGTCCTCGGCGCCTCGCACGTCGTCCGCGCCAGCGCGGGCGGCCGGTCGACCACCGAGCAGGTCTCCTGCGACGCCGTCGCCGCCGGCGGCGACCCGCTGCCGCCCACCGCCGGGCGGCCGGGCTACGCCTTCACCGCCACCGTGGAGCACCTCCCGGCCGCCGAGCTCGACCGCCGGGCGGTCGAGCTGCGGGCCTGGGCCGCCGCGGCCGACGACCGGCTGTGCGCCGGCTTCCCCGGCCACGACGCGGCGCTCACCGCGGTCACCGGGGCGGCCACCGCCACCGGCTGGACCTGGACCACCTGGCACCTCTACCCCGGGGCGCCCACCGGGCAGCTCGTCACCACCGCCAGCGACTGGAGGCCGGCATGACCCCCCGACCCGCGTGGGCGGCGCTGCTCGCCGCCGGCCTGCTGCTGACCGGCTGCGGATCGGGCGGCGACCCGGAGGACTTCATCCGCGACACCTACCGCTCGACGGGCACCGACGCCGACGGCGACACCTACGAGTCGTCCGACCCGGTCGGCACCACCGCCGGGGACATCGCCGCGGCCGTCGCGCCCGCGGCCCGGCAGAGCGACGGCGGCTCGGAGTACCTGCGCTACGACGACGACATCGTGGTCGTCACCGCCGCCAGCGCCGGCAGCACCGTCCGGGTCGAGGACGTCGACGGCCGCTACAGCCGCGGCTACTACTCCTACCTCGGCTCGGGCTTCCGGCCCGGCTCGCCCGCCGCCGGCGGGGGCGACGGCGGCCCCGGCGACGGCAAGTGACCACCCACCCCACCCCCGGCAGGAGCACCCCGTGACCTTCGGTTCCCTGGACGGCAGCGAGCTCGGCGACGGCGTGGTCGCGACGCTGCTGTACTTCGTCGTCGGCGTCGCCGTGCTCGGCCTGGGCTTCCTCGCCCTGGACGCACTGACCCCGGGCAACCTGCGCACGCAGGTCTACACCGACCGCAAGCCCAACGCGGCGATCCTGCTGGGCGCCAACCACCTGGCGCTGGCGGTCATCGTGGTCACCGCGATCATGACCAGCTCCGACGAGCTGCTGCAGGGCCTGGTCGACTCCGCGGTCTACGGAGTCCTCGGCGTGGTGCTGCAGGGCGTCGCGCTGCGGGTGCTCGACGCGTTCGTGCCCGGCCACCTGCGGGCGATCGTGGACGAGGACCGGATGAGCGGCGCAGCCTGGGCGGTGGCCACGAGCCTGGTCGCCATCGGCGTGGTCAACGCCGCCGCCCTCTCCTGAGCCCCGCCGTGGCGGTGCTCGAGCAGCAGCGGCCGGCGGCGCGCTGGTACCGGCCGCTCCTGCTGGCCGCCGTCGGGGTCTGCGCGGCCTGCGGGCTGGTGTACGAGCTGGTGCTGCTCACCCTGTCCGCGTCGCTGGCCGGCGGCGGGATCACCCAGACCTCGCTCATCGTGGCCGGGTTCGTCGCCGCCCTCGGCGCCGGCGCGCTGCTGGTCAAGCCGTTCCTGGGCCACGCGGCGGCCACCTTCGTCGCGGTCGAGATCCTGCTCGGCGTGGTCGGCGGGCTGTCCGCCGTCACCCTCTACGTGACGTTCAGCTTCTACGGGGCCAGCGGGTGGGTGCTGGTCGCCGGCACCGCGGTGATCGGCGTGCTGGTCGGCGCCGAGGTGCCGCTGCTGATGACCCTGCTCCAGCGCGGTGCCGACGACGTCGACGCGCAGGGCAGCGGCCGGATCCTGGCCGACCTCAACGCCGCCGACTACGCCGGCGCCCTGCTCGGCGGGCTGGCCTGGCCGTTCCTGCTGCTGCCGCTGGCCGGGCAGGTGCGCGGCGCCGCGCTGACCGGCCTGGTCAACCTGCTGGCCGCCGCCGTCGTCGCCGGGGTGCTGCTGCGCGCCCAGCTCGGCCCGCGCGCCCGGCGGACGGCGACCGCTGCCCTGCTGGCCGCGGCCGCGCTGCTCGGCGTGCTGCTCTGGCGGGCCCAGGACATCGAGGTCGACGCCCGGCAGCGGCTCTACGACGACCCGGTGGTCTCGGCCGAGCGCTCCCGCTACCAGGAGGTCGTGGTCACCCGGCGTGGGGACGACGTCCGGCTCTACCTGGACGGCGACCTGCAGTTCTCCAGCCTCGACGAGCACCGCTACACCGAGTCGCTGGTGCACCCCGTGCTGGCCCGGGACCCCCAGCGGGTGCTGGTGCTCGGCGGCGGCGACGGCCTGGCCGCCCGCGAGCTGCTGCGCCACCCCACGGTGACCGAGGTGGTGCAGGTCGAGCTCGACCCCGCCGTCCTGGACCTCGCCCGCACCCGGCTGGCCGACCTCAACGACGACGCCCTCGCCGACCCCCGCGTGCAGGTCGTCGTCGCCGACGCCTTCACCTGGCTGCGCGACCCGCCCGGGGCGCCCTTCGACGCCGTCGTGGTGGACATGCCCGACCCCGACACCCCGGCACTGGGCCGGCTCTACTCCACCGAGTTCTACGGCCTGGTCGGCAGCGTGCTCGCGCCCGGCGGGCTGGTCACCGTTCAGGCCGGCAGCCCCTACTCCACGCCCGCCGCCTACTGGCGCACGCTGGCCACCGTCGACAGCGCCGGGCTGACCGGCACGCCGTACCACGTGGACGTGCCCAGCTTCGGCGACTGGGGCTTCGTGCTGGCCCAGGCCGGCGACGCGGCCCCGCCGCTCGCGCTGTCGGCGCAGCGGCCCCCCACCCGGTTCCTGGACGAGGCGGTGCTCGCCGCGGCGGGGGTCTTCCCGCCCGACCGGTCGCGTCAGGAGCTCGCACCCAGCACGCTCGACCAGCCGCTGGTCGTCGACGACATGCGGCAGGGGTACCAGGGATGAGGAGACTGCGATGTCGAAGGTGACCGACGGGCTGATCAGCTGCGCGAACCGCACGCCGCTGGCCGTCGCGCTGTACCTGACCACGGTGGTGCTGTCGGCCACCGGCGTGTGGGCGCTGGAGGGCTGGGGGTTCGGCGACTCGGTGTGGTGGGCCTTCGTGACCACCACGACGACCGGCTACGGCGACCTGTTCCCGGTGACCGTCGCCGGGCGGGTGATCGGCGTGCTGACGATGTTCGCCGGCATCATCGGCATCGGCGTCATCGTCGGCCGGATCGCCGCGGTGGTCATCCGCACCCACGACGACTTCACGCACGAGGAGCAGGTGGACCTCCTCGAGGAGTCCGACGAGCAGCTGCGGCTGCTGCGCGAGATCCGGGCCGAGCTCGGCACCCGCCGTCCCGACCACGCAGGCTGAGAGTTCGCCGGGACGGCGTGCCGGCAGAGGGCGGTCGCCGCATGATCGGCCCGTGACCGCGATCGAGGACCTGGCCGTGATCGGCGACCTGCAGACCGCCGCGCTGGTGGACGCCGAGGGGTCGGTGGTCTGGCTCTGCCTGCCCCGCTTCGACTCCCCGGCCTGCTTCGCCGCGCTGCTGGACACCGACGCCGCCGGGCACTGGCGGATCGCCCCCGCCGACGGCGGGCGGTGCACCCGGCGGCGCTACCGCGGCGACACCCTGGTGCTGGAGACCGAGTGGGAGACGCCCGACGGCACCGTGCGGGTGGTCGACCACATGCCGCTGCGCGGCCGCTACCCGGACGTGGTGCGCATCGTCGAGGGCGTCACCGGCGAGGTGGCGGTGCGCGGCGAGCTCGCCGTCCGGTTCGACTACGGCCGGGTGGTGCCCTGGGTGCGCCGCGTCGGCGACCGCTGGCAGGCCCTCGCCGGCCCGGACGCGCTGTGGCTGTCCACGCCCGCCCCGCTGGAGGGCCGCGACCGCACCACCGTCTCGGAGTTCACCGTCCGCGCGGGGGAGCGGGTGCCCTTCGTGCTGACCTGGACGCCGGGCCACCACGACGCCCCGCCCGAGGTCGACGCCGAGCGGGCGCTGGGCGAGACCGTCGCCGCGTGGGAGCGCTGGGTGGCCGACGGCCGGGCCGTCGGCGGCCGGTGGGCCGGTGCCGTCACCCGGTCGCTGGTCACCCTGCGGGCACTGACCCACGCGCCCACCGGCGGCATCGTCGCCGCCGTCACGACCTCGCTGCCCGAGCAGCCCGGGGGCCCGCGCAACTGGGACTACCGGTACAGCTGGCTGCGCGACTCCACCTACACCCTGCAGGCGCTGCTGGCCGCCGGGCACACCGAGGAGGCGCAGGCCTGGCGGCGCTGGCTGCTGCGCGCGGTCGCCGGTGACCCCGCGGACCTGCAGATCATGTACGGCGTCGACGGCACCCGGCGGCTGCCCGAGGCGGAGCTGGACTGGCTGGCCGGCTGGGAGGGGTCCCGGCCGGTGCGCACCGGCAACGCCGCAGCCGCCCAGCTGCAGCTCGACGTGGTCGGCGAGGTGCTCGACGGCCTGCACCTGGCCCGGGCCGCCGGCCTCGGCGCCCCGGAGGAGGCCTGGGACCTGCAGTGCGCGCTGCTGGACCACCTCGAGGGCCAGTGGCAGCAGCCGGACTCCGGGCTGTGGGAGCAGCGCGGCGAGCCCCGGCACTTCGTGCACTCCAAGGTGATGGCCTGGGTCGCCTTCGACCGCATGGTCCGCGGCGCGCGGGAGCACGGCCTGCCCGGTCCGGTCGAGCACTGGGCGCGAGTGCGCGACACCATCCGCGCGGAGGTGCTCGAGCACGGCGTCCACGACGGCCACCTGGTGCAGTCCTACGGGTCCACCGAGCTCGACGCCGCGCTGCTGCTGGTGCCCCGGGTCGGCTTCCTGCCCGCCGACGACCCGCGCGTGGTCGCCACCGTGGAGGCCGTGCAGCGCGACCTCACCCGCGACGGCCTGGTGCTGCGCTACCGCCCCGACAGCAGCGGCGACGGGCTGCCCGGCACCGAGGGCGTCTTCCTGGCCTGCTCCTTCTGGCTGGTGGACGCCCTGCACGGCGCCGGCCGGCGGGACGAGGCCGAGGCGCTGTTCGAGCGGCTGCTGGGGTGCGCCTCCGACCTGGGTCTGCTCAGCGAGGAGTGGGACCCCGACGCCGGCCGCCAGCTCGGCAACACCCCGCAGGCCTTCAGCCACTTCGCGCTGGTGGTCACCGCCGTCCAGCTCGACGAGGGCCGGCACGCCCGCAGCGACCACCCGGTGGGCGCTGCCCGCGCGGGTGCCCCCCGGCTGCCCTAGCGTCGTCGGCGTCCCCGACCGACCCCAGGAGAGCTCCGTGGCCGCCCCTTCGCACGACCCCACCTCCACCGCCGCCTGGTCGGCCCTGCTGGCCCACCGCGACGCCACCACCCCCGACCTGCGCGGCTGGTTCGACGCCGACCCGGGCCGTGCCGAGCGCCTGACGATGGACGTCGCCGACCTGCACGTCGACCTGTCCAAGAACCTGGTCACCGACGAGACGCTCGCGCTGCTGCGCGACCTCGCCGAGCAGACCGGCGTGACCGACCGGCTGCAGGCCATGTTCGCCGGGGAGCACATCAACGTCACCGAGGACCGCGCCGTGCTGCACACCGCGCTGCGCCGCCCGGCCGGGCTGGACCCGCTCACCGTCGACGGGCAGGACGTCGACGCCGACGTGCAGGCCGAGCTGGCCAAGGTCTACGAGTTCGCCCGGGCCGTCCGGTCGGGGGAGTGGACCGGCGCCACCGGCCAGCGCATCACGACGGTGGTCAACATCGGCATCGGCGGCTCCGACCTCGGCCCCGTGATGGCCTACGAGGCGCTGCAGGCCCACCGCCAGGCGGGGCTGACCTGCCGGTTCGTCTCCAACATCGACCCCACCGACCTGGCCGAGACCACCGCCGACCTCGACCCCGCCAGCACGCTGTTCATCGTGGCGTCGAAGACCTTCGGCACGCTGGAGACGCTGACCAACGCCCGGCTGGCCCGGCAGTGGATGTGGGACGGCCTGGCCGGCGAGATCGAGGACAGCGACGCCGGGCGCCGCGAGGCCGTCGCCCGGCACTTCGTGGCCGTCTCCACCGCGCTGGACAAGGTGGCCGACTTCGGCATCGACCCGGACAACGCCTTCGGGTTCTGGGACTGGGTCGGCGGCCGCTACTCCGTCGACTCGGCCATCGGCACCTCGCTGGCCGTGGCGATCGGCCCGGAGCGGTTCGCCGAGTTCCTGGCCGGCTTCCACGCCGTCGACGAGCACGTGCGCACCACCCCGCTGGAGCGCAACGTCCCGCTGCTCATGGGCCTGCTCAACGTCTGGTACGTCAACTTCCTCGGCGCGCACACCCACGCCGTGCTGCCCTACAGCCAGTACCTGCACCGGTTCCCTGCCTACCTGCAGCAGCTGACCATGGAGAGCAACGGGAAGTCCGTGCGCTGGGACGGCCAGCCGGTCACCTGCGACACCGGCGAGGTGTTCTGGGGCGAGCCCGGCACCAACGGCCAGCACGCCTTCTACCAGCTCATCCACCAGGGCACCCGGCTGATCCCGGCCGACTTCGTGGCCTTCGCGACCCCGCAGCACGCGCTGACCGACGGCGACACCGACGTGCACGCCCTGTTCATGGCGAACTTCTTCGCGCAGACCAAGGCGCTGGCCTTCGGCAAGACCGCCGAGGAGGTCCGGGCCGAGGGGACGGCGGAGGACGTCGTCCCGGCGCGGGTGTTCCCCGGCAACCGGCCGACCACCTCGATCATGGCGGAGTCGCTCACCCCGTCGGTGCTCGGCCAGCTGATCGCGCTCTACGAGCACATCACCTTCGCCGAGGGCGCCGTCTGGGGCATCGACAGCTTCGACCAGTGGGGCGTCGAGCTGGGCAAGCAGCTGGCCCTGCAGATCGCCCCCGCGCTGACCGGGGACGACGACGCCCTGCAGTCCCAGGACCCGAGCACGAAGGGCCTCATCGGCTGGTACCTGGCCCACCGCGCCTGAGCGGGCGCGCCCGCGGCCGTCACCAGCCGCGGGCGCGCCACTCCGCGAGGTGGGGGCGCTCGGCGCCGATGGTGGTGTCCTTGCCGTGGCCGGGGTAGACCCAGGTCTCGTCGGGCAGGGTGCCGAACAGCCGCTCCTCGACGTCGTCGAGGAGCTGGGTGAACCGGTCGGGGTCCTGCTGCGTGTTGCCGACGCCACCGGGGAAGAGGCTGTCCCCGGTGAACACGTGCGTGCCGGCCTCGCCGCCGCGCCAGACCAGCGCGATCGAGCCGGGCGTGTGGCCGCGCAGGTGGACCACCTCGAGCACCTGGTCGCCCACCGGCACGGTGTCGCCGTGCTCCACCGGGTGGGTCACCGGCACCGGGAGGTCGGGGGCGTCGGCCGGGTGCGCCATGGTCGCCGCGCCGCTGGAGGCGACCACCTCGGGCAGGGCCCGGTGGTGGTCCCAGTGCCCGTGGGTGGTGACGACGCCGGTCAGCCGGGTGTCGCCGACCAGCTGCCGCAGCGCGTCGGGCTCGGCCGCGGCGTCGACCAGCACGCCGTCGCCGGTGGCCGCGCAGGTGAGCAGGTAGGCGTTGTTGGCCATCTCGCTGACCGCGAGCTTGCGCACGGTCAGGGCGCCCAGCTCGCGGGTGTCCGCGGGCCCGCCGACCTCGACGTCGCCGGTGTACTGGCTCACGCTGCACGCTCCGATCTGAGAGTGTCGGTGGGTCCGTCTAGGTTCGACGGCGTGGACGCCAACCTAGCCACGGAGGGCGCCGGGGGCGCGCGGGAGACCACCCGGCGGCTGGTCGGCCTGCCCGCGGTCGAGCTCGCCGCCCGGGTGCGCAGAGGCGACGTCAGCGCGGTCGAGGTGGTCCGCGCGCACCTGGCGCACATCGCCGCCGTCGAGGCCCGCGTCGGCGCCTACCGGGTGCTGCGCACCGAGGCCGCGCTGGCCGAGGCGGCCGAGGTCGACGCCCGGCCCGACCGCGCCCGGCTGCCGCTGGCCGGGGTGCCGGTCGCGGTCAAGGACAACGTCGAGGTCACCGGCGAGGTGGCCACCGACGGCACCGCCCGCACCGGCCCGCCCGCCACCGCCGACCACCCGGTGGTGGCCCGGCTGCGTGCCGCGGGCGCCGTCGTGGTCGGCATCACCCGGGTGCCCGAGCTGTGCGTCTTCGCCACCACCGACGGCCCCGGCACGGTCAGCCGCAACCCCTGGGACACCGCGCTCTCCCCGGCCGGCTCCTCGGGCGGCAGCGCGGCTGCGGTGGCCTCCGGCGGCGTCCCGCTGGCCCAGGGCAACGACGGCCTGGGCTCGCTGCGGCTGCCCGCGGCCGCCTGCGGCCTGGTCACCCTCAAGCCCGGCCGCGGCGTCGTCCCCGCGCTGCTGGGTGCCGACTCGTGGTCGGGCATGGCCGAGAACGGGGCGCTGGCCACCACCGTCGCCGACCTGGCCCTGGCGCACGCGGTGCTGGCCGACGGCGCGGCCACCGAGCCGGCCGACGACGACGGCGCCGCGCTCACCGTCGCGCTGTCCACGGCCACCCCGGTGCCCGGTGCGCGGCTGGACGCCGAGGGCCGGGCCGCGCTGGAGGCGGTCGCCGCCCGGCTGACCGCGATGGGCCACACCGTGGTGCGCCGCGACCCGCCGGTGCCGCTGTCGGCCGGGCTGGCCGTGGTCGCCCGGTGGTTCGCCGGTGCCGCCGCCGACGCCGAGCACCTGGGCCTCGACCCCCGCGCGCTGCAGCCCCGCACCCGCGCGCACGCCCGGCTGGGCCGGTGGGCGCGGCGGGCGGGGCTGGTGCGCCCGGCCGGCGCCGAGCGGTTCCGGGCGCAGGTGGCCCGCTGGTTCGCCGGCTCCGCGGCCACCGCCGACCCCGGCGTCGACGTGCTGCTCACCCCCGTCGTCACCGGCCCGCCGCTGGCCGCCCGGCCCTGGCACGAGCGCGGCTGGCTGGCCAACGTGACCGCCAACGCGCGGTGGGCGCCGTGGGTGTCGGCGTGGAACCTCGCGGGGCTCCCGGCGCTCGTGCTGCCCGCCGGGATGCGTTCCACGGGCACCCCGCTGGCGGTCCAGCTGGTCGGCCCCCCGGGGGCCGAGACGCGACTACTCTGGCTGGCTGCGGAGCTGGAACGCCACGGACCCTGGCGTCGGCACGCCCCCGTCTTCGACCCCGCCGCCGGCGGCTGAGCCCGCCCTTCGCGGAGCTCCGCCCCGCGGCACCCCCGCACGCCCTCCCACGACCACCCTCGTGACCACACAGACAGGGACCCACATGGACCGGCTCGTCGTCCGCGGCGCCCGCGAGCACAACCTCAAGGACGTCCACCTCGACCTGCCCCGCGACGCGATGATCGTGTTCACGGGGCTCTCCGGGTCGGGCAAGTCCAGCCTGGCCTTCGACACGATCTTCGCCGAGGGGCAGCGCCGCTACGTCGAGTCCCTGTCGGCCTACGCCCGCCAGTTCCTGGGCCAGATGGACAAGCCCGACGTCGACTTCATCGAGGGCCTCTCGCCGGCGGTCTCGATCGACCAGAAGTCGACCAACCGCAACCCGCGCTCCACGGTCGGCACGATCACCGAGGTCTACGACTACCTCCGGCTGCTCTACGCCCGCGCCGGCCAGCCGCACTGCCCCAACTGCGGCAAGCCGATCGCCCTGCAGACCCCGCAGCAGATCGTCGACCAGGTGCTGGAGATGCCCGAGGGCACCCGGTTCCAGGTGCTGGCGCCGGTCGTGCGGGCCCGCAAGGGCGAGTACGTCGACCTGTTCTCCTCGCTGCAGACCCAGGGCTTCTCCCGCGTCCGGGTCGACGGCACGGTGCACCCGCTGACCGAGCCGCCCAAGCTCAAGAAGCAGGAGAAGCACACCATCGAGGTGATCGTCGACCGGCTGACGGTCAAGGACAGCGCCAAGCGGCGGCTCACCGACTCGGTGGAGACCGCGCTGGGTCTGGCCGGCGGCCTCGTGGTGCTCGACTTCGTCGACCGCGAGGAGGACGACCCCGAGCGCGAGCGCACCTTCTCCGAGCACCTGGCCTGCATCGACGACGGCCTGAGCTTCGAGGCCCTGGAGCCCCGCTCGTTCTCGTTCAACTCGCCGTTCGGCGCGTGCCCGGAGTGCACCGGCATCGGTACCCGCAAGGAGGTCGACCCCGAGCTGGTCGTCCCCGACCCGGAGAAGAGCCTGGCCGAGGGCGCCATCGCGCCGTGGGCTGGCTCGATGAGCAACGAGTACTTCATCCGGCTGCTCGGCGGGCTCGCCGACCAGATGGGGTTCTCCATGAAGGACCCCTGGGAACGGCTGCCGGCCAAGGTGCAGAAGGCCGTGCTGCACGGCTCGCCCGACCAGGTGCACGTCCGCTACAAGAACCGCTACGGCCGCGAGCGCAGCTACTACGCCGCCTTCGAGGGCGTGCTGCCGTTCCTGGAGCGCCGGCACGAGGACACCGACTCGGACTTCATGCGGGACAAGTACGAGGGCTACATGCGCGACGTCCCGTGCCCGGTGTGCCACGGCACCCGGCTCAAGCCCGAGATCCTCGCCGTCAAGCTCGACGGCCGCTCCATCGCCGAGGTCACCGGGCTGTCCATCGGCGACGCCTCCGAGTGGCTGGGTGCCCTGACCCTGGGCGAGCGCGAGCGGGCCATCGCCGACCGGGTGCTGAAGGAGATCCAGGCCCGGCTGTCCTTCCTGGTCGACGTCGGCCTGGACTACCTCTCCCTCGACCGGCCGGCCGCCACCCTGGCCGGCGGCGAGGCCCAGCGCATCCGGCTGGCCACCCAGATCGGTTCCGGGCTGGTCGGCGTCCTCTACGTGCTCGACGAGCCCTCGATCGGGCTGCACCAGCGCGACAACATCCGGCTGATCGAGACGCTGGTCCGGCTGCGCGACATGGGCAACACGCTCATCGTCGTCGAGCACGACGAGGACACCATCAAGCAGGCCGACTGGATCGTCGACATCGGCCCGGGCGCCGGCGAGCACGGCGGCGAGGTCGTGGTCAGCGGCACGCTGCCCGAGCTGCTGGCCAGCGAGCGGTCGCTGACCGGGGCCTACCTGTCCGGCCGGGCCGAGATCGCGATCCCCGAGGTGCGGCGGGTGCCCACCCCGGGCCGCGAGCTGGTGGTCAAGGGCGCCCGCGAGCACAACCTGCGCGGGGTCGACGTCACGTTCCCGCTGGGCATGCTGGTCGCCGTCACCGGCGTGTCCGGGTCGGGCAAGTCCAGCCTGGTCAACGACATCCTCTACACGGTGCTGGCCAACCAGCTCAACCGTGCCCGGATGGTCCCCGGCCGGCACCGCACGGTCACCGGCCTGGAGCACCTGGACAAGGTGGTCGGGGTCGACCAGTCGCCGATCGGGCGCACCCCGCGGTCCAACCCGGCCACCTACACCGGCGTCTGGGACCACGTGCGCAAGCTGTTCGCCTCCACCGAGGAGGCCAAGATCCGCGGCTACCAGCCCGGTCGGTTCAGCTTCAACGTCAAGGGCGGCCGCTGCGAGGCGTGCTCCGGCGACGGAACGCTGAAGATCGAGATGAACTTCCTGCCCGACGTCTACGTGCCCTGCGAGGTGTGCAAGGGCGCCCGGTTCAACCGGGAGACCCTCGAGGTGCACTACAAGGGCAAGACCGTCGCCCAGGTGCTGGACATGCCGATCGAGGAGGCCGCGGACTTCTTCGCCGCCATCCCGGCCATCGCCCGGTACCTGCGCACGCTCACCGAGGTGGGGCTGGGCTACGTCCGGCTCGGCCAGCCGGCCACCACGCTGTCCGGCGGCGAGGCCCAGCGGGTGAAGCTGGCCAGCGAGCTGCAGAAGCGGTCCAACGGCCGCACCGTGTACGTCCTCGACGAGCCCACCACCGGGCTGCACTTCGAGGACATCCGCAAGCTGCTGCTGGTCATCCAGGGCCTGGTCGACAAGGGCAACTCGGTCATCGTCATCGAGCACAACCTGGACGTCATCAAGAGCGCCGACTGGCTCATCGACATGGGCCCGGAGGGCGGCTTCCGCGGCGGCACCGTCGTCGGCCAGGGCGCGCCGGAGGTCATCGCCGGGATCCCGGAGAGCCACACCGGCCGCTTCCTCGCCGACATCCTCGACCCGGAGCGGATCGCGGCGGCCGCGGCACCGCCGAAGCGGGCGTCCCGGCGCAAGGCGGGGTGACCCGTGCCCGACCCGTCCACCTACCGGCCGGCGGTCGGCAGCATCCCGGAGTCGCCGGGGGTCTACAAGTTCCGTGACCCCGGCGGCCGGGTGATCTACGTCGGCAAGGCCAAGAGCCTGCGGCAGCGGCTGAACAGCTACTTCGCCGACATCGCCGGGCTGCACCCCCGCACCCGGCAGATGGTCACCACCGCCGGGTCGGTGGAGTGGACCGTGGTCGGCACCGAGGTCGAGGCCCTCCAGCTCGAGTACAACTGGATCAAGGAGTTCGACCCGCGGTTCAACGTCCGCTACCGGGACGACAAGAGCTACCCGTCGCTCGCGGTGACCCTCAACGAGGAGTTCCCGCGGCTGCAGGTCATGCGCGGTCCCAAGCGCAAGGGCGTGCGGTACTTCGGGCCCTACGCCCACGCGTGGGCGATCCGGGAGACGCTGGACACCCTCACCCGGGTGTTCCCGGCCCGCACCTGCTCCACCGGGGTGTTCAAGCGGCACGGCCAGATCGGCCGGCCCTGCCTGCTGGGCTACATCGGCAAGTGCTCGGCCCCATGCGTCGGCAAGGTCTCCGCCGAGGAGCACCGCGACATCGTCGACGACTTCTGCGACTTCATGGGCGGCCGCACCGAGCAGATCATCCGCCGGCTGGAGCGGGAGATGGCCCGCGCGGCCGAGGACATGGAGTACGAGCGCGCCGCCCGGCTGCGCGACGACCTCGGTGCGCTGCGCCGGGCGCTGGAGAAGCAGGCGGTCGTGCTCGGCGACGGCACCGACGCCGACGTCGTCGCCTTCGCCCAGGACGAGCTCGAGGCCGCGGTGCAGGTCTTCCACGTCCGCGGCGGCCGGGTCCGCGGGCAGCGTGGCTGGATCATCGACAAGGTCGAGGAGGTCACCACCGGCCAGCTCGTCGAGCAGTTCCTGCTGCAGGTCTACGGCGGCGGCGAGACCGGCGACGCCAGCGCCGACGCCGTGCCGCGCGAGGTGCTGGTGCCCGAGCTGCCCGCCGAGTCCGAGGTCTACGCCGAGCTGCTCACCGAGCTGCGCGGGTCGAAGGTGTCGCTGCGGGTGCCCCAGCGCGGGGACAAGCGGTCGCTGATGGAGACCGTCGAGCGCAACGCCCAGGAGGCCTTCGCCCGGCACCGGGTCAAGCGCGCCGGCGACCTGACCGCCCGCTCGCTGGCGCTGTCGGAGCTGCAGGAGGCCCTCGACCTGCCCGACGCCCCGCTGCGCATCGAGTGCATGGACGTCAGCCACGTGCAGGGCACCAACGTGGTGGCCAGCATGGTCGTCTTCGAGGACGGCCTGGCCAAGAAGAGCGACTACCGCCGCTTCCAGGTCGCCCAGGGCACCGACGACACCGCGGCGATGGCCGAGGTCGTGCGGCGCCGGTTCGCCCGGCACCTCAAGGAGGAGGAGGACCGCAAGGACGAGCAGGGCGTCGCCGCCGAGGAGGGCCGGCCGCGCCGGTTCGCCTACCCGCCCAACCTGCTCGTCGTCGACGGCGGCCAGCCGCAGGTCGCCGCCGCGGCCCGCTCGCTCGCCGAGCTCGGCGTGCACGACGTCGCCGTCTGCGGGCTGGCCAAGCGGATGGAGGAGGTGTGGCTGCCGCACGACCCCGACCCGGTCATCCTGCCGCGCACCTCCGAGGCGCTGTACCTGCTGCAGCGGGTCCGCGACGAGGCGCACCGGTTCGCGATCACCTACCACCGGCAGAAGCGCTCGGCCGGGATGCTGGTCTCCCTGCTCGACGACGTCCCCGGGCTGGGCGACACCCGCCGCAAGGCGCTGATGAAGGAGTTCGGGTCGCTCAAGCGGCTGCGGGCGGCCACGGTCGAGGAGCTGACCCGGGTGCCGGGCATCGGCCGGCGCACCGCCGAGGCCGTGCTGGCGGCGGTGGCCGAGCCACCCACGGCCGACGCCGACGTCGCGGCGGGCGATGATGGCAGCTCGACCCCGCTGACCACCGGAGCCGCCTCGTGACCGACCTGCCCGGGCCCGCGCCGCAGGCCGACCCCGCCGAGCCCCTGGACCCCGGCCCCCTCGAGGTCGTCGTGGTCACCGGCCTGTCCGGCGCCGGCAAGAACAGCGCCGGCCGGGTGCTGGAGGACCTCGGCTTCTTCGTCGTCGACAACCTGCCGCCGGCGCTGCTGGCCCCGATGGTCGAGCTGGGCTCGCGGGGTGACGTCCGCCGGTTCGCCGCCGTCGTCGACGTGCGCAGCCGGGCCTTCTCCAGCGACCTGGCCGAGTCGATCCGGTCGCTGTCGGACGCCGGCCACCGGCCGCGGGTGGTGTACGTGCACGCCCGCGACGAGGTGCTGGTGCGGCGCTACGAGTCCAACCGCCGGGAGCACCCGCTGCAGGGCTCGGGCCGGCTCTCCGACGGCATCGCCGCCGAGCGCGCGCTGCTGACCGGCATCGCCGGGGACGCCGACCTGTGGGTGGACACCTCCGACCTCAACGTGCACCAGCTGCGGGCGACGCTGGAGGCGGCGTTCCTGCGCGAGGGGGCGGTGCCCGAGCTGACCGCCACGGTGCTCAGCTTCGGGTTCAAGTACGGCCTCCCGCTGGACGCCGACCTGGTGGTCGACGCCCGGTTCCTGCCCAACCCGCACTGGGTGCCCGAGCTGCGCCCGCTGACCGGCCGCGACGCCCCGGTGCGCGACCACGTGCTCGGCGCCGCCGACGCGGCGGAGTTCCTGGACCGCTACCAGGACGTGCTGCGGCTGCTGGTCCCCGGCTACCGGCGGGAGGGCAAGAAGTACCTGACCCTGGCGGTGGGCTGCACCGGCGGCAAGCACCGCTCGGTGGCCATCGCCGAGGAGTTCGCCCGGCGGCTGAGCGCCGACGGGGTCACCGCCGCCGCTCGCCACCGCGACCTGGGCCGCGAGTGACCGACGGGGCGGGCACCGCGTCCGGGCCCGCGGTGGTCGCGCTGGGCGGCGGGCACGGGCTCGCCGCGTCGCTGGCCGCCTGGCGTCCGGTGGCCGGGGAGCTCACCGCGGTGGTCACCGTCGCCGACGACGGCGGCTCCTCGGGCCGGATCCGGCGCGAGATGCCGGTCCTCCCGCCCGGCGACCTGCGGATGGCGCTGGCCGCGCTCGCCGGCGACGACCCGCGCACGCAGGAGTTCGCGACCCTGCTGCAGCACCGGCTGGGCGGGAACGGGGTGCTGGCCGGCCACCCGGTGGGCAACCTGGTCCTCACCGGGCTGACCGAGGTGCACGACGGGGACGCCGTGCGGGCCCTGGACACCCTGTGCGCGATGCTCGGCGCCCACGGGCGGGTGCTGCCCATGGCCGACGTCCCGCTCGACCTGGTGGCCATCGTCGACACCGTCGACCCCGACGACCCGCAGCGGTCCCGGCACATCCGCGGGCAGGTGGCCATCGCGACCAGTCCCGACCGGGTGCGCTCGATCCGGGTCACCCCGGCCGACCCCCCGGTGCATCCCGACGTGCTGGCCGCCATCGCCCGGGCCGACGTCGTCTCGCTGGGCCCGGGGTCCTGGTACACCTCCGTGCTGCCGCACCTGCTGGTGCCGCGGCTGCGGGCGGCGCTGGCGGAGACCCGGGCGCACGTGGTCGTCGTGCTCAACCTCGAGCCCCAGGCCGGCGAGACCGACGGGTTCTCCCCGGAGGAGCACCTGCGGGTCCTGGTGGACCACCTGCAGGGCGTGCCGTTGCACACCGTGGTCGCGGATGCGGGAGCGGTTGTTGACCGGCGTGGTCTGCTGTCAGCTGTGCGGGCGTGCGGGGCGGAACTGGTGCTTGCGCCGGTGGCCGCCCGCGACGGCGCCCCGCACCACGAGCCGGAGCTGCTCCGGGGTGCGCTCGCGCAGGTCGTGCAGCGGCTGCCGGCGGCGGGGCGGACGTGAGGTCGGCCGCGAGGTCGACGTGGCCGCACGCTTCCGGCGTGCGGCAGTATCGGGGGACGACGGTCGCGGGAGCGGTTCCGGCGCGCCGCTGGCGCCCGGTCGCCGGGGGCCCGGCCGAGGGGGAGAGGGACAGCGCATGGCGATGACGGCGATGGTCAAGGACGAGCTCTCCCGGGTGGAGTGCACCCGGACCTCCGAGCGCAAGGCCGAGGTCACGGCGCTCCTGCGCTTCTCCGGCGGCCTGCACATCGTGGGCGGCCGGGTGGTCATCGAGGCCGAGCTCGACACCGGGTCGGTGGCCCGCCGGCTGCGCCGCGACATCAGCGAGGTCTACGGCTACACCAGCGGCGTCAGCGTGCTGGCCGGCGGCAACATCCGCCGCGGGGTGCGCTACCTGGTCCGCATCGCCAAGCACGGCGAGGGCCTGGCCCGCCAGACCGGCCTGGTCGACCAGCGCGGCCGCCCGGTGCGCGGCCTGCCGCCGGCCGTGGTCTCCGGCGGGCTCAACGACGCCGAGGCCGCGTGGCGGGGTGCCTTCCTCGCCCACGGCTCGCTCACCGAGCCCGGCCGCTCCTCCTCCCTGGAGGTGACCTGCCCCGGCCCGGAGGCCGCGATGGCGCTGGTCGGCGCCGCCCGCCGGCTGGGCATCGCCGCGAAGGCCCGCGAGGTCCGCGGCGCCGACCGGGTCGTGGTGCGCGACGGCGACGCGATCAGCGCGCTGCTCACCCGGATGGGCGCCCACGAGGCGGTCCTCACCTGGGAGGAGCGGCGGATGCGCCGCGAGGTCCGGGCCACCGCCAACCGGCTGGCCAACTTCGACGACGCCAACCTGCGCCGCTCGGCCCGCGCGGCGGTCGCGGCCAGCGCCCGCGTCGAGCGCGCGCTGGAGATCCTGGGCGACGACGCCCCCGAGCACCTGCTGGTCGCCGGCCGGCTGCGGCTGGAGCACGGCCAGGCATCCCTGGAGGAGCTCGGCCAGCGGGCCGACCCGCCGATGACCAAGGACGCCGTCGCCGGCCGCATCCGCCGGCTGCTGGCGATGGCCGACAAGCGGGCCAAGGACCTCGGCATCCCCGACACCGAGTCCGTCGTCACCGACGACATGATCGGGCCCTAGCAGGCCCGCGCCCGCGTGGCCGACCTCACCCGGCCGGGGCGGGGCGTGACCCGTCCGCTCAGGTCCGGGCCCGCGAACGCCGACGAGGAGGGGTGAGGACCGCGCCGGAGGACGGCCGCGGCTGGAGCACGGGGGAGGCGCGGTGGGGACGCTCTGGGTGCTCGCCTTCGGGCTCGCACCGCTGCTGACCGCCGGCGTCGGCCTCGCCGCCTGGCGGCACCGGCGGGACAACCCCGGCGCCCGCGCCCTGGCGCTCACCCTCGCCGGCATCAGCGGCTGGTCGCTGGCCTGCGCCTGGGTCCTCGCGCCGCTGGCACCCGGCCTGCGGGCCGCCGCCTACCCGGCCGTCTTCCTCTCCGTCGGCGCGACCGTCGCCGGGTTCTGGGGGCTGTCCCGGCTGGTGGCCGACCCGCGCTGGCGGATGACCCGCCGCACCGGGGTGCTGCTCGGGGTCGAGCCGGTCGCCCTCGCCGTCCTCTCCGTCCTGCCCGCCACCACCGACCTGGTCTTCGGCCGCACCGACCTGACCGCGCCCACCGGTGCCGTGATGCTGGTCGGCGGCCCGCTGTTCGCCGCGCACAGCCTCTACAGCTACGCCTTCATCGCCGCGTCCCTGCTCCGCCTGGTGCGGGTCGCCCGCGCCGGCGCCCCGCTGGCCCGGCGGCAGGCCGTGGTGCTGCTGGTCTCCGCGGTGCCGCCGACGATCGGCAACGTCGTGATGACGACGTCCATGCGCGGGGACGGCGTGGTCGACCTGACCCCGCTGTTCTTCATCGCCACCGGGCTGATCGCGGGGTGGGCGGTGCTGCGGGCCGGCCTGCTCGAGGTGGTCCCGGTGGCCCGCGACCTCGTGGTGGAGACGATGACCGACGGGGTGCTGGTCAGCGACCGCGCCGGCCGGCTGGTCGACCTCAACCCCGCCGCGCGGCGCCTGCTGCAGCTGGTCCGCCCCGACGACGTCGCCGACCCGGTGGGGGAGCGGTTCGCCGCCCTGGTCGGCCCGACGCTGCTCGGGGCCGTGCTGCCCGACGGCCCGGCCGCGGACGGCACCTTCGCCTCCGGCCACGCCGTCGTGCAGGTCTCCGCCGACGTGTGGCTGGACGTGCAGACCGTGCCGGTCGGCGGCCGCGGCCACCGCGGCGGCCGGCTCACCGTCGTCCGCGACGTCAGCACCGAGCAGCGCCGGGAGGCCGACCTGCGCCGGCTCAACGCCGAGCTCGCCGAGCACGTGGCCACCGTCGAGCGGCTGCGCGCCGCGCTCGCCGAGGAGGCGGTCCGCGACCCGCTCACCGGCCTGCACAACCGCCGTCACCTCGACCGCGAGCTCGACGCCGCGGTCGCCGCCGGCGGGACCGACCCGGTCGCCGTCGTCGCCGTGGACGTCGACCACTTCAAGTCCGTCAACGACCGGTGGGGCCACGCCGCCGGCGACGCCGTGCTGTGCTCGGTCGCCGACGAGCTGCGCGCCGCGGCCCGCGCCGAGGACGTCGTCGCCCGGGTCGGCGGCGAGGAGTTCGTGCTGGTGCTGGCCGGTGCCGACGCCGGTGCCGCCGCCGCCCGCGCCGAGGAGCTGCGGGCCCGGTGCGCGGCGCTGGTGCACGCCGTCCCCGGTGGCTCGACCGCGCTCACCGTGAGCATCGGGGTGGCCGTGGCCGGTCTGCCCGGCGACGCCGGCCCCGAGGTGCTGGCCCGGGCGGACGCCGCGCTGTACGCGGCCAAGGCGGCCGGGCGGGACCGGGTCGTCCTGGCGGCACCCGGTGCCACCCCCGCAGACGTCACGGACGTCTTCTCGCCGTCCTGACCTGCGACGACGGTCCCGTCCTGCAGCCTCCACCCCGACGGCTAGGGTTCTCGGCGAGGCGGTGTCGCGCACAGCTGCGCGACCCCCCGCGCCAGCAGCACGGCACCCCGCAGAGCACCCACAGAGCACGCACAAGGCACCCACGGAGGTCCCAGTGACGGTACGCGTCGGCATCAACGGCTTCGGTCGCATCGGCCGCAACTTCTACCGGGCGGTCGCCGCCAGCGGCCAGGACATCGAGATCGTCGCCGTCAACGACCTGACGAGCAACGACGTCCTCGCCCACCTGCTCAAGTACGACTCGGTCCTCGGCAAGTTCCCCGAGGAGGTCACCTCCTCCGGTGACGGCATCACCGTCGGCGGCACGACCATCACCGCCCTCGCCGAGCGCGACCCGGCCAACCTGCCCTGGGGCGACCTGGGCGTCGACGTGGTCATCGAGTCCACCGGCTTCTTCACCAAGGCCGCCGACGCCCGCAAGCACGTCGAGGCCGGCGCCAAGAAGGTCATCATCTCCGCGCCCGCGACCGACGACGACATCACCATCGTCATGGGCGCCAACCACGAGCTCTACGACGGCTCGCAGACCATCATCAGCAACGCCTCGTGCACCACCAACTGCCTGGCCCCGCTGGCCAAGGTGCTCAACGACTCGTTCGGCATCGAGCGCGGCCTGATGACCACCATCCACGCCTACACCGCCGACCAGAACCTGCAGGACGGCCCGCACAAGGACCTGCGCCGCGCCCGCGCCGCCGCGCTGAACATCGTCCCCACCTCCACCGGAGCGGCCAAGGCCATCGGCCTGGTCCTGCCGGAGCTCAAGGGCAAGCTCGACGGCTACGCGCTGCGCGTCCCGGTCCCGACCGGCTCGGCCACCGACCTGACCGTCACGCTGTCCCGCGAGGTCACCGTCGAGGAGGTCAACGCCGCCTACAAGGCCGCCGCCGAGGGCCCGCTGGCGCCCTACCTGGTCTACACCGACGCGCCGATCGTCTCCTCCGACATCGTCACCGACCCGGCCTCGTGCATCTACGACTCGGGCCTGACCAAGGTCTTCGGCGACCAGGTCAAGGTCGTGGGCTGGTACGACAACGAGTGGGGCTACTCCAACCGCCTCGTCGACCTGACCTCGCTCGTCGGCTCGAAGCTCTGAGCATGCGCACCGTCGACGAGCTGATCGCCGAGGGGGTGTCGGGGAAGCGCGTGCTGCTGCGCGCCGACCTCAACGTCCCCCTCGACGACTCCACCGGCGACCCGGTCATCACCGACGACGGCCGCATCCGGGCCAGCCTGCCCACCCTGCAGGCGCTCCGGGAGGCCGGCGCCCGGGTCGTCGTCGCGGCGCACCTGGGCCGGCCCAAGGGCGAGCCGGACCCCCGGTTCAGCCTGGCCCCGGTCGCCGCGCGGCTGTCCGAGCTGCTCGGCGCCCCGGTGCCGCTGGCCGCCGACACCGCCGGGTCCGGGGCGCAGGCCGCGGTCGAGGCCCTCGGTGACGGCGACGTCTGCCTGCTGGAGAACGTCCGCTTCGAGGCGGCCGAGACCAGCAAGGACGACGACGCCCGCGGTGCCCTGGCCGACCGGTTCGCCGCGCTGGCCGACCTGTACGTGGACGACGCCTTCGGGGCCGTGCACCGCAAGCACGCCTCGGTCTACGACGTCGCCACCCGGCTGCCGCACGCGGCCGGCCGGCTGGTCGCCACCGAGCTCGACGTGCTCACCCGGCTGACGGAGGACCCGCAGCGGCCCTACGTCGTGGTGCTGGGCGGGTCGAAGGTCAGCGACAAGCTGGCCGTCATCGAGGCCATGCTGCCCAAGGTCGACAGGCTCCTGGTCGGCGGCGGCATGTGCTTCACCTTCCTGGCCGCGCAGGGCCACGGGGTGGGCGGCTCGCTGCTCGAGCAGGACCAGGTCGAGACCTGCCGGCGGCTGCTGGCCGAGGCCGGGGACAAGATCGTGCTGCCGGTCGACGTGGTCTGCGCCGAGGCCCTGGTGGCCGACGCCCAGGTCACGGTGACCCCGGTCGACGCCATCCCCGACGGCCTCAAGGGCCTCGACGTCGGTCCGCACACCGTCGAGCTGTTCGGCCGGCACCTGGCCGACGCCCGTACGGTGTTCTGGAACGGCCCGATGGGCGTGTTCGAGCTGGCGCCGTTCACCTCCGGCACCCGGGGGGTGGCCACCGCGGTGGCCGCCGTCGACGGGCTGTCGGTCGTCGGCGGGGGCGACTCCGCCGCCGCGGTGCGCCAGCTGGGCCTGCCCGAGGACGGCTACGGCCACATCTCCACCGGCGGCGGTGCGTCCCTGGAGTTCCTCGAGGGCCGCGAGCTGCCGGGCCTGGCCGTGCTGTCGGGCGGGGCCGGCTGATGGCCCGCACGAAGTCCGCGAAGGTGTACGAGGGCCGCCGTCCGCTCATCGCGGGCAACTGGAAGATGAACCTGACCCACCTGGAGGCCATCGGGCTGGTCCAGAAGGTCGCGTTCGGCCTCAAGGAGCCCGAGCTGGAGGCGGCCGAGGTCGTCGTCGTCCCGCCGTTCACCGCGATCCGCAGCGTGCAGACGCTGGTGCAGGGCGACAAGATCGAGATCGGCTTCGGCGGCCAGGACCTGTCCACCGCCGACTCCGGCGCCTACACCGGCGAGGTCAGCGGTGCCCAGCTCAAGGCGCTGGCCTGCACCTACGTCGTCGTCGGGCACTCGGAGCGGCGGGCGATGCACGCCGAGACGGACGAGGTCGTCGCGGCCAAGGTGCGCAAGGCGCTGGAGCACGAGCTGGTGCCGATCCTGTGCGTGGGGGAGGGGCTCGAGGTGCGCAAGGCCGGCGAGCACGTCCCGTACACCACCGCGCAGGTCGACGCCGCGCTCGAGGGCCTGGACGCCGCGACCGTCGCCGGGGTCGTGGTCGCCTACGAGCCGGTGTGGGCGATCGGCACCGGCGAGGTGGCCACCCCCGAGGACGCGCAGGAGGTCTGCGGGGCGATCCGCTCCCGGCTCGCCGAGCGTTTCGGGCCGGAGACCGCCGACGTCGTCCGTATCCTCTACGGCGGTTCGGTGAAGGCCGGCAACACCGCGGGCATCCTCGCCGGACCGGACGTGGACGGGGCACTGGTGGGCGGCGCGAGCCTGGACGCCGACGAGTTCGTCTCGATCTGCCGCTCCGCAGCCGAGAGCCGCTGACCCGCAGGGGCGGCGGCCCCCCCACCTGGAGGACCGCCGCCCCCGTGAGGCCCCACCCGCGCCGAGCGCTCCCCGCCCTGCTCCTGCTGGTCGCCCTGGTGGCCGGCTGCACCGGGGGCGACCCCGCGGACACCGCGCTCCCGACCGCGTCGGGTGCCCCGGACGGCGGGGTCGACGGCCTGCGCGCCCCGTCGGAGGCCACCGGCGGCACGCTGCGCCTGGTCACCGCGCAGGTGGACAGCCTGGACCCGCAGCGCTCCTACCTGCCGGCGGTGTGGAACCTGATGCGGCTCTACACCCGCACCCTGGTGACCTACTCGTCCGAGCCGGGGAGCACCGAGCAGCTGGTGCCCGACCTCGCCACGGACCTCGGGACGACGCCGGACGGCGGCCGCACCTGGACCTTCACCCTCCGGCCCGGGGCCACCTTCGAGACCGGCCGCCCGATCACCAGCCGCGACATCAAGTACGGCATCGAGCGGTCCTTCGCCGTCGACGTGCTCCGCGGCGGGCCGAACTTCGTGCTCGACCTGCTCGACCCGGAGAGCCTCTACGCCGGCCCGTACCAGGACGAGACCCCCGACCGGCTCGGCCTCACCACGATCGCCACCCCCGACGACGCGACGATCACCTTCACGCTCTCCCGGGCCGACCCGGACTTCCCGTTCGTGCTGGCGCTGCCCTCCTCGGGCCCGGTGCCGGCGGAGGCCGACACCGGCGCGGCCTACCAGGACGACCCGGTCTCCTCGGGGCCCTACGCGATCACCTCGGTGGACCCGGTGGCCGGCATCGTGCTGGACCGCAACCCGGCCTGGACCGCCGACAGCGACCCGGTGCGCACCGCGCTGCCCGACCAGGTGGTGGTGCGCACCGGCCTGACCGGCCTCGACCGGGACCAGGCGCTGCTGGCCGGGTCCGCCGACGCCGACCTGTCCGGCACTGGTGTCCAGGACGCCACCACCGCCCGGGCGGACGCCGACGACGCCATCGCCGACCGGGTGGACGACGTCACCACCGGCGCGGTGCGGCTGCTGGCGCTGCCCACCACGGTGGCCCCGATGACGTCCCCGGACTGCCGCGCCGCCGTCGCCGCCGTCGTCGACCGGACCGGCGTGCAGGAGGCCCTCGGCGGCGCCGGTGCCGCCGTCCGCACCTCGGTGCTCTGGCCCCGCTCGCTGCCCGGCGGGCCCGAGGACCCCGACCCGGCCGCCGACCTCGACGCGGCGCGCGGGTCCCTCGCGGCGTGCGGCAGCCCCGACGGGTTCGCCACCAGGATGGCCGTCCCCGACGCCCCGGTCAGCCGGGCGGTCGCCGAGCGGCTGGTCGCGCAGTTCGCGCAGGTCGGCATCCAGGTCACCGTCGTCCCGCTGGACCCCACGACCTACTACACGACCGGCGTCGGCTCGCCCCAGGCGATCACCGACGGCGGCTACGGCATGGTGCTGGCCACCTGGACCTCCGACCTGCCCACCCCGGCGTCGTTCCTGGTGCCGCTGGTCGACGGCCGGTCCATCACGCAGGTGGCCGGCAACCACAACCTGGGCCTGCTCGCCGACCCCGCCGTCGACGCGCTGGTCGACACCGCGGTGGGCGCCGGGGACGTGGCGGCCTGGGCGGCGGTCGCCGACGCGGCGCTGGCCACCCACGCCGTGGTGCCGCTGGCGGAGAACCGGGTGCAGCTGCTGGCCGGCCAGCGGCTGCACAACGGCGTGGTGATGCTGCCCTGGACCGGCTACGACGTGGCCACCGCCGGTGTGGGTGGCGGCTGACCGACGTCCCGTAGGCTGGTCCGCTGGCTGCCCGCTGAGCTTGGAGAACCCGTGATCGAGATCGTCCTGAACGTCCTGCTGGTGCTCACCAGCCTGCTGCTGATCGTGCTGATCCTGCTGCACCGCGGCAAGGGCGGCGGGCTGTCCTCGATGTTCGGCGGCGCGGCGTCGTCCTCGCTGTCCGGGTCGTCGGTCGTGGAGAAGAACCTGAACCGGCTGACCGTCTTCACCGCCGCCGTCTGGACCGTCTGCATCGTCGCCCTGGGCATCCTCCTCAAGGTCTGACGGCCCGCGACCGGATCGCGCACACCCCGTCTGACCTGGGAATCTGTGCTCCGTCCGTGACGTGGGTGTGCCTACACTCAGGCGCGCGGGGGATCGATCCCAGGACCTGAGTGGGGGCACACGTGGCTGGTGGCAGCGCGATCCGGGGCAGCCGGGTCGGAGCAGGGCCGATGGGCGAGTCCGAGCGCGGCGAGTCCGCCCCGCGGGTACGGGTGGGCTTCTGGTGCGCGAACGGGCACGACACCCGCATCGTGTTCGCGCACGACGTCGAGGTGCCCGAGACGTGGGACTGCCCGCGCTGCGGGCTCCCCGCCGGGCAGGACCAGCAGAACCCGCCGCCGCCCCCGCGGACGGAGCCGTACAAGACGCACCTGGCCTACGTGCGGGAGCGGCGCAGCGACGAGGACGGCGCCGCCCTCCTCGAGGAGGCCCTGCAGCGGCTGCGCGCCCGCCGCGGCGCCTGAGCCCGCGGGGGCCCGGGCATCCCCGGGCCCCCGCGGGTCACAGCTGCGAGGCGGCGTCCTGGTCGAGCATCCAGCGGGTGGCCCGCCGGCCGACGGCACCGGCCGCGGGGAGCGACGCCGGGGTCTCCCGGCCGGACAGCGCCCTCGCCACGGCCTCGGCCTTGCCCTCGCCGGAGACCAGCAGCCAGACCTCCTCGGCCGCGGTGATCACCGGGAAGCCGAGGCTGACCCGGGTCGGCGGCGGCTTCGGGCAGTCACGCACGGCCACCACGGTGCGGTCGTCGGCGACGGCGGGGGAGTCGGGGAAGATCGACGCGACGTGGCCCTCGGGGCCGACCCCGAGCAGCAGGACGTCGATCCGGGGTACCGCGCCGTCGCCGGCCGCGGCCAGCTCCTGCGCGTAGGCCACGGCGGCGTCCTCGGGCTCGGCGTAGCCGGCGTCGGCGGCCGGGATGGCGTGCACCCGCTCCGCCGGCACCCCGACCACGTCGAGCATGGCCGCGCGGGCGCCCTTCTCGTTGCGGTCGTCGTCGGCGGCGGGGACCCAGCGCTCGTCGCCCCACCAGACGTCGACCCGGGTCCAGTCCACCTCCCCGGGCGCCGCGGCGACCGCGCGCAGCACCGCGGTGCCGATGCCGCCGCCGGTGAGCACCACCGACGCCGTCCCGTGCTCGGCCTGCGCGGCCGCCAGCCGGGCCACGAGCTCGCCGGCCACGGTGGCGGCCAGCTCGTCGGCACCGGGCCGGACGACGACCTCGGGGGCGCTCACGAGGCCTGCCCCGGCTCGTCGTCGCCGCCGTCGTCGTCCCCGGTGCCGGTCTGCGCGACCTCGTCGTCGTCGCGCGAGTCGGCGGGCACGGTGGGGGCCGGCGGCGGGGGCGGCCGCATGGGGTCGAACCAGTGGTGCTCGCGCACCGGCGACCGCCGGGCCAGGCCGGTCACGCCGGTGGCCGCCTCCAGCGCCTCGCGGTAGGGCTCGTCGCTGTCCAGCCGCTTCATCTCCTCGCCGATGAGCTCGCCGAGGGACCGCTTGGGCAGCGCGACGGTGGCGTCGGGCCGGTAGGGCTGGCTGATCACCGCACCGCCCTTGCGGTCGTCGGTCAGCCGGACCTCCTCGTCCTCGTCGAGGGAGAGGACGACGGTCTCGATGCCCTTCGTGCCCGTGCTGCGCTGACCGGGCTCGACGGTGATCGAGCACCCGCAGCGCGCGCTGAGCCAGCCGGCCACCAGCTGGGCGGTCGGGTTCTCCGGGTCGCCGAGCAGCTGCCCGCCCAGCACCCGGACCGGCCCGCCGCGGCGGCCGACCACGGCGTCGAGGGTGGAGGCCAGCGCGGAGCGCCAGAACGTGCTGCGGGTCCAGGCCAGGTCGGTGTCGCCGGGGGCGAAGTCCTCGGCCCGCCGGTGCAGCGACGCCACGGGGTCGGCGGCCATCAGGCTGTCGGTCACCCGCCGGTTGGCGATGACGCCGAGCGCGTCGCGGTCCAGGTGGTCCGGCGGGGCGCCGTGGAACCAGGTGACCACCGGGGCGTCGGCGGCCAGCAGCGGCAGCACGACGGACTCGGCGTGCAGGCCGAGCCGGCCGTACATGCGCATGACGACGGCCTCGCCGGGGCCGAGCCGGCCGCCGACCAGCACCTCAGCGTCCAGCCGCGGCGTCGGCGCCTCGACCTGGCGTCGCACGACGACCAGCAGCCGGCAGGGGTGCACCTCGGCCGCGGCCGCCGCGGCGGCCTCGGCCTCGGCGACCTGGTCCTCGTCGGCGACGACGACCAGGGTCAGCGCTACCCCGCTCATCACGGCTCCGCCGGTGCGGCGCTGGGCGGCGAGCTCCTTGACGATCGCCGACCCGTTGGTGTCCCAGAGGGTGCTCACTGCGGGTCCTCCCCGTGGCTGGTGGTGGTCACGGTCGGCGCCATGCCCGGCCCTCGGAGGCGAGCATCTCGTCGGCGGCCCGCGGGCCCCACTCGCCGGCGCGGTAGGGGTAGGGCGTGGTGGAGGCCCAGTACTCCTCGAGCGGGTCGATGACCGCCCAGGAGGCCTCGACCTCGGCGTTGCGGGGGAACAGCGTGGCGTCGCCGAGCAGCACGTCCAGCAGCAGCCGCTCGTAGGCCTCGGGGGAGGCCTCGGTGAACTGCTCGCCGTAGAGGAAGTCCATGGAGACGTCGCGGACCTCCATGACGCTGCCCGGGACCTTCGACCCGAACTTGAGGGTGACCCCCTCGTCGGGCTGCACCCGCACGACGAGCTGGTTGTGGCCCAGCTCCTCGGTGTCGGTGGGCGCGAAGGGCAGGTGCGGCGCACGGCGGAAGGACAGCGCGATCTCGGTGACCCGCCGGGGCAGCCGCTTGCCGGTGCGCAGGTAGAACGGCACCCCGGCCCAGCGGCGGGTCTCCACGCCCAGCCGGACGGCGGCGTAGGTCTCGGTGCGGGAGTCCTCGGCGACGCCGTCCTCCTGCCGGTAGCCCTTGGCGCGCTGGCCGGCCAGCCAGCCCTGCTCGTACTGACCCCGGACGGCGAAGCGCTCCATGTCGGTGGGCACCGACACCGCGCGCAGCACCTTGAGCTTCTCGGTGCGGATCTCCTCGGCGGAGAACTCGACCGGCTCCTCCATCGCGGTGAGCGCCAGCAGCTGCAGCAGGTGGTTCTGCAGCACGTCGCGGGCCGCGCCGGTGCGCTCGTAGAACTCCGCGCGCCCGCCGATGCCGACGTCCTCGGCCATGGTGATCTGCACGCTGTCGACGTGCGCGCCGTTCCAGACCGGCTCGAACAGGGTGTTGGCGAACCGCAGCGCCAGCAGGTTCTGGACGGTCTCCTTGCCCAGGTAGTGGTCGATGCGGAAGACGTCGTCGGCGCTGAACACCGAGTCGACCAGGCCGTTGAGCTCGCGGCTGGAGGGCAGGTCGGAGCCGAAGGGCTTCTCCACGACCACCCGGCGCCACCGCTCGGCGGTGCTCTCGGCCATGCCGGTGCGCTGCATCTGCTTGAGCACCACCGGGAACATGCTCGGCGGGATGGACAGGTAGAACGCCGCGTTGCCGCCGATGCCGTGGCTGCCCTCGAGCTCGCCGAGGGTGCGGGCCAGCTCGTCGAAGGCCGCGTCGTCGTCGAAGGAGCCCTGGATGAAGCGGACCGAGGCGGACAGCCGCTCCCAGACCTCCTCCCGCCACGGGGTGCGGGCGTGCTGGCGGGCGGCCTCGCGGGACAGCTCGGCGAAGTCGACGTCGTCCCAGTCGCGGCGGGCGAAGCCCAGCAGCGCGAAGTTGGTGGGGAGCAGGCCGCGGTTGGCCAGGTCGTAGACGGCGGGCAGCAGCTTCTTGCGGGCCAGGTCGCCGGTGATGCCGAAGACGACGAGGGCGCAGGGTTCGGGGACCCGGGGCAACCGCCGGTCCCTCGGGTCGCGCAAGGGGTTGGTCATCGATCCCTCTGGTGGTGTGCGCTGGTGGTGTACGGGTGGCGGACACCAGCGGGGCCGGGTGCGGCGGTGCACCCGGCCCCGGTGGGCTACTTCTTGTCCTGCAGCTGTTCCTTCACCGAGCCGGACAGCTCGTCCCAGGCGTCGATGAACTTCTGCACGCCCTCGGTCTCGAGGACGGCGAACACGTCGTCGAGGTCGACCCCGGCGTCGCGCACCGACTGCATGACCTTCTCGGCGTCCGCGTAGGTCTCCTGCACCGGGCGGCCGACCTGGCCGTGGTCGGCGAAGGCCTGCATGGTCTTCTCCGGCATGGTGTTGACCGTGTCGGGGGCGACCAGCTCGGACAGGTAGAGGACGTCGCTGTAGTCGGGGTTCTTGACCCCGGTCGAGGCCCACAGGGGGCGCTGCTTGCTCGCACCGCGGGCCTCGAGCGCCGCCCAGCGGTCGGAGGAGAAGACCTCCTCGTAGGCCTGGTAGGCCAGCTGCGCGTTGGCGACGCCGGCCTTGCCCTTCAGCGAGGGGTCGGCGCCGGCGTCGTCCAGGCGCTTGTCGATCTCGGTGTCCACCCGGGACACGAAGAACGACGCCACGCTCTCGATGCCCTCAAAGCTCGCGTCGGGGTCCTCGGCGCGCTTCTCCAGGCCGGCCAGGTAGGCCTCCATGACCGCCTTGTACCGCTCGAGGCTGAAGATCAGCGTGACGTTCACGCTGATGCCGTTGGCGATCGTCTCGGTGATCGCGGGCAGGCCCTCGACGGTGGCCGGGATCTTGATGAACAGGTTCGGCCGGTCGACCAGCCACCACAGGTGGGCGGCCTCCGCGGCGGTGGCGTCGGTCTCGTGGGCCAGCCCGGGGGCGACCTCGAGGGAGACGCGGCCGTCGCGGCCGGTGCGCTGCGCGACCGGGGCGAGCAGGTCGCAGGCATCGCGGACGTCGGCGGCGGTGATGGTGCGCAGCGCCTCCTCCACCGAGACCCCCCGGACGGCCATGGCGTGCAGCTGGTCGTCGTAGGACTCCGAGCCGCTGATCGCGGCCGCGAAGATGGAGGGGTTGGTGGTCACGCCGACGACGGAGTGCTCGTCGACGAGCTGCTGCAGGTTGCCGCTGCGGATCCGGTCGCGGGACAGGTCGTCCAGCCACACGGCCACACCGGCGTCCGAGAGTGCCTCGAGGTTCTCGTTCTGGGTCATGTCGGTCTCCTTCACTCGCCGGTGCGGTCGTGGAGCTTGCCCACGACGTCGGCACCGGAGGCGGGGCCGGCGCCGTCGGCGGCGGCCTGGATGCTCTCGCGGGCGGCGGCCACGACGGCCTCGGCGGTCAGGCCGAACTCGTCGTACAGCTTCTGGAACGAGGCGCTGGCGCCGTAGTGGTCCAGGCCGACGACGCGTCCGGCGTCGCCGACGAACTCGCGCCAGCCCATGGCGACCGCGGCCTCGATGCTGACCCGGGCCTTGACGGTCGGGGGCAGCACCTCGTCGCGGTAGGCCGGGCCCTGCTCGGCGAACCACTCCTGGCACGGGATCGACACGACCCGGGTGGGCGTGCCGGCGGCCTCCAGCTGCTCGCGGGCGGCCACGGCGATCTGCACCTCGGACCCGGTGCTCATCAGGATCACCTCGGGGGTGCCGCCGCTGGCCTCGGCCAGCACGTAGGCGCCCTTCGCGGTGCCCTCGGCCGAGCCGAACTCCGACCGGTCGAGCACCGGCAGGTTCTGCCGGGACAGGATGATGCCGGCCGGGCGGTCGTTGTGCTCCAGGATCGTGCGCCACGCGACCGCGGTCTCGTTGGCGTCGGCGGGCCGGACGACGTCCAGGCCGATGATGGCCCGCAGCGCGGCGAGGTGCTCGATCGGCTGGTGGGTCGGGCCGTCCTCGCCCAGGCCGATCGAGTCGTGCGTCCACACGTAGGTGACCGGCAGCTGCATGAGGGCGGCGAGCCGGACGGCGGGGCGCATGTAGTCGGAGAACGTCAGGAACGTGCCGCCGTAGACGCGGGTGCCGCCGTGCAGGGCGATGCCGTTCATGATCGAGCCCATCGCGTGCTCGCGGATGCCGAAGTGCAGCGTGCGGCCGAACGGCCCGCCGCTCCACGTCTTGGTCTGCCGGCTCGGCGGCAGGAACGAGGGCTCGCCCTCGACCGCGGTGTTGTTGGACTCGGCCAGGTCGGCCGACCCGCCCCACAGCTCCGGGAGCTCGGGGTAGATCGCGGCCAGCACCGCGCCGGACGCCTTGCGGGTGGCCATGCCCTTGGGGTCGGCGTCGAAGGTCGGCAGCGCGTCGGCCCAGCCCTCGGGCAGGGTGCGGGTGCGCATGCGGTCGAACAGCTCGGCCTGGTCGGGGTTGGCCGACCGCCAGGCGTCGAAGGAGGGCTGCCACTCGGCCCGGGCCGCCCGGCCCCGCTCGACGACCTGGCGGGTGTGCGCGATGACGTCGTCGGCGACCTGGAAGGTCTGCGCCGGGTCGAAGCCCAGCACCTCCTTGGTGGCGGCGACCTCGTCGTCCCCGAGGGCGGAGCCGTGCACGGCGCCGGTGTTCTGCTTGTTCGGCGACGGCCAGCCGATGATCGAACGGCTCACGATCAGCGACGGGCGGGAGGTCTCGGCCTTCGCGGCGGCGAGGGCGGCATCGAGGGAGGCGAGGTCCTCGCTGTCGGCGACGTGCTGCACGTGCCAGCCGTAGGCCTCGTATCGGGCGGCGACGTCCTCGGTGAAGGCGATCGTGGTGTCGTCCTCGATCGAGATCTTGTTGTCGTCGTAGACGACGACGAGGTTGCCCAGCTGCTGGGTGCCGGCCAGCGACGACGCCTCGCCGGAGATGCCCTCCTGCAGGTCGCCGTCGGAGGCGATCGCCCAGATCGTGTGGTCGAAGAGGCTCGGCTCGTCCGGTCCGCTGGTCGGGTCCCAGATCCCGCGCTCGCGGCGGGCGGCCATGGCCATGCCGACGGCGTTGCCCACGCCCTGGCCCAGCGGCCCGGTGGTGGTCTCGACGCCGGTGGTGTGGCCGACCTCGGGGTGGCCCGGGGTCTTGGAACCCCAGGTGCGCAGGGCCTTGAGGTCGTCGAGCTCGAGGCCGTAGCCGGAGAAGTACAGCTGGGTGTACAGGGTCAGCGCGGTGTGGCCGGGGGACAGCACGAAGCGGTCACGGGCCACCCAGTCCGGCTCGGAGGGGTCGTGCTTGATCCACTTCTGGAACAGCAGGTAGGCCAGCGGGGCCAGGCTCATCGCGGTGCCGGGGTGGCCGTTGCCGACCTTCTGGACGGCGTCCATCGCCAGCACGCGGGCGGTGTCGATGGCCTTGCGGTCGAGGTCGGTGAAGCCCTCGGGCAGGGTCGGGATGGGCTGTGCGGGGTTGCCGGTGGGGGAGTCCGTGGCGGCCTCCGCCGGTGCCTCGGACTCGGTGCTCTTGTCTGCCATCGTGGCGGGTGCTCCCTCGGGGGGTCGGTCGTACGTCGGAGCGATGCCGGTGTGTCTGCCGGTCGTCGTCCTTGCCGACCTGGGCACTACCCGCCGGGCGCGCACCATCAACGTGGTCGAACCCTAGTGGTAGCCCCGGTGTTCCGGCGCCGGGTCGGGCTACAGTGGGCTCGACCTCCGCCCGCCCCGGTTCGAATGGTGTGGATCGACTCGTGACCTCGATCGCCGAACGGCGTGCCGTCGTCCGGCGCACCCCTCCGCTGGCGCTCGTCGGGGCCTACGTCTCGCTGACCAAGCCCAAGCTCGTCGAGCTGCTGCTGGTCACCACGCTGCCGGCGATGATGCTGGCCGCCGGCGGCTGGCCGGGCACCGGTCTCGTGGTCGCCACCCTGGTCGGCGGGATGCTCGCCGCGGGTGCCGCCAACACGATCAACTGCTGGTACGACCGTGACATCGACCGGATCATGTCGCGCACCCGCGACCGGCCGACCGTCACCGGGGTGGTCGCCCCGCGGGCCGCGCTGACCTTCGGCGTCATCCTGGCCTGGATCTCGCTGGTCGTCCTCGGCGTCTTCACCACGCCGCTGGCCACCGCGCTGGCCGCCGTGGCGATGCTGGCCTACTCGGTCTTCTACACGATGGTGCTCAAGCGCCGGACCCACCACAACACCGTCTTCGGCGGCCTCCCCGGCGCCGCCCCGGTGCTCATCGGGTGGGCCGCGGTCACCGGTTCGCTGGCCTGGCCGGCCGTCGTCTTCTTCGGGATCGTCTTCTGCTGGCAGATGCCGCACTTCTGGGCGCTGGCCAGCCGCTACCGCTACGACTACTTCCGCGCCGGCGTCCCGATGCTCTCCGTCGTCGCCGGGCCGGTGACGGTGGCCAGGCAGTCCGCCGCCTGGGCCTGGGCGACCCTCGCCGTCTCCGCGCTCATGGTGCCGGTGACGCCGCAGCTGGGCTGGATCGCCGGTGCGCCCGTGCTGGCCCTGGGTGCCTGGTACGTCTACGAGACGCACGCCTGGCTGGCCCGCATCAAGGCCGGCGCCCCGGACCGCCCGATGAAGTTGTTCTCGGTGTCCATCACCTACATGACCCTGCTGTCCATCGCCCTGGTCCTCGACGTCCTCCTCTGAGGCCCCACCGGGAACGAGAGCGGGCGCCTGACGCCCGGTTGCCGGGTTGCGGCCCTCTCGCGCTGCGTCGAGTGGGAGGGAACCCCGCAGGCCGGTCACCCGAGAACGGGGTTCCCGGGGTGCAGGCACGCCCGATGACCCCGCGAACCCTGCACTCGGGGGTGCCTGACGCCCGGTTGCCCTTTCGCGCTGCGTCGAGCGGGCGGGAACCCCGCGGTCGCGAGGTGCGCGCCCGGGCGGAGCTACCTGGTGGTGGCGAAGGCGTCGGCGGGGGGCTGGACCTCGGCCTCGGTGCGGGGGCCGCGGACGGCCCAGCACAGCCGCGCGGTGTAGGCGGTGATCAGCACCGCGCCCAGCATGTGCAGCAGCACCAGCACGACCGGCAGGCCGGTGAAGTACTGCACGTAGCCGATCACCCCCTGGGCCAGCTCCACGACCAGCAGGTCGCGGGCGGCCCGGCGGACCCGACCGGGGGAGTCGGTGGCGTACAGGGCCACCAGCAGTGCCACGGTCAGCCCGATGAGCAGGAAGACGACGTCGGCGTGCAGCTGGCTGACCAGCTCGGGGTCGAAGCCGGTGCGCCCGGCGCCCGGGTCGCCGCTGTGCGGGCCCGAGCCGGTGACGACGGTGCCGAACACCTGGACGGCGGCGACGGTGACCGCGATGCCGGTGACCAGCGCGGCGATCGGCCGGCGCACCAGCAGCCCGCCCACCCCGGGCTCCCGGGAGCGGAGCCACAGCGTGGTGGCGACGGCCACCAGGACCATCGACACCAGGAAGTGCGCGGCGACCGTCCACGGGTTCAGCCCGGTGAGCACGGTGACCCCGCCCAGCAGCGCCTGTGCCGGGATGCCCAGGAAGCTGCCGACCGCCCACTTCCGCAGCTCCCGGCGGGTGGAGCGCCACACCACCACCACGGTGGCGATGGCGATCACCGCGAGCGCGAAGGTCAGCAGCCGGTTGCCGAACTCGATCAGCCCGTGCCCGGCGAGCTCGGCCGTCGGGGTGATCGACCCGTCGGTGCACTCGGGCCAGGTGGGGCAGCCCAGCCCGCTCCCGGTCAGCCGGACCGCACCGCCGGTGACGACGATGAGGCCGTTGGCGACGGCGTTGGCGAGGGCGACGCGGCGGACGACGACGGGGGAGACCGGCACGCACCCAGGGTAGGTGGCTGCGTGTTCGCCCTGGGCGCACACGGGAAGGACAGGACCGGCGGACGCGCTGCACCCCACAGCGCAGGGCCCCGGGCAGCGACGGCTGACCGGTCCGGCCCCCGCGGCGCACGACCCCCGGTCGAGGAACGGCCGCCCGGGTCGGCGCAGGACCTGACCCAGGGAGCACACCCCCGTGACCTCTCCGTTCGACGACTTCTTCTCCTCCTTCCCCGGCCCCGGCGCCCGCCGGGGCATGCAGCGGGTCGACCTGACCCAGCTGCTGTCCGACCACGCCCGCGAGACCCTGCTGGCCGCCGCGCGCCAGGCCGCCGGGTGGGGCGGCCGTGACCTCGACGCCCCGCACCTGCTGTGGGCGCTGGCCGGCCAGGAGCCGACCCGCACCCTGCTGACCCGCGCCGGCGCGGACCCCGACCGGCTGCGCACCGGCCTGGAGGAGACCCTCCGGGTCGGCGAGGCGACCGACGGCCCGGTCACCCTCACCCCCGCCGCCAAGCGCGCCCTGCTGGACGCCCACCAGGTCTCCCGCGCCAGCGGCTCGACCTACATCGGCCCCGAGCACCTGCTGTTCGCCCTGGCGCTCAACGCTGACTCCGCGGCCGGACGGCAGCTGTCCGGTGCCCAGGTGACCCCGGAGTCCCTGCAGCGGGCGGCCAGCGGCGCCCCGGCCGAGCAGCCGCCGTCGGACACCCCGACGCTGGACCAGTACGGCCGCGACCTGACCGCGCTGGCCCGCGACGGGAAGATCGACCCGGTCATCGGCCGGGCCGACGAGATCGAGCAGACCATCGAGGTGCTCTCCCGCCGCACCAAGAACAACCCGGTGCTGATCGGCGAGGCCGGCGTCGGCAAGACCGCCGTCGTCGAGGGCATCGCCGCGCAGATCGTGGCCGGCGACGTCCCCGACGTGCTCCGCGGCCGCCGGCTGGTCGAGCTCGACCTCACCGGCCTGGTCGCCGGCACCCGCTACCGCGGCGACTTCGAGGAGCGGCTCGGCAAGGTCATGGACGAGATCCGCGCGCACGCGGACTCCGTCCTCGTCTTCGTCGACGAGCTGCACACGGTGGTCAACGCCGGCGGCTCGGAGGGCTCGGCCGGCGCCGGCAACATCCTCAAGCCGGCACTGGCCCGCGGTGAGCTGCACGTCATCGGCGCGACCACGCTGGACGAGTACCGCACCAGCATCGAGAAGGACCCCGCCCTGGAGCGGCGGTTCCAGCCGATCCTGGTCGGGGAGCCCAGCGTCGCCGACACCGTGGAGATCCTGCGCGGCCTGCGCGACCGGTACGAGGCGCACCACCAGGTGCGCTTCACCGACGAGGCGCTGGTCGCCGCCGCGGAGCTCTCGGACCGCTACGTCGCCGACCGGCACCTGCCCGACAAGGCCATCGACCTGGTCGACCAGGCCGGCGCCCGGGTGCGGCTGCGGGTCCGCCGTCCGACCACCGACCTGCGGTGGCTGGAGCAGGAGGTCGAGCGGCTGCAGCGGGAGAAGGACCAGGCCGTGGCCGCCGAGCAGTACGAGCGCGCCTCCGGGCTGCGCGACGAGCTGGCCGGCGTGCAGCAGCGGCTCACCGAGGCCCGCGCCGGCGGTGGCGAGGCCGGCGTCCCCGAGGTGGGCGTCGCCGAGATCGCCGAGGTGGTCTCCCGGGCCACCGGCATCCCGGTGGCCCAGCTGACCGAGGAGGAGCGTGACCGGCTGCTGCGGCTGGAGGAGGTGCTGCACGCCCGCGTCGTCGGCCAGGACGAGGCCGTCGAGGTCGTCGCCGAGGCCGTCCGCCGGTCCCGCGCCGGCCTGGGCGACCCGGACCGGCCGATCGGCAGCTTCCTGTTCCTCGGCCCGACCGGCGTCGGCAAGACCGAGCTGGCCCGTGCGCTGGCCGAGGCGCTGTTCGGCGACCAGGACAAGATGGTCCGGCTCGACATGGGCGAGTTCCAGGAGCGGCACACCGTCAGCCGGCTGGTCGGCTCGCCCCCCGGGTACGTGGGCTACGAGGACGCCGGGCAGCTGACCGAGGCGGTGCGCCGCAACCCCTACTCGGTGGTGCTGCTCGACGAGGTGGAGAAGGCCCACCCGGACGTGTTCAACACGCTCCTGCAGCTGCTGGACGACGGCCGGCTCACCGACTCCCAGGGCCGCACGGTCTCCTTCGCCAACACCGTCGTGGTGATGACGTCGAACCTGGGCTCGGAGGCCATCGTCAACGCCGCGCACGGCCCGCTGGGCTTCACCTCGGGCACCGACGACGGCGGCCGCGACGTCCGGGACGCCGTCCTGCGGCGGCTGCGGGAGGCCTTCCGCCCCGAGTTCCTCAACCGGATCGACGAGGTCGTGGTCTTCCGGCAGCTGGAGGCCGCGCAGCTGGCCCGCATCACCGACCTGCTGCTGGACGAGACCCGGCGCCGCCTGGCCGCCCAGGACATCGCCGTCGAGTTCGACGAGCAGGCGGTCGCCTGGCTCGCCGAGCGGGGCCACGAGCCGGCCTACGGGGCCCGTCCGCTGCGCCGCGCGATCCAGCGTGAGGTCGACAACCCGGTGTCCCGGATGGTGCTGGCCGGTGATCTGCAGCGCGGCCAGCGGCTGCGGGTGGGCGTGGTCGACGACCGGCTGCACTTCGCGGTCGACAGCCCGGTGGCCGTCTGACCTGGCACGCCGTGCCACGGGGGGTGCCGGATGCGTCCGGCACCCCCCGTGGGCTGCACGTTCGGGTTAGGGCGACCTTGCTTGCGAGGCACGGGAAATAGCGCACACTCGTGTTGTGGAATCCAGCGCGGCGCCGTCCGCCCGGCCGTCGGTGAGCCCCGACGACGGGCGTACGCGCGACCGCGTCACCGGCCTGCTGCTCGAGCACGGCGCGCAGACCGCCACCGAGCTCGCCGGCCGCCTGGGCGTCTCCCCGGCCGCCGTCCGCCGGCACCTGGACTCCCTCGTCGCCGAGGGGCACGTGACCGAGCTGGTGAGGTCGCGCAGCGGGCAGGGCGCCGAGCGGGCCCTGCCCGGCTCGGTCCGCGGCCGGGGTCGCCCGGCCCGGCACTTCGTGCTCACCGACGCCGGCCGCGCCGGCTTCCCGCACGCCTACGACGACCTCGCGCTGACAGCGCTGCGGTTCGTCGCCGCGCACGGCGGGCCGGACGCCGTCCGGGACGTCGCCGAGCAGCAGCTCGCCGGCCTGGAGGAGCGCTGCTCCACCGCCGTCGAGCGGGCCACCGCCACCACCGGCAGCGCCCCCGTCGACCGCGCCCAGGTGCTCGCCGAGGCGCTGACCGCCGAGGGCTACGCTGCCTCGGCCTCCGCGCTCTCCGGCGGCGGGCAGCTGTGCCAGCACCACTGCCCGGTGGCGCACGTGGCCGCGGAGTTCCCGCAACTGTGCGAGGCCGAGACCGCGGTGATCGGCCGGCTGGTCGGCACGCACGTGCAGCGGCTGGCCACCATCGCCCACGGCGACGGCATCTGCACGACCCACATCCCGGGCCGCCTGTCCGGGAACACCAGCCGGGCCCCGCGCCCTGTACCCACCGAGCGGTCGGCCCAGCGCCGGCCCGCACCGAGCACCACCCCCCAGTCAGCCCGGGAGAGGACGCCCGCATGACCACCACCCAGCCCACCACGCCGCTGACCCAGGACGAGCAGATCGACCAGCTCGGCCGCTACAAGTACGGCTGGGCGGACGCCGACGTCGCCGGCGCCTCGGCCCGCCGTGGCATCAACGAGGAGGTCGTGCGCGACATCTCCCGGCGCAAGAACGAGCCGGAGTGGATGCTCGACCGCCGCCTCAAGGCGCTCAAGCTGTTCGGCAAGAAGCCCATGCCCGACTGGGGCTCGGACCTGTCCGGCATCGACTTCGACAACATCAAGTACTTCGTGAAGTCGACCGAGGCGCAGGCCGCGACCTGGGACGACCTGCCGGCCGACATCAAGAACACCTACGACAAGCTGGGCATCCCCGAGGCCGAGAAGCAGCGCCTGGTCTCCGGTGTGGCGGCCCAGTACGAGTCCGAGGTCGTCTACCACAAGATCCGCGAGGACCTGGAGGAGCAGGGCGTCCTGTTCCTGGACACCGACACCGCGCTGCGCGAGCACGAGGACCTGTTCCGCGAGTACTTCGGCTCGGTGATCCCGTCCGGCGACAACAAGTTCGCCGCGCTGAACACCGCCGTGTGGTCGGGTGGCTCCTTCATCTACGTGCCGCCGGGCGTGCACGTGGAGATCCCGCTGCAGGCCTACTTCCGGATCAACACCGAGAACATGGGCCAGTTCGAGCGGACCCTGATGATCATCGACGAGGGCGCCTACGTGCACTACGTCGAGGGCTGCACCGCCCCGATCTACAAGTCCGACTCCCTGCACTCCGCGGTCGTCGAGATCATCGTCAAGAAGAACGCCCGCTGCCGGTACACGACCATCCAGAACTGGTCGAACAACGTCTACAACCTGGTCACCAAGCGGGCCGTGGCCCACGAGGGCGCGACCATGGAGTGGGTCGACGGCAACATCGGCTCCAAGGTGACGATGAAGTACCCGGCCGTGTGGATGACCGGCGAGCACGCCAAGGGCGAGGTCATGAGCATCGCCTTCGCCGGCGAGGGCCAGCACCAGGACGCCGGCGCCAAGATGGTGCACGCCGCGCCGCACACCTCCTCGACCATCGTGAGCAAGTCCGTCGCCCGGGGCGGTGGCCGCACCTCCTACCGCGGCCTGGTCCAGGTCGACGAGGGCGCCCACGGCTCGGCCTCGACGGTGAAGTGCGACGCGCTGCTGGTCGACACCATCAGCCGCTCCGACACCTACCCCTACGTCGACGTCCGCGAGGACGACGTGTCCATGGGCCACGAGGCCACGGTCTCCCGGGTCAGCGAGGACCAGCTCTTCTACCTGATGAGCCGCGGTCTGTCCGAGGACGAGGCGATGGCGATGGTCGTGCGCGGCTTCGTCGAGCCGATCGCCCGGGAGCTGCCCATGGAGTACGCCCTCGAGCTGAACCGCCTGATCGAGCTGCAGATGGAAGGTGCCGTCGGCTGATGACCGACTCGAAGACTCCCGACACGATCGCCGGGCCCGCCGAGTCCGCCGCGCTGGCCAGCGAGCTGTTCGCCGACGGCGTCGGCGCGCAGGCCGGCCCGCCGACCACCCCGGCGGCGGGCACCGGCGGCCCGGCCGGGGCGCACAGCCACGGCGGCCCGGTGCCCACCGGCTCCCCGGCCGAGCGCTTCACCTCGACCGACCCCGACGACTTCGCCGTCGTCACCGGCCGCGAGGAGGACTGGCGGTTCACCCCGATGAAGCGGATCCGCCCGCTGCTCGAGGGCGCCGACACCGGCCGGCGACCCGACTGGGACGCCGACCTGCCCGAGGGCGTCGAGCTGACTACCGTCGGCGCCGACGACCCGCTGCTCAAGGGCCTGCCCGAGCCAGTCGACCGGCTCGCCGCGCTCACCCGGGTGCGCGCCGGCGGCGCGACCGTCGTCCGCGTCCCGGCCGAGGCCCAGCTCGCCACCCCGGTCACCCTGACCCTGCGCGGCCAGGGCGCCGAGGACGTCGTCTGGGGCCAGACGGTCATCGAGGTCGGCCGGTTCGCCAAGGCCACCATCGTGCTCGACCACCAGGGCGAGGCGCGCTACTCCGGCGCCGTCGCCGTCGTCCTCGGGGACGGTGCGCAGGTCGAGCTGGTCAGCGTGCAGGACTGGGCGCCGGGTGCCGCGCACGGCGGGCAGTACGACGCCGTCGTGGGCCGCGACGCCTCGTTCACCCAGGTCGTGGTGACCCTCGGCGGTGACCTGGTCCGGCTGGTCAGCAACGTGACCTACGCCGGCCCCGGCGGCTCGGTGGACCTGTTCGGCGTCTACTTCGCCGACGAGACCCAGCACCAGGAGCACCGCCTGTGGGTCGACCACGCGGTGCCCAACTGCCGCAGCAACGTCGTCTACAAGGGCGCGCTGCAGGGCGAGCAGGCGCACACCGTGTGGGTCGGCGACGTCCGGATCCGCCCGGCGGCCACCGGCACCGAGACCTACGAGCTCAACCGCAACCTGGTGCTCACCGACGGCGCCCGCGCCGACTCGGTCCCCAACCTGGAGATCGAGACCGGCGAGATCGTCGGCGCCGGCCACGCCAGCGCCACCGGCCGGTTCGACGACGAGCAGCTGTTCTACCTCTGCTCGCGCGGCATCGACGCCGAGACCGCCCGCCGCCTGGTGGTGCGCGGCTTCTTCGCCGACGTCGTCCAGCGCATCGGCGTCCCGGCCCTGCAGGACCGGCTGATGGGCACCATCGAGCAGCGGCTCGGCGCCCTGCCGGGCCTGGAGGAGCAGGAGACGCCGGAGTCGGAGCTGCAGCCGGCATGAGCTTCCAGCGGGCCTGCGCGCTGAGCGAGATCGGCGAGGGCGAAGCCGTGCCCGTCGTCGTCGGCGACGTCGAGCTCGTGCTCGCCCGGCACGACGGCACGGTCTACGCCCTCACCGACCTGTGCTCGCACCAGGACTACCCGCTGAGCGACGGGGGCGAGGTCGAGATGGTCGACGGCGTCCCCACCATCGAGTGCACCTGGCACGGGTCGTGCTTCGACCTGCGCACCGGTGCGCCCACCAACCTGCCGGCCAACCAGCCGGTCACCACCCACCCGGTCCGCGTCGAGGGCGACGACGTCCTCGTCGACACCTCCGCGGCCGAGAACTGAGAGAGGCACCACCCAGATGACCGAGAGCACCGGCAGCGTGCTGGAGATCCGCGACCTGCACGTCAGCGTCGGCGAGGGCGACGAGGCCAAGCCGATCCTGAAGGGCGTCGACCTGACCATCCGCAGCGGCGAGACCCACGCGATCATGGGCCCCAACGGGTCGGGCAAGTCCACCCTGGCCTACTCCATCGCCGGCCACCCGAAGTACACGATCACCGGCGGCACGGTGACCCTGGACGGCGAGGACGTCCTGGAGATGAGCGTCGACGAGCGCGCCCGCGCCGGCCTGTTCCTGGCCATGCAGTACCCCGTCGAGGTCCCCGGCGTCTCGGTGTCGAACTTCCTGCGGACGGCGAAGACCGCCATCTCCGGCGAGGCGCCGAAGCTGCGCAGCTGGGTCAAGGACGTGCGCACCGAGATGGAGGCGCTGGAGATGGACTCCGCCTTCGCCGAGCGCAACGTCAACGAGGGCTTCTCCGGCGGTGAGAAGAAGCGTCACGAGATCCTGCAGATGGGCCTGCTCAAGCCGAAGATCGCGATCCTCGACGAGACCGACTCCGGCCTGGACGTCGACGCCCTGCGCGTGGTCTCCGAGGGCGTGAACCGGGCCAAGGCGACCAGCTCGGTCGGCGTCCTGCTGATCACGCACTACACCCGCATCCTGCGCTACATCCAGCCCGACTTCGTGCACGTCTTCGTGGCCGGCCGGGTCGTCGAGGAGGGCGGCCCGGAGCTGGCCGAGAAGCTGGAGAACGAGGGCTACGCGGCCTACCTCAAGGCCGACGCGGACGCGGCGGCGGCGACGGCATGACCGCCACCGCCCCGCGCTCCACGACGGAGCGCGCACCGCTCCCGCTGGACGTGGCGGCGGTGCGCGCGGACTTCCCGATCCTGGGCCGCACGGTCCGGGACGGGAAGCCGCTGGTCTACCTGGACTCCGGCGCGACCTCGCAGAAGCCCCGCCAGGTGCTCGACGCCGAGCGGTGGTTCTACGAGAACGTCAACGCCGCTCCGCACCGCGGCGCGCACGCCCTCGCCGAGGAGGCCACCGAGGCCTACGAGGCGGCCCGGGCCACCATCGCGTCGTTCATCGGCGGGCAGCCCGACGAGGTCGTGTTCACCCGCAACTCGACCGAGTCGATCAACCTGGTCGCCTACGCGATGAGCAACGCGGCGACGGCCAAGGAGCCGGAGTTCCGCCGGTACGCCGTCGGTCAGGGCGACGAGGTCGTGGTGACCGAGATGGAGCACCACGCCAACCTGGTGCCCTGGCAGCAGCTGTGCGAGCGCACCGGGGCGACCCTGCGCTGGCTCGGGCTGACCGACGACGGCCGGCTGGACCTCTCCGACCTCGACACCGTGGTCAACGAGCGGACCAAGCTGGTCACGGTCACCCAGCAGTCGAACATCCTCGGCACCATGCCGCCGCTGCAGCCGATCATCGACCGCGCCCACGAGGTCGGTGCGCTGGTCATGGTCGACGGCGCGCAGTCGGTGCCGCACCAGCCGGTCGACGTGGCCGCGCTGGGCGCGGACTTCCTGGTGTTCTCCGGGCACAAGATGCTCGGCCCCACCGGCGTCGGTGTGCTGTGGGGCCGTGCCGAGGTGCTGGCCGCGCTGCCGCCGTTCCTCACCGGCGGCTCGATGATCGAGGTCGTCCGGATGGAGGGCAGCACCTTCGCCCCGCCGCCGCAGCGGTTCGAGGCCGGCGTCCCGATGACCGCGCAGGTCGTCGGCCTGGCCGCGGCCTGCGACTACCTCACCGGCCTGGGCATGGAGAACGTGCTGGCCCACGAGGAGGCGCTGACCGAGTACGCGCTGGCCGAGCTCCAGGCGGTCCCGGGCGTCACCGTCATCGGCCCGGTCGACACCGTGGCCCGCGGCGGGGCCATCAGCTTCACCGTCGAGGGCATCCACCCGCACGACGTCGGCCAGGTGCTCGACGACCAGGGCATCGCCGTCCGGGTCGGGCACCACTGCGCGTGGCCGGTCGTCCGCCGGTACGGCGTTCCGGCGACCACCCGGGCCACGTTCTACGTGCACACCGGGTACGACGACGTCGACGCGCTGGTCGAAGGCGTGCGGCATGCCCAGCGCTTCTTCGGTGTTGACGCTCCTGAGGAGGCCTGATGAAGCTGCAGGACATGTACCAGGAGATCATCCTGGACCACTACCGGAACCCGCACGGCCGCGGGCTGCGGGAGCCGTTCGACGCCGAGGTGCACCACGTCAACCCCACCTGCGGGGACGAGGTGACCCTGCGCGTCAAGGTCGACGGCGACACCCTCACCGACGTGTCCTACGAGGGCATGGGCTGCTCGATCAGCCAGGCGTCGGTGTCGGCGATGTACGACCTGGTCGTCGGGCGCAGCGTGCAGGACGCGCTGGCCACCGGCGACGACTTCATGAAGCTGATGCAGGCCAAGGGCGACCAGGCGGTCGCCGACGAGCTCGAGGACAGCCTGGAGGACGCCGTGGCGTTCGCCGGGGTGTCGAAGTACCCCGCGCGCATCAAGTGCGCGCTGATGAGCTGGATGGCCCTCAAGGACGCCAGCGCCCGAGCCTGGGGAGGACCCGCAGCATGACCGAGAGCACCGAGACCCCCGTGCAGACCCCTGTCGAGACCCCCGCGGCCCCGGTCATCAAGGCCGACATGGAGGAGCTCGAGGAGGCCATGCGCGACGTCGTCGACCCCGAGCTGGGCGTCAACGTGGTCGACCTCGGCCTGGTCTACGGCATGGAGGTCGACGACAACAACGTCGCCGTCATCGACATGACCCTGACCTCGGCGGCCTGCCCGCTGACCGACGTCATCGAGGACCAGGCCCGCCAGGCGCTCACCGGTGGCCCCGGCCCCGGCCTGGTCGACGACATCCGGATCAACTGGGTCTGGATGCCGCCGTGGGGCCCGGACAAGATCACCGACGACGGCCGGGAGCAGCTGCGCGCCCTGGGCTTCCGGGTCTGAACGAGCTCCTCGACCGGTTGGCGCGCGGGGACGACCCGCCCGCCGACGGCAGCGTGACCACGCGGCCCGCGCCCTCCGGGGCGCGGGCCGTCGTCGTGGGCGGCACCGCCTGGGCCTGGGTCGGTGCCGACGTCGACCCCGCCTGGGTGGACGCGTGGGTCGCCGCCTCGCCCGACCCGGTCGCCGCGCCGCTGTCCGCCCGGTTCCTCGCCGCGCTCGCCGACGAGACCGGCGTCGAGCCGGGCGTGGTGGACGCCGTCCTGCTCGCCCCGTCCGCCCCCGTCGCCCCGGCGCTGTCGTTGCAGCCACTGGAGGCAGCCGACCACCCGCGGGTGCAGCGGGCGCACCGGCACCGCACCGGCGTGCGCGTGCTGGGCACGGCGGACGCCACCGCCCTGCTCACCCTGGGCCGCGGGTTGGCCGGCCGGTGGGAGGTCAGCATCGAGGTCGACCCCGCCGCCCGCGGGCGGGGCCTGGGCACGGCGCTCGCCGCGGCTGCCCCCGCCTTCGTCGACGGCCCGCTGTGGGCGCAGGTCGCCCCGGCCAACACCGCGTCGCTGCGCAGCTTCCTCGCCGCCGGCTACCGCGTGGTCTGCGCCGAGAGCCTGTTCGGCAGCTAGCGGAAGGTCCGCACCAGCGCCGGCACCGGGTCGCCCCGGCGGCGCTGACGTTCCCGGACCGCACCGACCAGCAGCAGCACCGCGCCGACGGCGAACAGCGCCACCACCCACGGCGTCGGGGCGCCGTCGGCCAGCCACCCGACCGTCACGCCCAGCACGCCGACCAGCCCCAGCACGAACGGTGCCCGGACCGCCCAGCCCAGCCCGCCGAGCACCAGCACCAGCGACGCGACCAGCGTGCCGACCTGCCGCGCCGGGGTGGGGTCGAGCACGGCCAGTGCCACCGACGGCAGCAGGGCCACCGCCAGGCCCGGCCCCCACGACGGCCAGCTCGCCCCGTGCGGCAGCGCCCGCCAGGTGCCGGCCAGCAGCACCGCCCCGGCGGCGACCGGTACGACCTCCGGCACGCTCCACCCGGCCAGCGCGGCCCCGGTCCAGGCGGCCGCCACCAGGCACAGCCCGCCCAGCACCCGGGTGCCCCGGCCGCGGGTGTCCTGGTCCTCCGCCGGCACGTCGGGCGGCTTCGTGCCGCGGGTGACGTCGCCGTGGCCCATCAGCGCGAGCCCGAGCACGGCCAGCAGGACGGCGGTCACCCCGGGCCGGCCGGACGACAGGGCCACCCCGGTGCCCAGCAGGCCCACCACCGACCCGGTGACCGCCGCCGAGCCGGCCGCGCGCACGTCGGGGGAGTCGGGGTCGGGTCCGGCGGCCCCCACGGGCGTCTCGGTGCGGCCGGTGTCGGCGGCGGCGAAGGCGTCCCGGACGTCGTCCACCCGGCCGGTGACCGGTCGCGGCCCGCGGCCCACCCGCTGGCGCACCCAGGCCCGCACGCGCTGGTCGGCCCACCACGGCAGCACGACCGCGAGCACCACGGCCTCGGCCAGCGCGGCCACCGCGACCGCGACGAGCGCGGCCCCGACCGCGGCGCCGGACACCGGGCCCTCGCTGGTCAGCAGCACCACGGCCAGCGCCACGGTGCCCACCGCGATCGGCACGGTGGAGGGCCGGGTGTCGCGGTCGCGCACCGACAGCAGCACCGCCGCGGCGGCGGTGGTGACCATGAGCAGGCCGAGGTCGCCCCACCGGCCGGCGCGCCCGGTGCCGACGGCGGACAGCAGCACGAGGGTGGCCGCGGCCGACAGGCCGGCGTCCCGGGGCACCCAGTCCGGCCCGCGCGAGGCGGCGACGGCGACCAGCGCGGCCAGGGCCAGCCCCAGGAACCCGGCGCCCAGCACCCACCGCGGCCCGGCCGAGGCGGCGGCACCGGCGACCGTGGACCCGGCCACGACGCCGGCCAGCACCGGCACCAGCGGGCCGGCCACCGGCAGCCGCGGCACCCGGGGGTGCGTGGTGACCAGCAGCCCGAGCGAGGCGGCGACGGCGAACCCGGCGGCGACGGCGGGCCGGTCCCCGCCCCACGCGGCCCGCTCGGCCGCCCAGACCCCGGTCAGCCACCACGGCACCGAGCCCAGCAGCCCGGCCAGTGCCACCACGCCGCGCCCGGCCCACGCGATCGCCAGCCCGGTCAGCGCGACGCCGAGCAGCACCCCGGTGAGCAGGTCGCTGCGCAGCTCCACCGCCCGGACCGCCACCAGCACGGCGACCTGCCCGGCCGCCCACGCCGCCACCGGCCAGGTGCGCAACTGGGGGGCGACCAGCCGCAGTGCCCCCGTGCCCACGGCCACCAGCAGGGCGAGGGTGCCGGCGGCGAGCTCCGGCCGCGGCGCCGTCCGGGCCCCCACGACGACGAGCGCCCCGGCGGCGACGACGGAGGCGACCGCCAGCGCCTCGCCGGCCGTCGGGGTGCCGACGTACCCCGCCAGCACCGCCAGCGCGGCGGCGACCACCAGCAGGGCGCAGACCGCGACCACCCCGGCGGGGGTGCCGACGGTGAACACCGAGAGCACGGCCCCGAGGACGGCGACCACCCCGGCGCCCAGCAGCAGCACCTGCGGCGTGACCCGGTCGCCGAGGGCGGCCGCGGGCACCGGCGGCGGGTAGGCCGGCCGGGCGTCCTCGGGGTAGGGCAGGGGCGGCAGCGGGGGAGCGGCGGCTGTGCGGCTCCCGTCCACCGCCCCACCGTAGGGGCCTCAGCGCAGATCGGACACCCAGGCGACGGCCTCCCGGGCCTGCTGCCGGCGGCGCTCGTAGGAGGCCCCGAGCACCAGCAGGAGCAGGCCCGCGGCACCCAGCGGCACCCAGGACTCCAGCCGGGCGACCCAGGGCGCGACCTCGACCGCGCCGACCACGCCGGCGGCCACCGCACCCACCACGAAGGGCGCCTGCCGGTGGGTCAGCGTGCCCGCGACCAGGGCGACGACCCCGGCCAGCACCACCAGCACCGTCCGGGCCTGGTCACCGGTCCCCACCGCCGCGACGACCGAGGGGGCGAACCCGACGACCAGCGCCGGACCCCAGCCCTGCCAGGACGGCGCCCGCCGCAGCTGCGGAGCGGCGGCGACCAGCAGCGCGGCGGCCAGCGGCAGGCTGTACGCCTCGACGGTGACCACCGCGGCCCCGGCGAGCGCGACCCAGGTGGCCACGACGAGGTCGGCGAGCGCCACCCAGCCGGTCAGCACCCGCCGGCCGGCCACCGCGTAGGCCAGCCCGGCGACGCCGACCAGCGCGAGCTGCGCGCCGACCTGGCCCCAGGCGCCCACCGACGCACCGGTCACCGCGGCGGCCAGGCCCAGCACCGGGGCGGTCAGCGCGGCGGCGCGCTCCTCGGGCCGGCCCAGCCGCACCGCGGCCAGCCCCAGCGCCGCGGCGCCGAGCACGGCCAGCAGCAGACCGGCGACCGGGGCGGCGAGCACCCCGCCGTGCCGGGCGGCCAGGACCGTGGCGCCGGGCAGCAGCAGCGCCGCGGCGACGGCGGGCACCCGGGCGGCCGGGCGGAGCACAGCGGCCAGCGCGGCGGGCACCGTGGCGGCGAGGGCGACCAGCGCCAGCGCGGCCGGCCGGTCGGCCTGGTCCAGCTGCACCGTCCCGACGACGGCCAGCACGGCCGCCGGCCCACCGGCCAGCTCCCGCGGGAGCGGGGAGGCCCAGACCAGCACGCAGACCGTCGCCAGGGCGAGCCCGACCAGGGCCAGCAGCGGGGCGGCCACCGACCCGGCCGGCTGGGCCAGCCCGGCCAGCGCCAGCGCGGGGACGGCGGCGAGGCCGGCCACCGGGGCGGGCACCGGCACCGTGCGGCCCTGCCGGGCCCACCGGATCACCAGCAGGACGACGGCGGCCGCGGCGGCGGTGAGCACCGCGGTGGCGGCGGCGCCCTCCGCGGCCGGCCCGGTCCAGGCCAGCCCGACCGCGAGCAGCGACCCGCAGGCCGCGGCGACGACCGACAGCAGCCGGGCGACGTCAGCGGACCAGCGCGGGAGCAGCCGGACGACGGCGGCGTCGGCCCCGGCCAGGAGCAGCAGGGCGACCACGCCGGCGACGCCGTCCGCCAGCTCGCCGAGCGCCAGCGGCAGCACCGGCTGCGCGGCGAGCAGGGCGACCGCGGGCCAGACCAGCGTGGACCGGGTGGCGGCGCGCAGGCCGGCGGCGAGCAGGGTGACCACGGCGAGGGCGCCCGCGGCGTAGGCGTGCAGCGGGACCTCGTCCAGCCCGGCCAGGCCCAGCGCCCGGGCGGCGGTGACGTCGACCAGCAGCAGCGCCGCGGCGGTGGCGGCCAGGGCCTCCTCGGTGACCCGCAGACCCCGCCGGGCGGCCCAGGCGGAGGCGCTCGCGGCGGCCGCGGTGGCGGTGACCATGACGGTGGCCTGGAAGCCCAGCCCGAGCCGGGTCCAGCCGACCGCCACGAGGGCCGTGGCCGCGGCGACCACCAGAAGCGAACCGAGGCCGACGAGCACCTGCTGCGGGCTGACCCGCCGGCGCGGCTCGGGGGCCGGAGGCGCGACCGGGGGCCCGGGCGGAGGTGCCCAGGTGGGCCGGCCCGCCGCGGGCCGGGGCGGAGGTGGCCGCCGCACCGCGGACTGCGCGGCGGGGGCGGCAGGCGTGCCGGGGGAGCGCACCGGGGTGGTGGCGTGCGCCCGGAGGGTCGCGAGCAGGGCGTCGCGGTCGCGGTGCAGCTCGGCCAGGGTGGCGCCGATCCGGCCCACCACCACGCCGGCGTGCCCCGCGGCCGGCAGGCCGCACCCGGCGCAGGCCGTCCCCGGGTGGGCCCGGTCGGGGACCGGGGTGGAGCAGACCGGGCAGCGCAGCACCCACGGGGCAGCGGTCGGAGCACTCATGCAGCCAGGTTCGGCGCGCGCGGTCCCGCCGCCCTCCGCCGCACCACCTGACCTGGCCTGGGTAGTGCTACCCAGGTCACCGGCCGGAGCCCTCGGAACCGGGCCGTCCCGGCGGTACCCTGGGACCGGTGATCACGACCACCGGGCTCGAGCTGCGCGCGGGCGCCCGCATCCTGATCAGCGAGGCCGACCTGCGCGTGCAGCCCGGTGACCGGATCGGGCTGGTCGGTCGCAACGGCGCCGGCAAGACCACCACGCTGACCACCCTCGCCGGCGAGCGCGTGCCGCACGCCGGCAAGGTCGAGCAGACCGGCGAGCTCGGCTACCTGCCGCAGGACCCCCGCAGCGGCGACCTGTCGATCACCGCCAGCGACCGGGTGCTGTCCGGCCGCGGCCTCGACGAGCTGAAGGCCAAGCTGACCAAGGCCCAGATCGCCATGGCCGAGCCCGCCGACGACGCCGAGCGCGACCGCGCCGTCCGCCGGTACGGCCGGCTCGAGGACCAGTTCGCCGCCATGGGCGGGTACGCCGCGGAGTCCGACGCCGCCCGCATCTGCACCAACCTCGGTCTGCCCGACCGGGTGCTCGCCCAGCCGCTGTCGACGCTGTCCGGCGGCCAGCGGCGCCGTGTGGAGCTGGCCCGGATCCTGTTCTCCGACGCCGACACCCTGCTGCTCGACGAGCCCACCAACCACCTCGACGCCGACTCCATCGCCTGGCTGAAGACGTTCCTGGCCAGCCACCGCAGCGGCCTGGTCGTCATCAGCCACGACGTCGAGCTGCTGGCCGCCGTGGTCAACAAGGTCTGGCACCTGGACGCCAACCGGGCCACCGTCGACGTCTACAACCTGGGCTGGAAGCGCTACCTCGAGGCCCGCGAGACCGACGAGCGGCGCCGCCGCTCCGAGCGCGCCAACGCCGAGAAGAAGATCGGCGCGCTCACCGCGCAGGCGGACAAGATGCGCGCCAAGGCCACCAAGGCCAAGGCCGCGCAGTCGATGGACAAGCGCGCCGCCCGGCTGGCCGCGGGTCTGGAGCAGGTCCGGGTGCAGGACCGGGTCGCCAAGCTGCGCTTCCCGACCCCCGCCCCGTGCGGGAAGACCCCGCTCACCGCCGAGCGGCTGTCCAAGAGCTACGGGTCGCTGGAGATCTTCACCGGCGTGGACCTGGCCGTCGACCGCGGCACCCGGGTCGTCGTCCTGGGCCTCAACGGTGCGGGGAAGACCACGCTGCTGCGGATGCTGGCCGGCACCGAGACCCCCGACACCGGCGAGGTCAAGGCCGGGCACGGGCTGCGCCTGGGCTACTACGCCCAGGAGCACGAGACCATCGACATGGACCGCTCGCTGCTGGAGGTCATGCGCTCGGCCGCCCCCGAGCAGACCGACACCGAGCTGCGCCGCATCCTCGGCGCCTTCCTGTTCTCCGGCGAGGCGGTCGACCAGCGGGCCGGCACGCTGTCCGGCGGCGAGAAGACCCGGCTGGCGATGGCCGCCCTGGTCTGCTCGGCGGCGAACGTGCTGCTGCTCGACGAGCCGACCAACAACCTGGACCCGGCCAGCCGCGAGCAGGTGCTCGAGGCGCTGCGCACCTACCAGGGCGCCATCGTGCTCGTCACCCACGACGAGGGCGCCGTCACCGCGCTGGACCCGGACAAGGTGATCCTGCTGCCCGACGGCACCGAGGACAGCTGGTCGCCCGACTTCGCCGAGCTGGTCGAGCTCGCCTGAGCCCGGCTCGCCGGTCACCGCGCGCGGTCCCGCGCGAGGGGTGATCATTCGAGCGGGACCGGCGTCACAGGGACGGCGGCCAGGCGACCAGTGGGGGACCCGGCACGACCGGGAGCGCTGGCGGGGAGGGAGTCATGGCCGACTCGAACGCAGCGGACACCTCGGGCACGGGGGACGCCGCCGGGCTGACCAAGGGCAAGCGCATCACCGGCGACGACCGCAACTCGCTCGCCGGTGACCTGCGCAAGCGCTACGACAACGGCGAGAGCATCCGGGTGCTGGCCGCCGACACGGGCCGCTCCTACGGCTTCGTGCACCGGCTGCTCAGCGAGTCGGGCGCGACCCTGCGCAGCCGGGGCGGGGCCAACCGGCCGGCCGCCGACAAGAAGTGAGCGGTGACCCGGCGCGCGGCTGGGTCACCACCTCGCAGGCCGGCCCGGTCCTCACCGTCCTGCTGGACCGGGCCGACCAGCTGAACGCCCAGGTCCCCGCGACCTGGACCACCCTCGCCGAGGTCGGCGCCGCGCTGCCCGCCGACGTGCGGGTCGTGGTGGTCCGCGGCGCCGGGCGGGCCTTCTCCGCCGGCCTGGACCGGTCGCTGTTCGCCGCCGACCCCGGCACCCCGGGCGGCCTCGGCGAGCTGGCCGGGCTCGGCCCCGAGGGCGCGCAGGAGCGCATCCGCGGCTACCAGGCCGGGTTCCGCTGGCTCCGGCAGCCGGGGATCGTCTCGGTCGCGGTGGTGCAGGGCCACGCCATCGGCGCCGGCGCGCAGCTCGCGCTGGCCTGCGACCTGCGGGTGTGCGCCGAGGAGGCCACCTTCGCGCTGCCCGAGGCCACGCTCGGCCTGGTCCCCGACCTCACCGGCACCTCGACCCTGGTGCAGGCGGTCGGCTACAGCCGCGCCCTGGAGATGTGCCTGACCGGCCGCCGGGTCGGCGCCGCCGAGGCCTCCGCGGCGGGGCTGGCGAACGTCGTCGTCCCGGCCGCGCAGCTCGACGCCGCGGTCGACCAGCTGGTCACCGCCGTCCTCGGCCCGGACGTCGACGCCAGCCGCGAGACCGCCGCCCTCGTGCGCCGGGCCGCGGCCGTCGACGACGACGGGCAGGACGCCGCCGAGCGGGCGGCGCAGGTCCGGCGGCTGCACGCCCTGGCCGTGCGCGCGGCGGAACAGGCGTCCGCAGCCCGGGGTTGACCGCGTCGTGGACGGACCGATGACCTCGATGGCCGCGATGCGGTCCTTCCGCCGCGACGCCACCCCCGCCCGCGAGATCCCGAAGGGCACCGTCCGGCGCATCCTCGGGGTGGCCCGGCCCTACCGGCGCGACCTGACCTCCTTCCTCGCCCTGGTGGTGCTCTCGGCGGTCATCGGCGTCGCCACGCCGCTGCTGGCCGGCGACATCGTGAACCGGATCGCCGGGTTGACCGGCACGGCCGCGGACATCGTGCGGATCGCGCTGCTCATCGCCGGCCTGGCGCTGGTCGACGCCGGCAGCTCGCTGGCCCAGCGCTGGTACTCCGCGCGCATCGGCGAGGGCGTCATCTACGACCTGCGCGCCCGGGTGTTCGCGCACGTGCAGCGGATGCCGGTCGCCTTCTTCACCCGCACCCAGACCGGCGCGCTGGTCAGCCGGCTCAACAACGACGTGATCGGCGCGCAGCAGGCCTTCACCTCGACGCTGTCCGGGGTGGTCTCCAACGCCATCGGGCTGGTGCTCACCGGCGCGGTGATGCTCACCCTGTCCTGGCAGATCACCCTGCTGTCGGTGGTGCTGGTGCCGCTGTTCGTGCTGCCGGCCAAGCGGATCGGGAAGCGGCTGCAGGAGATCACCCGGGAGTCCTACGGCCTCAACGCCTCGATGAACGCCACGATGACCGAGCGGTTCAACGTCGCCGGTGCGCTGCTGGTCAAGCTGTTCGGCCGGCCCGAGGCCGAGGTGGAGTCCTTCCGCTCCCGCGCCGCCCGGGTGCGCGACATCGGCGTGCTGTCGGCGATGTACGGCCGCACCTTCTTCACCGCGCTCACCCTGGTCGCCGCGCTCGCCACCGCGCTGGTCTACGGCCTGGGCGGCGCGCTGGCCTTCGACGGCGCGCTCACCCCGGGCGCGGTGGTCTCGCTGGCGCTGCTGCTGTCGCGGCTCTACGGCCCGCTGACCGCGCTGTCCAACGTCCGGGTGGACGTGATGAGCGCGATGGTCAGTTTCGACCGGGTCTTCGAGGTCCTGGACCTGGCGCCGATGATCGCCGACGCCCCCGACGCCCGGCCCGTGCCGGCCGGCGACCGCTCGGTCGAGTTCGACCGGGTGTCCTTCCGCTACCCGACCGCCGAGCAGGTGTCGCTGGCCTCGCTGGAGGACCTGTCGCTGCCCGAGCACGGCGAGCCCGCCACCGTGCTGCACGAGGTCAGCTTCCGCGCCGAGCCCGGCCAGCTGGTCGCGCTGGTCGGCCACTCCGGCGCCGGCAAGTCCACCATCGCCAACCTGGTGCCCCGGCTCTACGACGTCACCGAGGGCGCGGTCCGGGTGGGCGGGGTCGACGTGCGGCAGGCGACGTCGGACTCGCTGCGCGCCGCCATCGGCGTGGTCAGCCAGGACGCGCACCTGTTCCACGACACCATCCGCGCCAACCTGCGCTACGCCCGGCCCGAGGCCACCGACGACGAGCTGTGGACGGCGATGACCGGCGCGCGCATCGCTGCCCTCGTCGCGTCGCTGCCCGACGGGCTGGACACCGTGGTCGGCGACCGCGGCTACCGCATGTCGGGCGGGGAGAAGCAGCGGCTGGCCATCGCACGGGTGCTGCTCAAGGCGCCGGGCATCGTCATCCTCGACGAGGCCACCGCGCACCTGGACAGCGAGAGCGAGGTGGCCGTGCAGAAGGCGCTGGACACCGCGCTCACCGGCCGGACGTCGTTGGTGATCGCGCACCGGCTGTCGACGATCCGCAGCGCCGACCTGATCCTGGTGCTGGACGAGGGCCGGGTGGTCGAGCGCGGCACGCACGAGGAGCTGCTCGACCGCGGGGGCCGCTACGCCGACCTGTACCGCACCCAGTTCGCCCAGCGGCCCGTGTCGTCGGCGCCCGGGCAGGGCTGAGCACTACCGTCACAGGGGTCCCACCCGCACCACCCCGGGAGTCCCGTTGTCCGTCGCCCACCCCGAGGACGCGGACATCCGCGCCGTCTACGCCGAGTACCTGGACGGCTGGAACGCGCACAGCGCCGCCCGCCAGGCGGCCACCCTCACCGACGACGCCGACGTGGTCGGCTTCGACGGCACCCAGCACCACGGCCGGCTGCAGTTCGCCGCCGACCTGCGCCGCATCTTCGCCGACCACGCGCCGCCGCCCTACGTCGCCGTCGTCCGGTCGGTGCGGGCGATGGGCGAGGACACCGCGGTGCTGGTCGCGACGGCCGGCATGCCCGGCTCGGACGGTGCCCTGCACCCCGATCTGCTCGCCGTGCACACCCTGGTGCTGGTCAAGGACGGCCGCCGCTGGAAGATCGCCGTCTTCGCCGCCACCCCCGCCTCCCGCACGACCACCCTCGACCTGGTGGAGGCCCTGGCCGCACAGCTCCCGGTGCCCCGGTGAGCGGCGTGCTGGCCGGGCCGGACGACGTCGCGGGCGCCGTGCTGCTCGACGTCCGCTGGGCGCTGGGCCGCAGCGACGGCCACGAGCGCTACCTGGCCGGCCACCTGCCGGGCGCGGTGTACGTCGACCTGGACACCGAGCTGGCGGCCCCGCCGTCCGCGGCCGGCCGGCACCCGCTGCCCGACGTCGCCGACCTGCAGGCCGCCGCCCGCCGCTGGGGCATCTCGGCCGGCTCGCGGGTGGTCGTGTACGACGACGGGCCGGGGATCGCCGCGGCCCGGGCCTGGTGGCTGCTGCGCTGGTGTCGACGTGTCGACGTGTCGATCCTGGACGGCGGCCTGGCCGGCTGGGACGGTCCGCTGGAGACCGGCGAGGTGGTGCCCGGGCCCGGGGACGTCGTCCTCTCGCCCGGCGGCATGCCGGTGCTGACCGCGGACGAGGCGGCCGCGCTGCCCGGGGAGGGCGGGGTGCTGCTGGACGCCCGGGCCGCCGAGCGGTTCCGCGGCGAGGTGGAGCCGGTCGACCCGGTGGCCGGGCACGTGCCGGGCGCGGTCAACCTGCCGACCACCGACCTGCTCGCCGACGGCCGGATCCGCCCCGACCTCGCCGCCGAGCTCGCCCGCCGCGGGATCACCCCCGGCACGACGGTCGGCGTCTACTGCGGCTCCGGGGTGACCGCCGCGCACGAGGTCGCCGCGCTGGCGCACGCCGGGGTCGAGGCGGCGCTGTGGCCGGGGTCGTGGTCGGAGTGGGTGGCCGACCCGGCCCGCCCGGTGGCGGTCGGGCCGTGAGCGCGCCCGCCCGGTTCAAGGACATCTGCCTGGACGCCCGTGACCACCAGGCCCTGGCCGACTGGTGGTGCGCGGCGATGGGCTACGTCCGCCGCGACGTCGCCGCCCCGCCCGAGGACGGCTGGGTGCGCCCGCAGGACTGGCCGGTGCCGATCGTCGACCCGGCCGGCCACGGCCCGCTGATGTGGGTGATCCCGGTGCCCGACGAGAAGGTGGTGAAGAACCGGATGCACCACGACGTCGTCGGCGACACCGCCGCGCTGCTGGCACTCGGCGCGACCCTGGTCCGCGGCCGGGACGGCGACGGCACCGGTGAGCCCTCCGACTACAGCTCGGGCGACATCGAGTGGGACGTGCTCGCGGACCCCGAGGGCAACGAGTTCTGCGTCTTCGCCCCCGGCCGGCACGCCTTCCCCCAGCCCGACTGACCCCGCTGGACCCCGCGAGATGCCACTCCAGCGGGGACGGCGGCCGCCGTCCCCGCTGGATGTCACATCGGACGGCCTTCAGCGACCGGCGAGGGCGGCGTCGTAGCGGTCGACGAGGACGGCGGCGATGCGGTCGTCGGGCAGCAGCGGCGCGGTGACCAGGTCCGCGCCGGCGGCGTCCAGCTTGTCGCGGAAGTGGCCGGGCGCCAGCAGGTAGGCCGCGACCACCACCCGGGTCGCCCCGGCGGCGCGGGCCGCGGCCACCGCGTCCGGCACCGGGGGGCGGGCGGCGGAGCCGTAGCCGGTGGTGACCGGCCCGGCCCAGGACACCTGCAGCATGGCGGCGGTGGCCTCGACGTCGGCGGTGGCGCGCGGGTCGCTGGACCCGGCCGCGGCCACGACGACGGCGGTGCCGGGGTCGGCCGGGTCGGCGCCGGCCTCGACCAGGCGGGCGCGCAGCACTTCGGCCAGCCGGGGGTCCGGGCCCAGCGGGCGGGCCGCGACGGCGTCCGCGCGCTGGCCGACGGCGCCGGCGATGTCCACGTGCACGTGGTAGCCGCCCGACAGCAGCACCGGAACCACCACCGCGGGGCGGTCCAGGCCGGCGACGACGTCGACCACGGTCGGCGGCTGGACGTCGACGAACGCCGCGGTGGTGGTCAGGCCCGGCCGCAGCCGGCGTGCGGCCAGGGCCAGCTCGGCGACGAGCCGGCGTCCGGTGGGGTTGCGGGTGCCGTGCGCGCAGGCCACCAGCACGGGGCCGCTCACAGGGCGCGGGTGACGCCGCCGTCCACGGCGATCATCGTGCCGGTGACGTAGGAGGCCGCGGGGGACAGGGCGAACGCGGCGACGCGGCCGAACTCCTCGGGCCGGCCGACGCGGCGCAGCGGGATACCGGCCTCGGTGCGGTCCCGCATGCCCCCGGGGTCACCGGAGGCGGCCTCGATGTCGGTGATCCGGTCGGTGGCGATGGTGCCGGGCAGCAGGCCGAGGACCCGGACGCCACGGGGGCCGAGCTCGTCGGCCAGCGCCTTGGCGGTCATCGCCAGGCCCGGGCGCAGGCCGTTGGAGACGGCGAGGTGGCCGATGGGCTGGCGCACCGAGGTGGACAGCACCAGCCCGATCGCGGCGCCCTCGGCGAGCTCGGGCACGACGGCCTTGACCAGCCGGATGGTGCCCAGCAGGACGGAGTCGACGGCGTCGCGCCAGGCCGACTCGTCGGTGTCGAGCACGGTGCCCGGTGCCGGGCCGCCCACCGAGACCAGGACGCCGTCGAGCCCGCCGAGCTCGCTGCGGCAGGCCTCGACCAGCCGCTGCGCCGCGTCCGGGTCGGCGAGGTCGGCGGCCAGACCGTACGCCGCCGGTGCCCCGCCGAGCGAGGCCACGGCGGCGTCCACGGACTCCGGGGAGCGGGAGCTGATCAGCACCCGCGCCCCGTCGTCGACCAGGGCCCGGGCGGTCGCCGCGCCCAGCCCACGGCTCGCGCCGGTGAGCAGGTAGCGGCGGCCGCCCAGGCCCAGGTCCACGTCAGCGCTCCGGGGTCAGCTGGCCCGCAGCGAGCGCAGGACGTACTGCATGATCCCGCCGTTGCGGTAGTAGTTCGCCTCGCCGGGGGTGTCGATCCGGACCCGCGCGTCGAACTCGACGTCGCCGGCCTTGACCTTCACCGTGCGCGGGGTCGACCCGTCGTTCAGCGCGGTGATCCCGGTGATGGTGAACTCCTCGTCGCCGGTCAGGCCCAGCGACTCCCGGTTCTGGCCCTCGGGGTACTGCAGCGGCAGCACGCCCATGCCGATCAGGTTCGACCGGTGGATGCGCTCGTAGGACTCGGCGATGACCGCCTTGACCCCCAGCAGCGCCGTCCCCTTGGCCGCCCAGTCGCGGGAGGACCCCGAGCCGTACTCCTTGCCGGCCAGCACCACCAGCGGGATGCCCGCGTCGATGTAGGCGCGCGAGGCGTCGTAGATCGTCGTGGTCTCGCCGGTCAGGTGGTTCTTGGTGACGCCGCCCTCGGTGCCGGGCACCAGCTGGTTGCGCAGCCGGATGTTGGCGAAGGTGCCGCGGATCATGACCTCGTGGTTCCCGCGGCGGGAGCCGTAGGAGTTGAAGTCGCGGCGCTCGATGCCGTGCTCGGACAGGTACTTGCCGGCGGGGGAGTCGGCCTTGATGGAGCCGGCCGGGCTGATGTGGTCGGTGGTCACCGAGTCGCCCAGCACCGCGAGGGTGCGGGCACCGGTGATGTCCTCGACCGGCGCCGGCTCGTCGGCCATGCCGTCGAAGTACGGGGGCTTGCGGACGTAGGTGCTCTCGGCGTCCCAGTCGAAGGTGTTGCCCTCCGGGGTGGGCAGCGAGCGCCACTGCTCGTCGCCGGCGAACACGTCGGCGTAGTCCTCCGTGAACATCTCCGAGGTGATCGACTCGTCGATGACCCGCTGCACCTCGTTCGGCGAGGGCCAGATGTCGTGCAGGAAGACGTCGTTGCCGTCCTGGTCCTGACCCAGCGGGTCGTTGTTCAGGTCGACGTCCATCGAGCCGGCCAGGGCGTAGGCGATGACCAGCGGCGGGGACGCCAGGTAGTTCATCTTGATGTCGGGGTTGATCCGGCCCTCGAAGTTGCGGTTGCCCGAGAGCACCGACACCACGGCCAGGTCGGCCTCGTTGACCGCCTCGCTGATCGGACCCGGCAGCGGGCCCGAGTTGCCGATGCAGGTCACGCAGCCGTAGCCGACCAGGTAGAAGCCGAGCTTCTCCAGGTACGGGGTGAGCTGGGCCTTCTCGTAGTAGTCCATGACGACCTTGGACCCCGGCGCCAGGGTGGTCTTCACCCACGGCTTGCTGGTCAGCCCGCGCTCGACGGCGTTCTTGGCCAGCAGCGCCGCGCCGATCATCACCGACGGGTTCGAGGTGTTGGTGCACGAGGTGATCGAGGCGATCGTGACGTGCCCGTGGTCGACGAAGGTCTCGGTGCCGTCCTCGAGCACGACCGTGGTCGGCTTGGAGGCCCGGCCCGGTACCCGGTCGGGGACGACGGTGTGCGGCTTGCCGGCGTCGCCGTTGGAGCCCGAGGACGGCGAGACCGGGTCGGAGGCCGGGAAGGTCTCCTCGATCGACTCGTCGACCTTGGAGCCCTCGGCGGCGGCCGAGTCGGGGTCGGCGTCGCCGTCGCCGGCGTAGTCGGGCAGGGCGGCCCGGAAGGCGGCCTTGGCGTCGGTGAGCTGCACGCGGTCCTGCGGGCGCTTCGGGCCGGCGATCGAGGGCACGATGGTGGCGAGGTCGAGCTCGAGGTACTCGGAGAAGGCCGGCTCGCGCGAGGTGTCGTGCCAGAGGCCCTGCTCCTTGGCGTAGGCCTCGACCAGTGCGACCTGCTCGGCCGAGCGGCCGGTCAGCTGCAGGTAGCGGATGGTCTCGCCGTCGATCGGGAAGATCGCGGCGGTGGAGCCGAACTCCGGGCTCATGTTGCCGATGGTGGCCCGGTTGGCCAGCGGGACCTCGCTGACGCCGGCACCGTAGAACTCGACGAACTTCCCGACGACGCCGTGCTTGCGCAGCATCTCGGTGATGGTCAGCACCAGGTCGGTGGCGGTGGCGCCGTCGGGCAGCTGCCCGGTGAGCTTGAAGCCGACCACGCGCGGGATGAGCATCGACACCGGCTGGCCGAGCATGGCCGCCTCGGCCTCGATGCCGCCGACGCCCCAGCCCAGCACGCCCAGGCCGTTGACCATGGTGGTGTGCGAGTCGGTGCCGACGCAGGTGTCGGGGTAGGCCAGCACGCGGTCGCCCTCGGGACGGGGGAAGACCACGCGGGCCAGGTGCTCGATGTTGACCTGGTGCACGATGCCGGTGCCCGGGGGGACGACCTTGAAGTCGTCGAAGGCGCCCTGGCCCCAGCGCAGGAACTGGTAGCGCTCGCCGTTGCGCTGGTACTCGATCTCGACGTTGCGCTCGAAGGACTCCGGGGTGCCGAACACGTCGGAGATGACCGAGTGGTCGATGACCAGCTCGGCCGGGGCGAGCGGGTTGATCCGGGCCGGGTCGCCGCCCAGGTCGGCCATGGCCTCGCGCATGGTGGCCAGGTCGACGATGCACGGCACGCCGGTGAAGTCCTGCATGACCACGCGGGCCGGGGTGAACTGGATCTCCTGGTCGGGCTCGGCCGACGGGTCCCAGTTCGCGATCGCCCGGATGTGGTCGGCGGTGATGTCCGCGCCGTCCTCGGTGCGCAGCAGGTTCTCGAGGAGGACCTTCAGGCTGTAGGGGAGCTTCTCCGAGCCCTCCACCGCGTCGAGCCGGAAGATGTCGTACTCGGTGCCGTCGACGTCGAGCGTCGCCCGTGCCCCGAAGCTGTCCTTGCTGGCTGCCACTGTGCCCCACCCTCGCTGGTTCGCTCTCGTTGCCACCGGCCATCATCCCAGCCCCCGCGCCGACGTGCGGTATCAGGCCACCCTTCCCTGGGGCTCGAGGGGTGTCGGTGCGGCGAACGCCACACGAACCGGTTCCGAACCCCTACGGTCTGCGCCGTGACGACGACGGCGGTGCCCCCGACGGCGGCCGCCGCACCGGCCCTCGCGGCGCCGGAGCGCGGCCGCCTGCTGCGCGCGGTGCTGTCGACGGTGCACCTGGCGGCGTTCCTCGCCGTCTGCGTGGCGCAGGGGCTGCCCACCGACCGGCTGAGCCTGCTGCTCTGGGTGCTCACCGGCCTGGCGTGCCGCTGCGCCGGCCGCGGATGGCGCCGGGCGGGCCGGCTGCTGGCCGACTGGGTGCCGCTGGGTGCGGTGCTGCTGCTCTACGACGCCAGCCGGGGCATCGCCGACACCCTGGGTGCCCCGGTGCACGTCGCCGAGCCCGCGGCCGCCGACGCGGCCGTCTTCGGCGCGGTGCCGACCGTCTGGCTGCAGGCGCACCTGACCGCGCCGCCGTGGCTGCAGGTCCTGGTCACCCTGGTCTACAGCTCGCACTTCGTGGTGACGCCGCTGGTGCTGGCGGTGCTGTGGATGCGCGACCGCGCACGGTGGGGCCGCTACGCCCGCCTGGTGGTCGCGCTGTCGCTGGCCGGGCTGGCCACCTACGTGCTGTACCCGGCCGCGCCGCCGTGGCTGGCCGCCCGGCACGACGTCGTCGGGGAGATGCACCGCACCAGCGGCGACGGCTGGGCGGTGCTCGGCCTGCCGCGCGCCCAGGCGCTGCTGCACGCCGGTCAGGGCCAGGTGAACCCGGTGGCCGCCGTCCCTTCGCTGCACACCGCGTTCGCGGTGCTGCTGTGCCTGTTCGCGCTCCGGCTGGTCCGCCGCCGCTGGCAGCAGGTCGCCCTGGTCGGCTACGCGCTTGCCATGCCGCTGGTGCTGGTCTGGTCCGGCGAGCACTACGTGGTGGACACCGTGCTCGGGGCGCTCTACGCCGCGGGGGTCGGCTGGGCGGTGCCGCGGCTGGAGGAGGTTGCGCGCACCGTGCAACGGCGGCTGCCGGGGGGCGGCGCTAGCGTGACGCCGACCACCTTCCGCGGCTGACCCAGCGGTCGGCCCCGACCCTCCGGGAGCCGGCATGCGCGTGCCCCTGACCACCCGCGACTTCATCGACCGCGCCGAGCTGGTCTACGGCGACCGCGTGGGCGTCGTCGACGAGCCGGTGCAGCCGGCGCCGTCCCTGGGCGAGCTCACCTACCGCCAGCTCGCCCGCCGCGGCCGGGCGCTGGCCGCGGGCCTGGACGGCCTGGGCGTGGGCGAGGGCGAGCGGGTGGCCGTGGTCAGCCACAACTCCGCCCGCCTGCTGGAGATGCTGCTGTCGGTGCCCTCCTTCGGCCGCGTCTGCGTGCCGGTGAACTTCCGGCTCTCGGCCGAGGAGGTGCGCTACATCGTCGAGCACTCCGGCGCATCCGTGCTGCTGGTCGACCCGGAGATCGACGAGGCCCTGTCCGGTGTCTCCGCCCCGCACCGCCTGGTGCTCGGCGAGGAGTACGAGCAGCTGCTCGACCACGACCGGGAGCCGCGGCCGTGGTCGGAGCCCGACGAGGACGCCACCGCCACCATCAACTACACCTCGGGGACGACGGCCCGGCCCAAGGGCGTGCAGCTCACCCACCGCAACATCTGGCTCAACGCCGTCACCTTCGGCATGCACATGCAGCTGTCCGACCGCGACGCCTACCTGCACACGCTCCCGATGTTCCACTGCAACGGCTGGGGCCTGCTCTACGCCGCCGCCGGCCTGGGCGTGAAGCAGGTGGCGCTGCGCAAGGTCGACGGCCCCGAGATCCTGCGCCGGGTCGACCAGCACGGGCTCACCTTCGCCGCCGGTGCACCGGCGGTCTGGAACGCCGTCCTCGACGCCGCCGCCGACCTCGAGGGCCCGGTGCCCGGCCGCGACCGGATGCGCATCGTGGTGGCCGGGGCGCCGCCGCCCTCGCGCACCATCGCCCGGGTCGAGGCCGAGCTGGGCTGGGAGTTCAACCAGATCTACGGCCTCACCGAGACCTCGCCGCTGCTCACGGTCAACCGGCCGCGCGCCGAGGACGACGGCCTCGAGCCCCTCGAGCGGGCGAAGAACCTCGCGCGGGCGGGTGTCCCGGCGCTGGGCACCCGGATCAGGGTGAGCGAGTCCGGTGAGGTGCTGGCGCAGGGCAACACCGTGCTGGCCGGCTACTGGGAGAACCCGGAGGCCAGCGCCGAGGCCCTCGACGGCGGCTGGTTCCACACCGGCGACGGCGGGTCGGTCGACGAGGGCGGCTACGTCACCATCTCCGACCGCAAGAAGGACGTCATCATCACCGGCGGGGAGAACGTGTCCTCCATCGAGGTCGAGGACGCCGTGTTCAGCCACCCCGCGGTCGCCGAGGTGGCGGTCATCGGCGTCCCGGACGAGAAGTGGGGCGAGATGGTCACCGCGCTGGTCGTGCTCGCCGAGGGCGAGACGGTCGGCGAGGCCGACCTCATCGCGCACTGCCGCACCAGGCTGGCCGGCTACAAGCTGCCCAAGCGGGTCGAGTTCCGCGAGGCCATCCCGCGCACCGCCACCGGCAAGATCCAGAAGTTCAAGCTCCGGCAGGACTTCTGGGGCGGCCAGGAACGGCAGGTCAACTGACGCCGCGCCGGGCCGGCCGCCCCCGGGCTGCCGGTCCGGCGCCGACGGTCTAGCGTCACCACCACTCGGAGCCCGCGAGTCCCTCGCCCGGGGTCCACCCGGGCCGGCCTCCGGTAGCACCCGTGAGCCTGCTCACGCCGTCCACGATCGTCGCCCGTCCGCCGCACGTCCCCGCCCCCCGGCGGGGCCGCCGGTTCCTGGTGCTGCTGCGCACCACCGACCACAAGACGATCGGCCTGATGTACCTGGCCACCTCGCTGGCCTTCTTCCTGCTGGCCGGCCTGATGGCGATGCTGATCCGCGGGGAGCTGGCGCGCCCGGGGCTGCAGTTCCTCTCCAACGAGCAGTACAACCAGCTGTTCACCATGCACGGCACGATCATGCTGCTGCTGTTCGCCACCCCGACCTTCGTCGGGTTCGCCAACCTGGTGATGCCGCTGCACATCGGCGCACCCGACGTCGCCTTCCCGCGGCTGAACGCCTTCTCCTACTGGCTGTTCCTGTTCGGCGGGCTGATCGTGGTCTCGGGCTTCCTCACCCCGGGCGGGGCGGCGGACTTCGGCTGGACCGCCTACACGCCGCTGTCGGACGTGACGAACTCGCCGGGCCCGGGGGCCGACCTGTGGGTGGCCGGGCTGGCGGTGTCGGGGCTGGGCACGATCCTCGGCGCGGTCAACTTCGTGGCCACCATCATCTGCCTGCGGGCGCCGGGCATGACGATGTTCCGGATGTCGATCTTCGCCTGGTCGGCGCTGGTCACGTCCATCCTGATCCTGCTGGCGTTCCCGATCCTCACCGCGGCGCTGATGGCCCTGCTGGCCGACCGGCACCTGGGGGCGCTGGTGTTCTCCGCGGTCAACGGCGGGCCGATGCTGTGGCAGCACCTGTTCTGGTTCTTCGGCCACCCCGAGGTCTACATCGTGGCGCTGCCGTTCTTCAGCATCGTCAGCGAGGTCATCCCGGTCTTCGCCCGCAAGCCGCTGTTCGGCTACAAGGGCATGGTGTTCGCGCTGATCGCGATCACGGCGCTGTCGCTGACGGTGTGGGCGCACCACATGTACGCCACCGGCGCGGTGCTGCTGCCCTTCTTCGCGTTCCTCACCTACCTGATCGCGGTGCCCACGGGCATCAAGTTCTTCAACTGGATCGGCACCATGTGGCGCGGCCAGCTCACCTTCGAGACGCCCATGCTGTTCTCGGTCGGGTTCCTCGTCACCTTCCTGCTCGGGGGGCTGACCGGGGTGCTGCTGGCCTCGCCGCCGCTGGACTGGCACGTGCACGACAGCTACTTCGTCGTCGCCCACTTCCACTACGTGCTGTTCGGGACGATCGTGTTCGCGGCGTTCGCCGGGCTGTACTTCTGGTTCCCCAAGATGTGCGGCCGGATGCTGGACGAGCGCCTGGGCAAGGTGCACTTCTGGCTGACCTTCGTCGGGTTCCACACCACCTTCCTGGTGATGCACTGGCTCGGTGCCGAGGGCATGCCGCGCCGGTACGCCGACTACCTGCCGACCGACGGGTCCACCACGCTGCACACCATCAGCACGGTGGGGTCGTTCGTGCTCGGGGCCTCGATGATCCCGCTGCTGTACAACATCGCCGTCTCCTGGCGGCACGGGCAGCTCGCCCTGCGCGACGACCCGTGGGGGCACGGCAACTCCCTGGAGTGGGCCACCTCCAGCCCCCCGCCGCGGCACAACTTCACCGAGATCCCGCGCATCCGCTCCAACCGGCCGGCCTTCGACCTGCACTACCCGCACATGCGCGAACGGCTGGACGCCGAGGCGCACGCCGGCCGGGGCAAGCCCTACGCCAGCGAGCTGATGACCGGCACCGGGACCCGGCAGGGGAGCAGCGACCCCGACCCCACCTGACCTCACCCCTCCGGGTGGAACCGGTCAAGGGCCGGCCCACCGGGGACGACTCCCTCTGCGGCGCCGCTCCACGGCGGCGCCCCGTGGTCGAGGAGCGCCCGCGGTCCCGCGGGACGTGCCGCGGGCCGCCGCGGGCGCAGGGGAGTTGTCAACCGGTGCGCAGCATGAACGCCAAGAGGGTCCGGGACCGGGTCGCCGTCCGCACGGGGGGAGTGCTGCTCGCCGCGGCCCTCGCCGTGGGGATCGCGCCCGGGGCGGCGCAGGCCGCCCCGCCGAACCCGACCGACAGCCAGCTCGCCGGGGCCGCCTCCGCCCGTGACCAGGCCGCGGCCGCCGTCGGCGCCATCTCCGCCCAGCTCGCCGCTGCCCAGGCCTCCGCCGACGCCGCGCACCAGCAGGCGCTGATCGCGCTGCAGGACTACGAGGAGAAGCAGGCCGCCGCCCAGCAGGCCCAGACCGACGCGACCGCCGCCACCGCCGCGGCCGACGCCGCCGACGCCGCCCGCGCCCAGGGCCAGGACGCCGTCGACGACTACGCGCGCACCAGCTACATGGGTGGCAGCACCAGCCCCGGCTTCGCCTCGCTCCTCACCTCCGGCAGCCCCAGCGAGTTCATCGAGCGCTCCGCGCTGCTCGAGGCCGCCGGCACCGGCCGCACCGACGTCCTGGCCGAGCTCACCACGCTGCAGCAGCAGGCCGACGTCGCCGAGACCCAGGCGGCCACCGCGCTGACCGCCGCCACCGACCTGCAGGCCCAGGCCGAGCAGCTGCTGGCCGGCGCCCAGGCGCAGGAGAGCGCCGCCCGCGCCCAGGCCGACACCCTCGCGGTGCAGAGCGCGGACCTGCAGGCCCAGCTCACCGCCGCCCAGCAGACCCTCTACGGCATGCAGGGCGCCCGCCAGGTCGCCGAGCAGCAGGCCGCCGCGGCCCGCGCGGCCGCGGCCGCGGTGCCCACCCGCAGCAACAGCCAGTCCAGCTCGTCCGGCGGCACGGCGACCGCGCCCCGCCCGTCGTCCTCGGGTGGCGGTTCGGCGTCCTCCGGTGGCGGCTCGTCCTCCTCGGGCGGGTCCTCGTCATCGGGCGGCGGCACCTCGGCCCCCGTCGGCGGCAACGCCGGCGCCCCGTCGGGGTCGGCGGTGCAGACCGCCATCGCCGCCGCCCGGTCGCAGATCGGCGTCCTGTACTCCTGGGGCGGTGGCAACGCCAGCGGCCCCACGTACGGCATCTCGCCCGACACCTCGGTCTACGGCTTCGACTGCTCCGGCCTGATGGAGTACGCCTACGCCCAGGCCGGCATCCGGGTCGGCGGCACCAGCCGCGACCAGTGGTGGCTCAACCGCAACAAGCAGGTCGACGCCGGCAGCCTGCAGCCCGGCGACATGCTGTTCTGGGGCTCGGGCAGCGCCTACACCTCGATCTACCACGTGGCCATGTACATCGGCGGCGGCCAGATGATCGAGGCCCCGGACCGCGGCCAGCGGGTCAAGATCAGCTCGGTGCGCTACGGCAGCGACTACTACGGGGCCGTGCGGCCCAGCGCCTGACGCCCGCCGCACGCACGAGGGCCGGTCACCTGGTGGTGACCGGCCCTCGACGTGTGGGCGCCGGGCAGCCACGGGGGGAGCTGCCCGACGCGGTACGAACCGTACCGCACACCGGGGCCGGTGGGACAGGAGTCGTCACCTGCTGTGGACCCACGGGTCACAGCACCGTGTAGGACACTGGTCGGTGGGGTCGAGTCGGCCCCGGTGCAGAAGACCGCCGACCAGGGAGCCCCGTGAGCAGCGCTGCCAGCCCGTCCGCCCCTTCCCCGCAGCAGCACACCCCGCCGGCCACCGACGCCGCCCTCCTGGAGCGGGTGCTGTTCGAGGTCAAGCGGGTCATCGTCGGCCAGGACCGCCTGGTCGAGCGGATGCTGGTCGGGCTGCTGGCCCGCGGCCACGTGCTGCTGGAGGGTGTGCCCGGCGTGGCCAAGACCCTCGCGGTCGAGACGCTGGCCACCGCGGTCGGCGGGTCCTTCGCCCGCCTGCAGTTCACCCCCGACCTGGTGCCCGCCGACATCATCGGCACCCGCATCTACAAGGCCGGCCAGGACGCCTTCGACACCGAGCTCGGCCCGGTGTTCGCCAACTTCGTGCTCACCGACGAGGTCAACCGCGCCCCGGCCAAGGTGCAGTCGGCGCTGCTGGAGGTCATGGCCGAGCGCCAGGTGTCCATCGGCGGGGTGACCCACCCGCTGCCCGACCCGTTCCTGGTGCTGGCCACGCAGAACCCGATCGAGAGCGAGGGCGTCTACCAACTGCCCGAGGCCCAGCGGGACCGTTTCCTGATGAAGGTGCTGGTCGACTACCCCAGCCCCGAGGAGGAGCGCGAGATCGTCTACCGGATGGGCGCCAACCCCCCGCACGCGGAGACCGTGCTGGGCATCGACGACCTGCGCCGGCTGCAGCGCACCGCCTCGAGCGTGTTCGTGCACCACGCGCTGGTCGACTACGTCGTCCGGCTGGTGGTGGCCACCCGGGCGCCGCGCGAGCACGGCATGCCCGACGTCGCGGGCTGGGTGACCTACGGCGCCAGCCCCCGCGCCACCCTGGGCCTGGTGTCGGCCAGCCGGGCGCTGGCCCTGGTCCGCGGGCGGGACTACGTGCTGCCGCAGGACGTCCTGGACATCACCGCCGACGTGCTGCGGCACCGGCTGGTGCTCTCCTACGACGCGCTGGCCGACGGCGTGCCGGCCGACCACGTGGTCAAGCGGATCGTGCAGAGCGTGCCGCTGCCCCAGGTCAGCCCCCGGCAGCGGGCCGGCGGCTTCGGCCCGGCCTCCCCGGGCGGTCCGCAGGTGCCGCAGGGTCCGCAGCCCGGTCCGCAGCCCGGTCCGTGGGGCGGTCCCCAGCAGCAGGGCCCGCAGCAGCAGGGTCCGCAGTCGGCGTGACGTCCGCCGACCCCGTCCGCTTCGGCGAGGGCGGTGACGCCGCCGTCCTGCTCCGGCGTCTGGAGCTGACCGTCCGCCGCCGGCTGGACGGGCTGCTGCAGGGCGACCACCTCGGGCTGGTGCCCGGCTCGGGCACCGAGGCGGGGGACTCCCGGCCCTACTACCCGGGGGACGACGTCCGCCGGATGGACTGGTTCGCCACCGCCCGCACCCAGACGCCCTACGTGCGCGAGACCATCGCCGACCGGGAGCTGGAGACCTGGGTGGTGCTGGACCTGTCGGCCTCCCTGGACTTCGGGACGGCGGACTGCGAGAAGCGCGACCTCGCGGTGGCGGGGCTGGCGGCGGTCAGCCACCTCACCGTCCGCGACGGCAACCGGCTGGGCGCGGTGGTCACCACCGGCGAGCGGGTCGACCGCTACCCGGCGCTGCCGGGGCGGCTGGCCGCCGACCGGATGCTGCGCCAGGTGGTGCAGACCCCGCGCGCCTCCGGTGGCCGCCGCGGTGACCTGGCCGCGGCGCTGGAGTCGCTGCGCCGCCCGCCGCGCCGCCGCGGCCTGGTGTGCGTGGTCTCGGACTTCCTCGGCGACCCGGACTGGGAGCGGCCGCTGCGCGCGCTGGGCCAGCGGCACGAGCTGCTGGCCGTCGAGGTGGTCGACCCCCGGGAGCTGGAGTTGGCCGACGTCGGGCTGCTGACCGTCGTCGACCCGGAGACCGGGCAGACCCTCGAGGTGCCCACCGGCAACGACGAGGTGCGCCGCCGGTTCGCCGAGGGCGCCGCCGTCCAGCGGGAGCAGATCGCCCGCACGCTGCGCCGGGTGGGCGCGGGCCACCTGCGGCTGCGCACCGACCGCGACTGGGTGGCCGACGTCGTCCGGTTCGTCGCCGACCGCCGCCGCGCCGGGGCCGGAGGTGCCTCCCGATGACCTTCCAGGCCCCCTGGTGGCTGCTGGCACTGCTCGCCGTCGCGGCGCTGGCCGCGTTCTACGTGGTGCTGCAGCGGCGGCGGCAGAAGTACGCCGCCCGGTTCACCAACGTCGCGCTGCTGGGGTCGCTGGTGCCCCGGCGGCCCGGCTGGCGGCGGCACCTGGCCTTCGCGCTGGTGGTGCTCGGCCTCGGCGCGTTCGTCGTGTCGCTGGCCCAGCCCTCCACCGAGGTCCGCGTGCCCCGGGAGCGCGCGACGGTGATGCTGGCGCTGGACGTGTCGCTGTCGATGCAGGCCACCGACGTCGAGCCCAGCCGGTTCCAGGCGATGCAGACCGCGGCCAAGGAGTTCGTGGACATCCTGCCGGCGCGGATCAACCTGGGCCTGGTGTCGTTCTCGGGGACGGCGACCACGCTGGTGCCCCCGACCACCGACCGCCAGCAGGTCAGCGTGGCGATCGACAACCTGCAGCTGAGCGAGGCCACCGCGATCGGCGACGCGATCCTCACGTCGCTGACCGCGGTGCAGAACTTCACCTCCACCCTGCAGGACGCCGGCGAGGCGGCGCCGCCGGCGCGGGTGGTGCTGCTGTCGGACGGGTTCTCCACGGTGGGCGCCGAGCCCGAGCAGGCCATCGAGTCCGCGATCGCCGCGGAGGTGCCGGTGTCGACGATCGCGTTCGGCACCGACTTCGGCACCGTGGAGATCGAGGGCCAGGAGCAGCCGGTGCCGGTCGACCGGGCCACCCTGGAGCAGATCGCCGACGAGACCGGCGGCAGCTACTCCGAGGCGGCCAGCGCGGCCGAGCTGGAGCAGGTCTACGCCGACCTGGGCAGCCAGATCGGCTACACCACCGAGCCGCAGGACATCAGCCCGTGGTTCGTGCGCGGCGGGGTGCTGTTCGCCTTCCTCGGCGTCGTGCTGAGCCTGCTGTGGACCAACCGCCTGCTCTGAGGGGCAGCGTCGATCAGGTCCCCTGATCGAACTCCGTCCTCCTGCACCAGATCTGGCGCAGGAGGACGGACTTGTGCGCAGGAGGACGTCAGCGGGAGGGGTCGAGGACCAGCTTCCCGGTGCTGCGGCGGGCCAGCAGGTCCTGGTGCGCCTCGCGGACGGCGGTCATCGGGTACCGCCCACCGACGACGGGCCGCAGGTCGCCGGCCGCGGTGAGGGCGAGCAGGTCGGTCATCGCCTCGTCGAGCATCTCCGGCCGGGCGGTGCAGTGCGCCAGCCAGAAGCCGACGACGGCGCGGCTGGTGCCCATCAGCGAGGCGGGGGCGACGGCGGACGCCGCCTGCCGGGAGGCCATGCCGTAGGCGGCGATCCGGCCGAACGGGGCCAGCGCGGAGAACGCGCCGTCGAAGACGTTCCCGCCGGTCATCTCCAGGACGACGTCCACCCGGGCGCCGCCGTTGGCCTCGCGCAGCGCCGCGGTGAAGGCCTTCGGGTCGTCCTCGGCCAGCGCGGGGTCGACGGTGGCGTCGGCGCCGAGCTCCTCGGCCAGCGCGCGCTTCTCCGCCGAGGACGCGGTCGCGATGACCCGCCCGGCGCCCCACCGCTTGGCCAGCTGCACCGCCAGCGTGCCCACGCCGCCGGCGCCGGCCATGACCACCACGGACTCGCCGGCCACCAGGTGGGTGGAGGTGCGCAGCAGGTGCCAGGCGGTGGTGCCCTGCAGCACCAGCGACAGCGCCTGCTCGTCGGTCACGCCGTCGGGCAGGGCCCACGTCGTCCGGGGGTCGGTGACGACGGTGTCGGCGTAGCCCCCGCCGCCGAGCAGCAGACCCACCACCCGCTCGTCGGAGCCCTCCGCCGTACCCACGAACTCCGCGCCCGGGATCAGCGGCAGCTGCTGCGGGGCGAGGTAGGAGTCCTCGGTCTGGTGCGTGTCGGCGTAGTTCACCCCCGCCGCGCGGACCCGGTACAGCCGCTGGCCGTCGGCCGGGGTCGGGTCGGGGAGGTCGACGACGTCGAGGACCTCGGGGCCGCCGAAGCGGGTGATCTGCACGGCTCGCATGACCGCGACGCTAGGCGACGGCCCGGGTGGGCGTCAGGTCCAGTCGCCGTCCCCGGCGCCGAGGTGCTCGTGGCCGAGCGGCGTGACGGGGATGGCGGCCATGCTCGCCAGGCCGATCTCGAGCAGGGTGGCCCGGGTGGCCCCGGAGCCCCCCAGGGTGGACATGCCCTCGATCACCGCCACGAAGAACGCGCCGAGCGCCCCCGGGTCGGCCCCGGCGTCGACCTCGCCGGCGGTCTGGGCGTCGGCGATGCAGGCCGCGTAGTGCGTCCGCATGGCCTCGAAGGCGGCGGCCACCGTGGTGGCCACCGCGTCGTCCTGGCCGGCGAGCTCGACGGCGGCCTTGGTGAACAGCGACGGTGCTGCCTGCGCGCCGCCGTGCTGCACCGCGACGTGCACCAGCTGCGCGCGGATGCGCGTGATGGGGCTGTCGGACCCGTGCCGGACCGCCTCGACGGCGTCGACCGCCTCGGCGGTGTCGGCCAGGAACGCCCGCATGAAGAGCTCCTTCTTGCCGCCGAAGGCGTTGTAGAGGCTCTGCCGGGCCAGGCCGGTCGCCTCCAGCAGGGTGTCCAGCGACGTGCCGGCGAAGCCGGTCTCGGCGAAGGCCCGCCGGGCGCGCGCCACGACGTCGGCCTCGTCGAAGGTGCGGGGTCGAGCCATGCGGGTCCTCCTGGTGCTCCGGTGCCGCCCATCCTGCGGCACGGCCGTCTCAGGCGATCGAGGCGCCGCCGTCGACGAGCAGCTCGCTGCCGGTCATGCCCGAGCTCTGGTCGGTGACCAGGAACAGGACGGCGGCGGCGACCTCCTCGGGCCGCAGCAGCCGGCCGAAGGGCAACCCGGCGGCGATCCGCTCCACCAGCACGTCCCCGCCACCCGGGACCAGCCCCTTGAGCCCGGGCGTCTCGGTCGGTCCGGGGACGACGGTGTTGATGCGGACGCCTCGCGGGGCCAGCTCGGCGGCCCAGGTGCGGGTCATCGTGGCGACCGCGGCCTTCGACCCGCCGTAGAGCCCGAACGACGGCTCGGTGCCCGATGCCGCGGTCGACCCGGTGACGACGACGGCGGCGCCGCTCCTCAGGTGGGGCACCGCGCCCTGCACGGTGAGCACCGTCCCCCGCACGTTGGTGGCGAAGGCGGCGTCGACGTCCTCGGCGGTGACCTCGGCCAGCGGCTTGAACTCGCCGAGGCCTGCGTTGACGTGGACGGCGTCCAGCCCGGTGCCGCGCTGCGCGACGACGTCGAACAGCGCCCGCACGTCGGCGGGGTCGGATGCGTCGGCGCGCACGGTGGTGACGGCCTCGCCGAGCTCGGCCGCGACGGCGTCGAGCTGGGCCTGGCGGCGCCCGGTGACGACGACGTGGGCGCCCTCCGCGACGAACCGGCGGACGACGGCCAGCCCGATCCCCGACGTCCCGCCGGTCACGAGGGCGGTCTTCCCGGTCAGCGCTGCGGTCATGGTGGTCTCCTCCAGGAGTTGTTGACTGGTCGGTCCCGAACGTAGCACTGTTCAGGACCGTCCAGTCAAGAACTCAGGGGCCGACCGGTGCCCGTCCTGCGCTGAACGGGGCAGCAGCCAGGCCACGACCGCGGTCACGAGGCACACCGCCGTCCCGACGACGGCGATCGTGGCGTAGCCCCCGGACCCGGGCTCGGCTGCCCCGGGGGGCGTGGCGGCGGCCAGCACGGTGGCGGCCACCGCGCTGCCGAGGGCGAACCCCACGTAGCGCAGGACCTGGTTCAGGCTCGTGGCGCTGCCGGTCTCCGACGGCGGCACGGTGGAGATCACCAGTGCCGGGAAGGCCGCGAAGGCCGCCCCGACCCCGAGCCCGGCCACGGCCATGACCAGGAACACCTGCCACAGCTCGCCGCGCAGGAGGGCGAACAGGACGAAGGCGCAGGCCTGCACCAGGGCCGCGACCGGCAGGACGACCAGGCGCCCGGCCCGGTCGGCCAGCACCCGGGCGAGCCGACCGCCCAGCACGCTGGCCGCCGAGAACGGCAGCAGGGCCAGCCCCGCGACCAGGACGGACCCGCCCAGACCGGGGCCGCCCGCTCCGGGGGCCTGCACGAGCACGGGCACCGTGACCAGCAGCAGGTAGTTCGACAGCCCGACCAGCAGGGCCGCGGAGTGCGCCGTGGCGGCGACGCGCCCGCGGGCGAGCCGCAGGTCGACCAGGGGCGCGGGTGTGCGGAGCTCCCACCGGGCCCAGCACACCAGCAGCAGCACGGACCCGGCGGTCAGGCCCCAGGTCAGCGGCGACGTCCACCCCCAGGTGCCGGCCTGGTCGAGGGCCAGGAGCGCACCGGCCAGGCCCCCGCCGAGCAGCAGGGCGCCGACCACGTCGAGGGGGCGGGCGGCCGGCACCCGCGATGCCGGCAGCACCACGGCCGAGGCCACCAGGGCGGAAGCGCTCACGGCGGCGCCGGCCCAGAAGGCGGCGTGGACGCCGCCGAGCTCGGCGACCAGGCCGGCGAGCGGGTAGCCCAGCCCCAGTCCGGCGACCACGGTGATGGACAGGGCGGCCACCGTGGCACGCGACCGGTCGCCCTGCAGCGCCTCACGGGCCGTGGCGATCGCCAGGGGCGTCAGGCCCAGCCCGAGGCCCTGCAGCCCCCGGCCGGCGATCAACCACCCCAGGCCGAGCGGGAGGGCCGCCAGCACACCGCCGAGGGTGACCACGGCGAGCACGACGAGGACGACGCCGCGCCGCCGGGGGCCGTCCCCGAGCCGGCCGACCACCGGTGTGGCGACCGCCCCGACCAGCAGGGTGACCGTGAGCGCCCACTGCGCATCGGGCAGCGGCGACCCCGTCGAGGCGGCGATCGACGGGATCAGCGGTGCGCCGAGGCTGCTGATGACGGCGACGACGGTGCCCACGAAGAGCAGCACGGGCACCAGGCCGCGGGGCGGAGCAGGAGCGGACACGGGTCCAGGCTCGCAGGTCGTTGCGCGCGTCAAGCTGTCCGGCTCGGGTGCGCGGGGCCGGTAACCTCGCGGCCCGTGCCCGCCCCCGCCGACCTCCTGCCCACCGCCACCCGCATCGCCGACGCGCTGCTGGCGGTGCAGCAGCGGGTCAACGACCGGGTCGACGCCGCGCACGCCGAGCTGCTCCCCGCCGTCCAGGCGGCCCTGGGCGTCGTGCCGGCCGACGCCGTCGACCCCGGGGACCTGGTCGACCAGCGCATCACCGGGGCCAGCGCCGTCGTCACCCCCGCCGCCGTCGCCGCGCTGGTCCCGCTGACGGCGGCGTCGGCAGCCACCACCCGGGCCGGACGGCGGGCGGTCGGCGACGTCGTCCGGGGCGCCGATGACCGGCTCGCCGTCATCGCCGGGCCCTGCTCGATCCACGACCCGGTGGCCGCGCTGGAGTACGCCGCGTTCCTCGCCCGGATGCGCGAGCGGCACGGCGCGGACCTCGAGGTCGTCATGCGCACCTACACCGAGAAGCCGCGCACCGAGGTGGACTGGAAGGGGTTCGCCTACGACCCGTTCCTCGACGGGTCCAGCCGGATCAGCGTCGGCCTGGTCGCCACCCGGATGCTGATGGCCGAGATCACCGCGCTCGGGGTCCCGGTCGCCGCCGAGCCGCTGAACGCCCTCACCCCGCAGTACGTCGACGGCCTGGTCACCTACAACGGCGTGGGCGCGCGCAACGTCACCGACCAGACCGCCCGGGAGCGGGTGTCGGGCTTCTCCTCGGTGGTCGGGTTCAAGAACTCGCCCGAGGGCTCGGTCGACGTCGCGGTCTCCGCGGTCATCTCCGCCCGGTCGGGCCACGACTTCCTGGGCGTGGACCGGCACGGGGTCTCCGCCCAGCTCGGGACGACGGGCAACGACACCGGGCACGTCATCCTGCGCGGGGACGCCGACGGGCCGAACTACTCCCCGGCGCACATCGCCGACACGAAGGCCCGGCTGGCCGCCCGCGGCCTGCCGGAGGTGCTGGTGGTGGACGCCTCGCACGGCAACAGCGGGAAGGACCACGTCCGCCAGGTCCAGGTCGTCCGCGACCTCGCCGGGCAGGTCGCCGGCGGGGAGCAGGGCATCCGCGGAGTCATGGTGGAGAGCAACCTGGTCGCCGGCCGGCAGGACCTCGACCGCACCGACCCGGGTGCGCTGACCTACGGGCAGAGCGTGACCGACTCCTGCGTCGACCTCGCCACCACCGAGGAGCTCCTGGCCGAGCTGGCGGCCGCGGTGCGGGCACGTCGCGCCGGCTGACTGTTTGCCCCCGGCCGCGGGCTGGGCACGGGCCGTCGATGACACGCTGCCTGGTGACCGGGTCTTCGGGCTACATCGGCTCCCGGCTGGTGGTCGCGCTGCACCGGGCCGGCCACCAGGTGGTGGCCACCGCCCGCGACGTGGGCAAGCTCGGTGGGTTCGACTGGTCCGACCAGGTCGTCGAGCTGCCGCTGGACGTCGCCGACGCCGCCTCGTGCGCCGAGGCGTTCGCCGCGGCCGGCGAGGTGGACGTCGCCTACTTCCTGGTGCACTCCATCGGCGAGGGCGACTTCGCCGCGCAGGACCTGGACAGCGCCCGGACGTTCGCGGCGGCGGCCCGGGAGGCCGGGGTGGCCCGGGTGGTCTACCTGGGCGGGTTCGTCCCCGACGAGCACCTCTCCGAGCACCTGGAGAGCCGGGCCGACGTCGGCGACGCCCTGGACGAGGCGGGCCCGGAGCTGGTCTGGCTCCGGGCGGCGGTGGTGCTCGGCGGCGGCTCGACGTCCTACGAGCTGGTGCGGCACATCGCCGAACGGGTGCCGGTCATCCCGTTCCCCACCTGGATGCGGCACCCGGTCTCGCCGATCGCCGTCCGCGACGTGCTGCACTACCTGGTCGCCGCCGCCGACCGCGACCTGCTGCCGGCCGGTGCCTACGAGGTGTCCAACGGCGAGTCGCCGACCTACGCCGACCTGCTGAGGGCCTACGCCGACGACGCCGGGCTGCGCCGGGTGTGGCTGCCGTTCCCGGCCGTGCCGCCGCGGCTGGTCGCCACCGTCGCGTCCTGGCTGACGCCGCTGCCGCACGAGCTCACCGCTGACCTGGTGATGAGCCTGCCCAACAGCATGCAGTCCCGCGACGACCGGATCCGGGCCCTGGTCCCCGACCCCGACGGGGGCCTGCTCACCTCCCGGGAGGCGCTCCGCCGAGCACGCGCGGGCAGCGGCCGCGCGGGGGTCGGCAGCACCGACGACCCGGCGCACCGGGTGCGCACCGATCCCGCCTGGTCCGCCTGAGCCGGACGGTCCAGGATCGGAGGGGTGGCGAACCCGTTCCAGGTGACCTTCGACGCGCACGACCCGCAGCGGCTGGGCCGGTTCTGGGCCGCGGTGCTCGGCTACGTCGACCAGCCCCCACCGGAGGGGCACGACAGCTGGCCCGCCTACCTGGCGTCGGTGGGGGTGCCCGAGGACGAGTGGGACTCCTCCTGGTCGGTGGTCGACCCGGACGGCGCCGGCGCGCGGCTGCTGTTCCAGCGGGTGCCCGAGGGCAAGACGGCGAAGAACCGGGTGCACCTGGACGTCACCGTGGGCGGGGGCCGCGGCGTCCCGCTGGACGAGCGACGCCGCCGCGTCGACACCCGGGCCGCCGAGCTGGTGCAGCTGGGCGCCGAGCTGGTGGGGCCGGGGGAGGAGCCCGGCGGCTACTGGGTCGTGCTCCGCGACCCGGAGGGCAACGAGTTCTGCATCCAGTGACCGTTCAGCGCCGGTACTCCTGGACGGTGACCACCACGTCGGCCTGGTTGCTCGAGTAGCTCTGCTGCTCACCGTCGGGGTTCGCGAAGCCGGGTGCCGAACAACCGTCGGTGCTGATCGTCCCGCCGAGGCCCTCCGCGGAGGTGCGGACGGCGTCGTCGGGACCGAGCAGGGCCGCGGTCAGGGTGATCTCGTCCGACCGCACCTGCCAGGTCAGGAGCAGCCGCCGTTCCTCGCACCCCTGCAGGTCGGGCACCAGCGAGGCGCCGTTCGCCCCCGGGACCCGGCGGTGGGTGTCCGCGCCGACGGTGATCCGCAGCGTCGCTGACCACTCGTCCTGCAGGACCCACCCGTCGAGGGCGCCGGGGAGGGGGAGCACCTCGCCCGCGGTGACGGCGTCCCCGGAAGCCAGCCAGCGGGGAGGACCGGTGCCGCACGCGGCGAGCAGCAGCACGGCGGCGACGACGACCCCGGTGCGCACGCGACCAGTGTCGCTCGACGACCCGGTCAGAGCTGCGGGGTGCGGTAGGGGTCGTGCTCGGCGAGCATCCGCTCCAGCCGTGCCTCGTCGATGCGGGACAGGACGGTCGAGCCCTCCTGCGCGTCGCGGATGACCTTGGCCAGCGTGAACGACGAGGTGATGACGAACAGGCCGGTCATCCCGAGGAACAGCCGCTGCCAGACGTCCAGCGGCAGGTAGGCGATCCCCACCAGCAGGCCCACGGCGCTGACGCCGAAGGCGATCGCGGCCTGGGCGAAGAAGGCGGCGGTGTTCTTGTTCTTCATGGGGTTGGTGGTCATGGCACCGACGGTGCCCGCCCACCCCGGGCCGCGGACCCCGTAGGACTGCTCAACCCTCCTGCGTGGACCCCGCCACCGGACGCGGCGTGCGCAGCACGGGGACCTCGCGCCCGCGCAGCTCACCGGCCCGCACGTGGTCGAGCACCAGGTCCAGCGCGGCGTCGGACAGCCGGGTCACCGAGCCGGTGTCCACCGCGTCGACCGGCACCGGCTCCCGGCCGTAGCGGGCGTGGAAGTCGGCCACCACGGATGGGTCGACGTCACCGGCCAGGCACAGCACGCCCCGACCCGACGTGTTCACCAGCCGCACCAGCCCGCGGGTCGCCATGGCCCGAGTGTCCCGCACCCGGTGCCGTGGACCGGAACCACGCGACCGCGCGGGCCAGCCCCTCCGCCAGGCCGACCTCCGGTTCCCAGCCCAGCCGGGTGCGGATCGCGGTGATGTCCGGGCAGCGCACCGACGGGTCGTCCACCGGCCGGCCGACGAACTCCACGTCCGGCGGGACGCCGACCACCGCGGCCACCGCCCGGGCGATGTCGAGCACCGACCGCTCCTCGGGCAGCCCCACGTTGAACGGCCCCGGCAGGTCCGACCCGGCCACCGCGAGGATGCCGCGCACGGTGTCGTCGACGTAGCAGACCGAGCGGGTCTGGCTGCCGTCCCCGGCGACGGTCATCGGCTGCCCGGTCAGCGCCTGCGCGATGAACGTGGGGATGGCCCGGCCGTCGTCGCGGCGCATCCGCGGCCCGTAGGTGTTGAAGATCCGCACGATCGCGGTGTCCACCCCGTAGGCGTTGCGGTACGCGGTGGTCAGCGCCTCGCCGAAGCGCTTGGCCTCGTCGTAGACCCCGCGCGGGCCGACCGGGTTGACGTGCCCCCAGTAGCTCTCCGGCTGCGGGTGCACCTGCGGGTCGCCGTAGGTCTCCGACGTCGACGCCAGCACCATCCGCGCCCCGGTCCGGCGGGCGGCCTCCAGGGCGTGGCCGGTGCCGGCGCTGCCCACCCGCAGCGTCTCCACCGGCAGCCGCAGGTAGTCCGCGGGCGAGGCCGGCGAGGCCAGGTGCAGCACCAGGTCGACGTCGTCGCTGGTGGTGAACGGCGTGCTCACGTCGTGCCGGACGAAGGCGAAGCAGGGGTCGTCCCGCAGGTGCGCGACGTTGCCGCCGTCGCTGGTGGACAGGTCGTCCATGCAGGTCACCCGGGTGCCGGTGGCCAGCAGGCGCTCGCACAGGTGCGAGCCGAGGAACCCGGCGCCGCCGGTGACGACGGCGTGCCGGAAGGGGACGGCGGGCACGGGCTGGGTCATGGCGGCGCCCACCGAGAGGGCGACCGCGTCTTCGAGCCGGGCCGACCGTAACCCGCCCCGGACGCCGACCGCGACCGGTCGACGTGCGGGACCCCCCGGGCCCGTGCTGTCATGAGCCGGCCGGTCGAACCTCGCGCTGAGCAGACCCCCGGGCCACCGGGTGATCCGCGAGGTGACACGTGCGCGTCCTCGGCATCAACGCCCTCTTCCACGACCCCGCCGCGGCGGTCGTCGTCGACGGCCGGGTGGTCGCCGCGGCCGAGGAGGAGCGCTTCAGCCGCCGCAAGCACGGCAAGCGGCCGGTGCCGTTCTCCGCCTGGGAGACCCCCGACCAGGCCGCCGCCTGGTGCCTGGAGCACGCCGGGGTGCGCGCCGAGGACCTCGACGCCGTCGCCTACTCCTACGACCCCGACCTGCACCTGGCGCCTGAGCAGGCCGGCGTGCACGACCCGTGGGACCACCTCCGGCTGACCTACGCCCGGCAGGCCCCCGGCTTCCTCGCCGAGGGCATCCCGGGGCTGGACCCCGACCGCGTCCGGTTCGTCCCGCACCACGTCGCGCACGCCGCCTCGGCCGCGCTGGCCGCGCCGTGGGGCGGCAGCTGCGCGGTCCTGGTGCTCGACGGCCGCGGCGAGCGGCACAGCTCGCTGGCCGGGGTCTACCGCGACGGCGTGCTCGAGGTGCTGGCCAGCCAGCAGCTGCCGCACTCCCTGGGCCTGCTCTACGAGGACGTCACCGCCCACCTGGGCTTCCTGCGCAGCTCCGACGAGTTCAAGGTGATGGCGCTGGCCTCCTACGGCCGGCCCCGCCACGCCGAGGCGCTGCGCACGCTGGTCCGCGCCACCGGGGACGGCGGGTTCACCACCGCCGGCGTCGACCTCGCCGCGCTGGCCAAGGCGCGCCGGCCCGACGAGCCGTGGACCGACGAGCACGCCGACCTGGCCGCCAGCGTGCAGCTGGTCGTCGAGGAGGTGCTGCTCGACCTCGCCCGCTGGCTGCGCGACGCCACCGGCGAGACCCGGCTGGCGCTGGCCGGCGGCGTGGCGCTGAACTGCGTGGCCAACACCCGTCTGGCCGCGGAGTCCGGGTTCGCCGACCTGTGGGTGCAGCCGGCCGCCGGGGACGCCGGGACGGCGCTGGGCGGTGCCCTGGAGCTGTCCTGGCGGGGCGGCGAGCCCACCGGGCCGTTCCCGGGCGCGGACCTCGGCCGCGGCTGGACCGACGAGGAGATCGGGGCCGTGCTGCGCACCGCACGGGTGGAACACCGGCGCAGCGACGACGTCGCCGACGAGGTGGCCCGGGTGCTCGCCGCCGACGGCGTGGTCGCCTGGTTCCAGGGCCGCAGCGAGTTCGGTCCGCGGGCGCTGGGCCACCGCTCGCTGCTCGCGCACCCCGGCCGGGCGGCCAACCTGGAGCGGCTCAACGACGTCAAGGGCCGCGAGCAGTTCCGCCCGGTCGCCCCGATGGTCCGGCTGGACCGGGCCGGCGAGATCTTCTCCCGGGGTCCGGTGCCCAGCCCGCACATGCTCTTCGTGCACGACGTCGCCCCCGCCTGGCGGGACCGCATCCCCGCCGTGGTGCACGTCGACGGCACCGCCCGCATCCAGTCCGTGGACCCCGCCACCGAGCCGCTCGTGGCGCGGATGCTCACCGCCTTCGAGGCGCGCACGGGCCTGCCGGTGGTGGTCAACACCAGCCTGAACACCGCGGGCCGGCCGATGGTCGACACGCCCCGGGACGCGCTGGAGTGCTTCGGCTCCGGCCCGGTCGACCTGCTCGCGATCGGCCCGTTCGTCGTGCACCGCTCGTGGGCCCACGAGGGGATGGCCGCCGATGGGTGAGCCCGGGTACGCCGTCGTCGTCCCCACGCTGGGGCGGCCCTCGCTGCGCGTCCTGCTCGACGCGCTCGCCGCGGCCGACGGGCCGCGGCCGCAGTGGCTGGTCGTCGTGGACGACCGGCGGGAGCCGGGCGACGTCCCGGTGGTCGACGTCCGTGACCTGCCCCCGGACGTCGCCCGGCACGTGCTGGTGCTGCACGGCGGCGGACGCGGGCCGGCCGCCGCCCGCAACACCGGCTGGCGTGCCGTCCCGCCGGGCACGGCGTGGGTCGCCTTCCTCGACGACGACGTCGTGGTCGGCCCGCGCTGGTGCGCCGACCTGGCCGCCGACCTCGCCGACGCCGACCGGCACGGCATCGCCGGCACCCAGGCGGAGATCGACGTGCCGCTGCCGGCCGGGCGCCGGCCCACCGACTGGGAGCGCGGCACCGCGGGGCTGGCCACGGCGTGGTGGATCACCGCCGACATGGCCTACCGCCGCGACGTCCTGGCCGCCGTCGACGGGTTCGACGAGCGCTTCCCGCGCGCCTTCCGGGAGGACGCCGACCTCGCGCTGCAGGTGCAGGCCACCGGGCGCCGGCTGGTCGTCGGCCGGCGCCGCACCACCCACCCGGTCCGGCCCACCGGCCGCTGGACCAGCGTCCGCCAGCAGCGGGGCAACGCCGACGACGTGCTCATGGCCCGGTTGCACGGCCGGCTGTGGGGCGACCGCGCGCACGCCCCGGCCGGGCGACGCCCGCGCCACGTCGTCCTCACCGCCGCCGGGCTGGCCGCCCTGCTCCTGCGCAACCGCGCGGCGGCTGCGGTGTGGGCGCTGGGCACGGCCGAGTTCGCCTGGGCCCGGATCGCCCCGGGCCCGCGGGACCGCGCCGAGGTCACCACGATGCTGCTCACCAGCGCGGCGATCCCGCCGGCCGCGACCTGGTGGTGGCTGCGCGCGCTGGTCCGCCGCACCCCTCCCCGCCCGGTGCACGAGGCCCCGCGCACCACGGCGCTGCTGGCCGACCGGGACGGCACGCTGGTCGTCGACGTCCCGTACAACGGCGACCCGGCGCGGGTGCGGCCCGTCGACGGCGCGGTCGAGGCGGTGCGGGCGGCCCGGGAGGCCGGGCTGCCGGTGGGCGTGGTGACCAACCAGTCGGGCCTGGCCCGCGGCGCGTTCACCGCCCGCGACCTGGCCGCGGTGCACGACCGGGTCGAGGAGCTGCTCGGCCCCTTCGACGCCTGGGCGGTCTGCCTGCACGGGCCCGAGGACGGCTGCTCCTGCCGCAAGCCCGAGCCCGGGTCGGTGCTCGCCGCGGCGGCCGTCCTCGGCGTCGAGCCGGCCGAGTGCGTCCTCGTCGGGGACATCTGGTCCGACGTCGTCGCGGCGCAGGCCGCCGGCGCCCGCGGGGTGCTGGTGCCCACCGACGAGACCCGCACCGCCGAGCTGGCCGCCGCCCCCGCCGTCGCCCGCGACCTGGCCACCGCGGTCGCGCTGGTGGTGGGGCAGCGGTGAGCCGGGCCCTGGTGGTGCGGCTGGACTCCCTCGGCGACGTCGTCGTGTGCGGGCCGGCGGTCCGGGCGGTGGCCGCGGGGTCGGCCTCGACCACGGTGCTGGCCGGGCCGCGCGGCGCCGAGGTCGCCCGGCTGCTGCCCGGCGTGGACGACGTCGAGGTGTTCGACGCGCCGTGGATCTCCGCCGGCGCCGGGCCGGTCGACCCCGCCGCGACGGCGGCCCTCGTCGACCGGCTGCGCGGGCGGTTCGACACCGCGCTGGTGCTCACCTCCTTCCACCAGAGCGCGCTGCCCACCGCCCTGCTGCTCCGGCTCGCCGGGGTGCCCCGGGTGGCCGCCGTCAGCACCGACTTCCCGGGCTCGCTGCTCGACGTCCGGCTGCCCGAGCCGGCCGACGCGCCCGAGCCGGTGCGCATGCTCGCGGTCGCCGCCGGGGCCGGGTACGCCCTGCCGCCCGGGGACGACGGCCGGCTCGCGCTGGTCGACGGGCTGCCCCCGGTGGCCGGCCTGCCCGACCGCTACGTGGTGGTGCACCCCGGCGCCGACGCGCCCGCCCGCAGCTACCCGCCCGAGCGGTGGCGGGCGGTGGTGCTCGCCCTCGCCGGCCGCGGTCTGCCCGTGGTGGTCACCGGCGGGCCGGACGAGCGCGCGCTCACCTCCGTCGTCGCCGCCGACCACGGCGTGGACCTGGGCGCCCGGCTGACCGTCGCCGAGCTCGCCGCCGTGCTGCGGGGGGCCGACGCCGTCGCCGTCGGCAACACCGGCCCGGCGCACCTGGCCGCCGCCGTCGGCGCCCCGGTGGTGAGCCTGTTCTCCCCGGTCGTGCCGGCCCTGCGGTGGGCGCCGCACACCGACCACCGGGTGATCCTCGGGGACCAGCACGCCGCCTGCGCCGGCAGCCGGGCCCGGGTCTGCCCGCTGCCCGGCCACCCCTGCCTGGCCGGCGTCGACCCGGCCGACGTGGTCGAGGGCGTGGCGCGGCTGGTGGGGGTGCGGGCATGAACGTCCTGGTCTGGCACGTGCACGGGTCCTGGCTCACCGCCGTCGTGCAGGGCGGGCACCGCTACCTGGTCCCGGTGGTCCCCGGGCGCACCGGCGACGGGCTGGGCCGGGCGCGCACCTGGGACTGGCCCGCCTCGGTGGTCGAGGTGACCCCCGAGCAGGTGCGCGACGCCGGGGTGGACGTCGTGCTGCTGCAGCGGCCGCGGGACCTGGAGCTGCTGCGGCAGTGGGCCGGGTGGGAGGCCGGCGTCGACGTCCCGGCGCTGTACGTCGAGCACGACACCCCGCCGACCCCGGCCGGCAGCCGGCACCTGCTCGCCGACCGCACCGACGTGCCGCTGGTGCACGTCACCCACTTCAACCGGGTCGCGTGGGACAACGGGTGCGCCCCCACCCGGGTGCTCGAGCACGGCGTCCCCGACCCCGGTCCGCGGTGGACCGGCGAGCTGCCCCGGGTCTCGGTGGTCAGCAACGAGCCGCTGCGCCGGGGGCGCACCGTCGGCACCGACCTGCTGCCGCACTTCGCCCCCTTCGGCGTCGACCTGTTCGGCATGCAGGTCACCGGCGCGTCGGGCGCCCTGGGCACGGCGGTCCGCGAGTTCGAGGACCTGCCCCAGCACGCCCTGCACGACGAGGTCGCCCGGCGCCGGGTCCACCTGCACCTCACGCGGTGGACCTCGCTGGGCCTGTCCCTGGTGGAGGCGATGACGATGGGCTGCCCGGTGGTGGTGCTCGCGACGACGGAGGCCCCGACCGCCGTCCCGGACGGGGCCGGCGTGGTGGCCTCGGACGTCGAGGCGCTGGTGGACGCCGTCCGCTGGTTCCTGGCCGACCCCGACTCCGCCCGCGCCGCCGGGCAGGTCGCCCGGGCCGCCGCGCTGGAGCGGTTCGGGCTCGACCGGTTCCTCGCCGACCTCGACGGCCTGCTCGCCGAGGTGGCCCGGTGAGGGTCGACCTGGTCAGCGAGCACGCCAGCCCGCTGGCCACCCTGGGCGGCGAGGACGCCGGCGGGCAGAACGTGCACGTGGCGATGCTGGCCCGCGCGCTCGCCGCCCGCGGCCACGACGTCGTCGTGCACACCCGCCGGGACGACGTCGACCTCCCGCCCGCCGTGGACTTCGCCCCCGGCGTCGTCGTGCGGCACCTGGACGCCGGGCCGCCCAAGGAGGTGCCCAAGGACCAGCTCTGGCCGCACGTCCCCGAGCTGGCCGCCGCGCTGCGCACCGAGCTGCTGGCCGACCCGCCCGACGTGGTGCACGCGCACTTCTGGATGAGCGGCCGGGCCGCCGTCGACGCCGCGCACGGCCTGGGCGTGCCGGTGGCGCAGACCTTCCACGCGCTGGGCTCGGTCAAGCGCCGGTGGCAGGGCACGGCCGACACCAGCCCACCGGTGCGCATCCGGGTGGAGACCGCGGTCGCCCGCCGCGCCGCCGGGGTGATCGCCACCTGCGCCGACGAGGTCGACGAGCTGGCCGCCCTCGGCGTCGACCGGCGCAAGGTCACCGTCGTCCCCAGCGGCGTGGACACCGGCGCCTTCACCCCCGACGGGCCGCGGGTGCCCCGCGCCGGCCGGCCCCGGCTGCTGGTGGTGGGCCGGCTGGTGCCGCGCAAGGGCCTGGGCGACGTGCTCACCGCGCTGGCCGACGTCCCCGGCGCCGAGCTCGTCGTGCTGGGCGGCCCGGCCGCCGAGGTGCTGGCCGCCGACCCCGCCGCCGCCCAGGTGCAGGCGGCCGCGGCCGCCCGCGGCGTCGCCGACCGGGTCCGGCTGGTCGGCCGCGGCGGCCGCGAGGAGGTGGCGGCCTGGGTCCGCTCGGCCGACGTCGTGGTCTGCGCACCCTGGTACGAGCCGTTCGGCATCGTGCCGCTGGAGGCGATGGCCTGCGGCGTGCCGGTCGTGGGCACCGGGGTCGGCGGGCTCACCGACACCGTCGTGGACGGCGGCACCGGCCTGCTCGTCCCGCCGCGCGACCCGGCGGCGCTGGCCGCGGCGCTGCGCACGCTGCTCACCGACCCCGCCCTCGGCCGGCGGCTCGGCGCCGCCGGCCGGGAGCGCGTCGTCACCACCTACGACTGGCAGGAGGTCGCCCGCATGACCGAGGACGCCTACCGACGGCTGCCCCGCCCGCGCCCGGCGGTGGCCCGGTGACCCGCCCGCCGACGCCGGTGGGCGCCGAGCACGTGCAGCACCTGACCACCGCGCTGGCCGCGTCCGCGCCGGCCGTGGCCACCGCAACCCGGTGGAGCCGGGAGCTGGCCGGGCTGCTGACCGGCGGGGCCCGCCTGGTCGCCGCGGGCAACGGCGGCAGCGCCGCGCAGGCCGCGCACCTCACCGCCGAGCTGGTCGGCCGCTACCGCGACGACCGGCGCCCGTTCTCCGCGGTGGCGCTGCACGCCGAGGTGTCCGCGCTGACCGCGATCACCAATGACTACGGCCACGAGGAGGGCTTCGCCCGGCAGCTGGAGGCGCACACCCGGCCCGGCGACGTCGCCGTCCTGCTCTCCACCTCCGGCGGCAGCCCGAACGTGGTGGAGGCGGCGCGCCGGGCCCGGGCCGGCGGGGTCACCTGCTGGGCGATGACCGGCCGCGGGCCCAATGCGCTCACCGAGGTCGCCGACGACGCGCTCACCGTCGCCTCCCCGTTCACCGCCACCGTGCAGGAGGTGCACCTGGTGCTGCTGCACGTGCTGTGCGCGGGCCTGGACGCCGAGCTCGACGCCCGCCTGCTGGCCGGTGCGCCGTGAGGACGCTGGTCGTGGTCGGGGACACCCTGCTCGACGTCGACACCGACGGCCGGGCCGAGAAGCTCTCGCCCGACGGCCCGGTGCCGGTGGTGCGGGCCGACGCCGAGAGCACCCGGGCCGGCGGCGCGGGCCTGGTGGCCGCGGTGGCCGCGGTGGCCGCGCTGGCCGCGGGCGGCGGACGGGTCGTGCTGGTCACCCCGCTGGCCGACGACGCCGACGGCGCCACCCTGCGGTCGGTGCTGCCGGCCGGGGTCGAGCTGGTCCCGCTGCCCTGGGCCGGCAGCACCCCGGTCAAGCACCGCATCCGGGCCGGCGGGCAGACCGTGGCCCGGGTCGACCGCGGTGGGGAGCCCGGCCCGGTCGGCCCGCTGCCCGGTGCGGTGGCCACCGTGCTCGCCGGGGCCGACGCCGTGGTGGTCGCGGACTACGGCCTGGGCGCCACCGCCGACCCGGAGCTGCGCGGCCTGCTCACCGCGGTGGCCCGGCGCCGCCCGGTGGTCTGGGACCCGCACCCCCGCGGCGCCCCGCCGGTGCCCGGTTGCCGGCTGGTCACCCCGAACGCGGTCGAGGCCCTGGGCGCCGACCCGGGCCCGCGGCCCGACGTCGGCGCGGTCGCCGACCGCGCGCTGGCGCTGCGCGCGGAGTGGGCCGCCGGCACCGTCGCGGTCACCCTCGGCGCGGCCGGCGCGCTGGCCACGGTGGGGGAGGACGGCGTGCTGGCCGTGCCCGCCCCGGCCGTGGACGCCGGCGACGCCTGCGGCGCCGGGGACGCGTTCGCCGCCGCCGCGGGCTGGGCGCTGGCCGGGGGCGCGCTGCCCCCGGAGGCGGTGGCCGCCGCGGTGCGGGCCGCCTCCGCGCACGTCGCCGCGCCCGCGCCGGCGCCGACCGGCGGCGGGGTGCTGGTCGCCACCGGTGGCTGCTTCGACCTGCTGCACGCCGGCCACGTCGCCACCCTGGAGGCCGCCCGCGCGCTGGGCGACCGGCTGGTGGTGTGCGTCAACTCCGACGCCTCGGTCACCCGGCTCAAGGGCCCGGGCCGGCCGCTGCAGCCGCAGGCCGACCGGGTGCGCATCCTGCGTGCGCTGGGCTGCGTCGACGACGTCGTGGTCTTCGACGAGGACACCCCGGAGCAGGTGCTGCGCGGCCTGCGCCCGCAGCTGTGGGTCAAGGGCGGCGACTACTCCGGCGTCGCCGTCCCCGAGGCCGCCGTCCTCGCCGGCTGGGGCGGCCGGGTGGTCACCGTGCCGTTCCTGGCCGGCCGGTCCACCACCGCGCTCGCCGAGCTGGCCCGGGCATGAGCACCTGCGTCGTGCTGCGGGCCATCGGCCTGGGCGACATGGTCACCGGCCTGCCCGCCCTCGCCCTGCTGCGCCGCCGGCTCCCCGGCTGGCGGGTGGTGCTGGGCGCGCCGGTGCGGTTCACCGAGGTGCTGTGCGGCTCCGGGCTGGTCGACGACGTCGTCCCCGTCGAGCACCTCGACCACGTGACCGGCCTGCCCGGGCGGCCCGACCTCGCCGTCGACCTGCACGGCAACGGCCCGGCGTCCAAGGCGCCCCTCCTGGCGCTGCGCCCGGGCCGGTGCGTGGGCTTCGCGCTCGGGCCGGCCCCGGACCGGTCGGTGTGGGACGACGACGAGCACGAGGTCGACCGCTGGTGCCGGCTGGTCGCCGAGCAGCTGGGCGGCCCGGCCACCCCGCCGCCGCTGGCCGGCCTGCTGCCGGTGCCGCCGGCGATCCGTCCCGGGTCGACCGTGGTGCACCCCGGGGCGGCGGCCCGGTCCCGCCGGTGGCCGGCGCAGCGGTGGGCCGCGGTGGCGGACGCGCTGCGCGGGGCCGGCCACCGGGTCGTGGTCACCGGGACGGCGGAGGAGCGGTCGCTGGTCGACGCGGTCGCCGACGGCGCACCGGCCCTGGTCGACCTCTCGGTGCAGGAGCTGTGCGGGCTGGTCGCCGCCGCCCGGCTGGTGCTGTCCGGCGACACCGGGACCGCGCACGTGGCCGCGGTGTTCGGCCGGCCGTCGGTGGTGCTCAGCGGGCCGGTGCCGCCCAGCCGCTGGGGTCCCCCGGTGCACCCCCGGCACCGCGTGCTCTGGCCGGCCGACGACCCCGGCTACCGCGGGGACCCGCACGGCGGCGAGGTGGACCCGGTGCTGCTGCGCACCACGGTCGCCGACGTGCTGGCCGCGGCCGCGGAGGTGGGACCATGACGGGCCTCGCGGACCGGCTCACGGTGGTCCTGCTGACCCACGACTGCGCAGCGTGGCTCCCGCACACCCTGGACCGCCTCGCCGAGCTGGACCTGCCGGTGGTCGCGGTGGACAACGCCTCCACCGACGGCACCCGCGAGCTGCTGGCCGACCGGCCCTGGGTGAGGGTGCGCGCGCTGCCCACCAACACCGGCGCGGCCGGGCGGACCGAGGGCGTGCGGGCCGCGACCACGCCCTACGTCGTCTTCTGCGACGACGACGGCTGGTGGGAGCGGCCCGGCCTGGAGCGCGCCGTCGCCCTGCTGGACGCCCACCCCCGGCTGGCCCTGGTGAACGCCCGCATCGTGGTCGGCGACGAGCAGGCGCCGGACCCCATCTCGACCGAGATGGCGGCCAGCCCGCTGCCCGAGACCGAGGGCGTCCCCGGCACCGTGCTGCTCAGCTTCATGGGCGGGGCCGCGGTCGTGCGGGTGGCCGCCTACGAGCAGGTCGGCGGGTACGCCCCGGAGTTCACCATCGGCGGGGAGGAGGAGACGCTGGCCCACCCGCTGCTGCGGGAGGGCTGGCTGATGCGCTACGTCGACGACGTCGTCATGCACCACCACCCGAGCCTGGCCAACCACAGCCGGATCCGGCACTGGGGCCTGCGCAACACGCTCTGGAACGCCTGGCTGCACCGGCCCCGGCGCAGCGCACTGCGCTGGACGGTGTTCGTGCTGCGCTCGGCCCCGCGGGACGCCGACCTGGTCCGCGGCGTGCTGCTGGCGCTGCGCGGAGTGCCCTGGGTGCTGGCCCGCCGCCGGCCGCTGCCCGACGACGTCGACGCCGGGCTGCGGGTGCTCGAGGAGCGGCGGTTCGCCGCGTGGGACGTCGCCCGGCTGGCCGGCCTCCCCGCCGGCTCGGCGCCGAAGTACCCGGTGACCCGGTGAGGGTGCTCGTGGTGGGCTGGTTCAGCTTCACCGAGGTCATCGCCACCGTGGGCGACGAGCGCGCCGCCGAGGTGGTGACCGGCTGGCTGGCCCGGGCCGGCATCGCGCACGACGTGGCGTGGGCGCGCTACCTGGACCGGGGCGTCGACCACGCCCGGGTCGACCCGGCCGGCTACACGCACCTGGTGTGGGTGTGCGGGCCGCTGCTGGGCGACCCGCTGGTGGAGGGCCTGCTCCGGCGGTTCGCGCACACCCGCCGGCTGGCCGTCGGGGTGTCGGTGGTGGACCCGGCGACGGCCGCGCGGTTCGGCGCCGTCTGGCCGCGGGACGCCCCCGGCTGCCCGCCGCGCCCCGACCTGGCCATCGACCCGCCCGGCGACGGCCCGGCCGTCGTCGCCACCGTGTTCGCCCCCGTCCAGCCCGAGTACGGCGACCGCGGCCGGCACGCCCAGGTGCAGGCCGTCGTGGAGCGGTGGGTCGCCGACCGCGGGCTGGGGTCCTTCGACGTCGGCACCGACCTGCTCACGCCCTCCGGGCAGCGGCGGCGCGTGGGGCAGGTGCAGGCCGTGCTGGGCCGCGCCGACGTCGTGGTCAGCTCCCGGCTGCACGGGCTGGTGCTCGGTCTGGGCCGCGGCCGGCCGGTGATCGCCGTCGACCCCGTCGTCGGCGGCGCCAAGGTCAGCGCGCAGGCGGCGGCGCTGGGCTGGCCGGTGCTGCTGGCCGCCGACGAGGTGGACGCCGCCGCCCTGGACGCCGCCCTGGACCGCTGCCTGCTGCCCGCCGAGCCGGTGCTGCCGGCCTGGGCCGAGGTCGCGCGCTCGGCCGCCGACCAGCGGGCGCGGCTGGTCGCCGCCCTGGCCGGTTGACCCCCACCGGGGCCGGGGTAGGGCGGCAGGGCTCCAGAAGACGGGCATCCCTGACCGACAGCACCCGGAGGACCCTGTGCCTGCTCTCACCACGCTCACCGGCGCCGCCACCGCCGCCTACTCCGCCGCCCTCGTCGCCCGCCCCGAGCTGCTGCAGCGGCCCTCCGGCCTGTCCCGCAACCAGGACAACCGGACGATGACCCGGCTGGTCGGCGTGCGGGACACCGCCATCGGGCTGGCCATGGTGCTCGCCCCCGCCGGCGCCGCGCGCCGCGCCGCCGTCGGCGCCCGGGTCGCCAGCGACTGGGGCGACGCCGCCGTCCTCGGGGTGGCCCTGCGCGGCCGGGGCACCCGGGCGAAGGTGGTCGGGTTCGCCGCGCTGTGGGGCGCGGTCTGCCTGGCCGCGCTGCGGTACGACGAGCGCTGAGGGCTACCGGTCGGTAGGCCGCCCGGCCCGGCGGGACCCCGGCCGCCACCGATAGGTTGCTCCCGACGGACGCCGGGACGAGCGCGGGAGTGGCAGTGGGCAGATCGGTGCTGGTGACCGGGGGCAACCGGGGGATCGGGTTGGCCATCGCCCGCTCGTTCGCGCAGGCGGGCGACTCCGTGGCGGTCACCCACCGCGGCAGCGGCGCGCCCGACGGCCTGTTCGGGGTGCGCTGCGACGTCACCTCCACCGAGGACGTCGACGCCGCCTTCACCGCGGTCGAGGAGCACCAGGGCCCGGTCGAGGTGCTCGTCAGCAACGCCGGCATCACCCGCGACGGCCTGCTCATGCGGATGGGCGAGGACGCCTTCACCGACGTCGTCGACGCCAACCTCACCGCCGCCTACCGGGTGGCCAAGCGGGCCAGCGCCAAGATGGTCCGCGCCCGCAGCGGCCGGATGGTGTTCGTGTCCTCGGTCGTCGGGCTGCTGGGCTCGGCCGGGCAGGTCAACTACGCGGCGTCGAAGTCCGGGCTGGTCGGGCTGGCCCGCTCCATCGCCCGCGAGCTGGGCGGGCGCGGCATCACCGCCAACGTGGTGGCACCGGGCTTCGTGCGCACCGACATGACCGCGGAGCTGCCCGAGAAGCGGCAGCAGGAGATCCTCGGGCAGGTCCCGCTGGGTCGGCTCGCCGAGGCCGAGGAGGTCGCCGGCGTCGTCCGGTTCCTGGCCGGCGAGCACGCGGGGTACATCACCGGGGCGGTCGTCCCGGTCGACGGCGGACTGGGAATGGGGCACTGAGCATGGGCATCCTCGAGGGCAAGACGGTCCTGATCGCCGGTGTGCTGACCGAGGCGTCGATCGCCTTCTCGGCGGCGCGCATCGCGCAGGAGCAGGGCGCCACCGTCGTCCTGTCCAACTTCGGGCGGGCGCTGAGCCTGTGCCAGCGGATCGCCAAGCGGCTGCCGCAGGAGGCCGCCGTCGTCGAGCTCGACGTGACGAACACCGAGCACCTGGCCACCCTGGCCGACCGGCTGCGCGAGGTCATGCCCGCGGGCGCCCAGCTCGACGGGGTCGTGCACTCCATCGGCTTCGCGCCGCAGGAGGCCATGGGCGAGGGCTTCCCGGAGGTCGCGTGGGAGCACGCCGCCACCGCCTTCCAGGTCTCCACCTGGTCGCTGGCCTCCCTCACCCAGGCCTGCCGGCCGCTGTTCGGCGAGCAGGCCTCGGTGGTCGGGCTGACCTTCGACGCCACCGTCGCCTGGCCGGTCTACGGCTGGATGGGCGCGGCCAAGGCGGCGCTGGAGTCCACCTCGCGCTACCTGGCCCGCGAGCTGGGCCCCGACGGCGTCCGGGTCAACCTGGTGGCCGCCGGCCCGCTGCGCACCATGGCCATGAAGTCGATCCCGGGCAGCAAGCAGTTCGAGGAGGCCTGGGAGACCAAGGCCCCGCTGGGCTGGTCGGTCACCGACACCGAGCCCTCGGGCAAGGCGATCGTGGCGCTGCTCAGCGACTGGTTCCCCGCGACGACGGGTGAGATCGTGCACGTGGACGGCGGGTTCCACGCCGTCGGGGTATGACTGGGCGGTGACCGAACAGCTCCTCCCTGCCCGGCCCGCCCACCCGCTCCCCGACGGGGTGTCCATCACCCCCGACGGGCAGCGGCCGGACGAGGCCCCCTCGCTCGCCGCCCGCAACAACGGTGGCGTCGTCCCGGGGTCCGCGCCGGCGCCGGCGGGCCGGCGGGAGGCGCTGCTGGTGCTCGGCTTCGGCGGTCCCGAGGGCCACGACCAGGTCATGCCGTTCCTGGAGAACGTCACCCGCGGCCGCGGCATCCCGCGCGAGCGGCTGGAGAGCGTCGCCGAGCACTACCACCACTTCGACGGCGTCAGCCCAATCAACGACCAGAACAAGGCGCTGGTCGCCGCGCTGCGCGGGGCCGGCGTCGACCTGCCGGTGTACTGGGGCAACCGCAACTGGGCGCCCTACGTCGAGGACGTGTGGCGCGAGATGGCCGACGACGGCATCGAGCACGCCTACGTGCTGGCCACCTCGGCCTACGCCTCGTTCTCCGGCTGCCGGCAGTACCACGAGGACGTCGCCCGGGCCCGGGTCGCGCTGGAGTCCGACCCGTCCGCGCCCGCGGGCCCCACGGCGGAGAAGCTGCCGCACTACTACGACGCCGACGGCTTCGTGCAGGCCAACGCCGACGCCCTCGCCGCCGCGCTCGCCGAGCTCCCCGAGGAGCTGCGGGACGGCGCCCGGCTGGTCGCCACCGCGCACTCCATCCCCGACGCGATGGCCGCCGTCGCCGGGCCCGGGGGCCACACCTACGAGCGCGAGCTGGAGACCGCCGCGCGGCTGGTGGTGGACCGGGTCGCGCCGGGCCGGTCCTTCGACCTGGTGTGGCAGTCGCGGTCGGGCCCGCCGTCGGTGCCGTGGCTGGAGCCCGACGTCAACGACCACCTGCAGGCGCTCTCGGCGGAGGGCGTGCAGGCGGTCGTGGTGTTCCCGGTCGGGTTCATCTCCGACCACCTCGAGGTGATCTGGGACCTGGACAACGAGGCGAAGGAGACCGCCGAGGAGCTCGGCCTGGCCTTCGCCCGCGCCGGGACGGCGGGCACCCACCCGGCGTTCGTCCGCTCGCTCGTCGACCTGCTGGCCGAGCGCCGCGCCGGTGGTGAGCCGCGGCTGGGGACCAACTGCCCGGCGTCCTGCTGCTTCGTGCAGCGCCCCGCCGGCCGCCCGGGCGCCCGCCCCAGCTAGCGGGGGAGCCAGTTCCAGACGGCGGTGGTGGCCTCCCGGACGGCGTCGGACAGCGGGCGCAGCGCGTCCTCCCGGGCCGCCATCTGGCCGGCGGTGACCGCGCCGCCGGGGGAGTCGGCCAGCGCCAGGTCCAGCACGGTGGCCAGCCGGCGGGCGCGGGTGAGCACCGAGACCGCGACCGGGTCGGTGTCCGGCGGCAGGCCCGGGTCCGCCGGCGCGGCGGACAGCCCGGCCAGCAGCGCGGGCACCTCCGGGTGCCAGCGGGCCAGGTCCAGCCCGGCCAGGGTGCGGGCGGCGTCGCCGACGGCGAGGTCCAGCCGGCCCGACAGCGACCGCAGCGTGCCCTCCACCGGCGGCGGCGCGAGGCAGCCGGCCGGCAGGTCCACCTGGGTCCACAGCACGGTCTCGGTGGTGGCCGTGGCGGGCAGCAGCACCAGCGTGTCCCCGACGACGGCCTGACCGGCCTCCATCGCGGTGGCGGCCAGGGCGGGCACCGGCGGCAGGCCGTGCACGTCACCGGGCACCGGCAGCACCAGCCGCAGCCGGCGCTCGCCCCGCCCGCGCAGCGACGTCAGCACCTCGCCCAGCGGGCGGGAGCCGTCGGGGCCCTGCACCACGTGCGCGCGGTCGCCGGTCACCGCCTCGAGGGCGTCGTCGTAGGGCACCCGGCCGGCCAGCCACGCGGTCGCCCAGGCGGCCAGCCGTCCGGCGGGGTCGCCGGCGGCGCGGCGGGTCCTGAGGTCGGGCACCCGGTCGAGGGTAGGCGGCCCGCGACCCGGGTGCCGCTCTGCCAGACTCGGGCGCATGGCCGCCTGGGTGCTCTGGTTGATCGCGGCGGGGCTGTTCACGGCCGGTGAGGTCGCCAGCCTCGACCTGGTGCTGCTCATGCTCGCCGGCGGAGCGCTGGGCGGGATGCTCGTCGCCCTGCTCGGCGGGGCGGTCGTGCTGCAGCTCGTCGCCTTCGTCGTGGTGTCCCTGGGCCTGCTGCTCGTGGTGCGGCCGGTCGCCAAGCGGCACCTGACCCAGCGCACGCCGGAGCAGGTCGACGGCGTCGAGGTCTACGTCGGCCGCACCGCCGAGGTCAGCGAGCGGGTCACCGGCACCTCGGGCCAGGTGCGGATGGGCCACGACGAGTGGTCGGCCCGCACCCAGCTCGACGGCGAGGCCTACGACGTCGGCCAGGTCGTGCGCATCGTGCAGATCGAGGGGCCGATCGCCTACGTGTCCCGGGCCTGAACGCCCGGGTTTCGCATAGGTCCTGCCGGGAGGGCAGTATCGGTGGTGATCACCCCACCGACGTCAGGAGCGCCCCGCCCGTGGAAGCCCTCATCGCACTGCTCGTGATCGCCGTCCTGGTGATCATCGTGCTCGCCAAGAGCGTCACGATCGTCCCGCAGGCGCAGGCCAAGGTCATCGAGCGGTTCGGCCGCTACAGCCGGACGCTCAGCCCCGGTCTGGCGATCCTGGTGCCCTTCGCCGACCGGGTGCGCGCCACCATCGACCTGCGCGAGCAGGTCATCAGCTTCCCGCCGCAGCCGGTCATCACCGCCGACAACCTGCAGGTCGGCATCGACACCGTCGTGTACTTCCAGGTCACCGACCCGCGGCTGGCCGTCTACGGCATCGCGAACTACATCACCGGCATGGAGCAGCTGACCACCACGACGCTGCGCAACGTCGTCGGCGGGCTGAACCTCGAGGGCGCCCTCACCGGCCGCGACGGCATCAACTCGCAGCTGCGCGCCGTGCTCGACGGCACCACCGGCCCGTGGGGCCTGCGGGTGGCCCGGGTGGAGATCAAGGCGATCGACCCGCCGCTGTCCATCCAGGACTCGATGGAGAAGCAGATGCGGGCCGACCGCGACAAGCGGGCCACCATCCTCACCGCCGAGGGGCAGCGGCAGTCGGCGATCATGACCGCCGAGGGCCAGAAGGCCAGCCAGATCCTCGCCGCCGAGGGCCACAAGCAGGCCGCGATCCTCGAGGCCGAGGCCGAGCGGCAGTCCCGCATCCTGCGCGCCGAGGGTGAGCGCGCCGCGCTGTTCCTGCAGGCGCAGGGCCAGGCCAAGTCGATCGAGACGGTCTTCCAGGCCATCCACGACGGCAAGCCCGACCAGGGTCTGCTGGCCTACCAGTACCTGCAGACGCTGCCCAAGATCGCGCAGGGCGACGCGAACAAGATGTGGATCGTGCCCAGCGAGTTCTCCCAGGCCCTCGAGGGGCTGGCCAACCTCGGCGGCGCCGGCCGGGGCGGCTCGGGCGACGGCGAGGGCAAGCGGTCCTGGCTCGACGTCGACGGCACCCAGGCCGAGGCGTCGGCGCCGGCGCAGAAGCTGGACACCTCCGACTGGTTCGAGTCCGCGCTGCCCAAGGCGGCCGACCAGCCCGAGGCGCGCATCGAGATGAGCACGCTGGCCGACGCGGCACCGGAGACCCCGCACCCGCAGATGCCCAGCACGCCGTCCCTGGCCGAGCTCACCGCCGACGTCCGGGAGTCCGGCGCCGCGGCCGACCCGCGCAACGCCCCCGACGAGGACGACGACCGCCCGGCCCCGCCGCCGCCCTACGGCGACCAGGGACCGCAGCAGCAGGGCCCCCCGCCGCAGCAGTGGCAGCAGGGCCCGCCCCAGCAGTGGGGCCCGCCCCCCGGCTACCGGGGCCGCTGACCGACGACGACGGGCCCACCTCCCGACCGGGAGGTGGGCCCGTCGTCGTGTGCGGGGTCAGTCGTCCTTGAGCAGGCCTTCGCGGAGCTTGGCCAGGGTCTGGGCCAGCAGCCGGGACACGTGCATCTGCGAGATGCCGATGTCGGCGGCGATCTGCGACTGGGTCATGTTGCCGAAGAACCGCAGGATGAGGATGCGGCGCTCGCGGGCCGGGATGGTGGCCAGCAGCGGCTGCAGCGACTCCCGGTACTCCACGCCCTCCAGCGCAGCGTCCTCCTGGCCCAGCGTGGCGGCCAGGGTGGGGGAGTCCTCCTCGCCGGACAACCGCTCGTCCAGCGACGAGGACCGGTAGGCGTTGGCGACCTGGAGGCCCTCCAGCACCTCCGACCGCGGGATGCCCAGGTACTCGGCCAGCTCGGAGGGGTTGGGCGCGCGGCCGTTCTTCTGCGCGAGCTCCCCGACGGCGGCGTTGAGCGACAGGTGCAGTTCCTGCAGCCGCCGCGGCACCCGCACCGACCACCCCTGGTCGCGGAAGTGCCGCTTGATCTCCCCGGTGATGGTGGGGACGGCGAAGGACAGGAACTCGACGCCCCGGGTGGGGTCGAAGCGGTCGATCGCGGCGATCAGGCCCAGCGTGCCGACCTGCAGCAGGTCGTCGAAGGGCTCACCCCGGTTGGAGAACCGGCGGGCGAAGTGGCGGACCAGCGGCAGGTGCTCCTCGACCAGGACCTCCCGCAGCCGCTCCCGGCGCGGGTCGTCGGGGTCGAGGGAGGCCAGCTCGACGAACAGCGGCGCGGTGCGCTGGGCCCGGCGCCGGTTGTCCGACACCGGCGGGGCGGGCTCCGCGTCGGGCTTGGCGGTCTCCGCGGCGGCCTGGACGGCGGTCTCCGTGGCCGGGCCCTCGGCAGCGGGTGCGCCGGCGCCGGCGGGGGCGTCGTCGGCCGGTCCGGAGGGGACGGGGACCACGTCGTGGGGGCCGGTGTCGGGGGTCCGCTCGACCACCCGGGTCACCGGGCCACCGAGAGGTCGGCGTCGCTGTCACCTGCTGCGGGGGTGCGCAGCGGGGGAGGGAGCTCCTTGACCAGGGTGATGGTGGCGACCGGGCCCTCGCCGCCCTCGCCGCCGGGGACGTCGCCCCGGTCGGCCGGGCCGGCGTCGACGGAGTCGACCAGGGCGGCGATGACCGCCCAGCCGAACCCGTCGCGGGGGACGTCGGTGCCCGCGGTGGTGGCCACCCAGGCGGTGATGGTCAGGCCCGTGGAGCCGGTCTCGAAGACCGCGACGAGCGGGGTGCCGGGGAGGGCGACGGAGGCGAGCGTGGCGCTGGCCTCGTCGACGGCCAGGCGGAGGTCCTCGACGGCGTCGAGGTCGAAGTCCATCCGCATGGCCAGGTCCCCGGTCATGGCCCGGACGGCGGGGAGCTGGGTGCGCGAGGTGGGCACCCGGAGCTCCAGGCGTTCGGTGCGGCGCCCTGCGGCGCCACCGGTCGTGTCGACCATCGGCTGGTTCGCTCCTCACGTGTGCACACCGTCCGGACGGACGGCCTGTCCATACTCCCGCACCGCTGTTCGTCCCGCGCGCCCGTCGCGGTTGCCGGAGCGGCGCAGGTGCGGTGGTATGGCGTCGATGAGCGCAGTTCCGGGGAACCCCCGTCCTCGCGCCGACCCCCTGGTCCTCGACCTCCCCGCCGAGGCGGCCTCCCTGGTCACCGTGCGGCGGTCCCTGGGCCGGTGGCTGTCGGCGGCCGAGGTGACCCCCGACGTCGTCGGCGCCCTGCAGGTCGCGGTGGGCGAGGCGTGCGCCAACGCCGTCGACCACGCCTACCCGCCGGGCACCCCCGGCACGATGCAGGTCCGGGTGTCGGTCGAGCCCGGCGGGCGGGTCACCGCCGTCGTCGCCGACCACGGCGGCTGGCGCACCCCCGACGCCGACCCCGGCGACCGCGGCCGCGGGCTGCTGATCATGCACCAGCTGCTGGAGGACGTGGAGATCTCCCGCCGGCCCGACGGCACCACGGTCACCCTGCGGGTCCCGGCCCGGGAACTGCCCGAGCGGGCGACCGCATCGGCCGACGAGCTGGCCGTGCTGCGCATCGACCGCTCCGCCGGTGTCCCCTGCGTGCGCGCCAGCGGCCCGCTCGAGGACGACGCGGCGGCCGGCGTCCGCCTGCGGCTGCTCGAGGCCTCCCGCGGCGGCGTGGTGCGCACCGAGCTCGACCTCGACGGCGTGGGCCACCTCGGCCCCGCCGTCGTCGCCGCGGTGGCCGAGGTGGCCGCCATCGGCCGGGCCAACGGCTGGCCGCTGCGGGTGGTCTCGGCGGCCACCCAGCCGCGCGCCGCGCTGGCCCGGGCCGGCGTGCCGCTCGCCGACGACTGACCCGGGCGGGCGATCCGGTTCCGCTCCCAGGTTTGCCGGGCGCGCCCGCTGCCCACCACGACGGGGGTGAGGCTGCGGCGCAGTGACGTGCACGCCCCGGGGTGGACCCGCCGGGCGCGCGGTCGCGGCTGGGCGTTCTACGACGAGGACGGCGCCCTCATCCGCGACGACCGGCGGGTCCGCGTCGAGGGTCTGGCCATCCCGCCGGCCTGGCGCGACGTGTGGATCTGCCCCTGGCCGCACGGCCACATCCAGGCCACCGGCACCGACGCCGCCGGCCGCCGCCAGTACCGCTACCACGACCAGTGGCGGGTGCAGCGCGACGCCGCCAAGCACGAGCGGGTGCTGGAGATCAGCCACACGCTGCCCGACGTCCGCGATGCGGTGGCCGCGGCGCTGCGCCGGCGGGGGCTGCCGCGCGAGCGGGTGCTGGCCCTCGCCGTCCGGCTGCTGGACCTCGGGGCCTTCCGGGTCGGCAGCGACCAGTACGCCGAGGACAACGGCACCTACGGGCTGGCCACGCTCCGCCGGGAGCACGTCGAGGTGCGGGGGCGCACCGTGGCGTTCTGCTACCTGGCCAAGGGCGGCAAGCAGCGCGAGGTCGAGGTCACCGACCCGGCCACCGCCACCGTCGTCGGCCAGCTGCTCGACCGCCCGGCCGACGCCGGCGACGAGCTGCTGGCCTGGCAGAACGAGGACGGCGGCTGGCGCGACGTGCACAGCGACGACGTCAACGCCTACCTGCGGGAGGTCTCCGGCGCCGAGATCACCGCCAAGGACTTCCGCACCTGGACGGCGACCGTGCTCATGGCCGTGCTGCTGGCCGAGGACCCGCTGCCGACGTCGCGGACCGGACGCACCAAGGTGGCGCGGGCGGCGTACCGGGCGGTGTCGGACCAGCTGGGCAACACCCCGGCGGTGTGCCGGGCCAGCTACGTCGACCCGCGGGTGGTCGACCGGTTCGAGCACGGCGAGACGATCGCCGACGCGCTCGCCGAGGCGGCCGGGGCCGGCGACGACCGGGAGCGCCAGCGGGTGCTCGAGGCCGGGGTCTGCCGGCTGCTGTCGGCCTGACCCTGGACGCACGAGGGCCCCGTCACCGGGTGGTGACGGGGCCCTCGGGTGCGACGGGTCAGCTGTTGCCGTCGACGATGGTGAACAGGTCGATCAGACCGGTGACCTCCAGCGGCCGGGTGACCGCGCGGGTGGAGGCGACCAGGGTCAGACCCACCTCGCGGGCCCGGGCCGACTTCTGGGTCTCGACCAGCACGGCGAGACCGGCGGAGCCCAGGAACTGGACGCCGCAGAGGTCGATGACCAGCTCCTCGGGCTGCTGCTCCAGCTGGGTGTCCAGCGAGGCGCGCAGCACGGGGGCGGTGAAGGTGTCCACCTCGCCGACGACCGTCACCGTGACCGCGCCGTCGGCGTCCGTGGACGTCGACAGGGTGATCACGTCGTCGAAGGGAGCGTCGGCGGTGTCGGTGGGAGCCGGCACGTCGCGCTGACCCTCGGCGGGCAGGTCAGATGAGGTCACGGACTGGAGCTCCTCTCAGCGGTGGTGCCCGACGGGCACGCATCGGCGTGCACAACGTACCTGCCGCGCGCGCGGCCCGCCGTCCTCACCCGGGGCCCCGGTGGTGGACGGCGCCCGGATCGCTCCCGGGGGCAGGTGCTGTCGGGCAGCTCGTTGCTGAACCGCCCGACCGGACCCTAGACACGGCCGGGGCCGCCCACAAGCCGGGTGGGCGGCCCCGCGGTGCTGCGGTGCGGCTCAGTCGGCGGTGGGGTGCACGGCCCGCTCCTCGGGCCCCTCGCCGCCGACCGACGCCTCCCCGGTGGCCAGCACGTCGTCGCCCACGGAGTCGGTGCCGGAGTCGTCGCGGGGGTCGGTGTCGACGTCCTGGTCGAGCTGGGTGACCGGGCCGTCGGGGTCCTCGGCGGGGCGGGTGCCGGGGTCGACGTCGACGTCGGGCTCCTCGCGGGCCAGCCGGCCGTCGAGGGGCTCGCCCTCGGCCTGCTCCTCGGCGGTGGTGCCGAAGTCGACGCTGGCGCCGGCGGTCTCGCGGCCCATGTCGGGGGCGAACTGCGGGTCCTCGGCGAGGGCGGCCTCGGGGGTGTCGTCGGCGATCTCGGGGATGCCGGCGTCCTCGGGGAACTGGTCGCGGGCGGTCTGGCCCTCGGGGTTGGTCATGATCGCCCCCCTACCCCCGCAGGACCGCCGTCCACACGCGGTGTGAGCCCCCTCCCGGCGGGGGTAGCGGCGCCCCATGTCGGTCACCGAGAAGGTCGGGTCCTGGGCCCGGAGCCAGCAGGAGCAGTACGCGCACGGGGAGCAGCGGCCCCTGGGCGGGCTGCTGGGCGCCATGGGCGTCTACGGCGCCCTCACCGCGGCCGGGGCGGCGGCGCTGCGGGCCTCGGGCAGACCGCTGCCCGACCGGATCCCGCTCGGCGACGCACTAATGCTGACCGTCGGCACCTTCCGGCTGGCCCGCACGGTGGCCAAGGACCCGGTCACCAGCCCGCTGCGCGCCCCGTTCACCCGCTACGAGGGCACCTCCGGCGAGGCCGAGGTCGCCGAGGGGATCCGCGAGCACGGCGGGTGGAAGCACGCGGTGGGCGAGCTGGTCACCTGCCCGTTCTGCCTGGCCCAGTGGATCGGCACCGGCTTCGTGCTGTCCTACGTGGCCGCGCCGCGCGCCACCCGGCTGGCCGGCCTGGTCATGACGATCGTGGCCGGCGCCGACGTCGGGCAGTTCGCCTACGACAAGCTGCAGTCGGACGCGACCGACTCGTAGGGGGTGGAGCGCGGGTGCGCTGCAGGCACCCGCGCCCCTAGGCTGATCTTGACAACCAGCGGAGAGGGACGGGCATGCGGTCGATCTGGAAGGGCGCGGTCTCCTTCGGGCTGGTCTCGATCGCGGTGAAGCTGTACTCGGCGACCGAGGACCACGACGTCAAGTTCCACCAGGTGCACAAGACCGACGGCGGCCGCGTCAAGTACCGCCGTGTCTGCTCGGTCGACGGCGAGGAGATCGAGTACCGCGACATCGCCAAGGGCTTCGAGCTGCCCAACGGCGAGCTGGTCGTCCTCACCGACGCCGACATGGACGAGCTCCCCCTGGGCAGCACGCACGAGATCGAGGTGCTGCAGTTCGTCGAGCAGTCCGAGATCGACCCGATCCACTTCGAGAAGACCTACTACCTGGAGCCCGAGGGCAGCGCGACCCGGCCCTACGTCCTGCTGCGCACCGCGCTGGAGAACGCCGGCCAGGTCGCGATCACCAAGATCGCGATTCGGCAGCGGGAGTCCCTGGCCGCGCTGCGGGTCCGCGACGGCGTGCTGGTGCTGCACACCATGCGCTGGCCCGACGAGATCCGGGCGCCGGAGTTCGGGTTCCTCGACGAGGACGTCGCCGCCAAGCCCGCCGAGCTGAAGATGGCCGAGTCCCTCATCGCCACCATGAGCGGCTCCTTCGACCCGTCGGCCTTCACCGACGACTACAAGGAGGCGATGGCGGCGCTGCTGGAGGCCAAGCAGGCCGGCGGCGACGTCGTACGGCCCGAGGAGGCCGAGGACGACGAGGACGACGGCTCGGTGGTCGACCTGATGAGCGCGCTGCGGCGCAGCGTGGAGAAGGCCGGCGGGAAGTCCGGCGACGACGAGGCCCCGGAGGGGAAGGCGCCCGCGAAGAAGGCGCCGGCGAAGAAGGCCCCGGCGAAGAGGGCGGCGGCGAAGGCGACCCCCGCGAAGAAGGCCCCGGCCAAGAAGGCCGCGAGCAAGTCCGCCTGAAGTGGTGGACGAGTCGACCCGGCCGATGCTCGCCGTCGCCGGGGAGCTGCCCCGGGACGAGACCGGCTGGGCGTTCGAGTTCAAGTGGGACGGCGTCCGGGTGCTGGCCCACGTCCGCGACGGCGCGGTGCGGCTGCGTGCCCGCAGCGGCACCGACGTCACCGAGCGCTACCCCGAGCTGGCTGCGCTGCCGCCGTCCCTGGCCGGGCGGGACGCCGTGCTGGACGGCGAGGTGGTCGCCCTCGACGCGCAGGGCCGGCCCGACTTCGGGCTGCTGCAGCAGCGCATGCACCTGACCGGCCCCGAGGTCGCCCGCACCGCCCGCCGGGTGCCGGTCAGCTACTTCGTGTTCGACCTGCTGGAGCTCGACGGCCGGTCGCTGCTGGCCTGCAGCTACGCCGAGCGCCGCGCACTGCTCGACGAGCTGGCGCCGGCCGCCCGGCGGTGGACCCCCACGCCCTGGTTCCCCGCCGACGGCGCCGGCGTGCGCGCGGCCAGCGTCGAGCACGGCCTGGAGGGCGTGGTGGCCAAGCGGCTGGCCTCGCCCTACCGCCCCGGCGGCCGGGGCCCGGAGTGGCTCAAGGTCAAGAACGTGCAGCACCAGACCGTCGTCGTCGGCGGGTGGCGGCCGGGCAACGGCCGGCGGGCCGGCGGCATCGGGTCGCTGCTGGTGGGCGTCCGGGAGGACGGCGGGCTGCGCTACGCCGGGCGGGTGGGCACCGGGTTCACCGACCGCATGCTGGCCCAGCTGGCCCGGGGCGTCACCGGCCGGACGACGTCGCCCTTCGCCGGGGTGGTGCCGCCCGACGTCGTCCGGGAGGCGCACTGGGTGGAGCCCGAGCTGGTGGGGGAGGTGGTGTTCGCCGGCTGGACCGGCGACGGCCACCTGCGCCACCCCGCCTGGCGCGGCCTGCGCGACGACGTCCCCGCCGCCGACGCGGTGCCCGAGTGAGCCGGCAGCGGGTGGCGATCGGCGGGCGGCAGCTCGAGGTCTCCAACCTGGACAAGGTGCTCTTCCCCGAGGTGGGGTTCACCAAGGCGCAGGTCATCCAGTACTACGTGCAGGTCGCGCCGGTGCTGCTGCCGCACCTGGCCGGCCGGCCGGTCACCTTCACCCGCTGGCCGCACGGCGTCGAGGGCGCGTCCTTCTTCGAGAAGAACAACGCCCGGCACGCCCCGTCCTGGGTGCGGCACGTGGTGGTGCCCGCGCCGGGGTCGACCAAGGACCGCGAGGTGCTGGACATGGTGCTGCTCACCGACGTCCCCGACCTCGCGTGGTCGGCCAACCTGGCCGCGCTGGAGCTGCACGTGCCGCAGTGGCGGGTCGACGACGACGGCGCGCCGCAGCTGCCCGACCTGCTGGTCCTCGACCTCGACCCCGGACCGGGCACCGGGGTGGCCGAGTGCGCGGTGCTGGCCCACCGGCTGCGCGAGCGGCTGGTGGACGACGGGCTGGACCCGGTGGTCAAGACCTCGGGGTCCAAGGGCCTGCAGGTCTACGCACCCATCCGCTGCACCGACCCCGACCACCCCTCCCGCTACGCCAAGGCGCTGGCCCAGGCGCTCACCGAGGAGACCCCCGACGAGGTGGTCTGGCGGATGGAGAAGGTGCTGCGGCCGGGCAAGGTGCTCGTCGACTGGAGCCAGAACAACACCGCCAAGACCACCGTCGCGCCCTACTCCCTGCGTGCCCGGGCCGGTGCCACGGTCTCCACCCCGGTGGCCTGGGAGGAGCTGGACGGCCCGCTGGTCTTCGACACCGACGACGTGCTGGCGCGCATCGAGGAGCACGGCGACCTGTTCGCCACCGGGGAGCCCGCCGACCTGCCCTGACGCGTCTGGGATCATCCCTCCCCGTGTCCCTGAGCAACACCGGCCGGCTGGTCGTCCGCTGTCCCGACCGCCCCGGCATCGTCGCCGTCCTGTCCCGGCTGATGGCCGACGCCGGCGCCAACATCACCGACTCCCAGCAGCACAGCTCCGACCCCTCGGGCGGCACGTTCACGCTGCGCCTGGAGTTCGTGCTCGACGACCTGGCCGGCCGCCGCGCCGGCCTGGAGGAGCAGCTGGGCGCGCTGGCCGCCGAGTGGGGCATGACCTGGCGGCTCGCCCTGGCCGACCACCGGCCCCGGCTGGCGGTGTTCGTGTCCAGGACCGACCACGTGCTGCAGGAGCTGCTCTACCGGGTGTCGGCCGGCGACCTGCGCGCCGAGATCGCGGTGGTCATCTCCAACCACCCCGACCTCGAGCCCGTCGCCGCCGCCCACGGCATCCCGTTCCACCACGTGCCGGTCACCCCCGGCACCAAGGCCGAGGCCGAGGCCCGGGCGCTGGAGCTGGTGGGCGACTGCGACCTGGTGGTGCTGGCCCGCTACATGCAGATCGTGTCGCCGGAGTTCTGCGCGCGGTTCCCGGAGCGGCTGATCAACATCCACCACTCGTTCCTGCCGGCCTTCGTCGGCGCCAACCCCTACCAGGCCGCCGCCGACCGCGGCGTGAAGCTGATCGGGGCCACCGCGCACTACGTGACCGCCGAGCTCGACGCCGGCCCGATCATCGAGCAGGAGGTCGCCCGCATCGACCACCGCGCCACGGTGGAGGACATGCGCCGGGTCGGCCGCTACGTCGAGCGGCAGGTCCTCGCCCAGGCCGTGACCTGGCACGTGGAGGACCGGGTCATCGTCGACGGCGCCAAGACCATCGTCTTCGCTTGAGGAAGGACCCCCTCGCCCCCCACGTCGCGCTCCGCACGACGCGGGACCCTGCGAGGGGGCCGTGACTCGGGTTCGGCCGTAGGTTCACGACGTCGATCCGACGTCCCGGAGGTCCGCCGTGCCCAGCTATGCCCGCACCGACCGACCGGCAGCGGCCCGTGCCGCGGGGTGGGTGGCCCCGCTGTGCTGGGTCGCCGTCGTCCTCGACGGCTTCGACCTCGTCGTCGTCGGCACCGTCGTCCCCACCCTGCTGACCCCGGCGGGCTTCTCGCTGTCGGGCAGCGGGGCCACCGCGGTGGTCACCGCCGGCCTGGTCGGCATGACCATCGGCGCCCTGTCGCTCGGCGCGCTGACCGACGTGCTGGGTCGCCGCCGGGTGCTCATCGGTGCCGTGACGGCGTTCTCGCTGCTCACCCTGGCCTGCGCGGCTGCGCCGAACGCCTGGGTGTTCGGCGGGTTGCGCTTCCTCGCCGGTGTCGGGCTGGGCGGCGCGCTGCCGACGGCGATCGCGCTGGTCAACGAGTTCAGCAACCGCGCCGGCCGGGCCACCACGACCGTGATGACCGGCTACCACGTCGGCGCCGTGGCCACCGCCGCGCTGGCGATCGTGGTCGTGGAGCCGCTGGGCTGGCGGTGGATGTTCGTCATCGGCGCGCTGCCCGCCGTCGTCCTGGTGCCGCTGATGCTGCGGCACCTGCCGGAGTCGCCGGGCTACCTGGTGGCCCACGGGCGCCGCGCGGAGGCCGAGCAGGTCGCGGCTGCCTACGGGCTGCACCTCGAGCCGGCCGACGCCGCCCCGGAGCCCACCTCGGCCGGCGCCACGCTGCGCACCCTGTTCTCGCCCGGGTACCTGCGCACCACCCTGGCGATCGCGGTGACCTCGTTCATGGGCCTGCTGCTGGTGTACGGCCTCAACAGCTGGCTGCCGACGATCATGCGGGAGGCCGGCTACGACCTGGGCGCGGCGCTGGCCTTCCTGCTGGTGCTCAACCTGGGCGCCATCGCCGGCCTGCTCGTCGCCGGGCAGGTCGCCGACCGGGTCGGCGCGCGCCGCGCCGGGATGGCCTGGTTCGCCGCCGGGGCGCTCTTCCTGGCCCTGCTGTCCATCCGGCTGCCGCTGGCCGGCATCTACGTCATGGTCTTCCTGACCGGCTGCTTCGTGTTCAGCGCGCAGGTGCTCGTGTACGCCTTCACCAGCGCGAACCACCCGCCGCACGTGCGGGCGACCGCGCTGGGCTGGTCGGCCGGCGTGGGGCGGGTGGGCGCCATCAGCGGCCCGCTGCTGACCGGCGGGCTGCTGACCGCCGGGCTGGCGTTCCCGTGGGGCTTCTACCTCTTCGCCGCCGTCGGTGCAGTGGGCGCGCTGGCGTTCGCCATCACGCGCGGGCGGGGCTAGTCGGCGCGCCGGTCCTGCTCGGCGAGGAAGGCCTCGATCTGGTCGGCCATCTCGTCGCCGGAGGGCAGCTGACCGGAGTCGCCGAGCAGGCCGGTGCCCTCGCGGGCCGCGGCGAAGTCGTCGAACTGCCGCTCGAGCTGGGCGACCACGGCGGTGTTCTCCTCCGACCGGCCGATCTGCTCGTCGATGTCGGTGCGGTTGGTCCGCGCCGCCTCCTCGAGGGTCTCGGTCGGCAGGTGCAGGCCGGTGAGCGAGGACAGGTGCTCCAGCAGCGTCAGCGACGCCGCCGGGAAGGCGGCCGAGGCCAGGTAGTGCGGCACGTGCGCGGCCACGCCCAGCGCGTCGACCCCGGCCTCGCCGGCCCGCAGCTCCAGCAGCGCGCCGGCGCTGCCCGGGATGCGCATCTCGCCCCAGTAGACGGGGTAGCTGGCGATCAGCTCGCGGCGGGTGGCGTGCGCGGTGACCGTGACCGGGCGGGTGTGCGGCACCGGCATCGGGATGGCCTGCAGCATCACCACGCGGGTCACGCCGAGGGTCTCCACCAGGCCCAGGACGGCGGCGGTGAACTGCTCCCAGGCGAAGTCGGGCTCGGTGCCGTGCAGCAGCAGGAACGGGGTGCCGCCGTCGTCGTCGACGGCGTAGAGGGTGATCTCGGGGGCGGCGAAGGACTCGTAGTGGTCGCCGGAGAAGGTGATCCGGGGCCGGTGGCCGCGGTAGTCGACCAGCGCGTCGGCGTCGAAGCGGGCGACCACCTCGTGCGGCAGGCTGGCCAGCAGGTGCGCACCGGCCAGCGCGCCGGCGTGCGCGGCGTCGAACTCGCCGGCCAGGTCGTGCACGAGCACGAGCTCGTCGGCGGCGGTGCGCTCGACCAGCCGCTCGTGGGCGGGCAGCAGCTCGACGAGGTCCTCGGGGCGTCGGGGCACGGTGGGTCCTCCTGGTGGTCCATCGGTCGAGGAGTGCAGCCCCGCCGGCCGGTCGGGCATTCCCATCGTCCCCCCGTGGCGGGGTCGGTGCCCGCCGCGCACCCTGGTGGCGTGGCCGTTGCGCAGGACCTGGAGCGTCGGATCGAGGAGCTGCTGGACGCGCGGGCCCCGACGTCCTCGATCTGCCCCTCCGACGCCGCCCGCGCGCACGACCCCGACGGCTGGCGCGACCTGATGGACGACGCCCGCGCCGCGGCCGGCCGGCTGGCCGCCGCCGGCCGGGTCGAGGTGACCCAGCGCGGGGAGGTGGTCGACGTGGCCACCGCCCGCGGCCCGGTCAGGATCCGGCGGCCCCGCTGACGCCGTCGGGGGCGCTGCGGGTCAGCCGGGCGCCGTCGTGGTCGCCGACCAGGACCGGCACGCGGCCCTCGTCGTCGGCCTCGGGGCGGCGCCCGTCGAGCAGGTCGCGGGCGTAGCGGTAGAAGACCGCCAGCAGCGCGGCCACCGGCACCGACAGGAAGGCGCCGATGATGCCGGCCAGGCTGGACCCGGCGGTGACGGCGAGGATGACCACGCCGGCGTGCAGCTTGAGGCCGCGGCCCTGCAGGATCGGCTGCAGCACGTTGCCCTCGACCTGCTGCACGACCACCACGATCGCCAGCACCCACAGCGCGGTGCCGAAGCCGTTGCTGACCAGCGCGATGAGCACCGCGAAGCCCCCGGCGACGAAGGCACCGATGATCGGCACGAACGCGGCGAAGAACGTGATGACGGCCAGCGGCAGCACCAGGGGCACACCGAGGACCAGCAGCCCGAGGCCGATGCCGACCGCGTCGATGGCACCGACGAGGGCCTGCTGGCGGATGAACTCCGACAGCGTGCGCCAGCTGCGGTGCGACAGCTCGGCCACGTGGGGGGCGGCCCGCGGGCCGGTCTGCGCGGCCAGCCACGGCAGGAACCGCGGGCCGTCCTTGAGGAAGAAGAAGGTGAGCACCAGGGCCAGCACGAGGTTGACCACGCCGGTGCCGATCGCGCTGGCGCCGGTCAGCGCGAGGCCGGCGATGTCCCCGGCGCTGGACTGCAGCTGGTTGATGGCCTGGTCGACGTAGGTGCCGATCTCCTCGCTGCCCAGGTTGAACGGCGGGCCCGACAGCCAGTCCTGCACGCTCTCCAGGCCGGAGCTGACGCCGTCGGAGAGGTCGTCGACCTGCTGCACCACCGACGGGGCGATGGCGGCGAAGATGCCGACCACGGCGGCCACGAAGAGCACCACGGTGGCGATGGCGGCCAGGGCCGGGGGGAAGCGGAACCGGCGCAGCAGCCGGGCCAGCGGCCACATGACGGTGGAGAACAGCAGCCCGAGGACCACCGGCAGCAGCACCGAGGACCACAGCAGGCCCAGCACGTAGCCGATCACCACCACCGCGCCGGTCACCAGCAGCAGCCGCCAGGAGAAGGTGGCCAGCACCCGGGACGCGGCGGCGAGCTTGGGGCCGCGGTCGGCCGAGGGCGCCGGGGCCGACGTCACCGCGGCCGGCCGGCCGGACTCGTCGTGGAAGTCCGCGGGCGGGTGCTGGTCGCCCGGCTGCCCGTCGGCGGGGCGCGCGGCGTCGGTCCGCTCGTCGGCGGGGCGGCCGGCGGCGTCCTCGGGGGTGTCGGCCATGCCGTGATCAGAGCACAGACCGGGTTCCGGCACCGGGCGGACCCACCCGGGCGGGGGGATAGCGCCCGGACGGCGGACGTCGGACCCCCGTCGTAGCGTCGCGCCATGCCGAAGACCGCCACCGCCGACCGGGTCGACCGCGACGGGCTGCTGGAGTTCCTGCGCCCCCGCCACAAGGCCCTGCTCATGACCCGCCGCAGCGACGGCGAGCCGCAGATCTCCCCGGTCAGCTGCGGGGTCGACGCGCAGGGCCGCGTGGTCATCAGCACCTACCCGCAGCGGGCCAAGACGAGGAACGCGCGCCGCGACGAGCGGGTCACCGTGGTGGTGCTCTCCGACGACTTCGACGGCCCGTGGGTGCAGGTCGACGGCACCGCCGAGGTGCTCGACCTGCCCGAGTCGGTGGAGCCGCTGGTGGAGTACTTCCGGTCGATCAGCGGCGAGCACCCCGACTGGGACGAGTACCGCGAGGCCATGCGCCGGCAGGGCAAGTCGCTGATCCGGGTCACCCCGCAGCGCTGGGGCCCGGTCGCGACCGGCGGTTTCCCGCCCGAGCTGGCCGACAAGGACTGAGGCTTGCGCTCGGCGTAGGCAAGGCGTCATGCTTGCTGGGTGCCGTTCGTGCTGACCGTCGACCAGCAGGGCAGCCGCCGCGGGGCCGACCGGGTCGCGGGCGCGCTGGACCTGCTGTCCGGGGTGCCCGTGGTGCTGCGCTTCGAACGCACCGCCGGCGACGAGTTCCAGGGGGTCCTCGACCGGCCGGCGGCGGTGGTCGACGCGGTGGTGCGGCTGGTGCGGGCCGGGGGCTGGAGCGTGGGCGTCGGCGCCGGCCCGGTGCAGCTCCCGCTGCCCGACTCCACCCGGGCCGCCGCCGGGCCCGCCTTCGTGGCCGCCCGCCGCGCGGTCGACACCGCCAAGCACCGGCCGGTGCGGCTGGCGGTGCAGGGCGCCGACGAGGAGGCCGCCGCCGACGCGCAGGCCACCGCCACCGTGCTCGCCCTGCTGCTCCAGCGGCGCAGCCCCCAGGCGTGGGAGGCCATCGACCTGGTCGCCGCGGGCGCCACCCAGGCCGAGGCCGCCGCGGAGCTCGGCGTCAGCCGGCAGGCGGTGGGGCAGCGGCTGGCCGCGGCCGCCTGGGAGGCCGAGCAGGACCTGCACCCGGTGCTGGCCCGGCTGCTCGCCCGCGCCGAGGGCGGTTCCCGGCCGTGAGCGTGGTGACGCTGGCGCTGCTGGCCCTGGTCGCGGCCGGCGGGGCGCTGCTGGTGCGCGGGGCCGAGACCCGGCGGGTGCCGCGCGGCCGACAGCTCGTCGGCGGGGGCGGGGCGGCCCGGGGGCGGGGGCCGCTCGGGGCGCTGGTGCTCGTCGTCCTGCTGGCCGGCGCCGCGGCCACGGCCTGGGCCGGCGACCCGGCCACGCCGTGGCTGCGCTCGGCCGTCGCGGTCGCCGCCGTGGCCGCGGCCGCGCTGGGCGGCGGGCCGGTGGTCACCGCCGTCCTCGCCGCTGCCGACCCCACGCGGGCGGTCTCCGCGCTGGGCGCGTCGACCCCGGGCATCGCCGACCCCGACGTGCTGCGCGGAGGCGCCTGGATCGGCGTGCTGGAGCGGCTGGCCCTGGCCGCCACGCTGCTGGCCGGGTGGCCCGAGGGCGTGCCGGTGGTGCTGGCGGTCAAGGGCCTGGGCCGGTTCCAGGCGCTCAAGGAGACCCCGGCGGCCGAGCGGTTCATCGTCGGCACCCTGGCCAGCGTGCTGTGGGCCGCCGGCTGCGCCGGCGCCGCCGTCCTCGTCCGGGTCTAGTCGGTGAAGACCTCGATGCGGGCGCCCATCTCGACCAGCCGCTCGTAGAGCTGCTCGTAGCCGCGGGCGATGATGTCGACGTTGCGCAGCACCGAGGTGCCCTTGCAGGCCAGCATCGCCAGCAGGATGCAGACCGCGGGGCGCAGCGCCGGCGGGCAGACGATCTCCGCCGCCGACCAGTGCGTCGGCCCGGTCACGAGCACCCGGTGCGGGTCCAGCAGCCGGACGTCGGCACCCAGCCGGGTCAGGTCGGACAGGTGGATCGCCCGGTTGTCGTAGACCCAGTCGTGGATGAGCGTGCCGCCCGACGCGCTGGCCGCGATGACGGTGAAGAACGGCAGGTTGTCGATGTTGAGCCCCGGGAAGGGCATCGGGTGCACCTTGTCGATCGGTGCGCCGAGGTCCGAGGGGTGGATGGTGATGTCCACCAGCCGGGTGCGGCCGTTGTCGGCGGCGTACTCCGGCGACAGGTCGTAGCGCAGCCCCATCTCGCCCAGGATCGCCAGCTCGATCTCCAGGAACTCGATGGGCGCGCGGCGGACGGTGAGCTCCGAGCCGGTGACGATGCCGGCGGTGAGCAGGCTCATCGCCTCGACCGGGTCCTCGCTGGGGGTGTAGTCGACGTCGGCGTCGAGCTCGGCGACGCCGTGCACCACCAGCGTGGTGGTGCCGAAGCCGTCGATCCGCACGCCCAGCAGCTCCAGGTACAGGCACAGGTCCTGGACCATGTAGTTCGGGCTGGCGTTGCGGATGGTGGTGCGCCCGGGGTGCCGGGCGGCGGCCAGCAGCGCGTTCTCGGTCACGGTGTCGCCGCGCTCGGTCAGCACGATGGTGCGGTCGGCGGACCCGGGGCGGTCGACCCGGGCGTGGTACTCCCCGGCGTGCGCCTCGATCTCCAGGCCGAAGGGCCGCAGCGCGATCATGTGCGGCTCGACGGTGCGGGTGCCCAGGTCGCACCCACCGGCGTAGGGCAGCTCGAAGGTGGCCTCCCGGTGCAGCAGCGGCCCCAGGAACATGATGATGCTGCGGGTGCGCCGGGCGGCGTCGGCGTCGATGCCGGCCAGGTCGAGCTCGTCGGGCACCACGATGGTCAGGTCGCGGCCCGCGTCGTCCCAGGTGGCCCGCACGCCGATCGAGCGCAGCACGTCGAGGATGCGCTCGACCTCCACGATCCGGGCGACGTTGCGCAGCGTGGTCGTGCCGCGGTTGAGCAGCGAGGCGCACAGCAGCGCGACGGCGGCGTTCTTGCTGCTCTTGACGGTGACCGAGCCCGACAGCGGGGTCCCGCCGGTGACCCGCAGGTGGGTGGGGCCGGCCTTGCCGACGGTGATCAGCTCGCTGTCCAGCGCCGCGGACAGCCGGCCCAGCAGCTCCAGGGTGAGGTTCTGCGCGCCCTGCTCGATGCGGGCGATGGCGCTCTGGCTGGTGCCCAGCCGCTCGGCGAGCTGGGTCTGCGTCAGGCCGTGGTGCCGGCGGGCGTCGCGGACCAGAGTGCCGATCTGGCGCAGGGACTGACCGGTGGCTTCTTCGGTGAGGGACATCGCCGCACACGGTATCTCAGATGTGAGATGACTGCGGTCGGCGCCGGCGCACCCCAGGATGGGCGCCGTGGACCCCGACCAGCTGCGCATCTACTGCAACGACCACCTCGCCGCGTCCGCCGGGGGCCTCGGCCTGGTGCGCCGGATGCTCGCCCACCACTCCGACGACCAGTGGGCCCAGCCGCTGCGCGGGCTGCACGCGGAGCTGCGGGAGGAGCGGGCCGCCCTCGAGCGGACCATGGCCGCGCTGGGGCTGCCCGCCAGCCGGGTCAAGCAGCTGCTGGTGGCGGTGGCCGAGAAGGTGTCCCGGCTCAAGCCCGACGGCCGCCTCGGCCGGGGGCCGTTGAGCACCGTGGTGGAGTTCGAGTTCCTCAGCGGAGCCGTGCTGCTCAAGCGGGCCGGCTTCGAGACCCTGCTGGGCCTGTCCGAGGTCGACCGGCGCATCGACGCCCGGGAGATGGAGCGGCTGGTGGACCAGGCCGACCGGCAGCACCGCTGGCTGGCCGACGCCCGCCGGGAGCACGCGGCGGCCACCTTCGGCGGGCGGCCCGAGCGGCAGGACGACGCCTCGGACACCTGAGCCCGGACCCGGGGCCGAGCGCCCGCCGCGGCGCGGGGGTAGGAACGGCGCATGTGCCACGACCACGACAGCCGCCCGCCCGCCGCGCCGCGCCCCGCCGGTGACGTCGCCGAGCGCGGCACCCTCAGCATTCCCGCCGCCGACGGCACGGTCGTCGGCGCGGCCTACGCCGCCCCGGCCGCGCCCGCCCGGGCCGGCGTCGTCGTGCTGCCCGACGTGCGCGGGCTGCACCCCTACTACGTCGCCCTCGCCGAGCGGTTCGCCGAGGCCGGCGTGCCGGCCCTGGCCGTCGACTGGTTCGGCCGCACCGCGGGCGTGCCCGCCACCGGCACCCGCGAGGAGGACTTCGACTGGCAGGCGCACGTGCCGCAGCTGACCGACGCCGGCGTGGACACCGACGTTGCCGCCGCGGTGGCCTACCTGCGGGACCGCACCTCGCCGGACCTGCCCGTGGTCACCGTCGGGTTCTGCCTCGGCGGCAGCCACTCCTGGCGGCTGGCCGGCGGGACGGTCGACCTGGCCGGGTGCGCCGGGTTCTACGGGCGTCCCTCCCTGGTCGGCGACGCCGCCGACCGCGCCTCCCGGCCGGTGACGATGCTCGTCGCCGGCGCCGACGCCGCCACCCCGGTCGCCGACCAGCAGGCCCTCGCCGACCGGATGCGGGCGGCCGGCGCCGACGTCGACGTGGCGGTGTACGACGGCGCCCCGCACTCGTTCTTCGACCGCAGCTCCGCCGAGTGGGAGCAGGCCTGCACCGACGCCTGGGAGCACGTGCTGGCGCTGCTCGACCGCGTGGCCCGGTGACCGTCGCCGACCCCCTGCAGGCGGACTGCGGCCGGTGCGCCGGGCTGTGCTGCACCGTGCCGTCCTTCTCCCGCGGCGCCGACTTCGCCCTCGACAAGCCGGCGGAGACCGCCTGCCCGAACCTGGGGGACGACGACCGCTGCGGCATCCACCCCGTGCTGCGGGAGCGCGGGTTCCCCGGCTGCGTGGTCTACGACTGCTTCGGCGCGGGGCAGCACGTCACCCAGCGCACGTGGCCGGGGCTCGACCGCGGCGACCGGGTGGTGCTGCACCAGGTGGCCACGGTGTTCCCGGTCGTGCGGGCGCTGCAGGAGCTGCGCTGGCTGGTGCGTGCGGCCCGGGCGCTGGACCTGCCCGCCGACCTCGCCGCCGACCTCGCCGCGGCCGAGGCCGAGCTCGCCGCCCGGGTGGACGGCGGGGTGGAGGAGCTGCGCGAGCAGCCGGTGGACGCCGTCCGCGCGCAGGTGAACGGGCTGCTGACCCGGGCCGGCGCGCACGCCCGCCGCGGGGTGCGGCGGCCCCGGGAGCTGCGCGGCGCGGACCTGGCCGGGGCCGACCTGCGCGGGGCCGACCTGCGCGGGGCGCTGCTGCGGGGCGCGGTGCTGCTGGGCGCCGACCTGTCGCGCGCGGACCTGCGGCTGGCCGACCTGACCGGCGCCGACGTCCGCGGTGCCCGGCTGCACGGGGCGGACCTGCGCGGGGCGCTGTTCCTCACCCGCGCCCAGCTCGAGGCCGCGGCCGGGGACGCCGCCACCCGGCTCGACGACGGCGTGCACCGGCCGGCGCACTGGGGCGCACCGTGAGGCTGGAGTCGGCCGACGGCGCGCTGGTCGACCTGCGGGTGCTGCGCCGGCAGGTGCTCGAGGCGCGGGCGGTGGAGCTGGACCGACCTGACTGGGTGCAGACCCTGCTGGTGGTGCGCGGCGAGGTGCGCACGGCCGACGGGCGGCACTGGGTGTTCCGCGAGCCGTGCCTGGGCCCGTGGGACGGCATGCGGCTGGCGTCGTGGCTGCGGGCGGTCGCCGACCGGCCGGGCGGGCTGATCGGGGAGGGGCTGGTGTTCACCGAGCCCGCGCTGTCCTGGGTGCTCGACGACGCCCGCGCGGACCGCCGGCTGCTGCGGGTGCACCTGTCGGGCCCGGCCGCGTGGACCGACCCGGTGACCGGGCAGGCGCGCGGGGGTGGGGTGCCGCTGGACGTGGGCACCGCCGCCCTCACCGCCGCGGCCGACGAGTGGGCCGCGGCGGTGGGGGACAGCGGGTAGCGGTCAGCGCCGCCGGCGGAGGACGACGGCGGCCAGCACCGCCGCCAGGCCGAGGCCCAGCGCTCGCCGGGCGCCGCGGGAGGCGGTCACCCCCGCGGTGACGGTGGCCGCCACCGTCCGCGGCGACCCGGGCCGGACGGCGGCCGACCCGGTGAGCAGCCGGCCCAGCGGCGAGGAGACCCCCGCGCCGAGCTCGGCCACGCGCCCGCTCGGCCCGGTGACGTCGACGTGCAGACCACGCTCGGCCAGGGCGCTGCCCAGGTCACCGAGCACGGACGGCCCGCGGGACACCGTCGGCCCCACGGGCCAGGGCAGCGCCGCCGCGGAGCGCCACAGCGCCCACGGGTCGGCGGTGGTGACGGTCAGCCGGTCGCCGTCCCCGGTGAGCCGGGCGGTGAGGCCGTCGGCCTGCAGGGTCAGGTCGGCCTGGACGGCGAGGCGGCCGGTGCTCACCCCTGCGAGACGCCCTCGGCGGTGGTGATGCGCAGCGTGCCGTTGAGCTTCCAGGTCGCGCGGGGGGCGTCGGGGCCGATCTCGCGCGGGACCTCGACGGACATGTCGACGAACTCGTAGTTGATGGCGGCGCCCTTGCCGGTGAGGTAGGACCACATCTCCTTGCCCAGGTCGGCGAAGGTGCGGGTCTCGGTGGTGGTGTCGGGAGAGGTCATGCACCCCACCTGTCCGCCCGCGCGGGGTGTGAAACGTCGTTTACGCCGTCGATCGCCGGGCGAGCAGGACGGCGTACTCGAACACCCGTCCCTCCCGCTCGACCGGCAGCACCAGCTGCTCGGCGTCGGTGACCCCGGGCAGGGCGGCGAGCCGACCGAGCAGGGCCGGCGACGGGTCGGCCGACCAGATCGCCAGGACCCCGCCCGGGCGCAGGGCCCCCAGGGCCCGGGCCAGACCGCGCGCGCCGTACAGACCCGCGTTCGACCCGTGCACGAGGAAGTCCGGCCCGTTGTCGACGTCGAGCAGCACCACGTCGTAGCGGCCGGGCAGGAAGGCCGCGGCGACGTCGCCGGCCTGCAGGTCGAGGCGCGGGTCGGTGGTGCTCGGCAGGCCGGGCAGCAGCCCCTCGGCCGCCCACCCCAGCAGCGCGTCCTCCAGCTCGACGACGACCACCTCGGCCACGCCGGGGGAGCGCAGCACCGCCGCGGTCGTCCAGCCCAGCCCGAGGCCGCCCACGAGCACCGACAGGTCGGCGCCCTCGACCCGGGCCAGCGCCTCGGTGGCCAGCGCGCGCTCGGTGGAGGTGTCCACGTCGTCCATGGCGAACACGCCGTCGACGACCAGCTCGGTGACCACCGCGCCGTCGTCGTCCGTGCGCCGCCACAGCGCCACCTCGCCGTTCGGTCCGCTCACCCGGCCCAGCTCCGTCCGCACGGCCACGATCCTGCCCGGCACCGGCGTGCAGCGGACCCCCCGCCCGGTCCCAGCCCGGTCACAGCCCGGCCGGGGACGGTCGAGGTGTGCGCAGGGAGGGACGGCGGTGACCGGGATCCACCCGCGGAGCCTGCCGGCCCGAGTGGACCCGCGGGCCCGCCGGACCTCCCGCCTGCTGCTGGCGGTGCGGGCGGTCGCGGTGCTGACCAGCGCCGCGGTGCTGGCCGGCAGCGGCTGGGGCTGGCACCTGCTCGGGGTGGCCGAGGCCAGCGTGCACCGCGGCGACGGCGTGCCGACCAGCGGCAACACCGACGTCAGCGGCGCCGCGCACGCCGGTCGGGCGATGAACCTGCTGCTGGTGGGCATGGACTCCCGTGCCGGCCTGAGCGACGCGCAGGAGGACGCCAACTCGACCGGGGGCTCGGACGGCGAGCTCGACACCGACACGATGATCCTGGTGCACGTCCCGGCCGACGGGTCGGGCGCCTCCTTCGTCTCGCTGCCCCGCGACACCTACGTCGAGATCCCCGGCCACGGCGAGGGCAAGCTGAACAGCGCCTACGCGGACGCCCACCACGCCGCCGACGGGGACGCGCAGGCCGAGGACGCCGCCGGGATGGGCCTGCTGGTGCAGACCGTCAGCCGGTTCACCGGCCTGCAGATCGACCACTGGGCCGAGCTGGACCTGGCCGGGTTCCTGCAGCTGAGCAGCATCGTCGGCGGTGTGCAGGTCGACCTGTGCCGGGCCACCACCGACAGCTACTCGGGTGCCGCCTTCCCGGCCGGGGTGCAGACCATCGAGCCCGACCAGGCGCTGTCCTTCGTCCGGCAGCGGCACGGGCTGCCCCAGGGCGACGTCGACCGCACCATCCGCCAGCAGGTGTACATCGCCGGCGTGCTGCGCGACCTGCTCTCCGCCGACGTGCTCCTGGACCCCGCTCAGCAGCAGCGCATCGTCGCCCGGGTCGGCGACAGCGTGACCCTGGACCGCGGGCTGGACGTCGGCGACCTGGTCGGTCAGCTCCAGGGGGTGCGCCCCGCCGACCTGACGTTCCAGACCGTGCCCGGCCTGGTGAACGCCCGGGTGCACGGCGCCGACGTCCTGCAGCCGCCGTCCGCCGACGCGGTGCACGCCTTCTTCGCCGACCTGGGTGCGCCCGCCGCCGCACCGTCCTCGGCACCGTCGTCGGCCGCCCCCGCGGCCTCGGCGGCGCCCGCACCGACCTCCGGGGACTACGACACGCCGCAGCGCACCGCCGGCGACACGAGCTGCATCGACTGAGCCGGGAACAACCGCCGGCCGCCGGGTGTCATCGTGGGGCGTGAACTCGCGCCGCGCCTACGTCGTCTGGGTGGTCGGGCTGATCGCCTACGGGGTGGCCGTCTTCCACCGCGGCTCCCTCGGCGTGGCCGCCACCGACGCCCAGGAGCGCTTCTCCGCCGGGGCGTCGGCGGTCAGCCTCTTCCTCGTCCTCCAACTGGCGGTCTACGCCGGGCTGCAGGTGCCCGTGGGCATCGCGCTGGACCGGTTCGGCTCCCGCGCGATGGTCGCCACCGGGGCGCTCACCATGGCCGCCGGTCAGCTGCTGCTCGCCCTCGCCACCGACGTGCCGACGGCGATCGTGGCCCGCGTCCTGGTCGGCGCCGGGGACGCGATGACCTTCATCAGCGTGCTGCGGGTGGTCACCCTCTGGTTCACCGGGCCCACCGTGCCGGTCATCACCCAGCTCACCGGCATCCTGGGCCAGCTGGGCCAGATCGCCGCGGCCTACCCGCTGGTGCTCGCGCTGCACCACACCTCCTGGACGGCCACGTTCACCGGCGCGGCCGCCCTCGGCGTGCTGGTCGCCGTCCTGGTGGTCGTCGCGCTGCGGGACGCACCCCCCGGCACCCCCGTCGCGCCGGTGGCCGGGTGGTCGGAGATCAAGCAGAACGTGGCCGGGGCCTGGCACGAGTCGGGCACCCGCATCGGGCTGTACACCCACCTGGTCACCCAGTTCTCCGGCACCGTCTTCGCCCTGCTGTGGGGCTACCCGTTCCTCGTGCTCGGCCAGGGCCTCTCCGCCGCGACCGCCGCCGGCCTGCTGACCCTGCTGGTGGTCGTCGGCATGGGCGTGGGGCCGGTCCTGGGCAAGCTGTGCGGCCGGTGGCCGCTGCGCCGCTCGGCGCTGGTGTTCGGCATCGCCGGGGCCACCGTGGCGGCCTGGACGGCGGTGCTGCTGTGGCCGGGCCGCGCGCCCCTGTGGCTGCTGGTGGTGCTCGTGCTGGTGCTGGCCACCAACGGCCCGGGCTCGATGATCGGCTTCGACTACGCCCGCACCTGGAACCCGGTGCACCGGCTCGGCAGCGCCACCGGGGTGGTCAACATCGGCGGGTTCGTCGCCTCCCTGCTCACCGTGCTCGCCGTCGGCGCGGTGCTCGACGCGCTGACCCCGGGCGCGTCCACCGCCTACGACCTCGGCGCGTTCAAGGCCGCGTTCGCCGTGCAGTACCTGTTCTGGGCGATCGGCCTGCTGGGGGTCTGGACGCACCGGCAGCGGCTGCGCGACCGGCTGGCCGGCGACGGGGTGGTGCTGACCCCGCTGTACAGCGCGGTGGTCAGCCGGGTCCGGCGGACCCGCGTCCGGTGAGCGTCCCCGAGGGCTTCTTCGCCCGGCACACCCGGCTCGTGCGGCCCCCGCTGGTGCCCGAGGTCGCGCTGCACCTGGCCGACGACGTCTCCGCCCTGTGGCAGGCCATGGAGGACGACGGCGGGGGAGCGGGCGACGCCTCCCCGTTCTGGGCCGCGGCGTGGGTGGGCGGGCAGGGCCTGGCCCGGCACGTGCTCGACCACCCCGACCTGGTCGCCGGGAAGACCGTGCTGGACCTGGGCTGCGGCAGCGGCCTGGTCGGCATCGCCGCCGCGCTCGCCGGGGCCCGCCGGGTGCTGGCCAGCGACGTCGACCCCTACGCGCTGGCCGTCGTCCCGCTCAACGCCGCGGCGTCGGGCGCCACCGGGGTGGAGCCGGTCGGCGACGTGCTGGACGCCGACCTGCCGGAGGTGGAGGTCGTACTCGCCGGCGACGTCTTCTACGACCTGCGGATGGCCGACCGGGTCCGTCCGTGGTTGTTCACCGCCTGGGTCCGCGGGGCCGTCGTCCTCGTCGGCGACCCCGGGCGCTCGCAGCTGCCGGAGGGGTTGCGCGAGGTGGCCGGCTACGACGTCCCGGACAGCGGGGTGGACGCCGCCCGCCGCACCACGGTGTGGCGACTGCCCTGAGGCGTACAACACCTGTGGAATTCGGGTGGGGCGGTTGTCATCTCGTGTGACCTGCTCGTAACGTGACCGCGTCCGGTCGGCCGAAGCTCCCGCAACGGGGGACCGTCCGGACGCCGTCGAGTCACCGCCGTGGGCAGCGTCGCCCGGGGCACCAGGTGAACCGGGGACCCACTGCAGCACCGGGGTGAATCCCGTCGGGACCGCACTGCGCGGCGACGACGGGTAGGGCTCCTTCCCGCCCGAACCCGTCAGCTAACCCGGTAGACGGTTGCACCGAGCCCGCGCGCGCGGACGGTGCACCGGAAGACAGGATCCGCACGCCCGCATGCCCGCTCGCCACACCGCACGCCCCGACGCCCCCGCGCAGGACGCCCCCGAGACCGCCGAGCAGGTCGTCGCCGCCGCCGCGCGCGGCCGCCACCGCCGTCCCGCCGCCTACCTGGCCGCCGCGGCCGTCGGCGCCGTCCTGGTCAACGTGCTGCTCAGCGCCGGCCCCGACGCGCAGGCCGAGCCCGCCGTCACCGCCGCCTCGCAGGCGGTCAGCGTCGCCGACCAGCTCGGCATCACCGCCCCGGCCGCCGACGGCACCCAGGTCACCAGCGAGCTGACCGGCCACCTGCAGGAGCTGGCCGCCAGCCGCGCCGAGCGCGAGGACTCCGAGGCCGCCGCCGCGCAGACCCAGGCCGCCGCCGACGAGGCCGCCCGCCAGGCGCAGGAGGCCGCCGCCGCGCAGGCCGCCGCCGAGGCCGAGGCCGCCGCCCAGGCGCAGGCCGCCGCCGAGGCCGAGGCCGCCGCGGCCAACGCCACCACCCAGGACTTCCACGACTACGCGCTGGCCCAGCTCGGCGGCGACGAGTCGCAGTTCTCCTGCCTGGAGAACCTGTGGGGCCGGGAGTCCGGCTGGGACCCCGACGCGCAGAACCCGACGTCGACCGCCTACGGCATCCCGCAGTTCCTGAACTCGACCTGGGCCGGCACCGGCATCGCCAAGACCTCCAACGGCTTCCGCCAGATCGATGCCGGGCTGATCTACCTGGAGAACCGCTACGGCTCCCCGTGCGGCGGCTGGGCGCACTCGCAGGCCACCGGCTGGTACTGAGTTTCGAGCCGCGCCGCCCCGGGGCACCGGGGCGGCATGGCTGAACTCACCGGCAAGACCATCGCGATCCTCGCCGCCAAGGGCGTGGAGCAGATCGAGCTCGACGAGCCCCGCAAGGCCGTGGAGGCCGCCGGCGCGACGGTGCACCTGATCTCGGTGCCCGACGGCGTCGAGGACGGCACCGTGCAGGGCGTCAACGGCGACATCCACCCGGGCGACACCTACCCCGTCGACCACCTGGTGGCCGACGTGTCGGCCGCCGACTACGACGGGCTGCTGCTGCCCGGCGGCGCGGTCAACCCCGACACCCTGCGCCAGGACGGCGACGCGCTGGCCTTCGTGACGGCCTTCTTCTCCGCCGACAAGCCGGTCGCGGCGATCTGCCACGCGCCGTGGACGCTGCTGGAGGCCGGCGTGCTCGAGGGCCGCACGGTGACCTCCTACCCGAGCATCCGCGGGGACCTGCGGCGCGGCGGCGCGACCGTCGTCGACGAGGAGGTCTGCCGCGACGGCAAGCTGATCACCAGCCGCAACCCGGACGACGTCCCGGCGTTCTCGGCGGCGGCGGTGGAGCTGTTCGCCGCGGGCTGAGCAGGGGCTGAGCGGGGCCCCGGCGACCGCTGCCGGGGCCCCGGCTGTGCACATCCGCACCGCGCACGTCAGAATCGAGCGGTTTGCACACCCCTGGGAGGACGGTCCACCGTGGCCAAGCACCGCGCCAGCCAGTCCGGCGAGACCGACTTCGACGACGCCACCACCGCGCTCGCCGACGTCAGCGGCGACTACGCCGTCGACGCCGCGCACACCCGCATCGGCTTCCGCGCCCGGCACGCGATGGTCACCACCGTCCGCGGCACGTTCGGCGAGTTCGAGGGCACCGCGCACCTGGACGTCGCGAACCCCGCGGCCAGCCGGGTGGAGCTGCGCATCGACGCCGGCAGCCTGGACACCGGCCAGCCCGACCGCGACGCGCACCTGCGCTCGGCCGACTTCCTCGACGTGGAGCAGTTCCCCGAGATCACCTTCGTCTCCACCGCCGTCGAGCAGGTCGACGACGACGAGTACACCGTCACCGGCGACGTCACCATCAAGGGGCAGACCCGCGAGGTGTCCATCGACTTCACCCTGACCGGCAGCGCGCTGGACCCCTTCGGCAACACCCGGGTCGGCTTCGAGGGCGCGCTCGCGCTCAAGCGCAGCCAGTGGGGTCTGGTGTGGAACGCCGCGCTGGAGACCGGCGGCGTGCTGGTCAGCGACAAGGTGCAGCTGGAGTTCGACGTCTCGGTCATCAAGCAGGTCTGACACGCACGAGGAGCCCCGGTCCGCAGTCGCGGACCGGGGCTCCTGGGTGCCGGGGGTCAGGCCGGCAGGGCCTCCACGTACGGGTGCGCGTCGACGGTCCGCGCCAGCCGGTCCGCCGCCCACGCGCCGTCGCCCAGCAGGTGGTCGATGGCGGTCAGCCGCGAGGTGTAGTGCCCGACGGAGTACTCGGCGGTGACGCCGATGCCGCCGTGCAGCTGGATGGCCTCCTTGCCGATGTGCCGGCCGGCCTTCGAGGTCTGCAGCCGGGCGCGGTCGGCGGCGGCGAGCACCTGCTCCGGGGTGGAGTCGGGTGCGTCGACGACCATCGTGGCCCACAGCGCGATGCTGCGGACCAGCTCCAGCGACACGTACATGTCCGCCGCGCGGAAGGTCAGCGCCTGGAACCGCGACAGCGGGACGCCGAACTGCTTGCGGGTCTTCAGGTACTCGCTGGTGGTGGTCAGCGCGGTCTCCATCGCCCCGACCGCCTCGTGCGCGTAGGCCACGGTCGCCCGGGCCAGCGCCAGCTCGATCGCCGCCGTCCGGTCGCCGGCGTCCTCGCCCAGCAGCTCCGCGGGGGTGCCGTCGAGGGTGACGCGCGCGGCGCGGGTGCCGTCGTGGGTGCGGTAGCCGTCGCGGGTCAGCCCGGTGGCGTCCCCGCGGACGACGAACAGGCCGGTGCCGCCCTCCACGGCTGCGCTGACGACCAGCACGTCGGCGCGGGCACCCGAGGGCACCGGCTCCTTGGTGCCCGACAGCGTCCAGCCGTCGCCGGAGCGGGTGGCGGTGACACCGGTGGCGGTGGGGGTCCAGCGGCTGCCCGGCTCGGCGTGCGCGAAGACCACCAGCGAGCTGCCCTCGGACAGCGCCCCGAGCAGCTGGGCGCGCTGCTCCGCGGTGCCGACGTCGGCGACCAGGCCGCCGGCCAGCACCACCGACTCGACGAACGGCTCGGGGGCGAGCACCCGGCCGACCTCGGTGGCCACCAGGGCGACCTCGGCGTGGCCGGCGCCCATGCCGCCGTCCTCCTCGGCGAAGGGCAGGCCCAGCACGCCCATCTCGGCCAGCTGGGACCAGACCTTCTCGTCGAAGCCCGGGTCCTCCTTGGTCACGGCGCGGCGCTTCTCGGGGTCGTAGGCGCGCTGCAGCAGGCCGGCCACGGCCTCGCGGAGGGCCTGCTGCTCGGTGTCGAAGGTGAAGTCCATCAGGTCACAACCCCAGGATCGTTCCGGCGATGATGGTGCGCTGCACTTCGTTGGATCCCCCGTAGATGGAGACCTTGCGGTAGTTCAGGTACTCGGGGGTGGCCGACCGGGCCCACTCGGGCACGTCCGTGGCGTCGTCGTCGGCGAAGGAGGCCAGCGACAGGGGGCCGGCGATGTCGACCAGCAGCTCGGTCGCGGCCTGCTGCAGCTCCGAACCGCGCAGCTTGAGCACCGAGGACGCCGGGTTCGGCTTGCCGTCGCTGGAGTTGGAGACCACGCGCAGCGCGGTGAGCTCCAGGGCGAGCAGCTCGTTCTCCAGCTCGGCGATGCGGGTGCGCATCGAGGGGTCCTCGATGAGCGGTCGCCCGCCGGAGCTCAGCCGGGCGGCGTGCTCCTTGGCGTCGGCGATCATCCGCTTGGTGGCGCCGACCCGGGCGATGCCCACGCGCTCGTTGCCGAGCAGGAACTTCGCGTAGTCCCAGCCGCGGTTCTCCTCGCCGATCAGGTTCTCGGCGGGCACCCGCACGTCCTCGAAGAAGACCTCGTTGACCTCGAAGCCGCCGTCGAGCAGCTCGATGGGCCGCAGCGTGACGCCGGGGGTGTCCATCGGGAAGACCAGCATCGAGATGCCGCGCTGCTTCTTCTCCGCGGTGGGGTCGGTGCGCACCAGGCAGAAGATCCAGTCGGCGTACTGGCCCAGCGTGGTCCAGGTCTTCTGGCCGTTGACCACCCAGTCGTCGCCATCGCGGACCGCGACGGTGCGCAGGCTGGCCAGGTCGGAGCCGGCGTCGGGCTCGGAGAACCCCTGGCACCACCAGATGTCGAGGTTCGCCGTCGCCGGCAGGAACCGCTCCTTCTGCTCCTGGTTGCCGAACGCGGCGATGACCGGGCCGATCATCGAGGCGTTGAACGCCAGCGGCTCGGGGACGGCGGCCAGCTGCATCTCCTCGCGCCAGATGTGGCGCTGCAGCGGCGTCCAGTCCCGGCCGCCCCACTCGGCGGGCCAGTGCGGCACGGCGAGGCCGGCGGCGTTGAGGATCCGCTGGGCCTCGACGTAGGACTCCTTGGAGACCTCGCGGTGCGCGGCGACGTCGTCGCGGATGGCCTGCGGGATCTTCGTGGTGAAGAACGTGCGCATCTCGTCCCGGAACGCCTGGTCCTCGGGCGACAGGTGCAACTGCATGGACGACCCTTCCTCCTCCGGTGGCGGCGTCGCGCACCGTGGCCCCGACGATCCCACACGGTCCTACTCACCGGTAACCGCGACCCTCGCCCCACCCGTGCGGGGGAAGTCGCCGCGTCCTGGCTCCAGCCCGGGGACGGCGGTGCCGACCCTGCCAGCGTGCCCAGCCCCACCACGGATCCCGTCCCGGTGGTCACCCGCCGGCCGCGGGTGCCCTCCCGGGAGCTGCTCGACGCCACCCGGGTGTCGCGCGCCGTGCTGCACGCGGCCTCCGTGCGGGTGGACGCCGCGGTGTTCGTGGTCGTCGCCGAGGTGGGCGGGCCGCGGGTGCGCTGGGCCGGCGCCGGCGTCGAGCGGCTGCTCGGGCACGCCACCACCGACGTGCTGGGCATGCCGCTGGACCGGTTGCTGCCCGAGCCCCCGCCCGGCGGCCTGGGTGCGCTGCTGCGCCGCGAGCGGTCGGTGACCACCGAGCTGCGCGGCCGCTCCCGCACCGGCGCGTTGCTGGACCTCGTCGTCACCACCACGCCGTCCTCCGACCCGGGGGTCTGGACCGTGACCGCCCAGCACGCGCGCACCGCCACCGAGCGCGCGCTGGCCGACTCCGCCGCCGCCCACGAGCGGCGCTTCACCACCCTCACCGAGCGCTCGCCGGTGCCCACCCTGCTGTCGGAGCAGGGGCTGCGGCTGGCGCACGTCAACGACGCCTTCTGCCGGCTGGTCGACCGCCAGGCCGAGCAGCTGCTGGGCACCGGCTGGCTGGCCGCCGTCCACCCCGACGACGTCGAGGCCGTGGTCGACGCCGCCGCCGCGGCGCTGACCGGCGACGTCGGCGACGTGCGGGCCCGGCTGCTGCGCACCGACGGCGACGAGCGCACCACCGTGCTGCGCTTCTCCCACCTGCACACCCCCGGCCTGGGCGGCGGTTTCGTCGCCACCATCGAGGACGTCACCGAGCGGCTGGCCTTCCAGAGCCAGCTGGAGCACCAGGCCACGCACGACCCGCTCACCGGGCTGCCCAACCGCACCCGGCTGGCCTCGTTCGTCGCCGAGCGGTTCCTGCCCGGCGCCCGGGGCGGGCTGGCGTGCCTGTTCCTCGACGTCGACGACTTCAAGGTGGTCAACGACTCCCTCGGCCACGCCGCCGGGGACCAGCTGCTGGTCCAGGTCGCCCACCGGCTGCGGACCGTCGTCCGCCCCTCGGACCTGGTGGTGCGGTTCGGCGGCGACGAGTTCGTGGTGGTCTGCGAGGACGTCGACGAGGACGCCGCGGTGGCCCTCGGCGGGCGCATCTCGGCCGACCTGGCCCGCCCGGTGCAGCTGGGCGGCGTCGGCGTGGGCGTCCGGGTCAGCGTCGGGGTGACCGTGCAGACCGCCGACCACGCCACCGCCGACGAGCTGATCCGCGACTGCGACATCGCGATGTACCAGGCCAAGGCCGGCGGCAAGGGCCGGGTGTCGGTCCTGGACCAGGGCGCGCGCTCGCAGGCGCGGGACAAGCTGCGCCTGGTGGCCGACCTGCGCGCGGCCATCGACGCCGGCGGGCTGACCGTGGCCTACCAGCCGGTGGTGGAGACCGCGACCATGCGCCCGGTCGGCGTCGAGGCGCTGGCCCGCTGGCACCACCCCGGGCGCGGCTGGATCGGCCCCGACGTCTTCGTGCCGCTGGCCGAGGAGAGCGGGCTGGTCGACGCGCTCGGCGCCGCCGTGCTCGAGCAGGCCTGCGCGCAGGTCGCCGCCTGGGACGCCGAGCTCGGCCTCGGGGCGCCGCGGGTGGTGCACGTCAACGTGTCCGCGCTGCAGCTCGACGAGCACCTGCCCTCCCTGGTCGCGGACACCGTGGCCCGGTACGGGGTGGGCTTCGAGCGGATCTGCGTGGAGCTGACCGAGTCCGCGCTCATGCGCGACCCGGACCTGGCGCTGCTGGTGCTGCACCGGCTGCGGGACCTGGGCACGTCCGTCGCCGTCGACGACTTCGGCACCGGCTACTCCTCGCTGGCGCACCTGCGCCGGCTGCCGGTGGACTGCCTCAAGATCGACCGGTCCTTCGTGGCCGAGCTCTCCGAGGGCCACCCCGAGATCACCGGCGCGGTCGTCGCGCTGGCCACCGGGCTGGGCCTGTCGTCGGTGGCCGAAGGGGTGGAGACGGTGGACCAGGCACGTGCACTGGCCGAGCTGGGTGCCACGCACCTGCAGGGGTACGGGATCGCCCGGCCGATGGACGCCGCGGCGGCGACCGCCTGGTTCGCGGAGCGTGCCCGGTGACCGTGCAGCCCTGGGACGTGCTGGAGGCCCTGCCGCCCGTCGACCCGGACACGCCGGTCGAGGAGGTCGAGCCCACCGAGGCGGAGCTGGCCGCGGCGCTGCTGCCGGGGGTGACCTTCGACGTCCACGAGGTGCTCTCGCACATCGACGAGCTGGCCGCCCAGCGGCCGGTGGCAGCGCAGATCGTCGCGCTCACCCACGCCGACGACGCCGGCGCACGGGAGCTGTCCCGGCTGCTGGCCGCGGACGCCGCGCTCACCGGGCGGGTCCTCAAGCTCGCCAACTCGGCGTTCTACGGGCTGTCGGGCCGGGTGTCCTCGCTGCAGTTCGCGGTCACCGTGGTCGGCTTCGCCACCGTGCGGTCGATGGCCAGCGTCGCGCTGACCGGGCCGGACGACGGCACGCTGCCCGCCGACCACTGGGTGACCACCACGCACCTGGCGCTGGCCTGCGAGGCGCTCGCGCCGCGGATGGGGATGCGGGCGCAGGACGCGATGTGCACCGGGCTGCTCGCCCAGCTGGGCGCCGCGCTGCTGACCCACCACGACCCGGTCGGGTACGCCGAGGTCACCGCGCACCCCTCGGCGGCGGCCCGGCGGGCGGCGGAGGTCGAGCGGTACGGCGTGCACGCGGTGCAGCTGACGTCGGCGGCGATGCGGCACTGGGGCTTCCCGCCGGCGATGGTCCGCCCGGTCAGCGAGCTGGACGACCCGGAGTCGGTGGCCGGGGGGATGCTGCGCGCGGCGTTCGAGATCACCGACCGGTCCACGGTGCCCGGCTACGTGCCGCAGCCGATCGGCCGGCTGTCCTGCGACCGGCTGCGCGACGCCGACGTCCCCCCGGTGCTGCTCAAGGTGCGCACCGAGGCCGCCGAGCTGCGCCGGGCCCTGCTGGTCTGACCGCCGGGCTCAGTAGACGGCCACCCCGCGGGTGCCGCCGCCGGCGGCCACCGCGTCGCCGGTGACGGCCACGCTGCGCGGGGAGCACAGGAAGACCACGACGTCGGCGACCTCGCCGGCGGTGACCAGCCGGCCGATGCGGTTGCCGGCCGGTGCGGCGGCGACGTCGGCCGAGGTGCGCTCGGTGACGGTGGCCCCGGGGTGCACGGTGGTGACGTTCACCCCGTGCGGGCCGAGCTCCTCGGCCAGGTTGGCCGTCATCGCGGCCACCGCGACGTTGCGCACGGTGCCGACCAGGTTGCCGGTGGCCCGGGCGTTGAGCCCGCTGACGTTGACAATGCGGCCCCAGCCCTGCGCGGTCATGTGCGGGGCGACGGCGCGGGCGCAGCGCAGGTAGCCCAGCACCTTCGTCTCGACCTCGGCGCGCAGCGCGTCGTCCCCGAGGTCGGCCAGCGCCGGGACCGGGGCCGAGGACGCCGGCCGCGCGGCGGCGTTGACGAGCACGTCCACCCCGCCCCAGGCCCCGACCACGACGTCGACGGCGGTGCGCACCGCGGCGTCGTCGGTGGTGTCGGCGGGGACGACGAGGGAGGGGCCGGGCAGCTGCGCCGCGGTGGCCTCGAGCTGGTCGCGGGAGCGGGCCAGCAGCGCGACCTGCGCGCCCTCCTCCGCCAGCCGCAGCGCGACCGCCTTGCCGATGCCCCGTCCCGCGCCGGTGACCAGCGCGCGCTTCCCGGTCAGCCGCAGGTCCATCAGGCGCCCACCGTCGCGAGGAAGCCGGGGGCCCGGCGGGCCTGCGCCTGGTCCTCGAAGTCGGCGGCGACGTCCAGCAGGTCGGCGTCGGACCACCCGGTGCCGATGAAGCTGACCCCGACCGGGAGCGCCCCGCGCGGCCCGGCGAACCCGGCCGGCACGCTCACCGACGGGTAGCCGGCGACGGCCGCCGGGGTCGAGGAGCTGTAGACGAAGTCGTCGGCCACGCCGTCCAGGGCCGCGTACCGGGTGACCCACGCCGGGGTGCCGGTGAGCGCGACGATCGCGGTCAGGTCGTCCTCGTCGCCCGGGCCCTGGGCCAGGGTCTCGTCGACCGACCGCTGCGCCAGGTCGCGGATGCCCTCGCGGGTCTGCTCGGCGTCGGGGGCCGCGATCGCCTCGGTGAAGAGCTCCTGGCCGAAGTAGGCCAGCTCGACCGGGTCGTCGGCGTTCTCGGCGACCAGCCCGGCCAGGTCGTCGGGCACGTCGCCGTCGGTGGCCCCCAGGTAGGCGGTGAGGTCCCGGTCGAACTCGGCCAGCAGCGCCGGGGTCTCACCCGCGCCGATCTCGTCCTGGTAGGGCAGCTCCACCGGGACCGTCGTCGCCCCCGCCGCCTCGAGCGCGGCGACTGCGGAGGTCAGGACGGCGAGGGTGTCGGCGTCGACCCCGGAGTCCGCCGCGGGGGACCAGACCCCGACCCGGGCGCCCTGCAGGGCGTCGAGGTCGAGGTCGGCGAAGCCGGTGTCCGTGCCGTCCGGCACCTCGCCGGTTGCGTCGTCGGCCTCGTCGGGGCCGGCGACGACCGCCATGAGGAGGGCGGCGTCGACCGCGTGCCGGGCGATCGGCCCGGCGGTGTCCTGCTCGGCGGAGATGGGCACGATGCCGTCCCGGGAGACCTGCCCGATCGTGGGCTTGAGCCCGACGACGCCGTTGGCGCCGGACGGGCACACGATCGAGCCGTCGGTCTCGGTGCCGATGGCGACCTGCGCGAAGGACGCCGCCACCCCGGCCGCCGAGCCGGAGGAGGACCCGCACGGGTTGCGGTCCAGCACGTAGGGGTTGGCGGTCTGCCCGCCCGCCCCGGACCAGCCGCTGGTGGAGTCCGCGCCGCGGAAGTTGGCCCACTCCGACAGGTTGGCCTTGCCGATCACGACGGCCCCCGCGTCGAGCAGGCGGGCGGTGATGGTCGCGTCGTCCGGCTCGGAGTCCAGCAGCAGCCGGCTGCCCGCGGTGGTCGGCAGGTCGGCGGTGTCCACGTTGTCCTTCAGCAGCACCGGGATGCCCTCCAGCGGGCTGCGGGCACCGCCGTCGGCCCGGGCGTCGTCGCTGGCCTGCGCATCGGCCAGCGCGTCCGGATTCAGCGTGAGGACGGCGCCCACCTCGTCGTCGTGCTCGGCGACCCGGTCCAGGTAGGCCTGGGTCAGCTGCACGGCGGTCAGGTCGCCGTCGTCCATCATCGACTGCAGGTCGGGGATGGTGAGCGCGTCGAGGTCGCGCAGGTCGGGACCGGGACCGGCCGCGCCGGCGGCGGCCGGTGCCGGGTCGCTGCCCGAGCTGCACCCGGCCAGCAGGGCGGCGACGACGGCGAGCAGCACGGGCGTCCGGGGTGAGCGCATGCCCCACGCTAGGAGCCGGTCACGGCCCCGGCCAACCGGGGCGGGCCACCGCGTCGGACCACCGGGTCGGCCTACCGCGTCGGACCACCGGGGGGACCATGGTCGGCGTGTTCGAGATCGACGAGATGGCGCTGCTGACCCGGGAGGTGCTGAGGGAGCGCAGCGCGGCCCTGGTCGCCGAGACCTGCGCGTGGGCCGTGGGCACCGCCGACCGGCCGCACCACACCCGCCGGCGCGGGCGGCTGGTCGCCACCGGCACGACGGTCGGGGTGCGGGCGGAGAACGGCCAGCTGCTGGGCGACGAGGAGACCGGCCGGCTGGACCTGGGGGACGCCCGGCCGGGCAGTTTCCGGGACGCGCTGAACATGGTCGACGCCGAGGGCGGGCTGTACGCCGACCGCTTCGACGTCGAGGTGCTCGAGCCCTTCGTGCAGGAGACCTGCGCGCTGGCCGGGGAACGCCTGCGGGCGGCCCGACCGCAGGCGTGGGAGGAGCTGGCCGACGACGTCGGGGAGGACCCGGACGACGTGGCCGCGGTGGTGCGGGCGGGGGAGTGGGAGGCGCCGCTGCGGATCGTCGCCGAGCACCTGGTGCTGGCCGCGATCGGGGACACCCCGCTGGCCGTGGTGGAGGCCGAGGGCGTGCCGCTGTCGCTGGTGCGGGCCGCCGAGGGCATCGCCCGGCGGGCCGCCCCGGCGCCGCCCGCCCCGCCCGCCGAGATCGCCGGGGTGCTGTTCCTGGCCCGTGCCGCGGTGGCCGGCGAACCCGCGCCGATCCCGGCGTCCGCGGCCGACCGGGTGCTGGCCGCGCTGCTGGCCGAGGGCCTCGAGCGCGACGAGGTGCTCGCCGTCCTGGCCGACCTGCCGCTGGAGCCCGACGCCGAGCGCGACCTCCGCCGACTGGCCGAGCAGCTGCCCGACTGACCCCGACCGCCTGATCGACCACCGACGTCCGACCTCACCCGCCCGGGTGCCCGGACCCGGCCGGGCGGCTGCGCGGCTGCTCCCGTCGAGCACGCTGGCTCCACGGCGGCGACGGCGGTGACGGTGACGACAGGGGCGGTGGGGTGCAGGTGTCGACGGCGAGGGGGACACGACCACCGGTCGTGACGGCAGCGGTGGCCGGGGTCCTCGTCGTCGTGGTGCTGGCCGTCATCCCCTTCCTGGCGTCGGTCGTGGAGGCCGGCGCCCCCGGGTCGATCCCGCAGCTGGCCCCGCCGGCGGGGACGGCGTCGCCCGGCCGGACCGCCCTGGTCGTGGTGGCGGTCGTGCGCGGGGTGCTGCTCGTGCTCCCCGCGGTGCTCGCCACCCGGGTCTGGCGGGGCTCCGGCCGGCGTGCCCTCGTCGCGCTGCTGGTCCTGCTCGCCGTCCTCGACCTGGCCCGGGGGGCCGTGGCCGCACCGGTCACCGTCCCGGTGCAGCTGCTCGTCGTGGTCCTCCTGCTGACCCGGTCGAGCCGGGACTGGGCCCCTCGCTAGGGCTGCACCATGCCCCGCTGGACCGCCGCGACCAGCCGGCGCGGGACCAGGTGCCGGGTGCCGTCGACGACCACCGGCACCAGGTCCGGTGGGGTGGCCTTCCACCGCGCCCGGCGGTGCCGGGTGTTGGCGCGGGAGAGCCGGCGCTTCGGGACGGCCATCAGCGACGCCCCCCGTGCCGGGCCGTGGCCCGCTGCCCGTAGCGCGCGTGGAACTTCTCCACCCGGCCCGCGGTGTCCAGCACCCGGGCGCTGCCGGTCCAGAACGGGTGGGAGGCCGCGCTGGTGTCCACCGGGACCAGCGGCAGCACCTCGCCGTCGAGCTCGACGGTCTGGTCGGTGGCGATCGTCGAGCGGGTGCGGATCAGGGTGCCGGTGGCGGCGTCCCGGAAGACGACCGTGCGGTAGGTGGGGTGGATGCCGGGTCTCATCGCTGCTCCTCGATGGCGTGGGTGGTGGGGTCCGCGGGGCTGGAGGCCTCGCAGGGGTCGGTGTGCGCCGCGCCGAAGGGGTCCGCCAGCGCCGACCAGCCGTCCGGGCCCGCCGCGAGTTCGTCGTCGGTGAGCAGGGCGGCGGCCAGCGCGGCGGTGATCGCGCCGGCGGGCTGCCGGTGGGTGAGCACGACGAGCTCGGTGTCCCGGTCCCCGTGCACCGGGTCCCAGCGCAGCGCCGCGGCCACCCGGCGCTCGTCGTCCACCTGGGCCCACAGCTGCGGGTCGTCGCCCAGGGTGGCCAGCCACTGGCCGGCGTCCCCGAGCTGCAGCCCGCCGCCGGCGGACTCGAGCCAGACCGCCGCGTCGTGCTGGGTGGCCAGCCACAGCCGGCCGCGGGTGCCGACGACGCCGTCGAGCAGGACGTCGAAGGCCTCGTGCAGCCGCTCGGGGTGGAAGGGCCGGCGGGCGGAGAACCGCACCAGCTCCAGGCCGGCGTCGGCGTCCAGCGGTGGCTGGCCGGCCAGCAGGGCGTCGTGCGGGTGCCGCACCCGGCCGCGGCGGGCGGTGCGGGGGAGGGCGGTCAGCACCCGGGCCGGCCGCCAGTGCTCGAGCGAGCCGACCCGGGCCAGCGGGGCCCAGCGCTCCAGCGCGGCGTGCAGCCGGGCCGCGGTCCAGTCCTCGACCGGCGGGCCGGCGAGCACCAGGACGTCGGCGAACCCGGTCGCGCCGAGCAGCACCTGCGCGACGGTGCGCTCGTCGTCCGGGGTGGCGGCCAGGCCGAGCTCGGCGAGGGACTCCTCGCCGGTCACGTCGTCCAGCCAGGTCGCGGCCTCGAGGACGGCGACCACGGCCTCCACCCGCACCGCGTCGCCGGCCGTGCCGCCGTCCTCGAGCTCGACCGCGTCCAGGGCGACGCACAGCTGCTCGGGCTCCAGCGCCGGGTCCAGCTCCAGCACGATGCGGGCGGTGCCCGGCCGGGCGGCCAGCTCGCGGAGCAGGGGGAGGACGTCGAGCCGCAGCGTGCAGGACAGGCAGCCGTGGGCGAGCTCCAGCGCGGTCTGCTCGGTGCCGTCGTCGGCGCGGACGGTCCGGATGACGACGCCCTCGGCCAGACCGCGGACGTCGTGGTGCACCACGACGGTGCCGGGTGCGGCGCGCCGCAGGTCGGCGGCGACGCGGGCGGTGTGCGCTGGCTGGAGGCCGGCCACCAGGACCAGCGGGGTTCGGCTCATGACGGCAGACCGTACACGCGAATGGGAATCATTCTCAGTTAGGGTGTGGCGCCATGACCACCTACTGCGAGGTGACCGGCCGGAAGCCGACCTTCGGCAAGGCCGTGAGCCACTCCCACCGGCGGACCAACCGCCGCTTCGACCCCAACCTGCAGCGCAAGCGCTTCTGGCTGCCCAGCGAGGGCCGCTACGTGCGGCTGACCGTCTCCACCCGCGGCATCAAGACCATCGACGTGCAGGGCATCGAGGCCGTCTGGGCGCGGGTCCAGCGCGAGCGGGGGGCTCGCTGATGGCCCGGGCGACCGACGTGAGGCCGGTGATCAAGCTGAAGTCCACCGCTGGCACCGGCTACACCTACGTGACCCGCAAGAACCGGCGCAATGACCCCGACCGCCTGGTCCTCCGGAAGTACGACCCGGTCATCCGTCGGCACGTCGAGTTCAAGGAGGAGCGCTGACGTGGCCAAGACCTCGAAGATCGCCAGGAACGAGCAGCGCAAGCAGGTGGTCGCGCGGTACGCCGCGCGGCGGGCGGAGCTCAAGGAGCAGCTGCGCACCGGGGACGACGCCCAGCGGGCCGCCGCGGTGGCCGCGCTGCAGCGCATGCCCCGGGACGCCTCGGCCACCCGGGTGCGCAACCGCGACGTCGCCGACGGCCGCCCGCGCGGGTACCTGCGCACCTTCGGCCTCTCCCGGGTGCGGATGCGCGAGATGGCGCACCGGGGCGAGCTGCCCGGCATCACCAAGGCCAGCTGGTGAAGCCCCCGCCGCGGCCGCGCCGTCGCCGGCGGCTGGACGGGCCGGTGGACTGGAAGGACGCCGCCCTGCTGCGCACCTTCCTCAGCGACCGCGGGAAGATCCGGGCCCGCCGGGTCACCGGCCTGGACCCGCAGGAGCACCGCGCGGTCGCCCGGGCGATCAAGAACGCCCGCGAGATGGCCCTGCTGCCCTACCCGACGAGGGGTCGTTGACAGCCCGGCCCCGGTAGGCCAATGTACCGATGCATTGGTTCATTGCCTCGGAGGTCCTGATGAGCGGGCTGTTCTCCTCGGTGCCGGTGGTGCTGGTCGCGCTGGTCGGGCTCACCGTCGGCGCCGGGCTGGTGACGACGGCGGTCCGGCGCCGGCAGCTCGCCGCGGTCGTGGCCGACGCCCGGCGGCACGGGACCGGCGCCGGCGGGCTCGCGGTGCTCGCCGGGGTGGCCGCCGCCGCGGCCGTCGGGCTGACCGACACGGCCGCCGGCCTGGGCTCCGGGGTGTCGGCGGCGCTGGTCCCGCTGGTCTTCGCCGCGGTGCACACCGGTGTGCTGTGGGTGGGGGAGTCCGCCTGGCCGCGCCAGCGCGGCGCGGTGCGCACGGCCTCGCTGGTGCGGCGCCGGTTCCCCGCCGCGGCGCTCCGGGTGCGTCGCGTGCTCGTCGGCGCCGCGACGGGCGTGGTGCTCGTCGCGGCGGTCGGCTGGGCCACCGCGGCGGCGGACGGCCGGACGCTCGCGGGCCCGGTCACGGTGCTGCCCGACGGGCTGGGGCCGGCCGGGCCGGCGGTCGTCGGGCCCTACCCGGGGTCGGTGTTCGCCGTCCCGGTGCTCGCCGGCACCGCCGTCGTCCTGCTCCTGGTCGCGCTGGCGCTGCGCACCGCCCTGGTCCGGCCCGCGGTCCCCGGCGACGACGGCGCGGAGGCGGTCCTGCGGGCGGCGTCGGTGCACCGGGTGCTGCGCGGCGCCGCAGCCGGGCTCCTGGTCGAGCTGGGCGCATTGCTGGTCGTGGTCGGCGGGGCCGTGCGCTCGGTGGCCACCGCCACCGAGGTGGGGATCGGCGACGGCGTCCTGTCGGTGGGCGGGCACCCGGCGCTCGTCGTCCTGGGCACCGTGGGCGCGCTGGCCGGTGGCCTGGCGGTGCTGGCCGGCCTGCTGCTGCTCGTGCTCCCCGCACCCCGGTTGCGGCCGGCCCCGCCCGCGCCGTCCGGCCCGCCGCCGTCCCCGGTGCCGGCGGTGCCCGCGTGACCGAGACCGACGCCGGGCGGCTGACCCTTCGGGTCGACGTCACCTCGCCGGTGCCGGTCTACGAGCAGCTGCGCGAGCAGGTCACGGCACTGGTGGGCGCCCGGCAGCTGGTCCGTGGCGACCGGCTGCCCGCGGCCCGCGCCCTGGCCGCCGACCTGGGCCTGGCCGTCGGCACCGTGGCCCGGGCCTACAGGGAGCTCGAGGCCACCGGGGTGGTGCAGTCCCGCCGCCGCACCGGCACCGTCGTCGCCGGCCCGGCGGCGCCCGCCCCGGCCGCGGGCCTGGTCGCCGACGCCGCGGCCGACCTGGTGCGGATCGGCCGGGCGGCGGGCTGGACCGACGAGCAGCTGGTCACCGCGCTGCGCGCCGCCCTCCTCCGCTGAGCGCCGCCCAGGATCAGCGGCGGTAGCGGACGAGCCGGGCGGAGTTGACCGCCACCGCCACCGAGCTGGCGTTGTGCAGCACCGCGGCCAGCACCGGCGACAGCGCCCCGGCGCCGGCGACGGCCAGGCCCAGGCCGTTGACCGCGATCGACAGGCCGTAGTTCTGCCGGACGATCTGGAGGGTCCGCCCGCCGAGGTCGCGCAGGTCCAGCAGGTGTCGCAGGTCGTCGCCGACCAGGGCCACGTCGGCGGTCTCCACCGCGACGTCGGTGCCCGACACCCCCATCGCGATGCCGATGTCGGCCGCGGCGAGGGCGGGGGCGTCGTTGGTGCCGTCGCCGATCACCGCGACGGTGAAGCCCTCGGCGGCGAGCGCGCGGACGACGTCCTGCTTGTCCTCGGGCAGCACCTCGGCCCGCCACTCGTCGATGCCCAGCTGCCCGGCGACCGCGGCCGCGCTGGTGGCGTGGTCGCCGGTGAGCATGACGATGCGGCGCACCCCGCCGGCCCGCAGCGCCGCGAGCACCTCGGGCGCCTCGGCGCGGACCTCGTCGCGCAGGCTGACCAGCCCGACCAGCGCGCCGTCCACGGCCAGCAGCAGCGGGGTCTCCGTCTGGGCCCGCAGGTCGGCCAGCCAGCGCAGCGCGTCCTCGGGCACCGGGACGCCCTCGGCGGCCATCAGCGCCTCGCTGCCCAGCAGCAGCACGCGGCCGTCGGCCTGGGTCCGCATGCCCAGGCCGAGCAGCACCTCGCACTCCTCGTGCGGCGGGATGAACACGTGCCGCTCCTCGGTGGAGCGGATGACGGCCTGGGCCAGCGGGTGCCGGGAGTGGATCTCCGAGGAGGCCGCATAGCCGAGCACCTGCTCCGGTGTCCAGCCCGCGTCGAAGGAGACGACGTTGGTGACCACCGGGCGCCCGACGGTCAGCGTGCCGGTCTTGTCGAACACGACGGCGTCGACCCGGCCGGCGGCCTCCAGGTGGGCGCCGCCCTTGATGAGCACGCCGCGGGAGGCGCCGTTGCCGATGGCCGCGCTGACCGCGGTGGGCGTGGACAGGCCCACCGCGCAGGGGCAGGCCACCAGCAGCATCGTCATCGCCCGGCGCACGTCGCGGGTGACCAGCCAGGTGACCGCGGCCAGCGCGAAGGACGCCGGGACGAAGCGGCGGGAGAAGGTGTCGCCGACGGTCTGGATGGGCGCCCGGTCGTCCTGGGCCTGCTCGACCCGCGCGATGATCCGGCCGATCGCGGTGTCCGAGCCGGTGGCCGAGGCGCGCACCACGACGCGGCCGCGCAGGTTGACCGACCCGGCGTGCACCGTCGACCCGGGCCGCACGGTGACCGGCAGCGGCTCCCCGGTGATGGCGGCCTGGTCGACCACGCCCTCGCCCTCGACGACCTCGCCGTCCACGGCGATGGTGGCCTGCTCGTGCACGACCACCAGGTCCCCGACCCGCAGCCGGGCCAGGTCCACCTGCTGCTCGACGCCGTCGGCGGCGACCACCCACGCGGTGGACTCGGTGCCGGCCAGCAACGCGGAGATGGCGTTGCGGGTGCGGCGCAGGGTGAGGTCCTGCAGCCAGTCGCCGATGTTGAGCAGCCACAGCACGGTCAGCGCGACGACGTTCTCGCGCAGCAGCAGGCTGGCCACAGTGGCGGCGGTGACCAGCGCATCGGTGCCGGCCGTGCGCTGCCCGGTGAGCGCGCCGACCGCGCCCTTCATGAACGGGTAGCCGGTGAACACGGTGACCGCCGTGGCGGCCAGCCGGCTCTGGCCGGACAGCACCGGCGGGCGGCCCAGCACGTACCGGCGGACGCCGAGCAGCACCAGGGCGGCGCCGCCGACGGCGATCCGCAGCAGCTCGCCGTTGCCGACGTCGGCCGAGCGCGGCGCCCGGGCCACCGGCACGTCCGCCGGCCGCTCGACCGCGGCGGCGACGGCGGCGAGGACGGCGTCCCGGTCGGTGTCCGGGGCGGTCCAGACCACCACGTGCCCGGTGACCGGGAAGGCCTGCACGGCCAGCACGCCGGGCACCTCGTCGAGCAGGTCCTCCACGACGACCGACCGCGACGGCGACCCGGCCAGCCCCGGGACGGCCAGCCGCAGCCGACCGCCCGCGTCGGAGACGATCATCAGTGGCTGTGGTCGTGCCCGGCGGAGCGGTCGGCCGGGGGCGGGGCCTGCTCGCCGAGGTCGGCGTAGGCCTGCGCCCGGACGTCGCCGGCGGCCAGCCGGGTGCGCTCCACGGCCTTTTCCGCCCGGCGGGCGCCGAGGATCCCGGCCTTGGTGGCGGCCACGGCGACCCGGCGCGGCAGGCTGCCGGGCTCCCCGCGCTCGGCCGCGCGGACGACGACCACGCCGACCACCCCGGTGGCGACGGTGCCGACGGCCTTGCGCAGCAGGGACCCTGCGCCGGCGGTGCGGGACTTCTTCTGCTCTGCCACGGGGAGCTCCTCGGTCTCGGGGGCGGCGTGCGACGCTGTGCGGCGTCACGGTAGATGAGAACCATGTTCAGGAGGAGTGGCGGGGTGCACGACGAGGTGCAGGTCACGCGGGCGCGGGTCCGCTCGACCGACGTGCTCGTGGTGCTGCTGCTGGCCGTGGTCGCCGCCCGGTTCCTGCTGCCGGGGGCCTTCGACGGCGCAGCGGTGCGGGCCTGGTCCACCGTCTTCGTCGCGGTCTGCCTGCAGGCCCTGCCCTTCTTGGTGCTCGGGGTGCTGCTGTCCGCGGCGATCAGCACGCTGGTGCCGCCGTCCTTCTTCGCCCGCGCGCTGCCCCGCCGGCCCGCCCTCGCGGTGCCGGTTGCCGGGGCCGCCGGGCTGGTGCTGCCCGGCTGCGAGTGCGCCTCGGTGCCGGTGGCCGGCAGCCTGGTCCGCCGCGGCGTGACCCCGGCGGCGGCGCTGGCCTTCCTGCTCTCGGCGCCGGCGATCAACCCGGTGGTGCTGGTGGCCACCGCGGTGGCCTTCCCCGACGACCCCGAGATGGTCGTCGCGCGCTTCCTGGCCTCGCTGGCCGTCGCGGTGGTCATGGGCTGGCTGTGGTCGGCGTTCGGCCGCGGCGAGTGGCTGCGCCCGCCGGTGCGGCACGGGCACACCGCCGGCACCGGCCGGGCGGCGGCCTTCCTCGGCGTGGTGCAGCACGACCTGGTGCACGCCGGCGGCTTCCTCGTCGTCGGCGGGCTGACCGCCGCCACCCTGCAGGTGGTCGTGCCCCGGGCCTGGCTGGACGCGGTCGCCGACGAGCCGGTCCTGGCCGTCCTGGTGCTGGCGCTGCTCGCCGTCGTGCTCGCCATCTGCTCGGAGGCCGACGCGTTCGTCGCCGCCGGGCTGACCTCGTTCTCCCTCAGCGCCCGGCTGGCCTTCCTCGTCGTCGGCCCGGCGGTCGACGTCAAGCTGGTCGCGCTGCAGGCGGGCACCTTCGGGTCGCGGTTCGCCGTGCGCTTCGCCCCGGTGACGTTCGTCGTCGCGGTGGCCGCGGCCGCGTTCGTGGGCTGGTGGCTGCTGTGAGCCGGCTGACCCAGCACCTGCTGCTGGTCCTGCTGGGCGGGGTGACCCTGCGGGTGTCGCTGGGGGAGGGCTACCTGGCCTACGTGCAGGCCGGGTTCCGCCCGCTGCTGGTCGCCGCGGGCGTGGTCGTGCTCGTCGTCGGCCTGGTGGGGGTGCTGCGGGCCCGGCCCGGCACGGACGACGGCCACCCGGGCCCGCCCGTCGCCTGGCTGCTGCTGGCCCCGGTCGCCGTCCTGCTGGTGGTCGCCCCCGGGCCGCTGGGGGCGTGGACGGCCGAGCGGCAGGCCGCGCCGGTCGCCGCGCCGCGGTCGGACGTCCCGCTGGGCATCGGCGCCGACGACCCCGGCGAGACCTACCGCACGCTGACCCTGTCGGGCTACGCGATCCGCACCCAGCAGAGCGACACCGCGCCGCTGGAGGGCCGGGACATCCGGCTGGTCGGCTTCCTGTCCCCGCGGGAGGGCGGCGGCTGGTACCTGACCCGGATCCGGATCGCGTGCTGCGCCGCCGACGCCTCGGCCGTGCGGGTGGTGCTCGACGGCGAGGTCGCCGGGGCCGCCGACCAGTGGGTCGAGGTGGTGGGCCGGTACGCCCCCTCGCTGCCGCACCCCACCGAGGGCTACCCGGAGCCGGCCCTCACCCCGGACGTCGTGACGCCCGTGCCGGCGCCCGCGGACGGCTACGAGGACTGAGCCGCAGCGGTCCGGACCCGGCGGGGGAGCAGCCAGGCCGCGACGGCCGCGGGCAGCCCGAGCGCGGCGAGCAGCAGCAGGGTCGGCCGCGGCTGGCCCCCGGCGACCTCGACGGCCAGCACCAGGACGACGCCCCCGGCGTTGCCGGCCAGCAGCAGCAGGCTGGTCGCCCGGGCCGCCCGGTCGGCGCCGACGTGCAGCTCGGCCCACTCCAGGGCGACCGGCAGGCCGGCCAGCAGCACGAACCCGACCAGGGGCAGCACCCCGAGCAGCACCGGGCCCGCGGCCGCGGCCGGCAGCGCCCCGGCCAGCCCGAAGCCGGCGACGGCGGCGAGCGCCGCGGCCAGCAGCACGCCCCGGCGGCGGTCCCGGCCGGCCGCCCAGGCGGGCAGCACGGCGGCCCCGGCGATCCCGGCGACGGTCATCCCGGCGATCAGCGGGCCCGCGGTGCCCGGCCGCCCGAGCGCGTCGAGCACCGGGTCCAGCCAGGTCGCGACGGCGTTGAAGACCCCGACGCCGACGAACAGCACGACGCCCAGCAGCACCAGCACGCGGTCCCGGCCCCACCGGGCGGGCGCGGCGGCCGCGGCGGCGGGGACCGAGCGGGGCGCGACCCGCAGCAGCAGCACCACGACCGCGGCGCCGACGACCGCGACGGCGGCCGCCTCGGCCCGCAGGAACCCACCCAGGCCCACCGCGCCCACCACCGGTCCGGCCACCAGCGCGGCGACCAGGATGCCGACGAACTGGGCGGCGCTGGCCGCCGAGATGGCCGCGGTGCGCCCGGCCGGGGCGGTGTAGCGGACCGCGACGACGGTGGTGGCGCCCAGCACCAGCGGCTGGCCCAGCGACAGGACCAGCTGCCCGGCCAGCACGACGGCGTAGGAGTCCACCGCGGTCGCCCGGACCAGCGCCCCGGCGACGGTCAGCGCCGCCCCGGCGGCCAGCGCGGGCACCAGCGAGCGCTCGAGCCACCGGCCGGCGGGCAGGGCCAGCAGGACGAAGGCGAACGGGTTGACCGCGGCCAGGACGGCGACCGCGCCGGCGCCCACGCCCAGGGCGCGCGCGGACTCGTCGGTGACGGGGGAGAAGGTCAGCCAGAGCACCTGGGTGGCCGCGACCAGCGCGCAGAAGGCGGCCAGCAGGGCGCGGGCGCCGGCCGTCGTCCGGCTCGGGACGTCTGCGACCACCGGGGGAGCGTGACCCACCCGACCTTCTGGGTCAAGCGTCCTGGTCGCGCGTCCCGCTCAGACCTCGACGACCTCGAAGGTCCGGCTCGGTGCGACGAACTCCTCCTGCGCGGCCACCGTCAGGATCTCCCGGCTGCCCGCCTCGGCGGTCATCCGCAGCAGTCCGAACACCGAGGACGCCGCCGCCCCGAGCGCGGTGGCCGCCGACCCCGAGGACATCCAGTGCGCCAGGAACAGCGCCGCGATCGCGTCACCGGCGCCGTTGACCGACAGGCCCAGCTCCGGGGTGCGCACCCGCCACGCCCGGCCGCCCTCGGCGGCGAGCAGGTCGACGGCGTCCTCGGGGGTGTCCTCGACGTCCAGGCTGGTCACCAGCACCACCCGCGGGCCGGTGGCCTGGAGCGCGGCGACGGCGTCGCGCACCTCGGCCAGCGTCCGCGTCCCCCGGCCGGTGAGCAGGTCGAGCTCGAAGTGGTTGGGGGTGACGACGTCGGCGGCGGGCACCGCGACGTCGCGCATGAACTCCGCGATGCCCGGGCGCACGAACACGCCGCGGCCGACGTCCCCGATCACCGGGTCGCAGCAGTACACCGCCGACGGGTTGGCCTCCCGGACCCGGGCGACGGTGCCGACGACGGCGTGGCCGATGTCGGCCGAGCCCAGGTAGCCCGACAGCACCGCGTCGCAGCTGCCCAGCACGCCGCGCGCGGCGATGCCGTCCACGACCTCGTCCACGGCCTGGCCGTCGAAGACCCGGCCGGTCCAGGAGCCGTAGCCGGTGTGGTTGGAGAACTGCACCGTGTGCACCGGCCAGACCTCGTGGCCCAGGCGCTGCAGCGGGAAGACCGCCGACGCGTTGCCGACGTGCCCGTAGGCCACGTGGGACTGGATCGAGAGCACGTTCGCCACGGCGGGCGACCCTACTCAGCCGCTGCGCACCGCCGTCACGACCAGGTTGTCGGTGTAGCTGCGGGCGCCGGCGTCGAAGGCGCCCGTGCAGGTGATCAGCCGCAGCACGTCCTGCGTCGTGGCGCCGAAGACCGCCGCGGTGGGGAAGGTGTCCTTCGCGACCTGCTCGGTGCCGGTGACCGTGTAGGTGGCGGTCGAGCCGTCGGCGACGGTGAGGTCCACGACGTCGCCCGGGGCCAGCGCGCGGAGGTCGTAGAACACCGCCGGGCCGGCCGTGGAGTCGACGTGGCCCATCAGCACCGTCGGGCCGCGGGCGCCGGGCCGGCCACCGGGGGCGAACCAGCCGACGTCGTCGAAGTCGGTGGGCACCTCGGCGGTGCCGTCCCCGGCGACCCCGAGCCCGATCAGCTCCTGCCGCACGCCGAGGGCGGGGATGGACACCGCGGTCGGCTCCGGGACGGCGGCCGGGTCCAGTGCGGACGTCGGCGGTGCGGGTGGCGTCGTCCCGGCGGGGGAGGGCGCCGGGGGTGCGGCCGCGGGCTCCGCCGCTCCGCCGCAGGCCGTCAGCGCCAGCGCGGCACCGGCGGCCAGCGCGAGGCGACGGAGCCCGCGGGACCTCACTGCTGGGTCGCCCGGCGGCGCAGGGCGACCGCGCCGGTCCCGGCCAGCAGGGCTGCGCCGCCGACCACGCCCACGACGGTCCCCGTGGACCCGTCCTGGGCGGCGTTGGCCGACGCGCCGCCGGCACCGGTCTCCACCCCGCCGACCGGGATCTCGGTCAGCTGGCCGCGGACCGCCCCGGCGGCGTAGGCGGCGGTGTGGGTGTCGGTGAAGAACGCCGACGGGTCGGCCTCGATCTGGTCGAGGGTGAAGCCCTGGCCGGTGTCGGTGCCCTCGGGGGCCAGGCCGGTGGTGAAGGGCCCCTGCAGGCAGCCGGAGCTGACCAGGGTGCCGCTGCCGTCGTCCTCCGGGTTCGGGAACGCGATCCGCGGCGGCCCGGCCTGGCCGGCGTCGCCCTGGTGGATGTGCGTGGCCGTCTTGGCCGGCGACTGGTAGGGCGGGGTGACGCCGGTCAGGCGGATGTCGTAGCAGATGACCTCGGTGTCGGAGTTGATCCGGTAGGTGAACGTGCCGCTCGCGCCGGGCTCGCCGGGGGTGGCCACCCCGTCGTTGTTGACCACCATGTCGGGGGTGGCCATCGCGGTGAAGGCGCTGGTGAAGGTGGCCGGCTCGGGCACCTCGGTCTCGGCGGCGGCGGGGCCGACGGCGGTCAGCGCGAGGGCGCCGGCCGCGCCGGTGACGACGGCGGTGCGCAGGAGGGCGGTGCGGGTGCGGGACATCGTCGGGCTCCAGTGCTCGGGGTCGCTGTCCCCGGGGCATACGGCGCCCGACCCGGCCGCGTTCACCTCACAGCGAGGACGTCAGCACCACCGCGCCGGAGCTGTCGAGCACCGCGAAGGACGCCGCGTCCTCCCGGAGCACCGAGCTGTTGAGGTTGCACACCATCTCCGCCTCCCCGGTGCCCAGGAACTCCCCGGCGGGCACGACCCGGCCGTCGTCCTCGGTGACCTGGGCCCGGTAGACCTCGCCGGGGGTGAAGCCGGCACCGTGCAGCTGCACCTCCATGCCCCAGGTGTGCGGGACGACGTCGGCGCTGGCCTCCACCTGCGGCACCGCGACCTGCACGGCCACCGGCTCCAGCGGCGGCGGCTCCGGCACCGGGCGGACCAGCCAGCCGACGCCGAACCCGGCCGCGGCGATCCCGGCGGCCGCCGCGGCGGCCACCCACCGGCGCCGCCGCAGGGGGACCACGGCGGCCCGGCCGGCTGTCTGCTCGGCGGCGATGCCGGCCAGCACCCGGTCACCCAACCCGGCCGGCGGCGCGGGGACGTCGTCGAGCCGGTCGGGATCGGCCAGGGCCAGCCGGTCGCGCAGCGGGGCGAGGGCGGCCAGCTCGGCGCGGCAGTCGGCGCAGCCGTCCAGGTGTGCGCAGAGCGCGGCCCGCTCGGCCGGCGTGCCGTGGCCGAGCGCGTAGACCCCCAGCTGCTCACGGAGCTCGCGGTGCGTGCTCACGGCTCCACCCCCATCTCCTCCAGTGCCAGCCGCAGCGCCTTGAGCCCGTAGAAGACCCGGCTGCGCAGTGTGCCCACCGGGATGCCGAGCTCGGCGGCCACCTCGCCGTGCGGGCGGCCGCGCAGGTGGGTCTGCACGATGGCCGTGCGGTGGTCGGGGCCCAGCCGGGCCAGCGCCTCCTCGACGACCCAGGCGTCCACCACGCGCTCGTCCAGGCCGGCGTCGACCGGCACGTCGGCGCCGGCGTCGTCGGTCAGCGCCCGCTGCCAGGGCCGGACGGCGAAGCGGCGGGCCTCGTCGACCACCACGTTGCGGGCGATCGCGAACAGCCAGGTGCGCAGGCCGGCGAGCTGCGGGTCGTAGGAGTCCGCGGCCCGCCAGGCGCGCAGGAAGACCTCCTGGACGACGTCCTGCGCGGCGCCCTCGTCGCCGAGCTGGCGCAGCGCGAACCGGTAGAGCTCGGCCCCGTGCGCGGCGTACGCGGCGCGGGCGTCGAAGGTCTCGACCGGATCCGGTGCCCGGCGTCGCAGGGCGGTGAGCCGGCCACCCGTGCGTCCCGCGGTCATGGCCGCCTCCCTCCGTCGTGGTGCCCGGAGGGGGTACGGCGCCGGACCGGCCGGCGTTCACCGCGGCGGACAGGTCGTGCACGGCCCGGCGGTGCACCGCTGTACCCGACCGCGGTCACGGCTGGGTCACGATCCGGACGTGCACTGCCGATATCCGGGGCATGAGCGCTCCAGCAGCCTCCGTCGGGCACCCGGGCCGGTGCCCGCTGTGGTCCGACCCCGCGCACCAGGCCGCGATCACGGCGGCGTACGACTCCCTGTGCCAGGCCCTGACCGGGCCGATCGCCCCGCTCCGCCTCGTCGGCGGCCGCGGCTCGACGGCACCCCTCGCCCACCGCGTCCGCGAGCTGGGCCGGCTGGCCCGGGCCAGCGCCCAACCCGAGCGCGCCGCCCTGCTGCGCTGGGGCGCGCTGCCCGTCGCCGTCCGGCACGACCTGCTCGCAGGCTGGTACGGCCGCGCCGCCTAGCGACACGCTGGGACGCCCCCTCGCAGGGCACCGCGGCGGGCGCAGCACGTCGTGGGGGCGAGGGGGTCCTTCCTCAGGCGTCGATGACCACCGGGATGATCATCGGGCTGCGCCGGCCGTTGCGGTGCGCCCACTGGGCCACCGCCCGGGTGATCAGCTGCTCGAGCTGCAGTGCGCCGCCCACGCCCTCCTCGGCCGCCTTGGCCAGCGCCTTCTCGATCAGCGGGACGACGCCGTCGAAGGTGCCCTCGTCGTGCACGAACCCGCGGGCCAGGAAGTCCGGCGGCTCGGCCAGCAGGCCGGTGTCGGCGTCGACGATGGCCACCACCGTGATGACACCCTCCTCGGCGAGGTTGCGCCGGTCCTTCAGCGAGGCCTCGGTCGCCCCGCCCACGGTCGCGCCGTCGACGTAGACGTTGCCCGCGCTCACCTTGCCGGTGACCCGCACCTTGCCGCCGACGAGGTCGACGACCTGGCCGTCCTCGGCCAGCACGACCCCGCGCGGGTGCACGCCGGTCTTCACCGCCAGCTCGCCGTTGGCCTTCAGGTGGCGCCACTCGCCGTGCACCGGCATGACGTTGCGCGGCTTGACGACGTTGTAGCAGTAGACGAGCTCGCCGGCGCTGGCGTGGCCGGACACGTGCACCTTGGCGTTGCCCTTGTGCACGACGTTCGCGCCCCACCGGGTGAGCTCGTTGATGATCCGGTAGATGGCGTTCTCGTTGCCCGGGATCAGCGAGCTGGCCATCAGGACCGTGTCGCCCTCGGAGATGCGGATGACGTGGTCGCGGTTGGCCATCCGGGACAGCGCGGCCATCGGCTCGCCCTGCGACCCGGTGCAGATGACGCAGACCTGGTCGGGCGGGAGCTTGTCCATCTGCTTGAGGTCGACGACCAGGCCCTGCGGCACGTCGAGGTAGCCCAGCTCGCGGGCGATGCCCATGTTCCGGACCATCGAGCGGCCCACGAAGGCGACCTTGCGGCCGTGCGCGTGCGCGGCGTTGAGCACCTGCTGGATGCGGTGCACGTGGCTGGCGAAGCTGGACACGATGACCCGCTTGGGGGCGGTGCGGAACACCGTCTCGATGGCCGGCACCAGGTCGCCCTCGCTCAGGGTGAAGCCGGGCACCTCGGCGTTGGTGGAGTCGGTGAGGAAGAGGTCCACGCCCTCCTCGCCGAGGCGGGCGAAGCCGCGCAGGTCGGTGATCCGCCGGTCGAGGGGGAACTGGTCCATCTTGAAGTCGCCGGTGTGCAGCACCAGCCCGGCCTTCGTGCGGATGGCCACGGCGAGGGCGTCGGGGATGGAGTGGTTGACGGCGAGGAACTCGGTCTCGAAGGGGCCGAAGGGCACCCGCTCGCCCTCGGTGACCTCGCGCAGCACCGGCTTGATCTTGTGCTCCTCCAGCTTGGCCGAGATGAAGGCCAGGGTGAGCCGGGAGCCGACCAGCGGGATGTCGCGGCGCTCGCGCAGCAGGTAGGGCACGCCGCCGATGTGGTCCTCGTGGCCGTGGGTGAGCACGATGGCCACGACGTCGTCCAGGCGGTCCCGGATCGAGGTGAAGTCGGGGAGGATCACGTCGACCCCGGGCTGGTGCTCCTCGGGGAACAGCACGCCGCAGTCGACGACCAGCAGCTTGCCCTCGTGCTCGAAGACGGTCATGTTGCGGCCGATCTCGCCGAGCCCGCCGAGCGCGACGATCCGCAGGCCCCCCTCCGGGAGGGGCGGCGGGGTCTTCAGCTCGGGGTGCGTGCGGCTCATGGGCACCACGCTACGGCCACCCACCGACGACCCCGGTCAGCGGCGGCGCCGCCACTGGGCCCGGCCGGCGGCCACGGCCTCGTCGACCGCGCCGAGCAGGGCGATCGCCACGTCCGGGCTGCGGTCGGCCAGCGGGCCCAGCACCGGGGTCAGCAGCGCCCAGCGGACGTCCTCCCACGCGACGGGGTCGTGGGGCCCCTGACGCGCGGGACGGGGCGCGACGGGGGACAGTGGCCTGGTCACGGGGGGCGCGGTGCCCGCCCGGGTGTGCGTCGGGTCGGAGCCGGGTGTGCAGAGGGTGAAGACCCGAGGTCGGACAGGTGCCGCCTCACCCGTGCGGGGCAGACCGGACTCCCCGGTGCCGCCTGTCGGGGGTCCCGGGGCGCACGGGTCGCTACGGTCATCCCCGATGAGCACCGGTCCGGACCCGGAGCACCCGGGCGGCCAGGACACCGCGGACACCCGCGGTGCGGTCGCGCGGTGGTGGCGCCCGGCCCTCGGCGGGGTGCTGGCGGTCGGCACGGTGGTGCTGCTGGCGGTCTTCTGGCAGTCGGTGGTCGGCTGGTTCCGCACCCTGTCGGGCACCGACCTGCGCTGGGCGGTCGCCGCGGTCGCGGTGCAGCTGCTGTCCATGCAGTGCCTGGTCTGGCAGCAGCAGCTGCTGCTGCGCGCCGGCGGCGGCACGGCCCCGACCGGCAGCCTGACCGCCACCGTCTACGGCGGCAACGCCATCTCCGTCGGCCTGCCGCTGGCCGGGTCGGCGGCCAGCGTCGCCTACGCCTTCCGCCGGATGCGCGACCTGGGCAACAGCGCGGCGCTGGTCAGCTGGGTGCTGGCGGTGTCCGGCGTGTGCTCGACCGTGGCGCTGGCCGCGGTGGTCGCGGTGAGCGCGTCGGCCACCAGCAGCCCCTTCGGCGCCGCGGTCGCCTCGATCGCGTCGGTCGCCGCCGTCGTCCCGGTGCTCACGCTGCTGGCCGTCACCCGCAGCCCCGAGGCCAAGGACCTCGTGGTCAAGCTGCTGGCCGCCGTCCTCTCGCCGCTGTCCCGCTGGTTCCGGGTGCTGCGGCCGGCGGTCGTCGGCCCGGCCGTCGACGACGCGCTGACCTCGCTCGGCTCGATCCGCCCGGGCTTCCGCAACGCCGCGCTGGCCGGGCTGCTGGCGGTGGCCAACTGGCTGCTGGACGCGCTGTGCCTGCTGCTGGCGGTGTACGCGGTCGGCGCGCAGCTGTCGCTGCGGGGCGCGGTGCTGGCCTTCGCCGCGGGCGCGCTGGTCTCCTCCACCCGGTTGACCCCCGGCGGCATCGGCGTCGTCGAGGCCGCGGTGGCCTCCGCGCTGGTCGCGGCCGGTCTGCCCGCCGCGCAGGCGGTGCCCGCGGTGGTCGTCTACCGGCTCGCCAGCCTCTACCTCCTCGCCGCGATCGGCGCGCTGTGCCTGGTGCTCGCGCCCCGGCCGGTGCACCCTCCGGAGGACTGAGCACGGCAGGTGGGACGCTGGAGCACGGCACACCGGTGCCACGGAGCAGCAGGAAGCAGGAGCAGGGCATGCCGCAGGGGTTCGTGAAGTGGTTCAACGCGGAGAAGGGGTTCGGGTTCATCGGCCCCGACGACGGCGGTGAGGACGTCTTCGTGCACTTCTCGGCCATCGAGGACCGCGGCGGGTTCCGCAGCCTCGACGAGGGTGCCCGGGTCGAGTACGAGGCCAGCCCGGGCCAGCGCGGCCTGCAGGCCGACCGGGTGGTCCCGCTGGGCGGCCCGCCGGTCCAGGTCGACCGCTCCGCCTCGCGCGAGCCCCGCCGGGACGACCGCCGCGACGACCGCGGCCCGCGCCGGGAGGCCCCGCGCCGCGAGCCCGCCCGCGCGCAGCGCAGCTCCGGCGGCGGTGCCGAGGGCACCGTGCGGTTCTTCAACGGCGAGAAGGGCTTCGGCTTCATCTCGCCCGACGACGGCGGCGACGACGTCTTCGTGCACTTCTCCGCGATCGTCGACGACGGCGGCTACCGCTCCCTCGAGGAGGGCCAGCGGGTGCTGTTCGAGGCCGCGCAGGGCGACCGGGGCATGCAGGCCACCCACGTCGAGCCCCTGGCCGGCGGGTACGCCGGTGGCGGGTACGACGACGGCGGCTGGTCCGGGGCCGGCTCCGGGCTGCCCCAGGGCACCGTGCGGTTCTTCAACGGCGAGAAGGGCTTCGGCTTCATCTCGCCCGACGACGGCGGCGACGACGTCTTCGTGCACTTCTCCGCGATCGTCGACGACGGCGGCTACCGCTCCCTCGACGAGGGCCAGCGAGTCGAGTTCGAGGCCGCGCAGGGCGACCGGGGCATGCAGGCCACCCACGTGCAGCCGTTGTCCGGCGGCGGCGGCGGTGGCGGCGGGTACGGCGGCCAGGGCGGCGGCTCGGGCCTGCAGCAGGGCACCGTGCGCTTCTTCAACGGTGACAAGGGCTTCGGGTTCGTCGAGCCCGACGACGGCTCCCGCGACGTGTTCGTGCACTTCTCGGTGATCGAGGACGACGGCGGCTACGGCGACCTCGCCGAGGGCCAGCGGGTGGAGTTCGCCGCCAGCCAGGGCGAGCGCGGCCCGCAGGCCGACGTCGTCCGGCCGCTGGGCCAGGCCGGCCCGCCCCCGCGCCGCGACCCCGCCCGCCGCGAGGCCCGGCGCGACCCCTCCCGGGGGGCCGGCCGGCCGCAGCGCCAGCAGTCCGGGCCGCGGGACGTGCCGCCGCCGCTGCAGGGCGGGCAGGAGGGCACCGTGAAGTGGTTCAACGCCGGCAAGGGCTTCGGCTTCATCGCCCCCGACGACGGCAGCCCCGACGTGTTCGTGCACTTCTCGGCCATCCCCGACCGGGGCGGCTACCGCGAGCTCGACGAGGGCCAGCGCGTGCAGTTCACCGCCAGCCCCGGCGACCGCGGCCCGCAGGCCGACCAGGTCGAGCCGATCTGACCCCGCTGCGCCGCCGCGGCCGGTCAGCCGCGGCGGTGCAGCCGCACGTGCAGCTCCCGGACCCGGGCGGACAGCTCCTCGTCGGGGCCGTCGACCGGGGTCCCCGGAGCCACCGCCCGCACCGGCAGGGTGGCCACCGGGCCGGGGGCCACGCCGAGCTCCTCGAGCCACTGCGCGAGCTGCGCCGAGGAGCTGGCGTAGACGATCCGGCCCAGGCCGACCCAGGCGTGCGCGGCCGAGCACATAGGGCAGTGCTCGCCGGAGGTGTAGACGGTCGCGCCCGGCCGCTGGTCGGCCGGCACGTGCTCGGCGGCCCAGCGGGCCAGCTCGAACTCCGGGTGCCGGGTGGAGTCCCCGCCGGCGATCCGGTTGCGGTCCTCGGCGAGCACGGTGCCGTCGGCGGCGACCAGGAGCGAGCCGAACGGCTCGTCCCCGGCGTCCAGGGCCTCCTCGGCGAGCTCCACGCAGCGGGCCAGGTGGGTGCGGTCGGTGGCGGAGAGGGTCACGGGGCCACCATCCCGCCCTCGACCGCGCTGCGCCGGGCGGCGTCGAGCACCCGGGCGGTGGCGACGGCGTCGCGGGGGTCGACCGGCACCGGGCCCCGGCCGCGGACGGCGTCGGCGAAGGCCGGGTAGAAGGTGTTCCACGCGCCGCGCTCGCTCGGCACCGGCACCGACGCCGCACCGGTGTGCAGCCGGCCCCACGCCTCCGGCGGCTCGGTGCCCCACCCGGCGGGCGCCACCCCGGCCAGGGAGGCTGCCTCCTGGCCGTCCATGGCGCCCAGCCCGCGGTCGTCGGTGCCGGTGCCGACGACGTAGCTGCCGGCCGAGCCGGTCACCCGCAGCCGCGGCCCGGGGGCGCCCTGCCGCCAGCTGCCCTGCAGCACCGACCGGGCGCCGCCGGCGTGGTCCAGCACGACGAGCACGTCGTCGTCCAGGCCGGACTCCCGCACCGACCAGCGGGCGAGGACGCCGGTGACCGGGCCCAGCAGCACCAGCGCCTGGTCGACCAGGTGGCTGCCGAAGTCCAGCAGCGTGCCGCCCCCGGCGACCCCGGGCCCGGGGCCGGGCGCCCACCGCTCGAACCGGGACTCCAGGGACCGCACCTCGCCCAGCGCGCCGTCCGCGACCAGCCGGCGCAGGGTGAGGAAGTCGGAGTCCCAGCGCCGGTTCTGGTACGGCGAGAGCGCCAGCCCGGCGGCGGCCGCGCGGTCCACCGATGCCTGCGCGGCGGCGGCGTCCAGCGCGAACGGCTTGTCGCAGACGACCGCCAGGCCCAGGTCCAGCGCCCGGTCGGTCAGCTCGCTGTGCGTGCCGGCCGGGGTCGAGATGGCCACCGCCTCGGCGCCGGCGTCGGCCAGGGCCTCCAGCGAGTCGAGGCAGGCGGTGCCGGGGTGGTCGGCGGCGACCAGCGCCCGGCGCTCCTCCGACGTCGTCACCACCCCGACGAACTCGACGCCCTCCGCCGCGGCCAGCAGCGGGGCGTGGAAGTACCGCCCGCCGAAGCCGTAGCCGAGCAACCCGAACCGCACCGCACCGGAGTCCATGGGCGCGAGTCTGCCGGGCGCGGGCTCAGCAGGGCAGGTCGTGGTCGAGCAGCCGGCCCTCGAGCTCGGTGACGTACTGGGCCAGGACGACGTCGCCGCCACCGGTCAGCGAGGCCGAGGCGCACAGCTGGGCCGCGCCGAGCGGGTCGGACGCGCCGGCCAGCCAGCTGTCCAGGTCGTGCAGCGAGGACCCCGGCGGCACCCAGCCGACGATCTGCGCCCACTGCTGGCCGCTGGAGTACAGCCCGACCGGTGCGCCGGTGGCGGCCAGGTAGTCGGCCATGCCCTCCAGCGTCGCCCGGTTGGCCGCCCGCGCGGCGGCCGAGCCGGTCTGCCAGGTGTTGGTGGTCTCGACGTCCAGCCACCAGGTGAGCTCGGCGGGCACGAGGGGGACGCCGGCGCGGGCGGCGGCGGGCAGCAGGAAGGCGTGGATGTCGACCGCGGCGCGGGTGCGGCCGTAGACGTAGGAGCAGGCCGGGCCCGCGTCGCCGTCGCAGACGCCGTAGGGGCTGTCGCCGCTGCGGGGCCAGGTGCTGACCGCGTCGCGGACCTGACCGGGGTTGGCGGTGTTGACGTACACCTGCACCGGGCCCAGCCCGGCCGACCAGGCCAGCTGCTCCTCCAGGCACGGGTTGGCCGTCGTCGCCAGGCCGCCGTTGACCCCGACGACGCCGAAGGACGCCACCGCCGGCAGCGGCTGGTCGCACTGCGGGTAGGACACGTCGTAGCCGATGCCGGTGTCCCCGGGGTCGGCGGCCGCGGTCCCGGGCGCGCCCAGCGCACCGACCACCAGCCCCGCCAGCACGGCGAGGGCACCCCGGCGAACCCCCATGTGCCGGCACGGTACCGGCCGGGAACAACCCGCGCCCATGACGGTTGAACGTTGAACTACAGTGAGGGCGTCACCGTCCCGAGGGGGAGACCATGCACATCGGCATCGACAGCTTCGTCGCCGCAGTCACCGACCCGTCCACCGGCGAGGCCGTGGGGCCGCAGCAGCGGATGGCGCACCTGCTGGAGGAGATCGCCCTGGCCGACCAGGTCGGGCTCTACTCCTTCGGCATCGGCGAGCACCACCGCCCGGAGTACTACGACTCCGCCCCGGCGATCATCCTGGCCGCCGCGGCTGCCCGCACCGAGCGGATCCGGCTGGGCAGCGCGGTCACCGTGCTGTCGGCGGCGGACCCGGTCCGGGTCTTCCAGCAGTTCGCCACCCTCGACCTGATCTCCGGCGGGCGCACCGACCTGGTCGTGGGCCGCGGCTCCTTCACCGAGGCCTTCCCGCTGTTCGGGTTGCCGCTGTCGGACTACGACTCGCTGTTCACCGAGAAGCTCGAGCTGCTGCTGCAGATCCGCGAGTCCGAGCGGGTCACCTGGTCCGGGCAGCACCGGCCCGCGCTGACCGGCCAGGGCGTGTACCCCCGCCCCGCGCAGGAGCGGCTGCCCATCTGGGTCGGCGTCGGCGGCAGCCCGGAGTCCTTCGCCCGCGCCGGCCTGCTCGGCCTGCCGCTCATGGTCGCCATCATCGGCGGCGAGCCGCGCCAGTTCGCCCCGCTGATCGACCTCTACCGCCGGGCCGGTGCCCAGGCCGGGCACGCCCCCGAGCAGCTGCAGGTGGGCCTGCACGTGTTCGGCTACGTCGCCGAGAGCACCGAGGCGGCCGCCGACACCATCTACCCCGGCTGGCACGAGATGTTCGCCAAGATCAGCCGCGAGCGGGGTTTCCGGCAGCCCACCCGCGCCCAGTTCGACGCGACCTCCGGCCCGGACGGCGCGTTCTTCATGGGCTCGCCGCAGACGGTGGCCGAGAAGATCCGCCGCATCTCCGACCAGCTGGGCGGTGTCGACCGGCTGTCGGTGCAGATGACCAACCCGCGGCTGGCCCACGCCGACCTGCTGCGCGGCATCGAGCTGCTGGGCACCGAGGTCGCCCCGCTGGTCGCCGACGCCTGACCCCGGGGGGTGAGGCCCGGGGGCACCGCTCAAGCGGTGCCCCCGGCCCGCCGAAATACGGTCTGTGTGGACCCGGAATGATCGGTCTGCCCGGGGACGCCGGGGGACCCCGCTGTGGGCACTGCTGCTCGTGCTCGTGGTGCTGCCGCTGAGCAGCCTCACCGCCTTCGCCGTCGTGCTCGCCGTGCGTGCCGCCGACTCCGCCGACGCGTCGACGACGGCCGCCGAGCAGGTGCGCGCGTACGGCCAGCTGGCCCGCGCCTCCGCCGCGGTGGACCAGGAGCTGCTCGTCCTGGTCGTCGCCGCGGCCCTGGACGACCCCGCCGCACGCACCGCCCTGGGCATCACGCCGCAGTTCACCGACGCGGTCGCCGACGAGCTCGCCGAGGCCACCGGCCGCGTGCGCGCCGAGACGAACACCCAGCTCGCGCTGGCCGTCGGGCTGCCCGCCTCCGCCGGGGCCGCCCGCACCGCGCAGTCCCAGGTCGTCGCGCTGCGGGCGGAGGTCGACGCCGGCACCGCGCCGGGCGCGACCGCCCTGCGGCTGGGCTGGACGTCGGTCTCCGACCGCCTGCACGAGCGGCAGAACGCGGTCGTGGTGTCCGCGGCCAGCGCCGCGGCGAGCACGCAGACCGTGGCCGCCATCCGCGACGTCCGGCTGGTGGCCGAGCTGACCGCCGGCCTGAACCCCGACGTGGTCGACTACCTGGGCTGGCTGGTGCTGGCCGGCACCGACGACGGCCCCGCCCGGCAGTGGCAGTGGCTGCAGTCGCACAGCGCCGTCGAGCTGGCCCGCGCGGCGCTGACCAGCCTGACCGACCCCCGCCTGCGGGCCGCCGCGGTGGCGCTCGGCGCGACGCCGGAGGCGGCCACCGTGGAGGACGTGCTGTCGACCGCGGCCCAGGAGCGCGTCGTCGCCCCGGGCCTGCTGCAGCTGCAGCGCACGGTGCTCGCCGCCGCGGCGGTCACCGAGCAGACCAACACCGTGCTCGCCGACGCCGTGGACGTCGCGGCCACGTCGGCCGCGGCCGACGGTCGGCGGGCGGCCGCCGAGCGGGACGCCACCGTGCTCGCCGCGGTGCTCGCGGTCCTCGGCACCGGCCTGGTGCTGGCCCTGGTCGGCCGGCAGGTCACCCGGGCGCTGCGCCGGCTCTCCGACCAGGCCGACGAGGTCTCCCAGGGCCGCCTGGTGGACGTCGACGTGGCCGGACCGCGCGAGGTCCGCTCGGTGGGCCGGGCGCTGGGCGGCGCCGTCGGCAGCCTGCGCCGGGTGCAGGACCAGGCCCGGGCGGTCGCCCGCGGCGACCTGGCCGACCCGGTGCTCGACGAGCCGCTGCCCGGCCCGCTGGGGGAGGTGCTGCACGCCTCGGTGGAGCAGCTGGTCACCTCGCTGCGCCAGCGCGACCGGCTGCAGACCGCGCTGAGCCACCAGGCCGCGCACGACCCGCTCACCGACCTGCCCAACCGGGCCCGGGCGCTGGAGCTCACCACGTCCGCGCTGCACCGCGCCCGCCGGGCCGGCGCGGCCACCGGCCTGCTGTTCGTCGACCTCGACGGGTTCAAGGGCGTCAACGACCGCGCGGGCCACGCCGCGGGCGACGCCGTCCTGCAGGCCGTCGGTGCCCGGATGCGGGAGCAGGCCCGGGCCGGGGACACCGTGTGCCGGCTGGGCGGGGACGAGTTCGTCGTGCTGGTCGAGGCCGTCGCCGACGTGGCCGAGCTGGTCGCCCTGGGCGAGCGCCTGGTCGCCGCGGTGTCCGAGCCGCTGGTCGTGGCCACCGCGAGCGGCCCGCGGCCGGTCGCCGTCGGCGCGAGCGTCGGCGTCGCGGTGGCCCAGGACGGCGAGGTCGACGGCGACGAGCTGCTCGCGCAGGCCGACGCCGCCGTCTACCGGGCGAAGCACACCGGCCGCGGCCGGGTCGAGGTCTTCGACGACCGGCTGCGCGCGGACGTCGACGAGCGCCGCGACGTCGAGGAGGCGCTGCGCCGCGGGCTGGCCGGCGGCGAGCTGCACGTGCTGTACCAGCCGGTGCTCGACGTGGCCTCGGGCGACCTGGTCGGCTTCGAGGCGCTGGCCCGCTGGGAGCGGCCCGGTGCCGGGCTGCTCACCCCCGAGGCCTTCGTCCCGGTGGCCGAGCAGTCGGACCTGATCTGCGAGCTGGACCGCTGGGTGCTGCGCTCCGCGGTCGACCAGCTCGGCGCGTGGCGGGCGGCCGCGGGCCTGCCGGTCGACACCGACGGGGTGCGGGTGGCGGTCAACCTGTCGGCCCGCACGCTCAGCGACCCGCGGATCACCGACACCGTGGTCTCGACCCTGGCCTACGCCGGTGTGCCGGCTGCCTGCCTGGTGCTGGAGGTGGCCGAGTCCGCCGTCGTGGAGTCACCGGTGCTGCTGACCCAGCTGGCCGCGCTGCGCGCGGTGGGGGTGGCGGTGGCGCTGGACGACTTCGGCACCGGGACGACGTCGATCGGCGCGCTGCGGCACCTGCCGGTGGACACGCTGAAGGTCGACGGCAGCTTCCTGTCCGCCGACCCGGTCGACCAGCAGCTGGTCGCGCTCATGGTGGCCACCGCGCACGCCAGCGGGCTGACCGTGGTCGCCGAGGGCGTGGAGCACGCCGACGTGCTGACCCGCCTGGCCGCCGACGCCTGCGACGCCGCGCAGGGCTTCCACCTCTCGGCCCCGCTGCCCGCAGCCGAGGCCGGGCTGCTGTTCGCGCCCGGCCTCGACGCGGCGGTCAGGGGATGAGGATGGCGCGGCCGCGCACGCGGCCGTTGTCCAGGTCGTCGACGGCGCCCTGGAAGTCCTCCAGCGCGTACTTCTGGGTGTGCAGCGTGACCCGGCCCGCGGCGGCCAGCGCCATGAGCTCGACCAGGTCGTTGTAGGAGCCGACCAGGTTGCCGATCACGTTGACCTCGGTGGAGACCAGGTCGATGGTCGGGACGTCGACGTTCTCGCCGTAGCCGACCACCGAGTAGTCACCGGCCCGGCGGGTCATCGCCAGGCCCTCCTTGGTGGAGCCGTTCTCGCCGACGAAGTCCACGACCACCTCGGCGCCGTGGCCGCCGGTGAGCTCGAGCACCTGCTCGACGTGGCTGCCGTCGGCCAGCACGCCCCGGTCGGCGCCGATGGACTCGGCGAGCTTGAGCGCGTCGGGGTTGCGGTCGATGACGATGAGCTCGGCCGGGGTGAGGGCCTTGGCCACCTGGATGCCGATGTGGCCCAGGCCGCCGGACCCGATCATCACCAGCCGGTCGCCGGGGTGCAGGCGGCGGGCCGCCTTGGCCACCGCGTGGTAGGCGGTGAGGCCGGCGTCGGCCAGCGCCGCGACGTCGGCGGGCTCCAGCGCGTCGTCGATCTTCACGCAGCTGCGCGCCGAGGTCTTGAGGTACTCGGCGTACCCGCCGTTGGTGTCGATGCCGGGGAAGGCGGAGTTCTCGCAGTGCACGTCGTCGCCGAAGCGGCAGGCGCGGCACAGCCCGCAGGTGATCAGCGGGTGCAGGATCACCTTGTCGCCGACCGCCACGTTGGTGACCGCCGAGCCGACCGCGTCGACCCAGCCGGCGTTCTCGTGGCCGATCGTGTACGGCAGCTGCACTTGGCTCTTCTCGGCCCACTGGCCCTCGAGGATGTGCAGGTCGGTGCGGCAGACGCCGGCACCGCCGATCTTCACGACGACGTCGTGCGGACCGGTCACCTCGGGCTTGTCCAGCTCGGTCAGCTCGAGCTTCTGGTGGTAGCCGGTCACGCGGACGGCCTTCATCGGAGCACCTCCAAGGGCAGGGTCGAGTCAATGGACGGCCGGAAGACCTGGTCGGCCTCCGAGCCGGGGTAGCGGGTGGTGAGCAGGCCGCGGCAGAAGTGCGCGTTGCCGTCGACGGAGACCCGCACCGACCGGGCCTTGCGGAAGGTCAGCGCGACCTGCTCGGGCGCCGGCGGGGTGCCGTCGGGGCCGAGCAGCACCGGCGAGGCGGGGGACAGGGACAGCCCGAGGGCGGCCCGGCGGGACAGCAGGGACTCCTTCTCGCGGCCCGTCGGCAGGTCGGCCAGCCGGACGGCGGCGACGTCGTCCTCGGTGCGGGTCGGGTCGGCCCGCACCCAGCTGGTGAGCGCGCGCTCCATCGCGGCGGCGTGCGCCTTGCGGTGGAAGGTGGCCCGCAGCTCGTCGAGGGACTCCTCGGCCTCATGGCCGAAGGTGCCGCGGTAGTCGGCGTCGGCGGCCAGGCCTGCGTTGATCAGGTCGGAGTCGTGGTGGTCGTCGAGCTCGATGACCACCCGTCCGGTGCCGGGGACGGCGCGGACGGCGTCCCGGGCGTCGCTGACCATCAGCCACGCGAAGTTGGGCGCGCAGAACGACGTGGGCAGCCGCAGGTGGACCTCGACGTCGGCACCCCGGACCGTCACCGACCGCACGAAGCCGAGGTCGGTGATCGGCTCGTCCAGCTCGGGGTCGACGACGGAGCCCAGGGCCTCCCGGACGGCGGTCTCGTCGATGCGCGGCAGGACCGCAGTCATGCCATCGCCAGGTTCTTGTCGGCGGCGTCCGGGTCGCGGGGGCCGGTCGCGGTCGCGTCGGCCTCGGCCACCTGCAGGTCCGCCGGCACCGGGATGTCGTAGAGCTTGGCGGCGTTGAGGCCCAGCACCTTGCGCTTCTGGTCGGTGCTGATGGGCGCGTACTCGGTCATGTCCTCGGGGATCTGGAAGTCGACGAACTTCTCGACCAGCCACTTCGGCGTCCAGAGGGCGTAGTCGCTGGAGAACAGGATCCGGTCCTCGCCGATCCAGTAGAGGAGCTCACCCATGATCTGGGCGAAGTAGCGGGGCCGGGTGTGGATGAAGGGGATGGCCACGGCCAGGCCGCCGTAGACGTTGGGCTCCTGGGTGGCGATCCAGCAGAAGTCCTCGAGGCGCGGCAGGCCGACGTGCTCGACGATGAAGTCCAGGTCGGTGAAGTCGGTGGCCACGTGGTCCACGTCGGCGACGTCGAAGGCGTCGCGGTCCAGCGGGCGGATGGTCGGGCCCTTGTGGATGTGGATGTTCTTGATGCCGAGCTCGCGGCAGACCTCGAAGTACCGGTAGGCCATCGGGTCGTTGAGCTTCCAGCCGCGGCTGTCGCCGTGCCAGTCGGCGGTGTAGAGCTTCACGCCCTTGAGCTGGAACCGCTCGGCGTTCTCCCGGAGCTTGTCCAGCCCGTTCTCGCCGTCCCGCGGGTCCCAGTAGTGGTTGTAGGTCAGCTTGTCCGGGTGGGCCTGGGCGAGGGCGAAGGCCTCCTCGGTCTGGCCGAACCCGTTCTTGTAGAACTCGCCGAGCCGGGCCGGCTGGAACACCGCGTGGTCGACGATGCCGTCGGCGAAGACGTCGGCCATCAGCTTCTCGCCGCCCTGGTACAGGTACTGCTCGTAGTCCCAGACCTCGGACTCCGGCGACAGGTTGCGGTGGTAGTCGTAGAAGCAGTCGATGAACTGCTTGCCGTGGATGTTGAGCTGGTTCTCCGGGCGGGCGTCCCAGAGCGCGATGTGCGCGTCCACGACGAAGTAGTCGTTGCCGTCCTTGCTGTACACGGGTCCTCCTGCGGTCGGAGCGTCGGTGCTCGGGCCCGACGCTAGGGCGGCGTGCAGGGGTGCTGATGGGTCGATGTGTCTCACTTTGAGACGCCCGTCACTGCCGGGTATTCTGGGCGCGACCGACCGGGGGTGAGCTCGTGGACGACGGTCTGGAGGTCGTGCGCCCGCGGGTGCGCGCCTCGTGGGTGCGCAGCGAGCGCTACGGCGTCTCGCCGGAGGAGGTCGAGCCGGTCTTCACCGGGGACGTCGACACCGGGTCGCTGTTCTACCGTTGCGGCGCCGAGGTGCTGAGCGCGCTGCACGACACCCTGGGCACCGAGCCGGTCGGGCTGATGATGACCGACCACGAGGGCCTGGTGCTGGCCCGCTGGTCGGTGGACGGCGACATGGTCCGATCGCTGGACCGGGTGCACCTGGCGCCGGGCTTCCACTTCGGCGAGCGGACGGCGGGGACCAACGGGCTGGCCCTCGCGCTGGCCGACCGCACGCCGTCGCTGGTGCGCTCCGGCGAGCACTTCGTGGCCCCGCTGCGGCGCTACACCTGCGCGGCGGTGCCGGTGCTGGACCCGGCGTCGGGGAACCTGCTGGGCAGCATCAACATGACCACCTGGTCGACCGGGTCCTCGGACCTGCTGCTGGCTCTCGCGCAGTCCGCCGCGGGCAACACCGCGGCCCTCATGCAGTCCCGTGCCGGCGGCGCGGTGGCCCGCCCGCAGCCCCGCGGCGAGGTCTTCCACGTGGTCACCGACCGCCTGGCCGCCGGCGACGCGGCGTCCTCCCGCGCCTGGACGCAGGCGGTCGGCGCCGCGCGGGAGGCCGTGCAGGCCGGCCGGCTGCTGGCGGTGGTGGGGGAGCCCGGGACCGGCAAGACCGCGGTCGCCGCGCTGGCCCGGCAGGCGGTCGCCCGCCGCGAGCGGGTGCTGGTGGCCCGCCCGCCGGGAGCCGAGGACGTCGACGCCTGGCTGGCGCTGTGGGTGCCGGCGCTGGCCGCACCCGACACCTGCGTGGTGGTGGCCGGCGCCGACGTGCTGCCCGCGTGGGCCGCCGACCGGCTCGCCGCCGCGGTGACGCCGTCCGCCGTCCCGCCGCTGGTGCTCACCGCCGCGACGTTCGAGGCGCTGCCCGAGCGGCTGGCGGCCCTCGTCGACGCGGTCGTGGAGGTGCCCCCGCTCCGGCACCGGCCCGAGGACATCGCCCCGCTGGCCCGCTCCTTCGCCCGGGAGCACCGGCACCGCGACGTGCAGTTCACCCCGCGGGCGGTGCGGGCGCTGGAGGGGCACCGCTGGCCGGAGAACGTGCGCGAGCTGCGCGCCGTCGTCCGGGAGGCGTCCGGGCGCACCGACGTGGTGGACCTGGCGCACCTGCCGCCGTCGGTGCTGACCTCGGGCGGGCGGGCGCTGAGCCGGCTGGAGCAGCTGGAGCGCGACGAGATCCTGCGCTGCCTCACCGCGCCGGGGGCCACCGCGGTGCACGCGGCGGAGGAGCTGGGCATCTCGCGGGCGACGCTCTACCGCAAGATCCGCCAGTACGACCTGCAGATCCCGGGTCGCTAGCGCCGGGGGAGGAGCAGCGCTGCCACGAGGCCGGCGGCGAGGACGGCGGCGGTGACGCCGAAGGCGAGCTGGTAGTCCACGGCGTCGGTCAGCGCCCCGGCGGCCAGCGGGCCCAGGATGCCCCCGAGGTCCGACGCCATCTGGAACACCGCGACCACCCGGCCGCCGCGGGCCGGGCTGACGTCGGCGACGAGGGCTGCGGGGGCGCTGGCCAGCAGGGAGGCCCCGAGGCCGAAGACCGCCATGGAGACGAGGAAGACGGGGGTGCTCGGCGGACCGACCAGCAGGGCGACCGAGCCGGTGGCCAGCGCCGAGCCCACGACGAGGGACGGTCGCCGTCCCCACCCGTCGACCAGCCGGCCCGAGCGGAGCAGGCCGACGGCCTGGGCGACCGAGCCGACCAGCAGCCCGGCGCCGGCCCACGCGACGGTGCGACCGAGGTCCTCGGTGACGTACAGCGGGACGAGGGAGTTGCGGACGCCGAAGAGCATCCAGCCGACGCCGAAGTTGACCACGAGGGCGGCGACGTAGGCGCGGTTGCGGAGGGCGGCGGCCAGCGGCAGCGGGGGAGCCGACTGCGGGGTGTCCGGGGTGGCGGTCTGCGTGGCGGGGGTGCGCAGCAGGACGAGGCCGACGGCGCCGGCCAGCAGCAGGAAGGCGGCGTAGAGCAGGAACGGCAGGCGGGGGGAGAGGGCAGCGAGCAGTCCGCCCGCGGCGGGGCCGGCGATGCCGCCGAGGATGAAGCCGCCCTGGAAGGTTGCCGCCGACCGCCCGCGGTGCTCGGCGGGTGCGACCCGCAGCAGCAGGGAGAGCGCGGCGACGGTGAACATGGCGCTGCCGACGCCGCCGGCGGAGCGCAGCGCGAGGAACGCGGGGAAGTGGTCGACCAGCCCGGCGGCGCCGGTGGTGACGGCGACGACGACCAGTCCGGCGGTGAGCACGACCCGCTCGCCGAACCGCTCGACCAGCGCGCCGCCGCCGAACGCGGAGACGAACCGGAAGAACGCGAACGAGCTGACCGCCAGGCCCACCGCGGTGCCGCCGACCCCGAAGGAGCGGACGTAGATGGGGATGGCGGGGGCGACGATGCCGAACCCGAGGGCCACCACGAAGGCGACGACGGCGAGGACCCGGACCTCGCGGGGCAGCTGCGGCCGTGCCCCGTCCCCCACGTCCGGATCGTCGCACGCGCTCAGGTGGCGCTCAGCAACCATCCCGCGGCGGCAGGTCGAGATCGACCGTGTCGCCGTCGCCGACCCTGATCCGCAGCGCGCGTGCCTCGGGCGGCGGAGTGGGCCGTAGGTGCAGGACGTACCGCCAGGGGTCGTCCTCGTGGCCGGCCATCCCGGTGACCCAGGCGTAGGTGGTGCCGGCGTCGTCGGTCAGCTCGACCGGCAGGTCGGCCACGTCGTCGGCGGGGTGCCGCGGCGGTCTCTCCGGATCGGCGGACCGCCCGGCGTCGAGGGCGGCCCGGACCCGGCGGGCCCAGGCATCGACGTCGGAGCGGTACCGCGCCGAGCCGGCTGCGGCGGCGGGCCCGGTCGCGGACAGGGTGAGGGTGACGTGGTTGGCCACCTCGACGGCCCGCAGCTCGACGACGACACCGTCCGCCCGGGTCAGCACGGGGCGTGGCTCCGCGACGAGCTGGCGGCGGGTGACCTGCTGGACGGTGACCAGGAAGACGTGGTCCGGGTCCCCGAAGTCGGCGTGGATCCGCCCGGGACCGATCTGCTCGATGTGCGTCCCTTCGGGCAGCTCGACGCCGGACCAGTCGCCGAGTCCGACCATCTCCGTCACCCGGTCCAGGTCCACCATGCGGCGCACCGCAACGGGGCGGGGGCCGGGTCCGGGCGGCGACGGCAGGGGAGACGGCGAGCTCGGAGCCCTGGGCCCTGCGTCGGTTCGGTGGGTGGGAGAAGGGAGCCAGGCTGGCACGCCGGTGAGCGGGCCGCCTCGGGATCAGAACGGCGGCGGGTCGTCGACGGGGTCGTGCGGTGGGGGCGGTGGCCGTTCGGGGTCGAGGACCTCGTCGACGCCGGGCGGCCGGGTGGTGACGGTGCTGCCGCCGGGTGTGGTGACGTGCAGGGTGCCGTCGGGGTCGAGGCGGAAGGACCAGCCGGGCGCGTGGGTCTTGAGCCGGTGGTGGTGGCGGCAGAGCAGGGCCAGGTTCGGGGTGCAGGTCCTGCCGCCGGCGCCGTGGGGTACGACGTGGTCGGCGTCGCAGCTGCGGGCGTCCCGGCGGCAGCCGGGGAAGCGGCAGTGCCGGTCGCGGGCGCGCAGGTAGCAGTACTGGGCGGCGGTCGGGGTGTAGCCGGCTGTTGATGGCGGTGGGCCGAGGCCGGTGCCCTGGCGGGCCGCAGCGAGCAGCTCGGCCGGTGAGGCGACGGCCAGCGCCCGCCCCCGGTCGGTGATGGTGAGGACGAGGTCGCCGGTGGCCGGGTCGACGAGGCCGAGGACATCGATGCGGCGCAACAGCTCGCGCACTGCGGCCGGGGTGACCGGCTGGCCGGCGACGTCGCCGACACCACCGGTCGGGCCACCGGCTTCCCGGGCGTCCTCACGGTGCTCGGACTCGTCCTGTGCGGACCTGGTGGGGCTGGTCGTGTCCTGGGCAGTGGTGTCCCGGCTGGCCCAGGTCTCGGCAGGCGTGTGCCGGGCGGCGGACGGGCTCCGGCGCGGGACGGCGCGGGGCGCTGACCCCGTGCCGGTCGGGTGCTGCGCCCGGTCGGTCGAGGCATCGTGAGCGGGTGCGGCGTCGTCCTCGGCGGGCGATTCGTCGTGGGGGTCATCGGTGGCGAGGTCGCGGAGGGTGCGCAGCTGCTCGGGATCGAACAGGTCGCGCAGGTCGGCGGTGATCGTCACGTGCGCCACGGCGGGGTCGGGGGTGTCCCAGGGGCGGGTGATCAGCGCATCCATGACCGCGTTGCGCAGCGCGCCGAGGGGTCGGGGGTCGCCGTCGGCCTTCAGCTTGCGGGCGTAGGCGGTCAGCTGGGCACGGATCAAGGCGGCCCGCTCGGTGGCGACGCCGGTGGCCCGCAGCTCCGAGGTGCCGTCGCCGGTGGGGGTGGTGGTGACGTCGCCGCCGTCGACCCGGGCCCTGCGGCGCCGGTCGGCGGCCTCGGGGTCCAGCGCGACGAGGCCGGCCTGCAGCCGCTCCCGCAGCGTGGTGGGCGGGCAGCCCCGCTCGGCCCAGCCCACCGCCCTGGCGGCCAGCTCGTCGATGGCGTCGTCGGCGAACGGGCCGCCGACGGAGGTGGCCTGCCAGCGCAGCACCTCGCAGATCACCCGGGCCCGGGACTCGTCGATGCGGCCGTCGGCCAGCGCGTGCCACACCACCGGGAGCTGGCGGACCAGCACCAGGGCGTGCTCGACCAGGTGCCGGGCGGAGGTGACGCTGCAGCGCAGCAGCACCGCCACCTCGTCGGGCAGGAAGTCATCCGCGGCCTGCAGCTCCGCCTCGCCCTCCCCGCCACCGACGTCGGTGCGGGCGCCGGGCAGCAACGGCAGCGCGTGCTGGGCGCCCTGGGTGGCCTTGCGCTCGATCAGCCCGGCCTCGTAGGCGGCAAGCTCCGACCGCTTGGCCCGCACCGACGCGATCTCGGCATCCAGGGCGGCGCCGGTGAGCCCGAACGCCGCCGCCGTCTCGGTCAGCCGCGGCGCCACGACCGGGGGCAGGTCGGGGGCGACCCAGCCGGCAGGGGTGAACCGGGTGGTCACCTCGACCGCGAACCGCCCCTCCAGTGCCATGGCTGCACTTCACCACGGGGGTCTGACAGTTCTGGGCCGTCGACGAGACCCCGACCAGGCAACCTCCCGTCACGCGCCGGTCCCGACCCGTGACGGAACCCCGGGAGGGTCAGCGCCAGAAGAGGTGGTGGACGGCGCGGCCGGTGGGGCTGGCGACCTGCTCGTGGTGGTACCGGTCCTCCAGCTCGGACGGCGAGGTCCACAGCCGCGACCCGGCGCCGATCGTCACCGGCGCCACCGCCACGTGCAGGGTGTCGACCAGCCCGGCGTCCAGGAACGCCCGCACCGACGCCGCGCCCCCGCCCAGCCGCACGTCCAGCCCACCCGCCGCCTCGGTGGCCTGCGCCAGGACGTCGGCGGGCGAGCCGGAGACGAAGTGGAACGTGGTCTCCCCGAGGGTGAACGAGGGCCGCAGGTGGTGGGTCCAGACGAACACCGGCGTCCGGAACGGCGGCTCGTCGCCCCACCACCCCTGCCAGGACAGGTCCGTCCAGGGACCCCGGTGCGGGGAGAACTTGTTGGCCCCCATGATCTCGGCGCCGATGCCGTGGGCCCAGTCCCGTGCGAACAGGTCGTCCAGGCCCCGCGTGCCGCTGCCGTCGGAGCGCCCGGGCAAGGAGGCGGTCGGGAAGAACCACGACATCAGCTCACCCGGGTTCGCCGTCCCGAAGGGCTGGTCAAGGCTCTGGCCCTCGCCGGAGCCGTAGCCGTCGGCGGACACGGTGAAGTTCTGCACCCGGAGCACGGCACCATCCAACTCGTGAGCGAGCCCTTCCGCACCGTCCTGCTCCCCGGGCGCCACCACGTCCTCACCCGGTTCCAGGCCGACTACCTGCACGCCCTGCTCGCCGGCCAGGTCAGCGACACCGAGGGCGAGCCGGTCGCGGTGGCGCAGGACGCCGTCGTCGTCTGGGCCGTCACCTCGGCCAACCACCGCGGCACCCGCCGCAACCCCGTCCCCGCCGCCCGCCGCGAGGCCGCGATCGAGCGGTTCGCCCTGGCCGAGGGCATCGAGAGCCTGGTGGTCGGCGTCGTCGACGTCGCCCCCACCGACCGGTTCGCCGAGCTCACCGTCAAGACCGTCGCCCACGAGACCGGCGGTCGGCGGACCCCGACCCCCGCCGACACCGTGGTCGCCTGCTCCACGGCGGCCGTCACCGCGATGTACCGCGCGCTGGGCTACCGCGTCGTCCCGGTCGAGGCCGGCGACGAGTCCGACCCGGCCCGGCCGTGGGACGTGCTGGAGCTGCTCGTCGCCGGCGACGAGACCTGGCGCGACCTCGCCCACCCGGCCACCGTCTCCGTGCTGGACCGCTACGGCCTGGTCGACGCGGTCCGCACCATCTGCACCGACCCCGTGGTCGGCTCCGACGGCGGGCTGACCGCCACCCGCGAGTACCGGTCCTACATCGCCGCCTTCGAGGCCGCCGCCGACCGCAAGTGGGCCCAGGCCCGGCCCTGGGTCCGCCCCGGCCGGATCGTCGACGTCGGCTGCGCCACCGGCGCGATGCTCGAGCTGGCCGCCGCCGAGCCGTCGCTGCACGAGTCCGACCTGTTCGGCGTCGAGGTCGCCCGGCACCTCTACGACGAGTGCGAGCACCGCAAGGCCCAGGGCGCCTTCGCGGCCAACCCGAACACGTTCTTCGTGCACGCGAACGTGCTCGCCGGCCCGGTCTTCCCGCCCGGCACCGTGGACACCACGACCACCTTCGCCCTGACCCACGAGATCCTCAGCTACGGCGACGGCGTCCCCGCGCTGGAGCGGCTCGCCGCCGAGGTCGCCCGGCACACCGCCCCCGGCGGGGTCTGGGTGAACTCCGACGTGTGCGGACCGGCCGGCGGCGACCGGCGGGTCCGGCTGCGGCTGCGGACGGACGACGGCGACCGCGGCGCCGGGCCGGTCGACCTGGCCACCCACCCCGATCCGCAGGCGCACCTCGACGGCCTGTCCACCCGCGCCCGGTTCGACCAGTTCGCGGTCGACTTCCGCGCGAACGCCGGCGTCCCGTTCGCCCACGACGAGGACGGCGACGACGTCCTGCTGTCCCTGGCCGACGCGATGGAGTTCCTCACCAAGCGCAGCTACACCGACAACTGGCTCAGCGAGACCCACGAGCGGTTCTGCGCGCTGGACGGCGACGCCTGGGCCCGGCTGGTCACCGCGGCCGGCTTCGAGGTCGACCCCCGGTCGGGCCCGTGGCGCAACGAGTGGCTCGTGCAGAACGTGCTGGCCCCGGTCGCGCAGCTGCTGGACCCCGGCACCGGTGAGCAGCTGGACTGGCCCGACACGCACATCCTGCTGGTCGCCCGGCTGCCCGAGAGCCCCTAGGCCAGCGCGAGGGTGAGCTCCAGGACCGTCCGCGGGTCCTCGAGCCGGTCGCCGTACAGCTCGCGCAGCTGGCCCATCCGGTAGCGCACGGTCTGCGGGTGCACGAACAGCTCGGCGGCGACGGCGTCGCGGCGGCCGTGGTGCAGCAGCCAGGCCCGCAGCGTCTCGGTCAGCTTCTCCCGCGCGCCCTCGGACAGCTCGCCCAGCGGGGCCAGCGCGGCCGCGCGCAGGTCGGCGAGGGCGTCCTCGTCGGCCCGCAGCACCAGCTCGCACAGCCGCTGCTGGGTGTCCACCGGGGTCGCCCCGGGTGCGGCCGGGTCCAGCTCGAGGACCCGGACGGCGCGCCGGTGCGAGGCCGCGGCGTCCCACCAGGGCCGGGGTGGCCCGACGACGGCCTCCTTGCCCTCCAGCGCCCGCAGCAGCGCCGGCCGCGCGGGGCCTTCGGCGTCGGGCACCAGCAGCACCGAGACGTCGTCGTCGCCGGGCTGCAGGGTGCGGGCGTCGAGCAGGGCCAGCGCCCCGCGCACCCGGGCGGCCGGCAGCAGGACGGCGGTCAGGGTGCGCGGCGGGACCCAGTCGGCCCGCTCGGCCGCGGCCGCCAGCTCGTCCTGCGGCGCGGCGGCGAGCAGGCGCAGCCCCAGCTTCTCCAGCATGCGGCTGCGCACCCGGCCGCTGGCCTGCCGCTCGTCGCTGTGCCCGGCGACGCTGGCCGCCGTCAGCGCGTCGATGTAGGCGAAGACGAGCTCGGCGAACCGGGCCAGCTGCCCCGCCGACAGCCCGGCCGCGACGGCCCGGTCGGCCAGGCCCCGGAAGGCCACGCGGGCGCCCACCCGGAACGCGGCCAGCAGGGCGTCCATCGACCGGCCGCCCCGGGCCTCGCCGCGCCCCAACCGGTAGGAGGCGTCCAGCGCGGGCTGGATGGGGGTGTCGGCGGCGGCCGCGCCGCGGGTGGTGGCCAGCTCCAGGAACCCGCCCAGCGCCAGCTGCACCGCGTTCTCGATGGTGGCGCTCAGGCCGTCGGCGTAGGCGTCGGCGTAGGCGGGCACCTCGGCGACGATGGTGGCCACCGTGGCCTCGGCGACCTGCGGCAGCTCGCGGCGGATCGCGCGGGCCACGGTGGGGGACAGCGTGCGGGTCTCGGCCACCGGCACCTCCTCGCTGACCGGGGAGTTCCCGGTTTCGTTGTTCGCAGGGTGTGAAAACTACTCCTCGATTCACGTCGAGGGCACAGGTATTCACCCCTCGCGGCGGGACATCATCGATCCATGACGTCGACCGGACTCGGGCTGCGCGACCGCGTGACGCGCCTCGTGGAGGCCGCCACCACCCCGCTGCTGCCCCGCGACTACCTGGACCTGTTCGCGCCGCTGCGCAGCGGTGCCGACCTGCGCGGCAAGGTCGTGGCCAAGCGGCACGAGACCGCCGACGCCGTCACCGTCGTCATCAAGCCCGGCCGCGGCTGGCGCGAGCACGTCCCCGGCCAGTACATCCGGATCGGCGTCGACGTCGACGGCGTCCGCCAGTGGCGGGCCTACTCGGTCACCTCCGACCGGGCCGCCACCGACGGCACGATCAGCATCTGCGTCAAGGCCATCCCCGACGGGAAGGTCAGCAACCACGTGGTCCGCGACCTGCGCCCGGGCACCGTCGTCCAGCTCGACCAGGCCACCGGTGAGTTCACCCTCCCGGCGCAGCGGCCGGCCAAGGCGCTGTTCGTCACCGCCGGCTCGGGCATCACCCCGGTGATGGGCATGCTGCGCAACCACCTCGACGAGCTGCCCGACGCCGTCCTGGTGCACTCGGCCCCGACCGCCCAGGACGTCGTGTTCGGCGAGGAGCTGCGCGCGATGGCCGCCACCGGCCGGCTGCGGCTGGTCGAGCGGCACACCGAGCGCGACGGCTTCCTCAAGCCCGTCGAGCTGGCCGAGCTGGTTCCCGACCTGCACGAGCGCACCACCTGGGCCTGCGGCCCGGCCGGCCTGCTCGAGGCGCTCGAGGAGCACTGGGCCGCCGAGGGCATCGCCGACCGGCTGCTCATCGAGCAGTTCCGCCCGCGGGTGCTCGTCACCGGCGAGGGCGGCGCGGTGACCTACAACAAGACCGGCACCACGGTGGAGTCCGACGGCGCGACGCCGATCCTCGACGCCGCCGAGGAGGCCGGGCTGATCATGCCCAGCGGCTGCCGGATGGGCATCTGCTACGGCTGCGTCCTCCCGCTGCGCGAGGGCGCCGTCCGCGACATCCGCAACGGCGAGCTCACCGTGGCCGCCCCCGGTGACGGCGTGCTCGTGCAGACCTGCATCAGCGCCGCCGCCGGCGCCTGCGACATCGACCACTGACCCCGACGACGAGGAGAACAGCGTGACCGTCCTGCAGAAGAAGTCCGACAACCCCGTCGCCCACCTGTCCGCGGAGGACGTGGAGGAGATCGGCCGCCGGCTCGACGCCATCCGCCAGGAGGTCGTCGACAGCCGCGGCGCCGACGACGCGGCCTACATCCGCAAGGTCATCGACGTCCAGCGCAAGATCGAGCTGGCCAGCCGCGCGGTGCTGCTGCTGAGCAAGTTCCCCCCGGCCTGGTTCATCGGGACGGCGGGCCTGAGCGTGGCCAAGATCCTCGAGAACATGGAGATCGGCCACAACATCCTGCACGGCCAGTGGGACTGGATGCGCGACCCCAAGATCCACTCCACGACGTGGGAGTGGGACATGGCCAGCCCGGCCGAGCAGTGGAAGCACTCGCACAACGAGCTGCACCACACGTACACCAACGTCGTGGGCAAGGACAACGACCTGGGCTACGGGATCATGCGGGTCGACGAGGACCAGAAGTGGATCCCGCTGTACCTGGCGCAGCCGCTGTGGAACTTCGTCAACGCGTGCTTCTTCGAGTACGGCATCGCCGCCTACGACCTGGAGCTGGGCAAGAACCTGGCCACCGAGGAGCGGCGCAACGACCCGAAGTTCAAGGCCGCCGCCAAGCAGGTGCTGAAGAAGATCCGCAAGCAGGCCACCAAGGACTACCTGGTGCACCCGGCGCTGTCGGGCCCGAGCTTCGTGCCGACGCTGGCCGCGAACTTCGTGGCCAACCTGGTGCGCAACCTGTGGTCGCACTCGGTGATCATGTGCGGTCACTTCCCCGAGGGCGTCGAGACCTACGAGAAGACCTCCATCGAGGGCGAGACCCGCGGTGAGTGGTACCTGCGCCAGATGCTGGGCTCGGCCAACATCTCCGGCTCCAAGGCCATGCACGTCATGACCGGCAACCTGTCCCACCAGGTGGAGCACCACCTGTTCCCGGACCTGCCGAGCAACCGGTACGCCGAGATCGCGCCGAAGGTGAAGGCGATCTTCGACGAGTACGGCCTGCGCTACCACACCGCGTCGCTGCCCAAGCAGGTCGCGAGCGCCTGGCACAAGGTCTTCCGGCTGTCGCTGCCCAACGGGTGGATGGCCGCGACCACCCCGAAGAACGCCCCGCAGCAGGTGGCCCAGCTGTACAAGCTGACCACCGGTGGCCCGAAGGTCCGCCGTGCCTACGACCGCGCCCAGCGCGCCCAGGCCGAGCAGGCCCTCGCCGCCTGAGCGACGAGCACAGGAGCCCCCCACCCGTCCGCGGGTGGGGGGCTCCGTCGTGTCACGGGGCGGTGGAGGCCCCGCCGGCGATGCTGGCGAGCAGGCCGAGGGCCAGGAGCGCGCCGACCACGATCGCGGCGATCCCGGCGCCGGTGCGGCCGCGGCGGCGCAGCCGGGTGCCCCACACGACGAGCAGCACGGCGAGGGCGACGGTCAGCAGCCGGCCGACGAGGAAGCCGGCCTGCTCGGCCGCGGCGGCGGCGAGGACGGTGGTCACGGGCGCCCACTCTGCCAGCCCCGGACGCACGCGAGCCCCCCACCCCGGATCGGGTGGGGGGCTCTCGGAGGGGGGCTCAGAGGTGCAGCAGGGAGCCCTGCTCGTCGTGCGCGTGCGCGGTCGGGTCGTCCAGCCACACGCCGCCGTCGGCGAGGTAGCGGAAGCGGACGGGCTCGCCGGCGGGCAGCTTCACCACGACGCTGCGGGTGCCGTTGCTGCGCTTCTTCAGCGTGTGGGTGCCCGGCGTCCAGCCGTTGAAGTCGCCGACGACGGAGACCGGGCCGGCCACGGCCTGCTCCTCGAGGGCGAAGGTGACGGCGACGTCGGAGGGGGACTTCTTGAGACGGATCACGGTGATCTCCGGGGTGTGCGGTGGGCTCGGGGCGGTCGGTCCGGGCTTCGGCGGCCGGTCCTGCGGGGGCGTGCCTGCGAACCTAGGGACGACGGCGGGACCGGTCCGCTCGCCACACCGGCGGCCGCGCCGATTCGGGACCCGTGTGACGGGTGGGGACAGCGGGCTACCGTCGCGCCCCGTGACCCTCGTCGTGGAGCCCGCCCAGGAGACCGACTTCCCGGCCATCGCCGAGCTCACCGTGACCATCTACACCTCGCAGGGCTGGGCCGGCCCGGAGTACCAGGTGCAGCTCGCCGACGTCGCCGGCCGCGCGGCCAAGTCGCAGCTGCTGGTGGCCCGGTCGGACGGCGCGCTCGTGGGCAGCGTCGCGCTGGTGCTGGACGGGGAGTTCGGCGAGGTCACCGAGGGCCCGGACGAGGCCGCGTTCCGGATGCTGGTCGTCGACCCCGCCGTCCGGGGGCGGGGCATCGGCGAGGCGCTGGTGCGGGCCTGCCTGCAGCGGGCCGCCGACGCCGGGAAGACCGCCGTCGTGCTCTCCACCGACCCGCGGATGCACGCCGCGCACCGGCTCTACGAGCGGCTGGGCTTCACCCGGCTGCCCGAGCGGGACTGGTCCCCGCTGCCCGGCATCGACCTCATGGTCTACCGGCTGGAGCTCGCTCAGAACGCGTAGCGGACCGTCAACCAGGGGGCGTGCTGCGCGATGAGCCCGCGCAGCCTGGCGACCGCGGCGCGCTTGACGTCGGGTCGGTACCGCACGTTGAGCTGGCCGTTCTGCGACGTCTTGGCCTCCTGGAGGTCCGGCCGCCACAGCGCCGCCTCGGCCTGCGGGTGCCAGCCCAGGTTGACCTCGTGCAGCGCCTCGTTGTGGGTCAGCATGATCACCTCGGCCGCGGCCTGGTCGCGCGTCGCCGGCGCCAGCACGTCGGACAGCTGCTGGAGCAGCGCCGTCCAGTCGGCCTCCCAGCCCCCGCGCAGGACGACGGGGGACAGGTTCAGGTGCACCTCGTAGCCGGCCGCGACGAAGTCGTCGGCGGCGGCGATGCGGTCGGCGACCCGGCTGGTCCGGATGTCCAGCAGCTTGGCGTCCACGTCGGGCATGACCGAGAACCGGACCCGGGTGCGCCCGCGCGGGTCCAGCTCCAGCAACTGCCGGTTCACCCACTTGGTGGCGAAGGACGCCTTGGCCGTGGGCAGCTCCGCGAAGGTCGCGACCAGGTCGGCCACGTTGTCGCTGACCACGGCGTCCACCGAGCAGTCGCCGTTCTCGCCGATGTCGTAGACCCAGGCGGCCGGGTCGCACTGGTCGGGCTCGAGCTTGGGGCCGAGCTTGGCGACGTGCCGGCGCAGGTGCGCGGTGATCTGGTCGATGTTGGTGAACACCGTGATCGGGTTGGCGTAGCCCTTGCGGCGCGGCACGTAGCAGTAGGCGCAGGCCATCGCGCAGCCGTTGGCGGTCGAGGGCGCGATCCAGTTCGCCGACCGGCCGTTCTCCCGGGTGGCGATCGACTTCTTCACCCCCAGCACCAGGTTCTCGGTCTTCACCCGCACCCAGCGGTCCACGTTCCCGGCGTTGCCGTGCAGCTCGGGGACGGCCCAGTGGCTGGCCACCTCGACCACCTCGGCGGCGGGGAACCGGGCCAGCACCTGGCGACCGCGCGGGGACCCCGCCGCGGCGGGCTCGGCCCAGATGCGCCGGACGTCGAGCAGCGGGTGCTCGACGGGCGTCTCGGCGGCGGCCTCGAGGTCGTCGAACAGGCTGGGCTGGCTCACCGCACCCATCGTGCCCCGGATCAGGTCAGCACGTCGGCCACGAGCCAGGCGTTGAGCGCAGTGACCGCCACGGCGACGAGGACGGCGGCGCCGGTCGTCGTCCAGCGGTTGACCCAGGCGCCCATGACCGAGCGGCGGGCGGTCAGCCACACCAGCGGCACCAGCGCGAACGGGATGCCGAAGCTGAGCACCACCTGCGACCAGACCAGCGCGGTGGTGGGGTCCGCGCCCCAGACGAGCAGCCCCACGGCGGGGGCGACGGTGACGGTGCGGCGCAGCAGCACCGGGATGCGCCGCTGGAGGAACCCGGCCATCACCACCTGCCCGGCGTGCGTGCCGACCGAGGACGCCGCGAACCCCGAGGCCAGCAGTGCCAGCGCGAACGCGATCGCCGCGCCCTGGCCCGACCGGTCGGCGAGCCCGGCGTGCACGCTCTCCAGGCTCTGCTCGCCCTCCCCGGCGAACAGGCCCGCCGCGACCACCAGCAGGACGGCGTTCACCAGACCGGCCAGCAGCATGGCCAGCAGCACGTCGGTCCGCTGCGCCCGCAGCAGCCGGCCGCGGCCGGACCGGGTGCGGGCGGCCTCGCGGACGTCGCCGTACCGGCCCGGGGTCAGCGCGGAGTGCACGTAGACCACGTGCGGCATGACCGTGGCGCCCAGGATGCCGACGGCCAGGACGGCGGCGTCGCCGGTCAGCGGGGTGGGCGCCAGGCCCGCGACGACGCCGGCGGGGTCCACCCCGGCGTCGACCATCGTGTAGCCGAACCCGGCGGCGATGACCAGCAGGCAGCCGGTGACGGCCCGCTCGAAGGGCCGGTGGCCGAACCGCTGCAGGCCCAGCAGCGCGAACGCGACCACCGCGGTGATCACACCGCCGACCGGCAGCGGGACGCCGAAGAGCAGGTTCAGCGCGACCGCGCCGCCGACGATCTCGGCCAGGTCGGTGGCGATCGCGACCACCTCGGCCTGCGCCCACAGCACCTTGGTCACCGGACGGGGCAGGGTCAGCCGGCACAGCGTGGCCAGGTCGCGGCCGGTGGCCAGGCCGAGCTTGGCGGTCAGCGTCTGCACCAGCACCGCCAGCACGTTCGCCGCCACCACCACCCACAGCAGGGAGTAGCCGAACGAGGCCCCGGCGGTGGCGTTGGTGGCCACGTTGCCCGGGTCGACGTAGGCGATGGCGGCGACGAAGGCGGGCCCGAGCATCGGCCACAGCCGCCCGCGTCTCCCGGACCGCCGGGGCGGGGCGGGGGGCGGCAGGACGGCGGCCTCGACGCGGCTCAGGTACACCCCCCTGCGCTGCCCCCGGCCCGGGCCCGCCGGGGCCGCCCGTGGCCCCCGCGGGCCAAACCTCCCGGGCCCGGACCTGGCCCCGACGGGCCAAGGTCGCGCGTCCGGTGGCGGTCGGCCCCGGCGTGCCCTGGACTCGGGGGCGACCACGGAGGGTCCAGCAAGCGGCCGTCGTCCCCGTTCCGCCCCGGGAGACCCGATGCCCGCAGCCCCGCCGTCAGCCGTTCGTCGTCAGCCCGACCCGCCCGGCCAGGGCCGCCGCCTCGGTGCGGCTGGACACCCGCAACTGGCGCAGCAGCCCGGCCACCAGCCGCTTCGCCGTCCGCTCCGAGACGTGCAGGGCGACGGCCATGTCCACCGTGGAGGTGCCCGCGGCGACCAGCCGCCACAGCCGCCGGTCGTCGGCGGACAGCCGGCCGAGCACGCCGCGGTCCTCCCGCGGCGCGGCGTCGGCGAGCAGCCGGTGCAGCAGCGACGCCGGCATGACCGACCAGCCCTGCAGCAGGGCCAGCAGCGGCGGGACGAGCGTCTCGGGCTCGCCGGACTTGGGCAGGAAGGCCTCCGCACCGGCGCGCAGGGACTCCAGCTGCTCCTCCTCGTCGGCGGTGCCGGACAGGGCCACCACCCGGACGGCGGGTGCGGCGCGGCGGATGGCCGCGATCGCCCGCAGCCCGCCGGGCGGGGGCATGGCCAGGTCGACCAGGGCCAGGTCCGCCTGCTCGCGGCGGACCAGCGCCGCGGCGGCCGACGCGTCGTCGGTGCACCCGACGACGCGGACCCGGCCGCGGCTCACCGACGGCAGCAGGGCGGCCAGGCCGCGGCTGAACAGGGGGTGGTCGTCGACCAGGACGACGTCGACCGGGCGCTCGACGGACCGGTCGACCGGGGCGGTGTGCTGTTCGGTCATGCCTCACCTGCGGGTTCGGGCGGCCCCCGGCTGTGCTCGCCGGAACCGCCGCAGGAGGTGTATCCGTGACGATCGGCCTCGACACCCCGGCTCCGCGCTGGTTCCGCCGGCGCCGGGCCCGGGTCACCGACGAGGAGGCGGTGCTGCGTGCGCTCTGCCACGACCTGGGCACCCCGCTGGCCTCGCTGCGCTCACTGCTGGGCCACCTCGACGTCGACCGCGAGGACGCCGACGCCCTCGCCGGGCTGGCGCTGGAGCAGGCCGACAGCCTGGTCTCGATGCTGCGGACGGCGGTGGCCACCAGCGGCGCGCTCCCGTCGGGTGGGTGGCCGCGGCCGCTGGTCGACGTCGTCCTGGCGAGCCTGCGGACCTCCGGGCTGCCGCCGGCGCAGGTCCGGCTGTCCGTGGCGCCCGACGCCGGCGACGTCCGGGTGGGGGACGCCCGGGTGCAGCGGATCCTGACCAACCTGCTGGAGAACGCGCACCGGCACGGCGCCGGGCGGCCGGTCACCCTCGCCGTCGGCGCGCGGCCCCGGTGGGCCCGGCTGGTGGTCACCCAGGCCGGCGTCCCCGACCGGGTGGTGGCCCACCTGCACGCCGAGGAACCCCCGGCCGACCTCACCGGGCTGGGCCTGTGGTCGGTCCAGCGACAGGCCCGTGAGCTGGGCGGACAGGTCACCTGCCACCGGGACGACGCCGGGCTCAGCGTCGTGGTCGACCTGCCCGACCGCTGAACCGGGCCCGCCGGGGCCACCGTCCGGCCCCGGTGGGCCACCGGGGGTGGGGAGTGAGGGGTCGAGGCCGCGACGCGGTGCTCGACAACCCGAGCCCCACCCCAGCGCACCGAGGAGAACCCGTGTTCACCCACACCCACGCCCTGCAGTTCGAGGCCAAGCCCGACGGTCCCGACCCGGACTTCGCCCGCAAGATGCAGGAGGTCCTGGGCGGTCAGTGGGGCGAGATGACCGTCGCCACCCAGTACCTGCTGCAGGGCTGGAACTGCCGGCTGCCCGGCAAGTACAAGGACATGCTCCTGGCGATCGGCACCGAGGAGCTCGCCCACGTCGAGATGATCGTGACGATGATCGACCGGCTGCTGGACCACGCGCCGCTCAAGCCCGACGCCGCCGACCGCAGCAAGGAGGCCGCCGCGGGCTACGGCCAGCACAACCCGCAGCACCTGATCGCCAACGGCTCCGGCGCCTCCTACATGGACAGCATGGGCAACCCCTGGACCGGTGCCTACGTCACCGCCAGCGGCAACCTGTTCGCCGACTTCTCCTACAACGCCACCGCCGAGATGCAGGGCCGGCTGCAGGTCGCCCGGCTGTGGAACATGACCGACGACCACGGCGTCAAGGACCTGCTCCGCTTCCTGCTCACCCGCGACCACATGCACCAGCAGCAGTGGCTGGCCGCGATGGAGGAGCTCAAGGCCGACGGCCTGGACGGCATCCCGGTGCCCGAGGCGTTCCCCCTGGACGAGGAGCTCCCGGAGTTCGCCTACACCTTCATCGACGCCTCCGACGGCCCCGACGCCGCCAACGGCCGCTGGGCGAACGGCCCCGCGCTGGACGGGACGGACAACCAGCTCACCGCCGCGCCGATCGCCGCGCACGCCGACGCCCCGATCCTGCCGCCGGGCGACCCGCGGCTGTTCGGCACCCCGCCGGTGCCGGGGGAGTCGCTGCTGCAGAAGGCCAAGGACGCCCTGAAGTAGTCGACCCGCCCGAGAGAGAGGTGCCCGCCGTGCCTGCTCCACGCACCCTGCCCCTGGCGATGACGCTGCTGCTGGCCGTGCTGGCCGCCGTCCTCGCGCCCGGGCTGACCACCGTCGCCGCCGCCCTCGTGGCCGCCGGCGTGCTCTACCGGCTCGCGGCGATCCACCGCCTGCGCGCCGCCTCCCGCACCCCCGTCCCCGCCGTCACCGGCTGACCAGAGGAGATCCCGTGTCGCACTCCATCGACCCCACCGGGTCGGACCCGTCCACCAGCAGCACCACCGACGTCGCCAAGGGTGAGGCCGCCCAGGTCGGCCACACCGCCGCCGGCGCCGCCCAGCAGGTCGCCGGCACCGCCGCCGACCAGGCCAAGGAGGTCGCCGGCGAGGCCCGCCGGCAGGCCAGCGACCTGCTCCAGCAGGGGCGCGGCCAGGCCACCGAGCAGGCCCGGGCAGGCCAGCAGAAGGCCGCCGAGAGCCTGGGCGCCCTGGCCGACGAGCTGCGCTCGCTGACCAACGGCGAGGGCGGCTCCGGCCCGGCCACCGACCTGCTGCGGCAGGCCACCGAGCGGGTGGACGGCTTCGCCGCGCACCTGCGCGACCGGGAGCCGGGCGACCTGCTCGAGGACGTCCGCAGCTTCGCCCGCCGCCGTCCCGGCGCCTTCCTCGTCGGGGCCGCGGTCGCCGGTGTGCTCGCCGGCCGGCTCACCACCGGCGTCGTCGCCGCGCACAAGGAGGGCATCGCCCCGGGGAGCTCGGGCGGCCAGGCGCCGCACGACGTGAGCACCGGCACCGGACCGCTGCCCGGCGAGGGCGTCGCCGTGGCCCCGGCCTACGAGCCCGTCGTCGAGCCCGCCGTGCCGCCGGCCACCGGGCCCGGCTACGACCCCGTCACCGGCTACAGCCCGGTCCCGCCGCCGCCCTACGGCTCGGGTCAGCCGCTGGGGGGTGGCCAGGCGTGAGCACCCCCTACCCCGGCGGCGCACACGGTGGCGGCGTCCCCGGAGGCCCGCCCGGGGTCAGCCCGACCGACGTCAGCGCGGCCGCCGCGCCGCACGCCGGCATGGGCCGGCAGACCGAGGACGGCCACCCCGACGTCGAGGGTGTCTCGGTCGGCGAGCTGATCGGCGAGGTCAGCCGCGACCTGTCCACCCTCATGCGCCAGGAGTTGGCGCTGGCCAAGGCCGAGCTGACCGTCGAGGCCAAGAAGGCCGGCGCCGGCGCCGGGATGCTCGGCGGGGCCGGCTACGCCGGGCACCTCACCGTGCTGTTCCTGAGCCTCGCGCTGTGGGCCGGTCTGGCGAGCGCGATGCCCGCGGGCTGGGCGGCGCTGATCGTGGCCGCGGTGTGGGCCGTCGTGGCCGCCGTGCTGTTCGTCGTCGGCCGCGGCCGGCTGAAGTCCGTGAACCCCAAGCCCGAGCGGACGGTGGAGACCCTGCAGCGGGTCCCGGACGCCGTCACCCCCCGTTCCTGACACCAGAGGAGACCCCGTCATGACCAGCAGCAACGACCCCGACGTCATCCGGCAGCAGATCGAGGACACCCGCGCCGACCTCGGCTACGACGTCGACGCGCTCAACGAGAAGGTCAACCCGGCCCGGGTGGTCGACCGCCGGGTCACCCGCACCAAGCAGGCCGTGGACGACCTCCGCGGCCGGGTCTTCGGCTCGGACTCCTCCGCCGGCGGGGTGACCGCCCGGGCCCACGACGCCGCGCAGGGCATCGCGCAGGCGCCCGACGCCGCCGTGCAGGGCACCCGCGGCAACCCGATGGCGGCCGGGCTCATCGCGTTCGGCGTCGGCTGGCTGGTCTCCTCCCTGCTGCCCACCAGCCAGAAGGAGAAGGAGCTCGCCGCCCAGGCGGAGCAGGCCGCGCAGCCCCTGCTGGAGGGCGCCAAGCAGGTCGCCCAGGACGCCGCCCAGCAGCTGCAGCCCGCCGCGCAGGAGGCCGTGCAGTCGGTGCAGTCGACCGCCCAGGACGCCGTGCAGACGGTCAAGGACGAGGGGCAGTCGGCCGCGGGCGACGTGCAGGGCCAGGCGCAGCAGGCCAAGGAGAACGTGCAGGACTCGCGATGATGGACCGGCTCCTGCGCCAGGCCGCCGGCCTGGGCGGGGCGGCGCTGGGGAAGCTGCAGCACACCCGCATCCCCGGCGTCGGCCAGGCCTCGACCACCGAGCCGGCCGACGTCGCCGCCCGGCGGTGGCGGGCGGTCACCGTGTTCCGCGACGACCTCGCCGGCCCGTTCCCCGAGCTCGAGGCCCTCGGCCCCGACCTCGAGGTGCGGCTGCAGCCGGCACCCGGCGGCCGCGGCACCGAGCTGTACGGCCGGTTCCACGGCACCCCGGGCGCCGACCGCATCGGCGAGCTGCGGGCGGCGCTGCGGCGCACCAAGCAGCTCGCCGAGGTCGGTGAGGTGCTGCGGGTCGACCCGCAGCCGCACGGCACGCGGAAGCCGACGGTGCAGGGGGCCGCGCTCGAGGGCGCGGCCGCCCGGGCCCCGAAGGAGGGCGTGCTGTGAAGGCCGCGATCTGGGCCGGGGTCAACGAGGTCACCGTCGAGGACGTGCCCGAGCCGCAGCTGCTCAACGACCACGACGTGCTGCTGCGGATCCACAAGACGGTCACCTGCGGCTCCGACCTGCACCTGATCGGCGGTTACATCCCCGCGATGCGGGCCGGCGACGTGCTGGGCCACGAGTTCCTCGGCACGGTCGTGGAGAAGGGGAAGGCGGTGCAGCGGGTGCAGGTCGGCGACCGGGTCGTCGTCCCGTCCTTCGTGGCCTGCGGCAGCTGCTGGTACTGCTCGCAGGAGCTGTACTCCCTGTGCGACAACGGCAACCCCGACCCGGGGATCACCGAGGGCCTCTGGGGCCAGAGCCCCGGCGGCTGCTTCGGCTACTCCCACGCCATGGGCGGCTACGCCGGCAGCCACGCGGAGTACATGCGGGTGCCCTACGCCGACGTCGGCTGCTTCGTCGTCCCCGACGGGGTGTCCGACACCCGGGCGCTGTTCGCCTCGGACTCGGTGACCACCGGCTGGACCGGCGCGCACCTGGGCGGCACGAAGCCGGGGGACGTCGTCGCGGTGTGGGGCGCCGGCGCCGTGGGCCAGATGGCCGCGCGGGCGGCGATGCTGCTGGGGGCCGAGCAGGTGGTGGTCATCGACCGGCTGCCCGAGCGGCTGGCCCAGGTGCGCCAGCACGTCGGCGCCGAGGCGGTGGACTACTCGACCACCGACGTCGTCGCCGAGCTGCGCGAGCGGACCGGCGGCCGCGGGCCCGACGTGTGCATCGAGGCGGTCGGCATGGAGGCGCACAGCACCGGTGTGCAGGGCGCCTTCGACCAGGTCAAGCAGCAGCTGCGGCTGCAGACCGACCGGCCCTCGGCGGTGCGGGAGGCGATCCGGGCCTGCCGCAAGGGAGGCAGCGTGTTCGTGCTCGGCGTGTTCGCCGGACCGGTCGACAAGTTCCCGCTCGGCGCGATGATGAACAAGGGGCTGACCGTGCGCGGTGCGCAGCAGCACGGCCAGCGCTACGTCCCGGAGATCCTGGCGCACATGGAGAGCGGGGCGCTCACCACCGAGCACCTGGCCACCCACACCATGCCGCTGTCGCAGGCGGCCGAGGGCTACCGGATCTTCAAGGACAAGGAGGACGGCTGCGTCCGGACCGTCTTCGAGCCGGGCTCGTGAGCGACGACCAGCGGCCGGGGGAGCAGGGCCGGTTCTCCCGCCGCACCGGACGGGCCTACGTCCTGGGCGTCATCGCGCTGGTCATCGTGGTCATCTTCGGAGTCCTGCTGGGCGTCGGCCGGTGCGCGCCCGGCATCCCGGACGACGACACCTCGAGCACCGCCGTGGTGGAGCAGGTCCGACCCGAACCGGTGTGAGACCGCTAACATCCCGCCCCGGGTGCACCGTGCAACCAGTGGGGGTGGGATGTCGGCGCTCGTGGTCTGCGAGTCGCTGGTCCGCATCCACCGGTCCGGGTCGGTCGAGGTGCAGGCGCTGCAGGGGCTGGACCTGGTGGTCGACGACGGCGAGGTGCTCGCCGTCGTCGGCGCCTCCGGGTCGGGCAAGTCCACCCTGCTGTCGGTCCTCGCCGGGTCCGACGCCCCCACCGCCGGCCGGGTCACCGTCGGCGGCTGGGACCTCACCGCGCTCTCCCGCGCCGACCGGGTCGCCTACCGCCGCTCGGTCGTCGGCGTCGTGCGGCAGCAGACCGCGCAGAACCTGGTGCCCTGGCTGACCGCCGCGGAGAACGTGGCGCTCCCGCTGGCCCTGGCCGGTGCCCCCCGCCGCGGCCGGGCCGGCCGGGTGGCCGAGCTGCTGGACCTGGTCGGCGTGCCGCACGTCGCCGACCGCCGGCCCGCCGCCTGCTCCGGCGGCGAGCAGCAGCGGGTGGCCATCGCCGTCGCGCTGGCCAACGCCCCCGCCGTCCTGCTGGCCGACGAGCCCACCGGCGAGCTGGACACCACCAGCTCCCAGCAGGTCTACGAGGCCTTCCGGGCCGTCAACCGCGACCTGGGGACGACGGTCGTGGTGGTCACCCACGACGCCACCGTCTCCGACCAGGTCGAGCGCACCGTGGCCATCCGCGACGGCCGCACCGCCAGCGAGGTGCTCCGCCGGCCCACCGGCGACGGCGCCCCCGTGGTGGCCGAGGAGTTCGCGGTGCTCGACCGGGCCGGTCGCCTGCAGCTGCCGGCCGAGTACCGGGCCGCGCTCGACCTCACCCGCCGCGTGCGGCTCACCCTGGAGGCCGACCACGTCGCCGTGCACCGGGACGCGGGCGCCCGGTGACCGCCCTCGTCGAGATGGCCGGCGTGCACCGCACGTTCGGTCGCGGGGCCGCGGCCGTGCACGCGCTGCGCGGGGTCTCCCTCGCCGTCGCCCCCGGGGAGCTGGTCGCCCTGGTCGGCCGGTCCGGGTCGGGCAAGACCACCCTGCTCAACCTGGTCGGCGGGCTGGACCGGCCCGACGCCGGCACCGTGCACGTGGCCGGCACCGACGTCGGTGCGCTGGACGACGACGGCCTGGTCGCGCTGCGCCGGGACGTCGTCTCGTCGGTCTTCCAGACCTTCGGCCTGGTCCCCGTGCTCACCGCGGCCGAGAACGTCGGCGTCCCGCTGCGGCTGCGCCGCGTCCCGGCCGCCGAGCGGGAGCAGCGGGTGGCCCGGCTGCTGGACCTGGTCGGGCTCACCCCGCACGCCGCGCAGCGGCCCGACGAGCTCTCCGGCGGCCAGCAGCAGCGGGTGGCGCTGGCCCGGGCGCTGGCCGGCTCGCCCCGGCTGCTGGTGGCCGACGAGCCCACCGGCCAGCTCGACCGGGAGACCGGCCTGGCGGTCATGGCGCTGGTCCGCGGGGTGGTGGAGGCCGAGGGCGTCGCGGCGCTGGTCTCCACGCACGACCCGGTGATGGTGGCGCTGGCCGACCGGGTGGTGCACGTCGTCGACGGGCAGCTGGTCGACGGGTGACGCTGCTCGCCCGGAGCCGCGCCCAGGCCGGGCTGCTCGGCGTCGTCCTCGTGGTGCTCGTCGCCGGGCTGACCGTGCTGGCCTGCTGCGCGCTGCTGCTCACCACCGGCGCCGACCGGGCGTGGCAGGCCGCGCTGGCCGCCACCCCGGCCGGGGAGCTGCGGGTCGACGTCGAGCTCACCGACCTGCCCGCCGACCCGGCCGCCGACGCCGCCGCGGCCGGTGCCGAGCTCACCGCGGCCCTGGCGCCGCTGGACCCCCGGGTCTCGACCTGGACCACCTCGACGCTGCGCGACCTGCCCGCCGGGCCGGGGGGACGGCGGCTGGGCTGGCTGGCCGGCGTCGACGACCTGACCGGCCGGGCCGACCTGGTCGCCGGTAGCTGGCCGGGCGCACCCGCGGGGAGGACGTGGCCCGCGGCGCTGCCGGTGGCCGCGGCCGAGGCGCTGGGTCTGCAGGTGGGCGACGTGGTGGAGCTCGCGCCCAGCACCGGGCTGGAGGGCGCCGCCGACACCGCGCCGGTCACCGTGCAGGTGGTCGGCCTCGTGCAGCCCCGCGCCGGCGCCTGGGACCGCGACCGGCTCGACGGCGCCGGCACCGTGCCCGACCTGGAGTTCGGCGTCTTCGGCTCGGTGCGGCTGCCGGCCGCGGGGCCCTTCCTGGTCGACCCGGCCACCCTGCTCGCGGCCGGCCCCGGGGTGGAGCGGATCGCGCTGCGCGCCGCCCCGGACGCGGTCGCCGCCCCCGCCGGCCTGGGCGACCGGCTGTCGGGGCTGCCCGGCGCGGTGCGGTCGGCCACCGAGGGCACCAGCCGGGTGGTCGACCCGCTGGCCGGCACCCTCGCCGGTGTGGCCGACCAGCAGGCGGCCACCCGGGGCGCGGTGCTGGCGGTGGCCGTGCTGGCCGGCGCGGTCACCCTGGTCGCGCTGGGCACCGCCGCGCGGGTGCTCGGCGACCGGCGGCTCGGGGAGAGCGCCCTGCTGCGCGCCCGCGGGGCCACCCGCCGCCAGCTCGCCACCCGGGCGCTGCCGGAGGCCGCCGTCCTCGCTCTCGTCGCCGCCGCCCTGGCCCTCCCGCTGGCCGCGCTCGCCGTCCGGGGCGTGCTACCCGGCTCGGCGACCGGGGCGCTGCTGCCCGCCGCGGTGGTGCTGCCGGTGCTCGCCGCCGCCCTCGTCCTGGCCGTGGGTCTGGCGGTGCTCGCCACCCGGCTGCCCGCACCCGGCCGGCCCTCCCCGCGCGGCGCGCTGGCCCGGTCCGGCGCCGACCTGCTGCTGGCCGGGCTCGCCGCGGTCGCCGTGGCGAGCACGACCGACCGGGCCGGGACCGACCCGGTGCTGGTGGTCGCGCCGGTGCTGGTGCTCGCCGCCGGCACCGCGCTGTCGCTGCGTCTGCCGCCGCTGCTGGCCCGGCTCGCCGACCGGCGGGCGGTCCGCGGCGACCGCCTGGTGCCGGTGCTCGTGGCCGGCGACCTGGCCCGCCGGCCACTCGCGTCGGGTGCGGCCGCGCTGCTGGTGCTGGCCACCGCGGCGGTGGTGGCCGCGTCCGGGGTGCTCGCCACCTGGGCGGTGTCCCGCACCGACCAGGCCGACCTGCGGGTGGGCACCGACCTCGCCGTCCCCGCCGACGGCCTCTCCGCCGCCGCGGTGCGCGCGGCCACCGGCGGCACGGTCAGCCCGGTGCTGGAGCGGGCGGTGTCGTTCGGGTCCGTGCTGCGCAGCGGCGGCGCCGCGCCCCGGCTGGTCGCCGTGGACGCCGCGGTCGCCGCCGGCGTGCTGCGCGGCCGGCTGCCCGCGGGCCAGGACTGGGGGTCCGCCACCGCGGCGCTGGTGCCCGACCCGGCGCCCGCCGGCCCGGAGGGTCCCGGACCGGTCACCGTCACCGGCGTCGCCCGCGGCCAGGCCGTGCAGGTGACCACCACGGTGGTGCTGTCCGGTGACGGCCCCGCAACGGTGACCGGCGAGGCCGTACCGCTGGACGGCAGCCCGCGGGACGCCGGCGTCGTCGTGCCCGCCGGCCGCGCCGTCACCGCGGTGGTCCTCGACGTCGCGGTCGACGAGGTCACGGTCGACCCCGAGCAGACGGTGCCGTTCGCCGTCGAGGTCACCCTGCCCGGCGCGGACGCCGGCTGGTCGGTCACCGTCCCCGGCACGGACGGCGGGGTGATGGACCCGCGGCTGGCCGACGGCGCGCTGCAGCTGACCGGCCGGCTCTTCCCGACCGGGCTGGCCGTCGCCCCCGACCGCGTGGTGCTCACCCCGCAGCCGCCGCCGGCCGCGCTCCCGGTCGTGCTGTCCGGGGGGCTGGCCGGCGACCTCGGGCTGGGCGACGGCGACGCGGTCTCCCTGGCCGTCGGCGACGCCGCGGTCCGCGCCCAGCTGGTCGGCACGGTGCCCGACGTGCCCTCGGTCCCCGGCGCCCCCGGTGTGCTGGCCGACGCCGGCACGCTGACCGGCGTGCTGCTCGCCGCCGGGGAGCTGCCCGGCCCGCCGCAGGCCTGGTGGGTCGGCGGGCCGCGCCCCGGCACCGCGCTGCCCGGCGCGGTGACCCGCACCGGTCTGGCCGACGAGCTGCGCACCGGCCCCCTGCAGGTCGGCCTGCCCACCGCGCTGGCCCTGGTGGCCGGCGGCGGGCTGCTGCTGGGGCTGACCGGCGCGGTCCTGCAGGCCGCGGCCGTGCGCAGCGGCGGGCGCGCGGAGGCCGCCCGGCTGCTCGGGCTCGGCGTGCCCCGGCGCACGGTGCGGGGTGTCGTGGCCGCCCGGCACGTCGCCGGCACGGTGCTCGCCGTGCTCCTCGGCGCCGTGGTCGGGGCGGTCGGGACCGTGCTGGTGGCGCCGGCGGTGAGCGGTGCGGCGGTGCCGGCCGCCACGGTGCAGACCCCGTGGGTGACCTGGGCCGCCGCGGCGGCGGGGCTGGCGCTGGTGGGGTCCGCGGTCGTGCTGCCGGTGGCGCGGGCGCTGGTGCGGGTCGACGTCCCCGCGGTGCTCCGGGAGGGCAGCTCGTGAGGTGGGGCGTGCCGCTGCGCGGCGGGCGCGCCCAGGTGCTCGCCGCCCCCGCCGCGTGGGTGGTGGCGCTGCTGGTGGTCGCGCTGGCCACCGCGCTGGCCGTGGTGGTTCCCGCGGCCGTCGCGGCCACCGCGGACGACGCCGTCCGGGCGCAGGCGGCGGCTGCCGGGACCGGGGCGGACACCGTCGTCACCGCCCCGTTCCCCGAGGACCCGAGCGGCACCGTGCGGCGCGAGGCCGGGGCGGCCGACGACACCCGGGCCCTCGCCGCCGACCTCGCGGGCCGGCTGCCCGGGCCCCTGGCCGGCGCGGTGGGCACGCCGGTGGCCGCGGCCGGCACCCGCGACCTGCCGCTGACGTTGCCCGCCCCGGTCGCCGTCGCGCTGGGCCCGACCGAGCTGCGGCTGACCTGGGTGGCCCGCGCGGGCGGCGCCGCGGTCACCTGGACGGCGGGGGCGGCCCCCGGCGTGGCGGCCGCGGACGGCGAGGTGCAGGCCGGGCTCGCCGCCCCGGTGGCCGCCGCGCTCGGGGTGGGACCCGGGGACCGGCTGGCCGCGCGCACGCCGGACGGTGTCGACGTCGACGTCGTGGTCAGCGGGGTCTTCACCGCCGACGATCCCACCGACCCGGTCTGGGTGCGCACGCCCCGCCTGCTCGGGCCCGCGACCCGGGGGAGCGGTGCGGCCCTGCGCACGGCGGTCGCGGCGCTGCTGTCCGACGACGCGCTGCCCGATGCCCGGGTGGCCGCGGGCCCGCTGACCCGCACGGTGACCTTCCCGGCCGCGCCGGGCGGCCTCACCGCGCCCGGTGCCGACGCCGTCGCCCGCGCGGTCACCGAGGTGCGCGCGGCGCCGGTGGTGCTGGGGGTGTCCCCGCTGCCGCGGGTGGACAGCCGGCTCGGCGACCTGCTCGACGCCGCCACCGCCACCCTGGACGCCGCCCGCGCCCAGGCCGCGGTCCTCGTCGCCGCGGTCGGCCTGGCCACCGCGCTGGTGCTGCTGCTGGCCGCGGCCGCGCTGGTCGGCCGGCGCGGCCGCGTGCTCGGGCTGTCCCGGGCCCGCGGCGGGTCGCTGCCGGGGCTGGCCACGGCGCTGCTGGTGGAGGGCGGGGTGCTGACCGTGGCCGGCGCCGGCGCCGGGCTCCTGCTGGGGATCGTGCTGGCGCCCGGGCCCGTCCCGTGGGGTGCCGCAGCGGCCGGGGTGCTGCCGGTGGCGCTGGCCGGGGTTCTCGCCCTGCCGGTGTTGGGCGTGCGCGCCGCCGACGCCGCGACCGGTGGTCGGCGGGTGCCGCTGGACGCCCGGGCCCGCACCCGGGCCCGGCGGGAGACCCGGCTGCGGCGCGGCGCGGTCGACCTGGCCGTGGTGCTGCTCGCCGTCGGCGCGGTGCTGGCGCTGCGGTCCCGCGGCGTCCCGGGCGGGCTGCTCGCCGTCGCGGCCCCCGCGCTCGCCGTCCTCGCCGGGGCGGTGCTGGTGGCCCGGGTGCAGCCGGCGCTGACCGGGGCCCTGCTCGGGCCGGCCCGCCGGTCGCGCGGCGCGGTGCCGCTGCTGGCCGCCGCCGGTGCCCGCTCGACCGCGGTGCTCGCCCCGGTCGCGCTGACCGCCGTCGTCGCCCTCGCGGTGACCGTGGTGTGCCTGGGGACGACGGCGCGGGCCGGCCAGGTCGAGGCGTCCTGGACCGCGGTCGGTGCCGACGCCGCCGTCACCGCCGACCCGCTGCCCGACCTCGACCTGCCCGACCTCGACCTGGCCGGCGCGCCCGGCGTCGACCTCGCCGTGCCCGCGCGGGTGGCCGAGGGCGTGCAGCTGTCCACCGCCGCCGGCGGCGCCCGGACCCGGGTCGTGGTCGTCGACCCCGGCGCCTACGCGGAGCTGGTGGGCAGCACGCCGCTGCCCGACGTCGCGGGCCTCGAGGGCCTCGAGGGCCTCGGCGACCGGGCGCTGGTCACCCCCGACGTGGGCGGCGACGGCACCGTGCTGCTGGACGGGCAGGCCGTGCGGTTCACCGTCGCCGGCACGCTCCCGCCGGGTCCCACCACGGTGCTCCTGCCGCCCGCCGCCGTCCCCGCCGACCTGGCCGCGCCCGACGTGCTCTGGCTGACCGGCCCGGGCGCCGCGGCCGCCGCCGCCACCGTCCCCGGCGGGACCGTCGAGCTGCGCGCCGACCGGCTCGCCGCGGTGGCCGACGCGCCGCTGCCGCGGGGGCTCGCCGTCCTCGGGGCGGTCGCCGCCGGCGTCCTGCTCGACCTGGGAGTGCTCGCCGTCGTCCTCGGCGGGGTCGCGGGCGCGCGTCGGCGGCGGGCGACGTCCGGGGTGCTGCGGACCCTGGGGCTCGGCGAGCGGCAGGCCCGTGCGGTGACCCTGCTGGAGCTGCTGCCCGGGGTGCTGGCCACCGCCGTCCCCGGGGCGCTGCTGGGGGTGGCCGTCGCCGCGCTGGTGTCCGGGCCGCTGGGCCTGCGGCTGCTCACCGGGCAGGCGACGGACCCGGCGCTGGCCGTCCCGTGGTGGCTGCCGGTCCTGCTGGTGCCGCCGCTGCTCGCGGTCGGCGTGACCGTGCTGGCCGAGGCCCGGGCCCGCCGGCGGGTGCCGCTGGGCACCGTGCTGCGCGAGCCCTGACCCCTACACGGCCCGGGCCGACAACCCGCCGTCCACCGGCAGCAGCACACCGGTGACGTAGCGGGACTCGTCCGAGGCGAGGAACAGCGCGGCGTCGGCGACGTCCTGCGCGGTGCCCATCCGGCCGGTCGGGCTCAGCGCGTCCCGCTCGGCGCGCACCTGCTCGACCGCGGCGTTCCCGGCCAGCTGCGCGTAGACCAGCGGGGTGTCCACCAGCCCCACCAGCAGCGCGTTCACCCGCACGCCCCGGTCGGCGTACTGCAGCGCGAGGCTGCGGGTCAGCTGGTTCACCCCCGCCTTGGCCGCCGCGTACCCGGGGTAGGGGTAGCCGGTCCACCGGATCGAGGCGGTCGAGGAGACGTTCACCATCGACCCGCCCCGGACCAGCAGGTGCGGCAACGTGGCCTGCGCGGTCAGGAAGACGCTGTCCAGGTTGAGCGACAGCGCGCGGTGCCAGTCGGCCAGCGTCAGGTCGTCGACGGAGCCCAGCACGGTGGCGCCGACGGTGTTCTGCACGACGTCCAGCCGGCCGGTGCGGTCCACCACCGCCGCGACGGCGGCCCGCACCTGGCCGGGGTCGGTGACGTCGGCGACCAGCGCGACGGCGTCGCCGCCGGCGGCCCGCACCGCCGCGACCGTGCGCTCGGCGGCCGCGGCGTCCCGGTCGACGACGGCGACGTGCGCGCCGTGCCGGGCGAAGGTGCGGGCCGACGCGGCCCCGATGGAGGTGACGCCGTCGGGGCCGCCGGTCGTCGTCCCGCCGCCGAAGACGACGGCGGTGCGACCGGCCAGGCGCAGGTCAGGCACGGGTCCCCGGGGTGCCGTCCAGGAACTGCAGCAGGCAGGCCGCGAAGGTCTCCGGGCCCTCGAAGAACGGGAAGTGCGACCCGCCCTCGGCGCGGGTGAACACCTTCAGGTGCGCGCCGGGGACGTGCTCGGCGGTCCAGCGCTGGGAGTCGGGGGAGACGTGGCTGACCTCGCCGCCCACGACCAGCACGGGGACGTCGATGCGCGGCAGCACGTCGCGCCAGTCCTGCATGGCGTGGTCGAGCAGGAGCCGGGCACCCCAGGGGCCGGGCATCCGCAGGTTCTCCTCGAACAGGTGTGCCAGGTCGTCGGCGGGGATGTCCGTGCTGAGCATCGAGGCGAGGAAGCCGTGCCGGGTGTCCCGCGCGTCGGGGGCCCCGACCGCGCCGACGAAGCCCTCGGTGCCGGGGAAGTCGAGGATCGCGCCGGCCGCGGCGCCGTCCTCGGGCGTCATCCAGGGCAGCACCACGCAGGCGCTGGGCTGGTCGAGCACGGTGAAGGAGTCCAGCGGGCCGGTGCCGAAGTTGTCGACCAGGCTCCAGCCGACCGAGGCCCCCATCGAGTGGCCGACCAGGTCGAAGGAGCGCAGGCCCAGGTGCCCGGTGATCTCGCGGAGGTCGGCGGCCAGCCGGGCCACCCGGGCGCCGTGGTCGGGCTTGCCGGACAGGCCGTGGCCGCGCTGGTCGTAGCTGACCACCCGGTGCCGGGCGGCCAGCAGCGGGACGACCCGGTCCCAGGTGGCGCGGGACTGCGACCAGCCGTGCACCAGCACCAGGGTGCGACCGCTGCCGGTGGCGCCGGTGTCGCGGTAGTCCAGGTCGACGCCGTCGGTGGTCGTGTAGGTGGCCATGAGCTGATCATCGACGGGCTGTGACCTGGGGCACCACCTCCCGGGCGAGCACGGTGCGGGCCGCGGTTGCTCGCGGGGGAGGAGTCAGCGCAGGTGCCGGGCGACCGCCAGGCCGAGGTGGAGGCGCAGCCGGGTGGCGCCGTCGTCGAGGTCGGCGCCGGTGAGCTCGCGGACCCGGTCCAGCCGGTAGTGCAGCGTGGTGCGGTGCACGTGCAGGGCGTCCGCGGCGGCCGGCGCGTTCCCGCCGGCGTCCAGCCAGGCAGCCAGCGTCGCGGTGAGCCGGCCCTGCGGGTCCGCGGCCCGCAGCGCGTGCAGCTCCGCGGGGAGGGCGGTCTCGTCCCAGGCGTCGGCGGGCACCCGCAGCAGGACCTGGTGCACCCCGAGCGCGGTGCCGTCGACGACCGGGCCGGGCTGCAGCCGCGGCACCGCGCGGGTGGCCAGGTCCGCGGTGCGGGCCGACGTCCACGCCCGGTCCAGGCCCTCGACGCCAGGGCCGGTGCCGGCGACCGAGCCGAACCGCCCGGCGGCGACGGCCCGGGCCTCCTCGACCATGCGCCGGGCGGCCTCGGCCGTGGCGGCGTCGTCCAGCGGCCCGGCGGTGACCAGCAGCGCGGTGCCGGTGTCCGGTCCGGCGGTGGCGAGCGTGCCCGGCCGCGCGGCCAGCGCCCGGCGGACGGCGGCTCGGGCCTGCTCGGCGTCCTCCGGGGCGACGTCGGTGAGCCGCAGCGCCACGGCCCGGACGTGCCGGCCGGCGGGCAGCGTGCCGGCCAGCTCGGCGAGGGCCCGCTCCCGGTCGGCGGCCAGCGGGGACAGCAGCGCGGCGACCGTGGCGTCCCGCTCGGCGGTGGCGGCGTCGGCGGCGTGCCGGTCGGCCACCAGGACGGCGGCCAGCTGCTCCCCGGCCGCGGCGATCAGCCCGGTCTCGGCGGCCGACAGCCCGGCGTGCGCGTCGATGACCATGAGCAGGCCGAGCAGCTCGCCCTGCCACCGCACCGGCAGGCACCACCGCGGGTGCATGCCGATGCCCGGCTCGGCGGGGATCCAGCCGGCCCGCTGCCAGCCGGCGACCCCGGCGCCGAGCACGTGGGCCACCGCCGCGCTGCCGGCGTCGCGCTGCAGGACCGCACGCACCCGCACGTCGTCCTCGTCGCCGAAGTGCCGGCTGGTGGCCAGCAGCCGCACCTGCGGGTCGTCCACGACGACGGAGCGCTGCAGCTGCTCGGCGAGGGAGTCCACCAGCTGCTGGACCCGGTCGGAGGGCACCCGCGGATGGTAGGGCCGGTCAGTGCAGGGCGGGGTCCGGGTCGGTGCGCCGCCAGCCGGTGACGGCCACCACCAGACCGGCGCGGGTGGGGGCGCAGCAGTACGGCCCTGCGAGCAGTTGCGTGCCGGGGTCGACCGGGGCCACCCGGACCAGGCGCCACGGCTCGTCGTCCACCCGGGCGCGCACGGTCACCGCGTCGCCGTCCCGGCTGGCCCGCACGGTGACCTCCCGGCCGGACCAGTCGGGCACCGGGGCGACCGACCAGTCCGAGCGGCCGTGGGTGACGACGGCGCCGACCTGCGGGACGCCGTCGGAGACCTCGGCGCCGGCCTTGAGCCAGGTCTCCGGCGAGGCGCGCAGGAGCAGCCCGGCCTGGTCGAACTGCTGGTCGTAGTCTAGGCGGAAGGAGACCTCGAGGGCGTCCCGGGCGCCGAACGGGGCAAGCAGCCCGTGGGCGTCGTCGTGCACGAAGCCGTAGGAGGTGTGCCGCCAGGCGTCGCTGCCCCGGACGGCGGTGACCTCGAGGCCGTCGTCGGTGCGACGCCACGCGGCGGGCTCGGTGGTCCAGGACGCGGCGGCGAGCAGGTCGGGGTCGATCACCGCCCCATCCTCGGCCAGCCCTCAGGCGTCGGCCCAGGAGTGGACCACCGCGACGTCGAGGGGGAAGTCGACCGGGAAGCTGCCGAACAGCAGCCGGCCGGCCTCGGCGGCGGCGGCCCGGACGGCTTCGCCGACCTGGTCGGCGAGCGGGGCCGGGGTGTGCACGACCACCTCGTCGTGCAGGAAGAACACCAGGTGCGGCCGGTCGGTCAGCGAGCCCTCCCCGAGGCGCCACAGCCGGTTGCGCAGGTCGGCCAGCCAGCACGACGCCCACTCCGCGCCGGTCCCCTGCACGACGAAGTTGCGGGTGAACCGGCCCCACGACCGGCGCCGCGCGTCGGCGGCCCGCCCGGCCACCGGGTCGTCGCCCGAGCCGCCGAACGGGCCCGGTCGCGGGGAACCCCGGCCGAGCAGGGTGGTGACCACCTCGCCGCGCTCGCCGGCCCGGGCCGCCTGCTCGACCAGGCCCAGCGCGGCGGGGTAGCGGCGGGCCAGCCGGGGCAGCACCAGCCCGCTCTCGCCGCGGGTGCCGCCGTAGAGCGCGCCGATGAGGCCGACCTTGGCCTGCGCGCGGGTGGCGACCACGCCGGCGTCGACCACGCCCTGGTAGAGGTCGCGGGCGCGGGCGGCCTGCGCCATCGCGGTGTCGCGGCTCATGCCGGCCAGCACCCGGGGTTCGAGCTGGGCGACGTCGGCGACCACGAACCGCCAGCCCTCGTCGGCGACGGCGGCGCCGCGCAGCTGCACCGGGGCGCTGAGTGCGCCGCCGCCCTGCGCCGCCCACCGGCCGGTGACCACGCCGCCGGGCAGCAGCACCGGGCGGAACCGGCCGTCGCGCACCCAGGTGTCCAGCCAGGCCCAGCCGTTGGCCTGCACCAGCCGCAGCAGCTTCTTGTAGCGCAGCAGCGGCTCGATGCCCGGGTGGTCGAGCTCGCGCAGGGTCCACGAGCGGGTGTCGGCGACGTCCAGCCCCGCGGCGCGCAGCCCGGCCAGCAGCTCGACGGGGGAGTCGGGGTTGAGCCCCGGCTGGCCGAAGGCGGCGCGGATGCCCGGCAGCATCGCCTCCAGCCCGGCCGGCCGCTGCCCGGCGGGTGGGCGCGGACCGACCAGCGCGGTGAGCAGCCGGTCGTGGACGTCGGCCCGCCACGGCATGCCGGCGTGCTGCATCTCGGCGGCGACCAGGCCGGCGGCGGACTCCGCGGCCAGCAGCAGCCCGAGCCGGCCGCGCTCGGACGAGGCGGCCAGCGCCCGCTGCTGGCGGGCGTGCTCGGCGACCGGGTCCAGGGCGTCGGCGGGGTCGTCGAGGGCGAAGAGGGTGGCCTCCTCGGGGACCACCGGGGCCAGGGCGTCCCAGCCGCCGTCGTCGAGGAGCTGCTGGTCGACGTGGGGGGAGCGGCGCAGCACCGCGTGGGTCAGCCGCAGGTCGGTGCAGCGCTCGACCCGGACGCCGGCCGCGAGCAGCTGCGGGTACCAGCGGGTGGTGTCGTCCCACACCCAGCGGGGGCGGTCGGCCTCCCGGGCGGCGACCCAGGCGGACAGGTCGGTGCGGGCGAGGTCGTGCGCGGTGCCGTCGTCGAGGTGCGCGCGGACGCCGTCGCCCACCCGCTGCAGCACGACCGTCGACACCACGGGAGCAAGTCTCGCGCGGTGTCCGACACCTCCGGCGTCCCCCCGATCCCGGGGTTCCCGCCCTGTCGGGGGCTCGGGAGCGGGCGGGAACCCCGGGATCGGCCGCCGAGTGCGGGGTTCGCGGGGTCCTGCGCCCCTGCGCTGCCCCGGGAACCCCGGTCTCGGCTGTCTGCGCTGCGGGACGTGGGGCTTCCCGGGCGCACACCGGACGCACAGCGGGGGCTGGTGCGGCACCTGGGGACGGGCCCGACGGTGGTGCCCATGACGACGAGCTACGAAGGACGCCCGCTGCCCCGCCCCGACGAGGAGGTGGTCGACCAGGGGCTCCGGTTCGACCTGGACACCCTGCTCAGCCGCCGCCGGGTGCTCGGGTTCCTCGGCATCGGTGCCGCCGGCCTCGGCCTGGCCGCCTGCGGGGGCAGCAGCACGACGACCAGGTCGGCGACCGGCACGGCGACCGCGGCCACCACGTCGACCGGGGAGATCCCGGAGGAGACCGCCGGGCCCTACCCGGGCGACGGGTCCAACGGCACGAACGTGCTGACCGAGAGCGGCATCGTGCGCTCGGACATCCGCTCCAGCTTCGGCTCCGCGTCCGGCACGGCCGAGGGCATCCCGATGACGCTGACGCTGACCGTGCAGGACCTCGCGAACGGGGTGCCCTTCGAGGGTGCCGCGGTCTACGTCTGGCACTGCGACCGGGACGGGGCCTACTCGCTGTACTCCGAGGGCATCACCGGCGAGAACTACCTGCGCGGCGTCCAGGTGGCCGACGCCGACGGGACGGTGACCTTCACCAGCGTCTTCCCGGCCTGCTACTCCGGCCGGTGGCCGCACATCCACTTCGAGGTCTACCCCGACGTCGACTCCATCACCGACTCGACCAACGCGATCGCCACCTCGCAGGTCGCCCTGCTGCAGGACGTCTGCGAGACCGTCTACGCCACCAGCGGCTACGAGCAGTCGGTGCGCAACCTGGCGCAGGTCAGCCTGGCCACCGACAACGTGTTCTCCGACGGCGCGGAGCTCGAGACCCCGACCATCACCGGCGACGTGTCCTCGGGCTACACGGTGTCGATGGGCGTCGGCGTCGACACGACCACCGCGGCCGGTGGCGGATCGATGGGCGGTGGCACGGGTGGTGGCCCCGGCGGCGGGGGTCAGCCGCCGGGGCGCTGAGGGGTCAGGCCGGCTGCAGCACGAAGTCGTAGGTGGCCTCGAACCACGGGCCCTCGACCGGGGTGCCGTCGGGGAACGTCCCGCCCTCGTGCGGCTCGTAGTGCACGACCAGCTGCTCCTTGACGCCGAAGACGACGTCGCTGTCCAGGTAGTCGGCGCCCTCCTGGAACAGGTGCGTGATGAGCGGCCGGTAGCCCGGGACGTCGAACCGCACGTGGAAGTGCGCCGGGCGGTACTCCGAGATGTCGGTGCGCGAGATGAGGTCGCCGACCGGCCCGTCCATCGGGATGGTGTAGCCCAGGGGCGCCACCGTGCGGATGGCGAACGCGCCGTCCTCCCGGGAGGTGTACTTCGCGCGCAGCCGGGCCTCGTCGACCTCGGCGTGCTGGGTCTCGTACAGCCCGTCGTCGTCGGCCTGCCACACGTCGAGCACCGCGCCGCCGACCGGGTTGCCCTCGAGGTCGACCACCCGGCCGTGCAGGAACAGCGGGGTGCCGCGCACGCCCTCGGACATGTCCTCGCCGTAGCCGAGCTCGGGGGAGCCGTCGATGTGGAAGGGGCCGAGCACCGTGGCCGGGGTGGCGCGGGGGTCCAGCCGCTGGTTCATCTGCACGACCAGCATCGACAGGCCCAGCACGTCGGAGGTGAGGATGAACTCCTCGCGCTTCTCGTCGCTGATCTGCCCGGTGCGGTTGAGCCACTGGACGGCGGCCATCCACTCGGCCTCGGTCAGCCGCACCTCGCGGGCGAAGGCGTGCAGGTGCCGCACCAGCGCGCTCATCAGCTCGGCGGTGCGGGGGTCGTGCGCGGTGGCCCACCGGGCGGCCGCCAGGTCGGTGATGTTGTCCTCGGTGACGAGCTGCACTGCTGCCTCCAACGGTCGGGTCAGGATCAGGGATCAGCTCGGGTCGGGGGCGACCGAGCGGTTGTTCAGGTCCACGGACAGGAAGATGTCGTTGGCCACCGGGTGCCGCAGCTCCTCGGCGAGCTGGCCGATGAGGCCGGCGGTGCGGGCGAGCAGGGCGAACCCGCGCAGCAGCGGCAGCGGGAGACCGAGGTCGGCCAGCGCGGCGCCGCAGACGCCGGCGCCGTTGAGCGGCAGCGTCTTGCCCAGCACCTGCGGGTGCACCCGGCCGATGGCGGCGAACAGCGCCAGGTGCGGGCCGGTCTGGTCCTCCTCGGCGGCGATCTGCATCAGCCGGGGGGTACGGGGGTCGCCGTCCTTGTGCACGTGGTGGCCCAGGCCGGGGACGAACCGGCCGGCCTCCCGCTCGCGCTGCACGACGGCCAGGGCGAGGGCGTCCCAGCCGGCGTCGTCGGTGGGCAGGGTGTCCTGGGCCTGCAGCACGTCGTCGAGGAAACGGCCGCAGTCCTCGGTGACGCCGAGGAAGCGGGAGCCGCCGCCGAGCAGCCCGGCGGCCAGCGCGCCCTGCACGCTGTCCGGCGCGGACAGGTAGGTGAGCCGGGTGACGATCGCGGTGGGGGTGAAGCCGTGGTCGGCGAGCGCGGCCAGCACCGCCTCGAACACCCGCACCTGCCCGGGCGTGGGCCGGCGCTGGGTGGCCAGCCAGAAGGCCAGCTCGCCGAACCCGACGGTGCCCATGACGTCACGGGCCAGGTCGGTGCCCAGCAGCGTGATGGTCTCCCGGGACGACGCCCCGAGCGCGGTCTCGTAGGTGCGCGGTTCAGTCACCGGGGGCCTCCAGCCAGGCGCGGATCTCGGCGCCGTGCTCGTCCAGCGCCGGCGGGGGGAGCCGGTAGGACGGCGGGGTCGCCGAGAAGGTGATCGGGTTGCGGATCGAGGGGATGCCACCCGGCCGGACGACGGGGTCCAGGCCCACCTGCTCGGCGAAGGCGACCCCGGCGTCCACGGTGTTGATCGGCCCGCACGGCACCCCGGCGGCGAAGATCAGCTCGAACCACTCCTGCTTGCCGCGGGTGCGCAGCCGCTCCACCAGCAGCGGGCGCAGCTCGTCGCGGTTGGCCGTGCGGTCCTCGTTGCGGGCGAACCGCGGGTCGTCGGCCAGCTCGGGGACGCCGAGCACCTCGACCAGCTTGCGGAACTGGCCGTTGTTCCCGGCGGTGATGATGAGCTCGCCGTCGGCGCACTCCATCGGCTCGTAGGGGAACAGCGACGGGTGGCTGTTGCCCATCCGGAACGGCACGACCTCCCCGGCGACGGCGGCCGAGCTCTGGTTGACCATGCCCGACAGCGCCGAGGCCATCAGGCTGACCTGCACGTGCTGGCCCGTGCCGGTCTCGTGGCGGGCGTTGAGCGCGGACAGCACGCCGATGGTGGCGTGCAGGCCGGCGACGACGTCGAACACCGAGATGCCCGCGCGGTAGGGCTCGCCGTCGGGGGAGCCGGTGAGGCTCATCAGCCCGGAGATGGCCTGCACGATGAGGTCGTAGCCGGGCAGGTGCGACCCGCCCTCCTGGCTGCCGAACCCGCTGATCGAGGCGTACACGACGCCGGGGTTGGTCGCCGAGACCGACTCGTAGTCCAGGCCGAAGCGGGCCAGCCCGCCCGGCTTGAAGTTCTCCACCAGGACGTCGGCGCGGCGGGCCAGCTCCTGCGCGGCGGCCCGGTCGCCCTCGTCCTTGAGGTCGAGCGCCACCGAGCGCTTGTTGCGGTTGACGCCCAGGTAGTACGTGCTGACCCCGTCGCGCACCGGCGGGGACCAGTGCCGGGTGTCGTCGCCGGCGGGGCCCTCCACCTTGACCACCTCGGCGCCCAGGTCGGCGAGCAGCATCGTCGAGTACGGGCCGGCCAGCACGCGGGAGAAGTCCGCGACGAGCAGGCCGGCCAGCGGGCCGGTGGGGGAGGTCATCGGGACGGCGCGCTCCTCGGCTCTCGGACAGCTGTCCGGTGGGGTCGGTGCCGCAGTCTCACCACCCCGCGGCTGGCCTGTCAACCGCGGGCGGGGACCGCTTGACACGGTGTCGTGGGTCACGACAGGGTGTGCGCGACCGCCCAGCGGACAGGTGTCCGCCAGCCCCGCGAGGAGACGACGATGTCCAGCCCCGACACCCGCCCGCTGGTCCTGCGCGGCGGCACCGTGCTGACGATGGACGACGCGCACACCGTGCTGCCACAGGCCGACGTCCTGGTCGTCGACGGCGAGGTGGCCGCCGTCGGCACCGGGCTCGACGTCCCCGAGGGCACCGAGGAGGTCGACGCCGCCGGCGGCGTCGTCATGCCGGGCATGATCGACACGCACCGGCACATGTGGCAGACCGCGATGCGCGGCTACGGGGCCGACTGGACCCTCACCCAGTACTTCGTCTGGTACTACCTCGAGCACGGGAAGACCTTCCGGCCCGAGGACGTCCACGCGGGCAACCTGCTGAGCGCGTGGGAGGGCCTGGAGGCCGGGGTCACCACCACCGTCGACTGGAGCCACGGGCTGCGGAGCGTCGAGCACGCCGAGGCCGCCGCCGACGCCCTGCTCGCCGTCCCCGGCCGGTTCGTGCTGGCCTACGGCAACATCCAGGCCGGGCCCTGGGAGTGGACCGCCGACCCGGCCGTGCAGGCGTTCCTGCGGCGGCGCGCCGACGAGGGCAGGCTCGGGCTGCAGCTGGCCTTCGACGTCACCGGCGACCCGTCCTTCCCGGAGAGGGCCGCCTTCGAGGTGGCCCGCGAGCTCGGCCTCCCGGTCACCACGCACGCCGGCGTCTGGGGCGCGACGTCCGACGCCTCGATCCAGCTCATGCACGACGCCGGGTTCATGACGCCGGAGACGGTCTACGTGCACGCCGCCTCGCTCTCCACCGACAGCTACCACCGCATCGCCGCCACCGGCGGGTCGGTGTCGGTCTCCACCGAGAGCGAGCAGAGCGCCGGGCAGGGCTACCCGCCCACCTGGCAGGTCCGCAAGCACGGCATCCCGGTCTCGCTGTCGATGGACACCAGCGTCTGGTGGTCGGCCGACCTGTTCTCGGCCATGCGCACCACGCTGGGCGCCGACCGCTCGCGCGAGCACCTCGAGGCGCACGTCGAGGGGAACACGGTCACCCAGGTGCACCTGCGCGCCGAGCACGTCGTCGACTGGGCCACCCGCGGCGGCGCGAAGGCGATCGGCCGCGACGACCTGGGCTCGCTGGAGCCGGGGAAGACCGCCGACGTCGTGCTGATCAAGAACGACAGGTCGCCGGTGTCCTTCCCGCTGCTGAACCCCTACGGCCACGTGGCCTTCCAGGCCCAGCGCGGCGACGTGCACACCGTGCTCGTCGGTGGCCGGGTCGTGAAGCGCGCCGGCGAGCTGGTGGGCTACGACGGGGCCGCCGTCCGGTCGGCCGTGGAGTCGACGGTGGAGCACCTGCGCGGGGCGATGGGGGAGGAGACCTGGCAGGCCGGCATGAACCCGGCGATGCCCGAGGACGGCGACGTGCTCGACAACCCCTACACCTACACCGACTACAAGAGCGACGAGACCCGCGAGGCCCGGGGCTCGCTGTTCGGGTCCTGATGGCCGGGCGCGGGCACGGCCCGGACTTCGTCGAGGCGCTGGCCCGGGGGCTCGACGTGCTGTCGTGCTTCTCGGACCGGCGCCCGGTGATGACGCTGTCGGAGGTGGCGGCCGCGGCGGACCTCGCCCGGCCCACCGCCCGCCGGCTGCTGCTCACCCTCGAGGAGCTGGGCTACGCCGCGGCGTGCGAGGGCGGGTTCCGGCTGACCCCGAAGGTGCTGGGCCTGGGCATGGCCTACGTCGGGTCGCTGGGCCTGTGGGACATCGCCCGGCCGCACCTGGAGTCGCTGGTCGCGCGCACCGGGGAGTCCTCGTCGATGGCCCAGCTCGACGGCTCGGACATCGTCTACGTCGCGCGGGTCGCCGTCCCGAAGCTGATCACGCTGCGGGTGGAGATCGGCACGCGGTTCCCGGCGGTGCAGACCAGCCAGGGCAAGGTCCTGCTCGCCGCGCTCGGGCCCGACGAGCTGGCCGGGACCCTGACGCAGCCCTCCCGGTCGGGGCTGCCCCGCTACATCGGGCGGACGGCGGCCCAGCTGCACGAGGAGCTGGCCGAGGTCCGGGCGCGCGGGTGGGCGCTGGCCGACGAGGAGCTGGCGCCGGGCGTCCGCTCGGTCGCGGTCCCGGTGCGGGACGGCGCCGGGGTGGTGCAGGCCGCGGCCAACGTCACCGTGCACGCCGCCGAGACCACCCGGGAGACGCTGCTGGAGGACCACCTGCCGCTGCTGCTGCGCACCGCCGGCGAGATCAGCGGCGAGTGGGCGGCCTGGCAGCGCCGCCCGCACGCGACGGTTCAGCCCGGGACGTCGGTGGCCGCGGCGACCTGATCGAGGAAGCGGCGGACCTTCGCCGGGTCCTGGCCGCGCTCCCAGCCCAGCGTCGAGGGCCGCTGCGCCCGGTCGTGCCAGAAGTGCGGTGAGCGGGACGCCGGCCGGGTGGCCAGCAGCCACACCGTGGTGTCCGCGCCGTCCTCGGGGGTGCGCAGCAGCGGGGCCATCACCTTGCCGAAGCCGGGGATGGACGCCGTCACCCCGTCGGTGGCCACCCAGCCGGGGTGCGTGGAGTAGACGTGCTTCCCGGGCAGCCGGCCGGCCCACTCGGCGGCGAGCACCACCTGCATCCGCTTGGTCCGGGCGTAGGCGCGCACGCCGCTGTACTCGCCGTCGGTGAACTCCAGGTCGTCGTCGCGCAGCCCGGCGCCGTACATGCCGCCCGAGGACATCCAGACCACTGCGGCACCCGGGGCCAGGGTGTCGGCGAGCAGCGCGGTCATCAGGTGCGGCCCGAGCACGTGCACCGCCAGCGTCAGCTCGTGCCCCTGGGCGGTCTCCGACCGCTCGGCCGGCAGCGCCCCGGCGTTGTGCACCAGGCCGTGCAGCTCGTCCACCCGGCCGGTGAAGTCGGCGGCCCACGCCCGGACGGCGTCCAGGTCGCCGACGTCGCACACCTCGGCGACCAGCGTCGCCCCCGGTCGCTCCCGCTCCAGCCGGGCGACCAGGTCCTCGGTCTTGGCCCGGTTGCGGCCCAGCACGTGCACCGTGGCGCCCAGGGTCAGCGCACCCTCGGCGATCGCGGTCCCGATGCCGGAGGTGGCCCCGGTGACCAGCACCCGCTTGCCGATCAGCGCGCCCGGCACCGGCCCGGACGGCCACCAGCGGCGCCGCAGGGCGGGGCCGAGCTTGCTGTAGCCGGGGACGACGGCGCGGTCGAGGAGGGCGTCGGCGAGGCGGGTCAGCGCGGGCACCGGGACATCCTGGCTCAGCCCCGGTGGGCCCGCTCCCGGAGCGCCAGCCACTGCAGCAGCATGATCGTCTTGCCGTCGCGGATGCGGCCGTCGTCCACCATCCCCAGCGCCTGGGCCAGCGGCAGCTCGACCACCTCGATGTCCTCGCCCTCCGCCGCGACCCCGCCGCCGTCGTGCACGCGGTCGGCGGGGGAGTAGCGGCCCACGAAGCAGTGCAGGCGCTCGGTGACCGACCCCGGGCTCATGAACGCGTCGAAGGCCTGCACCAGCGGCCCGCGGATCCGTACGCCGAGCTCCTCCTCGGTCTCCCGGCGGGCCGCGGTCTCGGGGTCGTCGGCGTCCAGGAGACCCGCGGCCGCTTCGAGCAGCAGGCCGTCGGGGTGGCCGTTGACGTAGGCGGGGAAGCGGAACTGCCGGGTGAGCAGCACGGTGCCGCGGTCGGGGTCGTGCAGCAGCACGGTCGCGCCGTTGCCCCGGTCGTAGGTCTCCCGCGACTCCGTCGTCCAGGTGCCGTCGGACCGGCGGCGGTCGTAGGTGGTGCGGCGCAGCACGTGCCAGCCGTCGCTGGTCACCTCGACGTCGCGGACCACCACGTCCGGGTTGCCGGTCAGGTCCCGGCCCACCCGGTCCAGCCCGGTGCGGCCGCGGCCGTCGGGGACGTCGGCTCCTCTGCCCATGCCGCGGACCGTAGCCGGGTCAGGGCATCGGGCGCAGGGTGCACAGCTGGGCCACCCGGCCGACCGGCCCGGCCTCGTCGTGCAGCACCGTCGCGGTCATCCCGTGCCCGCCCGGACCCCAGCTGACCGAGGTGTCCATGCCCACCCACGGGCCCGCCGGCGCCCGGAACAGGTGCGCGGTCAGCTCGACGTTCGGGTAGAACCAGCCCCGCCGCTCCGGGCCCTGCACCAGGCCGTTGGCCGTGTCGGCGAGCAGCAGGAACCGGGTCAGGTCGGCGACGTCCTCGCCGTCCAGCAGGTCCTGCCGGGACCGCAGCCACGCCTGGGCCCGGCCGGGGCCGACGTCGCGGTGCCGCACCTCGAGCGAGGCGATGTAGCCCCCGGGCCAGCCCGCGCTCATGTCCCAGGCGGCCAGTTCCCCGCGCGGCGGCAGCGGCGGCTCGGCGGCGAGCGCGGCCGCCGAGGTGTCCGAGCCCGCCAGCCGCCAGGCGCGGGCCCGCACCACCGCGCGCCCGGCCCAGGTCACGGTGGCCTCGACCAGCTCGATGGTCCGGCCCGGCCGCACGGTCGCCACGGCCACCTCGACCTCGTCGATGCCGATGGTGCCCAGGATCTCCACCGCCAGCCGCTGCACGGGGCCGCCGCCGGCCAGGCAGTGCGCCACCAGCCCGACCGTCGGGGCGATGTGCTGCTCGGTGGGGTTCCAGCCGCCGCCGGTGTGCTCGGTCGCCCGGAACCGGCCCCCGCCGTCCGGGGTGCCGGAGAGCCGCTCGAAGTACGCCACGGGCCCGATCCTGCCGGGCCACACTGGAGCGCGTGACCACCGTCCCCGCCCTGGGCATCGCCGAGGCCGCCGAGCGCACCGGCCTGACCGCGCACACGCTGCGCTACTACGAGCGCGACGGCCTGCTCCTCGACGGGGTCGACCGGGACGCCGGCGGCCGGCGCCGCTACACCGACCGCGACCTGGAGTGGATCGAGACGGTCACCCGGCTGCGGGCTACCGGGATGCCCATCCGCGACGTCAAGCGCTACGCCGCCCTGGTGCGGGCCGGCGCGGGTACCGAGGCCGAGCGGCTCCAGCTGCTGCGGGCGCACCGGGCCCGGGTGCAGCGGGAGCTCGACGAGACCGTGGGCCACCTGGCCGCGATCGACCACAAAATCGGGTTCTACGAGCGCTCGGTTTGACTTCGAGCGCGCTCGAAGGGGTTCGGTGGTCGGCATGACAGCACCGCTGACCACCCGCACGCTCGGCTCCGGCGCCGCCGCCCTCACCGTCTCCACGATGGGCCTGGGCTGCATGGGCATGAGCGAGTTCTACGGCGCCCCCGACGAGCAGGCCGGCCTCTCCACCATCGCCCGCGCCCTCGACCTCGGCGTCACCTTCCTCGACACCGCCGACATGTACGGCCCCTTCACCAACGAGGCGCTGGTGGGCCGGGCGATCGCCGGCCGCCGCGACGAGGTGCAGCTGGCCACCAAGTTCGGCAACAAGCGGGGCGAGGACGGCGAGCGCCTGGGCATCGACGGGTCCCCGGAGTACGTGCGGGCCGCCTGCGACGCCTCCCTCCAGCGCCTGGGCGTGGACACCGTCGACCTCTACTACCAGCACCGGGTCGACCCGACCGTGCCCATCGAGGACACCGTCGGCGCCATGGCCGCGCTGGTGACCGCCGGCAAGGTCCGCTTCCTCGGCCTGTCCGAGGCCGGCCCGGAGACCATCCGCCGGGCGCACGCGGTGCACCCGATCACCGCGGTGCAGACGGAGTACTCCCTGTTCACCCGCGACCTCGAGGACGCCGTCCTGCCCGTGCTGCGCGAGCTCGGCATCGGGCTGGTGCCCTACTCGCCGCTGGGCCGCGGCCTGCTCACCGGTGCGGTGACGCAGACCCCGCAGGACGGCGACAGCCGTGGCAGCGGGTACTTCCCGCGGTTCCAGGGCGAGGCGCTGGAGGCCAACCTGGTGCTCGTCCGCCGGGTCGAGGAGCTCGCCGCCGAGCACGGCTGCACCCCCGGGCAGCTGGCCCTGGCCTGGGTGCTGGCGCAGGGCGAGGACGTCGTCCCGATCCCCGGCACCAAGCGGGTGCGCTACCTGGAGGAGAACGTCGCCGCGGCCGGTGTCCAGCTGTCCGCCGACGACGTCGCGCGCCTGTCCGCGGCCGTCCCGCGCGGGGCCGTGCAGGGCGACCGGTACGGCGACATGTCCTCCATCGACGACTGATCGCGCACGACCGATCCGTGGTCGGAGGTGTAGTCCTGACCCACAGGGGTACCCGGCGTCACCCCCTTGCGCGGGAAACGGATTAAAATGGCACAGGCCGCGCTCCGGCGCAGGCCGCAGACCCCCCGTCCCTCACCGTGGGCGGCCTGTGCCGTCCCTCCGGGGGCGGCCTCTCCGCCAGGACCTCACCGGTCCTCGCGACGCCGCACGACACCCCCAGGAGAGGCTGGATGAGCACGACAGTGGCCAGCAGCACCACGACGAAGAGCCCGCGCAAGAAGGCCGCCACCGGAGCCCGCAAGGCCCAGTCGGCCGGCGCGGAGTCGGTGCAGATCGCCCCCGCGCCGGACGCCGACGCCGAGGAGGTGGAGCTCGAGGAGGACGAGGCCGACCTCGCCGACGAGCCCGCCGTCCCGGCCGCCGCCGCGACCTCCTTCGAGTGGGACGAGGAGGAGTCGCTCGCCCTGCAGAAGGCCCGCAAGGACGCCGAGCTGGCCACCTCGACCGACGCCGTCCGCGCCTACCTCAAGCTGATCGGCCGCGTCGCGCTGCTGACCGCCGAGCAGGAGGTCGACCTCGCCCGCCGCGTCGAGGCCGGGCTGTACGCCGCGCACAAGCTCGCCGAGACCGACGCGAAGTTCACGCCGACCATGCGCCGCGACCTCAACTGGGTCGTCCGCGACGGCGAGCGCGCCAAGACCCACCTGCTGGAGGCCAACCTCCGCCTGGTCGTGTCGCTGGCCAAGCGCTACACCGGCCGCGGCATGGCGTTCCTGGACCTGATCCAGGAGGGCAACCTGGGCCTGATCCGCGCGGTCGAGAAGTTCGACTACACCAAGGGCTTCAAGTTCTCGACCTACGCGACGTGGTGGATCCGCCAGGCGATCACCCGCGCGATGGCCGACCAGGCCCGCACCATCCGCATCCCGGTGCACATGGTGGAGGTCATCAACAAGCTCGGCCGCATCCAGCGCGAGCTGCTCCAGGAGCTGGGCCGCGAGGCCACCCCGGAGGAGCTGGCCAAGGAGATGGACATCACCCCGGACAAGGTGCTGGAGATCCAGCAGTACGCCCGGGAGCCCATCTCGCTCGACCAGACCATCGGCGACGAGGGCGACAGCCAGCTCGGTGACTTCATCGAGGACTCCGAGGCCGTCGTGGCCGTCGAGGCCGTGTCCTACGGCTTCATGCAGGAGCAGCTCACCTCGGTGCTGCAGACGCTGAGCGAGCGCGAGGCCGGCGTCGTCCGGCTGCGCTTCGGCCTGTCCGACGGCACCCCGCGGACGCTGGACGAGATCGGCCAGGTCTACGGCGTGACCCGCGAGCGGATCCGCCAGATCGAGTCCAAGACGATGTCGAAGCTGCGCCACCCCTCGCGGTCGCAGGTGCTGCGCGACTACCTCGACTGATCGGTCGAACCCAGGAGGCCCGGAACCGGTTCGGTTCCGGGCCTCCTGCGTTCGGCGGTGACCAGCAGGACGACGGCGGCCAGCGCGGCGGTGGCCGAGCAGACCGCCCACACGGTGAGGTAGCCCGACAGCGGCGCGGCGCCGGCGGTGGGGTCCTCGATGCCGCCGGTGGAGGCCAGCGCGACGGCGAACACCGCCGACGCGATCGCCCCGCCCACGGTCTTGGAGCAGTTGGTCATCCCCGCGGCGAACCCGGTGCGCGCCGGCGGGGCCGCGGCCACCGCGGCGGCGGGCAGCGCGGCGACCAGCAGGCCCGAGCCCACGCCGGCGACGGCCATGTTGGTCAGCGCCTGCCCGGTGGTGTCGTGGAGGGGCAGCCACAGCGCGTACCCGACCGCCACGGTGGCGCTGCCCGCGGCCATCGCCCGCCGGGTGCCCAGCCAGCGGGCCAACGGGGTGAGCAGCAGCGCGCCGGTGAGCAGGGTGAGCACGTACAGCCCGATCAGCACCGACACGAACGACGCCTCGGCGCCCAGGCCGTAGCCGGTGACGGCGGGGTCGGCGCGGGCGTAGGTGGACAGCGGGATCTGCGCGCCCAGCACCGACATGCCCGACAGGAACGCGGTCGCCTGCACCGGCCACTGCGCCCGTGCGGCGAGCACGCCGACGTCGACCAGCGGCTCGGCGGCGCGCCGCTCCACCCGGACCAGCTGCGCACCGGTGGCCAGCCCGGCGGCGACGAGCACCCACGGCAGCGCGGCGCCGGGCCCCAGCAGCCGGACGGCGACCAGCCCGGCCATCACCAGCAGCAGCGCCGCGGTCAGCAGCCCCAGGCCCGGCAGGTCCAGCCGGCCGGGTGCGCGCGGCGGGTCCGGCTCCACGCCGACGGCGACGACGACCAGGCAGGCGGTGACCACCAGCGCCGGGATGGCCAGCAGCACCGGCACGGGCACCGACTCCACCAGCGCACCGCTGGTCAGCGCCCCGGCCAGCACGCCCAGCTGGAGGAACGCGACCAGGACGCCGGCTGCCCGGCGGGTGCGGCGGTCGTCGGCGGCGGCGCGGCGGTGCACGATGGCCACCTCCAGCGGCAGCCACACCACGTAGGCGCCCTGCAGCGCCGACCCGACGACGAAGACGCCGAACCCGGCCGCCCCGGTCGCCGGCGCCACGGCCATCACCCAGCTGCCCAGGGCGGTGACCGCGGTGGAGACCAGCAGCACCCGGCGGTGGCCGTGCAGGTCGGCCAGCCGGGCCAGCACCGGCACCAGCAGCGCCGAGGCCACCAGCTGAGCGGCCTCGAACCAGTTGACGTCGCCGTCGGAGATGCCCAACGCGCGGGCGACGTCGGTGAAGACGGGGGTGTAGAAGCCCTGCAGCACGCCGCTGGCCACCTCGACGACCGAGAGCGCGCCGACGACGGCGAACAGCGTCTGCGCCCTGCGGTTCATGCCGGCAGCTCCTCGAGCAGCCGGCGGTACCAGCGGACGCCGTCCAGCAGGTCCTGCACGCCGATCCGCTCGTCGGCGGCGTGGATGGTGGCCCGCTGCTCCCTGGTCATCCGGAACGGGGTGAACCGGTAGACCCGCTCGCTGATCGCGGTGAAGAAGCGGGCGTCGGTGGCGGCCATCATCACGTAGGGCGTGGGCACGGCGTCGGGGAACTCCTCGGTGGTGATCCGCTCCAGCAGCCGGAACGCGTCGTCGTCCCAGGGGGAGACCGGGCTGGGCTCGTTGCGCTCGACGACCTCCACCCGGACGCCGTCGCCGACGACCTCCCGCACGTGGGCGAGCACGCCGTCGACGGTGTCGCCCACCATCACCCGCAGGTTCACCCCGGCGCGGGCGGAGGAGGCGATGACGTTGAGCGCGGGGGAGCCCGAGAGGGTGGTGACCGCGGCCGTCGTCCGCACCATCGCGGCGGCCTCGGCGCCGGCGGCCCGCAGCACCCGGGTGAGCACCGGGGCCAGCCGGTCGGCGCGGGCCAGCAGCGGGCGCAGCGGCGCGGGCAGCTGCGGGCCGAGCCGGCGCAGCAGCTCCAGGGTGGGGGCGGGTGCCCGGGCCGGCAGCGGGCTGCGCTCCAGCGCCGTGATCGCGCGGGCCAGCCGGGCGGTCGGGCCGTTCGCCGCGGGGGTGGACGCGTGCCCGCCGGCCCCCTCGGCGACCAGCTCGACCGAGGTCACGCCCTTCTCGGTCACCCCGACGACGGCCAGGGGAGCGGTGACCATCGGGAAGGCGCCGGAGGCGACCGCGCCGCCCTCGTCGAGCACGAACCACGGCGTCACCCCGCGGGAGCGCAGCTGCGCCACCGCGTCGACCGCGGTCGTCCCCGAGACCTCCTCGGTGGACCCGAAGGACAGCCACACGTCGCGGCTGGGCACGAAGCCCTCGGCGAGCAGCTCCTCGACGGCGGCGCAGATGCCGACCACGGAGCCCTTGTCGTCCAGCGTGCCGCGGCCCCACACCGCGCCGTCGTGGATCTCCGCGGCGAAGGGCGGGTGGGTCCAGCCGTCCTCGACCGGGACGACGTCCAGGTGCGCCATGAGGACGACGGGGTCGCCCGGCGTCCGGCCCGGCCAGCGGACCAGCAGCGCGTGCGGCTCGACGTCGGTCAGCTCCAGGTCGTGCAGCCGCGGGAAGTGCTCGGCCAGCGTCGCGCGCAGCGCGGTGAAGGGGGCGGGGTCGGTGCGCGCGGGGTCGCGGTCGGCCACCGTGGGGTGCCGGACGAGCGCCTGCAGGGCCAGCACCGCGGGGTGGTCCTCGGTCACCCGGCGGATGCTGTCACAGGGTGTGGGACACGCGACATCACGTGACGCAATGTCGTCGACTGCTTGGCGCGTCCTGTGCGGAGTGGCTACCGTGGCCGGGTCCGCCCATCCGGGGGGACGCCGTCGAGTCGCCACTGGTCTGGAGAGGCACAGGGCGAACCGGGGACCCAACCGCAGTTCTGGGGTGCATCCCCCGACCGGCCGCGCGCGGCCGCGAGGGGGTAGGGCGACTTCCCGCCCGAACCCGTCAGCTAACCCGGTAGGCGGCATCGGAAGACGTCTGGAGTGCCGCCGCATGGCGACCCCCTCATCCTCTGCGCGTGCCAGTCACCGGCGCGTGCCCACCGGGCGGCGACGCCCGGTCGTGCTCCTCGGCGTGACCGCGACCGGTGCCGTGCTCGCGCACGTGCTGGTCGGGTCCGCACCCGCCGCGCCGGTCGCCGCCACCGAGCCGGTCAGCGTCGCCGCCGAGCTGGGTCTGAGTGCGCAGACCGCGCCCGACATGACCCAGCTGGCCGACCTCGCCGCCAGCCGCAGCAGCCGCGAGGACCAGCAGGCCGCCGCGGCCGCCGCGCAGGCCGCCGCCGACCAGGCGGTGCTGGACCAGCAGGCCGCCGAGGCCGCCGCGGCGGAGGCCGCCGCCGCCGAGGCCGCTGCTGCTGCGGAGGCCGCTGCTGCTGCGGAGGCCGCCGCCGCCGCGTCGTCCTCGTCGTCCTCGGCCGGTTCGGCGTCCGCGTCGACCGCCGCGGTCGCCGGGGTCGCGCAGATCCGCAACTCCGCCGGCCCGGTGTCCTCGCGGGTGCAGGCCGCCGCCGACGCGGTGGTCAGCAACGTGCCCGGCGCGGACTCGATCACCCTCGGCGGGACCCGGCCCAGCGCGACCGACCCCGACGGTCACCCCTCGGGCAACGCGCTGGACTACATGGTCATGACCGACGAGGCCCTCGGCGACGCGATCGTGGCCTACCACCGCGCGCACTGGGACGAACTCGGCGTGGAGTACCTGATCTGGAACCAGCGGATGCTGTCCTCGGCGGGCGGCTCCTGGGTCATGATGGAGGACCGCGGCGGCACGACCGCGAACCACTACGACCACGTGCACGTGAACTACCGCTGACGGGCTACGTCCCGCAGTAGGTGACGTAGGTGCCGGCCGGGCCGGGGGTGCTGAAGCGCTCCAGGCCCGGCCGTTCGTCGTAGGGGGCCCGGAGCACCTCGACCAGCTCGTGCACCGGGCCCAGGTCGCCGTCGGTCGCGGCGGCCAGCGCGGCCTCGACGACGTGGTTGCGCGGCACGTACACCGGGTTGACCCGGTCCATGGCGTCGGCGTCGGGGTGGGCGGCCAGCCAGCGGGCGGCCCAGGCGTCGAACCCGGCCAGGTCCAGCACCAGCTGCCGGGCCGGCTCGGCGTCCCCCCGCGCGGCGGTGCCCAAGGCCCGGAAGAAGCCGGTGTGGTCGGGGTGGTTCGCGTCCAGCAGCGCCTGCAGGTCGGTGACCAGCGCCGGGTCGGCGTCCTCGCCCAGCCCGAGCTTGGCCCGCATCCCCGCGGTCCAGGCCGCCTCGTACCGGGGCAGGAACGTCTCCAGGACGGCGACGGCCTGGCCGATCGCGGTGTCCACGTCGGGGTGCACGAGCGGCAGCAGCGCCTCGGCGAGCCGGGCCAGGTTCCACTGCGCGGCCAGCGGCTGGTTGCCGTACCGGTACCGGCCGCCGGAGTCGATGGAGCTGAACACGGTGTCGGCGTCGTGCGCGTCGAGGAAGGCGCACGGCCCGTAGTCGATGGTCTCGCCGGAGATCGTCATGTTGTCGGTGTTCATCACGCCGTGCACGAACCCGACCAGCATCCACTGCGCCACCAGCTGCGCCTGCGCGGCGACCACGTGCTCGTACAGCGCCAGCGCCGGCACCTCGGCGTCTGCGGCGGCGGGGGCGTGCCGGGCGACGGCGTGGTCCAGCAGCCGGCGCAGCAGGTCGGTGTCGTCGGTGGCCCGGACCAGCTGGAAGGACCCCACCCGCAGGTGGCTGGCCGCCGTCCGGGCGAGGACGGCGCCGGGCTGGCCGGTCTCGCGCTGCACGGTGCGCCCGGTCCCGACCACGGCCAGCGACCGGGTGGTCGGGATGCCCAGCGCGTGCATGGCGGTGCTGACCACGAACTCGCGCAGCATCGGCCCGACCACGGCCAGCCCGTCGCCGCCGCGGGACCAGGGGGTGCGCCCCGAGCCCTTCAGGTGCAGGTCCGTGGTGGCGGGCCAGTCGCCGAGCTCGCCGAGCAGCAGGGCCCGGCCGTCGCCGAGGCGCGGGGAGTAGTTGCCGAACTGGTGGCCGGCGTACCCCTGCGCGACCGGCCGGGCGCCGTCCGGCACCTGGGTCCCGGTGAGGAACCCCAGGCCGGACGGCGTCCGCAGCCAGGCCGGGTCGAGCCCGAGCTGGGCGGCCAGGGCCTCGTCCAGCGCGAGCAGGCGCGGCTCGGGTGCCTCGTCGGCCTGCCACGGCACGGACAGCTCGGGCAGGGCGTCGGCGAAGCGGTGCCCGAGCTGGACGGCGGTCTGCGTGCTGCTCATCCTGGCGACGGTACGACGATCAGACGCCGGCGGGCTTGAGCAGCACCTTTTGCCAGCCCTCCTCCTTGGCCCGGAAGTTCTTGTAGGCCTCGGGTGCGTCCTCGATCGGCAGCCGGTGCGAGGCGAAGGTGTCCACGCCGAGCGGGTCGTCGTCGGTGAGCAGCGGCATGATCTCCGGCACCCACTTCTTGACGTTGCACTGGCCCATCGTCAGCTGCAGCTGCTTGTCGAACAGGGTGAGCATCGGGATGGGGTCGGCGGCGCCGCCGTAGACGCCGGACAGCGAGATGGTGCCGCCGCGCCGGCAGATGTCGATGGCGGAGTACAGCGCGGCCAGCCGGTCGACCCCGGCGGTCTTCTGCAGCGGGGCGGCGAGGACGTCGGGGAGCAGCCCGGCGGCCTTCTGCACGAAGGTGGTGGCGGGGGAGCCGTGCGCCTCCAGGCCGACCGCGTCGACGACGGAGTCCGGCCCGCGGCCGTCGGTCATGTCGCGGATGGCGTCGCCGAGGTCGTCCTCGTGCTCCCGCAGGTCGACCACCTCCACGCCGCGCAGCCGGGCCCGCTCCAGCCGGTCGGGGACCAGGTCGACGCCGATGACGCGGTAGCCCTTGTGCAGGCCGATGCGGGCGGCGAAGTCGCCCACCGGGCCGAGGCCGAGCACGACGAGCGTGCCGCCCTCGGGGACGTGCGCGTAGGCCACGGCCTGCCAGGCGGTGGGCAGGATGTCGGAGAGGTAGGCGAACCGGTCGTCGGCCGGCCCCTCCGGCAGCTTGACGTGGGTGAACTGGGCCTGCGGCACCCGCAGGAACTCGGCCTGGCCGCCGGGGACGGAGCCGTACATCTTCGAGTAGCCGAACAGCGCCGCACCCGACCCCTGGTCGCGCACCTGGGTGGTCTCGCACTGGGTGTACAGGCCGCGGTCGCACATCCAGCAGTGCCCGCAGGAGATCTGGAAGGGGATGGAGACCCGGTCGCCGACCCGCAGGTCGCCGGTCTCGCCGCCGACCTCGACCACCTCGCCCATGGTCTCGTGGCCCATCACGTCGCCGACGCTCATGAACGGGGCCAGCGGCTCGACCAGGTGCAGGTCCGAGCCGCAGATGTTGGTGGTGGTGACGCGGACGATCGCGTCGGTGGGCTGCTGGATGACGGGGTCGGGGACCTCGTCCACCCGGACGTCGCCCTTGCCGTGCCAGGTCACTGCCTTCATGGGGTTCCCCCTCGGTCGCGCGGAACGGTCGCGCCCGTGTTCTCCAGGCCTCGGTCGACCCTCCCCACCCCCGAGGGGGGCTGAAACCGGGCGTGCAGCCGACCCGCAGGCAGCGCACAGGTCGCGCACGAGCGGCGCCGTGACCATCGACGGCAGGAACCACCCGAGGAGATGCCGTGATCGCGTTGCTGGCCACCGTGCTGCTGCTGTTCCAGCTGGTCCTGGTCGCCCGCGTGGTGGTCGACTGGGTCGGCGTGCTGTCCCCGGCCGGGGGCGCCCGCACCGGTGGCGTCCGCCGGGTCACCCACGGCCTGACCGAGCCGGTCATCGCCCCGGTGCGCCGCCTGCTGCCCCCGCTGCGGCTGGGCGGCCTGGGCGTCGACCTGGCGTTCACGGTCGTCTTCCTGGCCGTCGTCGTCCTGCGGTCGGTGCTGCTGGCCTACTGATCGAACAGGACGACGTCCCCGGGCTCGGCGGTGAACGGGTTCGCCCACTCCGACGCGGCACCGGTGATCGGGGCGGCGTCGGTGACCACCGTGCAGGGCCGCCCCGGGTAGACCGCCAGCACCCGCGTGGTCGACGTCAGCTCGACGGTGTGCTCGAGCAGCTCGCCCCGCCGCATCTGCCGCGTGGTGCGGGTGCCGCGCAGCTCCTCCCCGACCGCCGCGGTCCAGCGGGCGCCGTCGGCGTCGAAGGTGAGGGACGCGATCCGCTCCCCGCGCGGGGCGGGCTCGCACGCGGCGAACTCCGCCAGGGCCTCGTAGAGCCGCTCGGCCTGGTCGGGGTCCTCGGCGCGGGGCAGGAAGAAGGCGGGCACGACCGGTCAGGATGCCCGGGCGGTGGCGAACGTGCACACGCCCTCCCCGGGCCCGGGCGGCTGGCGCAGGCCCAGGGCGGACAGCAGCAGCGTCTCGGCCCGGTGCGCGAGCTGCCGCGGGCCCGCGTAGTCGGTGCTGCCCGCGTAGCCGAGCTCGACCTGGTCGAAGCCGGCCTGGCGCAGGTGCTCGGCGAGCATCCAGTCCGGGACGACCGAGATGTGCCCGGGTGCGTAGTAGTGCCGGGGCCCGAACAGGTAGGGCGCGCCGCGCAGCAGGAACTTCAGCCGGGAGTGCGGGTGACCCACGTGCGGCGTGCTGACCAGCACGTGGTCGCCGGGGCGCAGCACGCCGCGGACCTGGCGCAGCACCCGCCGCGGGTTCTCGGTGTGCTCCAGGGTCTCCACGCAGACGACCAGGTCGAACGGGCCCGCGGTGGCGGGGGTCCACTCCGGGTCGTCGAGGTCGAGCCGGTGGATCCAGTCGTGCGGCGGGTCCAGGTCGGTGGGGACGACGTCGAAGCCGGCGGCGCGCAGCCGCAGCGCCAGCGCGCCGCAGCCGGCGCCCACCTCCAGCACCCGCCCGCCGTCCGGGAGCAGCCGGCGGGCGAGCTCGACGGCGTGCTCGTGCACCCCCGGGGCGGCGTGGACCGCGTGGCCCTCGTAGGTGCGCACGGCGGTGGTGCGCTGCACGGTGACGGGTGCGGTGTCGGCCATGCTGCACCCTGTCACGCGCGGACCGCGGGGAGCCGGAACCGCGTCGTACTAGCCTCCCCGACGTGCACCGGCTCGGCGTCGACGAGGCCCGGCGGATCGCCGTCCGGGCCCAGCTGCTGGACGCCGACCGGCCTGCCGGCCTGCTCGGCGTCGTCGACCGGCTGGCCTTCCTCCAGCTGGACCCCACCGCCGCGGTCGCGCCCAGCGCGGACCTCGTGCTGTGGACCCGGCTCGGCGCGGCGTACCGGCCCGAGGAGCTGCGGCGGGCGCTGGACGTCGACCGCACCCTGTTCGAGCTGCACGCCTGTGTCCGGCCGATGGCCGACCTGCGGCTGTTCCGGGCGCGGATGCAGCGCGCCCCGGAGTACCTGCGGCCGCGGGAGTGGCTGGCCGCCAACCGGGCCTTCGCCGCCGACGTGGTCGCCCGGCTGCGCGCCGACGGGCCGCTGCTGTCCAAGGAGATCCCCGACACCGCCGCCGTGCCGTGGGCCTCGACCGGCTGGACCGGCAACCGCAACGTGACCCAGATGCTGGAGGTGCTGGCCGGGCGCGGCGAGGTCGCGATCGGCGGCCGGCGCGGCAAGCAGCGGCTGTGGGACCTCGCCGAGCGGGTCTACCCCTCCGACGTCGAGGTGCTGCCGTTCGCCGAGGCCGAGCAGGAGCGGGACCGGCGCCGGTTGCGCGCGCTGGGCATCGCCCGGTCGCGGACCGACCAGTCGTCGGTGGAGGCCAACGACGTCGGCGAGGCCGGGGAGCCCGCCGTGGTGGACGGCGTGCCGGGGGAGTGGCGGGTCGACCCCGACCAGCTGGGCCGCACGTCCACCGGCCGCACCGCGCTGCTCTCGCCCTTCGACCGGCTGGTGCACGACCGCCGCCGGGCGCTGGAGCTGTTCGGCTTCGAGTACACGCTGGAGATGTACAAGCCGGCCGCCGCGCGCCGGTGGGGCTACTTCGCGCTGCCGGTGCTGCACGCCGACCGGCTGGTCGGCAAGGTCGACGCCGCCGCCGACCGCCGGGCCGGCACGTTCACCGTCGCCGCCGTCCACCAGGACGTGCCCTTCACCCCGGCCGTGACCGAGGACGTCGACGCCGAGCTCGCCGCCCTCGCCGACTGGCTCGGCCTCGCCCTGCGCCGCTGAGCCGGGTCAGCCCGCCAGGTCGGCCAGGAGGCCGAGCTGGGTCCGCCAGACCGGGGACGACGGGTCGATGAGCACGAAGTGGTCGCCGTCGACCTCGGTGAGGGTGGCGTCGGCGCCGGCCGCGGTGGCCGCCTGCACGTAGGTCACCGACTGCGACAGCGGCACGTTGGTGTCGGCCCGGCCGTGCACGCACCGCACGGGGACCGGCAGCGGCACCTGCTGCAGCGGGTCGACCGCGGCGTCCACCGGGCCGCCGACGAAGGCCTGCACCGCCCCCGCGCCCAGGTCCTCGGCCTCCGCGCCGCGCAGGTCCAGCACGCCGGCCTGCGACACCGCGCCGGTCAGCGGGACCCGCGCACCCCGGCGCCCGGCGGCCCACACCGCCAGGTGCCCGCCGGCGGAGTGGCCCAGCGCCAGCACCGTGGACAGGTCGAGGTCGGTGGTGGCCAGCGCGTCGATGCCGGCGGCGACGTCGTCCAGCGTGGCCGGCACGCCACCGCCGTCGCCCACCCGGCGGTACTCCAGGTTCCACGCCGCCCACCCCTCGGCGGCCAGCGCCCCGGCCAGCGGCGCGCCGAGCGAGGCGTCGTACTGCGCCCGCCAGAAGCCGCCGTGGATGACCACCACGACCCCGCGCGGGGTGCCCTCGGGCCGGTACAGCTCGGCCCACTGGCTGGGGTCGTCGCCGTAGGCGGTGCGGGAGCCAGGGGCGGGGGGGCGCGAGCAGCCGGCGGTCACCGCGCCGAGTGTGCCCCAGGCGGCCAGCTGCAGCAGGGTCCGTCGACGCAGGGGCACGCCCGGGGTTCGCAGCGCGGCGCCGTCCCGGACTGGGTGCGTCCGGCTACGGTCGCGAGCCGTGCGCGTGCTCCGGTCGCTGGTCACCGTCGCGCTGCTCGCCGTCGCCGGGTGCGGGTCCGGCGAGCTCGGCGGCGGGCGGCCGGTGCTGGAGGTGTTCCCCGACGCCGTCCTCGCCGACTGCGTGGTCGCCGCCGCCGGGGTGCCCTCGAGCTCCTCGCCGGTGACCCCGCAGGGCCTGGCCGCGATCACCGAGCTGCAGTGCGACGGGCAGCGGTCCACCGCGGGCCCGGTCCGGTCGCTGGAGGGCGTGCAGGAGCTCACCGGGCTCACCACCCTGGGCGTCGCGCACAACGCGATCAGCGACCTCGGCCCGCTGGCCGGTTCGTCGATCGGCACGCTGACGCTCACCGACAACGACGTCACCGACCTCTCCCCGCTGACCGGTCTCCCGCTGGTCGACCTGGGCCTGTCGCAGAACCCGGTCGCGGACCTCGCGCCGCTGGCGGGGACGACGACGCTGCGCACGCTGGGCGTCGCGGCGGCGCAGCTGACCGACATTCCCCCGCTGGCCGGGCACGACGGGCTCGCGGAGCTGGACCTGTCCTCGAACGGGGTCGTGGACGTCGCGCCGCTGGCGGGGCTGGCGAACCTGGACACCGTGCGGCTGGCGCGCAACGCCGTCGTCGACCCCGCGCCGCTGGGCACCGTGCCGACGCTGCTGGTCCTCGACCTGTTCGGCAACCAGGTGGCCGACGTCACCGGGCTGGCCGGCGCACCGCTGCTGCAGGAGCTGCAGCTGGGCGCGAACCCGGTGACCGATCTCCGGCCGCTGCTGCGGGTGGGTACGCTCATCAACCTGGGGCTGGACGAGACCGACGGCACCCGCCTGACCGGCGTCGCCGAACTGCGCGCCGCCGGGGTCTCGGTGAACGGGCTCGCCTGACCGGATCGCCGGTCACGCCGCCGTCCCCGCAGGGTGCGCCGCCGTGTGCGACGGGCGGCGCCGCACAGCACGTCTTCTGGAGGTAGCGAGTGGCTCGAGCAGGCCAGCGTCGTGACGGCGCTCGCCGCACCGCCGGTCGGGGTGGCCACCGGCCGCGCAACGGCGACCTGGTCGCCGAGCTCGCCCGCGCCGTCCGCGACGTCGAGGCCGCGGCCAAGCGCAACCGGGTGACCCCGACGGTGCGGGCCACCTTCCAGGCCGTCGCGCTGCTGCTGCGCGAGGAGCGCGCGCGGGTGCGGACGGCGGCGGTCAGCGACAGCCACCGCACCGAGCAGCTCAAGCGGCTGGAGGGCCTGGCCACGATCATGGCCACCACCGCCGTCCGCGACGCCGGCCTGCTGGCCCTGCTCGCCGACGAGGCGGTGCCCTCGGAGGCCGCGCGCCGCATCGCCAAGGAGATGAAGCGCGACCTCGGCGTCGAGGTGGAGGAGGAGCCGGAGCCCGAGCCGGTCGCCGTCGCCCCGGTCGAGGCCACCCGCCGCGTCGTCCCGCAGTCGGTCGCCGCCCGGCAGCTGGCCAACCCCTTCCTCGCGCCGGACTACGACGCCGGCGCCGCCCAGCGGGGCCCCCGGCCCGGCCGGCTGGCCGGCTGGGAGCTCATGGGTCCGCTGCTGGCCTCCTTCGAGCGGGCCGGCGGCGGCGCCCCCGCCTGCATGCCGCTGCCCTTCCCGACGCAGCGGTTCACCCCGGCGGGCCTGGAGCTCATGCCGCACCAGGGCCAGCTGGTCGCCGCCGTCGCCGAGGGGCACCGCAGCTTCCTGCTCGCCGACGAGCCCGGCCTGGGCAAGACCGCGCAGGCGCTGCTGGCCGCCGAGGCCGCGATGGCCTACCCGCTGCTGGTCGTCGTCCCCAACGTGGTGAAGACCAACTGGGCCCGCGAGGCCGCGCTGTGGACGCCGCACCGGCCGGCCACCGTCGTCCAGGGGGACGGCGACACCGTCGACGGGTTCGCCGACATCGTCGTCGTCAACTACGAGGTGCTGGACCGGCACCGCGGGTGGCTGGAGGAGTTCGGCTTCCGCGGGATGGTCGTGGACGAGGCGCACTTCATCAAGAACGTCACCTCGCAGCGCTCCCAGCACGTGCTCGCGCTGTCGGCCGGGCTGCGGGTGCGCACCGCCAAGCCGTTGCTCATGGCGCTGACCGGCACCCCGCTGATCAACGACGTCGACGACTTCCGCGCCATCTGGCGCTTCCTCGGGTGGGTCGACGAGACCAAGCCGCTGGCCCAGCTCACCGAGTGCCTGGAGGCCACCGGCTACGTCCCGGCCGACCGGGAGTTCTACGAGGCCGCCCGCCGGTGCGTCGTCGACATGGGCATCGTGCGCCGCCGCAAGGTCGACGTCGCCGCCGACATCCCCGCCCGCCGGATCGCCGACCTGCCGGTCGAGCTGGACGGCGCCGTGGGCCGCTCCATCCGGGCCGCCGAGCGCGAGCTGGCGCAGCGGATGGTGGCCCAGTACCGGTCGGCGATGTCCTACCGCGACGTCGTCGACGACGAGCTCGACATGGACCTGGTGCGCCGGGTGGCCAAGAGCGAGCTCAAGGACGCGATGACCCGCCAGACCGGCGAGAACGTGTTCTCGATGATGCGCCGGATCGGCCTGGCCAAGGCCGAGCTGGCCGCCGACTACGCCGCGCAGCTGGCCCGCAGCGCCGGCAAGGTCGTCTTCTTCGCCAAGCACATCGCGGTCATGGACGCCGCCGAGGCCTCCTTCGAGAAGGCCGGCGTGCGGTTCTCCTCCATCCGCGGGGACCAGACGCCCTCGGTCCGGCAGAAGGAGGTCGACGCCTTCGTCAACGACCCGGGCGTGCAGGTCGCGGTCTGCTCGCTGACCGCCGCCGGCGTCGGGCTGAACCTGCAGGTGGCCTCCAACGTCGTGCTCGCGGAGCTGTCCTGGACCGACGCCGAGCAGACCCAGGCCATCGACCGCAGCCACCGGATCGGGCAGACCGAGCCGGTCACCGCGTGGCGGATCATCGCCGCGCAGACCATCGACTCCCGCATCGCCGAGCTCATCGGCTCCAAGGCCGGGCTCGCCGCCCGCGCGCTGGACGGCTCGGACGAGGAGGTCGCGGCCACCGGCGACGTCCAGCTGGAGGCGTTGGTCGCGCTGCTGGTCGACGCGCTGCGGGCCGAGACCGCCTGACCGGTCCCGGGGACGGCGGTCGCCGCCGTCCCCGGGTCGGTGGTCAGCCGCGGATCTTCGCGGTGATCTCCGCCAGCCGCCTGCCCTGGTAGCGGGCCGCGGTGAGCGCCTCGTCGCTGGCCGCGGCCGAGTTGCCGGCCGAGGGCACCGAGGTGCCGTAGGGGTTGCCGCCCGCGGCGAACAGCAGCGGGTCGGTGTAGCCCGGGGGCACGATGACCGCGCCGAAGTGCGAGAACACGTTGAACAGCGTGAGGATCGTGGACTCGTTGCCGCCGTGGGTGTTCTGCGCGCTGGTGAAGGCGGTGGCGCCCTTGTTGGCCAGGGTGCCGTTGGCCCACAGGCCGCCGAGGGTGTCGATGTAGGCCTTGAGCTGGGCGGACGGCGTCCCGAACCGGGTGGGGGTGCCGAAGGCGTAGCCGTCGGCCCAGGCCAGGTCGTCGGGGGTGGCGACCTCGACGCCGGACACCTCGTCCAGGTGCGCCCGCCACGCCGGGTTGCTGTCGATCGCGGCGTCGGGGGCGGTCTCGGCCACCCGGCGCAGGCGCACCTCGGCGCCGGCCTCCTGCGCGCCCTCGGCGACGGCCTGCGCGAGCTGGTGGGTGTTGCCCGTCGAGGAGTAGTAGACGACGGCGATGTTGGTCACGGGGGTCCTCCCGGTCGCGGATCTGGTTGCACGCTCAATCGTCGAAGACGTGCACCGTCACCGCAACCGGCGGGTGCGGAGGAACCCGGGGACGTCGACCTCCTCGACCGTCCCCGTGCGGGCGAACCCGGCCCAGACCGCCCGCAGCTCCCGGCCCCTGCGCTCGACCTCGGACCAGGGGACCCCCGCCAGCAGGGGCGCCCCGCGCCACGCCTGCGCCGAGCCGAACAGCAGCGGGAGGTCGGTGCAGTGCGCGGCCCGCAACGGTGCCCCGGGTGCGCCCCAGTCCAGCCGGTAGGTCGACGCCCGGCCACCGGCCCGGGCGTGCCGCCGGGCCAGCGACCGCACCGCCCGGCCGTAGACCACCCAGCTGGCCAGCGCGACCGCGGCCCGGGCCAGCAGCGGCACCCGCCGGACGACGGCGAGCCGCTCGGGCAGGCCGGGCAGGAACAGCGCCACCTCCCGCGCGGTGCTGCCCACCAGCAGGTCGACGTGCGCGGCGGCGGCCGACCAGGCGGCGTCCACGGCGTCCTCGGCCGGCAGCGGCGGGTGGCCGTACCGGGTGCCGAAGGGCATCGCCGCCACCAGGCCGAACGGTGCGGCGGCGGCCTCGACGCGGGCCTCGGCGGCCAGCAGCTCCGCCAGCGGCGTGCCGGCGTCCAGGTCGCCGGCGGCGGCGTCCATGGCCGCGGACATCCGGGCCCGGCCGCGGCTGATGCCCAGCGGCGCGCTCTGCACGACCGCCCGCCGGAAGAGGCCGCGGGCGCCGTCGGCGGCCATCAGGTGGGCGACGGCGTCCCCGCCGGCCGAGTGGCCGAACACGGTGACGGCGTCCGGGTCGCCCCCGAACCCGGCGATCGCCCGCTGCACCCAGCGCAGCGCGGAGAGCTGGTCGAGCAGGCCGAGGTTGGCCTGACGCGGGCCGCCACCCAGGTAGCCGAGCAGGCCGAGCCGGTAGGTGACCGCGACCAGCACCACGCCCTGCTCGCGCACCAGCGGCCGCGGGTCGAAGACGGGGGAGTCGCCGGCGCCGGCGCGGTAGGAGCCGCCGTGCAGGAACACCATCACCGGGGCGCCCTGCACACCGGCGGGGGCGGTGACCGACAGCCGCAGGCAGTCCTCGTCGACGACCAGGTCGCCCATCGGGTCGACGAGCAGGTCGTCCAGCAGCGGGGTGGGGTTCTGCGGACAGGCGGGGGCGAGCCGGGTGGCGTCGACCGGGTCGGCGGCCGCGGGCTCGTCGACCGGGGCGCGGAACCGCTCGGCGCGGGCGTACCGGATCCCGGTGGCCCGCACCAGGTCGCCCTCCCGCCGGGCGAGGAAGGTGCCCGCTGCGGTCTCGACGGTCACGGGCGTCTCCACCGCCGCGACGCTACGGCGCACCCTCCGCCGACAGCCGATGCACGCCACGGGTGACGGGCGTCGAGTGTGCAGCCACCGCCCTTCGGGACCGCTCGCGGGGGCGGTGGCTGCGCACTCGGGCCGCCGCGTGCGCCGCCGACCGGTCGCCCGTGCGGCGCACCCGTGCATCGAGCGGCCAGCAGCCGACCTCGCCGCACCCGCACCCGAGCAGCGTCACCGTCCGCCCGGGCGCGGGGCCGACGGACGCGTGCCCCTGGTCGAGCGGCGCCGGCGCGTAGCCCCCGACGACGTCGACACCGCGCTCTGCCTCGTAGGCGGCCACCAGGTCGACGAGGGCCTCGCCGTCGACGAGGGGGAGGGCACCCGCGCAGTCCCCGAACCGCGGCCGGCCGGGTCACCACCTCCGACGGCGTCCTCCTGCGCGGAAGTCCGTCCTCCTGCGCCAGATCTGGTGCAGGAGGACGGACGTCGACCAGGGGCCCTGATCAACGCTGACCGGGCGGCGGGCGTCAGGCGACCGGCTCGGGCTGCGGGAACAGCCGGCGCAGCACGTCGGCCAGGGTGACCACGCCGGTCACCCGGTCGCCGTCGGTGACCACGGCCAGGTGGTTGCGGGTCTCCTGCATCCGCTGCAGCGCGGTGGCCACCGGCGTGCCGGCCGTCAGCGCGAACACCGGCCGGCCGACCGGCGCGGCCGGGGCGTCGTCGGGCAGCACCAGGGTGTCCCGGACGTGGACGACGGTGCCCAGCCGGTCGCCGTCCCCGAGCAGGATCCGCAGGTGGCCGCTGGACCGGGTGGCGGCGCGGACGTCGCCCGCGGTGGCCGACCCCGGCACGGAGGCCACCGGCCCGCCGTCGACGAGGTCGGCGACGGTGAGCTCCTGCAGCTGCAGGGCCCCGGCGATCTGGCTGGAGAAGCCCTCCTCCAGGGCGCCGACCTCGACCGAGTGCTCGACCAGCACCCGCAGGGTGTCGGGGCTGTGGCCGGCCGCGACCTCGTCCACCGGCTCGACCCCGACCCGGCGCAGCATCCAGTTGGCACTGCCGTTCATGGCCCTGAGCGCCGGGCGGAACAGCCACATGAAGGCCCGCATGGCCGGGCCCAGCAGCACCGAGGACCGCTCCGGGTGCGCGATCGCCCACGACTTCGGCGCCATCTCGCCCACCACCAGGTGGATGAACGTGACCACGAACAGCGAGACCACGAAACCGGTGACGTCCGCGGCCACCGGCGGCAGGCCGACCGACTCGAACGCGGGGGTCAGCCACGCGTCGACGGCGGGCTTGCTCAGCGCACCGAGGGCCAGGACGCAGGCGGTGATGCCCAGCTGCGCGCCGGCCAGCACCAGGGTCAGCTCGGCGGAGTTGCGCAGCGCCGCGCGGGCGGAGCGGCTGGTGGGCGCCATCTCCTCGAGCCGGTGCCGCTTGGCCGCGAGGGCCGCGAACTCGACGGCGACGAAGAACGCGCTCAGCGCGACGATGACCACGGTGGCCGGGACGACCACCCACGGGTCGGCGCTCATCGGGCCTCCTCCACGGCGGGCTGGTCGGCGGACCCGGGCAGGTGCAGCCGCACCCGGGTGGGCACGTGCCGCTCGACCGCCAGCACCTCGACCTCGGCGTGCCGGACCGTCGGCTCGTCCTCGTGCACCAGTTCGGCGGGGTCGGGCGGCAGCTCGACGCGCACCCGCTCGCCCTCGCCGGGCAGCCCGCCGTGGGCGGCGATGACCAGCCCGGCGACGGTCTCGAAGTCACCGCGCGGCAGGTCGACCCCGACCGCGCGCTCGACCTCGTCGACCGGCACGTCGCCGGCCATCTCCCAGCTCCCGCCGGCGTCGACCGGCAGGCCGACCAGCTCGGGGTCGTGCTCGTCGCTGATCTCGCCGACCAGCTCCTCGGCCAGGTCCTCCACGGTGACGACGCCGGCCAGCGCGCCGTACTCGTCGACCACGCAGGCCAGCTGGTTGCGGGTGGCGGTCAGCTCGGCGAGGACGGCGGGCAGCGGGGTCAGGTGCGAGACGACCACGGCCGGCCGCGCGATGGCGGACACCGGCGCGTCGTCGTCCTCGGTGGTGGTGAGCAGGTCCTCCAGGTGCACCACCCCGGTGACGTCGCCGTCCGAGGCCGACAGCACCGGGTAGCGCGAGTGGCCGGTGGCCATCAGCTCGCGCAGCCGGCCCAGGGTGTCGGCCTCGGCCACGGTGTCGACCCGGTGGCGGGGGACCATCGCGTGCTCGGCGTCCTGCTCGGGGAAGTCGATGATGCGGTCCAGCAGCACCGACAGCTCCGGCGGTAGGTCCCCGCTGGCCTTCGAGTCGGCCACGATGCTGTCCAGGTCGCGCGCGGTGGCGGAGTGCTCGACGTCGTGCACCGGCTCGATGCGCAGCGCGCGCAGCAGCAGGTTGGAGGACTGGTCGAAGAACCAGATCAGCCAGCCGAAGACCTTGAGGTAGACCACCGTCGAGGTGGCCAGCCAGCGCGAGACCGGCTCGGGCCGGGCGATGGCCAGGTTCTTCGGGAACAGCTCGCCCAGCAGCATCTGCACCAGGGTGGACAGCACCAGCGCGGCGACCGCGCCGACGGCGATGCCCACGCCGGTCGGGACGCCGACGCCGCCGAGCAGGGTGCCCAGGCTCTGCCCGACCAGCGGCTCGGCGGTGTAGCCGACCAGCAGGCCGGTGACGGTGATGCCCAGCTGGGCGCCCGACAGCATGAAGGAGGTGCGGCGGGTGACCTGCAGCGCCCGTCCCGAGGCGCCGTCACCGGCCTGCGCGCGGGCCCCGAGGCGGGAGCGGTCCACCGACATGTAGGCGAACTCCTGCGCCACGAAGTAGCCGGTGGCGACGGTGATGGCCAGCACCACCAGCACGCCGAGCAGGAGGGTCAGGACGGCGGCGGTCATGTCGGGGTCCTGCGGTGCGGGTCGGCGGTCACGGGTCTGTGGCTGTCGGCCATGGCTCTTCCGGCTCGGGGACGGGACGACGGCGGACCTCGGTCCGCCGTCGCGCCGCCAACGAACGGTGCCGGGCAACCGTTCCTGGGCGCGCGCTGTGCACCCGGCCCACCCGCAGGGGTGAGGCCGCCCGCACCCGGATGGTTTGAGGGGACTGGATCGTCCGATATCCGGGCCGTGACTCCACCGCGCCGCGCCTCCCTGCGCCCCGTCGCCGGCGCCCTGCTGCTGGCCGCGGCGGCGACGGGGCTGTCCTGGGGCCAGGCGCCCCCGGCCTCGGCTGCACCGTCGTGCCAGCAGGCGCACCTGCTGGTCAACACCGGGACCACGTCCGGCCAGGAGCAGCTGCTGCGCTACGACCCCACCGGTCGGCTGCGTGCCTCCGTCCCGGCCCAGCGGCCCTACGGGGACGTCGCCGTCCTGCCCGACGGCACGCTCTTCGGCGTCGACCTCGACACCGGCGCGGACACCCTGTACCGGGTCGACCTCGGCACCGGCGCGGAGACCGCGTCGGTGCCCATCACCGGCCCGCCCGGGCTCACCTACGACGCGCTGAGCGGCGCACCGGACGGCGACCTGCTGCTCGGTGCCCACCAGGACGACCGGGTCCTGGAGGTGGACCCGGCCACCGGCGCCACCACCCTGTTCGCGACCCTGCCGCCCGGCTACGGCTCCGCCGGCGACTTCCTCACCCTGGCCGACGGCGACGTGCTGGCCGTGGCCGAGGGCGGCGGGGGCAACGCCCTGGTCCGCATCCACCCCGGTGGGGCCACCACGCTCATCGGCACCGTGCCGGAGTCCTACGGCGCCATGCAGTCCGGCGGCCAGGTCTACCTGGCCGGCAGCGACGGCACCGTCCGCCGGGTCGACGCGCTGCCGACGACGGCGGGCACCGCGCCGCTGCCGACCACCGACGTCGTGTCGACCGGGACCGACCTCTACGGCGCGACGTCCGTCGGCGACGCCGGCCTGTGCGCCGACCTGGTCACCGACCTCGCGGTGTCGCCCGCCGACGGCGCGGTCGTCGACGCCGGGGGCACCGCCACCTAGGTGCTCACCCTCGACAACACCGACGGCGCCGCCGCCGCGCAGGTGGACTCCGTGCTGGTGCTCGACGGCGTGCTCGACGACGCCGTGGTCGAGGCGCCGGCCACGGCCACACCCGGCTCCGGGGTCCAGGTCGGGCCGCTGACCGGGGGCCGCATCGAGGTCGGTGGCCTGCTGCCGCCGGGCACCACCGCCACCGTCACCCTCCGCGTCCGGGTCACCCCGTCGGGCACCGGCGACCACCTGCTGCGCGCCCTGGTCGTGCCCTTCGGCACCCCGGTCCCGGCGAGCTGCGCCCCCGGGTCGCCCGGCTGCACCGAGAACCTCGTCGCCGACCTCGCGCTGACCCAGAGCGGCACCCCGGTGACCCGGACCGGGCAGACCGTGACCTGGACGCACCGGGTGACCAACACCGGCCGCGCCGCGCTCACCGGGCTCGTCGTCACCGGGCCCGGGGGCGGTCCGGTGAGCTGCCCGACCACCTCGCTGGCGCCCGGCGCCGCCACCACCTGCACCGCCACGACCACCGCGACCCAGGCCGACGTCGACACCGGCACCCTCACGGCGTCCGCCACCGCCCGGGCCGGCCGCGGGGGCGCGACCCTGCAGGCGGCCCCGGCGTCCGCGGTGGTCGCCGTCCCGGCCGCGCCCGCGCTGACCGTCACCCAGACCGGCCGGCTGGCCGGCGACCGGGTGCGCTGGACCTACCGGGTCACCAACACCGGCACCGTCACCCTGCACGGGCTGGCCGTCACCGGGTCCGGCGCCACCGCGGTGACCTGCCCGGTCGCGGTCCTCGCGCCCGGCGCGCACACCACCTGCACCCTCGAGACCACCCCGACCGACGCGGACCGGGCGGCGGGCGCCGTGACGGGGACGGCCGTCGCCTCGGCCCTGCCGCCGGGCGCCTCCGCGCCGGTGGTGTCGGCGCCCGCGCAGGCCACGGTGCGCCTGCCGGCCGCCCCCGCACCGCAGGCCGCGCCGCCCCGCGACCTGCCGGTCACCGGGGTCGAGGGTGCGCGGACCACCGGTGCCGCGCTGGTGCTGCTCGGCACCGGCACCGCCGCGCTCACCCTGGCCCGGCGCCGCCGGGCCTGACCCGGGTCAGCCGGCCAGCCAGCGGCGGGCCCAGCCGGACCCGTCGCGACGGAACTGCAGCCGCCGGCTGGCGGTGTCCGCCCCGCCGGCCCAGAACGTCAGCTCGACGGGGGCCACCCGGAACCCCACCCAGGACGGCGCCGGCGGCGACCCGGCGTCCGTGGGCACGTCGGCGGCCCAGGCCGCCACCCGGCCGGCGCGGTCGCGCGCGGCCAGGTCGTCGTCGTTGAGCCAGGCCAGCCGGCGCAGGTGGTCCGACCGGGCCGCCCACACCCGGGCCGCGGACGCGTCGGCGTCGGGGACGACGTCGCCGCGCACCACCAGCTGACGGGTGGACCCGGGCCAGCTGAGCACCAGGGCGGCCCGGGGGAGGACGTCCAGCTCGGCGACCTTGCGGCTGGACCGGTGGGTGTGGAAGGCGAACCCGGACCGGTCCACCGCGCTGACCAGCACGGTGCGGGCGTTCGGGTAGCCGTCGGCGCCGGTTGTGGACAGCACCGCCTGCGGCCGGTCGGCGTCGTCGTCGGCGGGCAGCCAGTCGGCCACCAGCTCCCACGGGTCGTCGCCGGGGTCGGCGTCGGCCTGCAGGTCGATCACCGGACGGCGCCCTTGGTGGGGCCGCCGTAGTCGGGGTTGAGCTTGCCCGGGTTGAGCAGGCCGCCGGGGTCGGTGCGCCGGGCGGTCTCGACCGTGCGGGCGAGCTGGAAGTCCACGTTCCACTGGTGCGGGTCGTGCACGCCCACGCCGAGGGCCTCCAGCGCCGCGATGCCCTCGCGCACCTGCTCGGGGCTGCGGTAGACCCCGGCGAGCATGCCGATCGGCCCGGAGTGGCCGACCTCGTTGTGCAGCAGCGCACCCTCGAAGACCTGGTGCACCTCGTCGACCCGGTCGACCAGCGCCTGGCCGCCGACCTCGAGGTGGAAGTAGACCCCCGGGGCGCTCTTCTGCAGCCACTCGATGGGGTGGTTGTAGCTGAGCACGCTGAGGCCCAGCGGCACCTGCGGGCCCTCGCGCACGTCCTCGACGCGCCCGCCGGCCGCCTCCACCGCCGCGCGGGCGGCCTCGACCGTGGAGGCCTCCAGGATCCCGCGCACGCTGGCCCGCCCGGCCGGGAACGCCGGGTCCTCGGGCAGCGCGGCGGTGATCTCGGGGGTGTCGGCCGAGACCAGCCGCGGCGTGGGCTCCAGCTTCCCCAGCGCCACCATGACGGCCTGCGCGGTGCGGAAGTCCGCGCAGCTGGCGTAGAACCCGACCCACTCCTGCAGCGGCTCCAGCCGCACGGTCGCGCGGGCGATGACCCCCGCCGTCCCGTAGTTGTGCACGTAGAGCTGGGCCTCCTCGCCCTCGACGTGCACCAGCTCGCCGGAGCCGTCGGCGTGCACCACGTCCAGGGCGGCGACGAAGCCGGCGTCGTTGGTGCCGTGCACGATGCTGCCGGTGCCGCCGGACCCGCCGGCGAGGAAACCGCCCAGCGAGCTCTGCACCGTCGAGGGGTACATCCACAGCTGCTGGCCGGTGGCCTGCGCGGCCCGCTCGCAGGTGACCATCGGGGTGCCCGCCTCGGCGGTGAGCAGGCCGTCGGTGACCTCGACGACCGCGCGGGCCCGGGAGAGGTCGAGCACCAGGCCGCCGGCCATCGGGATGCCCTGCCCGTAGTTGCCGGTGCCCTTGCCGCGCGGGGTCACCGGCACGCCCAGCCGGACGGCGGCGGCCACCGCCTGCGCGGCGAGCTCCGCGGTGGTGGGGAAGGCGACCAGGTCGGCGACGCCGAGGGGCAGCAGCTCGCTGATGATCGGGCTCATCCGCGCGCCGTCCACCGAGACCCGTTCGCGCACCCGCAGCTCGCTGCTGACGTTGCGCTCGCCGAGCAGCGCGGCGAGCTCGGTCTCCAGCTGGGACAGGGCGGTGGGGGCGGCCGTCGTCGTCACGCCGTGGACGGAACCGCACCGCGGTTACATCCGTGTGACCCTTCTGCGTCATCTGCACCCGGCGGGCCCGACGTGTGCAGGATCGGCCGGTGAGCTTCTTCTCCGACGTCGAACGCGACCTGGTGGTGGCCGGTCGCACCCTGCTCGCCGACGGCGTGCTGGCCCTGGACCTGGTGTCCCACAACGGCCGCGACCTGCCCGCGTGGACGCCCGGCTCGCACCTGGACCTCGTCGTCCGCCCGGGCCTGGAGCGGCAGTACTCGCTGTGCGGGGACGTCGCCGACCGGGCCACCTGGCGGGTCGCCGTGCTGCGCGAGGCCGACGGCGGCGGCGGGTCGCGGGCGCTGCACGACGACGTCGAGGTGGGCCAGCGGCTGCGGGTGCGCGGGCCGCGCAACCACTTCCCGTTCGAGGTCACCCCGGGCACCCGGTACCTCTTCGTCGCCGGCGGCATCGGCATCACCCCGCTGCGCGCGATGGTCGCCGCCGCCGACGCGGCGGGCGCGGACTGGACCCTGGAGTACGCCGGCCGCTCGCGGGCGCGGATGGCCTTCGCCGCCGAGCTGGCCGCCGCCCACCCCGGCCGGGTGCGGCTGCACGCCGGCGACGAGGGAGACCGGCTCGACGTCGCGGCGCTGGACGTCGACGCGACCACCGCCGTCCACGCCTGCGGCCCGGCCAAGCTGCTCGACGCGCTGGAGGCCGCCGCCGCGGGCTGGGCCGGCACACTGCACGTCGAGCGGTTCGAGGCGAAGGAGTTCGGCGCCCCGGTGTGGCCGGACCCCTTCGAGGTGGAGCTCGCGCTCACCGGCACGACCGTCGTCGTCGAGCCCGGCACCTCGGTGCTCGACGCCCTGTCCGCCGAGGGGGTCGACGTGCTGTCGTCCTGCCGGGTGGGCACCTGCGGCACCTGCGAGACCCCCGTGCTGGAGGGTGCGGTCGAGCACCGCGACTCCGTGCTCAGCCCCGGCGAGCAGGCCGACGGCACCGCGATGATGGTCTGCGTCTCCCGCGCCGCCGGCCCCCGGCTCGTGCTCGACCTGTGACCGCCCCCGCCTGCCCCAAGGCGATGACCTACGGGCCGTGCGGCGGGGTGGCCGAGGACGGCAGCTGCGAGGTCGCACCGCACCCGTGCGCCTTCCTGCCGCTGCCCACGGTGCGCTGGCCCGGCGACCGGGTGACCCGCCCGGGCCCCGAGCCCCGGCTGCTCGCGCTGCTGCGGCAGCGGCCGGTGGTGGTGGCCGACCTGCCGGCCGTCGCGCTGTCCCGCGGGTCGCTGGAGCGCTGCGCGGACCTCGTCGCCGCCCGGGTGGACGCCGTGCTGCTGGGCGACCACGCGGCCGCCCGGGTGCAGTTCCCGCCGGCCTACCGCGCCGCGCTGGTGCAGGCCCGCGGCGTCCCGGTCTGGCAGGGCCTGAACTGCCGCGACCGCAACCGGGTCGCGCTGGAGGGCGAGCTGGCCGCGCTGGCCGACCTCGGCGTCGGCGCGGTGCACTGCGTGACCGGCGACCACACCGCCACCGGCGACCGGCCCGACGCCCAGCCGGTGTTCGACCTGGACTCCACGCAGCTGGCCGCCGCGGCCCGGGCCGCCGGCCTGCTGGTGTCGGTGGGGGAGACCCCGCACGGCCCGCCCGCGCAGCGCCGCCCGCACCGGCTGGTCGAGAAGGCCCGCGCCGGCGCCGAGGTCTGCTTCGTCGACCACGCCGGCGGACCGGCCGAGCTGGCCGAGTTCGTCGGCGCGGCCACCGACGCCGGCGCGGACGTGCCCTTCGTCGCCTGCGTCGCGGTGGCCACCGACCCCGGCTCGGTCGCCGAGCTGCGCCGGTTCACCGGGCTGCGGCTGCCCGCGGGCTACCTGGCCGGCATCGAGGGCGCCCGCGACCCCCGCCGGGCCGGGGTCGCCGCCGCCGTCGCGCTGGCCGAGGCCTACCTCGCCGTCCCCGGCGTGCGCGGCGTGGACCTCTCCGGGGTCGCCGCCCCCGGCACCGAAGCCACCACCGCCGCGGCCCTCGCGGAGATCGGGAGAGCACTGACATGAGCCTGCTGCTGCGGTCGGTCACCACCGTCGACGGCGACGTCGTCGACGTCCGCTGCGACGGGGGGACGGTCGCCGAGGTCGCGCCGGTGCTCATCCCGGGCCCGGACGACGAGGTGCACGAGCTCGCCGGGTCCCACCTGCTGCCCGCCCCGGCCGAGCCGCACGCCCACCTGGACAAGGCGCTGACCAGCCACCGCGCGCCGAACCGCACCGGGGACCTGGCCGGCGCGATCGAGGCGATCCGGACCATCGCGGCCGGGTTCACCCACGAGGACCTGGTCGACCGGGCCACCCGCGCCGCGCACGAGTACCTGGCGAACGGCACCACCGCGATCCGCACGCACGCCGACCTCGGTGCGCACACCGGCCTGCGGCACGTCCGGGCGCTGCTGGAGGTCCGCGACGCCCTGGCGGGGCTGGTCGACGTCCAGGTCGTGGCGCTGTGCAGCGCGCCGTGGTCGCCGGGGGAGGCCGAGGCCAACGCCCGGCTGCTGGAGGAGGCCTGCGACCTGGGCGTCGACCTCGTCGGCGGCGCCCCGCACATGTGGCCCGACCGCGCCGCCGGGCTGGACCTGTCCTTCGGCGTCGCGCAGCGCCGCGGCCTGCCGCTGGACCTGCACACCGACGAGACGCTGGACCCCACCGCGCAGGGCCTGCTGCACCTGGCACAGCGCGTGCGGGCCACCGGCTTCGGCCCCGGCGTCACCGCCAGCCACTGCGTCTCCCTGGGCGTGCACCCCCTGGAGGTCGCCCGGGCCACCGCCGCCGAGGTGGCCGCGGCCGGGGTCGGCGTCGTCGCGCTGCCGCAGACCAACCTCTACCTGCAGGGCCGGGAGTCGACCGTGGCCACCCCGCGCGGGCTGACCGCCGTCCGGGCGCTGCTGGACGCCGGGGCCGTGCTCGGCGCCGGCGGGGACAACCTGCGCGACCCGTTCAACCCGATGGGCCGGGCCGACGCCTGCGAGGCGGCGTCCCTGCTGGTCACCTCCGGGCACCTGTCCACCCGCGAGGCCTGGGACGCCGTCAGCGCCGGCGCCCGGCGCTGCATGGGTCTGCCGGTGCCCGCGGCCGCCCCCGGGTCGGTCGCGGAGTTCCTCGTGGTGCGCGCGGAGAGCCTGGACGCCGCCGTCGCCGGGGCGGGCACCGACCGCCTCGTGGTCTCCCGCGGCCGGGTGGTGGCGAGCACGCAGGTGCAGCGGGTGTTCCCGGGGAGGGTCGTGGCCCAGTCGTGACCAACCGGTCGGCGCCGTTCACCGACGGCACACGCAGGCGAAACAGACCGCGCCCAAGGTGACCGCATCGCCCGGACAGCCGCCCGGGTGACCGCACACCGCACCGGAGGTGACCGTGAGCGCACCGGCCCCGACCGCTCCGCCCGCCGCCCCACCCACCGCGACCCGGGTCCTGGAGTTCGCCGACGTCGCCCGGCAGTTCCCCGACGGCACGGTCGCGCTCGAGGGCGTGGACCTGACCATCGACCGCGGTGAGTTCGTCACCGTCGTCGGCCCGTCCGGCTGCGGCAAGTCCACCCTGCTGCGCATCGCGTCGGGGCTGGACGCCGCCAGTGCCGGCTCGGCCCGGGTGGACGCCGAGCGGATCGGCTACGTCTTCCAGGACGCCACGCTGCTGCCCTGGCGCAGCGTGAAGAAGAACGTCGAGCTGCTCGCGGAGCTGCACGGCATGAGCAGGACCGCCACCAACCAGGCCGCCCTCGACGCCATCGAGCTCGTCGGGCTGCGCGGGCACGAGAAGAAGCTGCCCCGGGCGCTGTCCGGGGGCATGAAGATGCGCGCCTCCCTGGCCCGCTCGCTCACCCTCGACCCCGACCTCTTCCTCTTCGACGAGCCCTTCGGCGCGCTGGACGAGATCACCCGCGAGCGCCTCAACGACGAGCTCATCCGGCTGTTCGTGGCCAAGGGCTTCGGCGCGCTGTTCATCACCCACTCGGTGTCCGAGGCGGTCTACATGTCGACCCGGGTGCTGGTCATGAGCGGCCGCCCGGGCCGCATCGTGGAGTCCTTCGACGTCCCCTTCGGCAGCGACCGGACACCGGAGCTGCGGTTCACCCCGGAGTTCGCCAAGCTCGCCGGCGAGGTCTCCCACGCCCTGCGGGAGGGCCACTCGTGACCGCCACCCTGGAGACCCCGACCACCACCCCGGTGGCCGCCGGCACCACCCCCGCGCCGGTCGTGCGCCGCCGCCGGGGCCGCCGGGCGGTGAACCTGGTCCTGCCGGTCGCGGTGTTCGCCGCGCTCCTCGGGGTCTGGTACGCCATCACCTACCTGGTGCTGGACCCGGGCCGCCGGTTCCTCATGCCGGCCCCGCACACGCTCGTCACCGACGCGCTGCTGGACCCCACCATCACCGACAAGGTGTGGCCGGCGCTGGGCCGCTCCATCGTGGTCACCTTCACCGGCCTGGCCATCGCCATCGTGATCGGCATGCTGTGGGCGATCGCGATGAGCCAGAGCAAGGCCGTGGAGAGCTCGCTGTACCCCTACGCGGTCGCGCTGCAGTGCATCCCGATCCTGGCCCTGGTGCCGCTGATCGGCTTCTGGTTCGGGTTCGGCTTCCCGTCCCGGGTCATCGTCTGCGTGATGATCGCGCTGTTCCCGATCGTGTCGAACACGCTGTTCGGCATCCAGTCGGTCGACCGCGGCCACCACGAGCTGTTCACCCTGCACAAGGCCGGCCGGACCACCCGGCTGCTCAAGCTGCAGCTGCCCGCGGCGCTGCCGGCCATCTTCGCCGGGTTCCGCATCTCCGCCGGCCTCTCGGTGGTCGGTGCGATCGTCGGTGACCTGTTCTTCAAGCAGGGCGAACCGGGCTTGGGGATCCTGCTGTCCAACTTCAGCTCCCGCCTGCAGGGCGCCCCGCTGTTCTTCACGATCGTGGTCACCGCCGCGCTCGGCTTCGCGGTGTTCTTCCTCTTCGGCTGGCTGTCCAAGCTCGTGGTCGGCAGCTGGTACGACCAGTCCCGCGACCGCTAGGCAGCCCCCTCCCGGACCGCACCACCCGGGGCGCCCGTCGCCGTCCGTCCCGGTCACCGACACCCCGAACCCGAGGTGCCGGCCCCACCCATCCCCAGGAGCACGTGTGCGCATCACCCGTTCCACGACGGCCCTCGCGGCCACCGCCGTGCTGGCGCTGTCGCTGGCCGCATGCGGCAGCGACGACGGCGGCTCGGCCGCCGCAGGTCCCTCCGGCGAGGTCGGCAGCAACGACCTGGCCGCCGCCGGCTGCCCCAGCACCATCGTGGTGCAGACCGACTGGAACCCCGAGTCCGAGCACGGGGGCCTGTACGAGTCGCTGGGGGACGACTACGTGGTCGACGCCGGCAGCAAGTCGGTCACCGGCACGCTGATCGACAGCGAGGGCGAGAGCACCGGGGTGACCCTGGAGATCCGGGCCGGCGGCCCGGCCATCGGCTTCCAGACCGTGACGTCGCAGATGTACGCCGACACCGACATCACCATGGGGTACATCGCCACCGACGAGGCCATCCAGCTCTCGGACACCCAGCCCACCACCGCGGTGCTGGCCCCGCTGGAGAAGTCGCCCACGATGATCATGTGGGACCCCTCGACCTACCCCGACGTGGAGTCCATCGCCGACCTGGGCAGCGAGGGCGTCACGGTGCGGTACTTCGAGGGCTCGGCCTACATGGCCTACCTGACCGGGGCCGGGGTCCTCAACACCGACCAGGTCGACGGCTCGTACGACGGCACGCCGTCGGGCTTCGTCGCCGCGGCCGGCGAGGTCGCCCAGCAGGGCTTCGCCTCGGCCGAGCCCTACATCTACAAGAACGAGGTCGAGGCCTGGGGCAAGGACGTGAGCTACCAGCTCGTCTACGACGCCGGCTTCCAGCCCTACCAGTCCTCGATCTCGGTGCGCTCCGGTGACCTGGACTCGATGTCGGACTGCCTGACCGCGCTCGTCCCGCTCATGCAGCAGGCCGACGTGGACTACCTCGAGGACCCGGCGCGGGTGAACGACATCATCCTGGACCTGGTGCAGCAGTACGACACCGGCTGGGTGTACTCGCAGGGCGTCGCCGACTACTCGGTGGAGACGCAGAAGGAGCTCGGCCTGGTCGGCAACGGCCCGGACGACGTCCACGGCAACTTCGACACCGACCGGGTGGAGACGCTCATCGAGCAGACCACGCCGATCTTCACCGAGCAGGGCACCCCGCCCACGGACGGCCTGACCGCCGACGACCTCGTCAGCAACGAGTTCATCGACGACTCGATCGGCGTCCCCGCCAGCTGATCCACCGCACACCCGGCGCCCGTCACCCCACCCGGGGTGGCGGGCGCCGGTGCGTTGCGCGACCGGAACGTCGGGGAAACGTCCGGGTCCGAGGATCGGCGGCATGCGGATCGACACCAACCTGCTCGGCGCGGTCGCGATGCCCGACGCCGGCCTCGACGGCCCGCCGGCCACCGAGCGGCGCTACGGCCGGGCGGACTTCGCCGCGGCGTACGAGGACTTCGTCGCGCTCGCCGAGGCCGGTGACCGGCTCGGCTACGACACGATGTGGTGGACCGAGCACCACTTCCAGCACGAGGGCTACGAGGTCGTCGGCAACCAGATCCTGCTGGGCCTGTGGTGCGCGGCCCGCACACCGCGGATGCGCTACGGGCAGATGTTCAACATCGTCCCGCAGTGGAACCCGCTGCGGCTGGCCGAGGACTTCGCGACGGCCGACCTGCTCACCGGCGGCCGGATGCGGTTCGGCGTCGGCCGGGGCACCGTGCCGCGCGAGATGGAGACCCTCGGCGCGAGCATCGAGAGCAACGACAACGACATGGACACCGGCGCCGAGCAGCGCAACCGGGAGGTGTTCGCCGAGGCCATGGAGGTCATCCGCACAGCCTGGGCCAACGACCGGTTCGCCTACTCGGGCAAGCACTTCACGCTGCCCCCGCCCGGCATCCCCGACCGCGGCGGCGTGGTCACCGACCTCACCCTGGTGCCCAACGTGACCCGGCCGGTGGAGATCCACCAGGCGTGCACCTCCCCGGCGACGGTGAAGTACGTCGCCGAGCACGGCCACACCGGGGTGTACGCCTGGCAGTCCCCGGACACCATGGCCCGCCGCTGGGCCGAGCACGCCGCCCACGCCGAGGCCGCCGGGCGCACCCTGGCCCCGGGCGAGGAGCGGATGCTGGTGCTGCACGTCTGCGTGGGCCGGACCCGTGAGGAGGCGATGGCCGCTGCCCGCCCCAACCACGAGGAGGTCGTCAAGCTGCTCGCGCCCTACGGCCGCTACAACAGCTACGACCTGCCCGAGGGGTGGACGTCCAAGCCGCACGACTTCGCCCCCACCCTGGAGGAGTCGGTGCGGCAGCGGATCTGGGCGGTGGGCACCGCCGACGACGTCGCCGAGGTCATCGACGAGTACCGCACCAAGCTGGGGATGACGACGATCTCGGTCGCCGTCGACGGCCCCGGCACCACCCGGGACAGCGTCGAGGAGCAGCTGACCCTGGTGGCCGAGGAGGTCGCCCCCCGGCTGGGCGTGGCGATGACCGGCCCTCGGGCCGCCGCCGCATGACCAGCACCGCGCTGGACAGCCTGGTCGACGGCACCGCCATGCTGGCGGCGCTGGCCGCCGGCGACGTGTCGGCCGAGGAGCTCACCCGGGCCCACCTGGACCGGATCGCCGGCCCGGGCGCGGCGGTGAACGCGCTCGTCGCGGTCGACGCCGACGGCGCGGTGGCCGCTGCCCGCGCCCTGGACGCCGACCGCGCGGCGGGCCGCCCGCTCGGCCCGCTGGCCGGGCTGCCGATCACGGTCAAGGACTCCGTCGACGCCCTCGGCCTGCCCAGCTCGCACGGCCGGGCCCTCGACCGGCGGGTGGCCACCGCCGACGCGCCGGCCGTGCGCCGGCTGCGGGAGGCCGGCTGCGTGGTGCTGGGCAAGACCAACGTCCCGGTCTGGCTGGCGAGCATGCACAGCGAGAACGAGCTGTTCGGCGCCACGCTCAACCCGTGGGACCCGACCCGCTCCAGCGGCGGTTCCAGCGGCGGGTCCTCGGCCGCCGTCGCCGCGGGCCTCGGGGTGGCCGACCTGGGCAGCGACCTCTCCGGCTCGCTGCGCGTGCCGGCCGCCTGGTGCGGCCTGTTCGGCCACCGGCCCAGCAACGGCGCGGTGTCCAAGCTGGGCAACCTGCCGTGGCCGGACGGCGGCCTGCTGGAGCCGATGGTCAGCGCGATCGGCCCGTTCGCCCGCTCCGCCGCCGACACCGCGGCCTTCAGCGAGGTGCTGTTCGGCGCGGAGGGGATCGAGGCCGTGGGCTGGCAGCTGCGGCTGCCCCCGCCCCGGGTCACCTCGCTGACCGGCCTGCGGGTCGGCGTGTGGCTCACCGACCCCGTCGCCCCGGTCGACCCCGAGGTGGCGACGGCGATCCGCGGGTTCGCCGACGCCCTGGCCGGCGCGGGCGCCCACGTCGCCGAGCTGGCCGACCCGCCGGTGGGCGGGGCCGACGACCTGGCGCTGTACCTGCGGCTGCAGTCGGCGGAGATCGTGCACGGGTTCGACGCCGACGACCTCGCCGCCGCCGACGACCGGTACCACCAGTCGGTGTGGGCGGCGCTGCGCGACCTGGAGGCGCAGCGCGCGGCCACGGCCCGCTGGGCGGAGGTGTTCACCGGGGTCGACGTCGTCCTGTGCCCGGCGGTCTCGCGGGTGGCCACCACCTACACGTCCGCGATGACCGCCCCGGAGACCGTCGTCGTGGACGGCCGCGAGGTGCCGATCGACTCGGTCTGCGACTGGGCCCGGCTGTCCAGCCTGGGCCGGCTGCCGGCCACCGTCGTCCCGCTGGGGCCGGGCCGGGTCAGCGGGCTGCCCGTCGGTGCGCAGCTGCTCGGCCCCTACCTGGAGGACCGCACCCCGCTGGCCGTCGCGTGCCTCGCCGAGCAGGCCGGGCTCGTGGCCTTCACCCGCCCGCCCATCTGAGCAGCCCGGCTGGCCGGTCCTACGGTTCTGCCGGCCCCGCCGCAGGGGCCCGCCGCGTGCGGAGCGCGTGGCGGGGGGCGGCGGGGTCGTTCTCGAAGTCGGACTTCCGGATGGTGGCGTGCACACCCTTGACCACGTCGACGACCTGGCTGATCCGGAAGTCGGTCGCGGCCGAGAGGTAGGCGTAGGCGAGGGAGGGGTCCATGCCGAACCGGGCCTGCAGGAGGGCGACGGCCGCGCGCACGCAGTCGGCGACGGCCAGGTCGAGGTCCTCGTCCATCCCGGTGGGCACCAGGAACTCCGCCGTCTCCGCGAGCGGCCCGACCAGCTCGCCGAACCGGGCCAGCGCGTCCTCCCGGGCCACCACGTCCAGCCGCACCGTGGCCCGCAGGCTCGCCTCCATCGCGGTCAGCGACACCTCGCCGTCCCCCTGCGCGAAGTGCGGGTCGCCGACGTAGGCCAGCCCGCCGTCGGCCTGCACCGGCAGGTAGAGCGTGGACCCGGCGGTCAGCAGGGCGATGTCGACGTTCCCGCCGTGCCGTCCCGGCGGCACCGAGTGCGGGCGCTGCCGGCCGGCCACCGCCACGCCCATCACGCCGAGGAAGGGCCGCAGGGGGAAGGCCACCGTCGGTTCCGCACCGGGGGTCAGCGGCAGCAGGCCGTGCGTCCCGTCCTCGCTGACCGTGGCGAAGGCGCTGAACACCGGCGCCCCGCCGAGCGGGTGCTCGCCGACCAGCACACCCTTGCCGTGCCGGTTGGAGATCACCCCGTAGGGCACCCGCGGGGTGGCGTCGAGCAGCGTCATCGCGAGCAGGTCCCCGACCTGCGCGCCGGCCACCGCCACCGGCCGGCTGACCACGTGCGGGCCGTCCACGCCGAACCGGTGCGGGTGCTCGCTCGCGGCCAGCGCGACGGCGTCGGCGAGCACCTCGGTCACCCCGTGCGCGCCGAAGAACGCCGCCGGGTCGCGGCCCTGGTCCTCCAGGATCCCCTCGTGGCTGATCGTGTCGACCGTGACCGCGGTGCCCGGCTCGACCTCCAGCACCGGCTCGTCGGCCGCGCAGGGCAGCCGGCCCCACAGCACGTGCTCCGGCGCCGCCGTGAGGTGCACGTCGCCGAGGACGGGACCGGTGCCCGGCTGCAGGATCACCCGCCCAGGTCCGCGGCGATCCGGGCCAGCCGCTCGTGCACCTGGGACTCCACCTCGCCGGCCTGCGGGTCGACCAGGTCGGCACCGTGCGCCACGGCCTTCCCGCCGACCCACACCGAGCGCAGGTTGCGCAGCGAGCAGGCCAGCACGTAGGTGCCGACGGCGTCCCACACCGGCCCGGTGTCGGGGCGGCGCGGGTCCACGACGCAGAAGTCGGCGTACCGGCCCACCCGCAGCGAGCCGACGTCGCCGTCCACGCCCAGGGCCTCGGCGCCGCCGCGGGTGTGCATCATCAGCACGTCGCCGACGGGCGCGGCGGTGGGGTCCTTGTACTGCGCGCGCAGCAGCGCGATGCCGGTGCGCATGTTGTTCCACGGGTCGGCGACGTCGGTGCAGGACTGGTCGTCCAGGCCCATCCCGACCCGCATCCCGGCCGCCCGGATCTCCGGGATCGACGCCACCCCGCTGGCCAGGCGGCCGTTGCTCATCGGCTGCCAGCTCATCGCGCAGCCGGCCGCCGCCGCGGTCGCGATGATCTCCGGCGTCGTCTGGATGAAGTGGCCGAACACCAGCTGCGGCGACAGCGCCCCGGAGTCGGCGTACCAGGCGAACTTCGAGCGCTGCAGGTCCAGCATCTCGGCGGTCTCCAGGAAGTGCGCCTGGTTGACCAGCCCGTACCGGCGCATCACCTCGGTCTCCAGCGCGGCGGTGTCCGGGGTCGGCGCCCACTGCACCGCGCCGCTGACCGCCACGCCCAGCAACAGCGAGGGGTCGGCGTCCGCGGCGGCCCCGACCGTCTCCTCGACGTGGGCCAGCGCATCGGCCCGGGGCACGTGCCCCTGGGCCAGCATCACCGAGTGCAGGCTGCGCAGCCCGGCGTCGGTCTTGGCCCGTAGCTGGGCGTGCTGGCGGTCCAGGGACGGGATGCGGTCGCCGAAGCTGGCGATGGACGGGTCGAACTGCAGTCCGCCGTCGGTGAAGTCGTAGGCGGTGGTGATGCCGTTGCGCAGGAAGTCCTGGGCGCCGTGCCGGGTGCACCAGTACATGTCCTCGGGGCTGGCCGGCAGCACGTAGCGGAGCATCGCCTCGATCCAGCCGTAGAGCGTGGAGTCCATGCCCAGCCCGCGGCTGCCCGAGGTGAACAGGTGGCTGTGCGCGGAGACGAAGCCCGGCCCGATGATCGTCCCGCCGGCGTCGAGCACCTCGGCCGCCTGCGCGAGCTGCTCCGGCGTCGGCTCGCCGGGCTCCACGGCGGTGATCCGGCCGTCGTCCCCGACGGAGAACCAGCCCACGAACGGGTCGGGGCGCTCCGGGTCGACGGTGAGCAGGGTGGCGCCGTGCACGAGCAGCTCGGTCATCGGGTCTCCACGGCGGTGGTCGGGTGCGGGGTGGGGATCCAGGCGCCGGTGACGAGCTCGGTGTACATCCGGCGCAGCAGCAGGCTGTTCTTGTCCGCCTTGGCGTGCGCGTTGAGGTGCTGGGCCAGCGGGAACTCGTCGGGCAGCCGGTCCAGCAGGGCCTTGTCCTCCAGCTCGACCTGGTGGTCGAAGGCCCGGATGTCGGCGGCCGGCCGGTCGGCCTCGGTGTCGGTGCGCAGCACGACCTGGTGGATGGTGCAGTGGCTGTCGTCGACCGGCGTGATGGCCTTGAGCATCACGTGGCCCAGGCCGTCGGGGTAGCGGATGAGCAGGTGCATGAAGAACGGCAGGTGCACCTGGCTCCAGGTGTGCCGCACCGTCGCGCCGTCCTCACCCGGCCGGCCCTCGACCGGGACGTCGGTCCAGGTGATGAGCCCGTACGGCGTGCGCTGCACGTTCTGGTCGGTGAGCTCGGGGTTGTCGGGGTTGCCGAAGCTGTTCATGTGCACGAAGGCCACGTGGCCCGGGTCGATGTTGTTCTCGACCAGGTGCATGGCGGTGCAGTCGAAGTCCCACGAGCCCTCGGGCACCTGGCGCCAGGCGGGGTCGTCCCACTCGACGACCTCCGGGATGTCCGCGACCGGCCCGCCCTCGGCGTCGGTGGCCAGGCAGACCCAGACCAGGCCGTACCTCTCCTGGCTGCGCACCATCGTCAGGCCCGACTTGGTGGGGTGCGGGGCCCCGGGGAACTGCGGGATGCGCTGGGTCAGGCCGTCCTTGTCCCACTCCCAGCCGTGGTACGGGCAGACCAGGTGGCAGTCGGCGACCCAGCCCATCGACAGCGGCGCGTCGCGGTGGGCGCACCGGTCGTGGGCGACGCTGACCGGGCCGGCGGGGTCGGGCCGCCAGACCACGAGGTCGGTGCCGAGGACCGTCCGGTGCAGCGGCGCGGCGCCGCGGCGGCCGGGCTCGACCTCGGTGCGCACGTCGTCGACGGCGCACACGGCGTACCAGAAGCGGCGGAAGACGGGGTGCTCGGACAGCACGAGGGTCTCGGGTCCGGCATGGCGGGTGGTGCGGGGCTCCTGCAGGGCGGTCATGGTGGTTCCCGGTGGTGACGGCGGGCCGCTCGCGCCGTTCGCGCGGCCCCGCGTGCACGCTGCCGGGCGGTCGTTGCGGCCCGGTTTCGCCCCCGTTCCGGTCAGCGCCGGTCCAGGTCGGCACGGACGACGGCGGCGGCGTTGCGGCCCGACGCGCCCCACACGCCGGCGCCGGGGAACGTGCCCGCGCCGGTCAGGTAGAGCCCGCGCACCGGGGTGGCGTAGCGGGTCAGCTCCCGGTCCCGGCCGACCAGCGCGGCCAGCGGCCCGCCGGAGAAGGACGGCGCCCACCCGCGCGGCAGGCCGAGGTCGCGCTCGTAGTCCTCGGGCGTGACCACCCGCCACCGCCGGACCCCGGCCGCGAACGCCGGGCCGACCTGCGCGGTCAGCAGGTCCAGCCAGCGCCGCGGCTCGGCCGAGGTCGCCCAGCCGCCCGGGACGGCGTAGGGCGTCCAGAGCACCTCCAGGGACAGCACGTGGTCCTCGCCCACCCGCATCGAGGGGTCCAGCGCCGAGGGAGTGTTCACCAGCGCCATCGGCCGGGCGGCGACCTCGCCGCGGTGCAGCGCCGCGTGCGCCCGCTCGATCGCCGCGGTATCGGGGGCGAGGGTGACGGTGGGTGCGTGCTGGTCGAACGGACCCACCAGCTCCTGCAGCCGCTGCACCTGCGGGAACACCGGCAGGGTGCCGACGACGGCGTCCAGCTTGGACTCGTAGCCGTCGGGGGTGGTGCGCGCCCGCCAGCGGGCGACCACCGCCTCGGCGCCGGCCGGCGGGTGCGGGCCCAGCCAGTCCACGACCGTCGTCCGCGGGTCGACCGAGCTGACCACGACCTCGGCGGGCACCTCCTCGCCGGTGTCCAGCAGCACCCCTCGCGCCGCGTCGCCCTCGGCCAGGACCCGGGTCACCCGGGCGCCGGTGCGCACCCGGCCGCCGGCGGCCTCCAGCGCCGACCGCAGCGCCGCGGGCAGCGCGCCGGACCCGCCGACCGGCCGGCCGATGCCCACCAGGTGCCGCATCGCGATGCCGACCGCGCCCAGCCCGGTGCCGGGGGTGGACGGCGCGGCACCCCAGACCGCGGGCCCGGTGGTGAAGGCGCCGGCCACCAGGAACGGGTCGGTCAGGTAGCGGCCGAGCACCTCGCCGACGCTGCGGCGGGACCAGTCCAGCAACCGGGGGAGCGCGGTGACCCGGCGGTCGGCGAGCGTGGCGAGCACCCGCCCGGGGGTGGGCGGGGTCGAGGTGAGCTCGGTGAGCAGCCGGGCCACGGGGGTGGCGTCGGCCAGGTAGCGGCGGTAGCCCTCGACCTGGGTGGGGTGGGTGCGGGCGAGGGCGTCCAGGGTCCGCTCGACCTCGCGGAACTGCACGAAGGCGGGGCCCGCGGCGTCGTCCCAGCCGACGTGCAGCGCCTGCGGGTCGACCTCGAGGTAGCGCAGGCCGTGCGCGGCGAGGTCGAGCTCGTCGGCGATCGCGGTGGTGCGGACCATCGTGTGGTCGCAGTTGCAGATGTTCACCCGGGCGCCGAGCGCGTCGACGGTGGCAGCGCACCCGCCGGTGTCCGGGCCGGCCTCGAGCACGGTGACGTCGTGGCCGGCGCGCGCGAGGTAGGCGGCGCAGACCAGGCCGTTGTGCCCGCCGCCGACCACCACCACCGTCGCCATGCGGGCACGGTGCCGGTGCGGCGTGACGTCTGGGTTACGTCTGCGTGCACCCCTGGACGGCGGCCGCCGGGCGCGGTGAGGATCGCCGCACTCCCCGATGCGGCCACCCTGTCGCCGGGTACGAGGAAGGCACGCCATCGTGTCCAGCACCCCCGCCATCCCCGTCGTCGACGTATCGCCGGCGTTCGGCGACGACCCCGAGGCGCTGGCCGCCTGCGTCGCGCAGCTGCGGCACGCCCTGACCGAGGTCGGCTTCCTGCAGGTCGTCGGCCACCGCGTCGACCCCGCCGTGGTCGACGCGGCCTACGCCGCGATGGACCAGGTCGCGGCCATGCCCGACGCCGAGCGGCGGGCGCTGGTCCGGCCCCGGGCCAGCTCGCGCGGGCTGTTCGAGGAGATCGACGACCGCGGCCGGGTGCTCAACCGGGCGCTGCAGTTCATGAAGTACAACGACCTTGCCGCCGCCGAGGCCGACGACGCGGTGGGCGGGCACCCCGACTACTTCGTGCCGAACGTGTGGCCCGAGCAGCTGCCGGGGTTCCGCACCACCTGGAAGGACTACGACGCCGCGACCCGGTCGCTGGCCGGCACGCTGATGGGCCTGTTCGCGCTGGCCATGGGCCTCCCGCGGGACTTCTTCGCCGAGCCGTTCAGCAAGGACGTGACGCTGTTCAGCGTCAACCTGTACCCGCCGCAGCCGGTGGACGACGACTACGTCGAGGAGGTCGTGCTCAACCCGCACGCCGACTCCGGTGGGCTGACCGTGCTGCACCAGCGCGGCACCTACGAGGGGCTGCAGGTGCGCGACGCGGCGGCCGGCTGGGTCACCGTGCCGCTGCGCGAGGACGCGTTCGTGATCAACATCGGGCACCTGATGTCGCGGTGGACCAACGGCCGGTTCCCGGCGACCGTGCACCGGGTGGTGGCCGGCCCCGACACGTCGGCGGAGCGGCAGTCGATCGCGATGTTCTTCCTGCCCAACATCGACCAGGTGGTGGCGCCGGTGGACACCATGGTCGGCGCCGAGGGCGCCCGCTTCCTGCCCATCACCGCCTACGACTGGCAGGAGCAGTTCATGAAGGAGTACGTGCTGGTCAACAGCTACGCCGAACCGGTCAGCTGACCGCCGGCGCCGCCCCCTGCCCGGCACGTCCTCCCGCCCGACGTCGGGCCGTGGGCCACGCTGGGGTCGGCCTCAGCGGCGGGCGGCGAGCAGGCGGCGCAGGTCGGCGGCGACGTCGGCCTCGTCGCGGGTGACCAGCCGGCCGTCGCGCACGACCACCCGGCCACCGACCACCACGTGCTTCGGGCGCCGGCCGGGGGAGGCCCACAGCAGCCCCGCCACCGGGTCGGCCACCCCGGCGTCGGCGACCCCGCTGACGTCCCAGCAGACCAGGTCGGCGCGGGCCCCCACCTCCAGCCGGCCGAGGTCGGGCCGGCCCAGGCCGTCGGCCGAGCCGCGGGTGGCGAAGCCCAGCACCTCCTCCGCCGACAGCACCCGGCCGACGAGCGGCGCGACCTGCATCGCCAGCCGGGCGTCGGCCAGGAGGTGACCGGCGTCGTTGGACCCGCCGCCGCTGGTGCCCAGCCCCACCGGCACGCCGGCGTCGGCCAGGGCGGCCACCGGCGCGATGCCCCACCCCATCGGCAGGTCGCAGCCCGGCGCGTGCGTCGCGCTCACCCCGGCCGCCGCGAGCCGGGCGACCTCGGCGTCGGTGACGCCGCACAGGTGCGCCAGCGTGACGTCGGGGGCCAGCCAGCCCCACTCGTCGAGCAGCTCCAGCGGCCGCCGTCCGTACCGCTGCGCCGCGATGTCGACGTCGACCTGCTCGTTGGCCTGGGTCCGGCGGCGCAGACCCCGCGCCGCGGCGACCTCGGCCATCAGGCGGAAGGTGTCCGGGCCGTCGCTGTGCACCCCGGCCGGGCCGACCGCCACCTGCAGGGTGCCGTCGGCGGTCACGCCGCCGTGGGGGACCAGCGCCGCGGCGACCGCGTCGGCCGAGGCGGCGGCGCCGGCCGCGTCGTCCCTGGCCGACCCGCGGACGAAGACCAGCCGGGCGCCGAGCTCCCGCGCCGCCGTCGCCACGGCGGAGGCGATCGCCACCCCGTCGCCGGTCGACGCCGGCCAGGTGAGGTGGTGGTCGGCCACGGTGGTCACGCCGCACAGCAGCGCCTCCGCCAACCCGGCCGACGCCGCCGCGTGCGCCAGCTCCGGGTCGACACCGACCGCGCCGTAGGCCGCAGCCATCGTCGGCAGCCACTGCGCCATCGGTACGCCGCGGGTGCCCGGCAGCGTGCGGAACGCCGTCTGCAGCAGGTGGTGGTGGGCGTTCACCAGCCCCGGCGTCACCACGCAGCCGGTGGCGTCCAGCACCTCGCCGCCCACCGCCGCGAACCCGGCCACCAGCCCGTCGTCGTCGCACGAGACCTCCCGGGAGGTCGACCCGAGCACGGCCACGGCACCGGTCACGTCCATCACGCGACCGACCCTGGCAGCCGTGTGTTCCGGTCAGGTGTCGGCTGGAACGCGACCGTCACCGGGCTGCAACGACGCGGTCCTAGCGTCCGCTGCCGTGACCGCCCGCCTGCTCACCGAGCTCTCCGCCCCCGCCATCGCCGACGCGCTCGGCCCGGACTCGGTGCTGGTGCTGCCGACCGGGGCGATCGAGCAGCACGGCCCGCACCTGCCGGTCGCCACCGACCTGATCACCGCGCAGAGCATGGCCGAGCGTGCGGTCGCGGAGTTCGGCGAGGAGCTCGACCTCTGGCTGCTGCCGCCGCTGGCCTACACCAAGAGCAACGAGCACCACTGGAGCTGCGGCACCTTCTGGCTCTCGGCGCAGACGCTGCTGGGCGTGCTGCACGACCTTTGCGCCTCGATGACGAAGACCCCGGCCCGCCGGCTGGCGTTCCTCAACGGCCACGGCGGCAACTCCGCGCTGCTGCAGGTGGCCGCCCGCGACCTGCGGATCGCCTACGGCCTGCGCACCTTCACGATGCACCCCTCGCTGCCGGCCGACCACGGCGGGACGAGCCCGGAGAGCGAGCTCGGCCTGGGCATCCACGGCGGGCACGAGGAGACCTCGCTGATGCTGCACCTGCGTCCGGAGCTGGTGGACATGGAGCAGGCGCAGCGCTGGGTGCCCGAGCAGCTGACCGAGTACCGGCACGTCCGGTTCGGCGGGTCGGTGAGCTTCGGCTGGACCTCCGACGACTTCGGCCCGGACGGGGTGATCGGCGACGCCAGCACCGCCACCGCCGAGCACGGCAAGGAGAAGGCCGAGGCGATGCTCGCCCACCTCGGCGAGGCCTTCGCCGAGGTGGCCCGCTTCGACCCCGGCCCGCGCGCGTGAGGCTGGCCGGCAAGCGCGTCGTCGTCACCGGCGGCGCACGCGGCATCGGCGCGGCCATGGTGCGCACCTTCGCCGCCGAGGGCGCCGCGGTCGCCGTCCTGGACGTGCTGGCCGAGGAGGCCGGCAAGCTCGCCGCGGAGGTGGGCGGGCACGCCGTCGAGGTCGACCTGGCCGACGTGGCCGCCACCCGCGCGGCCACCCAGAGCGCCGTCGACGCCCTCGGCGGGGTCGACGTGCTGGTCAACAACGCCGGCATCCTGCGCTTCGCCCCGCTGCTGGACATCGAGCCGCACGAGTGGGACGAGGTGTTCGCCGTCAACGTCCGCGCGATGCTGGTCACCACCCAGGTCGCCGTCACCTCGATGGTCGCCCAGCGGGCCCCGGCGTTCCCCGGCGACGTCGTCGGCAAGGTCGTCAACACCGCGTCGATGGGCGGCAAGGCCGGGGGCGCGGGGCAGGCGCACTACGCCGCGTCCAAGGCCGCGGTCATCGGGCTCACCCGCGCGGCCGCCGAGGAGCTGGGGCCGCTGGGCATCACCGCCACCTGCCTGTGCCCGGGGTACGTGCTCACCGAGATGGGCGCCGGCACGCGCACCGACGCCGACGTCGCCCGCTGGTCGGCGCGGTCGCCGCTGGGCCGGCTGGGCCAGCCCGAGGACGTCGCCCGCGCCGCGCTGTTCCTGGCGTCCCCGGACTCCGACTACCTGACCGGCGAGGCGCTCAACGTGGCCGGCGGGATGGTCACGCATTGACCCGCAATGCCTGGACCCTCAGCGAGGACCACGTCGACCTGCGCCGGCCGGCGCAGGCACCCAGGCCCGTCGAGGTCATGGCGCTGCCCCAGCGGCTGACCCTCGACCTGGCCCGCACCGCGCTGGTCGCCGTCGACCTGCAGAACGACTTCTGCCACCCCGACGGCTGGCTGGCCTCGATCGGCGTCGACGTCTCCGGTGCTGCGGCGCCCGTCGCCGCGCTCGCCGCCGCCCTGCCCGGGCTGCGCGCGGCCGGCGTCCCCGTGGTGTGGCTGAACTGGGGCAACCGGCCCGACCGGGCCGACCTGCCGCCCGGCGTCCGGCACGTCTACGACCCCGACGGCGCCTCCACCGGCATCGGCGACCCGCTGCCGGGCGGGTCCCGGGTGCTCGAAGCCGGCTCCTGGTCGGCCGCGCTGGTCGACGAGCTGGTGCCCGGCCCGGGCGACCTGCACGTGGCCAAGCAGCGGATGAGCGGGTTCCCCGGCACCCCGCTGGACGCCGTGCTGCGCAACCTGCGGGTGGACACCCTGCTGTTCGCCGGGGTCAACACCGACCAGTGCGTCTACGCCACGCTCGTCGACGCGGCGAACCTCGGCTACGACGTCGTCCTGGTCGAGGACCTGTGCGGCACCACCTCGCCGGGCTTCTGCACCGAGGCGACCGTCTACAACGTGCGCCAGTGCTTCGGCTTCACCACCACCTCGGCCGACCTGCGCGCCGGCCTCGACCCCCAGGAGCCCTGATGGCCCTCGCCCCCGTCGTCAAGTCGCTGTCCGACATCACCCCGCACTACATCGGCGAGAACCGCACCGTGCGGCTGGCCGTGCTGTCCGGCCCGGCCGACGGGTCCTCGACCACGGTGGTGCTGGAGATCTGGGAGCCCGGCGGCTCGCAGCCGGACAACTCGCACGAGGCCTCCACCGAGACCTTCGTGGTGCTGCGCGGGACCGCGCGGGCGCACAGCGACGAGCACGTCGCCGACCTCGGGCCGGGTGACGTCATCGTGCTGCCGGCCACCTCGGTGCACCACATCGTCAACACCTCGGCGACCGAGCGGCTGTACACGATCACCGTGATGGAGAACGACGGCGGCTTCGCCGACCTGATCCTCACCGGCCCGGAGGCCTTCCTGGACGCCGACGACGCCGCGGTGCTCGGCGCAGTCCTCACCTCGGCGTGACGGTCGAGCAGGAGGTCCGGGCCGCCGTCGCGCGGTACGAGGCGGCGCTGGCCGCCGACGACCTGGCCGAGCTCGACGCCCTGTTCGCCCCCGGCGAGGACACCCTGCGGGCCGACGCCGCCGGCGTGCTCGTCTCGCACGCCGCGATCAGCGCCTACCGCCGCGGCCGCGGCGGCGCGCCGGCGCGGGAGGTCGTCGCGCTGCACGTCGTCGCGCACACCCCGGACCTGGCGACGGCGGTCGCGGAGACCCGCCGGCCCGACGGCACCCGCGGGCTGCAGACCCAGGTCTGGGAGCGCGGCGCGGCCGGCTGGCAGGTCCGGGTCGCGCACGTCAGCTCCGGCCCCCAGCCGCTGGACCCGGTCGAGGACCCCACGACCTGGCGGGTGCTGGGCTCCCCGCTGGTGGCGCCCACCGGCACCGGCCCGCTGGACGGCGTGGCGGTCGCGGTCAAGGACCTGGTGGCCGTCGCCGGGCAGCGGGTGGGCGCGGGCAACCCGACCAAGCTCGCGCTGGCCCGCACCGAACCCGCGCACGCGCCGGTGCTCGCCGCGCTGCTGGCCGCCGGGGCGCACGTGCGGGGCATCGCCACCACCGACGAGCTGGCCTACAGCATCTCGGGCACCAACGTGCACACCGGCAGCCCGGCCAACCCGTGGGGCGCCGGGCTGGCCGTCGGCGGGTCGACCAGCGGACCGGCCGGCGCGGTCGCCCGCGGCCAGGCCGACCTGGGGCTGGGCACCGACACCGCCGGGTCGATCCGGGTGCCGGCGTCCTGGTGCGGGCTGCACGGCCTGCGGCCCACCCACGGCGCGCTGCCGCTGGACGGCGTGGCCCCGCTGGCCTCCGGCTTCGACGTCGTCGGCTGGCTGACCCGCGACGCCGGGCTGCTGCACCGCACCGCGCAGGTGCTGCTGCCCCCGGCCGACCCGGTCACCGAGCTGCTGCTGGCCGAGGACCTGCTGGAGCTGGCCGCCCCGCCGGTCGCCGACCTGGTGCGGGCGGTGGCCGCGGCGTCCGGGCTGCCGGTGCGCACCACGCGGCTGACCGCCGGCGAGGAGCACGAGGCCTGGTTCACCGCGTTCCGCGCCGCGCAGGGCGCGCAGGCGTGGGCGGTGCACGGGGCCTGGGTGACCGCGCACGGCGGCACGCTCGGCCCGGGCATCGCGCAGCGGTTCGCCGACGCCGCCGCGGTGACCGCCGCCGACGCCGAGCGCGCCGCCGAGGTGGTGGCCGCGGCCCGGACGGCGCTGCGCGACCGCATCGGACCGGGCACCGCCGTCCTCGCCCCGGCCACCAGCACCACCGCCCCGCCGGTGGTCGCGGCCGCCGCGGACAAGGCGGCGCTGCGCGGGGCCACGCTGCGGCTGACCTGCCTGGCCGGTCTCGGTGGGCTGCCCTCGGCGGTGGCCCCCGCCGGCCGGGTCGGCGGCCACCCGGCCGGCGTCGCGCTGATCGGGGCGGCCGGGGCGGACACCGCGCTCACCGGCCTGCTGGCCGCCTGGGACCGGACGCCGTAGGTCAGACCTCGATGCGGGCGCCCATCACCACGGTGCGGTCCTTGGGCAGCTCGAAGGAGCGGGCCGCGTCGGTGGTCAGGTGCGAGGTCGCGGTGAACACCGCGCGCCGCCAGCGCGGCAGCTCGCCGGGCCGGTGGTGGCCGGGGGAGCGGCTGACGTCGATGGTGGACAGGAACCAGGAGGCCCGCTCGAGGTCGACGTCGAGGTCGGCCTGCGCCAGGGCCCGGGCGAGGGCCTTCGGGACGTCGGTGCGCTGCCGGTAGCCGAAGTGCAGGGCCACCAGCACCACCGAGCCGTCGCTGCCCTCGGGGACGGTGACCGTGCCGATCTCCTCGTCGACCACCCACGGGCTCAGCGCGGTGGTCAGCGAGACCACCAGCACCCGCTCGTGCAGGGCGTGCAGGTGCTCGACGGTGGAGCGCAGGGCCAGCGGCGCGGTGGGCTCGCCCGCGGTGGCCCGGTTGAGGTAGACCGCCGTGCCGGGCACCCGGACCACCGACGACCCCGGCCCGCAGGCGTCGGTCAGCAGGTCGTCCAGCGGGCCCTCCTGCTCGTGCCGGCGCTTGGTCACCAGCAGCCGGCCGCGGAACCACGTCGTCATCACGGTGAACAGCAGGACACCGATGACCAGCGGCACCCAGGCGCCGTGGGCGAGCTTGGTCAGGTTGGCGGCCAGGAAGCCGAGCATGATCGCCCCGACGAACGCGGCCCCGGCCAGCACCAGCGGCCGCGGCCAGCCCCACCGGTGCACCGCCACGACCGACGTCAGCACGATCGTCACCAGCACCGTGCAGGTCACCGCCATGCCGTAGGCGAAGGCCAGCGCCGCCGAGCTGCGGAAGGACAGCACCAGCAGGACGACGGCGACCATCAGCCCGTAGTTGACGTAGGGCACGTAGACCTGGCCGATGGTGTGCGCGGAGGTGTGCACGATCCGCAGCCGCGGCAGGTAGCCCAGCTGCACGGCCTGCCGGACGACGGAGAACGCGCCGGTGATCACCGCCTGGGAGGCGATCACCGTGGCCAGGGTGGCCAGCACGACCAGCGGGACCAGCGCCCAGTCGGGGACCACCCGGAAGAACGGCGCGGTGATCGGGCCGTCGGGGGACAGGTCGCCGATGACCAGCGCGCCCTGCCCGTAGTAGGACAGCATGCAGGCCGGGTAGACCAGGAACAGCCACGCCCGGGTGATCGGCGCCCGGCCGAAGTGACCGAGGTCGGCGTACAGCGCCTCGGCGCCGGTGATGACCAGCACCACCGCGGCGAGGGCGAAGAACGCGGTGCCGGGCTGGTCGAGGAAGAAGCCGACGGCGTAGGTGGGCGACAGCGCGCGCAGCACACCGGGCTCCTGGACCACCCGGGACAGCCCGGACAGCCCGATGACCAGGAACCAGGCCACCATCACCGGCCCGAAGGCCGCGCCGACCTTGGCCGTGCCGAACCGCTGGACGCCGAAGAGCACCACCACGATGACCAGGACGGCGGGGACGACGAGGTCGCCGAGCGCCGGGTCGATGACCGTCACGCCCTCGACGGCGGACAGCACCGAGATGGCCGGGGTGATCATGCTGTCGGCGAGGAAGAGCGCGGCCCCGGCGATGCCGGCCAGGGCCAGCCGGCGCACGACCACCGGGGGCAGCTTCCGGCCGTCCCCGCCGCGGCGGCCGACCAGGGTGATCAGCGACATGATGCCGCCCTCGCCGTGGTTGTCGGCGTGCAGCACGACCCCCACGTACAGGCCGGTGACCACGATCGTCGCGGCCCAGAAGATCAGCGACAGCAGGCCGAGCAGGTTGGCCTCGGTCAGCGGCACCGGGTGCGGGTCGTCGGGGCTGAACAGGGTCTGCAGCGTGTAGATGGGGCTGGTGCCGATGTCGCCGAACACGACGCCGAGCGCGCCCAGGGTCAGCGCCGCCCGGGTCGGGGACCCGCCGCCGGGGCGCACCCGGCCGCGGCCGGCAGGCCCGTCGTGCGGCGGCGCCGGGGCGGTCTGCTCGGTCACGACGGGCAGTGAACCCCGTGGCCCTGTGCGGCACACCTCGACGCGCTCAGTTGGGGAACCGGCGGCGGCTGGGGGAGGGGCGCCGGGGCTCGGGCTCGAGTCTGCGCAGGTAGCCGGCCTGCACCCAGGTGTCGATCACCGCCGGGCCCAGCCCCTGCGGCACGGTGTAGGCCACCCGGCCCCACCAGCGGCCGTCGCCGTCGCGGCCCCAGCCGAGCAGGATGGCCGGCCAGGCATCGTCGAGCTGGCCGGGCATGCCGGTCACCCAGCAGTGCTGCGCCGGCCGGACGGGCGTCGAGACGCCCTCCGGCGGCTCGCCCGTCCGACCCGCCACCCCGACAGCATGCCACGGGTGTCGAACACGTGTTCGATCAGCGCGCCACGTCGAGGGCGACGCCGGCCTGGGCGAGGGACAGGTCCCACACCCGGCGGGCGGCGGCCTCGTCGGTCAGGGTCCGGTACAGGTCCTGCCGGGCCGCCGGTCCGCCCACGTGGCCCGGGCCGGAGGGCCCGAAGAGGGCCCCGCCGGCGTCGGGCGCGGTGGCGGCGAGCAGCGCCGGCTCGGCGGCGCTGGCCACCGTGCCGACCAGCAGGCCGCGGGCGGACAGGAACCGGATCACCCGGCGCGCGGCGGTGTCGGAGCTGCGGCCGACCTCGGGCCGGGCGGCCAGCAGGTTGGTCGGCGCCACCCCGGGGTGGGCCAGCGCGCTGGTGATGCCCCAGCCGCCCGCCGTGCTGCGCCGCTGCAGCTCGAGGCCGAACAGGCCCAGCGCGATCTTCGACGAGCGGTAGGCGCGCATGCCGTCGTAGGAGCGCTCCGAGTCCGGGTCGTCGACCTGCACCGTGCCGCGGGCGGCCGCGATGCTCAGCTGCGAGACCACCCGGGCGCGGCCGGCGACCAGCAGCGGCAGCAGGTGCCCGACCAGCGCGACGTGGCCCAGGTGGTTGGTGCCCCACTGCAGCTCGTGGCCGTCAGCGGTGGTCTGCCGCTCCGGCGGGGTCATCACGCCGGCGTTGGCGACCAGCAGGTGCACCGGCCGGTCCTCGGCCCGCAGGGTGTCGCCGAGGGCCGCGACCGAGGCCAGCGAGGACAGGTCCAGCTCGCGCAGCGAGACGTCGGCACCGGGGACGGCGGCGCGCACCGCGGCGACCGCGGCCTCGCCCTTGGCGGGGTTGCGGACCGGCAGCACCACCTCGGCGCCGGCCGAGGCCAGCCGGGTGGCGATCACCTGGCCCATGCCGTCGCTGGCGCCGGTGACCACGGCGCGGCGGCCGGTGAGGTCGGGGAGGGGGACGAGCTGGGGTGTGCGTGCCACGGTGTGCTCCTTCGGTCGGTCGGTGTGCGGCCCACGCTGCCGCGGTCCGCGGAGGCGCACCACGGCCTGCTCATCCTGGGATCGCCAGGTCCAGGCTCAGCCCTCCCTCGGGGCGGCGCCGGCGGGCAGGATCGCGGCGTGGACATCGACCGGGCCGGGCTGGCCGACTTCCTGCGCCGCTGCCGGGAGGCCCTGCAGCCCGAGGACGTCGGTCTGCCCCGCGGGCAGCGGCGCCGCACGGCCGGCCTGCGGCGCGAGGAGGTGGCCGCGCTGGCGCACATGTCGCCGGACTACTACTCGCGGCTGGAGCGCGAGCGCGGCCCGCAGCCGTCGGAGTCGATGGTCGCCTCGATCGCCGCGGGCCTGCACCTGTCGCTGGACCAGCGCGACCACCTGTTCCGGCTCGCCGGCCACCAGCCCCCGCCCCGCGGCGCCGAGGGCACCCACGTCGGGCCGGGCATGCTGCGCATCCTCGACCGGCTCGACGACACCCCCGCCGAGGTGGTCACCGAGCTCGGCGAGACGCTGCGGCAGACCCGCCTCGGGGTGGCCCTGCTGGGCGACGCGTCGCTGCGCACCGGCCCGGCCCGCAGCCTCGGCTACCGCTGGTTCACCGACCCCGAGGTGCGCCGCCGCTACCACCCCGACGACCACGAGCACCTGGGCCGGCTGTGGGCCTCGGGGCTGCGCGCGGTGGTCGCCGTCCGGGGACCCCGGTCCCGCGCGGCGGCGCTGGCCGAGGACCTGCTGGCCCGCAGCGAGGAGTTCCGCGAGGTGTGGGCCCGGCACGAGGTGGGGCTGCGGCCGACCGACGGCAAACGGCTCGTGCACCCCGAGGTCGGCCTGCTGGAGCTGCAGTGCCAGACGCTGCAGGACCCGCAGCAGGGCCACACGCTGCTGGTCTACACCGCCGTCCCCGGCAGCGAGACCCACGAGAAGCTGCAGCTGCTGTCGGTGCTCGCCGGGCGGGTTCTGTAAAGGCTCTGTGAAGAAGGCCCGCTCCGGGTCGGTGTGTGGTGCCGGTCATACCTAGCGTCGGTGCACCGACACCAACGGAGGTGCCCCATGAGCTCGACACCATCCCGGACGCAGCCTGCGCCGCTGACCGCCCCGTCCACCCGCAGGGCGGTGTTCAACACCATCCGCGGGTCGCTGGGCAACCTCGTCGAGTGGTACGACGTCTACATCTACACGGTCTTCGCGACCTACCTGCAGGCCAACTTCTTCGCCGAGGGCGAGCCCAACGCCGGCATCTACACGCTGGCGATCTTCGCGGTCACCTTCGTCATGCGGCCGGTGGGCTCGTGGTTCTTCGGCCGCTACGCCGACCGGCACGGCCGCCGTCCGGCCCTGGTGTTCAGCATCTCGCTGATGGCCGCGGCGTCCCTGGTCATCGCGGTCACCCCGACCGCGGAGACCATCGGCGCCGGCGCCGTCGTCCTGCTGGTGCTCTGCCGGCTGGTGCAGGGCTTCGCGACCGGCGGTGAGTACGGCACCTCCGCCACCTACATGTCCGAGGCGGCCACCCAGGGCCGGCGCGGCTTCTTCTCCTCGTTCCAGTACGTGACCCTGGTCGGCGGGCACGTGCTCGCCCAGGCCACCCTGCTGATCCAGCAGGCGTTCCTCACCGACGAGCAGATCAACGACTTCGGCTGGCGCATCGCCTTCTTCATCGGGGCCATCAGCGCGGTCGTCGTGCTCTTCCTGCGCCGCGGCATGGACGAGACCATGCGTCACGACGGCACGAAGAAGTCCGGCTCGATGGTCGAGCTGTTCACCGCCTACCCCAAGCAGCTGCTGGTCTGCTTCCTGGTCACCCTCGGCGGGACCATCGCCTTCTACACCTACAGCGTCAACGGCCCGCGGATCATCAAGGGCGTCTACGCCGAGGACGGCATGACCGGCACGTGGATCAACTTCATCGCGCTGGTGCTGCTCATGCTCATGCAGCCCGTCGGCGGGTGGCTGTCGGACAAGGTCGGCCGGCGCCCGCTGCTCATCGGCTTCGGCGTCGCCGGGGTGCTGTGGACCTACACCTTCCTCACCCTGCTGCCCACCGTGACCAGCCCGGTCGCGTCGTTCCTGCTCATCACCGGGACCTACGTGATCCTGACCGGCTACACCTCCATCAACGCCGTGGTGAAGGCCGAGCTGTTCCCCTCCCACGTCCGGGCGCTGGGCGTCGGCCTGGGCTACGCGCTGGCCAACTCGATCTTCGGCGGCACCGCGCCGGTGATCTACGAGGCGGCCACCGAGAACGGTGCGGAGTCGGCGTTCGCGATCTACGTGACCGCGGCGATCGCGGTCTCCCTGGTCGTCTACGTGTTCGTCCTGCAGCGCTCGAGGAACTACCTGGACACCGAGGTGGTCGAGCGCAGCCCGGAGCCCGCCCGGGTCTGAGCAGGGTCCCGCCGTACCGGGCCGTGGCGGACGCCGCGGCCCGGTACGGTGCGCGCGGACGGAGGGGTCACGGGTGCGGGTGCTGCTGGTCGAGGACGACGCCGGGGTCGCCGAGGCGCTGACCCAGGGGCTGCGCGGCAGCGGCTGGACCGTCCGGCACGCGGCCACCGGCCGGGCGGCGCTCGAGGCGCTGGACGACGGGACCGACGGCCGCACCGACCTCGTGCTGCTGGACATGGGGCTGCCCGACCACGACGGGTTGTGGGTCTGCGCCCGGATCCGCGAGCGCAGCGACGTCGCCGTCGTCGCGCTCACCGCCCGGCGGGCCGAGGCCTCGGTGGTCGCGGCGCTGCGGGCCGGCGTCGACGACTACGTGGTCAAGCCCTACAGCCTGGCCGTGCTGCTGGCCCGGATGGAGGCCGTGGTGCGGCGCAGCGGCGGCCGCGCCGCCCCCGCACCGGCCGTGGACGCCGGGTTCTCCCTGGACGTCGAGGCCCGCCGGGTGCGCACGGCCGACGGCGAGGTGGCGCTGACGGCCAAGGAGGCCGAGCTGCTGGCCGCCCTGCTGCGCCAGGCCGGCCGACCGGTCACCCGGGCCGCCCTGATGGAGGAGGTCTGGGACACCACCTGGATCGGCGCCTCCCGCACCCTCGACGTCCACGTCGGCACGCTGCGGGCCAAGCTCGGCGCCGACGTGGTGGAGACCGTCCGCGGGGTGGGCTACCGGCTGGTGCCGCGGGGGGAGCGGTGAGGCGCCGGCTGCTGGTGCTCGCGCTGCTGACCACGGCCGGTCTGCTCGCCGCGCTCGTCGTCCCGCTGCTGGTGGCCTACGCCGAGGGGCGCGCGGAGGCACTGCACCAGGAGCGGCTGTCGGCGGCGACCCGGTTCGCCACGCTGGCCGCGGCCGACGACCCCGACGTGCTCGCCCCCGACCTGGCGCGCTACCGCGACGTCACCGGGGTGCAGGCATGGCTGGTGGGCACCGACCGCTCGCTGCTGGCCTCCTCGGGCACCCCGCTGCCCGACGGCGCGCTGGTGGACGCCGCGCTGCGCGCCGCCCTGGACGGCGTCCCGTCGGCGCCGCCGCCGGCCGTGTGGCCCTGGCGGACCGACCCGCTGGTGGTCGCGACCCCGGTCGGCCGGGACGCCCAGGTGCTCGGCGCGGTGCTGCTGGTCGAGGGCACCGACCGGGTGCGCACGGAGGTGGCCCGGCGGATCGCCGCGGCGGCCGCCGGCAGCCTGGTGCTGCTGGGCCTGCTCGGCTGGCTGGTGGCCAGCCCCCTGGTCGGCTGGATCGCCCGCCCGCTCAGCGACCTGGAGGACCAGGTGCGGCAGGTGGGGGAGGGCCGGCCGGCACGGGCCCGCATCGAGGGCCCGCCGGAGCTGCGCCGGCTGGCCGAGTCGTTCAACACGATGTCCGCCCAGGTCGAGCGCTCCCAGCAGCAGCAGCGCGACCTGGTCGCCGACGTCTCCCACCAGCTGGCCAACCCGCTGACCGCGCTGCGGCTGCGGCTGGAGTCCCTGTCCGCCGACCGGCCGGCCGACGTGGGCCCGGTGCTGGCCGAGACCGACCGGATGGCCCGCATCCTCGACGGGCTGGTCGAGGTCAGCCGCACGGGCGCCGCCGACCGGGAGCCCGTGGCGCAGGACGTCACCGCGCGGGTGCGCGACCGGGTGCAGCTGTGGGAACCGCTTTTCGGCGGCCGGCTGGTGCTGGCCCTGCCCGACGTGCCGGTGCCCGCGGTGCTGGAGCGCGACCTGGTGGAGACCGTCGTGGACGCGCTGCTGGACAACGCCGCCAAGTACGCCCCCGACGCCGTCGTCGAGGTGTCGCTGCAGCCCTCGGGCGCCGGCTGCGTGCTCGCCGTCCGCGACCACGGGCCGGGCGTGACGCCGGCGGAGGCCGCCGAGCTCGGCCGGCGGTTCCACCGGCTGGCCCGGCACGCCGACGTCGACGGCACCGGGCTGGGCCTGGCCATCGTGGCCGGCCGGGTGACCGACGCCGGCGGGACGACGACGGTCGAGGCGGCCCACCCCGGCCTGCGGGTGGCGGTCAGCCTCCCCGGCGGTCCCGGTCCCGGAACCAGCGCAGCGCCCCCGGGTGCAGCGGTACCGGCTGGGTGAACATGCCCGCGGCGGTGGTGGGCTGCCGGACGTCGGGCACCCGGTCGCGGATGGCGTCCTGCCGGTCGAACACCACGCTGCACACCCCGTACGCGGCCTCCTCCGACAGGTCCGCCGCGGCCAGGAGGTAGGTCTTCACCGCCACGGTCCGCACCGCCTCCGGCAGCCCGTAGGGCCCGGCGGGCAGCGGCCCGGCGACGTACTGCGGGCCGTGCGCCTCGACCAGCGGGGCGACCAGGTCGCCGAGGTCCAGCGCCCGCAGCGGCAGCGACCGGCCGAGCTCGACCAGGGCCGGGGCGGGGAAGCCGCTGCCGTAGGCCAGCGCGTCGGCGGCGCCGGTGCGCAGTTGCTCCGCGCCCTCGGCCAGCGGCCCGCCGAGCAGCTCGACCTGCCCCTCGATGCCCAGGGCGGCCAGGCAGCGGGAGACCACCACCCGGCCGCCGGAGCCGGTGCCGCCGTCGGCCAGCCGCCGCCCGGCCAGGTCGGCCAGGGTCCGCACGGGGGAGTCCCGGGGGACGACCACCTGCAGGAAGCTGTCGTAGAGCCGGGCCAGCCCGGTGGGGCTGAGCGGGGTGGTGAAGGGGTCCTCGCCGGCCAGCGCGAGCAGCACGGTGTCGCCGAGGGAGAACGCGACGTCGGCCCGGCCGTCGGCCAGCGCCAGGTCGTTGTCCACCGACCCGGTGGTGGTCAGCACGTCGGCACCGACGCCGGGCATGAGCAGCCCGGCCTCGGCCGCCAGCGCCGAGCCGTACCGGTCGAACACCGCGCCGGGCGACCCGGTGGCGATCCGCAGCCGGCCGGTCGCGCCGTCCGCGGGCCCGGACGAGGCGCAGCCGGGCAGCGCGGCCGCGGCGCCGACGGCGACCAGCCCGCCCAGGAACCGCCGCCGGTCCAGGGGAAGGCTGCGCACGCGCCGAGCGTAGGGGCTGGGCGTGGTTGACCGGTCGCCGTGGCGGGCAGGGGCGGGGTGGTCCAGCCGGTGGCCGCACCGCCGTCCGGAGGAGCCGACCGTGACCGATCCGTCCCTGCCCACCATCGCCGACCGCCCCGCCGCCGAGCTCGGGGGTGAGCGCAGCGTGCTGGTCCGCCAGCGGGCCGACCACGTCGAGCTCGACCGGCTGCTGCACGAGCTGGACGGCACGACCGGGGACGCCCAGCGCGCCGTGCTGCGGCGGATCGACCGGTTGGTGTTCAGCCACGCCTTCGCCGAGGAGGTCGTGCTGTGGCCGGTGCTGCGGCGGGTGCTCCCCGACGGTGCACAGCTGACCACCCAGGTGGAGCGGGAGCACCAGGAGGTCAACGACCTGGTCGCCGACCTGGAGCGCACCGCCGACGACGACCCGCGGCGGGCGGCGCTGCTGGACCGCCTGGTGACGGTGCTGCGCGAGGACGTCCGCGACGAGGAGGACCAGCTGTTCCCCCGGCTGCGGGACCGCCTCGACGACCGGGCGCTGCGCCAGCTCGGGTGGGCGTGGGCGGTCGTGGCCCGGGTGTCGCCGACCCGGCCGCACCCCACGGTCGGCCGCCGGCCGCCGGGCAACGCGCTGTCCGGGCTGCCGCTGTCGGTGCTGGACCGGGGCCGCGACCACCTCGACGCGCACGCCGGGTGGCCCGGGGCGCGCGCGGCGTCGGCCCTGCTGGCCCGGGTCGCCGGGCTGGTCGAGCGCACCCCGGCGGCCCGGCACGGCGACACCCCGGCGACCCACCGGTGACGTGACTACCGTGGGCAGCCGTGCCAGAGGGGGACACCATCTACCGGCTCGCGCGCCGGATGCAGCCGCTCGTGGGCACCGTGGTCGAGAGCAGCGACTTCCGCGTCCCGCGCTTCGCCACCGCCGACCTGTCCGGGGCCCGGGTGCTGTCGCTGGTCCCGCGGGGCAAGCACATGCTCACCCGCTTCGACCACGACGGCCGGGCCGTCACGCTGCACACGCACCTGGAGATGGACGGCGAGTGGAGCATCGTCGGCCACGGCAAGCTGCTGCCGCGCCGGCTGATGGGCGACGCCCGCCTGGTGCTGGCCACCAGCGGGCCCACGGCGATCGGGCTGCGGCTGCCGGTGGTCGAGCTGCTGCCCACCGAGGCCGAGCACACCGTCGTCGGGCACCTGGGCCCCGACCTGCTCGACGACACCCGCCCCGCGCCGGAGGTCATCGCCGAGGCCACCGCGAACCTCGAGGCGCAGCCGGACCGGCCGCTGGTGTCGGCGCTGCTGGACCAGCGGCTGGTGCTCGGCCTGGGCAACGTCTGGGTCAACGAGCTGGCGTTCCTGCGCGGCCACCTGCCCTTCACCCCGGTCGGCCGGGTCGAGGTCGAGCCGCTCATCCGGCTGGCGGTGCGGGCGATGCGGTTCGCGGTCAGGCCCGGGGGTCCCGGACGGGTCACCACCGGCAACACCCGGCCCGGGGAGCGGTACTACGTCTACGGCCGCACCGGGGAGCCCTGCCGGCGCTGCGGCACGAAGCTCCAGTTCAGCCCGGAGATCCCCAACGAGCCGGGGGTGCGGCACACCTGGTGGTGCCCGCGCTGCCAGACCTGAGGCGGCGCGCTCACTGCGCCGGGTGGGCCGGGGCCGGTACGCCCGGCGGCACCACCTGCGGCCCGGCCTCGGCCGGGCGCGGCCGGTCCTGCCGGTGCAGCCGGACGGCGACGAGCGCGATGTCGTCGTCGGGGTGGCCGTCGACGAGCTCGCGCACCAGGCCGTCGCACAGCTGCTGCAGGGGGAGGTGGCCCAGCCGGGCGGTGACCGCGGTCAGCCGCGCCGTCCCCTCGTCCAGGTCGGCGTCCCGCCGCTCGACCAGGCCGTCGGTGTAGAGCAGGACGGTGGCCCCGCGGTCGAGGACGACGACGTGCTCGGTGCGGGGCGTGCCGGGGTCGACCCCGAGCAGCAGCTGGGGCCGGCGCTCCAGGACGTCGACCCGGCCGTCGGTGTGCAGCACCAGCGGGGGCGGGTGGCCGGCGTTGGACCACACCATGCGGGTCACCCCGCGCTCGACCTCGTCGGGTGTCTGCTCGAACCTGGCCACCGCGGCGGTGGCCAGGGCCCCGACCTGCAGCACCTCGACGGCCGCGTCCAGGCCCCGCAGCACCTCGGCCGGCCCGCCGTCGGAGTAGGTGGCGATCCCGCGCAGCAGGCCGCGCAGCTGACCCATCGCGGCCGCGGCGGCGGTGTCGTGCCCGACGACGTCCCCGATGACGACCATCGTCGTGCCGTCGCGCTGCAGGAAGGCGTCGTACCAGTCCCCGCCCACCCGGGCCGCCTCGGCGGCCGGCTGGTAGCGGACGACGACCTCGGCGTGGTCGGGCTCGGGCGGGGCCGTCAGCATGCTGCGCTGGAGGTCCTCGGCCAGCTGGGTCCGGGCCCGGCGGAGCCGGTCGGCGTCGAGGGCGGTCGCGACGCGGTCGGCGATGTCGACCACCACCCGCTCGGTGTCGGGGTCGCGGGGCCGGTCGGCGGCGCTGAGCAGGGAGAGGGCGCCCAGTACGCGGCCGCGGGTGCGCAGCGGCACGATGGACGCCCGCGCCGGCCCGAGGGCGTCCAGGTGCGTCCGGGCCACCGGGTGCAGGGGGAGGGCGGCGACCTGCTCCGGTGCGACGTGCCGTAGCAGCCCGGTGTGCACCACCTGCGCGAACGGTGTCGTGCCGGGCAGCTCGACCAGCCGCCTGGTGGCGTACGCGGCCAGGTCGGCGCGCTTGCCGGGGTCGGTGTGCCAGGAGCTCACGTCCCGGGCCCGGCCGTCGGGGCCCAGGACGGTGACGATGCAGGCGTCGGCGGTGAGGGGGACGAGCAGCCGGGGCAGGGCGTCGAGCACGTCGGCGACGTCGGGGGCGGTCACCAGCGCGTCGGCCACCTCGGCCAGCAGGGCGAGCCGCCCGGCGGTGGCCGCGGCACGCCGGTCGGCCAGGGCGCGCTCGGTCGCGTCGGCGAAGAACAGGGTCAACCCCTCGGGCGACGGCCAGCAGGAGACGTCGAACCAGACGTCCACCGGCGCCGGGTGGTGGGCGGTCAGGGTCTGCGCCTGCTGGGTCGAGACCGCGGTGCGGAAGGCCGTCTCCAGCTCCCCGCCGAGCACGGCGGGGAACGCCTCCCAGACGGTCCGGCCCAGCAGCTGGTGAGCCGGCTGCCGCAGCAGGACCTCCGCGGCGGGGTTCACCACGGTGAACCGCCACGAGTGGTCCAGCACGACGAAGCCCCACGGCATCGTGGCCAGCAGCCGACCGGTGCGGACGTCCCCGGTGTGCACCTCGGTCGTGTCGTAGGCCGTGCCGACGAACCGGACCGGCGCGCCGGTGCCGTCGGCGAGCACCCGGCCCCGGCCCTGGACCCAGCGGGTCCGGCCGTCGGGCAGCACGACCCGGTACTCGGCGACGAACCCGCCCTGCGTCGCCACCGCGGCCTCCACCGCGCGCGTCACCCGGTCGCGGTCCTCGGGGTGCAGCCGGCGGAAGAAGGACTCGGTGGTGGGGCGGAAGTCGGCCGCGGTGTAGCCGAACATCTCCTGCAGGGCCGCGTTCCACCACATCGCGTCGCCGGTGAGGTCCCAGTCGAAGACGCCCACACCGCCGGCCTCCACGGCGAGGGCGACGGGGTCGGGGACCCCGGGGACGTCGGCGGGCACGGCGCGGCTCCCTGCTCGGCCGGGGGCGTCGCTCGAGGGCTACGAGGTGCGCGCCCGCGTTCCGCGCGGCCGCCCGTCCCGGACGTGCACGACCCTAACGGCCCGCGCGCGGACGGTCGGTCACCGGTGGCGCAGACCCACCCCGGCCGTCGTCCGCAGCTGGTCCAGCACCGCCCGCACGGCCGGCTGCGCCGCCGAGGGACGCCGGACGGCGGCGACCACCCGGCGCACCGACGGCGGGTCCAGCGGCCGGGTCACCACGTCGGAGCGGGCGTCCACGGCGAGCGAGGGCAGCAGCGCCACCGACCGGCCGGCCGCGACGTGCTGGAGCGCGAGGAGGTAGTTCTGCAGCCGGCAGACCACGTGCGGCTCGAACCCGGCGTCCCGGCACCGGCGGGTGGTCAGCTCGGACATGTAGGAGCCCGGCACGTCCAGGGTCCAGCGCTCGCCGGCGCAGGCGGCCAGGTCCAGCCGCTCGGCGGCCGCGGCGGGGTGGCCCGGCGGCAGCACGGCGACGACTTCGTCGGTGCCCAGCGGCAGCAGGTCCACCGCCGGGCCGAGCTCGGTGCCGGCCAGGTCGGTGGTGGTGACGATGACGTCGACGTCCCCGCGGCGCAGCGCCGGCATGCTCTCGTGCGGCTCGAGCTCCAGTACCACCACCTCGACGGCGGGGTGGGCGGCGGCGACCGCCTCCGCGGCGGGGACGGCGAGGGCGTGCACCGCGCTCTGGAACACCGCCAGCCGCACGGTGCCCGACGGCGCGTCGCCGGTGCCGGCCGACAGCTGCTCGAGGCGGTGCAGCACGTCGCGGGAGCGGTCCGCGAGCAGCTGACCGGCCGGTGTCAGCCGCACGCGCCGGCCCTCGCGCTCCACCAGCGCGGCACCGGTCTCCCGCTCCAGGACGGCCAGCTGCTGGCTCACCGCCGACGGGCTCAGGTGGGCCCGGCCGGCGACCGCGCGCACGGTGCCGAGCTCCTGCAGGTCGACCAGCAGCTGCAGCCGCCACGGGTTGAGCACCGGGCCAGTGTGCAGCAGAACTGCACAGCAGCATCGGGAATCCGTGCTGGACCTGTGCAGTCCGGGTGGTCACGCTGGGCGCCGTGGACCTCGAGCGCAACCTCATCCGGTACCTGGGCACGGGCAGCTTCACCCCGGAGGTGATCGCCTCGGCGCAGGGCAGCTACGTCACCACGGAGTCCGGACGGCGGCTGCTGGACTTCACGTCGGGCCAGATGAGCGCGATCCTCGGCCACTCCCACCCCGACGTCGTGGCCACCGTGCGCGAGCAGGTCGGCGCGCTGGACCACCTGTTCAGCGGCATGCTCAGCCGCCCGGTGCTGGAGCTGGCCGAGCGGCTGGCCGCCTCGCTGCCCGACCCGCTGGAGAAGGTGCAGCTGCTGACCACCGGCGCGGAGTCCAACGAGGCCGCGCTGCGGCTGGCCAAGCTGGTCACCGGCGGGCACGAGGTGGTCGCCTTCTCCGGCTCGTGGCACGGCATGACCGGCGCGGCGGCGGGGGCGACCTACAGCGCCGGCCGCAAGGGCTACGGGCCGGCCGCGCCGGGCAACATCGCCATCCCGACACCGAACGCCTACCGGCCCGACGTCGTCGACGCCGACGGCGAGCTGGACTGGGCCCGCCAGCTGGACCTGGCGTTCGCGATGGTGGACGCGCAGTCCACCGGGGCGCTGGCCGCCTGCATCGTGGAGCCGATCCTCAGCTCGGGCGGCATCATCGAGCCCCCGCCGGGCTACCTGGCCGCCCTGCAGCGCAAGTGCCGCGAGCGCGGCATGCTGCTGGTGCTCGACGAGGCGCAGACCGGCCTGTGCCGCACCGGCACCTGGTACGCCTTCGAGCGCGACGGCGTCGTCCCCGACATCATCACGCTGTCCAAGACCCTGGGCGCCGGGCTGCCGCTGGCCGCCGTCGTCACCAGCGCCGAGGTCGAGGCCGCCGCCCACGAGCGCGGGTTCCTCTTCCTGACCACGCACGCCTCCGACCCGCTGGTCGCGGCGGTGGGGACGACGGTGCTCGACGTGCTGGAGCGGGACCGGCTCGACGTCCGGGCCGCGCAGCTCGGCGCCCGGCTGGGTGCGGGGCTGCGGGCGCTGGCCGAGGAGCACGAGGTGGTGGGCGACGTCCGTGGGCGGGGCCTGCTGCAGGGCCTGGAGCTGGTGGTCGACCGGGCCACCAAGCAGGGGTCCGACGTGCTGGGCGCCGAGGTCACCCGGCGCTGCTACGAGCTCGGTCTGCACATGAACGTGGTGCAGCTCAAGGGCATGTCCGGGGTCTTCCGGATCGCCCCGCCGCTGACCGCCACCGACGCCGAGGTGGACGAGGGGTTGGTGATCCTGGACCAGGCGCTGCGCGACGCGGGCAAGGCCGTTCTCTGAACCGAGGTTTACGGCGTTACGTGTGCGGTCACCTGGTGGCCCGCAACCGATGTCCGCTTCGAGAAGAGGAGCCATGGCCACCGCCGCCCGCACTGCCCGACCCACCCCCGCCGCCCCGGCAGCACCCGCCCAGCCGGCGCTGCCCATCCGGGCACTCGCTGAGTTCCTCGGTACCGCCCTGCTGGTGATCGGCGGTGTCGGCACCGCGGTCGCCGCTCCCGGGACCGGCACCGTGGGGATCGCCCTCGCCTTCGGCCTGAGCCTGCTGGTCCTGGCCTACACGATCGGCCCGGTCTCCGGCGCGCACGTCAACCCCGCCGTCACCCTCGGCGCGCTGATCGCCAAGCGCATCGAGCCCGCCGCGGCCGGCGCCTACGTGGTCGCCCAGCTGCTGGGCGGTCTGGCCGGCGCGGGCGTGGTCTACGCCTTCCGCTCGGCGGACCCGAGCTTCGACCTGGCCACCGACGGCCTGGGCACCAACGGCTGGGGCGCCGCCTCCACCGGCGGCTACGGCATCGGCGCCGCGATCACCGTCGAGCTGGTCTTCACCGCGCTGCTGGTGATGGTCGTCCTGGCCGCCACCGCGCGCAGCTCCAACGCCGCGGTCGCCGGCATCCCGATCGGCCTGGTCCTGGTCGTGGCGCACCTGGTCGCCATCCCGGTCGACGGCACCTCGGTCAACCCGGCCCGCTCGCTGGGCCCGGCGCTGGTCTCCGGCGGCACCGCGCTGTCGCAGGTCTGGCTGTTCGTCGTCGTCCCGCTGGTGGGTGCGGTGATCGGTGCCCTGCTGCACAAGGTGCTGTGGAGCGCCGACGGCGGCCACTCCGTCGCCGCCGCCGTCACGACGCCCGACCCGACGACCAAGGCCGGTGCCCGCTGATGGCCGCCAAGAAGAACGCCTTCGCCGCCGTCGGCTGGGTCGTGGTGAAGCTGGCCGCGAAGGTCGGCGTCCCCTACGCCAAGCGCAAGGTGCGCGACCGCAGGCACTGATCCGGTACTCCAGGACCAGGCGGGTCCGTCCGCAGGCTGATGCCTGCGACGGGCCCGCCCCGTCATGCTGCAGGCGTGATCACCAACTGGCTGCTGGACCACCCGTGGGCGACCACGGCGGGTCCCCTGGTGCTCCTCGTCGCCGGTCCGCTCCTCGCGGCGGGCCTGGCGGGTCGGCCGCGGGTGGCGGGGTGGCTTGCCGCGGCGTGGCTGGTGCCGCTCGCCGCGCTGACGCTCAGCCCGACCGGGCGCGTGACCGGCACGGTCGGGTGCACGGTGCAGTGGTCGCTGCCCTCGTGGGGCGCGGTCGAGCTGGTCGCCAACGTGCTGCTGTTCGTCCCGCCGGCGCTGCTGGCGACGGTGGCCACCCGCCGGCCGTGGGCCGTGCTGCTGGCCGCCAGCGGGTTGTCCGCCGGCGTCGAGGCCGTGCAGGCGGTGGCCACCGGGCTGGGCCGCGCCTGCGACACCACCGACTGGACGTCGAACACCCTCGGCGCCGCGGCCGGGGTGGCGCTCGGCGTCCTGGGGCTGTGGCTGGCCCGTCTCAGCCGAGCCGGTCGAGCACCCCGGGGAGTGCGTGCAGGTCGGTGACCGTGTGCGCAGGCTGCGGGCCGGCCGGGTCGGTGCGGTGCCCGGGCCGGGCCACCCGGACGACGGCGATCCCCGCCTCCAGCGCACCGCGGGTGTCGCGCGCCGACGCCGGGACGTGCACGTCCACCCCGGCGTCGACGGCCCGCCGGTAGAGGGCGGGCGAGGGCTTGTACGCGCGCAGCCGCTCGCTGGTGAGCCGGTCGGCGTCGTCGACCAGCGGCGCGACCCGGGTGCGGGCGAGCAGGTCGTCGTCCACGTTGGACAGCACCCCGACCCGGTGCCCGGCGGCCCGCACCCCGGGGAGGGCGTCGGCGACGTCGGGCCACAGCGGCCAGTCCGGCAGCGAGCCCAGCAGCGCGGCGGCCGGTGCGTCGCCGGCGTCCCAGCCGCGGGCCGCCCAGGTCGCGACCAGGGCCTGCCGGCAGTGCTCGGCGAAGGGCACCCAGTCGGTGCGGTCGCGCTGGGTGGCCTTGTTCCGGGCGTCCCAGTCGTCGTACAGCTCGCCGCCGTCGGCGTCGTGGCCCTGGTCGGCGGCCAGCGCGGCCAGCACCGGCGCCGCGCCGCTGCGGCTGTCGACCAGCGCGCTGAACAGGTCGATGGTCACGAACACCGGCCCACCCTGGCACGCGGACGGTGCGCGGACGAGACGGATGACGCTGGTGGGCCGGCGGCGCGGGGGCGGAGCGTGCGCGGTGACCGGTGCGCCGAGCCCAGGCGGCCGGGTGCACCCGGAGGACGCCGTGACCGACCGCTACACCTTCCGCCCGCCGCGCAGCACGCCGGAGTCCCGGGGCGGCCGGCCGCCGCAGCACCGGGTGGAGCGCCGTCCGGGCATGGTGGTCGAGCGCGACGTCGCGGTCCCCTTCGGCGACCAGGGGCACGTGCTCCACGTCGACGTGTACCGGCCCGACACCGACGTCCCGGCGGCGCCGCTGGTGAGCTGGTCGCCCTACGGCAAGCACAACCCCGCACCCATCGGGCAGATCTACCCGCGCGCGGGCGTGCGGCCGGAGTGGACGTCGGACCTGACCACCTTCGAGGCCCCCGACCCGGAGTACTGGGTGCCGCACGGCTACGCGATCGTGCTCGCCGACGTCCCCGGTACCTGGTACTCGCAGGGCCGGGCGACCTACCACTCCCCGGAGGAGGCGGCCGCCTTCGCCGACCTTGTGGAGTGGGCCGGCACCCAGCCGTGGAGCGCCGGGAAGGTCGGGCTGTCGGGGGTGTCCTACCTGTCCAGCCTGCAGTGGTTCGTCGCCGCGCTGGACCCGCCGCACCTGGCGGCGATCAACCCCTGGGAGGGCTGGAACGACACCTACCGGGAGGTCGCCCGGCACGGCGGGATCCCCGAGACGTCGTTCTGGCCCTACATCTGGGAACGCTGGGGCGCCAGCACGACCGAGGTGGAGGACCTCGAGGCCGAGACCGCCGCCCACCCCTGGTTCGACGAGTTCTGGGCCAGCAAGACCCCCGACCTGGAGGCCGTGCGGGTCCCGGCCTACGTGGTCGCCAGCTGGGCCGACCACGGCCTGCACAGCCGCGGCACGCTGGAGGGGTTCCGCCGGTTGGGGTCGGCCGAGAAGTGGCTGGACGTGCACGGCCGCAAGAAGTGGGCCTACTACTACGAGCCGGAGCTCGTCGACCGGCAGCGTGCCTTCTTCGACCGCTACCTCCTCGACCGCGGCCCCGGTCTCGACGGCCTGCCGCGGGTGCGGGCCGAGGTGCGGGAGGCCTACGGGCAGGGCACCTGGGTCGATGCGCGGGAGTGGCCGCTGGAGGACGTCGAGCTCCGGCCGCTGCACCTGGACGCCGTCGACGGCTCGTTGTCCTGGGAGCCACCGCAGCGCGGGGGGACGACGTCCTACGACGGGCTGGGCAGCGGCCTGGCCCCGCGCCGCGCCAGCTTCACCATCACCTTCGACGAGCCGGTCGAGCTGGTCGGGCACGTCCGGGCGGTGCTGCACCTGTCCGCCGAGGCCGAGGACGCCGACGTGTTCCTGGCGCTGTTCAAGCTCGACGCGGCGGGGGAGCAGGTCGGGTTCGCGCACTACGGTCAGTTCGAGGACGGCCCGGTCGCGCTGGGCTGGCTGCGCGCCTCGCACCGGGAGCTGGACCCGGACCGCAGCACCGACCACCTGCCCGTGCTGGCCCACCGGCGCGCGCTGCCGCTGGTGCCCGGTGAGCCGACCAGGCTCGACGTCGAGGTCTGGCCGTCGGGCACCCGGTTCGCCGCGGGGGAGGGTCTGCTGCTGGTCGTGCAGGGCACCGACGTCATGCGCTACCCCGAGCACCTGACGTACGCCCGGCACACCGACACGGTCAACGACGGCCGGCACACCGTGCACACCGGCGGCGCGCACGGCTCGCACCTGCTGGTCCCCGTGCTGCGCCCCCCGGCCTAGGACGGATGTCGCTGTCGGTGCGCGCCAACCGGCCCGCACCGACGGCGACATTGCGGTGTTCCGGATCACATCCGCCCTCCATAGCTTTCCCTCAGCGGTCCACGACGGAGGGGAGCACCGATGGCGACGACGCCACCGGCCGAGCCGGGCCTGAGCGTGCGGGGGGTGTCCCTGCGCTTCGGCGGCATCACCGTGCTCGACGACGTCTCCTTCGACGCCCCGCGCGGCGGCATCCTGGGCCTGGTCGGCCCCAACGGGGCCGGCAAGACCTCGTTGTTCAACTGCATCAGCGGGCACTACCAGCCCACGGCCGGCTCGATCCTGGTCGGCGGCACCGAGACGGTGCGGACGCCGGCCTGGCGGATGGCGCGGCTCGGGCTGGCCCGCACGTTCCAGCACCCGGCGCTGCGGCTGGACGCCACCGTGCTGGAGAACGTCATGCTCGGCGCGCACTCCTGGCTGCCCGGCGGCCCGGTCTCCTGGGCCCTGCGGCTGCCGACCACCCGCCGGCACGAGCGGCAGGCGCGCGACCGCGCCCTGGAGCTGCTCGAGCGCACCGGTCTGGGCTGGGCGGCGCACACCCCCGCCGACGAGCTGTCGCACGGTCTCCACAAGGGCGTCGAGCTGTGCCGGGCGCTGCTGTCCCGCCCCTCGCTGCTGCTGCTCGACGAGCCGGCGGCCGGGCTGTCGCACGGCGAGGTCGAGGCCCTGATCAGCACGGTGCGCGAGGTCCGCCAGGAGTTCGACCTGACCGTCGTGGTGGTCGAGCACCACATGGGCCTGATCTCGGCGCTCACCGACCGGGTCGTCGTCCTCGACCACGGCGCCAAGCTCATGGAGGGCACCGCGGCCGAGGCCCAGTCCGACCCCCGGGTCGTGGAGGCCTACCTCGGCAAGGAGGTGGGCGCGGCGTGAGCCTGCTGGAGCTGGAGGACGTACGGGCCTCCTACGGCCACGCCGACGTGCTGCACGGGATCTCGCTGACGCTGCCCGACAACGGGGCGACCGGCCTGCTCGGTGCCAACGGCGCCGGCAAGACGACGACGCTGCGCGCCATCAGCGGCATGGTCCGCACCACCGGCCGGGTCCTGTTCGAGGGCCGGGACATCTCGGGTCTCGGGCCCGACCGCACCGCAGCGCTGGGCATCGCCCACGTGCCGGAGGGCCGCGGCACCCTCGGGCAGCTCACGGTCCGCGAGAACCTGCTGGTCGGCGCCTACCGCCGCAAGGACAAGGCGGCGGTCTCCGCCGACCTGGACTACTGCCTGGACCTGTTCCCCAACCTCGCCGAGCGGATCCGGTCCCACGCCGCGGCGCTGTCCGGCGGTGAGCAGCAGATGCTCGCGGTGGGGCGGGCGTTCATGGCCAAGCCGCGGGTGATGCTGCTGGACGAGGCGTCGCTGGGCCTGGCGCCGAGCACCGCACGCCGCGTGTACGACGCCGTCGTGCGGCTCCGGCAGGAGGCCCAGGTGGCGATGGTCGTCGTCGAGCAGAACGCGAACCTGGCGTTCTCCGTCGTGGACGACGCCACCGTCCTCGAGACCGGCCGGGTCGCCCTGCACGGCACCAGCTCCGAACTGCTCGGCATGGACGCCGTCCGCCGCGCCTACCTGGGGGGTTGAATGTCCTACTTCGTCCAAGTGGTGGTCGACGGGTTGTCCAACGGGGCCATCTACGCGGCCCTCGCCCTGGCCATCGTGCTGGTCTTCCGGGCCACCGGGCTGGTGAACTTCGCGCAGGGCGGGATGGCGGTCGCGGCCACCTTCGTCGCCTACGCCCTCGTCCGCGCCGGCGTCCCGGTGCTGGCCGCCCTGCTGGCCGCGGTGGTCGCGGGCTTCGCGCTGGGGGCCCTGCTCGAGCGCGGGGTGATGCGGCACTTCGAACGCGGGGAGCCCGACACGGCGATCGTCGCCACCATCGCGTTGCTGCTGCTGCTCACCGGCGGCTCGGCGTTCTTCTTCGGCTACGAGCCGCACCCCTTCCCGTCGCTGTTCCCCAACCGGACCTTCGAGGTGCTGGGGGTGTTCGTCAGCCTCCGGTCGGTCGGCACGATCGTGGTCCTGCTCGCGGTGATGGCGGGTCTGCAGCTGCTGTTCCGGTCCACCAAGCTCGGCCTGGCGATGCGGGCGGTGGCCGACAACCCCGAGTCGTCCGCGCTGTCGGCGCTGCCGGTGAGCCGGCTGCTCATGGTCGGCTGGGGCCTGGCCGCCGCGCTCGGCGCGATCGCCGGTGTCCTGGTCGCCCCGCAGCTGTTCATCAGCCCCGGGATGCTGGACTTCGTCCTGGTCTACGCCCTCGCCGCGGCCATCCTCGGCGGCCTGGACTCACCGGTCGGCGCGGTCGTCGCCGCGGCCTTCATCGGGGTCGCGGAGAGCCTGGCCGGCGCCTACGTCGACATCGTCGGCGACGACCTGAAGATCGCCGTCCCGTTCCTCGCGGTGATGGTCATCCTCGTGCTGCGGCCGCAGGGTCTGTTCGGCAAGAAGACGACGGTGCGCGTCTGATGGCCACCGCATCCGGCACCGCACCCGCCACCGCTCCGGCCACCACCGCCCCGCGGCGCCGCTCACCGCTGGTCCGGCTGGCCGCCCTCCTGGGCGGTCTGGCCCTGGCCGTGGTGCTGGTCGTCGCCCCGCTGGTCTCCAGCCCGTTCATCAACTACCAGCTGTCGTCGATCATGGTCTTCGCCGTCGCGCTGCTGGGCCTGAACGTGGTCATGGGGTACACCGGCCAGGTCTCGCTGGGGCAGAGCGCGTTCCTCGGCCTGGGGGCGTACGTGACGGCCTACGGCGTGGTGCAGGGCTGGCCGTTGTGGCTGTCCCTGGTGCTCTCCGCGGCGCTGCCCGCGACGGTCGGCATGCTGGTCGCCCTGGCCGCGGCCCGGCTGCGCGGGCTCGCGCTCGCCATGATCACCATCGCGCTGCCGATCGTCGGCGTACCGCTCGCCCGCCGGCTCGACGAGTTCACCGGTGGCTCGCAGGGCCAGGTGGTCAGCTTCCTGCGCGCGCCCGAGACCACCGGTCTGGCCAACGACCAGTGGCGCTACTACGTCGTCACCGTCATCGCCGTCGTCGTCTTCGTGCTGGTGCGCAACCTGGTCCGCGGCCGCGTCGGCCGGTCCTTCGCGGTGGTGAAGGAGAACGAGGCGGTCGCGCTGTCGATGGGCGTCTCGCCCTACCGCACCAAGGTGCTGGCGTTCACCATCGCCTCCCTGCTCGGCGGCCTGGCGGGCTTCATGTACCTGGCCGTCGTGCAGTACACCTCGCCCGAGACGCTCGTCTTCGCCACCTCCATCAACCTGGTCGCGGCAATGGTCATCGGCGGCTCGGCCAGCATCGTGGGGACGGTGCTGGGCGCCCTGTACTACGTGCTGGTCCCGGTCGTCGCGGGGCAGGTCAGCTCCTCGCGCACCGCGCTCATCTCCGGCGCCGTCCTGCTGGCCGTGCTCTTCGTGCTGCCGGCCGGCCTGGCCTCGCTGCCCCGCCGCGTCGGCGGCCGCCTGCGCCGGCGGACCCCGGCCGCCGAGGGCGCGCCGGCCACCCCAGACCCCGACGGGACGGCGCCTGCGGTGCCCACCCCGGCGGCTGCCTCCACCGATCGACGATGACCACCAGGAAGGCCCGCCCCATGAGGATCACCCACCGCTCCGGTGCCGTGCTGGCGACGGCGAGCATCGCCGTCCTGCTCGTGACCGGCTGCACCCGCGGCGAGAGCGCCGGCGGCCCCGGCTCGGACGGCGCGAGCCCCGGGATCACCGACGACTCGATCAGCATCGGCATCAGCAGCCCGCTGTCCGGGCCGACCGCGGGCCCCGGCTCGTGCACGGTGGCGGGCCTCGCGGCCTACATCGGGGCGAAGAACGCCGACGGCGGTTTCGAGTTCGGCGACGGCCAGACCCGGCAGGTCGAGTTCACCTACCTGGACGACGTGTACGACCCGGCCCGCGCGGTGTCGAACTTCCGGCAGCTCACCAACGACGGGATCTTCGCCTACGTCGGGGCCCTGGGGACGCCGACCAACGCGGCGGTCATGCCGATCGCCGAGGAGGAGGAGGTGCCGCAGGTGCTGCTCACCACCGGCGCCCGCACGTTCTCCGAGGACGCCGACGCCCACCCGTGGACCACCGGCTTCCTGCCCACCTACGTCACCGAGGGCCGCAGCTTCGGGGAGCTCTTGGTCGACGCCGGCCAGCCGATCACCGTCGCCACGCTGGCGCAGAACGACGACTTCGGCGAGAGCTACCTCGACGGGTTCAACGAGGCCATCGACGGCAGCCAGGTGGAGATCGTCGCGTCGGCGACCTACGAGCCCACCGACACCACGCTGGACTCGCAGGTCACCGAGCTGGCCGCCAGCGGCGCCGACGTGCTGCTCAGCGCGGTGTCGGTGACGCCGCTGCAGGTCGGCGTGCTGACCAAGGCCCAGTCGTTGGGCTGGTTGCCGCGGGTGTTCCTGCCGTCGAACACCTCGACGCCGGGCACGATCCTGGAGCCCGGTGGCGCAGCCGCCTACCCGGGCGTCTACACGCCGTCGTTCTCGAAGAACCCCAACTCCCCGGCCTTCGCCGAGGACGAGGACGTGCAGGCCTACAACGCGGCGTTCGAGGAGTACGGGTCGCAGATCGCGGCCACCTACACGCCGCACTGCGCGTGGAGCTACGCCGAGGGCGCGGTGCTGGAGCAGGCGTTCGCCGGCATGGAGGAGCCGACCCGGGACTCCTTCATGGAGTCGCTGCGCTCGATCACCGACTTCCAGGCGCCGATGCTGCTCGACGGCATCACGGTGGACACCACCAGCTCCGACGAGTCGGGCATCTCCACCGTCCAGCTGGTGCGCTACGACGCAGCCACCGGCGGCTACGGCCCGGTCGACGGCTACTGACCGGCCCGGCGGCCGGGACCCGGGGTGCACGCCCCGGGTCCCGGCCCGCTGTGCATGCTGGTCCCGACCACCCACCCCGGCCGAGGAGGCCACGTGCACCCGCTGGTCGACCACGACTGGGCCGACGTCGCGCGCCGCGCCCCGGACGGGCTCGCCGTGCTGGACGCCGACGGCCGCTGGCTGCGGCTCAACCCCGCCGCCGAGGAGCTGTGCGGCGTCCCGGCCGAGCACCTCGTCGGGTCGGCGTCGCCGTTCCGGACCACCGCGGGTGCGACCGGCGCCCAGGGCCTGCTGGACGACGACGGCGCCGAGCTGGTCTGCACCTGGTCCGGCGGGGGCCCACCGGCGCTCCGCGAGTTCGCCTACCGCACCCACCTGCTGGACCCCGCCACCGGTGAGCACGTGGTGTCCTTCCGCGACTGCACCTCCGAGCGGCACCGCCGCCGCCGGGTGGCCGCCCTGGCCCGCGCGTCGGCGCGGCTGGCCGGGCAGGGCTCGGTGGCCGCGACCCTGGACGCGCTGGCCCGGGAGGTGCTGCGCGCCGACGCCCTGGCCGGGGTGCAGATCCTGAGCATGGACGAGAACGGGTCCGGGCTGCGGATCATGGGCTCGGCCGGCTTCCCGCGGTGCGACGACTTCTTCGACCGGCTGCTGGCGTGCGGCCAGCAGGGTGCCCGGCTGGCCATCTTCGAGGCGTTCCGGCGGCTGGAGCCCGTCGTGATCCCCGACCGGTGGGCGATGCTGCGCGACGACCCGACGTGGGCGCCGCTGCACGCCTACCTCAGCCACTCGGACTGGAGCTGGTTCGCCAGCGTGCCGCTCACCATCCGCGGCCGGCCGGCAGGGGTGCTCAACGCCTACCTGGCGCCGGGGCAGGTGGTCGGCAACCAGACGCTGGAGTTCCTGACCGCCATGGCCGAGCAGGCCGCCGTGGCCCTGGACCACGCCGACCTGCTGCAGGCCGAGCGCGAGCTCGCCCGTCGCGAGGAGCGGCAGCGGCTGGCCCGCGACCTGCACGACAGCATCGTCCAGCAGGCCTTCTCGATCGGGATGCAGGCCAAGGTGCTCGGCGTCGTCGCCAGCCGTGGCGACGTGCCGACGGACCGCGTGCGCGGCATCGCCCACGAGATCGGGGTGCTGTCGCAGACCGTGCTGGCCGACCTGCGCGCCATGGTGCACGAGCTGCGTCCGCTGTCCTCGACGTCGCTGGGGCTGCAGGAAGCGCTGCGCGCCCTGGCCGAGAGCACGACCAACCGCACCGGCATGCGGGTGACGCTGCAGGTCGGGGCCGGGGTGGACGGGCTGGACGACGAGGTGTCCGAGGACGTCTACCGGATCGTCGCCGAGGCCCTGCACAACGTCGTCAAGCACGCGGAGGCCGGCCGGGTCACCGTGCGGCTGGGGGTGCGGGGGCCGTCGCTGGCGATCACGGTCACCGACGACGGCCACGGCCTGCCCCCGCAGCGGCCGCGCGAGGGCTACGGCCTGACCAGCATGCGCGAGCGTGCGGAGAAGTGGGGCGGCACGCTCGCCGTCGGGCCGCGGGCCCGCGGCACCGGTACCTCGGTGCGCGCGGTCGTCCCCCTGCCCGCGCCGCACCGAGCCCAGGGGAGGACGACATGACCGCTGCACCGGACGAGACCACCGACGGGGTGGTGCGGGTGCTCATCGTCGACGACCACGCCGTGGTGCGGCGCGGCATCCGGGCCTACCTGGAGGTGCTCGACGACCTCGAGGTCGCCGCAGAGGCGGGCAACGGGGTGGAGGCGCTGGCCCGGCTGGGTGCGCTGTCGGCGCACGGCGAGCTGCCCGACGTCGTCCTGGTCGACCTGCTGATGCCGAAGATGGACGGCGTCGCGACGACCGCCAGGATCCGGGAGGAGTACCCCGAGCTGCGGACCGTGGTGCTCACGAGCTTCGGCGAGATGGAACGGGTGCACGCGGCGCTGGCCGCCGGTGCCTCGGGCTACCTCCTCAAGGACGCCGAGCCGACCGAGGTGGTGGCCGCCATCCGCGCGGCCGCCCGCGGCGAGGTGTTCCTCGACCCGGCGGTGGCCCGCCAGCTGACCCAGGAGATGGTGTCGCCGCCGACCGGGCTGGGCTCGCTGACCGCCCGCGAACGGGACGTGCTCGGCCTGGTCGCGCACGGCCGCTCGAACCAGGAGATCGCCGACGAGCTGGTGATCAGCGAACGGACCGCCCGTACCCACGTGAGCAACGTGCTGCGCAAGCTGCAGCTGACCTCCCGGACGCAGGCCGCGCTGGTCGCCGTGCGCCAGGGCCTGGTCCCGCCCCAGGGCTGACCGGCCCCCCGGCGTCAGAAGGGCGGCGGCTCGTCGTCGGCCGGGGGCGCTGGGACGAGGGCGGGGTCCCCCGGCGCGGTGTCGGGGCGCAGGAGCCGGTCGAGGCGGGCGAGGCCGTGGCCGGTGCCGGGCGGTCGGGTGGTGCGGGTGACCCCGGACGGCGTCGTGACCGACAGCATTCCGTCGCCGGTCATGACGAACCGCCAGCCGGGCGCGTGGGTCTTGAGCCGGTGGTGCCGCCGGCAGAGGGTGCAGAGGTTCGCGCAGTCGGTCGCTCCGCCGACGTCATGGGCCACGACGTGGTCGAGGTCGGTCCAGATGGCGGGCCGGCTGCAGCCGGGATGGCGGCAGCCGCGGTCCCGGGCGGTGACGAACCGGCGCTGGGCCGCGGTGGGTCGGTAGGCCGGGGTCGGTGGTGGCTGGCCGGCCGCAGCGCAGCCGCACCCGACGGGCGCTGGGCTCGCGCCCAGGCCGATGTCGCTCGGGTTGGTGTCGCTCGGGTCGGTGCCCGCGGGCGGCGGATGCCGCCGGGAGCCGCTCGCAATCGGTGGTGGCGGTGCTGCCGGGTGGAGGAGGCACGGCCGCCGTGCGGCGCGGCGGAGCTCGGGTTCGGTGACGACGGCGCGCAGACGCCCGGTGTCCGGATCCGCGAGCGCGATGTCCAGCGAGCCGCCGTCCGGCGCGTGCAGCCCGTCGAGGCCGGCGTCCGACCATCGGCGGAGCAGCTCGCGGAGGTGGGCCGACGTGACCGGCTGGCCACCGACGCTGCCGCACCGCTCGACGCCCTCGACGACGGGCGCAGAGCTCGCGCTGTCCGTGGGCGCCCCGCCGGTACCCGGGCCGGGTGAGCGGAGGGAGGGCAGCGGGGCATGGATGGTGATGTGCGCGGTCACCGGTGGGCGGCTGGTGTCCCAGGCGCGGAGCAGGAGGTCGGCGGCGACCAGGGTGCGGAGCTGGCCGATGGGGCGGTCGTCGCCGTCGGCCTTCCACATGCGGGCATAGCGGTCGGTGGCGTCGCGACAGGCGGCGGCGACGTCGGGTTCGAGGGTGATCGTGAGGTCGGTGAGCCCGTCGCGGCGGCCCTGCAGGGTGACGTCGGTGGTCCGGGCGGCCTCCTTGCGGGCGCGGTCGGCGGCTGCGGCGTCGTGCTCCAGCAGCAGCGCGGCCGTGCGGTTCTGCAGGCGGTACGGGCCCTCGCCCGAGACGGCCCAGGCCAGGGCCTCGGCCTCGACGGCGGCGATGACCTCGGGCGCGACGTCGGGTTGCTGCCAGCCGAGGACGGCGACCAGGGCCCGTGCGCGCGGGAGGTCGATGAGGCCGTCGGCGAGGGCGTGCCAGGTGGTGGGCAGCTGGTGCACCAGGACCAGCGCGGTGTCGGCGACGGTGTGGGCGCGGGTGCGGGAGATGCCGAGGACCAGAGCGACCTCGTCCACGAAGAACTCGCTGACCCCGCCGAACTGGCGCTGAGCGGACCAGCCGTCGGCGCTCTGGCCGGGGTCGTCCGCGTCCTGCCAGAAGTCGGGTCGCAGGTCGGCCAGGCGGGCGACGACGCCGATCTCGTAGGCGTCCAACCGCGCGCGCATCGCGGCGACGGCCTGCATCTCGGAGGCGCAGGCGGCGTCGTCGAGCCAGGCGGGGTCGAGGACCTCGGACAACCGCGGGCGGTCCGGAGCGCGCGCACAGGAGCGGTCGACGACGGCCACCGCCAGCGCCACCCCGAACTCTGCCTCCCGCTCCATGACCCGCACGGTAGGCGAGGGGTACGACAGTTCGGGGTCCGTCGACCAGGCCGCTGAGCAGGCAACTTCCCGCCAGGTCCTGGTCACGGCGGGTGTCCGCCGGCGCACCGGGGATCTGGTGGGCGGGGCGCAGGACCTGCTGTCCGGGCTCGCTGCGGGAGGCGCGAGGCACCACGGCGGCCGGCCCCCGCGTGGGGACCGGCCGCCCGCATCGACCTCAGCTCGTGGCGGAGGTGCGCCAGCCCTGCTGGTAGGTCTCCCGCGCCATGGCGGCGTACGGAGTCGGGCTCACGATGGCCCGGACCCGGAACTGCTCGTGCGGCTCGACGGTGGTCTTGCCCGAGCCGCCGTCCGGCTCACCCCAGACCACGGTCACCTCGGCGCCCAGCGGCACGTCGGGGGCGACGGTGGCCAGCGACAGCGCGGTGCGCTCGTTCGCGCTGTAGCCGGTGAACATGGAGACGCCGACCACCGTGCCGTCGGCGTCGAGCACCGAGTCGAAGTTCGAGGAGCCGTAGTTGGCGTTGGGCAGGTCGAAGAACTGGTAGCCCGGGCCCGGCCGCACCGGGGAGGCGAGCAGCTCGGCGACGTCGTCGGCGTTCCAGGCCAGGGTGACCTTGCGGCGCTGGGTGGCCGGGTCGACCGCCTCCAGGGCGTCGCGGCCGATGAAGTCGTGGTCGAACTTCACGAAGCTGCCGTACCCCAGCTCCCAGGGGTTGGTGTAGTAGTCCTCGATGTCCGAGGAGACGAAGCTGCCGGCCAGGGCGTTGGTGGCCTCGTAGCCCTGCGCGGGCAGCCACTCGCGGTAGGCCCGGAGCTCCTCGCCGGTGTAGATCGCCGGCAGCGGGGAGGGGATCCAGCCCGACTCCAGGGTGTTGCAGCTGTACGCCCGCGCGCCGGCGGGCTCCAGACCGAACTCCGCGCCGGCGTCCAGGATCGCCTCGCGGACCTTGTCGTAGCTGGCGTAGGGGCCCCAGATCTCCAGGCCCGGCGCGCCGGCCATGCCGTGCCGCAGCGTGCGGACCTCCTCGCCGGCGATGGTCATCGTGCCCATCCGGAAGAACTTGACCTTCTCGACGGTGCCGCCGTTGACCTTCTCGATGACCTCCCAGGCGCGGGGACCCTGGATCTGGAAGCGCCACACGTCCCGGGTGACCTGCTTGCCGTAGGGCCGGGACGGCGACCGCGGGTCGTTGCGGACGTCGACGGCGTAGCCGCCGGTCTCGGCCTGGAACATCAGCCAGTTGGCGACCGGTGCGCGGCCGACGTAGACGAACTCGTCCTCGGCGAGGCGGAAGAGGATGCCGTCGCCGATGACGCCGCCGTCGGGCGCGACCGGCACGAACTGCTTGGCCGAGTCGACCGGGAACACCGCGGTCGAGTTGATGCCGGTGTCGGTGAACAGCTTCAGCGCGTCGGCGCCGGACACCCAGAGGTTGGTCATGTGGTGGGACTGGTCGAACAGCACCGCGGTCTGCTGCCAGGCCTTCACCTCGCGCCGGAAGTTGGTGAACTCCGACGGGACGACGGGGTAGATGTAGGTGCCCAGCTGCGAGTTGCGGAGCAGCTCCACGGTGCTGCCCGCCTGGTCCAGCACGTCCTGCAGGTTGTTGGCCGTCATGTCCTACCCGTTCTCGTCACGCCCCGGGTCGCGCCCGGGGGACAGCGGTCGCTGTCGCGGTGGTCCCCCAGCGACGCTAGGGACGGCGCGGCCCCCGCGGACCCGAGGAATGGCGGCTCCGGGGCGTCGGATGCGACACCCGCACCCCGGTCATTCGACGTACTCCGGGTCGGGACAGCCGGGCGGTGCGCGGGCCGCCCGCGGCGGCCTAGCGTCGCGGTGTGACCAGTCCGCAGCCAGCACCGACGTACGTCTTCGACGGCCCCACCAGCCGGCGTGGCCACCGGATGAACAAGATGTTCATGTCGCTGACCCGGGCGCAGGCCCGGGAGGAGTTCCTGGCCGACGAGAGCGCGTACTGCGACCGGTTCGGGCTGGCGGAGGACCAGACCACGGCGGTCCTGCGACGTGACTGGCAGGCGATGCTCGACCTGGGCGGCAGCATCTTCTACGTCTACAAGCTGGCGATGATGGACGGCTTGTCCATGCAGTACCTCGGTGGGGTGTTCACCGGGATGACCGAGGCGGACTTCAAGGCCGCCATGCTCGCCGGGGGGCGGACCGATGTCTGAGGTCATCTGGGGTCTGGGGACCTCGCACGTGCCGTCCATCGGCGCGGCCATGGACCGGGGGCTGCACGACGACCCGGTGTGGTCGAAGCTGTTCGCCGGCTACCAGCCCGCCCGCGAGTGGCTGGCCGACCGCACGCCCGACGTCGCCGTCCTGGTCTACAACGACCACGCCAACGGCGTCGACCTCGACGTCGTGCCCACCTTCGGCATCGGCGTGGCCGACCGCTACGCGGTCGCCGACGAGGGGTTCGGGCGACGCGCCGTGCCCGACGTGGTCGGGCACCCGGAGCTGTCGTTCCACCTGCTGCAGAGCCTGGTCGACGACGGCTTCGACATGACGGTCTTCCGCGAGCTGGACGTCGACCACGGCTTCACCGTGCCGCTGTCGGTGTGGACCCCCGACCCCGGGGACGCCTGGCCGTGCCCGGTGATCCCGCTGATGGTCAACGTCATCAGCTACCCGCAGCCCACCGCTGCGCGCTGCTACGCCCTCGGGCAGGCGCTGGGCCGCGCCCTGGCCAGCTACCCCGAGGACATCACGGTCGGCATCCTCGGCACGGGCGGGATGTCCCACCAGCTGGCGGGCACCCGTGCCGGCTTCATCAACCCGACCTTCGACCACATGTTCCTGGACGCCATCGAGGTCGACCCGGAGAAGCTGGCCGCCCTCAGCCGCGAGGACTACATCCGCGAGGCGGGCTCCGAGGGCATCGAGCTCATCATGTGGCTGGTCATGCGCGGGGCGATGAACGCCGAGGTGACGAAGGTCCACACGGCCTACCACGTGCCCGCCTCGAACACGGCCGCCGGCCTCGCGCTGTTCGACAACCGGGCACCGGCCCGGGCCTGAGCCCGTGACGAGCGCCGCGACGACCCTGGCGACCCGCCGGCCCGTCACCCGGCCCGGGGCCGGCGGCGGCCCCGGGTGCCTGGTGATGGGCGTCGTGAACGTCACCCCGGACTCGTTCTCCGACGGCGGCCGGCACGACCGGGCGGCGTCGGCCGTGGAGCACGGCTGCTCCCTGCTCGAGCAGGGCGCCGCATGGGTGGACGTCGGCGGCGAGTCGACGCGTCCGGGCGCCGGCCGGGTGCCCGCGGCGGAGGAGCTGCGCCGGGTCCTGCCGGTGGTGCGGGCACTGTCCGGGCACGGGGTGCCGGTCAGCATCGACACCACCCGGGCGGCGGTGGCCCGGGCGGCCGTGGAGCACGGCGCCACGATGGTCAACGACGTCAGCGGGGGACGGGCCGACCCACGCATGGCCCCGACCGTCGCCGACCTGGGCGTGCCGTACGTGCTGACCCACAGCCGCGGCCCGAGCAGGGACATGGCCGCTCGGGCGCACTACGGCGACGTCGTCCTGGAGGTGCGCGACGAGCTGCTGCGCCGCGTCGACGAGGTCTGCGCGCTCGGCGTCGACCCGGCACGGGTGCTGCTGGACCCCGGGCTGGGCTTCGCGAAGACCGCAGAGCACACCTGGCGGCTGCTGGGCCGGCTGGACGTCCTGGTCGCGACGGGCTTCCCGGTGCTGGTCGGTGCGTCCCGGAAGGGGTTCCTGGCCGCCGCGGTCCGCGGCGGCGAGGGTCGACCGGCCGCCGACCGCGACGGCGCCACGGCCGCGACCACGCTGCTGGCCGCGCAGGCAGGTGCGTGGGGCGTGCGGGTGCACGACGTCGACGGGTCGATGGACGTGCTGCGGGTGCTGCGCGCGACGGTCGCGCACCGCGGCGGCTGACCGGGCCCGCGCCGGTCAGCCGCGCAGCAGGTCCGCCGCCCGCCCGGCGGTCACGACGCTGCCGGTGACCAGCACACCCGTCCGGCGTCCGCGGCGTGCGGCCTCGGCCCGGGCGCGGTCGACCGCCGCGTCCAGGCCCTCGACCCGCACCACCCGGTCGTGCCCGAGCCGCCGCCGGGCGGTCGCCTCCAGCTCGACCGCGGGCAGGGCGCGGGGCGAGTCGGTGCTGGTCACCACCAGCAGCGCGGCGACCGGGTCCAGGGCCGCCACGACCTGGTCGGCGTCCTTGCCGGCCAGCACGGCCAGGACGACGACCAGCTCGTCGACGTCCAGGGCGTCGGTCAACCCGTGGACGGTGGTGGCCATCCCCGCCGGGTTGTGCGAGGCGTCGACCACCACGAGCGGGTCCTCGGCGACGACCTCCAGGCGGCCCGGGCTCCGCACGCCCGACAGCGCCCGGCGGACCTCCTCGGGGTGCAGCCGCGCCCCGTGCCGCGACAGCAGGGCGTCGGCGGCGGTGATGGCCAGGGCGGCGTTGTCGGCCTGGTGGCCGCCGAGGAGCGGCAGCTCGACCCGGGTGAGGACGCCGGCGACCACCACGTCCAGCAGCTGACCGCGCCCGGCGGGGCGCCGGCGCACCGGGACGACCGGACGTATCCGGGCCCCGGTCCGGCGCACCCGGTCCAGCAGGACGGCCCGGGCGGCCGGCACCTGGTCGGCGAGCACGACGTCCGCCCCGGGCTTGATGATGCCGGCCTTCTCCCGGGCGATCGCCGCCTCGTCCGGACCGAGGTGCTCGGTGTGGTCCAGCGAGATCGGCGCGACCACGGCGACCTCGCCGTCGACGACGTTGGTCGCGTCCCACGTCCCGCCCATGCCCACCTCGACGACGAGGGCGTCGACCCCGGCCCGGGCGAAGGCGACGTAGGCCATGGTGGTCACGACCTCGAAGAACGACATGGGCACCGGCGAGCGGTCGTCCACCTGCCGGACGGCCGGGAGCACCGCCTCGTGGGCGGCGACGAAGGCGTCCTCGGTGACGGGGACGCCGTCGACGACGATGCGTTCGCGCACGGTGGACAGGTGCGGGCTCGTGCAGCGGCCGGTGCGCCGCCCGGTCGCCTGCAGCAGCTCGTCGACCATCCGGGCGGTCGAGGTCTTGCCGTTGGTCCCCGTGATGTGCACGGCCGGCGCGACGGTCTGCGGCCGGCCCAGCAGGTCGACCGCCGCGCGGACCCGGTCCAGCGAGGGTGCCACCCGGCTCTCCGGCCAGCGGGCCAGCAGCGCCTGCTCCACCTCCGCCATCCGCCGGCCCACGCTGCTCACCCCGTCGATGGTGTCGGTCGCGGTGCCCCGGCGGATCGTTGGTCCGGGGTGGCGGTGCTACGTCACTTGCCCTACCGCGGTCGCGACGCCTGATCAGCCACGTCCGGTCATCCGAGCGATCTCCGCGGGGCTGCTGCCGATCTAGCGTCGGACCAGGTCAGGAGCGGGGTGCACCCGCTCGCTGACACCGTCCACGAGGGAAGGCCCGACATGTCGACCGAGACCCTGGCAGCCGCGATCGAGCGGGCCGGCAGCCCGGTGGAGCTGCTGCGGCACTCCGCTGCGCGCGCCATGACCTTCCCGGTGGCGCCGGAGTTCACCAACTGGCGTTCCGAGCAGCGCGCGTGGGCCGAGACCTGCGCCCTGCTGGACCAGTCGCACCACATGACCGACCTGTTCCTCTCCGGTCCGGACGCCCTGCGGCTGCTGCGCGACCTGGCCGTGAACACCTTCGAGGGCTTCGGCGTCGACAAGGCCAAGCAGTACGTGGCGGTGAACCCCGACGGCCAGCTGATCGGCGACGCCATCCTCTTCCACCTGGAGGAGGAGCTGTTCGACCTGGTGGGCCACCCGATGGTGATCGACTGGGTGCTGTTCCACCTGCAGCGCGGTGACTACGACGTCACCGCCGAGCGGGACGACAACTCCGCCGTCCGCACCGACGGCCCGCCGCGGCTCTACCGCTACGAGCTGCAGGGCCCCACCGCGGCCGCGGTCCTGGAGCAGGCCACCGGCGAGCCGCTCCCGGAGACCAGGTTCTTCCACATGGCGACCTTCACGATCGCCGGGACGACCGTGCGCGGGCTGCGGCACGGCATGGCCGGCCAGCCCGGGTTCGAGCTGTTCGGCCCGTGGGCCGAGGGGGAGAAGGTCCTGCAGGCGCTGCTGGACGCCGGTGCCGACCACGGTCTGGTCCGGGCCGGGGCGAAGGCCTACTCGACGGCGAACCTGGAGTCGGGCTGGGTACCCGCACCCCTCCCCGCCGTCTTCGGCGACCACCCGATGCTGCAGGAGTACCGGGAGTGGCTGCCGGCCGGCGCGATCGGGGCCATCGGGGGCAGCGTGGACTCCGACGACGTCGCCGACTACTACCTGACCCCCTACGACATCGGCTACGACCGCAACGTCAAGTTCGACCACGAGTTCATCGGTCGCGCAGCGCTCGAGGCGCTCGCCGCCGACCCGCCGCGCCGCAAGGTCACCCTGGTGTGGGACACCGAGGACGTGGCCGCGGCGATGGCCTCGATGATGGCGCCGGGCCCCGGCGCCAAGTACTTCGACCTGCCGAAGATCCGGTACGCGCTGCACCAGGAGGACCAGGTCCTCCGCGACGGCCAGCAGGTCGGCGTGTCGCTGGACTGCGGCTACATCGCCAACGAGCGCGTCATGGTCTCCCTGGCCACCCTGGACAAGGCGCACGCCGAACCGGGCACCGAGGTCGTGGTGCGCTGGGGCGAGGAGCCGAACTCCCGCAAGCCCCAGGTCGAGGAGCACCGCGTGGTGGAGATCCGCGCGACGGTGGCCCCCGCGCCCTTCGTGCAGTTCGCCCGCAGCAGCTACCGGGCCCGGTGATGGCCGTGGTCGACGGCCCCCGCGCCGGCGGTGCCCGGGTCGCCCGGCCGGGCCGGGCCGAGCTGGTCGCGGCCCTCCGCGACGCCACCTACGAGGTGCTGCCGTTCAGGAGCGCCGAGGAGAAGGTCCTGGCCGACGTCCCCACCGACGTGGCCCTGACCGTCACCACGACGGAGGCCAAGGGGCTCGGACCCACCGTCGACCTGGCGGTGCGGCTGACCGGCGCGGGCTACCGTGCCGCGCCGCACCTGGCCGCCCGGCTGGTCCGGGACCGCGCGCACCTGGCCGACCTGGTCGCCCAGCTCACCGAGGCCGGCGTCGACCGGGTGTTCGTCATCGGCGGCGACGCCGCCGAACCCGCGGGGACCTACGTCGACGCCCTCGGGCTGCTGGAGTCCCTGGACGACCTGGGCCGCCCGTTCGCCACGGTGGGCATCGGTGGCTACCCCGAGGGCCACGGCAGCATCGCCGCCGAGCACATCGAGCGGGCCCTGGAGGCCAAGGCCGCGCACGCCACCCAGGTCATCACCCAGCTGTGCTTCGACGCCGGCACGACGGTCGACTGGGCCAGGACGGTCCAGCAGCGCGGGGTCACCCTGCCCATCCGCGTCGGCATCCCGGGGGCGATCAGCCGGCAGAAGCTGATCCGGGTCTCCGCCGGCCTCGGCCTCGGCCAGTCCGCCCGGTTCCTGAAGAAGCAGCAGAACATGTTCTGGCGGTTCTTCCTGCCCGGCGGCTACAGCCCGGACCGGCTGATCCAGCGGCTGACCCCGGCCTTCGGCCGCACCGACAACGGGCTGCACGGGCTGCACGTCTTCACCTTCAACGAGCTCGACACCACCGAGGCCTGGCGGCAGCGGTGGCTGGCCCGGCTCGGGTGAGCGCAGAGGTCATCGACGGGCGCGCGTGCGCCCGTCGGCTGAAGGAGCAGCTGGTCCGCGACGTGTCCGCGGCCCGGGCGGACGGCGTGGGCATCGGCCTGGCGACCCTGGCGGTCGGCGACCAGTACAGCGCCGGGGCCTACGAGCGCCGGCTGCGGCGGCTGGCCGCCGAGGTGGGCGTGCCCTACCTGCACCGGTCGCTGCCCGGCACGGCGAGCGAGGCCGACGTGCTGGCCGAGCTCGAGGTGCTGGGCGCGGACCCGTCGGTGACGGGGATCCTCGTGCTGCGCCCGCTGCCGCCGGGCATCGACGAGGCGCGGGTGTTCCGCGCCGTCGACCCGCTGAAGGACGTCGAGAGCGTGCACCCGGAGAACGCCGGCCTGCTGGCGCTCGGCGTGCCGCGGTTCGTGCCCTCGACCGCCGCCTCGGTCTTCCACCTGCTCGACACCTGGCTGGACTCCGTGGGCGAGGACCGGGCCGCGTTCTACCACCGGGCGAACATCGTCGTCGTCGGCCGGTCCAACAACGTCGGCAAGCCGGCGATCAGCCTGGGCTACGAGCGGCAGGCCACCGTGCAGTCGGTGGACGAGTGGGCCGACCGCACCACCGGCATCGGCCGGCACACCCGGTGGGCCGACGTCCTGGTGGTCGCCGCCGGCAAGGCCGGCCTGATCAGGGCCGAGCACGTCAGCGAGGGCGCCGTCGTCATCGACGTCGGCATCAACCCCCGCACCGGTGCCGACGGGAGCGTGCACATGGTCGGGGACGTCGACTTCGAGTCGGTGGCGCCCCGCGTCCGCGCCATCACCCCGGTCCCCGGTGGCGTCGGCCCGGTGACCGACGTCTGGCTGCTGCGCAACACCGTCACCGCGGCCCGGCTCGTCGCCGGGGCCCGTACCCCCGTGGAGGTGCCATGACCCCGCCCCTGGGTGCCCAGCACGGCGTGCTGCTGCTGCACTGCCCCGACGCCCCCGGCATCGTGCACGCGGTCACGGGTGTGCTGGTCGACCAGTCCTGCACGATCGTGCAGAGCGCTCAGTTCGGCAGCGCCAGCACCGGTGAGTTCTTCATGCGGGTGGAGTTCGCCCACCTCGACGGCAGTCCGCTGGACCTCGACGCCGTCCGCGCCGCCGTGCAGCCGCTGGCCGACCGGTTCGGGATGACGTGGACGCTCGCCGACCGCAGCCGGCGACCGCGCGTCGTGGTCATGGTGAGCAAGTTCGCGCACTGCCTCAACGACCTGCTGTTCCGCAACTCGGTGGGGGAGTTGGCCCTGGACGTCGTCGCCGTGGTGTCCAACCACCCCGACCTCGGTCGCGTCGCGGACAGCTTCGGCGTGCCCTTCGTGCACATCCCGGTCACCCCCGACACCAAGGCCGAGGCCGAGGCGCAGCTGCTCGAGCTGGTCGAGTCCGAGCAGGTCGAGCTGGTCGTGCTGGCCCGGTACATGCAGATCCTGTCCGACGGGCTGTGCCGCGCGCTCGAGGGCCGGGCGATCAACATCCACCACTCGATGCTGCCCAGCTTCAAGGGCGCCCGGCCCTACCACCAGGCGCACGCCCGCGGCGTGAAGGTCATCGGCGCCACGGCGCACTACGTCACCGCCGACCTGGACGAGGGCCCCATCATCGAGCAGGAGCTCATCCGGGTGGACCACTCCCACAGCCCCGACGACCTCGCCGCCCGGGGCCGCGAGGCGGAGAGCCGAGCGCTGGCCCGGGCCGTCCGGTGGCACACCGAGACCCGGGTCGCGGTGGTGGGCAACCGCACCGTCGTCTTCGCGTGACGGAGCTGGCCGGCCGGTCCCTGGGCGCGTTCCTCGACGACCTGGCCGCGCGCGTGCCCGCACCGGGGGGAGGCGCGAGTGCGGGGGTCCACCTCGCACAGGCCGGTGCGCTGCTCGGCATGGTCGCGGCCTGCAGCACCGGTCCGCGGTACGCCCAGCACGCCGACCGGGTCGCCGCCGTCGCCGCCGTGGCCGAGGAGGAGTGCCACCGGGGCCTGCAGCTCGCCGCCGCCGACGCGGCCGCCTTCACCGCCGTCGGCGTGGCCCACCGGATACCCCGCGGGTCCGACGGGGAGCGCGTCGCGCGCGACCGGGCCGTGCAGCAGGCCCTCGCCGGCGCCGTGCGTCCCCCGGTCGAGGTGGTGCGCGGAGCGGCGCGGCTGCTGGACGCGGCCGAGCAGCTGCTGCCGGTCGCCAACCCCACCGTGCTGACCGACGTCGGCGCGGCGACCGAGGCGGCCCGGGCGGCGGCCACCACGGCCCGGTTGGTCATCCTCGTCAACCTGCGCGAGCTGACCGACCCGGGCGCCCGCTCGGCGTGCACGCCCGGCCTGGCCGTCGTCGAGGAGGTGGTGGCCCGGGCCGCCGAGGTCGACCGGCGGGTCCGGGAGCGGGTGCGCTGACCCCGCCGCTCAGCGAAGCAGGCCGCCGCCGTCGACCACCAGGACCTGGCCCGTGGTGAGCCGGCCGTCGGGGCCGGCCAGGTAGGACACCATGCCGGCGACCTCGACGCCGGTGACCGGCTCGGGGATGGCCTGCTGCGCGCGGGTGCGGGCGAACACCTCCGGGCCGGAGTGGGCCCGGGTGCCCGGGGTCTCCACCTGGGCCGGCACGACCGCGTTCACGGTGATCCGGTGCTCGCCGAGCTCCCGGGCCATCACCCGGGTCATGCCGAGGACGGCGCCCTTGCTGGCGACGTAGGCCAGCTGTCCGGGGGCCCCGGTGAAGAACGTCCGGCTGCCCAGGTTCACCACCCGGCCGTGCCCCGGGGCATCGCGCAGCTGCGGGAAGCAGGCCTGGGTCATCAGCAGGGTGCCGACGGCGTTGACGTCGAAGTAGCGGTGCAGCTGCTCGGGCGTGGCCTCGAGGAAGCTCGCCCGGCCGGACAGCAGCCCGGCGTCGTTCACCAGCACGTCCACCCGCCCCAGCCGGTCCACGACCGCGGCCACCGTGGTGGCGACGGCGTCGGGGTCGGTGACGTCGCAGGTCCACCAGGTGACGCCGTCGACCTCCCCGGGGGCGGCGACGTCGAGGCCCGCCACGGTGAACCCGTCGGCGACCAGCCGGGCGGCGATGTCCGCGCCGATGCCGCCGGCCGCCCCGGTGACGACGGCGACGCCTGCGGTGCTCACCGCTCCTGCGGGTGGGTGGCCAGCGCCTCGACGCGCACGTCCATGTGCTTCCACATCGGCAGCGAGACCAGGGCGTCGTGCAGCTCGGCGGGGTCGGCGGCCTCGTAGAGCCCGACGGTGGCGTTGCGGCCTGGCACCCGCCACAGCCGCTTGAGCACCCCGGCGTCCCGCAGCTCCTGGGCGCGGGCGCGCTCGCCGGCGCGCAGGGACTCCCGGACGTCGTCGGGGGTGTCGGCGGGCAGCAGGTTCTCGGTGCGGACCAGGAACTCCACGGCGGTCTCCGTTCTCAGCGGGTCAGTCGGTCGAGCAGGGCGGCGAGCTCGTCGGGGGCGGTGACCATGGCCTCGTGGCCGGTGGCGATCTCGTGCACCGGCCAGCCCTTCGCCCGGGCCCGGTCGGCCTGGGCGGCGAAGACCCGCATCCAGTCGGTGCACTCGACGAACGCCGCGGGCACGGCGTCGACGGCGCCGGTGAGCCGCAGCGGGTCGAGGTAGGTCCGCCACGGGTGCGGCGTGAGCTTGGGGGTCAGCCAGTCGACGTCGGCCTGGTCGGTCACCCCGAGCACCGAGAGCTTGCGGACGGCGACCAGCCAGCCGAACCCCTGCTGCTCGGCGGACTCGGCCCAGTGGTGGGCCACGGTCTCCGGCAGCAGGTCGCGGGCGCACTCGCCGTCCTCGCCGACGAACGCGTCCAGGTGCACCCGCAGCGCGACCCGCTCGGGCACCCGGTCGGCGACGGCGGTGACCACCTGACCGGCGTAGCTGTGCCCGACGAGCACGACGTCGCGCAGGTCCAGGGTCTCCAGCACCCGGACGACGTCCTCGACGTGGGTGTCCAGCCCGACCATCGGGGTGAGCAGGTGCGCCCGCTCCGACAGGCCGGTGAGCGTGGGGGCGAGCACGGCGTGCCCCGCGGCGCGCAGCGGTGCGGCGACGCGGTCCCAGCACCACCCGCCGTGCCAGGCGCCGTGCACCAGGACGAACGTGCTCACGCGTCACCGTCGGCTGCGTCGCCGTCCACCGCGTCGCCGTCCAGGTAGGTGACCCCGAGCCGTTCCAGGGTGGGGCGCAGGTCGTAGAGGTCCAGGCCGAGGACGCCGTCGCGGAACTGCTGCCGCTTGGCCTCCTCGTTCGCCTCCCGGGCGGCCGCGGCGGCCACCACGGCGGGGACGTCGGCCAGCGGCACGCACATCACCCCGTCGTCGTCGGCGACCACGGCGTCCCCGGGGGTGATCAGCCGGCCGGCGACGACGACGGGCACGTTGACCGACCCGGGGACCGCCTTGGCCGTGCCCTGCGCGTGCACCGCGCGGGACCACACGGGGAAGCCCATCGCGGTGAGCTCGGCGACGTCCCGGACACCGGCGTCGGTGACCAGCCCGAGGACGCCGCGCGCGGCCAGCTGGGTGGCGAACAGTTCGCCGAACATGCCGTCGGTGCTGCGCGAGGTGGTGGCGATGACCAGCACGTCGCCGGCCCGGCACTGCTCGATGCAGGCGTGCACCATCAGGTTGTCGCCGGGGTGGGAGAGCACGGTGACCGCGCGGCCCGCGATCCGGGCGCCGGGGTAGATCGGCCGCAGCTCCGGACCGACCAGACCGGTGCGGCCGGCGGCCTCGTGCGCGGTGGCGACGCCGGAGCGGGCCAGGGCGGCGAGGTCCTCGGGGGCCGGCCCCCTCGACGTGCGGACGACGACGTGCCGGCTCACCGGAGCTCCGACCCGACCGAGGGGAAGGTGCGGCGGAAGGCCTCGGCGTGGGTGACCTGCGCGGGGGCGCCGTTGCGGCGGGCCTGCACCCCGCGGCGGGTGCCGAGGTCGGTGTAGTAGTCGACGAGGTGGCCCTGGCCGCCGGCCATGCAGCGCATCGCCTCGAGCTTGCGGTCCCAGACGGGGGAGACGTCCAGCAGCAGGTCGGGGAGGAAGCCGCAGACCTCGGGCTGGTGCGGCTCGTACTGGAACACCTGGGCGGCGCCCAGCGGCGTCGTCGAGGGGTCGTGGCCGTGGGCCTGGGCGACCATGCGGGTGCGCAGGGTCGTGGCGTGGGCCAGGTCGTGGTCGGTGTTGTACGGGTCGCGGGCGACGTGGGTGAGCAGGACGTCGGGGGAGTGCTCGCGCAGGATGTCGACCAGGCGGTCCTCGGCGGCGTCGTCGACCCGCAGCGGGTAGTCCCCGAGGTCCAGGAACTCCACGCTGGCGCCCAGCGCCGCGGCCGCCGCGGTGGACTCCTCGCGGCGGGCGTCCTTGACCCCCTGCAGCGTCATGCCCTCGCGCTGCCACAGACCCTGGGACTCCCCGCGCTCGCCGAAGCTGAGGCAGACCACGTGGACGGCCGCGCCCCGGCCGGCGTACAGCGCCAGCGCACCGCCGGCGCGCCAGACGAAGTCGGCGGCGTGCGCGCTGACGACCAGCACGGAGCCTGGGTCGGCCATGGGGAACACCTTCCGTCGACGGGCTCGGCGTCCCGACGCTAGGCGGGGAGCGGACGGCGGCCGACGCCTCTCCGTCCCCTCCCCGCTACGTCATCCGTCCCGGTCGCGCTCAGCCACGGAGCAGGTCGACCAGGTGCCTCCGCGCCGCGGCGCCCTCGGGGACGGGCAGCAGCGGCCAGACGTGCACCATCCCGGGGCCGTCCTGGTCGTCGACCTCCACCCCGGCCGCCCGCGCCCGCTGCACCAGCAGCCGGACGTCGGGGTGGGTGATGTCCAGCGAGCCGCCGAACACCGTCAGCGGACCGAGCCCGGCGAGGTCCCCGGCCAGCGGGCTGACCAGCGGGTCGTCCAGCGCCAGCCCGTCGCGCCACAGGTCGATCGCCACCCGCGTGCCGGGCCGGGCCAGCCACGGGTCGGTGGGCTCGACCCGGTCGATCTCCGGGTTGGCCAGCGACAGGTCCAGGGCGGGGGAGATGAGCACCGTGCGGCGCAGCGCGGGCACGCCCCGGTCGCGCAGCAGCAGCGTGGCCGACAGCGCGATCTGCCCGCCGGCCGAGTCCCCCATGACGGTCACCCGGTCCGCGCCGTGCTGCTCCACGAGCCCGGCCAGCAGGTCGGCCACCGCGGGGACGACGACGCCCGCGGTGCCGACCGGCGTGAGCGGGTAGATAGGCACGGTCACCGTCACCCCGCTGTGCCGGACCAGGTGGGCGACCAGCCGCCAGTGGAACGGGCTGATCTCGAACGCCCACGCCCCGCCGTGCGCGTAGAGCGCGTGCTGCCCGGACGCCGGGCCCTCGGGCGCGACCACGTAGACCGGCCACCCCGACTCGTGGCCCACGCCGACCTGCACCCCGCGCAACCGGGCGGGCGGGCCGTAGGCCTGCGGCCGCAGCGCGACCTCGGCCAGCCGCTCGCGCATGCCCTCCGGCGTGGCGAACGTGCGCTTGCGACCCATGAGGCGGAGCAGCGGGGGCAGGAGGCGGCTGAGGGCGCTGGGCACCGGCCGAGTCTGCCCCGCCGCTGCCGGGCCGACCTCCCGGCAGCGTCAGCGGGCGAGCCGCCGGTAGGGCGTCCCCCCGGTGATCACGGCGGCCATCGTGGCCGGCTCGAACAGCGCGGCCGCGCCGAGGTCGGGGGTGCTGACCCGGTCCAGCCGTGACCGGACGTCGGCGGGCAGGTCGACGTCGGCCGCCACCAGGTTGGCCTCGACCTGCTCGGGGGTGCGGGCACCGACCAGCACGGTGTCGACGCCGGGCCGGCCCAGCACCCAGGCCAGCGCGACCTGCGCCGGGGTCAGGCCCAGCCCGCCGGCGACCTCGCGCAGCACCTCGACGACCGCCCGGTTGGCCGGGGTGTCCTTGCTGCTGCCGAACGGGTTCGGGCCCGACAGCCGACCGCCGGCCGCGCCGTCGCGGTACTTTCCGGTCAGGAAGCCCCCGGCCAGCGGGCTCCACGGCACGATGCCCAGGCCCAGCTCCCGGGCGGCCCGGACGTGCTCGACCTCGACCGACCGGGCCACCAGCGAGTACTCCAGCTGCAACGCCACCGGGCCGGGGACACCGTGCGCACCGGCCAGGGTGGCGACCTGGGTGGCGAACCACGCGGGGACGTCGGACAGCCCCCAGTGCGCGACCTTGCCGGCCCGCACCAGGTCCGTCATGGTCGCCAGCACCTCCTCGGCGGGGGTGACGTCGTCCCACACGTGCAGCCAGTACAGGTCGACCGCGTCGGTGCCCAGCCGGCGCAGCGACCCCTCCAGCGAGCGGACGGCGTGCCGCCGTCCGGCCCCGCCGGCGAGCGGCCCGCCGCCTGCGTGGAACCCGTACTTCGTGGCCAGCACGACCTGCTCGCGCCGGCCCCCGGTGGCCAGCAGCCGGCCCAGCACCTCCTCGCTGCGGCCGCCCGAGTACACGTCGGCGGTGTCGACGGCGTTGCCGCCGGCCGCCAGGTAGCGGTCCAGGACGGCGGCGGAGACGGCCTCGTCGGACCCCCACGCCGGGTTGCCGATCGTCATCGCGCCGAGGGTGAAGGGGCTGACGAGCAGCCCGGAGCGGCCCAGGGTGCGCAGTGCGGTGACCACGGGGTCAGCCCAGCCGGGTGGCGGTCATGCCGCCGTCGACGTCCAGGGTGGTGCCGTGCACGAAGGCGGCCTCGTCGGAGACCAGCCAGCGCACGGCGAACGCGACGTCGACCGGGCGGACCGGCCGCCCCGCGACGGTCGAGGCGGTCATCGCCTCCAGCACGGCCGCCGCGTCGGCGTTCCCGGGGGTCGCGGTGGCGCCGGGCGCGACGGTGTTCACCCGCACGCCGCGCGGCCCGTACTCCGCCGACCAGGACCGGACCAGCTGCTCGAGCGCGGCCTTGGTGGCGGTGTACATCGCGCCGAACGGGCTGCCCACCCGGGCCATCCAGGAACCGATGCCGACCACGACGCCGTCCCCGCGCTCGGCCATCGCGGGCGCGAGCGCGCCGACCAGGACGTGCGGGGCGCGGACGTTGACGGCCAGCATGGCCTCGAGGTCGGCGTCGGGCAGGGCCTCGGTCGCCGAGACCGGGTAGACCCCGGCGTTGGCGACCAGGACGTCGAGCCGGCCGCCGAGCAGGTCGACGGCGCGGGCAGCGGTGGCGCGCAGCTGCTCCGGGGGCGCGGCCAGGTCGGCCACGAGCGTGGCCGCGGTGCCGCCGGCGTCGGTGATCGCGGTGGCGACGGCCTCGGCGCGGGCGCCGTCGCGGCCGCTGACCACGACGGTGGCGCCCGAGGCGGCCAGGACGTGCGCGGTGGCCTCGCCGATGCCGCTGGTGGAGCCGGTGACCCAGACGGTGCGCCCGACCAGGCGGCCGTCCCGGGGCAGGGTGGAAAGGACCTCGTCATTGGACTGCATGGTCCAGTTCCTACCAGGGTTGGACCGATCGGTCCAACGCGATACCGTCGGGACGTGGCGGAGCTGACCGAACGGGGCCGACGGACCCGGCAGCGCATCGTGGAGGCGACCGGCCGGCAGATCCTGGCCGCCGGCATCGGGGGCACGAGCCTGGACGACGTCCGCGCCGCGACGCTGACCAGCAAGTCCCAGCTGTTCCACTACTTCCCTGGCGGCAAGGCCGAGCTGGTGCGCGCCGTGGCGGAGTGGGAGGGCGGTGAGCTGCTGGCCGCACAGCTGCCGCACCTGGAGGACCTCTCCACGCGCGCGTCGTGGGAGGCCTGGCGGGCCGCTCTCGTCGACTACTACATCGGCCAGGGCCGGTGGGCCTGCCCGATCGGGTCGCTGGCCAACGAGGCCGCCGTCGGCGACCCCGAGCTGGCCGCGCTCGTCGCCGACACCTTCCGGCAGTGGGCCTCCCGGCTGGCCGCGGGCGTGCGCCGGATGCAGGGGGTCGGCGAGGTCGACGCCGCGGCCGACCCGGACCGGGTGGCCGCCTCGATCCTGTCGGCGATCCAGGGCGGGCTGGTGCTCAGCCAGCCGCTGCACGACCCCTGGCCGCTGGAGGCCGCGCTGGACCAGGCGCTGCACGCCCTCGACGCCCCCGCGGTCCGGACCTGACCCCGGTCCTCCCCGGGGTGGACGGGTGGTCCGACCGCGGGCCGATGTGCCGCGGCCCGGCGACCAGCACCATCGACCTCGTGACCACCTCCGTGCTGTCCCGCCCCCGGCCCGCCACCGCGCCGGTCCGCCTGCTGCCGGCCGCGCTCGCGGCCGGCCTCGCCGTGGGCGCGCTGACGTCGCCGGGGCAGACGCTGCTGGGCGGGACAGCTCTCGGCGGGCTGGTCAACGCCGTCGGGCCGTGGCTGCTCGCCCCGTTCGTCCTCGGCGCCCTCGCCCGCTCGCCGCGGGTCGCCGTCCTGGCCGGGGTGCTGGCCTGCACGGCGCAGGTGCCCGGCTACTACCTGGTCGCCGCGGCCCGGGGGTTCGCGGTGAGCACGCCGTGGGTGCTCGCGTGGACCGCGGGCGGGCTGGTCGGCGGGGCGGTGCTCGGGCTGGCCGGGTGGGCCTGGTGGACGGGCGCGGGCCGGTGGCGCGGTGCCGGTGCGGCGCTGCTGGTCGCGGTCTGGCTGACCGAGGCGCTGGTCCTGTTCGGCGCGGTGCTCCGGTACTGGGACTCCGCGGCGGTGTCCGCCGTCGTCGGCCTGGGGCTGCTCGCCGGGCTGGGCGCGCACGGCCGGCAGTGGGGCGCCGTGCTGCGCTGGCTGGCCCCCGCGCTGGTGCTCGGGGTCGCCGGCTTCGCGGTGCTGCTGGCGGTGCTGTGAGGGTCGCGCCGCTGGCCTGCGCGCTGGTGCTCGCCCTCGCCCTCGGCCTCGCCGGGTGCGGGTCACCCGCGGCGACGCCCCCGCCGGCGTCGTCGTCCGCCCCGCCGGCGTCGTCGTCCGCGCCCACGGCCGAGGAGCTGGGCGGGGTCGATGCGCTCGAGGCCACCTACGGCGCCCGGGTGGGGGTGTGGGCGCTGGACACCGGCACCGGGCGGGTCGTCGAGCACCGCGCCGGCGAGCGGTTCGCGCACGCCTCGACGCTGAAGCTGCTGCTCACCGGGCTGCTGCTGGACCGGGTCAGCGACGCCGAGCTGGACGCCGTCGTGCCGATCGCCGCCGACGACGTGCTGGAGTACGCGCCGGTCACCTCGCAGCACGTCGGTACCGGTCTGCCGTTGCGGGAGGTGATGGCCGCGGCGACCACGGTCAGCGACAACACCGCGGCCAACCTGCTCGTCGAGCAGCTGGGTGGCCCCGCGCAGGTGCAGGCGGCCCTGCGCGAGCTGGGCAACCCCACCACCCGCGTCGACCGGGTCGAGCCCGAGCTGAACGAGGCCACCCCGGGCGACCCGCGTGACACCAGCACCCCGGCCGACCTGGGCGCGTCGGTGCAGCAGCTGGTGCTCGGCGACGTCCTGGCCCCCGACCGGCGGGCGCTGCTGCAGCAGTGGCTGCGGGACAGCACGACCGGGGACGCCGCCATCCGGGCCGGTGTGCCCGACGGCTGGGAGGTGGGGGACAAGACCGGCAGCGGCGGCTACGGCACCCGCAACGACGTCGGCGTGGTGGAGCCCGACGACGGCGGCGCGCCGCTGGTCGTCGTCCTGCTCACCGACCGCGGGGTGCCCGACGCCGACACCGACGACGCCCTGCTGGCCGACGCCACCCGCCTGGTGGTGGACCAGCTCGGCCGCTGAGGCGGGCGTAGCTTCCGGGCATGACCCCGCAGCTGCAGCGCCTGCTGGACACCGTCCCCGCCGCCGACGTCGAGACCGGCACCGTCCGGCTGACGGCGGGGGACACCGAGCTCGAGGCCTACCTGGCCGCGCCCGCCGGGGACGGACGGCGACCGGGCGTGCTGGTGCTGCACGACTGGGCCGGGGTGACCGACCACGTGCGGGTGCGCGCACAGATGCTGGCCCGGCTGGGCCACGTGGCGCTGGCCGGCGACGTCTTCGGGCGGGAGAACCAGCCCGCCGACCAGGGGGAGTCGCAGCGGCTGGCCGGTGAGCTCTACGGCGACGTGGCGCTGTTCCGGGAGCGGGTGCTGGCCAACCTGGACGCCCTGCGCGCCGACCCGCGGGTCGACCCCTCGCGGGTGGTCGTGATGGGTTACTGCCTCGGCGGCAGCGGCGCGCTGGAGGCCGCGCGGGCCGGGGCCGACGTCACCGGCGTCGTCTCCTTCCACGGCGGGCTGGGCACCGGTGCGCCCGCCGAGCCGGGCAGCGTCACCGGGTCGGTGCTCGTGCTCACCGGCGCGGACGACCCGATGGTGCCGATCTCGGCGGTGCAGGGGTTCGAGGACGAGATGCGGGCGGCGGGCGCCCCCGACTGGCAGGTGGTCACCTACAGCGGCGCGCTGCACGCCTTCGCCGTCCCCGGGGTCGACGCCCCCGAGCACGGCGCGGCCTACCAGGAGACCGCCGACCGGCGGTCCTGGCGGGCGCTGCAGGACTTCCTCGGCGAGGTGCTGGCCTAACCGCCGAGCCGGGCCACCCAGTCGGCCGGGACCCGGTCGGCCGGGCCCGGGACCGACTGGTCGGCCGGGTGGCTGCCCGGCGCGGCGAGCTCGGGACCGGTCAGGCCCTGCTGCGTGCGGTAGTCGTAGAACCAGTCCTCGCCCGGCTCGTAGCTCTGGATGACCGGGTGACCGGTCTCCTCGGCGTGCGCGGTGGCGTGCTTGCCGAGCGAGTCGTCGCAGCACCCCACGTGGCCGCACTGCGCGCAGCGGCGCAGGTGGAACCACCACGAGGAGCTGGCCTCGCACTCGACGCAGCCGGGGCCGCTGGGCGGGACGGAGGGGTCGATTCCGGTCACCGGACCAGCTTCCCGCGCTCACGCCGGCTCGGGAACCCCACCGGGGTCGCCGCCCGGGTCCTCCGGGGTGGGCTCGACCGGAGCCGGCGGCAGGGTGTCCGGGGTGTCGGGCAGCAGCTCGCCCGGGTCGTCGGGGATCGGCTGGCTGGGGTCCAGGGGACCGGGCAGGGGAGCGACCATGCCCGGGAGTGAACCAGCCGCGCTGCGCCGCCGCCGGTCGCGGCGCAAGGTGGAGCCATGAGCACCCCCGCAGCCGTCGTCGTGGTCACCGGTGCGAACGGTCTGGTCGGTGCCGCGGTCTGCCGCGCGCTCGCCGACCGGGGTGCGCAGGTGCGCGCCGTCGTCCGCCGTCCGGGCACCGCGCCCGAGCTGGACGGCGTCGCCGAGCACGTCGGGGACGTCTCCGACGTGCTGGCGGGTGCCGACGCGCTGGTGACCACCGTGCACCCGATGGGGTCGTCGCGGGAGGTGCAGCACGAGGTCGGCGTGGAGGGCACCGCCGCCCAGGCCCGGGCGGCCCGGGACGCCGGCGTGCCGCGGCTGGTGCACGTCTCCACCGCCGGGGTGCACGACCGCTCCGCCGGGCTGGGCGACCTGGCCGAGGACGCGGCGCTGCTGCCGCAGGGCAGCGGTGACTACCCCGACACCAAGAACGCCGCGGACGAGGCGCTGGCGCAGGTGGAGGGCCTGACGACGGTGCTGGTGCGCCCGCCGGCCATCGCCGGGGCCGGCCCGACCTCGGTCTGGAACACCCTGCGCCCGCAGGCGTTCGTCGACGGCGACCGGGGTGTCAACCCCGCGAAGAGCTGGCCCTGGGTGCACGTGTCGGACCTGGCCGCGCTCATCGCCGACGTCGCGGTGGGCGCCGTCGCCACCTCCGACGACCCCGAGCAGGGCCCGGTCCCCGGGGGGACGACGCCGGTGCTCGTGGCGGGGGAGCCGGCGACGTGGGGCGACTACCTCGGCGCCGTCGGCGAGGCCGTGGGCGCCGAGCCGGAGTGGACCGACGAGCCGGCCTGGACCGGCCAGCTGCGCACCGACCGCGCCCGCCGCTGGGGCTGGGCGCCGCGGGTGGGGCTCGAGCAGGCCCTCGCCGAGCTGCGCGGGGGCCTCGCCGACCGGTGACGTGACCGTTGTCCGTCTTCCTGCTCGTGGGGTGCATCCGAACCGGGGGTGCTGCCGGAAGAGGGGGTGAGAGCACCACCCACCCTCCACGGAAGGACCCGTCATGACCCCGATCCGCAGGACCCTCGTCGTCGGCGCCGCCAGTGCCTTCGCCCTCGGCGCGTTCGCCGCCCCGGCCTTCGCCGCCGAGGACACCGCGACCGTCTCGGTGCTGCACGCCGTCCCCGGCGTCCCGGTCGACGTCTACGCCAACGGCGAGGAGCTGATCCCGGACTTCCAGCCCGGCACCCTCACCGACCCGCTGCAGCTGCCCGCCGGCAGCTACGACCTGGCCATCTACCCCGCGGGCTCCGACCCGGCCACCACCCAGCCGGCCGCCTCCGCGGACGACGTCAGCGTGCCCGCGGGTGCGAACGCCACGATCGCGGCGCACCTGACCCCCGAGGGCACCCCGGTGCTGACCCCCTACGTCAACGACACCTCCCCGGTCCCGGCCGGGCAGGCCCGGGTGACCGTGCGGCACACCGCCGCCGCCCCCGCCGTCGACGTGCGCGCGAACGGCCAGGTCATCGCGCCCGGGCTGACCAACCCGGGCGAGGCCACCGTCGAGACCGCGCCGGGCACCGTGTCCGCCGACGTCGTGCTCGCCGGCACCGACACCGTGGCCATCGGCCCGGCCGACCTGACCCTGGCCGAGGGCACCTCGACCGTCGTCTACGCCTGGGGCTCGCAGGACGCCGGCTACCAGCTCGCCGTGCAGACCATCGAGGGCACGCACTCCAGCCCGTCCGGCGTCCCCGGCGGCTCGGCCGGACTGGTCGACTCCTCGGTGCCGCTGCCGGTGGTCGGCGCGACATTGCTCGGCATGGTCGTCCTCGGCCTCGGCGCCCGGCGGCTGACCGCCGCGCGCGACTGATCGGGGGCCACCCGTGCGGTCGAAGGTCCGTCCCCCCGTCCTCCTGGTCGTGCTGGGGGTGCTGCTCGTGGTCGGCGTGCCGACCGCCTGGCTGCTCACCCGGCCGGGGACGTCGGACGGCCCTCCGGTCGCCGAGGTGGTCGCCACCCCGGACGAGGCCGGGTCGGGTGGGTCGTCGGGGGTGCCCCTCCCCCCGGTGACCACCCGCCCGGCCACCCCCCAGGTCGTCGCGGCGCCGCCCGCGCCCACCCGGCTGGCGGTGCCGGCGCTGGGCATCGACGCCGCCGTCGACGCGGTCGGCGTCGAGCCCGACGGGAACATGACCATCCCCGAGGACGTGTCCCGGGTCGGCTGGTACCGCTTCGGCCCCGCCCCCGGCGCGCCGGAGGGGTCAGCGGTCCTGGCCGGCCACGTCGACGACGCCGAGCAGGGACTGGGTGCGATGTCCCCGCTGGCCGAGGCGTCGGTCGGGGACCGGGTGCAGGTCACCGACGAGTCCGGCGGCTCGACGACCTGGCAGGTGGTGGCCCGGGAGGAGTTCGGCAAGGAGTCGGTCCCCTTGGCCGACCTGTTCGCCCGCACCGGTCCGCCGCGGCTGGTGCTCATCACCTGCGGCGGCCCGTTCCTGGCCGACATCCGGTCCTACGAGGACAACGTGGTCGTCATCGCCGAGCCGGTCTGAGATGCCGTTTGCGCTGGTCAACCCTAGGGTCCACGGCATGGTCGCCATGGACGTGCCGCCCGGCCCGGATCCCGCGGACGACCCGTCGGACGCCGAGGTCGGCCGGCGGTTCGCCGCCGGGGACGAGCAGGCCCTCGCCTGGGCCTACGAGCGGTGGGGCGCACAGCTGCACGGCGCGGCGGTCCGGGCACTGGGGCCCGGACCGGAGGCCGAGGACGTCGTCCAGCAGTCCTTCGTGTCCGCCTGGACCGGCCGGCACGGCTACCGCCCGGACGCCGGACCGCTGCCGGCCTGGTTGACCGGGATCTGCCGGCACCGCATCGCCGACGCGTGGGCCCGCCGGGAGCGGGACCGCCGCGTGGAGGACGCCGCCGGCACCACCGCGGCCCCGCCCGCCGAGCCGGTCGACCGAGTCGCGGTGGACCGGGTGCTCGTCCTCGGCGAGCTGGCACGGCTGGGCCAGCCCCAGCGCGGCATCATCGAGCTGGCGTTCTACGCCGACCTGACCCACAGCGAGATCGCCGAGCGCCTCGGCCTCCCGCTCGGCACGGTCAAGAGCCACATCAGACGGACCCTCGAGCGGTTGCGGACCAGGTTGGAGGCCGACGGTGCAGCACTGCAGCCCTGAGGACCTCGCCCTCGCCGCGCTGGGCGAGGAGCTCCCCGCGGAGCAGGCCGACCACCTGGGCGGCTGCGCCGACTGCACCGCCGAGGTGACGTCGCTGCGCCGCGCCGTCGACGCCCTGGACACCGCCGACCTGCCCGTCGACGACGGCCCGGCCATCCCCGTGCCCGACCGGGTGTGGGCGGCCATCGCCGCGCAGACCGGCGTCTCCACCGCACCCCGGCCCTCTGCCGGCCCGGCGCTGATCGGCCTGCCCAGCACGTCCGGCACCCCCGACCCGGCCGCCGACACCGTGCCGGCCACCCGCACCCTGCGGTCACTGCCCACGCCCTCCGCCGAGGGGGCCCCCGTCCCCGGCGAGGGTGCCGACGACGCCCGGCCCCCGGCCCGGCGGTCGCCGGTGCGCCGCTGGCTGGTGGTGGGCGCGGTGGCCGCCGGCCTGCTCGTCGGCGTGGCCGTCGGCGCCGCCGTCACCCGCGGCGGGCCCGGCGACCCCGCCCCGGCACCCGACCCCGGCTCCACCGTGGCCTCGGCCCGCCTGGACCCCTTCGGCGACTGGGACTCCACCGGCGAGGCCACCCTCCGCGAGGTCGACGGCCGGTGGGACCTGCAGCTGCAGATGACCGCGCCGCCGCCGCCCACCGCGGACGGCTTCTACGAGGTGTGGCTGCTGTCCGCGGACGGGGGCGCGCAGTCCCTGGGCACGCTCCAGGGCGACTCGGGCAGCTACGCCGTGCCCGACGGGGTCGACCTGGCCGACTTCGACGTCGTCGACGTGTCGCTGGAGCCCTACGACGGCGACCCGCAGCACTCGACCGACTCCGTCGCCCGCGGCACGCTCGGCTGACCGGCAGCGCGACGGCGGTGGGGTCCGCGCACCCGGGGCGGGGGACGCCGGGCCCCACGAGCAGGGGGAACGGGTCGACGGTCCACGCGAAGAGCCCCGGGCTCCTGACCTGCAGGAACACCGGGGCTCGTCTGTGTCCGAGGGGGGACTTGAACCCCCACGCCCGATAAAGGGCACTAGCACCTCAAGCTAGCGCGTCTGCCATTCCGCCACCCGGACAGGTGGGCCGGCGCACTGCGGCGCGGCCACGGGGAAGCATACGGGACCCCGATCGCCGCCCGGGCACCCCCCGGCACCGGCGGGTCGGCCGGGTCGCCCGGCCGGTGGGAGGATCGGGCGCATGGCCGAGACGACCGCACCCGCCCCGCTCGAGCAGGCCCAGGCCGAGGTCGCGGACCTGCTCAGCGAGCTCATCCGCATCGACACGACCAACACCGGCGACACCACCACCAGCGTGGGGGAGCGGAAGGCCGCCGAGTGGGTGGCCGGCAAGCTCGACGAGGTCGGCATCGACTCGGTCATCCACGAGTCGGAGAAGGGCCGCGCCTCCCTGGTCGCCCGCATCCCCGGCGAGGACCGCGACCGCCCCGGCCTGCTCATCCACGGCCACCTCGACGTCGTCCCCGCCGACAAGCGCGAGTGGACCGTCGACCCGTTCTCCGGCGAGCAGCGCGACGGCTACGTCTGGGGCCGCGGCGCGGTCGACATGAAGGACATGGACGCCATGACCCTCGCGCTGGTCCGCGACTGGGCCCGCACCGGCACCAAGCCGCCGCGCGACGTCGTCCTGGCCTTCGTCGCCGACGAGGAGGCCGGCGGGACGTACGGCGCCCACTACATGGTCGACCACCACGCCGACCTGTTCGAGAACGTCTCCGAGGCCATCAGCGAGGTCGGCGGGTTCAGCCTCACCGTCCGCGACGACCTGCGGCTCTACCTCATCCAGACCGCCGAGAAGGGCCTGGCCTGGATGCGGCTCACCGCCGCCGGCCGCCCCGGCCACGGCTCCTTCGTGCACGACGACAACGCCGTCACCCGGCTGTCCGCCGCCGTCGCCCGGATCGGCTCCAGCCGCCTGCCGACCGTGCTCACCCCGCCGATGAAGCAGTTCATCGAGGAGGTCTCGGACGCCTACGGCGTGGAGATCGACGTCGACGACCCCGACGAGGCGCTGTCCCGCCTGGGCTCGATCAGCCGGATGATCGGCGCGGCCCTGCGCAACACGGTCAACCCGACGATGCTCGACGCCGGCTACAAGACCAACGTCATCCCCGGCACCGCGTCGGCCACCATCGACGGCCGCTTCCTCTACGGCCAGGAGGAGGCGTTCGAGGCCCAGATCGACGAGCTGCTCGGCGAGGGCGTGACGCGGGAGTACATCCACCAGGACCAGGCCGTGGAGACCACCTTCGACGGCCCGCTGGTCGAGCAGATGGTCGCCGCCCTCAAGGCCGAGGACGACGGCGCCCGCCCGGTCCCGTTCACCATGAGCGGCGGCACCGACGCCAAGAGCTTCGAGACCCTCGGCATGCGCTGCTTCGGGTTCTCGCCGTTGCGGCTGCCCGCCGACCTCGACTTCGCCGGCCTGTTCCACGGCATCGACGAGCGGGTGCCGGTGGAGAGCCTGCAGTTCGGCATCCGCGTGCTCGATCGGTTCCTCAAGGCCAGCTGAGGGTGGACGCGCTGGTCGCCTTCCTGGTCGGGCAGCTCACCCAGGACGGCTTCGCCCCGGCCACCGTGCTGCGCGTGACCCAGGGCCGGGTGCCCGCCCCGGGCAGCGCACAGGCCCTCGCCGTCGCCGGCGGTCGGCTCTGGCTGGCCCACGCCCAGCTGATCGGGCAGCCCACCCTGGCCGGGGTCGACCTGGCCCAGGTCCGGGGTGTCGACGTCCGGTCGGTGCGGCGGCTGACCGGGCAGCGCCGGGAGCTCTCGGCCTGGGTCGACGGCAGCACGCTGCGGTTCACCGTGCTCGACGACGACGCGGCGGTCGCGGCGTTCGTCACCGCCGTCCGCGGGGGTCAGACAGGCAGCGGCTGACCGGCCAGCACCGCGCGGGCCCGGCCGGCGTGCTTGCCCTCGTAGAGCGCGGCGTCCGCGCGGCCGAGGGCCTCGCCGACCGTCTCGCCGGGCACCCACTGGGCCACCCCGACGGTCGCGGTCTGCCCGCCGGGCACCGCGGCGATGATCCGCTGCGCCACGACCAGCGCCTCGGACGCCGGGCAGTCGGGCAGCGCGACGGCGAACTCCTCGCCGCCCCACCGGGCGATGAGGTCGCCCTCGCGCAGGCAGCCGGACGCAGCGGCGGCGAACTCCTGCAGCAGCACGTCGCCGGCCTGGTGGCCGCGGGTGTCGTTGAAGACCTTGAAGTGGTCGAGGTCGAGCAGCAGGAAGGTCAGCGGCGCGGCGTGCCGCTGCGCGCGGGACACCTCGACCACCGACAGCTCGTCCCAGCGGCGGCGGTTGGCCAGGCCGGTGAGCTGGTCGCGGTCGGCCGCGCGGGCCAGCTGCTCGAGCAGGTTGCCCCGCTCGATGGCGCGCGCGGCCTCGCCGCCGAGCACGGTGAGCACGCCGCGGGTGGTGTCGCAGAACGCCTCGACCGGGGTGCGCCACATGACCGCGATGACCGCGACCACCCGGCCGCCGCTGATCGCGGCCGGCTGCCAGGCGGCGGAGACGACGCCGAGGTCCCCGACGAACTGCTGGTGGACGCCGGGCTCGGCGGCGGCGTCGGTCACGAAGCGCGGCAGGCCGTCGGCGAAGATCCGCGCGGTCAGCGACAGCGCGGGGTCGGCCGGGAAGCGCAGGGGCGGCAGGTCCAGCCCGACCACCGCGGTGGACACCAGCCGGCCCTCGCCGTCGGGCTCCATCAGGTAGGCGCCGTCGGCGCCCACGGCCTCGCGGACCGCGGCGCAGACCGCGTGCCGCGGGTCGTCGGCCATCAGCACCGAGCGGGTCGCGTCGGCCAGCACCCGGACCTGCCGGTGGCGTTCCTCGGAGTACTCCACGGCCTCGCGGAGCCGGTCCACCAGCACCAGCCGCTCGTCGCGGTTGAGCGCGAGCGCCAGCCCGAGGGCCGCGCCCAGGGCCACGTAGGCCTGCACGATCCCGGCCTGCGCCACCGGGTCGGGGATGGCGGCGAACGGCCCGTGCCCGGCCGCGGTCATGAGGACGGCCACGGTGCTCACCGCCACCGTGCGCAGCGCGGTCAGGCCGGTGTCGAAGCGCAGCGCCACCCAGGCCGTCAGCGCGAACAGCGGGAAGGCGACCGGGTAGCCGGGCATCCACCAGAACACCGTGAGGTTGCCCAGCACGGAGGCGACGACGGCCAGCGCGAGCTCGGCGAGCCGCCACCGGCGGGGCACCCGGAAGGTCAGCAGCCCGGGCGGGAGGGGGGCGCGTCGCTGCCGGAGCAGTTGGCGGACGCGCAGGCCCAGGGCCACCACGACGAGGACGGCGGTGGCGCTGCGGGCCTGCCAGACGAGGGCGCCGCCGGGGGACCAGGGGGTGCCCGCGAGGTCCAGCACGACGCTGCCTGCCAGCGCGCCCCCGGCCGCACCGACCCCGGCCGCGACGAGCAGCGCGACGAGGTCGCGGGCGTCGGCCAGCAGCGGACCTGCCCCCGCCCGCGGGGTGGCCAGCCGGTGCCGGACGGCGACGACCAACAGCGCCTGGCCCAGCTCGACCACCGCCAGGCCGAGGGCGGCCGGCAGCGGGAACCCGCCGACCAGCACGTGCACCGCCGCGCCGGTGGCGACCAGCAGGACCGGGTCGAGCACGCGGCCGGGCCGCAGCAGCAGCCACAGCGCGGCCACGCCGGCCGCCGGCCACACCATCGCCACCCCCGTCCCGGCGATCTCCGACCAAGGGCCCAGGGCCGCGGTCACGGTGTGCAGGGCGGTGAACAGGCCGGCGGGCAGCATCGCCCGCACGGTCGGCGGCACACGACTGGTCACCCCCTCCCATCGGCCGGCACCGGGCCGCGGTGCACCCGGTCCACCCCTCCGGGTGACCTGGGTCCCACCCGTGCTCCAATGCCGGGCATGGACGCGCAGACTCCCCGGCCCGGCTCCGTCGCACTCATCACCGGAGGGGCCGGCGGTTTCGGCCGCGCGCTGGCCACCCGGCTGCGGGACGCCGACGTCCGGGTGGTGCTCGCCGACCTCGACAGCGAGCGCAACCGCGGCGTCGCCGAGGAGCTGGGCGTGGGCTTCGCCGTCCTCGACGTCGCCGACCACGCGGCCAACGTCGCCGTCGTCGCCGCGGTGGAGGCCGAGCACGGCCGGCTGGACGCCGCCTTCCTCAACGCCGGCATCGCCGGCTCGGGCACCACCGACGCCCTCGACGTCGAGGAGTACCTGCGCGTGGTCGGCATCGACCTGCACGGCGTGGTGTTCGGCACCGACGCCGTCCGCCCGGCGCTGCGGCGGGCCGGGGGCGGCTCGATCGTCGTCACCGCCTCGCTGGCCGGTCTCTCGCCGATGCCCACCGACCAGGCCTACTCAGTGGCCAAGGCCGGGGCGGTGGCCTTCGTCCGGTCGATCGCGCCGGTGCTGCACCCCGAGGGCATCACCATCTCCACGGTCTGCCCCGGCTTCGCCGACACCGCGATCATCGACCCGCTGCGCGACCACTTCGCCGCCGCCGAGTTCCCGGTGCTCACCGCCGACGAGGTCGCCGCCGCGATGCAGGCCGCCTGGGCCGGTGCCGACCCGGGCGCGGCCTACGTCGTGCAGCCCGGCGTGGGTGCGGTGCCCTACCGGTTCAAGGGCGTGCCCGCGGCGAAGAACGCGGCGGGGGAGTCCGCCCGCATCCCCGGGGCCCTGCAGGGCCCGCTCTGAGGACGTCTGGCAAGGTCGCGGCCATGCGCGCATGGCAAGTGCACTCCCTCGGTGACCCGGTCGACGTGATGACCCTCGACGAGGTGCCCGAGCCCGAACCGGGCCCCGGTCAGCTCAAGGTCAAGGTGCGGGCCGCGGCGCTGAACTTCCCCGACATCCTCATGGCGCAGGGGACCTACCAGGAGAAGCCGCCGCTGCCGTTCACCCCCGGCCTCGAGCTGTGCGGGGAGCTGCCCGACGGCCGGCGCGTGCTCGGGTCGCCGTCCGGCGGGCCCGGCGCGCTGGCCGAGTACGCGCTCGTGGACGAGGCGTTCGCCTGGCCGGTGCCCGACGGCATGTCCGACGAGCAGGCCGCGGCGCTCTACATCACCTACCAGACCGGCTACGTCGGCCTGCACCGTCGCGCCGCCCTGCAGCCCGGGGAGTGGCTGCTCGTGCACGCCGGCGCCGGGGGCGTGGGGACGGCGGCCATCCAGCTGGGCAAGGCCGCCGGGGCGCAGGTCATCGCGACCGCGGGTGGCGAGGCCAAGACGCAGGTGTGCCGCGACCTCGGCGCCGACCACGTCGTCGACTACTCCAGCGAGGACTTCGTCGCCCGGGTCAAGGAGATCACCGGGGGCCACGGCGCGGACGTCGTCTACGACCCGGTCGGCGGCGACGTGTTCGACGGGTCCACCAAGTGCATCGCCTTCGAGGGGCGGATCGTCGTCGTCGGGTTCACCTCCGGCCGGATCCCCGCCGCCAAGGCCAACCACCTGCTGGTCAAGAACTACTCGGTGCTCGGCCTGCACTGGGGCCTGTACCGCAGCAAGGACCCGGGCCGCATCGCCGAGGTGCACGACGCGCTGTGCGCGCTGTTCGCCGAGGGCAAGATCGACCCACTCATCGGGCAGACGCTGCCGCTGGACCAGGCGCAGACCGCGCTGGTCGCCCTCGGCGACCGCGGCACGGTCGGCAAGGTCGTGCTGGTCCCGTAGGTCAGACCGCCGGGCGCGGCAGGTAGCTGAGGCGCGCCCGGCGCCGCATCATCACGCGGCGGGTGCCGTCGGCGAACAGCTGCAGCCGGTCGAGCTCCCACCCGCCGACGTCGCTCTGCAGCGCCATCATCTGCGCCGCGGCCGAGCGTCCGGTGCCGGACGGGATGCGCAGCGGGGCGTACTCCCACTCACCAGTGATCGACACCCGCCCGATGGTGCCAGCCGTTCGGCGGCCGGTCACCTGCTGGACGTGTCAGCAAGGTCTCCCCGGGACAGGGAGGAGGGGTCCGTGCAGTCGACCGAGGAGGACCCCGTGAGCGAACCCGTACCCGAGGCCGACCGGCTGGAGCAGGAGGTCGCGGTGACCGACGAGGTCGGGCCCGACGCCGCGCCCGGTGCCGAGGCCGACCCCGTCGACGCCGCGGAGCAGGCGGCCGCCGTCCCGCACGACGAGGACGACGACCGCCGCTAGCCCCGGGTGTCGACCAGCTGGAGCTGCCCGGTCTCCCGGCTGCCCACGAAGACCCGGCCGGTCGTGGGGTCCACCGCGACCGTGTTGGGCTGGCGGACGGTCGGGAACCGGGCCACCTCGGTGAGCTCGTCCCCGGCGGTGGACAGGCCCACGACCTCGTTGGTGGCGGTCAGCGTCACCCAGACGACCTGGTCGGTGCTGTCGTGGGCCAGGCCGTAGGGGTTCCCGTCCAGGGGGTAGGTCGACTCGAGCTCCAGCGGGTCGGACCCGTAGACCAGCATCGCGTCGCCGCGGGTGTCGGCGACGAGGAACCGGCCCTGCCCGTCGGCCACCACGTGCGTGGGCCCGTCCCCGGCGTCCAGCACGGTCTGCAGCTCGCCGGCGGCGACGTCGTAGGTGGTGATGGTGAAGGCGCCGACGTCGACCACGCCCGCGACGTCGCCCACGGTGGCCACCCCGCCGGGCTGGGTCTGGCTGTCGAAGGTCTGGGTGACCTCGCCGTCGGTGACCACCGAGAGGGTGCCGCCCATCTCGTCGCCGACCAGGATCTGGCCGCTGGCCACCTGCGCGGCGTCGTGCGGGTAGTCCCCGACCGCCGTCTCGGTGACCTCCCCGCCGGGCAGCGCGACCTGGACGAGGGTGTTGGAGTCCTCGGCCGGCACCAGCACCGGCCCGCCGGGGGCGGCCAGCTGCAGGTGGCGGGCGTGCCCGGGCAGCATGATCTCCTGCTGGGTCGCGCCCTCGGCGTCGGTGAGCACCAGCCGGTTGGGGTCCCGGACGGCGACGGCGAGCAGGCCGGTCACCGGGTCGAAGACCATGCCCTCCGCGTCCGGGTCCAGGTCGACCACGGTGCCGGCCGGGTCGGTGGTGAGCTCGGGGGAGTCGGCCGGCTCGGCGGCCTTCCTCGGCTCGTCGGCGGGGGCCTCGCCGCCGCCGGAGGAGCAGGCGGCGAGCACCAGGGCGAGGGGGAGCAGGGCGGCAGCGGTTCGTCGCACCCGTCCACCGTGCGGGTTGTGCCCGCCGTCCGCAGCGTTGATCTTGCAGAACCGCAACGGTGACGCGCCGAGGTACGGCGCGCCCCCGTTGCCGAACTGCAAGGTCGACGGCGGGTCAGCGGGAGTAGTGCTCCACGACCAGCTGCTCCTCGCACTGCACCGGGATCTCGGTGCGCTGCGGACGGCGGGCGACGAAGCAGGTCAGCTCGGCCAGCCGGACGTCGAGGTACTTCGGGGCCTCGGCGTGGGCGCCCGAGGCGGCGACCTGGAAGGGCTGCTTGCTGCGGCTGCGCTCGGCGATCGCGACCACGTCCCCGGGCTCGACCCGGTAGCTCGGGCGGTCGACGCGGCGCCCGTTCACGGTGACGTGCTGGTGGCTGACCACCTGGCGGGCCTGGTAGATGGTGCGGGCGAACCCGGCGCGCAGCACGGTGGCGTCCAGCCGCGACTCCAGGTCCAGCAGCAGCGCCTCGCCGGTCTTCGCGCCGGTGGTGCGGCCGACCTTCTTGGCCCGGTCGAAGGCCAGCCGCAGCTGGGTCTCGCTGACGTCGTACTGCGCGCGCAGCCGCTGCTTCTCCAGCAGCCGGGTCTTGTAGTCGCTGGTGCTCTTGCGCTTGCGGCCGTGCTCGCCCGGCGGGTACGGCCGGCGCTCGAAGTACGCCACGCACTTCGGCGTGAGCGGGATGCCCAGCGCGCGGGAGAGACGGACCTTCGGACGAGGGGTGTTCACGGTGCCTCCTGGTTCGGTTAGGCTCACCTTACCCACATCGACAGGGAGAGCCGCGATGACGTCGACCACCCCGCCCGCCGTCCGACCCACCGCCGCCGAGCGCGCCCGCACCGTGGCCTGCCGCCCGTCCGCCGCGGTGTGCGCGGCCGGGGTGTCGGGCACCCGGGTGCTCGCCCACGCCACCACCGGAGCCGGTCAGGTGTTCGTCGTCGTCCCGGCCGACGGCGAGCTCGCGGTCGCGGTCCGCACCGACCCGGACGGCGACCTGCCCGCGCTCCTCATGGTCACCGACCACGCGCCGGTGTCCCTGCGCGACCCGGTCCGCGCCCAGCTGTGGCTGTCGGGCTGGCTCACCCCGGTCCGCGCGGAGGACGAGCGCGCCGTCGCGGTGGCCTTCGCCGAGGCCGTGCCCGCCGGTGCCCTGCTCGACGTCGGGACCACGGCCACCCTGCTGCGGCTGGACCTCGCCGAGGTGGTGCTCGGCGAGGGTGGCGGCACCGTCGAGGTCGACCCCGACGACTACGCCGCGGCCGGCCCCGACCCGCTGGTCGCCGTCGAGGCCGCCGCGCTCCAGCACCTGGACGCCGACCACCCCGCCGAGCTGGCGCTGCTGCGCTCCCGCATCCCGGGCGACTGGCTGGCCGAGGACGACGTCGTCCGGCCGCTGGGCCTGGACCGGGCCGGGTTCCGGCTGCGCATCGAGTCCGCCCGCGGGCACCGCGACGTCCGGGTGCCCTTCGACGTCCCCGTGACCAGCGAGGCCGAGCTCGGCCCGGCGGTGCACCGGCTCATGTGCGCGGCGCGGCGGTGCTGCCGGCAGGGCTGAGCACCACCCGGCGGTCCAGCCGCAGCTCGGCGAGGAACCGCTCGTCGTGGCTGACCACCACCAGGGCGCCCTGGTAGGCCTCCAGCGCGGCGGCCAGGTGCGCGGTGCCGGCCAGGTCGAGGTTGTTGGTCGGCTCGTCGAGCAGCAGCAGCTGGGGGGCGGGCTGGGCGAACAGCACGCAGGCCAGCACCGCCCGCAGCCGCTCGCCGCCGGACAGCGCACCCACCGGCAGGTGCGCCCGCGCACCCCGGAACAGGAACCGGGCCAGCAGGGTCAGCCGCTCGGCCGCGGGCCGGTCCGGCGCGGCGGCGGCGAGGGCGTCGGCCACCGTCGTCGCGGGGTCGAGCAGGTCCAGCCGCTGGGACAGGTAGGCGGTGCGGCCCTCGGCCCGGGTCACCGTGCCGCGGTCGGGCGCGAGCTCACCGGCGAGCACCCGCAGCAGGGTGGTCTTGCCCGACCCGTTGTCCCCGGTCAGCGCCACCCGCTCGGGCCCGCGCAGCGACAGGTCCACCCCGCCGGGGAACAGCCCGCGGACGTCGACGCCGGCCGCGTCCACCACCGTGCGCCCGGCCGGGACCCGGGTGCCCGGCAGGTCCAGGGCGATGGTGGTGTCGTCGCGCAGCGCGGCCCCGGCGCGGTCCAGCCGGGCGTGCGCCTCGTCCACCCGGGCGCCGTGCGTGCCGTCGGCCCGGCCCGCGGACTCCTCGGCCCGCCGCTTCCGGGCGCCCAGCAGGATCTTCGGGATGCCGGCGTCCGGGGCGCGGCGGGCGGCGGACGCGCTGCGCCGGTCGGCCCGCTCCCGGGCCTCCTGCCGCTCCCGCTCCACCCGCCGCAGCGCCTGCTCGGCCCCGCGGACGTCGCGCTCGGCGGCGGTCTGCTCGGCGGCCACCACGGCCTCCCAGGCGCTGAACCCGCCGGTCACGGTGCGCAGGGACCCGCGGGTGAGCTCGGCGGTCCGGTCCATCCGGTCCAGCAGGTCGCGGTCGTGGCTGACCACCAGCAGCGTCCCCGGGAACGCCTCGACCACCCCGGCCAGCCGGTCGCGCTCGGTGCGGTCCAGGTTGTTGGTCGGTTCGTCCAGCAGCAGGACGTCGGGACGGCGGAGCAGCTGGCCGGCCAGCCCGACGGCGACCACCTGCCCGCCGCTGAGCGCGGTCAGCCCGCGGTCCAGCGCCGTGCCGCCGAGGCCCAGGCGGTCCAGCTGCGCGGCGGCGCGCTCCTCGACGTCCCAGTCCTCGCCGATGACCTCGAAGTGCGCCGGGTCGGCGTCGCCGGCCTCGACCGCCCGGATCGCGGCCAGCACCGGGGCCACGCCGAGCGCGTCGGCGACCGTGCCGGTGGCGGTCAGCGGCAGGTCCTGGCGGAGGTGGCCGAGGACGCCGTCGACGGTGACCGACCCGCCGGTGGGGGTCAGCTCCCCGGTGACCAGCCGCAGCAGCGTGGTCTTGCCACCGCCGTTGGGCGCGACCAGGCCCGTGCGCCCGGGGCCGATCGTCGCGGTGACGCCGTCGAGCACCGGGGTGCCGTCGGGCCAGGAGAAGGACAGGGCGTGCAGCGTGATGGACACGGGTGGACCTCGCGGGGTGTCGCCGGGGGAGGGGCGGGGGCGAGGTCGTCAGCGCACGGAGCCGATGCTGCCGCAGCGTGTGCGGGCCCGCACCCCCTTTTCGCCCGGGTCGGCCGGGGTGCGCTACGCGTCGAGGTGCTCGCGGAGGAGCGCGGCCAGCCGGGTGCGGCGTGGCTGGACGTCGACCTCGCGCACCGCCCTCGCCAGGGCGGCGCCGCTGGCGTGCACGATCGACAGGTGCCGCTGCGCACGGGTGAGCGCGGTGTAGACCAGCGGCCGCGACAGCATCCCGCCCGCCTCGGGCGGCAGCACCACCACGACGCCGGGCCACTCCGACCCCTGCGCGCGGTGCACGGTGATCGCCCAGCCGTGCTTGAGGTCGCCCAGCGCCGAGGTGGGCACCGTGCACGGGCCGGAGCTGAAGTCGACCGACAGGGTGCCGTCGCCGGTGCCGGTGACCACGCCGACCTCGCCGTTGGCGAACCCGACCGGCTCGAGGTCCAGGTGGTTGGCGGTGGCCACCACGCGGTCGCCGACGTCGAAGCCCCACACCGTGCCGTCGCCCGGGTTGAGCTGTGCCTTGAGCGCCTTGTTCAGCTCGATGGTGCCGGCCGGCCCGCGGTGCACCGGCGTCACCACCTGCACGGTGGCCGGGTCGATGCCCAGCACGCGCGGGATGGAGTCGGTGACCAGCTGCACCACCCGGCGGGCGGCCTCGCCGCTGCCCTGCGCCGGGACGACGACCACCTCGCGGTCCTCGGACTCCACCTGCGGCAGCTCGCCGCCGCGGACGCCGGTGGCCAGCTTGGCGATCGCGCCACCGGCGGCCTGCCGGTGCAGGGTGGTCAGCTCGGTCACCGGGACGGCGCCGGAGTCGATGAGGTCGCCGAGCACGTGGCCCGGGCCGATCGAGGGCAGCTGCGCGGGGTCCCCGACCAGCAGCAGGTGGGTGCCCTCGGGGCAGGCCTCCAGCAGGGCCGCGGTGAGCTCGACGTCGAGCATCGAGGCCTCGTCGACCACGACGACGTCGGCGTCCAGCGGCCACTCCTCGTTGCGGGAGAAGCCGCCGGTCATGCCCTGCGCACCCAGCAGCCGGTGCACGGTGGTCGCCGGGTGGTCGGTCAGCTCCTCCAGCCGCTTGGCCGCGCGACCGGTCGGGGCGGCCAGCGCGATCTCGACGTCCTTGCTCTGCAGCAGCTTGACCACGCTGGCGACCGTGCGGCTCTTGCCGGTGCCCGGCCCGCCGGTCAGCAGCGAGACACCGGCCGAGAGCACCTGCTCGACGGCCTGCTTCTGCGCCGGGTCCAGCCCCTTCGCCACGGCCTTGACCGCACTGGCCGGCGCGATGGGCTCGGCGGTGGCGGCCAGGCGGGCGATGCCCTCGGCGACCGCGTCCTCGGCCATGCCGTAGCGGGCCAGGCTCAGCGTGCGCAGTGCCGGGTCCGGCTCCTCGTCGGACTCCGGGTCGAACGGGGGTTCGTGCTCCAGCACGTCCCCGGAGTCGACGGCGGCCAGCACCGCGGCGGCGACGTCCTCCACGCCCTCGCTGCGCAGCGCGGAGACCACCCGGTCCACCGGCAGCACGGTGTGCCCGTCGCGGCTGGCGGTGCGCAGGGTCAGCGCGACCAGCGCCCGGCCGCGACGGCTGTCCTGCCGGTCGGCGCCGTTGAGGACGGCGATGGCCAGCCGGTCGGCGTCGGCGAGGGAGACCTGGTTCATCAGCAGCAGGCGCCAGGGGTCGTCGCGCAGCCGGCGGCCGGCGTCGGGCCCGAGGACGTCGCCCACCCCGGCGGCGAGCTTGGCCGGCAGCCCGGCGGCGACCAGCATCTCGACGACCTCGTAGGCCGGCGCCGCCGACAGGAACGAGGAGAACAGCCGCTCGGCGCGCTGGCGGCCGACGCGGGGCAGCTTGACCAGGTGGTCGGCGGTCACCTGCTCCGGCGTGGTGATGCCGGCGCCGGGCAGCTCGGCGGCCGCGCGCTTGCCCAGCCCGGGCCAGAGCCCGGCGGCGCAGAAGGCGGCGAAGACGTCGGGCGAGCTCATCCGGGACGGCGGTCGGGGTACGAGGTGTGCGGCGCGGACACCTCGTCCAGGGCGAAGCGGATCGCGGCGGGGAGGGTGACGTCCTCGGCGTCCAGGCTGACCTGCAGCTGGGCCGCCGTCCGGGCGCCGACGACGGGGGCGACGACGCCGGGCCGGTCGCGCAACCAGGCCAGCGCCACGGCCAGCGGCACGGTGTGCAGGCCCTGCGCGGCGGTGCAGACCGCCTCGACCACCCGGTCGGTGTCCTTGGAGCGCAGACCGTCGACGAACGGCGACCACTGGGCCGACGCGCCACGGCTGTCGCTGGGTGTGCTGTGCCGGTACTTGCCGGTGAGCAGGCCGCGGCCCAGCGGCGACCAGGGCAGCAGCCCGATCTCCAGCGCCTCGGCGGCCGGGACGACCTCGCGCTCGATGCCGCGCTGCAGCAGCGAGTACTCGACCTGGCTGCTCACGATGGGCGCGCGGCCGGGCCACGCCCGCTGCCAGGTGGCCGCCTGGGCGGTCTGCCAGCCGGTGAAGTTGCTCACGCCGACGTAGCGGGTGCGGCCGCTGCTGACCGCGGTGTCCAGCGCGGCGAGGGTCTCCTCGAGCGGGGTGTGCTCGTCCCAGGAGTGCAGCTGCCACAGGTCGACGTGGTCCAGGCCGAGCCGCTCGAGCGAGGCGTCCAGCGCCGAGAGCAGGTGCCCGCGCGACGCGCCGCGGCCCATCGCTCCGGTGCGCGTGCGGCCCACGGCCTTGGTCGCCACCAGCACGTCGTCCCGCGGGACGACGTCGGCCAGCAGCCGGCCCAGGGTCCGCTCGGACTCGCCGTCGGCGTACACGTCGGCGGTGTCCACCAGCGTGCCGCCGGCGTCGACGAAGGCCGTCAGCTGCATCGCGGCCTCGTCCTCGTCGGTGTCCCGGCCCCAGGTCATGGTGCCCAGTGCCAACCGGGAGACCACCAGGCCGCTGCGCCCCAACGCCCGCTGTTCCACGAGGGGTCAACCTACCGGGACCCCGGAGGTCCGGACCGTAGGCTGCCGCCCCGTGGGTTGGGTTGAAGCCGTCGTCCTCGGGCTCGTGCAGGGCCTCACCGAGTTCCTGCCGATCTCCTCCAGTGCGCACCTGCGGGTGGTGGGCTCGGTCTTCGGCTGGGACGACCCCGGTGCGGCGTTCACCGCCATCACCCAGATCGGCACCGAGCTGGCCGTGCTCCTGTACTTCCGGCACGACATCTGGTCGATCATCCGGACCTGGGTGCTGTCGCTGAAGGACAAGGAGCTGCGCGCCGAGCCCGACGCCCGGATGGGCTGGTTGATCATCATCGGGTCGGTCCCGATCGTCGTCCTGGGCCTGCTGTTCCAGGACGCCATCGAGACCACGTTCCGCGACCTGCGGATCATCGCCATCGCGCTCGTCGTGTTCTCCCTGGTCCTCTACTTCGCCGACCGCATCGGGTCCAAGCAGCGCACGCTCACCGACCTCACCGTCAAGCACGGCATCCTCTACGGCCTCGCCCAGGCCGCCGCGCTCGTCCCGGGCGTGTCCCGCTCGGGCGGCACGATCACCATGGGCCTGTTCCTCGGCTACAGCCGCGCCGCGGCCGCCCGCTACTCGTTCCTGCTGGCCATCCCCGCCGTCCTCGGGTCGGGGTTCTTCCAGGCCTACGAGGCCTTCACCGGCGGCACGGCCGGCGGCCGGATCGAGTGGGGCCCGACGGTCGTGGCCACCGTCATCGCCTTCGGCGTCGGGCTCGCGGTCATCGCCTGGCTGCTGCGCTACCTCGAGCGCGGCACCTTCACCCCCTTCGTGGTCTACCGGGTGGTGCTGGGCCTGCTGCTGCTCGCCGCGGTCGGCGCCGGGCTGCTCACGCCCTAACCTCCAGGGATGACCACTGTCATCCTCCTGCGCCACGGCCGGACGACGGCGAACGCCGCCGGGGTGCTGGCCGGGTGGAGCCCCGGCGTCCGGCTGGACGAGAAGGGCCAGGAGCAGGTCGCCGCGGTCGGCGCCCGGCTGGCCGCCGTCCCGCTGGCCGCGGTGGTGTCCAGCCCGCTGGAGCGCTGCCGGCAGACCGCCGGCGCCGTCGTCGCCGGCCGGGAGCTCGAGCTGCAGACCGACGACCGGCTGGGGGAGTGCCGCTACGGCGACTGGACCGGCCGGCCGATCAAGGAGCTGCTCAAGGAGCCCATGTGGAAGGTGGTGCAGCAGCACCCCTCCGCCGCGGTGTTCCCCGGCCCCGAGGGCGAGCCGCTGGCGCACACCCAGGCCCGCGCCGTCGCCGCCGTCCGGGAGTGGAACGCGACGCTGGGCCCCGACGCCGTCTGGCTGGCCTGCACCCACGGCGACGTCATCAAGGCCGTCCTGGCCGACGCCTACGGGATGCACCTGGACTCCTTCCAGCGCATCGTCGCCGACCCCGCCTCGATCTCGGTGGTCAACTACACCGACACCCGGCCGTTCGTGCTGCGGGTCAACGACACCGGCGGTGACGTCAGCGGGCTGATCCCGCCCAGGAAGCGCGGGCGTCGTCCCCGCAAGGCCTCCTCGGACGCCGTCGTGGGCGGGGGCGCGGGCCCCTCCGGCGCGTAACCTCGTCGCCGTGCCACGCCAGGTCTTCCTCTTCGAACGCCCCGTCCGCTTCGTCGCGGGCACCGTCGGCCAGCCCGGGGACCGCACCTTCTACCTGCAGGCCTCGGACGAGGCCGGCCGGGTCATCAGCGTCGCGCTGGAGAAGTCGCAGGTCGAGGTGCTCGCCGAGCGGATGAGCGAGCTGCTCGACGAGATCGCCACCCGCGCCACCACCGTCGTCCCCCCGGACGCCGACGTCGACGACCTCGACCCGCTGACCGCCCCCGTGGACGAGGAGTTCCGCGTCGCGGCGATGGGTCTGGCCTGGGACGGCGAGGCGCAGGCCGTCGTCGTGGAGGCCGTCGCTGCCGGCGAGGAGCCCATCGACGAGGACGCGATCCTGTCCGACTCCGACGAGGGCCCCGACGCGCTGCGGGTGGTCATCACCCCCGCCGCGGCCCGCGGGTTCGTCGCCCGCGCCCGCCGGGTGGTCTCGGCCGGCCGGCCGTCGTGCCCGCTGTGCTCGATGCCGCTGGACCCCACGGGCCACGTCTGCCCGCGGCAGAACGGGTACCGGCGCTGACCGGACCCGAGCCGCGGACGGGGGACGAGCTGGTGGACGCCTTCCTCGACGGCGAGCTCGACGACCTCGCCGAGGACGACGACGAGCTCGAGGACGACCTCGAGGACGACGAGGGGACCCGCGAGGTGGAGGGCCTGGCCTTCGACCACGGCGACCGGCGCTCCCCGGTCGGCGACGCCGAGGCCCGCACCCTGCTGCTGGACGGCGAGCTCGACCTCGAGGGCCGGCTGCTCGACGCCTCGAACGTCACCCTGATCGGGGCGATCCGGACCCCGGAGCTGGCGGGGGAGTGCGTCTACAAGCCCGTCCGCGGCGAGCGGCCGCTCTGGGACTTCCCCGACGGCACCCTCGCCGGCCGGGAGATCAGCGCCTACCTCGTCTCCGAGGCCACCGGCTGGCGGGTGGTGCCGCCGACCGTGCTGCGCGACGGCCCGTTCGGCCCCGGCATGGTGCAGCTCTGGCAGCACGCCGACCCCACGGTGGAGATGACGACGTTCGTCCGGCGCGACCACCCGGCGCTGCGCCGGATGGCGGTGTTCGACGCGGTGGTCAACAACGCCGACCGCAAGGGCGGCCACATGATCCCGACCGCCGACGGCCACGTGTACGGCGTCGACCACGGCATCTGCTTCTCGCCCGACCCCAAGCTGCGCACCCTGCTGTGGCGCTGGGCCGGCCAGCCGCTCACCGCCGAGGCGGTCGAGGTGCTCGAGCGCCTGCAGGACCAGCTGCGCGACGACCTGGGGGAGCAGCTGCACGAGCACCTGACCCGCACCGAGGTCCGGCGCACCCAGCAGCGGGTGGCCGACCTGCTGCGCACCGGCCGGCACCCCGAGCCCAGCGGCGACTGGCCGGCGCTGCCCTGGCCGCCCTTCTGATCTCCGCTGTCGGACCCCCGCCGTAGGCTCGGGTCGTGCTCAGCTGGCCCGCCCCCCTCCTGCCCTCCCTGCCCGGGAACGGCCCCGCCCTGCGGTTGCACGACACCGCGCGCCGCGAGGTCGTGCAGACCGAGCCGGGCCCCGTGGCGAAGATGTACGTCTGCGGCATCACGCCCTACGACGCCACCCACCTGGGGCACGCCGCCACCTACCTGGCCTTCGACCTGGTCAACCGGCTCTGGCGCGACCTGGGCCACGCGGTGCACTACGTGCAGAACGTCACCGACGTCGACGACCCGCTCTTCGAGCGGGCGAACCGCGACGGCGAGGACTGGATCGTGCTCGGCATGCGCGAGACCGCGCTGTTCCGCGAGGACATGACGGCGCTGCGGGTGCTCCCGCCCGAGGACTACGTGGGCGCCGTCGAGGCCATCCCGCAGATCGTCGCCCACGTCGAGGAGCTGCAGGCCGCGGGCCTGGCCTACACCCTCGACGACGGCACCGGCGACGTCTACCACGACATCGCGCAGGCCCCCGGCTTCGGCGGGGAGAGCGGCTACGACGAGCCCACCATGCTGCGGTTCTCCGCCGAGCGCGGCGGAGACCCCGACCGGCCCGGCAAGCGCAACCGGCTCGACCCCCTGCTGTGGCGCGGGGCCCGCGAGGGCGAGCCGTCCTGGCCCGGCCCGCAGGGCGTCGCCGGCCGGCCCGGCTGGCACGTCGAGTGCGCCTCCATCGCGCTGGGCACCATCGGCATGGGCTTCGACGTGCAGGGCGGCGGCAGCGACCTGGTCTTCCCGCACCACGAGTTCTCCGCGGTGCACGCCGAGGCGCTCACCGGCACCAAGCCCTTCGCGCAGGCCTACGTGCACGCCGCGATGATCGGCCTGGACGGCGAGAAGATGAGCAAGAGCCGGGGCAACCTGGTGTTCGTCTCCCGGCTGCGCGGCGACGGCGTCGACCCGATGGCGATCCGGCTGGCGCTGCTGAGCGGCCACTACCGCACCGACCGGGCCTGGACCCCCGACCTGCTGGAGGCCGCCGAGCGCCGGCTGGCCACCTGGCGGGAGGCGGTCAGCCGCCGGTCGGGTGCCTGCGCCGCCGAGGTGCTGGGCGCCGTCCGCGAGCGGCTGGCCGACGACCTCGACTCGCCCGGCGCGATCGCCGCCCTGGACGCCTGGGCCACCGCGACCCTGGCCGGCGGCGAGGTCGCCGAGCAGGACGAGGGCGCGCCCGACGTCGTCCGCGACGCCGTCGACGCCCTCCTCGGCATCGCCCTGTAGCCCCGGTGGCCACGTTCCGGCTCACCGACCGGGCCGCCCGCGAGCAGGCCGAGCAGCAGCTCGCGCCCGGGGCCGCCCGGTCCACCGCCGGGCGGGGCCGGGCCCGGCCGGAGCCCGAGGACCCGCTGCGGACGGCGTACGAGCGCGACCGCGACCGCATCCTGCACGCCAAGGCCTTCCGGCGGCTCAAGCACAAGACGCAGGTCTTCCTGCACCCCGACGGCGACCACTTCGTCACCCGGCTGACCCACACGCTGCAGGTCACCCAGGTGGCCCGGTCGCTGGCCGCGGCGCTGGGGCTCAACGAGACCCTCGCCGAGGCGATCGCGCTGGGCCACGACGTCGGGCACTCGCCGTTCGGGCACATCGGCGAGGAGGCGCTGGACCCCTACGTCCCGGGCGGCTGGCACCACGCCGCGCAGGGCGTGCGCATCGTGGAGCGACTGGAGGACCTCAACCTCACCTGGGAGGTCCGCGACGGGGTGCGGGCGCACAGCTGGAAGATCGACCCGCCGCCGACCACCCGCGAGGCCGAGTGCGTGCGCTACGCCGACCGGATCGGCTACCTGTCCCACGACGCGCTGGACGCCGTCCGGGCCGGGGTGCTGGAACCCGGTGACCTGCCGGCGCGGGCGCGGGAGGTGTTCGGCGAGCCGGGCAGCCAGATGGTCGGCGCGATGATCGACGCGGTGGTCGCCGGGAGCCTGGCCGACGGCGGCCGGGTGGTCATGGCCCCCGGGCCGCTGGAGGCCATGCACGAGCTGCGGGCGTTCATGTTCGAGCGGGTCTACGGCTCGGAGGTCGCCGCCGGGCAGAAGCACGTGGCCATCGACGTGATCCGCCGGCTGGTGGAGCACTACCTGGCCCACCCCGAGCAGATCCCCGACAGCTACCGCGACGCGGATGCCGACACGATGACGCAGGTCGTCGACCACGTCACCGGCATGACCGACCGCTACGCCCTCACCACCCACGACCGCCTCTTCGGCGCCGACGCCACCAACCTGATGCGCCCTCTGCTGCCCTGACCGCCCGGACCCACTGCGGCGGTGATCATGGGGTTGTGGCCACCGGACACGCCGGCCGCGGCGTGTCGCTCGGCGACAACCCCATGATCACCTGGGCGGGGTGAGCTACCCGCGGTCGCGGCGCTTGAGGTAGCGCTCGAACTCGCGCGCGATCTGGTCGCCGTCGGCGTCGGCCAGGTCGGTCTCGGTGGCCTTCTCCTCCAGCGCCCGCACGTACTCCACGACCTCGTCGTCGTCGGCGGCCATCTCGTCGACGGTCTTCACCCACTGCGCGGCCTGCTCGGTCAGCCCCTCCATCGGGACGGTGACCTCGAGGACCTCCTCGACCCGGTGCAGCAGCGCGACGGTCGCCTGGGGGGAGGGCGGCTGGGAGACGTAGTGCGGGACGGCGGCCCAGAAGCTCACCGCCGGCAGGCCGGCCTGCACGCAGGCGTCCTGGAACACGCCGAGGATGCCGGTCGGGCCGGAGTACTTCGACGTCTCCAGGCCCCAGGTGCGGGCGGACTCCTCGTCGTAGGCCGAGCCGGTCACCGGGGTGGGCCGGGTGTGCGGGGTGTCGGCCAGCAGCGCGCCCAGGGCCACCACCGTGCTGACGTCGAGCTCGGTGAGGATGCCGATCAGCTCGGCGCAGAACCCGCGCCAGCGCATGTTGGGCTCGATGCCGCGCACCAGGACGACGTCGCGCTCGCCGCCGGCGGGCCGCCGGGCCACGGAGATGCGGGTGGTGGGCCACTCGATCCGGCGGCTGACGCCGTCGACGAGGTTCACGGTGGGGCGGTTGACCTGGAAGTCGTAGTAGTCCTCGGGGTCCAGCGCGGCCAGCGGCTCGGCGTCCCAGATGAGCTCCAGGTGCTCCAGCGCGCCGGTCGCGGCGTCCCCGGCGTCGTTCCAGCCCTCGAAGGCGACCACGACGACGGGGTCGGTCAGGCGGGGCAGATCGGAGGGGCCGTGGTCGATCACCCGACCGAGCCTACGTCGCCCGCGCTGCTGCGCCGTCCGACCGGCCCGGCGTGCGACCATGGACGACGACCGGTCGCACCGCGGAGCCCCGCAACGCTGCTGGCTCGCCCCCGCGCGAGCAGCTCCCGTTGACCCCGCCCGTGAGGATCCCGTGCCCGAGACCCCCGCCGTCCGTCCCGACGCCACCGAGCAGCTGCGTGCCCTGCTGGCCCAGCGGATCCTCGTCCTCGACGGCGCGATGGGCACCGCCATCCAGCGCGACCGGCCCGACGAGGCCGGCTACCGCGGCGAGCGGTTCGCCGACTGGCCCACCGAGGTGCAGGGCAACAACGACCTGCTCTCCCTCACCCAGCCGCAGATCATCCGGGCCATCCACGACGAGTACCTGGCCGCCGGCGCGGACCTGCTGGAGACCAACACCTTCAACGCCACGGCCGTCTCCCTGGCCGACTACGGCATGTCCGCCCTGGCCTACGAGCTCAACGTGGCCAGCGCCCGGCTCGCCCGCGAGGCCGCCGACGCCGTCGCCACCCCGGAGAAGCCGCGGTTCGTCGTCGGCGCCATCGGGCCCACCAGCCGGACGGCGTCCATCAGCCCCGACGTCAACGACCCCGGCGCCCGCAACGTCACCTTCGACGAACTGGTCGAGGCCTACCGCGAGCAGGCCGAGGGCCTGGTGGACGGCGGGGCCGACGTCCTGCTGGTCGAGACCGTCTTCGACACGCTCAACGCCAAGGCGGCGATCTTCGCGCTGGAGTCGCTGTTCGAGGACCGCGGCCGCCGCTGGCCGGTGATGATCTCCGGGACCATTACCGACGCCTCCGGGCGCACCCTCTCCGGCCAGGTCACCGAGGCGTTCTGGAACTCCGTCCGGCACGTCCGGCCGCTGCTGGTCGGGCTGAACTGCGCGCTGGGCGCGGCCGAGATGCGGCCCTACATCGCCGAGCTCTCCCGCGTCGCGGACACCTTCGTCTCCTGCTACCCGAACGCCGGGCTGCCCAACGCCTTCGGCGAGTACGACGAGGCACCCGACGAAACCGCCGCGGTGCTGCGGGAGTTCGCCGAGGCCGGGTTCGTCAACCTCGTCGGCGGCTGCTGCGGCACCACCCCGGCGCACATCGCCGCGATCGCCGGCGCCGTCGAGGGCCTGGCGCCGCGGACCCCGGCCGAGGTGGGGCCGGCGCTGCGGCTGTCGGGCCTGGAGCCGCTGGTCGTCGTCCCGGAGTCGCTGTTCGTCAACGTCGGCGAGCGGACCAACATCACCGGGTCGGCCCGCTTCCGGAACCTGATCAAGGCCGGGGACTACCCGGCGGCCCTGGCCGTGGCGCGCCAGCAGGTCGAGGCCGGCGCGCAGGTCATCGACGTCAACATGGACGAGGGCATGATCGACGGCGTCGCGGCGATGGACCGCTTCGTCAAGCTCATCGCCTCCGAGCCCGACATCAGCCGGGTGCCCACGATGGTCGACTCCTCCAAGTGGGAGGTCATCGAGGCCGGCCTCAAGTGCGTGCAGGGCAAGGCGGTCGTCAACTCCATCTCGCTGAAGAACGGCGAGGAGGAGTTCGTCCGGCAGGCGCGGCTGTGCCGCAAGCACGGCGCCGCCGTCGTCGTCATGGCCTTCGACGAGCAGGGCCAGGCCGACACCCTGCAGCGGCGGCAGCAGATCTGCCGGCGGGCCTACGACGTGCTGGTGGACCAGGTCGGCTTCCCGGCCGAGGACATCATCTTCGACCCGAACGTCTTCGCCGTGGCCACCGGCATCGAGGAGCACGCCCGCTACGGCCTGGACTTCATCGAGGCCACCGCCTGGATCAAGGCCAACCTGCCCGGCGCGCTGGTGTCCGGCGGGGTCTCCAACGTGTCGTTCAGCTTCCGCGGCAACAACAAGGTCCGCGAGGCCATCCACGCGGTGTTCCTGTTCCACGCCATCCGCGCCGGCATGGACATGGGCATCGTCAACGCCGGCGCGCTCGAGGTCTACGACGAGGTGCCGGCGCAGCTCCGCGAGCGGATCGAGGACGTCGTCCTGGCCCGCCGGCCCGACGCCACCGAGCGGCTGCTGGAGATTGCCGGGGACTTCGCCGGGGACGGCGCCGCCCGGGAGGTCGCCACCGAGGAGTGGCGGTCGCTGCCGGTGGGGGAGCGGATCACCCACGCGCTGGTCAAGGGCATCGACGAGTTCGCCGAGAGCGACACCGAGGAGCTGCGGCTGGAGATCGCCGCCCGCGGCGGCCGGCCGATCGAGGTCATCGAGGGTCCGTTGATGGACGGCATGAACGTCGTCGGCGACCTGTTCGGCGCCGGCAAGATGTTCCTGCCGCAGGTGGTCAAGAGCGCCCGCGTGATGAAGAAGGCCGTGGCGCACCTGGTGCCGCACATCGAGGCGGAGAAGCAGCCGGGGGACGCCGGCCGCAGCAACGGCACGGTGGTCATGGCCACGGTCAAGGGCGACGTCCACGACATCGGCAAGAACATCGTCGGCGTGGTCCTGCAGTGCAACAACTACGACGTCGTCGACCTCGGCGTCATGGTGCCGGCGCAGAAGATCCTGGACGCCGCCAAGGAGCACGGCGCCGACGTCATCGGGCTGTCCGGGCTCATCACGCCGTCGCTGGACGAGATGGTCGGCTTCGCCACCGAGATGGAGCGGCAGGGCTTCGACATCCCGCTGATGATCGGCGGCGCCACCACCTCCCGCGCGCACACCGCCGTCAAGGTCGACCAGCGCTACCACGGCCCCGTGATCTGGGTGAAGGACGCGTCGCGGTCGGTGCCCGTCGTCGCGGCGCTGCTGTCGGACGAGCAGCGGCCGGGACTGCTGCAGAGCACCGAGGCCGAGTACGACGCGCTGCGCGAGCGGCACGCCGCCCGCGAGGACACCCGCACGCTGCTGCCGCTGGCCGCCGCACGGGCCGCCGCCCCGGCCATCGACTGGACCGACTACCGGCCGCCCCGCCCGCGGTTGCTGGCCCGCCAGGCCCACGACGCGTGCGCCGGGCCGTCCTGCGACCACCGCGGCGGCCACGTCACCCAGACCACCCGGGTCTTCACCGACTACCCGCTGGCCGAGCTGCGCGACTACATCGACTGGCAGCCGTTCTTCAACGCCTGGGAGATGCGCGGCCGGTTCCCCGACATCCTCAACAACCCGGCGACCGGCGAGGCCGCCCGGCGGCTGTACGAGGACGCCAACGCGATGCTCGACCGGGTCGTCGAGGAGAAGTGGCTGCGCGCCGCCGGCGTCGTGGGCCTCTTCCCGGCCGACCGGGTGGACGGCGTCGAGGACATCACCGTCTACGCCGACGACGACCGCACCCAGGTGGCCGCCACCCTCCACCACCTCCGCCAGCAGGGCGAGGGCCGTGACGGCTCGGCGCGCAAGTCGCTGGCGGACTTCATCGCGCCCGCCTCGACCGGCCTGCGCGACCACGTCGGGGCCTTCGCGGTGACCGCCGGGCTGGGCTCGGAGGCCAAGGTCGCCGAGTTCAAGGCGGCGCTGGACGACTACTCGGCGATCATGCTCGAGGCGCTGGCCGACCGGCTGGCCGAGGCTTTCGCCGAGCGGCTGCACGAGCGGGTGCGCACCGAGTTCTGGGGCTACGCCCCCGACGAGGACCTGGACGGCGAGGCGCTGATCGCGGAGAAGTACCGTGGCATCCGGCCCGCGCCCGGCTACCCGGCGTGCCCCGAGCACACCGAGAAGCAGACCATCTGGCGCCTCCTCGACGTCGAGGACGCCATCGGGGTGCGGCTGACCGAGTCGATGGCGATGTGGCCCGGCGCGGCGGTCAGCGGGCTGTACTTCTCCCACCCGCAGTCCCAGTACTTCGTGCTGGGGCGGCTGGGCCGCGACCAGGTCGCCGACTACGCCGCCCGCAAGGGCTGGACGGTGGCCGAGGCGGAGAAGTGGCTGGCGCCCAACCTGGGCTACCGGACCGAGGACGAGTGACCGGAAGGACCCCCGTGCCCCCGACGACCCTGCAGGCCGTGCTCTTCGACATGGACGGCACCCTGTTGGCGACCGAGCAGTACTGGGACGAGGCGCTCGCCGAGCTCGCCGCCGGCTGGGGCGGTGCCGTCTCGGCCGCCGCGCTCGCCTCGACCGCCGGGGTGGACCTGGACGGCGCCATGGAGATCGTGCGCCGGGACGTCGGGGTGCAGCGCACACCCGCGCAGGCCCGGCAGGACGCCGAGTGGGTGCTGGGCCGGGTCACCGCGCTCATGGCCCGGTCGGTCACCTGGCAGCCCGGCGCCCGGGAGCTGCTCACCGAGTGCCTGGCCTCCGGGGTGCGCACCGCCCTGGTCACCACCACCTACCGCCCGCTGGTGGAGCTGGTGCTGGGGCACCTGCGCGCCGACCTGGGCACGGAGCCGTTCGAGGTGACCGTGTGCGGCGACGAGGTACCGGCCCTCAAACCCGACCCGGCGCCCTACCTGCAGGCGCTGGCCGCCCTCGGGCTCTCGGCAGCCGAGTGCGTGGTCGTGGAGGACTCGCACACCGGCAGCCGGGCCGGGCTCGCCGCGGGCTGCCGCGTGCTCGTCGTGCCGCACGGCCAGGAGCTGCCCAGCACACCGGGCCTGACCGTCGGCGACACCCTGGTCGGCATCGGGGTCGCCGACCTCGCCGGGCTGGCGGACCCGGCCGTCGTCTGACCCGCCCTCAGCCGACCACCTCGACCGGCAGGGTGGTGCGCCAGCCCGCGGCGGCCGCGGCCTCGGCGGGGAACGGCGGCGGAGTGCCGCCGAAGGACGGGCAGAACGCCTGGTGGTCGCACCAGCTGCACAGCCGGCTGCGGTTGGGCCGGAAGTCGCCGGTCTCCACCGCCTTGCCGATCGCCGCCCAGATCGCCTGCAGGGTGCGCTCGAAGCGCAGCAGCTCGGCCTCGTCGGGGGCGTAGGTGAGGACGTCGCCGTCCTTGAGGTAGATGAGCTTGAGCTGGGCGGCGACCACGCCCCGGGTGCGCCAGAGCACCAGCGCGTAGAACTTCATCTGGAACAGCGCCTTGGCCTCGAAGGCCTCCCGCGGCATGCCGCCGGTCTTGTAGTCGACCACCCGCAGCGCGCCGTTGCGGGCGACGTCCAGGCGGTCGACGTAGCCGCGCAGCAGCAGGCCGTCGGGCAGGGTGACCTCGACCAGCTCCTCGCGGCCGTGCGGCTGGATGCGGGTCGGGTCCTCGAGCCGGAAGTAGGTCTCCACCAGCGCCCCGGCGGAGGCCAGCCAGGCCTCCAGGCTCTCCGCGGCGGGCTCGCCCTCGCCGGGCTCGAACAGCTCGGCCACCCCGGGCTCCTCGCGCAGCTCCGCCCAGGCGGGCTCGACCAGCTCGCGGGCCGCGGCGACCGTGCGCTCGGGCTGGGGCAGGTCGTAGAGGCGCTCCAGGACGGCGTGCACCAGGGTGCCCCGGACCGCGGCGCGGGACTTGCGCTCGGGCAGCCGGTCGATGGTGCGGAAGCGGTAGAGCAGCGGGCAGGTCTTGAAGTCGGCCGCGCGGGAGGGGGACAGGGAGGGCCGGCGCGGGGTGGTGTCGGCCGCCGTCGTCCGCTGGTCGGCCGGGTCGGCCGCGGGGTCGGTGACGTCCATCGCCAGCTCCGTCGTCGTCATGGTGGCAACGGTAGGTGCCGGGTACGACAGAACGGCCGCACCGACCCGCTCCGTAGTCTCGTCGGACGTGGAACCCCAGCCCGACCAGCCCGCCGCCCCCGCCCTCCCCCCGCGGGAGCCCGTCGACGGGGCCTTCGAGGTCGGGGACCGGGTGCAGCTGACCGACCCCAAGGGCAACATGCACACCGTCGTCCTGACCCCGGGCAAGCAGTTCCACACCCACAAGGGCGCCATCGAGCACGACCACCTCATCGGTGCGCCCGAGGGGTCGGTGGTGCACTCGACGAACAACACCGGCTACCTGGCCTTCCGGCCGCTGCTGGCCGACTTCGTGCTGTCCATGCCGCGCGGTGCCCAGGTCATCTACCCCAAGGACGCCGCGCAGATCGTCGGGTTCGGCGACATCGGGCCCGGCATGCGCGTGCTCGAGGCCGGCGCGGGGTCGGGCGCGCTGTCGTGCTCGCTGCTGCGCGCGGTGGGCAGCACCGGGCACCTGACCAGCTACGAGCGGCGCGAGGACTTCCTCGACGTCGCCCGGGGCAACGTGGAGACCTTCCTCAAGGAGGTGCCGGCCAACTGGTCGCTGCGGCTGGGCGACCTGGACCAGCACCCGGCGAGCGAGACCGTCGACCGCGTGGTGCTGGACATGCTCGAGCCCTGGGCGGTGCTCCCCACGGTCGCGGCGGCGCTGCGCCCGGGCGGGGTGCTGATCGGCTACGTGGCCACCACGACCCAGCTGTCCAGCTACGTGGAGGCGCTGCGGGCCCAGGCGTGCTGGACCGAGCCCTACGCCTGGGAGTCGATGAACCGTCCCTGGCACGCCGAGGGCCTGGCCGTGCGGCCCGAGCACCGGATGGTGGCCCACACGGCCTTCCTGGTCACCTGCCGGCGGCTGGCCGAGGGCGCCGTCGCCCCGCTGCGCGCGCGCAAGGTACGCCGCTTCTGAGGCGCACCGGGCGGGTGGGGTGAGCCGTTGCGCGCCCGTCACGGGGAGGTCCGGCGGCGCGGGCGTTCTGTCGCACCGCGTGGATACAGTGACGGCTCGGCAGCCCCTGACGTGTGCGGAGGTGCGTGATGGGTTCTCTCGGGCCTGATGAGTTCCGGGCGCGGCGTGATCGTGACGTCGCCTCGCTGGTGAGCCAGATCAGCTACCTGGAGGAGGAGATCGGCCTCCTGCGCCGCAAGGTGTCCGACAGCCCGCGCCAGGTGCGGGCGCTCGAGGAGCGGGTCGCCGAGGCCGAGGGGCGCGCGGCCTTCCTCTCCGAGCGCAACGACAAGCTCAGCGAGACCCTGCGCGGCGCCCGCGACCAGCTGGTGCAGCTCAAGGAGGAGATCGAGCGGCTGGGCCAGCCCCCGTCGGGCTACGGCGTCTTCCTGGGCCGGTTCGACGACGGCACGGTCGACGTGTTCACCGGGGGCCGCAAGCTGCGGGTGTCGGTGTCGCCGGCGGTCGACGTCGAGGGCCTGCAGTACGGCCAGGAGCTGATGCTCAACGAGGCCATGAACGTCGTCGAGGCGCGCGGCTTCGAGCGCTCCGGCGACGTGGTGATGCTCAAGGAGCTGCTGGAGCCGATCGAGGGCCAGGCGCCCCGCGCGCTGGTGGTCGGGCACACCGACGAGGAGCGCGTGGTCTCCCTCGCCGACTCCCTCGCCGGGCAGAAGCTGCGGGCCGGTGACTCCCTGCTGCTGGAGTCCCGCTCGGGGTTCGTCTACGAGCGCATCCCCAAGAGCGAGGTCGAGGAGCTGATCCTGGAGGAGGTCCCCGACATCGACTACGGCGACATCGGCGGGCTGTCGCGGCAGATCGAGCAGATCCGCGACGCCGTCGAGATGCCGTTCCTGCACAAGGACCTGTTCAAGACCTACGAGCTGCGCCCGCCCAAGGGCATCCTGCTCTACGGCCCGCCCGGGTGCGGGAAGACGCTGATCGCCAAGGCGGTCGCGAACTCGCTCGCCAAGCAGATCGCCGTGGCGCACGGCGCCGAGGAGGCGACCCGCGCGCGGTCCTACTTCCTCAACATCAAGGGCCCCGAGCTGCTGAACAAGTACGTCGGCGAGACCGAGCGGCACATCCGGCTGGTCTTCCAGCGGGCCCGCGAGAAGGCCAGCGAGGGCGCGCCGGTCATCGTGTTCTTCGACGAGATGGACTCGATCTTCCGCACCCGCGGCACCGGGGTGAGCTCCGACGTGGAGTCCACGATCGTGCCGCAGCTGCTCAGCGAGATCGACGGCGTCGAGGGCCTGGAGAACGTCATCGTCATCGGCGCCTCCAACCGCGAGGACATGATCGACCCGGCGATCCTGCGGCCGGGCCGTCTCGACGTGAAGATCAAGATCGAGCGCCCGGACGCCGAGGCCGCCCGCGACATCTTCACCAAGTACCTGACGACGACGCTGCCCATCCACGCCGACGACCTGGCCGAGCACGGGGGCAGCCGCGAGGCGACCATCGCCGGGATGATCCAGTCGACGGTGGAGCGGATGTACACCGAGAGCGAGGAGAACCGCTTCCTCGAGGTGACCTACGCCAACGGCGACAAGGAGGTCCTGTACTTCAAGGACTTCAACTCCGGCGCCATGCTGCAGAACATCGTCGACCGGGCGAAGAAGATGGCCATCAAGGACCGCCTGGAGACCGGCGTCGACGGGCTGCGGGTGGGCCACCTCATGGCGGCGTGCGTGGACGAGTTCAAGGAGAACGAGGACCTCCCGAACACCACCAACCCCGACGACTGGGCGCGCATCTCGGGCAAGAAGGGCGAGCGGATCGTGTACATCCGCACGCTCATCAGCGGCAAGGGCAGCGATGCCGGCCGGGCGATCGACACCGCCACCAACACCGGCCAGTACCTGTAGTCCGTGCGGAGGGCGCTGCTGGCGGTCGGTGCCGTCCTGGTGCTGGCCGGGTGCTCGTCGACCGTCGAGGGCTCGGCCAGCCCGGCGCCGGTGACCACGCCGACGCCGGGCGACGACCCGATGGTCGACGCACCCGCCGTCGGCACCTGCCACGCCGTCGAGTCCGCCTACGACCCGCTGGAGGTGCCCGAGGTCGTCGAGTGCGGCGACGGGCACACCGGGGAGACCGCCGCGGTGCTGGACACCGGCCTGCCCGTCGAGGCCGAGTACCCCACCCAGGACGACCTGGACGAGGGCTACCTCGGCGACGCCTACGACGACGTCTGCTCCTACGACACCGCCGACGACTACCTGCGCGCCCAGCCCGGCGACCGGTCCTACACCAACTACACCCAGGTGCTGCCCACCCCGGAGCAGTGGGCGCGGGGTGCCCGCTGGGTGGCCTGCGACGTCACCTACGGCTACTCGCAGCCCGAGCCGGCCCCGGGCCGGATGGCCGGTGCCCTGGAGTCCGGTGACACCGCCGCCTACCGCGCGTGCCTGACCGGCGACCCGGCCGACGACGCGGTGGTGCCCTGCTCCGAGCCGCACTGGGGTGAGCAGATCAGCGGCTACCCCGACGTACCCGAGGGGACGCCGTTCCCGGCCGACCGGGCCGCCCGCGCGGTGATCGCCGAGCAGTGCCGGCCCGCCGCCGTCGACTACCTCGACGGACCGGTCCCGGCCGAGGTCGGCCTCGACATCACCACCGACGACCCCGAGGACTGGGCGTCCTACCCGTTCCCGTCGTGCGTGCTCATCCCGGTCGACGGCGGCACGACGACGGGTTCGTTCCGCGACTCATAGGGTGGCTGCATGAGCGTGCGGCGGGTCATGGGCACCGAGGTCGAGTACGGCATCTCGGTGCCGGGGCAGCCGGGGGCGAACCCGACGACGCTGTCCAGCCAGGTGGTCAACGCCTGGGCCCCCGCCGACGCGGCGCCCCGTCGCCGTCCGCGCTGGGACTTCGAGGAGGAGAACCCGCTGCGCGACGCCCGCGGGTTCGACCTGTCCCCGGCGCGGGCGCTGGACCACGACGACCCCGACGAGGACCCGGGGATGGCGAACGTCGTGCTCACCAACGGCGCCCGGCTGTACGTGGACCACGCGCACCCGGAGTACTCGACGCCGGAGGTGACCGGCCCGCGCGACGTCGTGCTGTGGGACAAGGCGGGGGAGCGGGTGATGGCCGAGGCCTCGCTGCGCGCCGCGCGGGTGCCCGGCACCGTGCCCATCCAGCTGTACAAGAACAACACCGACGGCAAGGGCCAGTCCTACGGGGCGCACGAGAACTACCTGATGGACCGGCGCACCCCCTTCCTGGACATCATCAAGGGGCTCATCCCCTTCTTCGTGACCCGCCAGGTGTTCGCCGGGGCCGGCCGGGTCGGCATCGGCACCGACGGCCGCACCCAGGGCTTCCAGCTCTCCCAGCGCGCGGACTTCTTCGAGGTCGAGGTCGGCCTGGAGACCACGCTCAAGCGGCCGATCATCAACACCCGCGACGAGCCGCACGCCAACCCCGACGAGTACCGCCGGCTGCACGTGATCATCGGCGACGCGAACCTCGCCGAGCTGTCCACCTACCTGAAGGTGGGGACGACGTCGCTGGTGCTGGCGATGATCGAGGCGCGGGCCCTGGGCCCGGACCTGTCGATCGAGGAGCCGGTCACCGAGCTGCAGTCGGTCAGCCACGACCCCACGCTGACCCACGAGGTCCGGCTCAAGGACGGCCGCCGGCTGACGGCGCTGCAGGTCCAGCAGGAGTACCTCGCCCGGGCGCGCGCGTTCGTCGAGCGGACCGGCGACACCGACCCGCAGACGCTGGACGTGCTGGCCCGGTGGGGCGAGGTGCTCGACGACCTCGCGATCGACCCGATGCGCTGCGCCGACCGGCTCGACTGGCCGGCGAAGCTGCGCCTGCTCGAGGGGTACCGGCAGCGCGATGGGCTCAGCTGGGGCGATGCCCGGCTGGCCCTGGTCGACCTGCAGTACTCCGACATCCGGCCGGACAAGGGCCTGTACCAGCGGCTGGTGGCCCGCGGGGCGATGGAGCGGCTGGTGACGGAGGAGGAGGTCACCGCGGCGATCTCGGCGCCGCCGGAGGACACCCGGGCCTACTTCCGCGGGGAGTGCCTGCGGCGCTACCCGGCGCAGGTGGCCGCGGCGTCCTGGGACTCGGTGGTGTTCGACCTGGGCCGGGAGGCGCTGGTGCGCGTCCCGACGATGGAGCCGCTGCGGGGCACCCGCGACCACGTGGGCGCCCTGTTCGGCCGGGTCGGCAGCGCCCAGGAGCTGGTCGACACCATCACCGGGGCCTGAGCGTGCCCGACGAGCCCGCGCCCGCCGCGCCCGAGCCGGCGCCACCCCGGCGTCCTCGCCGCCCGGCCGCCCGGTCGGTGCGGCCCACGGACATCGCCGCCGTGGTGCGCGTCCTCTCGGCGCTGCAGGTGCACCTGCTGTCCGGCGACCTGCCGCCGCAGCTGACGTCCTCGCTCGGACGGCACCTGGTCACCGCCGGCCTGCTGGAGGCCGGCGCCACGCCGGCTGACGTCCTGCTCGCCCTGGACGACCTCGCGGCCCGGCTGCGCAGCGGCGGCGAGGCGCCGGAGGTGTCGGGGGAGACCCGGCACCTGGTCGGTTTCGTGACCCGTGAGCAGGCCGACGCGTTCGCCGCGGGCGCCGCCCGCCGGGCGGGCGACGAGGTGACCGGCCCGGTGGCGGCCGAGGAGGGCCGGTGGGTCGACGAGGTGCAGTGGCAGGTGACCGTGCGGGTCACCGAGCCGCCCATGTCCCCGGCCTTCGACGCCCGCATCGCCGGCCTGCACGCCCTCGCCGACGGGCTGCACGGCCACCTCGGTGGCTGGGAGGCCTGACACCCGGTTGTCGCACCCCGCGGGTAGCTTGCGCAGCAGGGCACCACACCCACTCGAGTGCGGAGGATCAGATGGCCACCAGGGACACCGGCGGGCAGCAGAAGGCCACGCGGTCGCGCGAGGAGACCGAGGAGGTCGAGGCCACCGTCGACGCCGAGGGCACCGAGCGCCGCGAGAAGCTCGGTGAGGACGTCGACGACATCCTCGACGAGATCGACGGGGTGCTCGAGGCGAATGCCGAGGAGTTCGTGAAATCGTACGTGCAGAAGGGCGGTCAGTGATCATCTGATCACTGACCGTGTTGGTCGTGACGGACTGCCCGGAGTGCGGGCGCGGTCTGCCGGCGGAGGTCGCAGAACGAGGCCTCCTTCGTCCGTCGCTACGGGCTCACCCGCGCGGAGGTCCACGCGATGCGCGCCCCCGGGGCAACCGCTGCGGGGACGGGGCGCTGGGCACCTGGACCACGCGCACGCCAGCGGCGCGGTCCGGGCGCTCCTGTGCAGCCGGTGCACCATGGGTCTGGCCCGTTCCTCGACGACCCGCACCGGTTCCGGGCGGCGGTCGCGTACCTGGAGGAGCACAGCGGGGCAGCGGCGCCCCCGGCGACGGGCTGCACCGCGACGCCACCACTAGGGTCGGATCGACGAGACCGACGGGGCACCCGGCCCGGTCGGCGCAGCACCGACCGGCCCGGCCACGGGTCGGCGGCAGCACATCGGCCCGCCACGAGCGGGCCGGCGGAGGAGGCGCACGGGTGAGCGAGCAGATCGCCGGACGGAGCGGGTTCACCCCCGCCTACCTGGACCGGGTGGGGTCCTCGTTCACCGACTTCCTCGGCGCCACCGCGCCCGACCTGCTCCCCGGCAGGCGCCCGGTGCCCGCCGTCTCCGCGGCCGACCTGGCACCGCACGGCACCACCATCGTTGCGGCCACCTACGACGGCGGCGTCCTCATGGGCGGCGACCGGCGCGCCACGATGGGCAACCTCATCTCCAGCCGCGACATCGAGAAGGTCTACGCCGCCGACTCCTGGTCGGTCATCGGCATCGCCGGCGCCGCGGGCATCGCGATCGAGATGGTCCGGCTCTACCAGGTCGAGCTCGAGCACTACGAGAAGATCGAGGGGATGACCCTCTCCCTGGACGGGAAGGCCAACCGGCTCGCCGCGATGATCCGCGGCAACCTCGGCGCCGCCCTGCAGGGTCTCGCCGTCGTCCCGCTGTTCGCCGGCTACGACCTCGACGCCGCCGAGGGCGCCCGTGCCGGGCGCATCTTCAGCTACGACGTCACCGGCGGGAACTACGAGGAGCGCGGCTACGCCAGCGTCGGCTCCGGCTCGCTGTTCGCCCGCGGCTCGCTGAAGAAGACCTGGCGGCCCGGCCTCTCCGCCGAGGCGGCCACCCGCAGCCTGGTCGAGGCGCTGTACGACGCCGCCGACGACGACTCCGCCACCGGTGGCCCCGACGCGGTCCGGCGGCTGTACCCGATCGTCTACCGGGTGGACGCCGAGGGCGCGGTCCGGCTGCCCGACACCGAGGTGGCCGAGGTCGCCGCGGCCATCACCGCCGACCGCTCCGCCGGCGCCGAGAGCCGGGAGGCCTGAGCCATGACCATGCCGTACTACGCCTCCGCCGAGCAGGTCATGCGCGACCGCTCGGAGTACGCCCGCAAGGGCATCTCCCGCGGCCGCTCCGTCGTCGTCCTCACCTACGACGGCGGCGTGCTGCTCATCGCCGAGAACCCCAGCTCGACGCTGCACAAGGTCGGCGAGATCTACGACCGGATCGGCTTCGCCGCGGTCGGCCGGTACTCGGAGTTCGAGAGCCTGCGGGTCGCCGGCGTCCGGCTGGCCGACGTCCGCGGCTACTCCTACAACCGCCGCGACGTCACCGGCCGCGTGGTGGCCAACGCCTACGCCCAGACCCTCGGGTCGATCTTCACCGAGCAGATGAAGCCCTTCGAGGTCGAGCTCTGCGTGGCCGAGGTCGGCGCCACCCCCGAGGCCGACCAGCTCTACCGGCTCACCTTCGACGGCTCGGTCGTCGACGAGCCCGACTTCGTCGTCATGGGCGGGCAGGCCGAGGCGGTCAGCGCCCACCTGCGCGAGCACTTCCGCGCCGGGCTGCCGCTGCGCGACGCCCTGGGGGTCGGCGTCGCGGCCCTCTCGGCGGCCAGCGCGTCCACCCAGGCCAACGGCGGCGAGCACTCGACCCTCCCGGCCGAGCAGCTCGAGGTCGCGGTGCTGGACCGCACGCGGCCCAAGCGCACGTTCCGGCGGATCACCGGGGCGGCGCTGCGCACCCTGCTGGGCGCCGAGGAGGCGTCGACCCCGGCTGCCGAGGAGACCCCGGCGCCGCCCGTCCCGACCGAGCCGGCCCCCGGCACCCCGCCGGGGCTCGGTGACCCGGGCGCCCCCGACACCGCCGGCGGCGTCGACCCCGATCCCGGTACACCGGCCTAGGCTCGGTCCCGTGGACCGCAGGATCTTCGGCATCGAGACCGAGTACGGCGTCACGTGCACCTTCGAGGGCCAGCGCCGGCTCTCCCCCGACGAGGTCGCCCGCTACCTGTTCCGGCGGGTGGTCTCGTGGGGCCGCAGCTCGAACGTGTTCCTGCGCAACGGCGCCCGGCTCTACCTCGACGTCGGCAGCCACCCCGAGTACGCCACCGCCGAGTGCGACGACCTCACCGAGCTCGTCGTCCACGACAAGGCGGGGGAGCGGATCCTCGAGGGGCTGCTGGTCGACGCCGAGCAGCGGCTGGCCGACGAGGGCGTCACCGGCGACATCTACCTGTTCAAGAACAACACCGACTCCGCCGGCAACAGCTACGGCTGCCACGAGAACTACCTCGTGGGCCGGCACGGCGAGTTCTCCCGGCTCGCCGACGTGCTCATCCCGTTCCTGGTCACCCGGCAGATCGTCGTCGGCGCCGGCAAGGTGCTGCAGACCCCGCGCGGCGCGGTCTACTGCGTCAGCCAGCGCGCCGAGCACATCTGGGAGGGCGTCTCCTCGGCGACCACCCGCTCCCGGCCGATCATCAACACCCGCGACGAGCCGCACGCCGACGCCGAGCGCTACCGCCGGCTGCACGTCATCGTCGGCGACTCGAACATGAGCGAGACGACCACCCTGCTCAAGGTGGCCGCCACCGACCTGGTGCTGCGGATGATCGAGGACGGCGTCCCGGTGCGGGACATGACGCTGGAGAACCCGATCCGGGCCATCCGCGAGATCAGCCACGACCTCACCGGCCGCCGCAAGGTCCGGCTGTCCAACGGCCGGGAGATGTCGGCCCTGGAGATCCAGACCGAGTACCACGACCGGGCCGCCGAGTACGTCGACCGCGAGGGTCTGGGCCCGGTGCACCGGCAGATGCTCGAGCTGTGGGGCCGCACCCTCAAGGCCGTCGACACCGGCGACCACTCGCTCGTCGACCGGGAGGTCGACTGGGCCATCAAGCAGTCGATCATCGAGCGGTACCGCGCCAAGCACGACCTGTCCCTGTCCTCGGCCCGCGTCGCCCAGCTCGACCTGGCCTACCACGACATCCGCCGCGGCCGGGGCCTGTACTACCTGCTGGAGCGGGCCGGGCAGGTCGAGCGGGTCACCCACGACCCCCGGGTCTTCGAGGCCAAGAACGTGCCGCCGCAGACCACCCGGGCCAAGCTGCGCGGGGAGTTCATCCGCAAGGCCCAGGACAAGCGCCGCGACTTCACCGTCGACTGGGTGCACCTGAAGCTCAACGACCAGGCGCAGCGCACCGTGCTGTGCAAGGACCCGTTCAAGTCCGTCGACGAGCGCGTGGAGAAGCTGATCAGCTCGATGTGAGGGCGGACCGGCAGACTCGGCGGGTGCTCGTCGACCCCGTCACGGACCTGCTCGCCGGCCCGCGGGGCCGTCGGCTGTGCCTGGCGCTGGTGCACCAGGGCGCGGGTGGGGCCTGGCCGCCGAACGCGTCCTGCGACGCCGACATGTGGGTCGCGCTGGCGGCCGCCGTGCGTGACCGGCCGGAACCGACGGCGGGCCTCCTGTGGGCAGCGCTGACCGACAGCGTCGACTCCGCGCGCTACGGGCAGGAGCCCGACCCCACCGACGTGGCCCTGGCCGACCCCCGGGCAGTCGAGCTGCTGCAGCCGGTCGCCGCTGACCTCGTCGCCGACCCCGCGAACGCCTGGTGGTGGGCGGGTGCCGACCCCGCCGACCAGGTCGTCGTCGACTGGCCGCTGTCCGACATCCCCGGCACCCGGCAGCCCCCAGGGCGGGGCTGACCTGGCGCGGGCTGGGCGGTGGGCGCCGCCGCCGATGAGCACCAGGCCAGCAGTCGGCCGGCCGACCCGGACGCCGCCTGGACGGGCATGTGGTGGTCCGCGCCGTGCACCAGCGGACTTCCGCACAGCACCCGGACGCTGCCGGGCCCCCACCGGGTCGGCCCTGCCGTCGTCCAACCGGTCCGGACCCCGGTCGGGCTGCACCTCGTCGAGGACGAGATGGGCTGGCCGACGGCGACGACGTGGCCGGTGCGCCCCGGGCCGGACGCCCGCGTCCTGGAGATCCGCGACGCTGCCGGGTGGGCGTCCCTGGTGGCCCGCCACCCGCTGGTGGTCAGCGCCGCCCGCCGGCACGACTGGTACCGGTGCACGGGTCGCGTGGGGGACTGGCTGGTCCCGGACTGGGGCGCCGTGGCCGAGCAGGTCGACGGTGTCCACGTCCCGGTGGCCACCTGGCTCTCCCTCGCCGGCCGTCCGGTCGAGGTACCCGGCACCGGGGCCGCGACCGTGCTGGCCGGGTGGCACCCCGATGCCACCTGGTGGCTCACCGACGTCCTGCAGGTCGGTGAGCCGACCGGTTGGGTCCGCACCGACGACGACCCGCCCGGCCGCTGGGCGCCGTCCTCGTAGGTGGCGCCGCAGGTCAGCCGGCGAGGGTCGCGGCGTACCGGCCGGCGCAGGCGGCGGCCAGGAAGTAGGCGTGGTCGGCGTCCAGCCCGCGGCCCATCGTCGACAGCCCGACCGGCAGGGCGCGCAGCGCGTCGTCCAGACCCTCGACCTCGACCTCCACCACAGGGTTGCGGTCCGGCTGACCGGCCAGGTCCTCGGCGACCTGCACCTCGAGCTCGTCGGACAGGCCCGAGGCGGGCACCGGCAGCGCCACCCCGCCGAGCGCCACCCGGCCGAAGGCGGTGAGGGAGTGGTGGGACACCCCGCGGTGCCGGGGCCGGGGGTCGGCGTCGGAGATCCGCAGCGCCCCGACGGTCCGCCCGCCGAGCACGTGCGCGGCGTTGCACGCCTCCCCGGCGGCCACCCCGGAGAACCCCCACGGCGTCCCGGTGCCCAGGTTGCCCGGGCCCTGCGCGACCACCGCGACGTCGGCCCGCAGCACGTGCCGGGCGGCGAGCAGCCCGGTGTGCACGGTGACGGCCTCCAGGTCCCCGCCGAAGGCCTGCCCGACGGTGACGACGCCGGCCAGCGAGCCGGACAGCCCGTCCAGCGTCCGGGAGAAGGCCGCCGGCAGCGCGCCGCCGTCGGTCATCACGTAGGCCACCCGCAGGTCCGCGCCGGTGGCGTGCACGCCGGCCAGCACCGCCGGCAGCGCCGAGTGCAGGTCGGCCACCACCACCGGCATGCCCTCGACGTCCTCGGCCTCGGCGATGACCCGGTGGTGGGGGGTGTCCTGCTCGTCGACGCCCTGCACGGTCACCTGCAGCCCGGTGTAGCGGCCCTTCACCAGGTGCCCGGGTCCGGCCGGGTCCGGCGGCAGCCGGTCGGGGACGGCGACCACCAGCGCGTAGCCGCCGGTGCCCAGCCGCTGCGCCCAGGCGGTGGTGTTGAGCAGGACGGCGTCGCCCACCTCCGGCGTGCCCACCACCGAGGGGTGCGCCAGGGCCCGCAGCTCGCCGTCCCCGGGCACCTCGACCTGCAGCTCCAGCGAGTCCCGCCAGGTCCGGCCCAGGGCGGTCACCGTCCCGCGTCGCCAGCGGATCCGGGACACGGGCACCTCGCCGGGCACCAGGGGACTGCTCACCCGGCCCAACCTAGGTCACGCACTAGCCTGTGAGGCGTGTCGGCCAAGCGTGCGGAGAGACTGGTGAACCTGGTCTTCGCCCTCCTCGGCACGCGCCAGTACGTGACCGCCGAGCGGATCCGCAGCATCGTCCCCGGCTACGAGCCCGCCGACGGCTCCGACCGCGCCGACGAGGCGTTCAAGCGGATGTTCGAGCGCGACAAGGCCGACCTGCGCGAGCTCGGCGTACCCCTGGAGACCGGTCGCACCAGCGTCTTCGACACCGAGGACGGCTACCGGATCGCCCGCTCGCAGTACGAGCTGCCCGAGATCACGCTGACCGGCGACGAGGCCGCCGCGGTGGGCCTGGCGCTGCGGCTGTGGCAGTCCGCGCAGCTGGGCGGTGCGGCGCAGGGCGCGCTGGTCAAGCTGCGGGCCGCCGGGGTGGACGTCGACGGCGCCGGCACGCTGCCGCTGCAGCCCCGGCTGGACGGCGGGGAACCGGCCTTCGACGCCTGCTACACCGCCGCCCGCGACCGGCGGCTGCTCACCTTCACCTACGCCCGCCCCGACGAGGACACCGGCGTCAAGCGCCGCGTGCAGCCCTGGGGCGTGGTGTCCTGGCACGGCCGCTGGTACCTCGTCGGCCACGACCTCGACCGCGACGCCCCCCGGGTCTTCCGGCTCTCCCGGATCAGCGGTACGCCGCGGGCCAGCGGCCCGCCCGAGGCCTTCAGCCCGCCCGCCGACCTCGACCTGGCCGCCGTCGTGGCCCGCCAGGTGGGCCGGCCCGAGCACGTCGTCGTGCTCACCGCCCGCCCGGGGACCGCGGTCGGGCTGCGGCGCCGCGCCACCGACCTCGGCCCGGACGGCACCGGCGACGACCGGCTGGAGCTGCGCACCACCGAGCCCTGGGCGCTGGCCGACGAGATCGCCGCGCACGGGCCCGACGTGCTGGTGGAGTCCCCGCCCGAGCTGCGCGCCGCGGTGCTCGAGCGGTTGACCCGGCTGGCCGCGTCGTGAGCGCCCCCACCACCGACCGGATGACCCGGCTGCTGGCCCTGGTGCCCTACCTGGAGGCCCGGCCCGACGGCGTCCTCATGGCCGACGCCGCCCGCGACTTCGGGGTCGGCGAGGCGCAGCTGCGCCGCGACCTGGAGCTGCTGTGGGTCTGCGGGCTGCCCGGGCACGGGCCCGGCGACCTGGTCGACCTGTCCTTCGAGGGCGACCGCGTGCGGGTCACCGACACCGCCGGGCTGGTCCGGCCGCTGCGGCTGACCACCGACGAGGCGGTCGCGCTGGTGGTGGCGCTGCGCGCGCTGCTGGAACTGCCGGGGCTGGCCGAGACCGACGCGGTGAGCCGGGCACTGCTCAAGGTGTCCGCCGCCGCGGGGGAGCCCGCCGACCTCGCCGGTGCGGTGACCGTCAGCATCGACGCCCGCGAGCAGACCCTGGCCGTGGTGCGCGAGGCGCTGCAGGCCGGCCGCGCGCTGCACCTGCACTACTACGTGCCCAGCCGGGACGAGCGCACCGAGCGCACCGTCGACCCGATGCGGCTGCTGCTGGTGGAGGGCCACTGGTACCTGGAGGCCTGGTGCCGCCGGGTCGAGGGCACCCGGCTGTTCCGGCTGGACCGCATCGACGACCTGACCGTGCTCGACGAGCCCTCCGCCCCGCCCGAGCAGGCCCGGCCCCGCGACCTGGACGACGGCCTGTACCAGCCGGCCGAGGACCAGCCGCTGGTCCGGCTGCGGCTGGACCGCAGCGCGCGGTGGGTCGCCGACTACTTCCCGGTGGAGGAGGTCGTCGCCGTCGACGACCCGCCGGGGGGCCTGTCGGTCGCCGTGCGCACCGGCGACCCCGGGTGGGCGCGCCGGCTGGTCGCCTCCCTCGGCGGGGCGGCCCGGGTGGAGGACCCGCCCGAGCTGGCCGACGAGGTCCGGGCCGCCGCCCGTGCGGCGCTGGCCCGCTACAGCGACTGAACCCAGGTGCACAGGCGCTGGTCAGGGCCGGCACAGCCCTCCCGTCGGTGGCCCCGGCTAGGGTCGGGCCCGTGCTGATCGTGCTGCTGGTCGTCGTCGTGCTCGCCCTGGTCGTCCTGGGCGTGCTGGCCTACGGCCTGCTCGGCGCGCTCGGGCGGCTCACCCGTGAGATGGCGGCCCTGCAGCGCGACGTCGCCCCGGTCGCCGCGCAGCTCCAGCAGTCGCTGGCCGCCGCCGCGGCCACCCGCCAGCGCACGCCGGACGCGTAACCTCGCGGACGCGCCGGCCCCCACCGACCACGGAGAAGACGATGAACCTCGGACCGCTCGAGATCGGCCTGATCATCCTGGCCGTGCTGCTGCTGTTCGGCTACAAGAAGCTGCCCGACGCCTCCCGGTCCCTGGGCCGGTCGATGCGCATCTTCAAGGGCGAGATGAAGGGCATGAAGGACGACGACGTCCGCGGCAAGGACGAGGCCACCACCGTCCGCGGCCAGCTCGCCCCGCCGGCCGCCCCCGCGGCCCCCGCCGCGCCCGTCACCCCCGACTACGAGGCCGAGGCCCGCGCCGCGGAGGCCCGGGCCGCCGAGGCCCGCGCCCGCGCCGACGCCGCCCGGACGGGCAGCACCCCGGCCGACGGCACCCGCTGACCCGCACCCGCCCGTGAGCACCGCCGAGGCCGACCGGCCGCGCACCCGGCGGCGCCGCCGTCCGCCGCGCGACGAGGCGGCGACGATGACGCTGATCGCGCACCTCAAGGAGCTGCGCAACCGCATCGCCGTCGCGCTGCTGTTCATCCTCATCGGCACCGCGATCGCGTTCTGGTGGTACGACCACGGCCTGGGCCAGTTCATCCGGGCCCCGTACTGCTCGATCCCCTCCGACGACCGCGCGCTGGGCACCGGCGGCACGGTGGGGGACTGCCGGCTGCTGGTCACCGACGTCTTCGGCGGCGCGCTCATCCGCCTGAAGATCGCCTTCATCGCCGGTGTCGTGCTGTCCGCACCGTTCTGGCTGTGGCAGATCTGGGCCTTCCTCACCCCGGGCCTGAAGCAGAACGAGAAGCGCTACGGCGTCTCCTTCGTCGCCGCGGCCAGCCTGCTGTTCGCCGGCGGCTCGGCGCTGGCCTACGTCTCGCTGCAGGCCGGGCTCACCCTGCTGCTGGGCCTGGCCGGCGACAACGTGGCCATCGCGCTCACCGCGCAGGACTACATCGGCTTCGTCATCTCGATCCTGCTCGCCTTCGGGGTGTCCTTCGAGGTCCCGCTGGTGGCCGTCGCGCTGAACCTGGTCGGGGTGCTGTCCTACGCCGCGCTGGCGAAGGCCCGGCGGTGGATCTTCTTCCTCACCATCGTCTTCGCCGCCTTCATCACCCCGACGCAGGACCCGTTCACGATGCTGCTCATGGCGCTGCCGATGTGCGTGCTGTTCGAGCTGGCCATCCAGATCGCCCGGGTGGTGGACAAGCGGCGCGCCCGCCGCGACGGCACCGCGTTCTACGCCGGCCTCGACGACGACGAGGCCTCGCCGCTGGACGCCCGTCCCTCCGCCCTCGACACCCGGCCCACCCGCCTGGACGGCCCGGGCTGACCCGCGTCGCCCTGCTGGTCAACGCCGCGGCCGGCCGGGGGCGTGCCCGGGACGCCGCCGGTGCGGTCACCGCACGGCTGACCGCGGCCGGCGTCGAGGTACAGCCACTGCAGGCACCCGACCGCGCCGCCGCCGAGCGGGCCGTCGGCCAGGTCGCGGCGGACGTCGACGCGGTGGCCGCCCTCGGCGGCGACGGCGTCGCGCACGCCGCCGTCCAGGGGCTGGCCGGCACCGGCACCCCGCTGGCGGTGCTGCCGGCCGGCACCGGCAACGACCTGGCCCTCGCCCTCGGCGTCCCCGCCGACCCCCTCGCCGCCGCCGACGCCGCGGTCGCCGACCTGCGGACCGGTGGAGGGCGCCCCCTGGACCTGGTGCGCAGCAGCTGGGACGGCGGGCAGCGCTGGTGGGCCACCGTGCTGTGCTGCGGGTTCGACTCCGCCGTCAGCGACCGGGTCAACCGGCTGCGCTGGCCACCCGGACGGCGCCGCTACGACCTCGCGACCGCCCTGGAGCTGGCCCGGCTGCGGCCCCGGCGGGTGCGGCTGACCCTCGACGGCGAGGTCACCGACCACGACGTCACCCTGGTCGCCGTCGGCAACACCGGCGTCTACGGCGGCGGGCTGCGGATCTGCCCGGACGCCGACCCCGCCGACGGGTGGCTGGACGTCACCGTCGTCGGCCCGGTCAGCCGCCGGGAACTGGTGCGCACGCGCCCGCGGCTGGCCGCCGGCACGCACACCACCCACCCCGCCGTCCGGGTGCTGCGCGCCCGCACCGTCGAGCTCGCCGCCGAGGGCCTGACGACCTGGGCCGACGGCGAGCCGGTCGGGCCGCTGCCACAGCGCTGCACCGTCGTCCCCGGGGCCCTCGCGGTGCTCGGCGCCGACCGTGGTGAGCGGCTGGAACGGCCTCGTCGCAGGGTCCCGTAGGGCGCGGAGCGCGCTGCGGGGGGAGACGTGGTCCTTCTACGGTGGGGGACATGTCCGCCGACCTGAGCCCGTCCGAGCGGTACGCGGCCTCCCGGCGCCGGGGGCGCTTCCCCCTGCTGTCGGACTTCGTGCTCGACCTCGGGTTCACCCTCGACCCCTTCCAGCAGGAGGCCTGCGAGGCCCTCGAGGAGGGCTCGGGCGTGCTGGTCTGCGCGCCCACCGGCGCCGGCAAGACCGTGGTCGGGGAGTTCGCGGTGCACAAGGCACTGGCCGAGGGGCGCAAGGCGTTCTACACGACGCCGATCAAGGCCCTGTCGAACCAGAAGTTCGCCGACCTGGTCGACCGGTACGGCCCCGACCGGGTCGGCCTGCTCACCGGCGACAACGCGGTCAACGGCGACGCACCCGTGGTGGTGATGACCACCGAGGTGCTGCGCAACATGCTCTATGCCGACTCCCCGGCGCTGCGCGGCCTGGGCTACGTGGTCATGGACGAGGTGCACTACCTCGCCGACCGGTTCCGCGGCGCGGTGTGGGAGGAGGTGATCATCCACCTGCCCGACGACGTCGCCCTGGTGTCCCTGTCGGCCACCGTCAGCAACGCCGAGGAGTTCGCCGACTGGCTGGTCACCGTGCGCGGCGACACCCGCGTGGTGGTCAGCGAGATCCGGCCCATCCCGCTGTGGCAGCACATGCTCGTCGGCGGACGGGTCTTCGACCTGTTCGCCCTGCGGCCCAGCGCGCACCTGGCCGGCGTCGCCCAGCTGTCCACCCGCGAGCGCGGCGCCGCCGTCGTCGACCCGGAGCTGGTGCGCTACGTCAAGGAGCAGGAGCGCCGGCTGGATTCCTGGCACGGCGGGGCGAGCCGGCGCAGCAAGGACCGCTACGAGCACCGCCCCCGGTACACCCCGCCCGGGCGCGCCGAGGTGCTCACCCGGCTCGACGCGGCCGGGCTGCTGCCGGCCATCACCTTCGTGTTCAGCCGCAAGGGCTGCGACGCCGCCGTCGAGCAGTGCCTGCGGTCGGGCCTGCGGCTGACCGACGAGGCCGAGCGGGCCGCGATCGCCGAGGTGGTCGACCGGCACACCGGCTCGCTGCACGAGGCCGACCTGCAGGTGCTGGGCTTCTGGGAGTGGCGGGAGGGCCTGCTGGCCGGGCTGGCCGCGCACCACGCCGGGCTGGTTCCGGCGTTCAAGGAGACCGTCGAGGAGTGCTTCGTCCGCGGCCTCGTGAAGGCCGTCTTCGCCACCGAGACCCTGGCGCTGGGCATCAACATGCCTGCCCGCACGGTGGTGCTGGAGAAGCTGACCAAGTGGAACGGCGAGGCCCACGTCGACGTCACGCCGGGGGAGTACACCCAGCTCACCGGCCGGGCCGGGCGCCGCGGCATCGACGTCGAGGGCCACGCCGCGGTGGTGTGGAGCCCCGGTGTCGACCCGGTGTCCGTTGCCGGGCTGGCCAGCACGCGCACCTACCCGCTGCGCTCGTCGTTCCGGCCGAGCTACAACATGGCCGTCAACCTGGTCGGCTCCTACGGCCGGGAACGCGCCCGGGAGCTGCTGGCGTCCTCGTTCGCCCAGTTCCAGGCCGACCGGTCGGTCGTGGGGCTGGCCCGGCAGGCCGCCCGCAACGAGGAGGACGCCCTCCGGCTGGAGGCCGCCGTCCCGGCGGGCAAGGGGGACGTCGCCGGCTACGCGCTGCTGCGGCAGGAGATCTCCGAGCGGGAGAAGGAGCTGTCCCGCGACACCGCCGCGCGCCGGCGGCAGGAGGCCGCCGAGACGCTGCTGGCGCTGCGGCCCGGCGACGTCATCCGGGTCCCCTCGGGACGGCGCCAGGGCCTGGCCGTCGTCCTGGACCCCGGCATCACCGAGCTCGCCGACCCGCGGCCGCTGGTGCTCACCGAGGACCGGTGGGCCGGCCGGCTGGGCCCGCTGGACTTCCCGACCCCGGTGCAGTCGCTGGCCCGGGTGCGGGTGCCCAAGCACTTCAACCACCGCAGCCCGCACGCCCGCCGCGACCTGGCCTCCACCCTGCGCAACGCCCGGCTGGAGAACGACCTGGGCGCCCGCAGGACCCGCCGCGGCGCCCCGGTGGACGACGACCCGGTGCTCGTCGACCTCCGGCACGCCCTGCGCCGGCACCCGGTGCACACGCTGCCCGACCGGGAGGAGCTGGTCCGCAGCGCCTACAGCTGGCTGCGCGCCCGCCGGGACGCCGACCGGGTGCGCCGCCAGATGGAGGAGCGCACCGGGTCGCTGACCCGCCAGTTCGACCGCACCTGCGACGTCCTGGAGGAGCTGGGCTACCTGGTGCCCGACGCGCCCTCGGCCGCCGAGGAGCACAGCCCCGGCCCGCACCCGGCCGCCGAGGCGCCGGTGGTGACCCCGGCCGGCCGGCAGCTGTCGCGCATCTGGTCCGAGGCCGACCTGCTGACCACCGAGTGCCTGCGCGCCGGGGTGTTCGACGGGCTGGACGCCCCGGGCCTGGCCGCGTGCGCCTCCGCGCTGGTCTTCGAGGCCCGCCGCGACGGGCCGGGCCAGCCGCCGGTGCCCTCGGGGCCGGTGTCCGCGGCGTTGGTGCGGATGCGGCAGGTGCACGCCGAGCTGCACGCGGTGGAGACCGAGCACGGGGTGCGGCCCAGCCGCGACCTCGACCTCGGCTTCGCCTGGGCAGCCCACCGCTGGGCCGACGGCCAGTCGCTGGACCGGGTGCTGGCCGGGGCCGAGCAGGCCGGCACCGAGCTCTCCGGCGGTGACTTCGTGCGGTGGGCCCGGCAGCTGGTCGACCTGCTCGACCAGATCGCCAAGGTCAGCGAGGGCGCGCTGGCCCGCACCGCCCGGCAGGCCGTCGAGCGGACCCGCCGGGGCGTCGTGGCGGTCGCGGTGAGCGGCTGACCCGTCGCGTCGAGTGGGGCGGTGACCCGGCGTGGTGGAGAATCGGCCCGGCCCGTGGCCGGTGACCTGCGAGGGCCCGGCCCGCGACGACGAGGGAGCGACGATGACCAACCCGCCGCAGGGTGGCGACCAGCACGACGACGACCGGCCGGCCGACCGGACCCCGGACGCCGGCGAGGGCGCCCGCGGGACCGGCGACGAGACCCGCCCCGGTGACGGCGGCACCCGGATGATCCCGCTGCGCGGTGACGGCCCGGCCGCGCCGGGCGCGCCGTCCGGTGGCTCCGGGTGGGGCGAGCAGGGTGGGTCGTGGGGTTCGTCGGCGTCCGGCGGGTCGTCCTCGACGCCGGAGTCCTCCTCGGGCCAGCAGGGCCAGCCGGGCCAGGGCCAGCCCGCGTGGGGCCAGGGTGGGTCGGGGTACGGGCAGCAGCAGACCCCGTCGTCGTCGGGCTGGGGCCAGGGCGGGCAGGACCAGCCCGGGTACGGCCAGCAGGGGCAGTCCGGCTACGGCCAGCCCGGCTACGGCCAGTCCGGGCAGCAGGGCCCGGGCGGGTTCGGTCCGGCCGGTCAGCAGGGCCAGGGCGGCTACGGGCAGCAGGCGCAGTCCGGCTACGGCCAGCCCGGCTACGGCCAGCAGGAGCAGCCCGGCTACGGCCAGTCCGGGTACGGCCAGCAGGGGCAGTCCGGCTACGGCCAGGGCGCCGGCGGCTACGGGCAGGGCAGCTCGGGGCAGGGTCAGTACGGCCAGTCGGGCTACGGCCAGCAGGGCCAGCCCGGGTACGGCCAGCAGGGCCAGTCCGGCTACGGCCCGGGCCCCAGCGGGTACGGCCAGCAGGGGCAGCAGTACGGCCAGCAGAACCAGTACGGCCAGCAGGCCGGCTTCGGCCAGCAGCAGCCGGCCAAGCGCAAGCGCACCGGGTTGATCATCGGCCTGGTCGTCCTCGGCCTGGTGGTCATCGCCGCGGCGATCGTGCTGCCGCTGGTGCTGGGCTCCAAGACCCTGGACCCGCAGGCCGTGCAGCGCGACGTCGCCGCGCAGTTCGAGGAGCGCGAGAACGTCGCGGTCGACCTCAGCTGCGACGAGGACATGGAGGTCGACGTCGACGCGACCTACACGTGCTCGGGCACCACCGCCGACGACGAGGACGTCACCATCACCATCCGCATCACCGGCGACGACGGCGCCTACGAGTGGTCGGAGTAGGTCACCAGCCCAGCACCGACGCCAGGCGGGCCACCGAGGTCTGCAGGCCGTAGCGCTCGGCCAGCGCGTCGAGGGCCGCCGGGTCCGCGGGGGACCGCGGCAGGTGGCCCTCGACGGCGGGCATCTCGATGTCGGTGACCACCTGGACGACGGCGGGCGCCACGTCCAGGTAGGCCGAGGCCTCGTGCAGCTTCTTGAGCACCGACGCGGTCAACGGTGCCTTCGGGACGGCGGTGCGCGCGGCCGCCTCCCGGATGCCCTGCAGGGTGCCGAAGGCGGTGACCAGGGCGGCCGCCGTCTTCTCCCCGACGCCCTTCACCCCGGGCAGCCCGTCGCTGGGGTCGCCGCGGAGCACCGCGAAGTCCGCGTAGGACCTCCCGGGCACGCCGTACCTGGCCGCGACCGCGCCCTCGTCGACGACGTCCAGGTCGCCGATGCCGCCGCGGGCGGTGTAGAGCACCCGCACCCCGCGGGCGTCGTCCACCAGCTGGAACAGGTCCCGGTCACCGGTGACCACGTCGACCGGCCCGGCGGCACGGGTGGCCAGGGTCCCGATGACGTCGTCGGCCTCGTAGCCCGGTGCGCCGACCCGGGCGATGCCGGCCGCGGCCAGCACCTCCACCAGCACGGGCACCTGCGGACCGAGCTCGTCGGGCACCTCCTCGCCGCCCTCGGGCGACTGCCGGTGCGCCTTGTAGGAGGGCACCGCGTCGGTGCGGAAGGCCGGGCGCCAGTCGTCGTCCCAGCAGGCGACGAAGCGCTCGGGCCGGTGCGCGGCGATCAGCCGCGCCGACATGTCCAGGAACCCGCGGACGGCGTTGACCGGCATCCCGTCGGGCGCGGTGACGCTGGTGGGCACCCCGTAGAAGGCCCGGAAGTAGAGACTGGCCGCATCCAGGAGCATCGTCGTCACACCGCGGGACGGTAACGGCTCGGCAACAACTCGTCCGGAACCGTCCGACGGTCTGGTTACTGTGCCGGGCGTGCCGTCCGACTCCACCCAGCCGACGCCCAGCGACGGCCTGGTGACCACCCAGCGGCTCGACCGCGCCCGCGAGGTCACCGCCGAGCTGGGCCTGGACACCGTCGTCGTCACCCCAGGGGCCGACCTGCGGTACCTGTGCGGGTACGCCGCGCACGCCCTGGAGCGGCTCACCGCGCTGGTGGTGCCCGCCACCGGCGCGCCGCTGCTGGTGGTGCCCCGGCTGGAGGCGCCGATGGTCGCGGCGTCGCCCGCCGGCGCGCTGGGGCTGGAGCTGGTCGCGTGGGACGAGACCGACGACCCGTTCGCGCTGGTCGCGAGCGAGCTCCGGGCCCGCCTCGGCCGCGACCCGCAGGCCTTGGCCGTGGGCGCCCGCACGTGGGCCGAGCACGCCCTCGGGCTGCAGCGCGCGGCGTCCGGGGCACGCCTCGAGCTGGCGACCCCGGTGCTCGACCGGCTGCGGGTGGTCAAGTCCGACGCCGAGGTCGCCGAGCTGGCCACCGCGGCCGCGGCCATCGACCGGGTGCACGCCCGGATGGGGGAGTGGCTGCGGGTCGGCCGCACCGAGGCCGAGGTGGGCGCCGACGTCGCCGCGGCGATCCTGGCCGAGGGCCACGTCGCCGTCGACTTCGTCATCGTGGGCTCGGGCCCGAACGGTGCGAGCCCGCACCACGAGCTGTCCGACCGCGTCGTGCAGGCCGGCGACCTGGTGGTCGTCGACATCGGCGGGGAGCTGGCCAGCGGCTACCGCTCCGACTGCACCCGCACCTACGCCGTCGGCGGGGCACCCGACGCCGCGACCGCCGAGTGGTACGGCGTGCTGCAGGCCGCGCAGGACGCCGCCCGGGCCGCCGTCGCGCCCGGGGTGACCGCCGAGCAGGTCGACGCCTTCGCCCGCGACGCGATCACGGCGGCCGGCTGGGGCGAGCAGTTCCTGCACCGCACCGGGCACGGCATCGGCCTGGACACCCACGAGGCGCCCTACGTCGTCGCCGGCAACACCACGCCGCTGGAGCCGGGCATGGCGTTCTCCGTCGAGCCGGGCATCTACCTGGCCGGCCGGCACGGCGCCCGCATCGAGGACATCGTCGTCTGCACCCCCGACGGCGCCCGCACGCTGAACGAAGGACCCCGTGACCTCGTCGAACTCCCCGGGTGACCCGATGGCCGCCGAACCGCTGGACAAGCTCGAGCCCCGCGCCGACGTCGACCGCGCACTGCTGGCCGCCCTCGCCCGCGACGGCCGGGCCAGCTACACCGAGCTGGCCACCCAGGTCGGGCTGTCGGTGTCCGCGGTGCACCAGCGGGTGCGGCGGCTCGAGCAGCGGGGGGTCATCACCGGCTACTCGGCGCGGGTCGACCCCAAGGCGGTCGGCCTGCCGATGGTCGCCTTCGTCTCGATCACCCCGATCGACGTCGCCCAGCCCGACGACGCCCCGGCCCGGCTGGCGCACCTCACCGCGATCGAGGCCTGCCACTCGGTCGCCGGACCCGACAGCTACATGCTCAAGGTGCGGGTGGCCTCGCCGGACGCGCTGGAGGGCCTGCTCGCCGAGATCCGCGCGGCGGCGAACGTGACCACCCGGACGACGGTCGTGCTGAGCACCTTCTACGAGGACCGCCCGCCGGTGTGACCGCCTTCGACGTCGACGGCTTCTACGCCGCCTGGACCGCCGGTGACCTGCCGGCGGTGGTGGCGCAGCTGCACCCCGACGTCGACTGGCCCGAGCCCTGGTCCGGCGGGCGGGTGCTCGGCCGGTCCGCCGTCGCCGAGCACCTGGCCCGGCAGGCCCGCGACGTCCGGTTCTCGGTCGTCCCCGAGCAGGTGCACCCCGGTCCGGCCGTGACCGTGCACCAGGTGGTCCGGGACGCCGACGGCGATCTGCTGTCCGACACCCGGGTGCTGCACGGGCTGACCGTGCAGGACGGGTTGCTCCGCCGGCTGGACGTCGGCGAGCCGCCGCCGTAGTTGTCCACAGCCCGGCCCGGCGCGTCGACAACGCACCGAACGTGTGTTCGACTGGGTGCATGCGATGGGACGCCCAGCGGTTGGACCTCGAGGAGCCCGGCACGCTCCCCGGGCTGCCCACCGTCGCCGGTCTGCTGCGCAGCCTGCAGGTGCCCGAGTTCCCCGGCCTGACCCTGCACGAGGTCCGCGCCAAGTCCGCGCTCAACAAAGTGCCCGACCATTCTTCGATGCCATTCGCCTACACGGTGAACACGTTCCGAGGATGCAGTCATTCTTGCGTCTACTGCTTCGCCAGGAAAACGCATGAATGGCTCGAGCTGGACACGGGGTCGGACTTCGACTCGCAGATCGTGGTGAAGACCAACGTGGCCGAGGTGCTGCGGCGAGAGGTGTCCCGGTCGTCCTGGAAGCGCGAGCACGTGGCGCTGGGCACGAACACCGACCCCTACCAGCGCGCCGAGGGCCGCTACCGCCTGATGCCCGGGGTCATCGACGCCCTCGCCCGGTCGGGCACCCCGTTCTCCGTCCTCACCAAGGGCACGCTGCTCACCCGCGACCTGCCGCTGCTCGCTGCTGCCTCCCGCGACGTACCGATCGGCCTGGGCGTCTCCCTGGCGATCTGGGACGACGAGCTGCACCGCAGCCTGGAGCCCGGCGTCCCCACCCCGCGGGCCCGGCTGGAGCTCGTCCGCCGCATCGCCGACGCGGGCCTGCCCTGCGGGGTCTTCCTCGCCCCGGTGCTGCCCGGCCTCACCGACCAGAAGGACCACCTGGAGCGGGCGATCGCGGCCGTGGCCGAGGCCGGCGCCACCGGGGTGACCGTGCTGCCGCTGCACCTGCGACCCGGCGCCCGCGAGTGGTTCACCGCCTGGCTCTCCCGCGAGCACCCCAAGCTGGTCGGCCGGTACCGCACGCTCTACAGCCGGGGCGCCTACGTGCCGGCGGAGTACCGCAGCTGGCTGTCGGCGCGGGTGGCACCGATCCTCGCGGCGCACGGGCTGGACCGGCACAGCGGGGGAGAGGCCCGGGGTCTGCCCGGCGACGAGTCGGCGGCCTTCCCGCACGGCTCGCTGCCCGGCCCCGCGGCGCCCGAGCCGGCCCGCGCGGAGCCCGAGCAGCTGGCGCTGTGCTGAGCGCGCCCGCACGCCGCACCCGCGGTTAGGGTCCGGCCCATGCAGACCCCCCAGTGGCGCGACGTCGTCCGCCGCGACCTGTTCGGCCCCTCGCCCGACCCCCGCGACCGGCCCTACCGGCTGGTCATCCGGGTGTTCCTGGTCGTGCTGAAGGCCTTCGGGTTCCGGTTCGACGTCCGCGGGGCGGAGCACCTGCCCCGGCACGGCGGGGCGGTGATCGCCAGCAACCACGTCAGCTACTTCGACTTCACCTACCTGGAGCTGGCCGCGCTGCCGCAGCACCGGCTGGTCCGGTTCATGGCGAAGGCGTCGGTCTTCGACAACCGGTTCGCCGGTCCCGCCATGCGGGCGATGCAGCACATCCCGGTCGACCGCACCGCCGGCGTGGCCGCCTTCGACGAGGCGGTGCGGGCGCTGGCGGGCGGCCAGGTGGTCGGGGTCTTCCCCGAGGCCACGATCTCCAGCTCCTTCACCGTGCAGGACCTCAAGGCCGGCGCCGCCCGGATGGCCGTGCAGGCCGGCGTCCCGGTCGTCCCCGCCGCCCTGTGGGGCGGGCACCGCGTCGCCACCAAGAACCGGCGGGTGGTGCTGCGCCGCGGCGTCCCGGTGACCGTGCTGCTCGGCGAGCCGGTCGTGCCGGAGCCGGGGGAGAAGACCCAGTCGGTGCTCCGCCGCACCCGCGCGGCCATGGAGGCGCTGCTGGAGGAGGCCCAGCGCAGCTACCCCGACAGCCCGGCCGGCGAGGACGACCGGTGGTGGCTGCCCGCCCACCTCGGCGGCACCGCGCCGACCCCGGAGCAGGCGCGCGAGCTCGACATCCACGACGTGCGGGGCACCGCTGCCGCGGTCCGGCGCTCACCGGTGGAGCAGGTGCGCCACGTCCTCGGGTCGCTGGTCAGTCGACGACGTCGGGGGCGATGAGGCGGAAGGCCTCGCAGTCCACCCCGTACCAGCGGGTGGTGCGGCCCAGCGGCTCCATGCCCAGCCGCCGGCAGACCGCCATCGACGGCTCGTTCCCGGGGCGGACGACGGCGTAGACCTCCGGCAGGCCGTCCTCGAAGGCCCGCTGGACCACCGCCGCGGCCGCCTCGGTGGCGTAGCCGTGGCCCCAGCTGTCCGGGTGCAGGTGCCAGCCCACCTCGAACTCGCCCACCCCGTCGGGCAGCGGCTTGAACAGCAGGGTGCCGGCCACCGGCCCGCCGGCCAGCGGCTCGACCGCCCAGCACCCGGCCCGCGGGTCGGCCTCGTGCACCTGCCGCCAGCGGTCGACCAGGGCGGCCACCCCGCCCGAGGGCGGTCCGGAGAGCCAGCGCAGCACCTCGGGCCGCGAGTACAGGTCCGCCAGCCGCGCCAGGTCGTCCTCCGACGTCGTCCACGCCCGGACGAGCAGGCGGTCGGTGCGCAGCAGCTCCACCGACCCTGCCTACCCCAGCTCACCCCAGCTGCGCGACCGATGCCTCCCGGGAGGCGGCCGCGGCGGCCTCGGCGGCCACCGGGTCGACCGCGCGGTCGGCCCACCACTGCTGGCCCGCGGCCGGCAGCGAGTGGATCGGGTCGTAGTAGGTGTACCGGCGGTCCAGCGCGGCCTCGTCGGTCCGCTCGATGCCCGTGCGGTAGTTCTTCGTCCAGTAGCTGATGCCCCGCTCGCGGTCGTACTCGGCGACCTGGTGCACCCAGCGCTTCCCGACGTAGGGCACGTCGCAGACGATGCGCGGGGTGGCGAAGCCGGGCAGGTAGCCCATCAGGTCGTGCTGCAGGGTCTGCGCCTGCGACAGCGGCACCCGCCAGTGCTCGGCCGACGGGATCATGTCGCACATGTAGAAGTAGTAGGGCGTGACGCCGGCACCGTCGAGCAGCGCGAAGCACAGGTCCAGCAACTGGGTGGCGGTGTCGTTGACCCCGTGCAGCAGCACGCCCTGGTTGCGCACGTCGCGCACCCCGGCCGCCAGCATCGCCTGCGCGGCCTCGGCGACCAGCGGGGTCACCGACTGCGCGGCGTTGACGTGGGTGTGCACCGCCAGGGAGACACCGCGCTCGCGGGCGGTGGTGGCCAACCGGGCCATGCCGGCCACGACGTCGTCCTGCAGCCAGTGCTGCGGCAGACCCATCAGCGCCTTGGAGGCCAGCCGGATGTCGCGCACCGACTCGATCTCCAGCAGGCCCGAGACGAAGGCCTCCAGGTTCTTGAACGGCAGGTTGGCCACGTCGCCGCCGGAGACGACCACGTCGCGGACGCCGGGGGTGCGGCGCAGGTAGCCCAGCATCTCCGCGTGCCGGTCGACCGGCTTGAGGTCGAACTTGAGCTTGGTGACCGCCGGGGTGGAGTTGCCGACCAGGTCCATCCGGGTGCAGTGGCCGCAGTACTGCGGGCAGGTGGGCAGCAGCTCGGCCAGCACCTTGGTGGGGTAGCGGTGGGTCAGGCCCTCGACGGCCCACATCTCGTGCTCGTGCAGGGAGTCGCGCGCGGCGTAGGGGTGGCTGGCCGCGGCAGCGGCCAGGCGGTCAGAGGCCACCGGGAGCATGTAGCGCCGCACCGGGTCGGCCAGCATCGCCGCGGTGGTGGGCACCGCGTCCGGCACCATCGTGCTGAGCATCTGCGGCGGCAGCAGCAGCGACATGGTCGCGCGCCCGGCCTGGTCGGCCTCGACGTCGGCGTAGAAGGACTCGTCGAGCAGGTCGCCGTACACCCCGCGCAGCTGGCGCAGGTTCTTCACGCAGTTGACCCGCTGCCACTGGGCGCTGCGCCACTGCTCCTCGGTGACCTCGGCGAAGCCCGGCAGCCGACGCCAGTCGGGCTCGACCAGGGCCTTGGCCCGGTACTCGTAGGGCTGCTCCAGCACGACGACCTCCAACGACTTCTCAGTGCGACACCCGCACCATACGGGAGATCGTTCGGCAAAACGTGAGTTCTACGATAGTTTCTCAACCCTCCGAGGAAGAGGAGCAGGACGTGACGACGGCAGCGGAGCGGTCCCTCGGGGTGCACCGGGTGCTGGAGCCGGCCGGGGTGCTGCCCCAGGCCGCCCACCGGCTGGACGCGGACGGCCCCACGGGGCGCGACGAGGTCCGCATCGACGTCGAGCGGCTCAACCTCGACGCGGCGTCCTTCCGCCAGCTCACCGAGGCCCACGGCGGGGACGGCGACGCGGTGCGCGCCGCGGTCCTGGGCATCGTGGCCGAGCGCGGGAAGATGCAGAACCCGGTCACCGGCTCGGGCGGCATGCTCATCGGCCGGGTCGCCGAGGTGGGGGAGGACTCCCCGCTGGGCCTGGCCGTCGGTCAGCGGGTGGCCACGCTGGTCTCCCTCACCCTGACCCCGCTGCGGATCACCGACGGGCTCGAGCGCTGGGACGGCCGCAGCGAGCAGGTCCCCGCCCGGGGCACCGCCGTCCTCTTCGCCCGCTCCATCGCCGCCGTCCTGCCCGACGACCTGCCCGAGCAGGTCGCCCTGGCCCTGCTCGACGTCTGCGGCGCGCCCGCGCTGGTCGAGCGGGTCGTCCGGCGCGGGTCCTCGGTGGCGGTGCTCGGCGCCGCCGGCAAGTCCGGCTGCCTGTCGGTGGCCGCGGCCCGCGAGGCGCACGCCCGCCGGGTGGTGGGCGTGGTCCGCGACGAGCGGGAGGCCGCGGCCCTGCGCGCGGCCGGCCTGGCGCACGAGGTCGTCGTCGCCGACGCCACCGACCCGCTGTCGGTGTCGGCCGCACTGGGGGAGCCGGTCGACACCACGGTGGTCTGCGTCGACGTCCCCGGCGCCGAGCACGGGGCGGTGCTGGCGACGGCCGACGGCGGCACTGTGGTCTTCTTCGGGATGGCCACCTCCTTCCCGGCGGCGGCCCTGGGCGCGGAGGGGATGGCAGCGGACGTGCGGATGCTGATCGGGAACGGCTACACGCCGGGGCACGCCGCCCTGGCCCTGGACCTGTACCGGCGCACCGCCGGCGTGCGGGCGCTGATCGACCCGCGCGTGCACGCATGAGCCTGCTGCTCACCGGGGTCACCGTGGGCGACGCCGCCGACCGGGCCGTGCACGTGGTCGACGGAGCGGTCGCCTGGGTCGGCCCGGCCGCGGACGCACCGCACGCCGACCGCACCTGGGACGGCGGGGGAGCACTGCTCACCCCCGCCTTCGTCGACGCCCACGTGCACGCCACCGCCACCGGCCTGGCGCTGACCGGGCTGGCGCTGCACGGCGCCGACAGCCTGCGGTCGGCGCTGGCGGCGGTCGCCGCGCACGTCGCCGCGCAGCCCACCGGCACGGTGCTGGGCACCGGCTGGGACGAGACGGTCTGGCCCGAGGGCCGGGCGATCACCCGGCACGACCTGGACGCCGTGGTCGGCGACCGGCCCGCCTACCTGGCCCGCGTCGACGTGCACTCCGCGACCGTCTCCACCGCCCTGCTGGACCGCATCCCCGGGATCACCGACCTGCCCGGCTACGGCGCCGACGGCCAGCTGCGGCTGGACGCCCACCACGCCGCCCGCCAGGTGGCCTACGGCTCCGTCGACCCGGTGCAGCGGGCCACCGCCCAGCGCGCCACCCTCGACGCGGCCGCCGACCTCGGCATCGGCTGCCTGCACGAGATGGCCGGGCCCGAGGTGTCCAGCGCCGAGGACCTCGCCGGCCTGCTCCGGCTCGCCGGGGACGCCCCCGGCCCGCAGGTGCTGGGCTGGTGGGGGGAGCTGTCCGAGCGCGGCGGTCTGGACGTCGTCGCCGAGCTCGGCCTGGCCGGGGCCGGCGGCGACCTGTTCTGCGACGGCGCGTTCGGCTCGCACACCGCCGCGCTGTCCACGCCCTACGCCGACCGGCCCGACACCTCCGGCGCGCTGCGCTTCGACACCGGCCAGCTCGTCGAGCACGTGCGGGCCTGCACCGTGGCCGGCGTGCAGGCCGGGTTCCACGTCATCGGCGACGCCGCCGTCGACCAGGTGCTCGCCGCGGTCGCCCAGGTGGCCGAGCAGCTGGGCCGCGACGCCGTCCGGGACTGCCGGCACCGGCTCGAGCACGTCGAGATGGTCTCGCCCGACGCGGTGGAGACCATGCGGTCCCTCGGCGTGGTGGCCAGCGTGCAGCCGGCCTTCGACGCCGCCTGGGGCGGGGACGCCGGCATGTACGCCGAGCGCCTCGGCGTCGAGCGGGCGCTGGCGTGCAACCCGCTGGCCGACCTCTCCGACGCCGGGGTCGCGGTCGCCCTGGGCAGCGACGCCCCGGTCACCCCGCTGGACCCCTGGGGCGGGGTGCACGCCGCGGTCGACCACCGCACGCCCGGCGCCGGGATGCGGCCCTTCGACGCCTACGACGCCGCCACCCACGGCGGCTGGTACGCCGCCCGCGGCGAGCACCCGGACGGCCCGCTGGCCGTGGGCGCGCCGGCGCACCTGGCGCTGTGGGCCACCGACCTGACCCTGTCCGGGGTGCTCGCGAAGCGCGCCCGGCCCACCTGCACCGGCCTGCTGGTGGCCGGCGACGTCGTCCGAGGAGCACCGTGAGCGCCCGCCTGACCCTGGACCCCGCGCTGGTCGCCCGGGCCCGCGAGCTCGCCGGGCTGGCCGCGCAGCCGGTCATCGACCTGGCCACCCGGCACACCACCGTGTCCGTCGAGCGGGCCGTGCTGCGGCTGGCCGGCCTCGAGGGCACCGACCCGGTCACCGGCGAGGGCGAGATCCCCTGGGTGAACCGGGTGGTGGACGTCGTCCGCGAGCAGGTGGGCCTCGAGCACGGCGTCGCGCTGCCGGTCTGGCACGCCATCGCCTCGGGCGCGGCGGCCGGCCTGCAGGACGTCGCCGAGCAGGTGGGTGCCGGCACCGCCCGGTTCGAGGTGCCGGTGGGCGGCGACGAGGAGCGCGCCCGGGAGGCCGCGCTGGCCGCCGTCGGGGCGGGCCTGGACCGGGTGGACGCCGCCCGCCGCCGGCGGGAGGAGCTGGTGGCCACCCACGGCGACCCGCCCCGCCGTCCCTGGATCTACCTGATCGTGGCCACCGGCGACATCTACGAGGACATCCCCCAGGCGCAGGCCGCCGCCCGGGCCGGCGCCGACGTCATCGCCGTCATCCGCTCCACCGGGCAGTCGCTGCTGGACTACGTGCCCGAGGGCGCCACCCGCACCGGGTACGCCGGCACCTACGCCACCCAGGAGAACTTCCGGCTCATGCGGGCCGCCCTGGACGACGTGAGCGCGGAGCTGGGCCGCTACGTCCGGCTGACCAACTACGCCTCGGGCCTGTGCATGCCCGAGATCGCCGCGCTGGCCGGCCTGGAGCGGCTGGACATGATGCTCAACGACGCGATGTACGGGATCCTCTTCCGCGACATCAACCCGATCCGCACCTTCGTCGACCAGCGGTTCAGCCGGATGGTGCACGCCCGCGCCGGGATCATCATCAACACCGGCGAGGACAACTACCTCACCACCGCCGACGCCGTCGACGAGGCGCACACCGTCACGGTCAGCCAGCTGCTCAACGAGCGGTTCGCCCGCGAGGCCGGGCTCGAGGACTGGCAGCTGGGCCTGGGCCACGCCTTCGAGATCAACCCGACCGTCCCGGACTCCTTCCGGTTGGAGCTGGCGCACGCGATGCTCGCCCGGGCGCTGTTCCCCGACGCGCCGCTGAAGTGGATGCCGCCGACCAAGCACATGACCGGCGACGTGTTCGGCGGCTACCTGCTCGACGGGTTCTTCAACCTGGCCGGGGCGCTCACCGACCAGGGCATCCTGCTGGTCGGGATGATGACCGAGGCCGTGGTCACCCCGTGGCTGAGCGACCGCGACCTCGCACTGCGCAACGTCCGCTACGTGCTGGACGCCGCCGGCGGGCTCACCGAGGACTTCGCACCGCCGCCGGGCGGCTTCATCGACCGCCGGGCGCACACCGTGCTGTCCGAGGCCGTCGCGCTGCTGGAGACGATCACCGCCGACGGCCTGCTGCCCGCGATCGCGCAGGGCACCTTCGGCATCACCAAGCGCCCGGCCGACCGCGGCAAGGGCCTGGACGGCGTCGTCGTCAAGGCGCCCGGCCACCTCGACCCCGCGACGGAGCTCATGGAGGGACGGGCATGACCGTCATCCGGCCCTACGGCGACACCACCGGCGACGGCATGGTGCAGACCTCGTTCACCCTGCCCGTCCCGCCCGGACCCCGCGCCGAGGGCGCGGCCCTCCAGCTGGCCGGGAAGATGGGCATCCACCCGGCGATGGTGGTGCACAGCCACGGCATCGGGGAGGGCTTCACCTTCTTCGTCGTCTACGGCTCGGTGACCCACCTGGTCGACACCGACGAGGTCGAGGTCGAGGAGCGCGACTACCCGCTGCTGAGCCCCACCGAGGTCAACGGCGCGATCAAGGCCCGGCTGCACCGCAAGCTGGTGGTGATGGGTGCCTGCATCGGCACCGACGCGCACACCGTCGGCATCGACGCGATCCTCAACCTCAAGGGCTTCGCGGGGGAGAAGGGCCTGGAGTACTACCGGGAGATGGACGTCGCCAACCTCGGCGCCCAGGTCACCGTCCCGGAGCTGGTCACCCGCGCCCGGGCCGCGCGGGCCGACGCCGTGCTGGTCAGCCAGGTCGTCACCCAGAAGGACGCGCACCTGCGCAACACCCGCGAGCTGGCCGGCGCGTTCCGCGAGGCGATGGGGGAGACCCGCCCCCTGCTCGTGGTCGGCGGCCCCCGCTTCGACCCGGCCATGGCCCGCGACCTCGGCGTCGACAAGGTGTTCGGCCGCGGCACCACCCCCGGCGAGGTGGCCTCCTACCTCGTCTCCGCCCTGCTCCCTTCCCCCGAGGAGACAGCCGCGTGACCGCGACCGTCGGCCTGACCGTCACCCACCGCCGCTACGTGCCCCACGCGCACGCCCACTACGGCGGCTCGCTGGTCGACGGCGCCTACACCCTGGGCCTGTTCGGCGACGTCGCCACCGAGGTGGCGATCGTGGGCGACGGCGACGAGGGCCTGCTCGCCGGGTACACCGACGTCCGTTTCCTGGCGCCGGTGCAGGCCGGCGACGTCCTGGAGGCCTCCTGCGAGGTGGTGCGGGTGGGCACGCGCTCGCGCACGCTGCGCTGCTGGGCCGACGTCGTCGCGCGGGCGCAGCCCGAGCGCGGCGCGTCGGCGGCCGCCGTCCTGCCCGAGCCGCTGCGGGTGGTCGAGGCGACCGCGACGCTCGTCGTCCCCCTCCCGGACGCGACTGTGCGTGAGTGACACGTAACGATCCGATAACGGCCTGCCGCAGGTGCCCCGATGCCCTGTGCGCGGGGGTCCCGGCTCCCTAGGGTTCCGGTGTCGCACCACGCGGTCCCGGGCCACCACCGGTGATCGCCGGGCGGCACCCCGCGCCACCAGACAACGGCGGTCCGAGGACACCCAGTCCCCGGACCGGCGGCCCGAAGGCCGGGGTGCCGCCGCGACGACCGCGTGCACCGGTCGCCGGCGCGCGGGTGGGATGCTCGCGGGGTGACCGTGACCGACCCGGCGGTGCGCCCGGCCGACGACGCACCCGCCCCGCGACGCCGCGGGGCGGGCCTGCTCGCCCGCACCCTGCTGGCCGCCGCCGGCGGCGGCGCGATGTACCTCGCGTTCCCCGGGTGGGACCTGGCCGTCCTCGCCGTCCTCGGCCCGGCCACGCTGTCCGTGGCCACCCGCGGGGTGCGCTTCCGCACCGGCCTCTGGCTGGGCCTGGTGCAGGGCCTGTGCTTCTTCCTGCCGCTGCTGTCCTGGACCGGCATCTACGTCGGGTCCTTCCCCTGGTACGCCCTGTCGGTCGCGGAGGCCCTGTACCTGGCGGTGCTCGGCGGCACCCTCGCGGTGACCGCCCGGCTGCGCGCCTGGTGGCTGTGGGCCGCGGCGCTCTGGGTGGGCCAGGAGGCCCTGCGCGGGCGCTGGCCGCTGGGCGGCTTCCCCTGGGGCCGGTTGGGGTTCAGCCAGGCCGAGGGCCCGTTCACCGCGCTCGCCGCCTACGGCGGGGTGCCGCTGGTCAGCTTCGGGGTGGCGCTGACCGGCACGCTGCTGGCCGCGGCCTGCCTGGCGCTGGCCCGGGCCTGGCGGGACAGCGACGACGCCGCCCGCCGCGCCGGGTCGCTGCGCGCGGCCGCCGTGCTGGTGGTGGGCACCCTCGCCGTCCCGGTGGTGGGCACCGTGGCCCGGTGGCCGCTGGCCGGCGGGTCGCTGACCGAGGGCGGGCCGACCCGCACCGTCGCCGTCGTGCAGGGCAACGTGCCGCGTGCCGGGCTGGACTTCAACGAGCAGCGCCGGGCGGTGCTGGACAACCACGTCGGCGAGACGCAGGCGCTGGCCGCGCAGGTCGCCCGCGGCGAGGTCGCCCAGCCCGACCTGGTCATCTGGCCCGAGAACAGCTCCGACATCGACCCCTACCTCAACAGCGACGCCGCCGCGGCCATCGACCGGGCGGCGCGGGCGATCGACGCCCCCATCCTGGTCGGCGCCGTCGTCAGCGGGCCGGGCCGGTTCCTGTCCAACACCGCCATCGTGTGGGACCCCGAGACCGGGCCGGGGGAGACCTACGTCAAGCGGCACCCGGTCCCGCTGGCCGAGTACGTGCCGGCGCGGTCGTTCTTCCGGTTCTTCAGCGACAAGGTCGACCTGGTGCGGGCGGACTTCCGGGCCGGCACCGAGGTCGGCACGCTGGACATGGCCGGCGCGACCGTCGGCGACGTCATCTGCTTCGAGGTCGCCTACGACGGCCTGGTGCACGACACCGTCGTCGGCGGGGCGACCATGCTCGTCGTCCAGACCAACAACGCCACCTTCGGCTTCTCCGACGAGAGCCCGCAGCAGCTGGCGATGGGCCGGCTGCGGGCGGTCGAGGCAGGCCGCAGCGTCGTGATGGCCTCCACCAGCGGGATCAGCGCGGTGATCGCCCCCGACGGGTCGCTGGTGCGCAGCTCGGGCCTGTTCACCCCGGCCACGTTCGTCGAGGACATCGCCCAGCGCGACGGCACGACGCTGGCCACCCGGCTGGGCGCCTGGCCGGAGGCCGCGCTCACCGCCCTGGGGCTGGGCGCGTTCCTGCTCGTCGTGGTCTCCGGGGTGCGCCGTCGGCGGGCCGGGAGCACCAGCGCCTCCTCGGACGTTGGGGGTGCAGGACACACGAGGAGAGGACGAGCATGACGAGCCGACTGCGCACCGTGCTGGGCCTGGGCGCACTGGCCGAGCTGGTGGTGTTCATCGCCGTGGCGGCCTGGATCGGGCTGGGCTGGGCGATCCTGGCGTCGCTGGCCACCAGCGCGCTGGGGTGGGTGCTGCTGGCCAAGCAGGGCACCAAGACGCTGACCGAGCTGCGGCTGCGGGCGCAGGAGCACCGCGCCCCGGGCACCGCGCTGGGCGACGCCGGGCTGGTCGCCGCGGGCGGGTTCCTGATGATCCTGCCGGGGTTCATCGGCGACGTGCTGGGCCTGCTGTGCCTGCTGCCCGGCACCCGGAAGCTGCCCCGCGCCCTCATCGCGCGAGCCGTGCTGAACCGGCTGCCCGACCGCGCCCGCGGCCCGGTGCGGGTGCAGAGCACCCGGCCGGCGCAGGTCGACCCCGATCCGGGCGTGCAGCACGTGACCAGCACCCGGGTCATCGAGGGCACCGTCGTCGAACGGCCCTGACCCGCACGCAGAAGGGCCCCTCCGGAGTGGTCCGGAGGGGCCCTTCTGCGTCAGGGTGTCAGCTGACCTTGGTGCGGCGGCTCTTCAGCACGTCGAGGCGCTCGGCCAGGACCTCCTCGAGGTCGTCGACGGAGCGACGCTCGAGCAGCATGTCCCAGTGGGTCCGCGGCGGCTTGACCTTCTTCGGGGCCGGCTCGGCGCCGCCCACCAGCTTGGCGTTGGAGCCGTCGTACTTGCACTCCCAGGTGTCAGGGATCTCGGCGTCGTCGGCGAAGGGCACGGTCACCACGTGGCCCTGCTCGCAGCGGTACTCGGCGTACTGCCGCTCGATCGGCGCGGTGTTGCGCTCGGTCTCGTAGCTGACGCTGCCCAGTCGGCTGCCGCGAAGGGAACGCTCGCCCATGGCACACCGTCCTCTCGTGCTCGTGTGTCGGTCCGTGCGTCATGCCCCATCGGCACGTCGGTGACGCGTCCGCAGCGCGAGCAGCGGGGCGTCACCCGGAGGGGGCCGGTGGGTCCAACGAAGGAAGTCGCGCGGAGATTCCGTCGCGTCAGTCGGTCATCATCGCACGGCCACCTGCTCGTCGGCCAGGGGTCGCCCGGAGAGGGTCAGCTGGCCGGGGCCGGTGGGGGTGGCGCCGAGCTGACCGCCGACGTGGTGACGGCGGCAGAGCACCTGGTACCGCACCTCGTCGGGGGCGGTGTCGATGCCGGCCTCCGGGGCGGTGTCGGCCACGACGACGGTCTCGCCCTCCCGCACCATCGCCCCGCCGACCACGCGGGCGTTGAGCAGGCCGGGCGCCCCGCACCAGCAGAGCACCTCGACCTGGATCCGCTGCACCACGTCGGCGAGCTCGAACAGCCGCTGCGTGCCGGTGAACAGCTGGGCCCGGAAGTCGGTGGTGAGCCCGAAGGCGTAGACGTCGACGTGGGACCGGTCGACCAGCTCGGCCAGCTGCTCGACCTGGGGGCCGGTGAGGAACTGGGCCTCGTCGACGACGACGTAGTCCACCCGGTGCCCGGCCGCCCAGCGGTCGCGGACCAGCAGCCGCAGGTCGGTGCCGGCGTCGACCTCCACCGCCTCGCGCGACAGCCCGACGCGGCTGCTGATCCGCGCGCTGCGCGACCGGTCGCCCTGGGTCAGCCGCAGGCCGTGCCGGCCCTGCCGGCTCTGGTTGTGGTCGACCTGCAGGGCCAGCGTGGACTTGCCGCAGTCCATCGGGCCGTGGAAGAAGGTCAGGTGCGCAGGCGCGGCGTGTCGGCGGCGGTCGCCGGCGGCGGGGACGGCGTTCACAGCTTCTCCGGTGGGGTGTTGCCGGCCTCGACGACGGCGCGGCGCATCGGCAGCCGGGCCAGCAGCGCGAAGCCGGCCACGAAGAACACCACCAGGCTGATGATGGCCAGCCGGTAGGAGCCGGTGAGCTGGTAGGTCAGCCCGAAGGCCAGCGGGCCCAGCCAGCTGGTGCCGCGGTCGCTGATCTCGTAGAAGCCGTAGTACTCGGCCTCCTGGCCGGCCGGGATGAGGTGGCTGAACAGCGAGCGGGACAGCGCCTGGGTGCCGCCCTGCACCAGGCCGATCACCGCGGCGAGGGCGTAGAACTGCAGCACTGCGCCCTCCTGGAGGAAGAACGCGGCCACCAGCACCGCCGTCCAGGCCACCAGGCAGCCGAGCACGGTGCGGGTGGCGCCGTAGCGGGCGGCGACCCGGCCCAGGCCCAGCGCCCCGGCGATCGCGACCACCTGCACCATGAGGATGGCGCCGGTGAGCACCGACTGGTCCAGACCGAGCTCCTCGGTGGCGTAGACCGCCGACAGCGAGATGACGGTCTGCACGCCGTCGTTGAACAGCAGGTAGGCACCCAGGAACCAGAGGGTCAGCGGGAAGGCCCGCATCTCCTTGAGCGTGCGGGCCAGCTGCCGGAAGCCGCTGCCGGTGCGGCCCTCCGTCGTCGCTGCTGCACCGCCCTGCCCCCGGACCCCGCCCAGCGGGCGGTTGCGCAGCCGGGAGACGGTGAAGACGGTGAACGCGCCCCACCAGAGGCCGGCGGTGGCCAGGCAGATGCGCACCGCCTCGCCGCTGGTCAGGCCCAGGGACTCCGCGGACAGGAACAGGCCCAGGTGGACCGCGAGCAGCAGCGCGCCGCCGACGTAGCCGACCGCCCAGCCGCGGCTGGAGACCTTGTCGCGCTCGTCGGGGGCGGCCAGGTCGGGCAGCCAGGAGTAGTAGACGACGGTGGCCGCGCCGAAGCTGATGTTGGCGACGACGAACAGCAGCGCGCCGAGCAGGTAGCGGCCGTCGGCGACGAAGAACAGCCCGGTGCAGGCCGCGGCGCCGAGCAGGGCGAACCCGGCCAGCAGCTCGCGGCGGCGTCCGGTGCGGTCGGCGACGGCGCCGGTGATCGGCAGCACGAGCACCTGGGCCAGCACGGAGAACGACAGCACGAAGGAGAACCAGCTGCCCGGGTCGATGCCCAGGAACCCGAGCGCGCCGTCCGGTCCGGCGGCCTCGCGGGCCACCGACGTCAGGTACGGGCCGAGGAAGACCGTGGTGACGCTGGTGTTGAACACCGACATCGCCCAGTCGTAGGAGTACCAGCCGACGCGCTCGCGGCGCAGGGCGCGGTCGGGCGTCGCGGTGGTGTCGGGGGCGCTCACCGGCGCAGCGTGTCAGCCGTGGGGTGGGGTGGTCCAGCACCGGGGACGTCGTCGGGGACGCGTCCTCCCGGGAACATGGCCGCGGCCCGCACCGGGCGGGTGGGGTCGTGGAAGGCGATCCGGTCGCCGGGCTCACCGGCACGCAGCGGGACCAGGCCCCGGGTGACGGCGGCCATGATGCGGGTGCGCGCGCGGTGGGCGTCGCCGACCCGGCCGGCCGCCAGGTCGTCCAGGGGCACCGGTGGGCCGACGTGCACCTTCAGGGCGGGCTGGCGCCAGGCCGCCGACAGCGCGGTGCGCAGCTTGCCCCAGTCGTTGGCGTACTGCAGCACCTCGTGCGCGCCCCACTGGCTGACCGGCAGCACCGGCACCCGGGTCTGCAGCGCCAGCCGCGCCAGGCCGGTGCGGCCGCGCTCGGGCCAGCCGTCGGCGGTCAGCCCGACCCGGCCCTCGGGGTAGACCAGCACCTGGCCGCCGTGCTCCAGGGCCACCAGGACGACCCGCATGGCGTGCGCGGCCACGTCGGTGCCCCGGTCGACCCGGATGCCGCCGGCCCGCTCCAGCATCGGCCCGGCGACGGGGGCGCGCATGATGCCGCCGGTGGCCAGGAACCGGGGGACGACGCCGAGCCGGTGCAGCGCGGCGGCGACGGTGAAGGTGTCGTAGTCGCCGATGTGGTTGGCGGCCAGGATCAGCGGGCCGCCGCGCAGGTCCTCGGGCACCCCGCCGGTGACCTGCACGCGGCCGAACAGCGACACCGCCGGGGACACGGTGGTGAGGAGGAAGCGCCACAGCCACCACGGCGGGTGCGCGGCGACGGCCAGCTCGCGGGCGAACCACTCGGGGTCGTCGTCGGCGACCGACGCCTGGAGCTCCTCGGGGAGGGGAGGGGGGACCGGACGCCAGTCCCGCAGGCTCACGCCGCGCTCCAGACCCCGCGCTCGGCGTAGACGTCGCGCAGCATGGCCGGGCGGTCGGTGAGGATGCCGTCGACGCCGAGGTCGAGCAGCCGGTGCGCCTCGGCGGGGTCGTCGACGGTCCACACGTGCACCTGCAGGCTGCGCTCGTGGGCGGCGGCGAGGAACCGCTCGTCCACCAGCGGCCGGCCGCCCAGCTCCAGGGGCACCTGCGCGCAGCCGGCCTGGATCCGCACCAGACCCGCGGCGCGGGGGGAGTAGGAGGACAGCCGCAGCGCCGCGACCCCCTTGGGGCCCAGCGACGTGCACAGGTCGGGGCCGAGCAGCCGGCGGGCGGCGGCGACGCGGGCGTCGGAGAAGGAGGCCAGGCAGACCCGGTCCAGCGTCCCGGTGCGCCGGATGAGGGCGGCCAGGGGGGCGAGGACGCCGGCGGTCTTGACGTCGATGTTGACCCGGACGTCGGGCCAGGCGGTGAGCAGGTCCTCCAGCGCCAGCACCGGCTCGCGGCCGCCGATCAGCGCCTGCTTGACCTCGCTCCACGGCAGGGCGTCGATGCGACCGGTGCGGTCGGTGACCCGGTCCAGGACGGCGTCGTGGAAGGCGACCAGCACGCCGTCCGCGGTGGCCCGGACATCGGTCTCCAGGTAGCGGTAGCCCATCGCCACGCAGGCCTCGAAGGCCGGGGCGGTGTTCTCCACGTGCTCGATCGCGCCGCCGCGGTGCGCCATCGCCAGCGGCGTCGGCCCCTCCAGGAACGGGAAACGCGCGGGTGGCACGGGCCCACGCTAGGGGCGTGCGGGACGGACGGCGCGGGCGGGGTCACGGACGGGCCGACAGCGGGCGTGTCCGGCTCCCCGGCAGCCCGCTGAGCAGTACCTTCTCGGGCGTGGTGGCAGAGCAGGTCCCGGTGCACGACATCCCTGCGCTCGACGTCCCCGCGCCGGGTGCACCGACCCGGCGCTCCCGCCGGCGTGCCGCCGACGCCGAGGAGCGACGTTGCGGCTGGTGCCGCAACGTGCTGCCCGCGCAGGAGTCTGTCGGCCGGCCCCGGCTGTACTGCGGCCAGGCCTGCCGGCAGCGTGCCTACGAGCAGCGCTCGGCGACCGCGAAGGCCGGCCTGTCCCCGGACGTCGTCCTGGTGACCCGGACCGAGCTCGACGGGCTGCAGGACCGGCTGTTCCAGCTGCGGTGCGCCCTCGAGGACGTGCAGACCCTGCTGGCGGACAAGCCGACCAAGGTGGAGATGGAGCGCGCCCTGGCCGAGCTGGTGCGCTCGACCGGGCGGCTTGACAAGCTCTGGCTCTCGGGGCGCAACGCCGGCTGACGCCGCGCCCCGTGGCCCGTCAGTCGGGGTCGCGGACGCCGGGGTCCTGGTCGGGGGCCACGTTGCCGTGGTTGTAGACGCTGCCCTGCTCGACGCTGGACGGGTCGTTGCCGGAGAAGTTCTCGGTGGAGTCCTTCGACGTGCCGGTGCGCTGCTCCAGGCCGTCGGTGTCGCTGCACCCGGTCAGCGCGGCGCCGCCGGAGAGGAAGGCCAGGGCGGCGAGGACGGAGACGACCGGACGGCGGATCTGCATGTGCGGAGCCTAAGGGACCGGCGGCGTCGGCGGGCACCCGACACCAGGGCCGCGACCCGGCTCCGCGGCGTCCGGATCTGGCACGATCCGCGCGTGCCCGACACCTACACCGTCACCCGGCAGGTCCGGGTCGCCGCACCGCCCGCCGCGGTGCACGCCCTGCTGGCCGACTTCCGCCGTTGGCGTGCCTGGTCACCCTTCGAGGACCTCGACCCGGACATGTCCCGCGAGTACGACGGCACCGGCGCCGGCAGCGGCTACCGCTGGGCCGGTTCCTTCAAGGCCGGCAGCGGCTCGATGCGGATGACCGAGGTCGAGCCGACGCGGGTCGTCGTCGAGCAGGTCAACACCAAGCCGGTCCGGTCGTCGAGCACGTCGACGTTCACCCTCGCCGAGGCCGACGGCGGCACGGTGGTCACCTGGTCCGGGTCGGGCCGGCAGGGCCGGCTGATGCGGCTGCTGCCGATGGAGAAGTTCCTGGGCCCGACGTTCGACAAGGGCCTCGCGTCGCTCCGGGCGGCGGCCGAGCAGGGCTGAGCACCCGTCATTCCGTCAGGGTGACGCAATGACGGACGCACACCGGGTGCACCCAGGGGGGGTCGCCGCAGGTGGGTGGGGCGGTCCCGTGGCGTCAGCGTGACGGAACGCGGCAGATCCTGGGCCGGGACGAGGGAGTGGCCGCCGACCGCCGACCGGGCGGGGACGACGGCCGCGCATCGCCGCACATCGCCACGCGTTCGCCACGCGGGACCGTGCGGCCGTCCACGGTCCGGTCAGGCCGGCGTCGCACGCGGCTGCGACGGGCCGACGGCCACGGACGGCGCAGGCCAGGTCGGACGACGGCCGTTCACGCACCTGGGTGTTGCGCCGATAATCGACATTATGTCAAGTGGCACCCTCCGCCAGGGCCGGGACGCCGGCGCACCGGCCCGCCAGGTCCCGGATGCGCTGCCAGACGACGGCCCGCGGCGCGTGCATCTGCAGCGCCCGCGTGCAGGCGTCCAGGCGGTCCGGGCGCCGGCGCAGCTGGTCGACCGCGCTGCGCAGGCTCTGGCCCACGGACCCGCCGTAGGCGCCCACCGCCTTCTCGGCACCCGCCGTCAGGTCAGCGGTCGACGGCACCATCATCGCCAGGTCGATCAGGTCCCGGCTGAACACCGACAGGTCGGCCCACCGGTCGTCGTTGGCGAGCAGCTTGCTGGCGACCAGGTCGGCGCCGGTCAGCGTCCGCACCCCGCAGACCGTCTGCGCACCCGGCGGGGTGTCCAGGTGGATGCGGCCCTCGTGCACGATCTCGAACTTGATCGGCACCCCGGTCACCAGGACGGCGGCCCGGATCCCGTAGTTGTCGGTCCTCGCGGGTCGGGCCAGCTCCAGCTCTCCCCCGGCCAGGGACGCCAGCCCCTCAGCCTTCACCCGCTGGCGCAGGACCCGGTAGCTGTGCTGGTCGGAGACCAGGAAGTCGATGTCGACGGATTCCCGGTACTCCCCGTGCGCCAGCGCGATCGCCGTCCCTCCCCCGAACCAGCAGCCGTGCTCGGCCAGCAGCTCGCCGTCCAGCTGGTGCAGCACCTGCGCCACCAGCCGGTGGTGCGGGCGGTCAAACAAGCAGGCCGCCCTGGCTGTAGGTGTCGGCGAGGTGCTGGATGAAGGCCCGCTCCCGGTCGGTGAGCGTGCCCTGGTCCAGGTGCCGCCAGCCGCGCTCGTACAGGTTGAGCGCCTCGACCTCGGTGATGGTGGTGCCCGCGTCGGTCTGCCAGGCCAGCGCGCGCAGTCCCGGGTAGTCGCCGACGGTCACCGTCACCTGGTCCCCGGCCGGCCGCTCGAGGGCCGGGACGGACAGGTGCAGCCCCAGGGCGGCCGCCACGTTGCAGTACGCGCCGACGGTGACCGACGGGTTGCCCGACTCGATCCGGTGCAGGGTCACCCGCGACACCCCGGCGGCCTCGGCGCAGGCGACGGCCGTGATGCCGAGGGCTCTCCGGTGCTCCCGCAGCCGGGAGCCGAGGCGGGCCAGGTCGGCCTGCTGTTCGGGGCCGGTGTACGGGCTGGCGGACGGCATGTATCTCATCCTAGTCATGGAGCCACGAATGGCAAGGATGAGAAACGCCCGCGGAGCTCAGGAGCCGGCGAAGCCGTGCTGGCGCCACGCCTCGTAGGCCGCGACCGCCGCGGTGTTGGACAGGTTCAGCGACCGCCGGCCGGCGAGCATCGGCAGCCGCACCCGGTCGGTCACCCGCGGGTGCGCCAGCACCTCGGGCTCCAGGCCGGTGGGCTCCGGGCCGAACAGCAGCACGTCCCCCGGCAGGTAGCCGACGTCGGTGTACCGGGTGGTGCCGGCGGCGGTGAAGGCGAACACCCGTGCGTCGGGCAGCGTCGCCAGGAACGCCTCGAGGCCCGGGTGGACCGTCACCGACGCCAGGTCGTGGTAGTCCAGCCCGGCCCGGCGCAGCTTGGCGTCGGACAGGTCGAAGCCCAACGGCTCGAGAAGGTGCAGGTGCGCCCCGGTCGCGGCGACCATCCGGATCGCGTTGCCGGTGTTCGGCGGGATCCGGGGTTCGTGGAACGCGATGTGGAACACCGTGTCAGTCTGCCCGGGGCCGGTGGGTCACATGTCGGCGGCGAGGCCGCGGTAGGTGCCCCACCAGGGGTCGAGGTCCCGGCTGCTGTCCACGCCGCCGGACCGCTCCCCCGCCGCCAGCAGACCGGCCGCCACCAGACCGGCGCGCAGGGCAGCCACCTCGGTGTCGTCGAGCTCGGCCAGCGGCTGGCGCACCCGGCGGTTGTCGAGCACGCCCAGCAGCTGCAGGGCCGCCTTCGCGGTCGTCGCGCCGTAGTTGGGCACGCCCATGACGGCGTCGAAGGCCGGCACCAGCCGGGTGTGCGCGGCGAGCGCGGCGGCGTGCTCCCCCGCCAGGAACGCCTCGATCATCGTGCGCAGCGGCCGGCCGGCGGCGTGCGCGACCACGCTGACCAGGCCGACCGCGCCGTAGGCCAGGTAGCCCAGGGTCAGCGCGTCGTCGCCGCAGTAGACCTCGTAGCCCAGGTCGGTCAGCCTTGCGGCATGCGCCGGGTTGCCGGTGGCGTCCTTGACCGCCACGACGGTCTCGATCTCCCGGGCCGCCCGGTAGGTGTCCAGGCCGATCGAGGCGCCGGTGCGGCCGGGCACGTCGTAGAGCATCACCGGGATGTCGCTGACCGAGGCGACGGTGCGGAAGTGCCGCAGGATGCCGTTCTGGCTGGGCTTGTTGTAGTACGGGGTGACCAGCAGGAGCCCGTCGGCGCCGATGCCGGCCGCCTGCTCCGCGATCTCCACCGAGTGCGCGGTGCTGTTCGTGCCGACGCCGGCGATGACCACCGCCCGGTCGCCGATCGCCTCGCGGACCGCGGCCAGCACCTCGCCGTCCTCGGGCACGGTGGTGGTCGGGGCCTCCCCCGTCGTGCCGGACACCACGACGCCGTCGCTGCCGGTGTCGACGACGTGCCGGGCGATCGCGACGGTGGCGTCGAGGTCGACCCGCTCCTGGGCGTCGAAGGCGGTGGCGACGGCGGTGAGGAGGCGGCCGAACCGCGGCGTGGAGCTCACCGCGGCACTGTAGGCCAGCCCCCTCAGCCCGAGAACGCGACGTCGGCGGCCGGGACGACCGCGGCCGTGCGGCCGGGCGCGCCCTGGAAGCCCCAGTAGAGGTTGGTGTGGGAGATGACGTCGGCCGGCGGCGGCGCCCCGTAGGCCGAGAGGTCCTCGGTGGTGTGCGCGTCGCCGACGAGGGTGACGTCGTAGCCGCGGGTGAAGCCGCCGTGGATGGTGGAGCGGATGCAGGCGTCGGTCTGCGCGCCGGTGACCACCAGCCGGCCCACGCCGGCGTCGGCGAGCACCTGCTCGAGGTCGGTGCCCTCGAAGGAGTCGCCGTACTGCTTGTGCACCAGGGCCTCGCCCTCGGCGCGCTGCAGCTGCGGCACGTACTGCCACTGCTCGCTGCCCTGCGGCAGCTCCTCGGAGCTGTGCTGCACCCACACCACGGGGACGTCGGCCGCGCGCGCCCGCTCGACGAGGTCGCCGATGCGGCCGACCACGGTCTCGGCGTCGTGCGAGCCGGCCATCACGCCGTTCTGCACGTCGATCACCAGCAGTGCGGTGCCCGGACGGTCGGTCAGGGTGGTCATGGTGCCCTCCTCGTCGAGTGCGGTCGGTGGCTGCACCCTAGGACCGGGGTCCGACAGAACTGCCCATCCCGAGCTGGGTAGTTCCCCCCTGGGACGCCTCCGCCCCGGCGGCGAGCGTGGTGCCGTGACCACCTACCGGCCCGCCGTCGACCTCTCCCCCGCCCCGCGCCCGGCGCGTGCGCCCTGGCCGGGTCGCGCCGACGTCGTCGCCCAGGTCCTGCTGCAGGCCGCGATCGCGCTGGTCCTGGCCGCGGTGGCGGTCAACTGGCTGGACGTGTTCCTGGACCTGTTCCACACCGACCCGGAGGAGGTCGAGCAGGCCGTGCGCACCTGGCTGGCCGACGTCGTGGCGCTCGCGGTGCTCACGACCGCCGGCGTGGTGCACTCGCTGGTCCGCCGGGGCCGGGCCGGCCGGTGGCCGGTGACCGTGGCGTGCCTGGTGCTACCGGCGGTCGTCCTCGGCTGCCCGCTGCTGGCCGGCTGACCCGTCCGTGCCGGCCGCGTGCTCGGCGGCCAGCCGGCGGTACTTCTCCGCGGTCTTCGCCCGCCCCGGGATGACCGGGGGCGCACCGGCCCGCACCTCGGTCATCACCCGGTTGGTCAGCGCCACCGCGGACTCGCCCTCGCGCGGGGTGACCGGGGGCAGGAATTCCACCAGCACCCGGGGGCGCTTCGGGAAGCGCACGATGTCGTCCTGCCCGGTGAACCGCAGGCCGAGGACGGTGGTGCCGGGGACGGCGAGGGCGAGCCGGCCCGCACCGGACAGGAAGCGCATGGTGCGCCCGCGGGAGACGGTGCCCTCGGGGAAGACCCCGATGCAGCCGCCGTCGCGGAGCACGTCGATGGCGGCCTGCAGCGCGTTCGCGTCCCCCCGGCCGCGGGCGATGGGGATCTGGCCCATCCCGGTCAGCCACCTGCCGACGACGGGGTTCTTCCACAGCGAGTCCTTGGCCAGCGCACGCAGGTGACGGCGGCGCAGCGCGGCGATGCCGGCCACGACCGGGTCCCACTGGCTGTCGTGGTTGGCCATCACCACCGTCGGCCCGGACTCCGGCAGGTTCTCCAGGCCGCGGACCTCCATGCGGCCCCACCACTTGGCGGCGGGCGTGCCCACGGCCATGACGACGCGGTAGACGAACGGCGGGGCGGTCACGCAGGCCTCCTCGGGGTCCGCCCGGACGCCGGGCAGCCGGATCAGTGTGCCCGACGCCGGGGGCCCGTGCCGGACGGGGTCAGCCGCCGTCGACGACGACGACGTCGCCGCGCCGCAGGGCCCGCCGGACGCGCAGCGGCAGCACCCGGCCCAGCAGCCGGACCAGGCCGGAGTAGCCGGGCGTCGGGCCGTGAAAGGCGAGGAAACCGCGGGGTCCGTCGACCATCCGCCCGTCCCGGACGTCGTAGCGGGAACCATGCCACGGGCAGACCAGGCAGCCGTCGGCGTCGACCGAGCCCGCCGACAGGTCGGCCAGCTGGTGCCGGCAGCGCCGGGACACCGCGAAGGGCTCGCCGCGGGACAGCCCGACGGCGGAGTCGCCCACCCGGCGGACGGCACCCCCGGCCAGCTCGGCGACGGGGACGGAGGACTGCGCGGAGGAGGTCATGCCGGGGGCTACCCGGCACCCACCCGGGCTCACGCGCCGACCCGGTCGGCGCGTGCGACCCCGTCCAGCGTCCCGGTGTGGTCGGCTGGACGGCGATGAGCGAGATCTGGGACCGCGTGGGCGCCACCTCTCCCCCGCTGCCGCTGCCCTGGCTGGTGGGCACGGCCCTGGTGGCACTCGTGCTGGTCGGCCAGCGCGACCTCTGGCGGGTTACCCGCAACGCGGTCACGATCGCCCACGAGGGCGCGCACGGGGTGGCCGCGCTGATCACCGGGCGGCGGCTGGCCGGTATCCGGCTGCACTCGGACACCTCCGGCGTCACGGTGTCCGCGGGGCGACCCACCGGCCCCGGCATGGTGGCCACCGCGTTCGCTGGCTACCCGGGGCCGGCGCTGCTCGGCCTCGGCGCCGCGGCCCTGCTGGCCGCCGGGCACGCCGTCGGGGTGCTGTGGGCGCTGCTGCTCCTGCTGGCGCTCCTCCTGCTGCAGATCCGCAACTTCTACGGCCTGTGGTCGGTGCTGGTCACCGGCGCGCTGGTGTTCGCGGCGACCTGGTGGCTGTCGCCGCTGTGGCAGGCCGCGTTCGCCCACGTCGTGGTCTGGTTCCTGCTGCTGGCCGCGCCGCGGGCGGTGTGGGAGCTGCAGGCGCAGCGGCGCCGCCGTCCCACCCCGGACAGCGACGCCGACCAGCTCGCGCGGCTCACCGGCGTCCCCGGGTTGGTGTGGGTCGGGGTGTTCCTGGCCCTGTGCCTGGGGTCGTTGGCCCTCGCCGTCCGCTTGCTCGCCTGACCGTCAGCGCCCCCGGCGGCGGGGCGCGCAGTGCGTGGGCTGGCGGACCGGCTCGACCTGCGGGGCCGGCGGCACCTCCCGGACGACCTCGGCCGAGGTGACCGTGATCGGCTCCCCGTGGTGGGTGATCTCCAGGTCCTCGCCGGACACGAGCTGGTAGACGGCCTGCTCCTGGGTGATCCGGACCCGCAGGCAGCGGCCGCGGTAGACCACCCGGAAGCCCAGCCCGGTCAGCCGGGAGGGCAGCCGCGGGGCGAAGGACAGCTGCCCGTCGTGGTCGCGCATGCCGCCGAACCCGGCCACCGCGACGGTCCAGCCGCCGGCCAGCGAGGCGATGTGCAGGCCGTGCCCGGAGTTGCCGTGCAGGTTCTGCAGGTCGGTGAGCGCGGCCTCGCCCCAGTAGTCGTAGGCCAGGTCCAGCTGCCCGACCTCGGCGGCCACCACGGCCTGCTGCGCCGCCGACAGCGAGGAGTCCCGCACGGTGCGGGCCTCGTAGTAGGCGAAGTCGGCGACCTTCTGCTCGTGGGTGAAGGCGTCGCCGCGCAGGTGCAGCGCCATGACCAGGTCGGCCTGCTTGACCACCTGCTTGCGGTAGATCTCGAAGTAGGGGTAGTGCAGCAGCAGCGGGTACCTGTCCGGCGGGGTGCCGTCGAAGTCCCACTCCTGGTGCCGGGTGAAGCCCTCGCTGGTCATGTGCACGCCGAGCTCGTCGTCGAACGGGATGCGCATGTGGTCGGCGGCCTCGCGCCACCCGGCGACCTCGTCGTCGGTGACCTGCAGCCGGGCCGCGACCTCGGGACGGCGGGCGACCGCGGCGGCGGCCTCGCGCAGGTTCCGCTGCGCCATGAGGTTGGTGTAGACGTTGTTGTCGACCACGGCGGTGTACTCGTCGGGGCCGGTGACGCCGTCGATGCGGAAGCCCCGTCCGTCGTCCATGTGGCCCAGCGAGGCCCACAACCGGGCGGTCTCGACCAGCATCTCGGTGCCGTGGTCGACGTCGAAGGAGTCGTCCTGGGTGGCGTGCCAGTACCGGGCGACGGCGTCGGCGATGTCGGCGTTGACGTGGAAGGCGGCGGTGCCGGCCGGCCAGTAGCCGCTGGTCTCCTCGCCGCGGATCGTGCGCCACGGGAACGCCGCGCCCTGCTGGCCCAGCACCCGGGCGCGCTCGCGGGCCAGGTCCAGGGTCGACCAGCGCCAGATCAGGGCGTCGCGGACGGCCTCGGGCGCGGTGTAGGTGAGCACCGGCAGCACGTAGGTCTCGGTGTCCCAGAAGGCGTGCCCGTCGTAGCCCGGGCCGGTGAGCCCCTTGGCCGGGATCGGCTGCCGTTCGGCGCGCAGCCCGGCCTGCAGGACGTGGAACATGCCCACCCGCACGGCCTGCTGCAGCTCGTCGTCGCCCTCGATGGTGACGTCGGCCTGCGCCCAGTGCCCGTCCAGCAGCTCCCGCTGCTCGCTGACCAGCCGCTCCCAGCCGGCCAGCTTGGCGATGCCCAGGACCCCCTCGACCTGGTCGCGGACGGCGGCCGCGGACCGTCGGGAGGACCAGCCGTAGGCCAGGTACTTGGTCAGCCGGAGCTTCTCCCCCGCCGGCAGCCGTGCGGCCAGGGTGTAGCGGGCCAGGTCCGCCGACACCTCCAGCTCCTCGTTGGCGCTGTCGGGGGTGAGCACGTCGTGGTCCATGCCGGCGGCCATCCGCAGCCCGCTGGTCTTGGTGCGGTGCACCAGGACGGCGTGCCGGCCCTTGCCGGTGTGCTGCTCGGAGACCAGCGGCTTGCGCAGCGCGGCGGCCGCGCGCGGGTCGTCGGAGCCTGAGTTCTCCACCACCTCGTTGGCCAGCAGGTCCGACTGCAGCGCCACGTACAGGTCGCCGCCGTCGTCGGTGCAGCGCACCTCGTAGCGGATCGCGGCGATGGAGCGGCGGGTCAGCGACACCAGCCGGGTGCTCTTCACCTCGACGGTGCGGCCGTTGGGCGAGCGCCACTCGGTGCACCGCTCCAGCACACCCGCGCGCAGGTCCAGGGTGCGGCGGTGGGCCACGACGTGGCCGTAGTCCAGGTCCAGCGGGGAGTCCCCGACCAGCAGCCGGATCAGCTTGCCGTCGGTGACGTTGACGACGGTCTGGCCCATCTCGGGAAACCCGTAGCCGGCCTCGGCGTAGGGCAGCGGCCGCTCCTCGAAGTAGCCGTTGAGGTAGGTGCCGGGGACGACGGAGGGCTCCCCCTCCTCCAGCGTGCCCCGCATGCCGATGTGCCCGTTGGCGAGCGCGAACACCGACTCGTTGACCGCCAGGCTCGCGTGGTCGATCGAGGTCTCGGTCAGCGCCCAGGGCTCGATCGGGAAGTGCGCCCGCCCCTCGGTCACGACCGGTCCTCCAGCAGGTCCGCCAGGTCGGTGACGACGACGTCGGCGCCGTGCGCGCGCAGCTCCTCGGCCTGGCCCACCCGGTCCACGCCGACGACGAAGCCGAACTCCCCGGCGCGGCCGGCCTCCACGCCGGACTGCGCGTCCTCGAACACCGCGGCCTCGGCCGGTTCCAGGCCCAGCGCGCGGGCACCGGCCAGGAAGGTGTCGGGGGCGGGCTTGCCGCGGTAGCCCTCGCGCGCCCGGACGACGCCGTCGATGCGGGCGTCGACCAGGTCGGCGAACCCGCCGGCGGCGACTACCTTCTCCCCGTTCGCCGAGGCGGTGACGACGGCGACCGGCAGGCCGGCGTCCTTCACCGCGCGGAGGTAGCGCATCGAGCCGTCGTAGACGTCCACGCCGTGCTCGTCGAGCTCGGCCTGCACCAGGTCGTTCTTGCGGGTGGCCACGCCGCGGACGGTCTGCGCGTCCGGGCCGTCGTCGTCGCTGCCCTCGGGCAGGTCGATGTCCCGGGAGGCCAGGAAGTCGCGGACGCCGTCCTCGCGGGGCTTGCCGTCGACGTAGCGCTGGTAGTCGGCGTCGGTGAACTCCGGCGCCTGCGGGTCCCGCGCACGCAGGAACTCGTCGAAGGTGCGTTTCCACGCGGCCTGGTGCACCGTCGCGGTCCGCGTGAGCACGCCGTCGAGGTCGAACAGGCAGCCGCGGATGGTCTCCGGTAGTCCCAGCACGAGGGGGACGGTACGGGTGGATCACCACGCTTTCCCGTCGAGCGGGCCCGGCGTCCCCCTCCTAGGTTGGGTGCGACCGATCCGTCGACGTCCGAGGAGGACCAGCGATGTCCCGACCCACCCCGCCGAACCCCTACGACTTCCTGCCGGAGGTCCCCGAGTTCACCGTGACCAGCGGCGACGTCCGCGACGGCGAGGTGCTGGGGCGCGAGCAGGTCAGCGGGAAGATGGGTCTGGACGGCGAGGACCGCTCCCCGCACCTGTCCTGGTCGGAGTTCCCGGAGGCGACGAAGGGCTTCGCCGTCACCGTCTACGACCCCGACGCCCCCACCGCCAGCGGCTTCTGGCACTGGGCCGTGGCCGGCATCCCCGCGTCGGTGACCGAGCTGCCCTCGGGTGCGGCCGACGGGGGTTTGCCCGACGGTGCGGTGCAGCTGCGCAACGACGCCGGGTTCGCCGGGTTCGTCGGCGCCGCTCCCCCGGCCGGGCACGGGCCGCACCGCTACTACGTGGTGGTGCACGCGCTGGACACCGACGACCTCGGGGTGCCGGCCGACGCCACGCCGGCCTTCCTCGGGTTCAACCTGTTCAGCCACACCCTGGCCCGGGCGGTCATCGTGCCGACGTACGAGGTGCCCTGACCCGTAACCTCCGCTTTACGCAGGTCCCGGGTTGGTGCGGGGCGCCCGCGGGTAGTTCAGGGTTCATGCGACGGTGGGGCGGGCGGACGGCGGTGGTGACCGCCGCCCTGGTGGCGGGTCTGCTGGTCGAGGTGGGCCCGGCCACCGCCGCGCCCGCCGTCGCCGCGCCGGTCCCCCGCCCGGCCGCGGTCGCCCCGGCCGACCGGTTCGCCGCCGACCCGACCGCCGCCGGGCCGTCCCCGGCCCAGGCCGCCCGCGCCGCGTTCGGTCCGGTCGGGTCACTGGTGGTCGTGGTCGCCCCCGACGAGCCCCGGCGGCCACCGGGCACCAGCGCGGACGCCGCCGCCCGGGCGACGGAGGGGACGTCGGTGGCCGGGAGCGCCGACGTCCCCGTGCCGACCGCGTCCCTGGTGAAGCTGTACCTGGCCGAGGGCATCCTGGCCGGGGCCCGCACCGCCGGGCGGGCGGTGCCCCCCGAGGACCTGGCCCGGGTCGAGGCCATGCTCACCAGCTCCGACGACCCGTCGGCGTCCGAGCTCTGGGTGGCCTACGACGGCCCGGCGGTGCTCGCCGACGTCGTGGCCCGGTACGGGCTCACCGGCACCGGCCCGCCCACCCCCGACCCCGGCGCCTGGGGGTCCACCCGGTCGTCGGCGGCGGACCTGGCGCGGTTCCTGACCGCGCTGCCCGAGGTGGCGCACCCCGACGACGCCGCGCTGCTGCTGGGTGCCCTGGGCCGGGCGACGCCCACGGGCGCGGACGGCTTCGACCAGTCCTTCGGGTTGCTCTCCCCCGCCGTGGACGGCGTGGAGGCCGCCAAGCAGGGCTGGATGTGCTGCGTGGACGACGTCGCGCACCTGCACTCGGTGGGCCTGGCCGGGGACCGGGTGGTCGTGCTGCTCGCCGCGTTCCCGCCCGGGACGGACTGGGCCGTGGCCCGGGCCGCCCTGGACGCCGCCGCGGCGGCCGCGCTCAGCCGCTGACGCGCTCGGCGACCAGGGTGGTGCCGATGCGGGCGAAGCCGACGCGCTCGTAGACGCGGGCGACGTCGTCGTCCCCGGCGGCGAGGAAGACCGTCTCCACCGTCTCCCGTGCGTGCTCGACCAGCACCGAGGCCAGGCCGGCCCCCAGCCCGCGGCCGCGGTACCGGGGCAGCGTCGCGACGCCGACGATCTCGCTCATGCCGTGGCCGTCGACGTCCTGCGGCTGGTGGGAGCCGACCGCGACCGGGGTGCCGTCCTCGACGGCGATCATCATCACCGTGCGGCCGGCGGCGATCCGCTCGCGCAGCACGCTGGTGGGCTGCGGCGGGTCGACCAGGCGGTCGGGGGCGGCACCGGGAGCCGAGGACACCGGCCCCTCGGCGGCACCGACGGGGACCGCGAAGGCCAGCTGGGCCAGCCGCTGGTAGGTCGCCAGCTGCGGGTCGTCGGCACCGACCAGGTAGAACCGCACACCCTCGGGCAGGGTCACCTCGACGTCGTCGACGGCGACCAGCAGCGGCAGCTCGTCCACGCCGAGGCCGGCCGCGCGCACGGCGTGGCCCAGGCCCGGGTTGCGCTGGGCGAACCACTCGACCGCCTCGGGCAGGTCGGCGGTGCGCTGGACGGCCAGCGCCTGCTCGACGTCGTCCTGGCCGACCGGGCCGCCGCCGGGGACCGGCCGGGCCGGGTAGGGCCACTCGGGGGTGCCGACCGGCACGGCCAGCCCACCCACCGTGCGCACGGGGGTGTCGGGCAGGGGCGACTGCGCGAAGTACCGCTCGATGCGGTCCAGCAGGCCCGGTCGGGTCGGCACACCCGAACCCTAGACGCGCCCGGCCCGGCCCACCCCGCGGCGGGGCCGGAGCCCACCCGGGCGAGGTGGGCGGCCTGCCGATGGGCACCATGGTCGCCGTGACGGACGCCGCCCGCAGCCACCCCTCGCCCTACGCGGCGTTCGACCGGGCGCAGTGGCGGGCGTTGGCCGACGGGCAGGAGCTGCCGCTGGACGCCGAGCAGCTGGCCCGGCTGGCCTCCCTCGGCGACCGGATCGACCTGGAGGAGGTCCGCACCGTCTACCTGCCCCTGGCCCGGCTGCTCGCCCTGCACGTGGCCGCCAGCCGCCGGCTGTGGACCGCGCAGTCGGCGTTCCTGGGGGCCCGCACGGCCAAGGTGCCCTACGTCATCGCCGTCGCCGGCAGCGTCGCGGTGGGCAAGAGCACCACGGCCCGACTGCTGCAGGTGCTGCTGGCCGCCCAGCCGGACACCCCGCGGGTCGACCTGGTCACCACCGACGGGTTCCTGCACCCCAACGCAGTGCTCGAGGCCCGCGGGCAGCTCGGCCGCAAGGGTTTCCCGGAGACCTACGACCGGCGCGCGCTGCTGCGGTTCCTGGCCGACGTCAAGAGCGGCCGGGGCACCGTGAGCGCGCCGCTGTACTCCCACCAGAGCTACGACGTGCTGCCCGACGAGCGGCAGGTCGTCGACACCCCCGACGTGCTGGTCCTCGAGGGCCTCAACGTGCTGCAGGCGGGCAACCGCGCCGACGGCCGGGTGCCCGAGGTCTTCCTGTCCGACTTCTTCGACTTCTCCGTCTACGTCGACGCCGCCGAGGCCGACGTGGAGCGCTGGTACGTCGAGCGCTTCCACGCCCTGCGCCGCACCGCCTTCCAGGACGAGCACGCCTACTTCCACCGCTTCGCCGACCTGACCGACGCCGAGGCCACCGAGACCGCGCGCGGCATCTGGGCGGCGGTGAACGGGCCCAACCTGCGCACCAACATCGCGCCCACCCGGTCGCGGGCCCGGCTCGTGCTGCAGAAGGCGGCAGACCACGCGGTGCGCCGGGTGCTGCTGCGCAAGCTCTGACCCCGGCGGGCAGCTAGTCGGGCAGCTGGGCCCGGCCGGCGTCGTCGAGCGGCCAGGCCGGGTTGTGCGCGATCTCCCAGCGGTGCCCGTCGGGGTCGGCGAAGACCCCGTTGTAGCCGCCCCAGAAGGTCTCGCTGCCCGCCCGCAGCACGGTGCCGTCCGCCGCGGCCGCCTCCGCCAGGACGGCGTCGACCTCCGCCGGGGACCCGACGTTGTGCGCCAGGGTGGTGCCGCCCCAGCCGCCGTGGTCGTCGGGCACCTCGGAGTCGGCGGCCAGCTCCGCCCGCGACCACAGCCCGAGGTGGGTGCCCGCACCCTGCAGGAACGCGACCTCGTCGGTGGACTGACTGGACTCCCGCCAGCCGAGCGCCTCGTAGAAGGCGCGGGCACGCGGCAGGTCGGTGGTACCGAGGGTGACGAGGCTGATGAAGGGTCTCATGGCGCCGACCCTGGCACGGACCACCGACAGGTCGGGCATGCTCGCCGCGTGGACTGGGAGCAGCAGGTGGCGCAGCTGTGGGCCGGGGACGTCGACGCCCCGGACTTCGTCGAGCGCGCGGCCGCGGTGGCGCAGGCGTGCCCGTACGACGACGGGTCGGGGCTGTTCGAGCTCGCCGGTGCCCACGACTCGACCGGCTCGCCCGCCGAGGCGGTGCCGCGCTACCGGGAGGCACTGGCCCGCGGCCTGACCGGGGTGCGCCGGCGCCGGGCGACGATCCAGCTGGCCAGCTCGCTGCGCAACCTGGGTGACCCGGCGGCCGGGGTGGCGCTGCTGGAGCCCGAGCTCGCCGTGGACGACGAGCTGTCGGCCGCCGTGCGCGGGTTCCTGGCGCTGTGCCTGGCCGACACCGGTCGCGAGCGCGCGGCGCTCGGCCTGGCCCTCGGTGCGCTCGCCCCGACGCAGCCGCGCTACCAGCGCTCGCTGGCCGCCTACGCCGAGGCCCTGGTCCGGTAGAGGTCGCGCAGCACGGTGATCTCGCTGCCGTGGTGGACCAGCTCGCGGTTCAGGTGCAGCACCAGGTGCGCGAACGGGGCCTGCTGGTCGATCTCGGTCGCCTGGCTGCGGCCGACCGTCCACATCTCGGCCTCGGTCAGCCCCTCCACACCGTCCCGCCAGCGACCGACCGCCTCGGTCAGCGCGGCCACCCCGGCCTCGGCGGTGGGGTGGGCCAGCACCAGGTCGTCGCGGCGCAGCCGGTGGCCGCCGAAGGTCCACTCCCACCGCTCGGCGAAGACCTCGACCAGGTGGGCGACCAGCCAGGCGATCGTCCGCGGCCCCGGGTCGTCAGGACCGTCCGGCCACTCCGCCACCCACTCCCCCGCCCCCACCGCGCGACGGGTGGTCCCGCCGCGCGGCGCGACCGACAGCGCCCCCGGGGCGGGCTCCCACAGGTACTCCTCGTCGGGGAGGTCCTGCAGGTGCTGGTGGAGGTCGAGCCAGGAGAAGCCCAGCTGACCGGTGACCAGCGAGACGACGTCGGGCCGGGACAGCACGTCCCAGTCGAACTCCGGGGATCCGTAGGCCATGGGCCCACCCTGGCACCGGCCCCGCCAGGACGGAACCGTCGGACCCCGGGTGCAGGGTGACGGCATGGTGACCCCCGTGATCCGCCAGGTGGTGCTCGACGGCACCGACGTGCGAAGGCTGGCCGAGTTCCACCGGCAGCTGTTCGGCTACGAGTACCGCCCCGGCGACGAGCCGCCGGCCGACGGGCCCGACGACCTCGAGTGGCTGGTGCTGCGCGGGCCCGGGGGCGCCGTGCAGCTGGCGTTCCAGCAGGTCGACGAGCTCACCCCGACCACCTGGCCGGACGACGCGGTGCCGATGCAGCTGCACCTGGACTGCTCGGTGCCCGACGTCGAGGCCCTGCAGGCGGTGCTCCACCGCGCGCTGGAGCTCGGCGGCACGTTGCGTCTCGACCGCAGCGAGGACCCCGACGAGCCGCTCTACGTGGTCGCGGACCCGGCCGGGCACCCGCTCTGCCTGTTCGTCGCGGCCTGACGGGAGACTGGGGTCCATGACCGAGACCCCCGACGCCACCCGGCGCGCACCGCACGACCAGGCCTTCGGCCCCTGGGTGCAGACCACGCTGGCTGACGGGTGGGACCCCGAACCCGAGGCGCGCCACCCCGCCGTCCCCGGTGCGGCGCAGGCCGCGGCCGCGCACCGCGCCCGGCTGCTGGCCGCCCTGCCCGGCCGCGCCGTCGTCGTCCCGTCCGGGCACGCCCCGGTCCGCGCCAACGACACGGTGTACGGCTTCCGGCCGGCCAGCGCCTACACCTGGCTGACCGGCGACCAGGCCGAGGGCGCCGTGCTGGTGCTGCGGCCCGACGGCGTGGCCACCGTCTACCTGCCGCCGTCGGCCGGCCCCGGCACGCTCACCTACGTCACCGACCGCCGCGAGGGCGCGCTGTGGGTCGGCGGCGTCCCCTCGGCGAGGACCACCGCGCAGCAGCTGCAGGTGCAGGTCCGCCCGCGCACCGAGCTGGCCGCCGACCTCGCCGCGCTCGACCGCCCCCGGCTGCTCGGTGGCGTCGAGCCCGACCTCGGCGCCGGCGACCCGGAGCTGGCCCGCACCGTCGACCGGCTGCGCGCGGTGAAGGACGACTGGGAGGTCGACCGGCTCGCCGAGGCCTGCGCGGCCACCGCCCGCGGGTTCGCCGACGTCGCCCGCGAGCTGCCCGGCCTGCTGGCCACCGGCGGCCGGCGCGGCGAGCGCTGGCTGGAGGGCACCTTCTGGCGGCGGGCCCGGCTGGAGGGCAACGACGTCGGCTACTCCTCCATCGTCGCGGCCGGTGCGCACGGCACCTCCCTGCACTGGGCCCCGGTCGACGGCGACATCCGCCCCGGCGAGCTGCTGCTGGCCGACATGGGCGTGGAGACGACCTCGCTCTACACCGCCGACGTCACCCGCACCTTCCCCGTCGACGGCACCTGGACCGGTGTGCAGCGGCGGGTCCACGGTGCCGTGCACGAGGCGCACCACGCCGGCATCGCCGAGGTCCGCGCCGGCAACCCGTTCCTGGCCGCGCACCTGGCCGCGCAGTGGGTGCTGGCCGACCACCTGCACCGCTGGGGGCTGATCGAGCACACCGCCGACGACGCCGTGCACCCCGACCTCGACCGGCCCGGCGCCGGGGCGCACCGGCGGTACACGCTGCACTCGACCAGCCACCTGCTGGGCCTGGACGTGCACGACTGCGCGAAGCTGGACGGGGCCGAGTACCTGGACACCGTGCTCGAGCCCGGGCACTGCCTCACCGTCGAGCCCGGGCTCTACTTCCAGGTCAACGACCGCACCGTGCCCGCCGAGCTGCGCGGGCTCGCCGTCCGGCTCGAGGACGACCTGGTGGTCACCGACGGCGCGCCCCGGGTCCTGTCCGACGCGCTGCCCACCGACGCCGACGGCCTCACCGCCTGGCTGGCCGACGCGCAGGCTCAGCCCTTCGGCGCGTAGCGCTGCTCGGGCCGGCCGGTGGTGCCGTAGCGCAGCTGCAGGTCCAGCCGGCCGTCGGCGTCCAGCGCCGCGAGGTGCCGCTGCGCCGTCGCCCGGGAGACCCCGGTGGCGGCGGCCAGCTCGGCGGCCGACCGCGGCTCACCGGCCTCCCGCAACGCCTGCAGCAGCAGGTCGCGGGTGGCCGAGGACGCCGTCCGGGCCGGCGCGCCGCCCTCGCCGCGCAGCGCGTGCAGAGCGGCGTCGGCGAGCTCCTGGTCCACCTCGAGCGCGTCGTCGAGCACCCGCCGGAACCGGGCGTAGGCCCGCAGCCGGGCCTGCAGCACCCGCTCGGGGAACGGCTTGACCAGGTAGCCCAGCGCACCGGCCCGCAGCGCCGCGCGGAAGGTGGGCAGCTCGGTGGCCGCGGACAGCACGAAGGCGTCGCAGTCCAGCTCGGGCAGCAGGCCGATGCCCGACCCGTCGGGCAGGTAGACGTCGACCAGCGCCAGGTCGAAGGGCGGTGCGCCGGAGCTGCGCCGGGCAGCCACCGCCGTCCGCGCGGCCGCCCGGGTGCCGGCGCGCGCGGCCACGGTGAACCCGGGGACGCCGGCCACCGCCCGCGCGTGCAGCTCGGCCACCCGGAAGTCGTCGTCGACCACCAGCACCGCGAAGTCGCTCACGTCGCCCCGCCCTCCTCCAGCACCCCGGGCAGCTCCACCACGAAGACCGCCCCGCCCAGCTCGCCGTCCCCACCGGCCGAGGCCAGCCGGGCCTCCCCGCCACGGGCCCGGGCCACCTGCCGCACCAGGCCCAGCCCGATGCCGCCCTCGCCCGAGGGCCGGGTGGTCACCCCGGGCTCGAAGACCCGGTCGCCCAGCTCCACCGGCACCCCGGCGCCGTTGTCGGCCACCGCGACCACCAGGGTCCTGCCGTCGGCGACCAGGTCCAGCTCGACCACGCCGTCGGGACGACCGGCCAGGGCGGTGACCGCGTTGTCGACCAGGTTGCCCAGCACGGTGGTGACGTCGACCGGGTCGGCGAGCCGGGCCCGCACCGACACCCCGCCGAGGCGCAGCTGCACGCCGCCCTCCCGGGCGTGCGCGGCCTTGGCCGCGACGAAGGCCTGCAGGTAGGGGTCGGCGACGGCGTCCAGGCCCTCGACGGCGGTGCCCAGTGGGCCGGTGCCCAGCAGCGTGTGCACGTACTCCCCCGCCTCCTCGGCACTGCCTGCGTCCAGCAGCCCGGAGACCAGGTGCAGCCGGTTGGCGAACTCGTGCCGCTGCGCCCGCAGCACGGTGCCGGCCTCGGCGACGGCGTCCAGCTGGCGGGTGAGCAGCTCGACGTCGGTGCGGTCGCGCAGGGTCAGCACGACGCCCAGCCCGCGGCCGTCGCGCTCCACCCGCCGGGACGAGCACAGCAGCGCCCGGTCGGCGAGCACGGTCAGCCGGGGCACGGGGTCGGGCTCGGCGGCCAGCGCGCGCAGCGCGAACGGCCAGTCCGCGGTCGGGTCACCGGGCTCCACGGGGCGGCCGAGCAGCCGGACGGCCTCCTCGTTGGCCAGCACCACGCGGCCGTCGGCGCCCACCGCCACCACGCCGTCACCGATGCCGTGCAGCACGGCCTCGTGGCCCTGCAGCAGCCCGCCGATCTCCTCGGGCTCCACGCCGTGGGTCAGCCGGCGCAGCCGGCGGGTGAGCAGCACCGCGCTGGCGATGCCGCCGAGCAGGGCCAGCGCGGCGGTGCCCCCGGCCAGCAGCGTCGCCTCCCGGGCCAGCCGGTCGACCTCCGCGACCGCGACGCCGACCGAGACCTCGCCGACCACCCGGTCGGACCCGGGCGCGCGCACCGGCACCTTCGCGCGGGCGGCGGGGCCGAGGGTGCCGGTGTCCTCCTCGACCACCTCGCCGCCGGCCAGCGGGACCGACGGGTCGCTGCTGACGCGCTGGCCCAGCCGGTCGGGCACCGGGTGGGCGATCCGCAGACCGCGGTCGTCGGTCACCACCACGAACAGGGCCCCCGTGCGCTCCCGGGCGTCCTCGGCCGCGGCCTGCACCGGCCCCTCGACCAGTGCGGCGGCCGGGGCCGGGGCGGCGTCGCTGGCGGCCTCGGCCCCGGCCCGCACGTCGTCGTCCTCGGCCACGCTGCGGGCGATGGCCAGCGCGAGCCGGCCGGCGTCCTGCTCCACCTGGCGCTGGAGCACCCAGGCCGAGCCGCCGAAGGCGACCACCAGCACCACGGCGACCAGCAGCACGAGCACGGCCAGCGTCTGGGTGGTGAACGACCAGCGCCGGGGGTGCACCCGGGCAGGCTACGCCGGGCGGTGCGCAGAACGCGCAGAACCAGCTCATCGCGGAGAACGGATCACTTCGCGCGCAAGCGCTGTGGCGCACGCCACCGCTCCTAGCGTCGCTGGCACCCAGGCCCGTGGGGGCCGTCACACACGATGAGGAGCACCGATGCTCGTCCTGCTCGGCTTCGGCATGGTCGCCGTGTTCATGGCCCTGATCCTGACCAAACGGCTCTCCCCCGTGGTGGCCCTGGTCCTGGTCCCGGTCACCTTCGCGGTCGTCGCGGGTGCGGGGATGGACCTCGGCGACGCGGTCGAGGAGCAGATCAGCGGCTTCGCGACCACCGCCGCGCTGCTGTTCTTCGCGATCATCTTCTTCGGCCTGATGATCGACGTCGGTCTGTTCGACCCGCTGATCCGCGGGATCCTCAGAGTCTGCGGCGACGACCCGGTGCGCGTGGTCGTCGGCACCGCGCTGCTGGCCGGCGTGGTCTCCCTGGACGGCGACGGCTCCACCACCTTCATCATCACCGTCTCGGCGATGCTGCCGATCTACCTGCGGCTGGGCCTGTCCCCGGTGACGCTCACCGTCGCGGCGAACCTGGCCAACGGCGTGTTCAACATCCTGCCCTGGGGCGGGCCGACCATCCGCGCCGCGACGGCGCTGGACGTCTCCCCCACCGAGCTGTTCAACCCGATGGTGCCGAGCATGGTCGCCGGCTTCGCGATGGTGCTCGTGCTGTCGGTGCTCATGGGCCTGGGCGAGCGGCGCCGGCTGGTGAAGAAGGGCATCTCGCTGACCGAGGTGCGTGAGCAGGAGCTGGCCGGGGTCGGCGCCTTCGTCTCCGGTGGGCCCGGTGGCGGCCGCCGTCCCGCCGTCCGCCCGACCGGAGGCACCGGGGACGCCGACCTGCCCGAGGAGCAGCCGGCCATCTCGGGCCTGGACCCGCACCGGCCGACGCTGCGGCCCAAGCTGCTGTGGTTCAACGCCGGCCTCACCGTCGCCCTGCTGGTCCTGCTCGGCATGGACGTCGTCCCGCTGTTCTTCGTCTTCATGGTCTTCGCCGCGATCGCCCTGGTGGTCAACTTCCCCAGCCCGGCCGAGCAGGGCGAGCGGATCAAGGAGCACGCCTCGAGCATCGTGGCGGTCGTCTCCATGGTGTTCGCCGCAGCCGTGCTGGTCGCCGTCCTCTCGGCCACCGGCATGGACACCGCGATGGCCAGCTGGATCGTCGACGTCGTCCCGGAGAGCTGGGGCCCGTACTTCGCCACCATCACCGCGGTGCTGTCGATGCCGCTGACGTTCTTCCTGACCAACGACGCCTTCTACTTCGGCGTGCTGCCGATCCTGAGCGAGGCCGCGGCCAACTACGGCATCACGCCGGTCGAGATGGCCCGGGCCTCGATCATCGGCCAGCCGGTCCACATGACCAGCCCGCTGGTGCCGGCCATGCTGCTGCTGGTCTCGCTGGCCAAGGTCGACCTGGCCGACCACCACAAGCGGGTCATCTGGCGCGCCGCGCTGTGCTCGCTGGCCATGCTCGCCGTCGCGCTGCTGCTCGGCGTCGTCCCCTTCCACGCCTGAGGAGCCCCGAGATGACCGCACCCGTCGTGATCGCCGTGAACGACCGCCCCGAGGGCGTCGCCGCCCTGCACTGGGGCCTGAAGCAGGCCCGCCGCCTGCAGACCTCCGCCGTGCTCGTCGCCTCCACCGGGGACACCCCGAGCGCGCCGGTGCACCTGTCCACCGCCACCCGGGAGCTGATCGCCAGCGCCGCCGAGGGCGTCGACCACGTGCTGCACGACCAGCCCGACGACGTCGCGCAGACGCTCATCACGCTGTCCGAGGACGCCGACATGGTGGTGCTGCCCGTGCGGCGGCGGTCGGTGACCATGAAGTTCCTGCTGGGCAGCAACGCGATGCGGGTGATCGCCGAGGCGCACTGCCCCGTGGTCACGGTGAAGTCCCCCGCCTGACCCGCGCCGCCGAGCCCAGGTATCGGAAGCTCCACCCGTCTCATCCGAGCCGACGGAGGGGGTAGAGCTTCCGATACCTGGGGAGGGCCGGCGGGCAGCCCAGGCGGGTCAGGCCTGGGCGACGGGCTCGCGGTCCACGCCGGCGGTCTCGGTCGCGCCCACGCCCTCGGGGTCGGCGTCACCGCGCACCGGGGCGGGCTCGACGTCCTCGAAAGCCTCCGGCGACGGGCAGGAGCAGACCAGGTTGCGGTCGCCGTAGGCCCCGTCGATCCGCCGCACCGGCGCCAGGTAGGCCCGGCCCACCAACGAGGGCAGCGGGTGGACGGCGACCTCGCGGCTGTAGGGCCGGTCCCAGTCGCGGGCGAGCATCGCCAGCGTGTGCGGGGCGTTGCGCAGCGGGTTGTCCGCGACGTCCCACTCCCCCGACTCCACCCGGGCGATCTCGCCGCGGATGGCGACCATCGCGTCGACGAAGCGGTCGAGCTCGCCGAGGTCCTCGCTCTCGGTCGGCTCCACCATCAGCGTGCCGTTCACCGGGAAGCTCATCGTCGGGGCGTGGAAGCCGTAGTCGACCAGCCGCTTGGCGATGTCGTCGTTGGTGACGCCGGTGGCCTTGGTGATCGGCCGGATGTCGAGGATGCACTCGTGGGCGACCAGGCCCTCGGCGCCGGTGTAGAGCACCGGGTAGTGCTCGCGCAGCCGGGCGGCGACGTAGTTGGCCGCCAGGATCGCGTGCTCGGTGGCCGAGCGCAGGCCGTCGGGGCCCATCAGCCGCAGGTACGCCCAGGAGATGGGCAGGATGCCGGCCGAGCCGAAGGGCGCGCCGGCGACCGCGGGGCCCTCGCCGCCGGTCGGCACCAGCGGGTGGCCCGGCAGGAAGGGCACCAGGTGCTCGGCCACGCCGATCGGGCCGACGCCGGGGCCACCGCCGCCGTGCGGGATGCAGAAGGTCTTGTGCAGGTTGAGGTGGCTGACGTCGGAGCCGAACCGGCCGGGACGGGCCAGCCCGACCAGGGCGTTGAGGTTGGCGCCGTCGACGTAGACCTGACCGCCGGCGTCGTGCACCGCGGCGCAGATGTCGGAGACCGCGGTCTCGAACACCCCGTGCGTGGACGGGTAGGTGATCATCAGCGCGGCCAGCCGCTCGGCGTGCTGCTCGACCTTGGCGCGCAGGTCCGCGACGTCGACGTTCCCCTGGTCGTCGCAGGCCACCACGACCACCCGCATGCCGGCCATGACGGCGGAGGCGGCGTTGGTGCCGTGCGCCGACGACGGGATGAGGCAGACGTCGCGCCGGTCGTCCCCGCGCGAGCGGTGGTAGCCGCGGATGGCCATCAGGCCGGCGAACTCGCCCTGCGAGCCGGCGTTGGGCTGCACGCTCACGGCGGCGTAGCCGGTGATCTCGGCCAGCCCGGTGCACAGCTCGTCGATCATCCGGGCGTAGCCGCGGGCCTGCTCGACCGGCGCGAAGGGGTGCAGGCCGGCGAACTCCGGCCAGGTGATGGCGGCCATCTCGGTGGCGGCGTTGAGCTTCATCGTGCACGAGCCCAGCGGGATCATCGTGCGGTCCAGCGCCAGGTCCTTGTCGCTCAGCGAGCGGAGGTAGCGCAGCAGCGCGGTCTCGCTGCGGTGCGCGGAGAAGACCGGGTGGGTCAGGTAGGCCGAGCGCCGGCGCAGCCCGGCCGGCAGCGCGTCGGTGGCGTCGTCGACCCCACCGGCCTCCACCCCGAAGGCGGCCGCGACGTCGCGCAGGGTGGCCACCGTGGTCGTCTCGTCGCAGGCCACGGCGACGGTGTCGGCGTCGACCAGCCGCAGGTTGATCCGGCGCTCCGCGGCGGCGGCGACCACCTCGGCGGCGCGACCGGGCACCCGGGCCAGCACGGTGTCGAAGAAGTGCTCGTGCACGACCTCGACACCACCGGTGCGCAGCCAGCCGGCCAGCGTCGTCGCGCAGCGGTGGGTGCGGGCGGCGATCGCGGCCAGGCCCTCGGGGCCGTGGTGGACCGCGTAGGCGCCGGCGATCACGGCGAGCAGCACCTGCGCGGTGCAGATGTTGCTGGTCGCCTTCTCCCGGCGGATGTGCTGCTCGCGGGTCTGCAGGGCCAAGCGGTAGGCGACGTCGCCGTCGGCGTCCACCGAGACCCCGACCAGCCGGCCCGGCAGCTGGCGGGCCAGGCCCTCGCGGACCGAGAGGTAGCCGGCGTGCGGGCCGCCGTAGGCCATCGGGACGCCGAAGCGCTGGGTGGTGCCGCACGCGACGTCGGCGCCCCACTCCCCCGGTGCCTCGACGAGCGTCAGCGCGAGCAGGTCCGCGGCCACGACGACGGCGGCGCCGGCCTCGTGCGCGGCGGCGGCCAGGGCGCGGTGGTCACGGACGGCCCCGGAGGCACCCGGGTAGGCCAGCAGGACGCCGAAGGCGCCGGCGGCGGGCAGGTCGGTGGGCCAGCCCCGGGACAGGTCGGCGACGTGCAGGCCGATGCCCAGCGGCTCGGCCCGGGTGCGCAGCACGGCCAGCGTCTGCGGCAGCGTGTCCTCGTCGACCACGAAGACGGCTGATCGATCTGCGCCACGCCCGCCCCCCGCACCGCCGGCCCGACGCACCAGGGTCATCGCCTCGGCCGCGGCGGTGGCCTCGTCCAGCATGGACGCCCCGGCCACCGGCAGGCCGGTCAGGTCGGCCACCGTGGTCTGGAAGTTGATCAGCGCCTCGAGCCGGCCCTGGCTGATCTCGGGCTGGTAGGGCGTGTAGGCGGTGTACCAGGCGGGGTTCTCCAGGATGCAGCGCTGGATGACCGCCGGCGTGGTGGTGCCGCTGTAGCCCAGCCCGATCATCGAGGTGAAGACCTCGTTGTCGGCGGCGCGCTCGCGCAGCGCGGCGAGCACCTCGGCCTCGCCGGACGCCGCCGGCAGGTCGAGGGCGGCGCGGTCGCGGACCACCTCGGGCACTGCGGCGTCGACCAGCGCGTCGAGCGACGGCTGACCCACGGCGGCGAGCATCCGCTCGACGTCGGCGGGGCGCGGGCCGATGTGCCGGGCGGCGAAGGCGCCGGTCGGCTGCAGTGCGTCCAGTGCGGGGAGCGGGAAGTCGACCACGCCCCGAACGTACCCGGGTGGCGTTACGCGGAGGCGCGGCGCCGGCGACGGGCGGACAGCTCGTCGTCGGCCTGGACCGGGGCACCGTCGACGCGCTCGGCGGGCAGCTCGGCGAGCTCACCGGACAGCTCGCGCAGCGCGCCGGAGACGGCGATGCCGAAGACGCCCTGACCACCGGCCAGCAGGTCGACGACCTCCTCGGCGGAGGTGCACTCGTACACGGTGGCGCCGTCGGACAGGAGCGTGATGTTCGACAGCTCCTTCACCCCGCGGGTGCGCAGGTGGTCCACGGCCTTGCGGATGTTCTGCAGGGAGACGCCGGTGTCCAGGAGCCGCTTGACGACCTTGAGCACCAGGATGTCGCGGAAGCTGTAGAGACGCTGCGTGCCCGAGCCGGTGGCGGTGCGCACCGAGGGGGCGACCAGACCTGTTCTCGCCCAGTAGTCCAACTGCCGATAGGTGATACCAGCGGCGGCGCAGGCCGTCGGGCCGCGGTAGCCGAAGGCGTCGCTGTCGGCGTCGTCGTAGGAGGGAGCACCCACAGCTGCGTCGGGGAAGAGCTGGCCCTGGTTGCCGTCGCCCACGTCCGCGTCCTCCTGATAGAGCGGCCGAACCGGACACCCGGGTCGGGGCCCGGCGCTGCTCCGAGGAGTTGCACCGGGGTGATTCGTCGAACGTAGGCGCGCCCGCAGGGGCGGTCAACCGAGAGCTGCGGCGTGTCGAGGACCTCACCCCGGAGGGTGACCTGACCGTGACCTGCGACTACCCGGCTGTCACCGGGCACTCACCGAGCGTCAGGGGTTGGGGCCGGAACCCGACGGGCCGAAGAAGTCGTCCGGGGTGACCTGGTCCAGGAACTCCCGGAACTTCTCGACCTCGTCCTCCTGCTCGTCGGGGATCTCGATCCCGACCTCGTCCAGCAGGGCCTCGGCGCCGTAGATCGGGGCGCCGGTGCGGACGGCGAGGGCCACCGCGTCCGAAGGCCGGGCGCTGACCGTGCGCTGCTCGCCGAAGACCAGCTCGGCGATGTAGATGCCGTCCTTCATCTCGGTGATGTGCACCGCCTGCAGGGTGGCGCCCAGCGCGGTGACCACCTCGCGCAGCAGGTCGTGGGTCATCGGCCGCTGCGGCCGGACCCCCTGCTGCTCGAAGGCGATGGCGGCGGCCTCGACGGCCCCGATCCAGATCGGCAGGTACCGCTCGCCCTGCGTCTCCTTCAGCAGCAGGATCGGCTGGTTGCCGGGCAGCTCGACCCGGACGCCGACCACTCTGAGCTCCTGCACGGTCGTCCTCCTCGGGTCGGTGCTGGCGGTCCCAACGTACCCCGGGCCTCAGGCCCCGGCGTCGGGCCCGAGGACCTCGCGCAGCCGCAGCTCCAGCAGCGCGGTGTGCAGCTGGGCGGACAGCCCACCCAGCTCGTGCAGCTGCTCGGCGGCCCGCGCCCGGGCGTCCTCGGCGCGGGAGGCCAGGGCGGGGGCGACGACCTGCTCGAGCAGGGCCGCCTCGCGCTCGGCGCCGGTGCGGTGCACCCGCAGGTGCCGGGGCTCGATGCCGTGCTGCGCCAGCCCCGCGACCGCCTGCGCGACCGGCAGTGCACGGGAGGCGAAGGTGCCGTCGGCGGCCGGGGCGAGCAGGCCGTGCTGCACGCAGTCGGCCAGCTGGGCGTCGTCCAGCCCGGCGGCGGCCGCGAAGGCCGCCGCCGGCAGGGTGGCGTCCTCCGCCGGCCGCGGGGCCGGCTCGGCGGGGGTCGCCGGCGCGGACGGCGCGGCCGCCGGCGGCTCGGGCCGGGTCGGCTGCTCGCCGCGGTCGAGGGCGTCCAGCTGCTCCTTGATGACCCGCAGCGGCAGGTAGTGGTCCCGCTGCGCGGTCAGCACGAACCGCAGCCGGTCGACGTCGGCGGTGGAGAACTTCCGGTAGCCCGACGGCGTCCGCTGCGGGTGGACGAGGTCCTCGCCCTCCAGGTAGCGGATCTTGGAGATGGTCACGTCGGGGAACTCGTCGCGCAGGGCGGCGAGCACCTCCCCGATCGTGAACCGCGGGCGGGCGTCGGCCCCGCCGGCGTCCACCGGGTCGTCCGAGCGCGCCGCCGCGGTCACGACGTGGCGGGCTCGCCGGTGCGCGGACCGGTCAGGTAGACCAGCCGGAACTTGCCGATCTGCACCTCGTCGCCCCCGGCGAGGGAGGCCACGTCGACCGGCTCGCGGTTGACGTAGGTGCCGTTGAGGCTGCCGACGTCGTGCACGGTGAAGCCGCCGCCCTCGCGGTGGAACTCCACGTGCCGGCGGCTGACGGTCACGTCGTCGAGGAAGATGTCGCTGTCGGGGTGCCGCCCGGCGGTGGTGACCTCCTGGTCGAGGAGGAACCGGCTGCCGGCGTTCGGGCCGCGCTTGACCACCAGCAGGGCCGAGCCCGCGGGCAGGGACTCCACGGCGCCCGCGTGGGCGTCCAGCGGGGTCTCGCCGGTCTGCGGGGCCTCGCCGGAGTCCTCGCCGCCGACCTTGGGGATGACGCTGGTGGACTCCCCCGCACGCTCCGGGGAGAGGGCCGAGCCGCACTGCGCGCAGAAGCGACTGCCCTCGGGGTTCTGGTGTCCACATCGAGTGCAGTGCACGGTGTCTCCTCCGGTGTGCAGGCGGCAACGGCGCGGACCCAGTGCTCGGGTCGCGGTCGTGCCAGGGGGGCGTTCGATCGTCCGGGCGAGCATAGTGATCGCCGGGCCCGGGGCACCCGGGGGTGCCCCGGTCGGCGCGTCAGCCCTGGTCGACCAGGGCCTGGTAGGCGGCGGCGTCGAGCAGGCCGTCGGTGGGGTCCTCGGCGTCGCCGGTGACCTCGATCTCGAGCAGCCAGCCCTCGCCGTAGGGGTCGGAGTTGACCGTCTCCGGCGTCTCGGCCAGCGCGGCGTTGACCGCCGAGACCGTGCCGGCCAGCGGCGCGTAGACGTCGGAGACGCTCTTGGTGGACTCCACCTCCCCGACCGGGTTGCCGGTGGTGAGCTCCTCGCCCACCTCGGGCAGCTGCACGTAGACGATGTCGCCCAGGGCGTCCTGGGCGTGGTCGGTGATGCCGATGCGGACCACGGTCGCCGCACCCGAGGTGCCCTGGACCTGGGCCCACTCGTGCTGGTCGGTGTAGCGCCGGTCGTCGGGGGTGGCCATGCGGCAGGGTCTCCTCTTAGTCGGTGGGGTCAGCGTATTGAGGCTGGTCGAGGGGTCGCAACGCGTCGACGACGACCTCCTCGGACTGCACGATCGACACGTCGCCGCCCCTCTGGCGCACCGTGGCGCTGACCCCGCCCGGGATGTCCATGGCGGTGGCCAGCACCTGGGGGTCGCCGATCACGACGACGACGTAGGGCGCGGCGACGTCCTGGCCGTCGATCTGCAGGGCGCCGGCGGAGCCGGTGACGGCGCTGCTGACGCCGATGCGGACGTCGTCGACCTGCATGGTCTCCGCGCCGGCGCCGCGCAGCTCCTGGATGGCGTTGAGCAGGTTGGCCGGGCTGAGCTCCCCGCCCGGGTCCTCGATGGTCATCCGCAGGCCGGGGCCCTGGGCGGCGATGCTGCCGTTGAGGATGCCGAGCTCGGTGGCCCGCTGCTGGGCCTCGGCCAGCGCCGCGGCGGCCTGGCTGTCGGTGTCGGACAGCTGGCCCAGCGCGGTGCGCTGCTCGGCGATCTGCTCGCGCAGCCGGTCCTCGCGGGCGTTGACGTCGTCGAGGATGCGGACCAGGTCCTCCTCGCGGGCGCCGGAGTAGGTGGTGTCGGTGTCGTTGCTGCGGACCTGGACGGCGAAGGCGAACCCCAGCAGCAGCGTCAGGACGCCGATGAGGGCCGCGGCCAGCCGGTCGCGCCGGCGGTGCCGCAGCCGGTGCCACAGCGAGGGCTGGTCGGCCGGCCCCGCGGTCGTCCCCTCGGCGGGAGCGTCGTCGTCCACGGCGGTGCTCCCCTCAGGCCCGGAAGAGGTGGCGTCGGATGGCGGCGGCGTTGCCGAAGATGCGGATGCCCAGGACGACGACCACCGCGGTGGACAGCTGGGCGCCGACGCCGAGCTGGTCACCGAGGAACACGATGAGCGCGGCGACCACCACGTTGGACACGAAGGACACCACGAAGACCTTGGCGTCGAAGATCCCGTCGAAGCGGGCCCGGATGCCGCCGAAGACGGCGTCCAGCGCGGCCACGACGGCGATCGGCAGGTAGGGCTGCAGCCACACCGGGACGCTGGGGTCCAGGAGCAGGCCGAGCACCACGCCCACCGCGAGGCCGAGGATGGGGATCACCGGGTCAGTCTCCGCCGTCGCCGGTCGAGGACGGGGCGGGGGTCCCACCGGCCGGCGGGTCCTCGGGGGTGATCGGGCCGGCCGAGCGCAGCTCGGTGCTGCTCGCGCCGGGCAGCTCCAGGTCGTCGGAGCGGCCGAAGGTGAACACCCAGTCGTAGGTGACCTGCAGGTTGGCCAGGTAGTTGGCCTCGGGGGTGCGCAGGAAGCGGTTCTGCAGCGTCTCGGGGTCGCCGATGGCCAGCACCTCGTAGGGGCTGGTGACCGGCCGCAGGTCGACCAGGACCGCACCCCCGGCCTGCCGGATGGTGGTGGTCGGGCCCAGCCGCTGGCCGCCCACGCTGATCGCCTCGGCGCCGGCCGACCACAGCGCGTTGACCAGCAGCTGCAGGTCGCGGTCGAGCACCTGGGCGACCTCGGTGTCGGCCGGGGTGCGCCCGGCGACGGGGTCGTCGTCGGCCGAGGGCAGGGCGTTGCCGAGGGTGACCGTCAGCCCGGGGCCGCGCACCGGCTCGGTGGCGGCGCCGGCCTCCTGGCGGGCGAGCTGGTCCAGGGCGAGCTGGCCGCCGGTCGAGGCCGACAGCGCCTGGTCGCGGGCCGCGCTGACCTGCCCCTGCAGCTGGGCGAGGGTGGCGACCAGGTCGTCGGTGACGCCGGACTCGCGGTCGATGTCGGCGATGAGCGCCGCCCGGATCTGCTGCCGGCCCTCGGAGCCGGCCGAGGCCTGGTCGTAGGTCAGCGCGGCGAGCAGGCCGGCCAGCACCATCGTGACCGCGACCAGCGCCTGCCCCCGCCACCGTGCGCCTCGGCTGGGGGCCGGCCGGTCGGCCCGCGCCTGCGCGGCGCGGGCGTAGGCGGGGTCGACGGTCTCGGCGAGCACCTGGTCCAGCAGCGAGGCGCCCAGCGAGCGGGTGCGGGATGCCTGCTGCGTGGTGCTCACGCCGCCACCCGCTCCGCCCGGGCCTGCCGGACCAGCCCGACCGCCTGCACCACGTACAGGGCGGCGGACAGCAGGTACAGCGCGCCGCCCCAGATGGTCAGCGCGTAGCCGATCGGCGCGACGACGGTGGCCAGCCAACCGGTGCCCGCGGCCAGCAGCAGCAGCGGGAAGGCGTAGAGGAAGAGGAAGGTCGCGGCCTTGCCCAGGTAGTGCACCTGCAGCGGCGGCCAGCCGTAGCGGCGCAGCACCAGCAGGACCAGCGCCAGCACCAGCTCCCGGGCCACGATCGCGGCCACGAACCACAGCGGGACGACGTCGCGGATGACGAAGGCGACCAGCGTGGCGACGATGTAGAGCCGGTCGGCGGCGGGGTCGAGCAGGGCGCCCAGCCGGCTGGACTGGCCCAGGGCCCGGGCCAGCTTGCCGTCGGCCCAGTCGGTGACGCCGGAGACCATGAGGACGACGACCGCCCAGCCGTCGGCCTGCGGGCCCAGCAGCAGCCACAGGAACAGCGGGACGCCGAGCAGGCGCAGCACCGACAGCGCGTTGGGGACCGTCCAGACCGCGTCACCCAGGTCGTCGCGGGACGGCGCCGGGGCCGCGCTGCCGTTCCTGCCCTGGGCGCGCGTCACGGGGGCCAGGCTAGTGCCCGGGTCCGACGCCGAGGGGCGAACCCGGGCCGGAGGGGGCACGGTGGGTCCAGGACCGGGCGTGCGCCCGGGGAGGGCGGTGGGTCGGGTGCAGGCGGCGGGCACGACCCCGGAGGGCGGCGGGCTGGCCGCGCGGCTGCACCGGCTGCTCGTGGTCCAGCAGTCGGTGCCGTCGGTCGGCCTGCTGGTGGCCCGGCACGTGGAGGCGGCGGTGCCGCGGGCGGCGGCGGCCTCGCTCACCCTGGTGCGCGGCCGGCGGGCGGCGACGGTGGCCGCCACGGGTCTGCTGGCGCACGAGCTCGACGAGGCCCAGTACACCGAGGGCACCGGCCCGTGCCTGGACACCGCCCGCTCCGGGCAGCCGCACCTGATGACCGACGCGCGCACCGACGACCGCTGGCCGGCGCACACGGCCGAGGCGTGCCGGCGCGGCACGCTGAGCTGCCTGTCGGTGCCCGTGCCGCCCCAGCACGGCATCCGCGCGGCGGTGAACCTCTACGCCGAGCCGGCCGGTGCCTTCGGCCCCGCCGATGCCGAGCACGTGGCGGGCGAGCTGGCCGGGGTGGCCGTGGCGCTGGCCAACGTGCTGGACCACGAGGACCTGGTGGCCGCGGCCACGGGGGTGCGGCAGGCCGCGGAGAGCCGCGCGCTCATCGAGCAGGCCAAGGGGCTGCTCATGCACGAGCACGGCTGGGACGCCGACGAGGCCTTCGCCGAGCTGCTGAAGCGGTCCAACGACACCAACGTCCGGGTGCGCGACCTGGCCGCGGCGATGGTGGCCTCGGCGGGCCGGGACGGCTGACCGGCCCACCGGCGACCCGCGCACGCGCCCGGCGGCACACGTGCGCGGGTCGTGCGGTCAGGGCAGCTCGACCTTCTCGTTCTCGCCCACGTGGGTGCGCTCGCCCGACGCCTTGGCCTTCACGAAGCTCAGCGCGGTGGCCACCGCACCCGGGGTGTCCCAGTACTCCGCGCTGTCGCCGTCGACCTTGATCAGGACCACCGAGGGGTCCTCGGGGCCCTGCGGGAGCCAGGCCTCGGCGCCGGAGTTCCACAGCTCCTTCTTCTTGGCCACGTCGGTGACGACGCTGCCGTGCCCGGAGATCGACACCCATGCGCTCCTGGACCCGGTGGTCACGTTGACCTCCGGGTTGGCCTGGATGCTCTTCGCCGGACCGCCGTCGGCCTCGGCGAAGAACCACAGGTCACCGTCGAACTCGACTTCCTGCAGCGACATCGGCCGGCTCTGCAGCGAGCCGTCCGCGCCGACCGTCGTCAGCATCGCCATCTTCTCGTCCGCCACCAGCTCGCGGACCTTCTCCACACCGTGCTCGGCCACGGGTCCTCCTCCTCTGTCGGGTGCCCGCACCCCTTTCCCCGCCACCCCGGGGTCGAACCGCGGTCGCCCGCGTGCGGGGCGCTAGGGTCGGCACGCCATGGACGACGACGACCTCCCCGACCTGGACGCCATCACCTCCGGCTCCATCACCGTCGACGGCAGCACGTTGGTGCTGGCCGGCGACGTCGACTTCGCCCTCGTCAACGCCTGGGAGCGTTCTGCGCAGGCCGTCGGCGACGTCGAGCGCATCGACGCCGAGCGCGTCACGTTCATGGGCAGCGCCGGGATCACCCTGGTCATCAAGATCGCGCGGGCGGCCGAGCCGCGCACCGTGGAGCTGGTCCACCCCAGCCGGCCGGCCCTGCGGCCGCTGCAGGCGATGGGCGTGGACAAGCTCCTGCGCGTCACGCCCTGACCGCGCGGGCGACCGCGTCCCCTACCGGCTTACGGTGTAGGGAACCTGTTCCTCCAGACGGTTGTGGGCACAGATCGGCTGCGCCCGGGTACGCCGGGGCCCATCCCGGGCCCCGGCATGGTCGAGCCAGACCCTGGAGAACCCGTGAACGACATCGGCCGGTCCTCGCGCGACGCGCTGGACACCGTCCTGCAGTTCCTGCCCCGCCTCGTGCTCTTCCTGCTGATCCTCGCGATCGGCTACTCCATCGCCAAGGCGCTGGAGAAGATCATCGTGCGGGTGCTCGACCGGGTGGGCTTCGAGCGCGCCGTCGAGCGCGGCGGCATCAAGCGGGTGCCCGCCAACTCGCAGTACGACGCCGGGCAGATCCTGGCCCGCATCGTCTTCTACGCCGTCATGCTGTTCGTGCTGTCCACCGCGTTCGGCGTCTTCGGCCAGAACCCGATCAGTGACTACCTGTCGGCCGTCATCGGCTACCTGCCGCGGGTCTTCGTCGCCATCCTCATCCTGGTCATCGCCGCGGCCGTCGCCGCCGGCGCCAAGCTGCTGGTGCAGAACTCGCTCGGGTCGCTGTCCTACGCCCGGGTGCTGGCCAACGCCACCTCCACGCTGATCCTGGCGCTGGGGATCATCGCCGCGCTGGACCAGCTGCAGATCGCCCAGAGCGTCGTCAACGCCGTCCTCTACGCCACCCTCGCCGCCGTGGTCGGGGTCGTCGTGGTGGCCGTCGGCGGTGGCGGCATCGTCCCCATGCGCCAGCGCTGGGAGAAGGTGCTGGACAAGGTCGAGTCCGAGGCGCCGGCCGCGCGCCGGGAGGTGCAGAGCACCGGCAACCCGGTCGACGCCGTCCGCGACGAGGCGCAGCGCTACACGAACTGACGCACGGCACGACGGCCCGGGCGCACCGCGGTGTGCCCGGGCCGTCGCGCGTCCGGGGTCAGCCGACGGGGCGGACGTCGAACAGCCGGTCCAGCCCGCTCAGCCGCAGCGGGCGCAGGGCGGCCCGGCTGGCCCACAACGGGACGCCGGTGCCGCGCACCCGGGCCACCTCGGCCAGCAGGGACAGGCCAGGGCTGCCGAGGAAGCTCACCCGGCGGCCGTCGATGCAGTCCACGCCGTCGAGCCGGCGGTCGGCCGCACGGAAGGCCAGGCACAGGTCGGTGCCGACGTCGCCGGAGAGCACCAGCGTGCCGGCGACGGTGGTGATGGAGCCGCCCGGGACCGAGACGCCGTCGACGGGGACGCCGTCGGGACGGCCGGTCTCGGGGTCCTCGGCCAGGGGGCAGTCCAGGTGGGGCTCGTGGGCCTCGGGCCCTTCGTCCGACCGGCCCGCCGCGTGCTCGATGGGCTCGTGCATCCGTTGCTCCTCAGCGCCCGACCACCGGGCGCACCGTTCGCGGACCGGGCGGTCCACGACAGGGAAGGGAACAGGATCGACCGGATGTGGTCGACTCCCGCTCACCTGGACGGGTGGGCTCGACGTCAGAACCCGGGTGAGCAGCTTACTTCGTAAGCGAGTCCGACGGGGTCGGCGCCGCGCGCTGGTCGAGCAGATCGCCCGCGATCGCGACCACGGCCTCGGCGCACCCCCACGAGAGGGTCAGCCCCGCTCCCCCGTGCCCGTAGCAGGCCACGACCGGGACGGCGAACCCCGGCACCGGCCCCAGCCGCAGCGTCGAGCGCGCCGGGCGCAGACCGTGTGCGGCGCCCAGGACCTCCTGGCCGGCCAGCGCGGGCACCGCCGCGGTGACCCGGCGGAGGATCCCCTCCTGCACCCGGGGGTCGACCGCGGTGTCCGCGGGGTCGACGACGGCGGTGCCGCCGCAGACGACGTCCTCGCCGCGCGGGATGACGTAGGTCAGGCCGGCCGGGTCGTCCTCGTCGAGCAGCCAGTCGGTCAGCCCCGGGTTGGCCAGCCGGACGACCTGCCCGCCCACCGGGGTGCCCGGGTCGGGGTCGGCCAGCAGCGCACCGGAGCGCGCCCCGGCGGCCACCACGACCACGTCGGCGGAGGTCGCACGGGCGGCGACGTCGACGTCGTGCACCTCGGCCTGCTCGACCAGCACGCCCAGGACGGCGGCGCGCTCCGCCAGCCAGCGCAGGTAGTGCGGGGTGTCGGCCACGGGCAGTGCGGCACGCACCCCGGAGACCGCGCCGGCGGGCACCTCGTCGGGGCGGGCCTCGCGGTACCGGATCGCCGCCGCCGTCCACGACCGGTCCGGGTCCGCGGTGCGCTCGACGACGGTGCCCTCCCGGACGGCGACCGGCACCCCGTCGGTGGCGGCGAGCTGCTCGAACCGGGCGCGGGAGCGCAGCAGCACGTCGCCCGCCCCCGGCTCGGTGGTCACCCGGTAGGGGAACCACAGCCCGCCGGCGACCCCGGACACCGACTCGTGCGCCGACCGGTCGGCCACGACGGTGACCGCCGCCCCGGAGATGGCCAGGTCATGGGCCACGGACAGCCCGACGACCCCGGCCCCGACGACGGTGGCGCGCACCTGCCGCTCCCCCGCCCGGGGCGTCCCTCCGGCCTGCAGCACCGCGCACCACCTCGTCGACCTCGTCCGCCGTGACCCATGACACCACGGCGGCCCGGCGGCACGGTCCGGGACGTGCGGCCTCAGCCGACGTGGCCGGCGATCACCAGCTCGGCGATGCGGTCACCGCGCAGGGCGAACCGGTAGTCCAGGTCGGCGGTGCCGCCCGGGAAGGTGCCCTCCAGGTGCACGGTGACCGTCCAGTGGTCGTCGTCGACGCGGGCGGTGCCGGTCTGCTCGGTCGTGTACCGGAACTCCGAGCCGGCGTCCCGGAGGAAGGCGTGCACCTCGGCCCGACCGCGGAAGGTCTCGGCCTGGTCGACGACCACGGCGTCGTCGGCGAGGAAGGCCGAGGCGGCATCGGCGTCGCGGGCGGTGTGCGCGGCCATGAAGTCGCGGACGGTGGGCGGGAGCTGGGTGTCGGTGTTCGTCGTCATGGCCCGACCGTGCGGCCTCGCGGCGCGGGAGGGTCAAGCGCTGGACCCTCCCCCCGGGGGAGGGTCGATGATGCCCGGGTGCTGTCGATCGGTGAGTTCTCCCGGCTCACCCACCTCACCGTGCGGACGCTGCGCCGCTACCACGACGCCGGCCTCCTCGAGCCCGCGGTGGTGGACGACGTGACCGGCTACCGCTGGTACTCCGTCGACCAGGTCCCGACGGCGCAGGTCATCCACCGGCTGCGCGAGCTCGACGTCCCGCTGGCCGACGTACGGGCGATCCTGCGCACCCCCGACCCGGGTGCGCGGGGCCGGCTGGTCGCCGGGCACCTGCAGCGGCTGGAGGCCGAGCTGGACCGCACCCGGGCCGCGGTGGCGTCGTTGCGCCGGTTGCTGCGGCCCGACCCGGCGCCGGTGGCCGTGGAGCTGCGGGCCGAGCCGGCCCGCACGGTCGCCGCGGTGTCGGCCGTGGTGGACCAGGACGACGTCGCCGCCTGGTTCGCCGGTGCGGTGGCCGAGCTGGTGGCCGCGGTCGGCGGGGCGGCGACCGGGCCGTTGGGTGGCACCTACGACGACGCCCTGTTCGAGCAGGGCCGGGGCCGCGCGCTGGTGTACCTGCCCACCCCCGTCCCGCCGCGCGCCGGCCGGGTGCAGCCGGTGACCCTGCCGGCGGCCGAGCTCGCGGTGACCACCCACGTCGGCGACCACGACACCGCCGACGTCACCTACGGCGGGCTGGGCACCTGGGTCGTCGGCAACGCGATGGCCGTCGACGGGCCGGTGCGCGAGCGCTACCTGGTGGGGCCGGAGGACTCCCCCGACCCGGCGGCCTGGCGGACCGAGATCGGCTGGCCGGTGTTCCGGGTCGGGTGAGCCGGGCTCAGTGGTCGTCGGTGGCGCGGGAGTCGGTGAGCGACAGCGCGCCGTAGGTGGCGACCAGGCCGACGACGCCGGCCAGGAGGAGGTAGGTGACGCGCTCCCCGCCGTAGAAGGACGCGACCAGGTCCGAGGTCCACACCCCGGTGGGCAGCGTCGTGGTCACCAGGGCGGCGATCGCGGTGCCGACGACGGCGGTGCCCAGGCTGGAACCGACCTCCTGCGCGGTGTCGTTGAGCGCGGCGCCGATGCTGGTGCGGTTGGCCGGCATCGCCTCGACCAGGGCCACCGCGCAGATGGTCATGATCGTCCGCAGCCCGAGGGTGAGCACGACCATCGAGACGGCGATGGCGACGTAGCCGTGCTCGACACCCCAGGCCATGCCGAGCAGGGACACCACCAGCAGGCCGGCGCCGACCAGGCAGGCGGTGCGGTGGCCGAAGCGGGCGGCGAGCCACTCGGAGAGCGGGGTGGCGGCGATCATCGTGACGATGAGCGGCAGGTTGGCCAGCCCCGCCTTCATCGGGCTCCAGCCGTAGGCGTACTGGAAGTGCAGGATCAACCCGAACATGACGCTGGCCATCGTGATCGAGGCGGCCATCTGGGTGATCGCCGCGCCCCGGGCCGGTCCGCCGGCGAACAGGCGCAGGTCGACCATCGGGAACTCGGCCGCCCGCTCGTGCCGGACGAACCAGGCGCCGGCGACGACCGCGCCCAGGGCCGCGGCCAGGGTGACCGGGGAGAGCCAGCCGTGCTCGACGCCGCTGGTGAGGGTGTAGCAGCCCAGGCCGACGGCGGCGACGGTGAGGACGGCGCCGGGCAGGTCCAGCGGGTCCGACGTCAGGTCCGCCCGCCGGTCGGCCGGCACCCCCAGCCGGACGCCGATCCAGGCGACCAGCGCGATGGGTGCGTTGACCACGAGCAGCCAGGTCCAGCTGACGTGGGTCAGCACGGTGCCGCCGAGCAGCGGGCCGAGCACGAAGCCGGACATCCCGACGACCATCACGACCGTGATGGCGCGCATGCGCAGCTTCTGGTCGTCGAAGAGGCGGAAGATCAGCGACATCGTCACCGGGGCCATCGCGGCGGCGGCCAGGCCGAGCGCGGCGCGCAGCGCGATGAGCTCGCCCGGGGTGGTGACGAGCAGGACGGCGAGGCTGACCGCGCCGAAGGCGGCGAGGCCGGTCAGCAGGACGCGGCGGCGGCCGAGCCGGTCGGCAGCGGCGCCGGCGGTGAGGAGCATGCCGCCGAAGGTCAGGGAGTAGGCGCCGGTGACCCACTGCAGGGCGGTGGTCCCGCCGCCCAGGTCGCGGCCGATGGTCGGCAGCGCGATCGACAGCAGGGTGTTGTCGACCATCTCGACGAAGAAGGCGAGGCAGAGCGCGGCCAGCGGGATCGCGGCGGCGCGCAGCGTGGTGTGGGTGGGCGCGGGAGCGGTGGAGGGGGTGGTGGTCATGTCACACCTCAGAGTGATCGAACGCCGTTCGATTCTCGAACGCGGTTCGAAAGATAGAACAGCGTTCGATAGAGTGCAAGCATGACCGGGCGACGACGGGTGACCCACTCGCTGGAGGCGGTGCTGGAGGAGGCCATCGCCCTGCTCGACGAGGCCGGCGAGCCGGCGCTGACCTTCCGGGCACTGGCCGGCCGCCTGGGCGGCGGGGTGGCCAGCATCTACTGGTACGTCGCCAGCAGGGACGAGCTGCTGGACCGCGCCACCGACGAGGTGATGGGCCGCCTGCTCGAGGGGACGGCCGACCTCGGCGAGGGGCCCGACCCGGTGGCGGACCTGCGCGCCATGCTCCTGGCGCTGTTCGAGGAGATGCGCCGCCGGCCCTGGTTCGGCACCTACATGCTGCGCAACACCGGCCTGCAGCCGAACTCCATGCTGATGTTCGACCGGCTCGGCCAGCAGACCATGCGCCTGGACCTGACCCCGAAGCAGCGCTTCCACGCGGTGTCCTCGCTGGTCAGCTATGTCGTCGGGGTCGCCGCGGACATGGCGCAGCCGCCGCCGCAGGAGTTCCTGGACAGCGGCCTGGAGCCGGCCCGGTTCCTGGAGCTGTACGCCGACCGGTGGCGCGCGCTGGACCCGGAGCGGTACCCCTTCGCCCACCACGTGGCCGACGAGTTCGCTGTCCACGACGACGAGGACGTCTTCCGCTCCGGGCTGGACCTGCTCCTGGCCGGCATCCGGGCCCAGGCCGGCGGTCACGGCAGCTGACGGAAGCCCAGCGGGCCCGGCGCGGTTGGCGTCCCACGAGGACGACACCCCGACCTGGAGGACCCGTGCTGGCTGCCCGCTACCACCGCTTCGGCGACCCCGACGTGCTCGTCGTCGAGGAGGCCCCGGAGCCCCACGCCACCGCGGGGTCGGTCCGTGTCCGCGTCCGCGCGGCCAGCGTGAACCCCATCGACGTCCTGCTGCGCGCCGGGCACCTGCGGGACGTCGTCCCCCTCCCCCTGCCGGCGATCCCGGGGCGGGACGCCGTCGGCGTGGTCGACGAGGTCGGCGAGGGGGTGGACGGCGTCTCGGTCGGCGACCTGGTCCTCGGCCTCGGCGGGCTGGCCGACACGACCGCCCAGTTCGCGGTGCTCACCGCCTGGGCCCCGGTGCCCGACGGCTGGACGACGACCCAGGCCGCCGCAGCCGGGCTGGCGTCGGCGACCGCGGCCGCGGCACTGGACGCGCTCGGCGAGCTGGACGGCCGCACCCTGCTCGTCGAGGGCGCCTCGGGTGCCGTGGGCGGTGCCGCGGTCGCCCTCGCGGTGGCCGCCGGCGCCCGGGTCGTCGGCACCGGGCGGGAGTCCGCGCACGAGCACCTCCGCGCGCAGGGCGCCCTGCCCACCACCTATGGCCCCGGCCTGGCCGACCGGGTCGCCGCGCTGGCACCCGGGGGCGTGGACCTGGCGCTGCACCTCGCCCCGTCGCCGTCCCTGCCCGACCTGGTCGCCGTCGTGGGCGACCCCGCCCGGGTGGTGACGGTGGTCGACCCGGCCGGTGCGGCCCGCCTCGGCGCGCGGCGGGTCGACGCCCGCAACGAGTCGGCGCTGCTGGAGCGCACCGCCGAGCTCGGCCGGGCCGGCCGCTGGGCCCCCCAGGTCGCCGCCGAGCTCCCCCTCGACGAGGTCGCCCGGGCGCACGCCCTGGCCGAGAGCGGCGCCGGCAAGGTCGTCGTCACGCTCCCGTGAACCTGCGCGACGGGACGCCGATCAGCACCCGCCGGCTCCTGCTGCGGCCGTTCCGGGCGACCGACGCCGGTGCCTTCCTGGCCTACCAGGACCACCCCGACGTCCGCCGTCACCTGCCCGGGACCGCCATGGACGCCGACGCCGCCCGCCGGTACGTCGCCGTGCAGGCCGCGATGTCCGGCGAGGAGCGGGACGCCTGGCACGGCTGGGTCCTCGAGCACCGCGACGACGGCCGGGTGGTCGGCGACGTGGGCGTCTGGGTGCCGGCCGGTGACCCGCCCCGCGGCGACGTCGGGTTCCAGCTCGCGCCCACCCACCACCGGCAGGGCCTGGCCACCGAGGCGGTGGCCGCGCTGTGCCGCCACCTGCTCGACGTCGCCGGCCTCGCGCGCCTGACGGCGGGGTGCGACGCCGCCAACGCCGGCTCGCGGAGGGTGCTGCGGGCCGTCGGCATGGTCGAGCTGCCCGTGCCCCCGGCCGGCCAGCGGGCCTTCGAGCTGCTCAGCCGCGCGGCAGCAGGCGGTGCAGCTGGGTGACGTGCCGGGGCTCGAGCTCGGCGACCGAGGAGACCCCGAGCAGCCGCATGGTGCGCACGATCTCCGTCCTCAGGATGGCGATCGTCTTGTCCACGCCCTCGCGGCCACCGGCCATCAGCCCGTACAGGTAGGCCCGGCCGATCATCGTGAACGAGGCGCCCAGCGCCATCGCGGCCACCACGTCGGCGCCGTGCATGATCCCGGTGTCGACCATGACGCAGGCGTCGTCGCCGACCTCCTTGCGCACCGCGGGCAGCAGGTGGAAGGGCACCGGGGCCCGGTCGAGCTGCCGGCCGCCGTGGTTGGACAGCACGATCCCGTCCACCCCGGCGTCCAGCAGTCGCACGGCGTCGGCGACGGACTGCACGCCCTTGACCACCAGCTTGCCCGGCCACATGCCGCGGATGACGTCGAGGTCCTCGTAGCCGATCGTGGGGTCCATCGCCATGTCCAGCAGGTCCCCGACCGTGCCGCCGGTGGTCGACAGCGAGGCGAACTCCAGCTTCGGGGTGGTCAGGAAGTCCCACCACCACCACGGCCGCAGGCTCGCATCTAGCACCGTGGAGGCGGTCAGCTGCGGCGGGATGGAGAACCCGTTGCGCCTGTCCCGCAGCCGGGCCCCGGCGATCGGGGTGTCCACGGTGAACTGCAGCGTGTCGAACCCGGCCGCGGCGGCCCGCTCGACCAGGCCGTAGGAGATCGACCGGTCGCGCATCACGTACAGCTGGAACCAGTTCCGCCCGTGCGGGTTCGCCGCCCGGACGTCCTCGATCGTCGTCGTGCCGAGGGTCGAGAGCGTGAACGGGATCCCTGCCGCGGCCGCTGCACCGGCGCCGGCGGTCTCGCCCTCGGTCTGCATCAGCCGGGTGAACCCGGTCGGGGCGATGCCGAAGGGCAACGCGCTGAGCCCGCCGAGCACCTGCACCGAGGTATCCACCTCCACCGCCGGGCGCAGCACGTCGGGGTGGAACTCCACGTCGGCGAACGCCTGCCGGGCCCGGGCCAGCGACAGCTCGCCCTCCGCGGCGCCGTCGGTGTAGTCGAACGCCGCCCGCGGAGTGCGGCGCTTGGCGATCGCGCGCAGGTCGGCGATGGTCTGCGCGCCCTCCAGCCGCCGCTTCCTGCCGTTCAGCTGGGGCTTCTTGAACCTCACCAGCTCCAGCAGCTCGGCGGGGCGGGGGGCCTGGCGGCGGACCCGGCTCATCGGCGGGCCGCCGGCAGGTCGTCCCGGGAGCGGTCGGCGGCCACGGGACCCCGGTCGAGCAGGGAGAGGTCCAGGACGGTCAGGGCGGGGGTGTTCACAGGGCGGTCTCCGGGCTGGGTGGAGGGGCGGGGTCAGTCGGTCCAGACCGGACGGCGCTTGTCCAGGAACGCGGCCATGCCCTCCGCGGCGCCGGCCGTCTGGCTGGCCGCGGCCATCGCGTCGACGGCGATGGCGTAGGCGTCGCGCTCGGGGCGGTCGAGCTGGGCGTAGAGGGTGTGCTTGCCCCACGCCTTGCTGGCCCGGGACCCGCGGGTGGCCCGGCCGAGGAGCTCCTCGACGCAGCTGTCGAGCTGGTCGTCGGGGACGACCCGGTTGACCAGGCCCCAGTCCAGGGCGGTCGCGGCGTCCACCGGGTCGCCGGTGAGGGCCAGCTCCATGGCGCGCTTGCGCCCGACGCTGCGCGCGACGGCCACCATCGGGGTGTGGCAGAACCAGCCACCGGCCCCGCCGGGTGCGGCGAACCGGGCCGACTCGGCCGCCACCGCGAGGTCGCAGGTGGCCACCAGCTGGCTGCCGGCGGCGGTGGCCAGCGCGTGCACCCGGGCCAGCACCACCTGGGGCACCTCGTGGATGGTCTGCATGAGCTCGGTGCACAGCAGCAGCAGGCCCCGGACCTCCGACACGGTCTTGCCGGCCACGTCGGCGAAGTCGTGCCCGGCGCTGAACACCGGCCCGTCGGCGGCCAGCACGATGCCCGCGGCGTCGGTCCCGCCGACCTCGCGGAAGGCGTCGAGCAGCTGTCCGAGGTGCTCGCGGGACAGCGCGTTGCGCCGTTCCGGGCGGGCCATGGTGATCCAGGTGGTGGCGCCGCGTCGCTCGATGCGGGGCGCTCCGTCGGTGGTGCTGGTCATCGCGGGGGGCCTTCCTCTGCTCCGGTGCCGGGTGGGCCTGCGACCGGGCCTCGAGGTCGCCCGCGACGGCGCGGGCGGCCCCCGGTGGCCGCTCCGCCACCGTACGGTCCAGGAGCGCCCGGGCACGAGCTCGGCCGCACCGGCCGTCAGGAGGTCCCGTGGTCACCGCACCGGACGTCGAGGCCACCCGCGCCGCGGTGCAGCGCCGGACGCTGACCGTGGTGGTCTGCGCCCAGGTGCTGGGCGGCGCCGGGCTCGCCGCCGGGGTGACCGTGGGCGCCCTGCTCGCCGGCCAGATGCTGGGCACCGACTCCTCGGCCGGCGTCCCGACGGCGCTGTTCACCCTGGGCTCGGCGCTGGCCGCGTTCCTGGTCGGCCGGGTCAGCCAGCGGCGTGGGCGCCGCGCGGGCCTGAGCGCCGGGTTCGCCGTCGGCGGGCTCGGGGCCGCCGGGGTCGTCGTCGCCGCGGCGGTGGACAGCGTGCCGCTGCTGTTCCTGGCGCTGTTCGTCTACGGCTCGGGGACGGCGACCAACCTGCAGGCCCGCTACGCCGGCACCGACCTGGCCGACCCGGCCCGCCGGGGCCGCGCGGTGAGCACCGCGCTGGTGTCGACCACCGCCGGGGCGGTCGCCGGGCCGAACCTGGTGCAGCCGCTGGGCGGGCTGGCCACGGCCTGGGGCCTGCCGGCTCTGGCCGGGCCGTTCCTGCTGGCCGCGGTCGCCTACACCGCCGCCGCGGCGGCCTTCGTGCTGCTCCTGCGCCCGGACCCGCTGCTGTGGGCCCGGCAGCACCCGGTGACGGCCCCCACCGCCCCCGGGGCGGCCGCGGAACCGGCCAGGCCCGCGTCGCTGGCCCGACTCGGCGCGGCGGTCATGGTGCTCACGCAGGTCGCCATGGTCGCGGTGATGACCATGACCCCGGTGCACATGCGCGACCACCAGCACGGCCTCGGCGACGTCGGGCTGGTCATCGGCCTGCACATCGCGGCCATGTACCTGCCCTCCCCCGTCACCGGGTGGCTGGTGGACCGGGTCGGCCGCAGCGCCACCACGGCGGCCGCCGGCGTCGTGCTGGCCGGTTCGGGGGTGGTCGCCGCGCTGGCCCCCGGGGACTCCCTCGGGGCGACGATCCTGGCGCTGGTGCTGCTGGGCCTGGGCTGGAACCTCGGGCTGGTGTCCGGCACGGCGCTGGTCATCGACGGCACGGCGCCGGGGACGCGGGCGCGCACCCAGGGCAGCATCGACGTCCTCATCGCGCTGTCGGGCGCCGCGGCCGGCGTCCTGTCGGGGGTCGTGGTGTCGGCGGCGGGCTACGCCGTGCTTGCGCTGACCGCCTCGGTGCTGGCGGTCGCCGTCCTGCTGGTCGCCCTGGCCGCACGGACCCGCCCAGTCGCACCCGCCCGCTGATCGTCGTCGACCGAACCGACGGCGGTCCACCAGTCCTCGACACCCGGGGGGTCCAGCACGTCGACCCGCCCACCGGGGCGGGGGACGACGACCGGCACCCCGGCGGGCCCGGTGGCGGCGACCAGCCGCCGCACCGGGTCGGCCCAGGGGTGGAAGGCGAGGTTGTAGGTCGCCCAGTGCACCGGCAGCAGCAGCCCGCCGCCGAGGTCGGCGTGCACCTGCACCGTCTCCTCCGGGGTCAGGTGCACCGCCGGCCAGGCCGGGTCGTAGGCGCCGATCGGCAGCACCACGAGGTCGAAGGGCCCCCACAGCTCACCGACGCCGGCGAAGGCCGGCGTGTAGCCGGTGTCCCCGCCGAAGAACACCGCGCGCCGCTCGCCGCGCACCACCCACGAGCTCCACAGGGTGTTGTCCCGGCCGAACCAGCGCCCGGAGAAGTGCCGGGCCTCGGTGCAGACCAGGGTCAGCCCGGCGACCGACGTCTCGCCGTCCCAGTCCAGCTCGACGACCCGTTCCTCGGGCACGCCCCAGCCGCGCAGGTGCTCCCCGACCCCGAGCGGGACGACGAACGGCGCGGTCGTGCGGCGCAGCAGCTCGCGCACCGCGGGCAGGTCGAGGTGGTCGTAGTGGTCGTGCGAGATCAGCACGGCGTCGACCGGCGGCAGCTCGGCCAGCGGCAGCGGCGGGGCGTGCAGGCGGGTGGGCCCGAACAGCGGCGACGGCGAGACCCGCTCGCCCCACACCGGGTCCACCAGCACCCGGCGGCCCTCCACCTCCAGCAGCACCGTCGAGTGGCCCAGCCAGGTGGCCGCGAGCTCGGCGGCCTGCGCCGGGACGTGCGGCCGGACCACCGGCACCGCGCCCAGCGGCCGACCGCGGCCCCGCTCGCGGTGCAGCTGGCGCCGCAGGCCGCCGAGGGCGCTGACCGGGGCGATCACCGGGCCGGGCAGCCGGTTGCGGAAGGCGCCGTCGCGGAACTGGCCCGAGCCCGTCGTCCCCGGCAGGCAGACCCGGCGGCCGGCGCCGATCGCGGCGGGCAGCCCCCAGGTCGCGCGGGCCAGCAGCCCGACGGGGACGGCGGCCAGCGCTGCGGCGCCGGCGGCGACCGCTCGACGGGCCGGGCGGGCGGGAGGGCGCGACGTCACCTCCCCAGTGTCCCGGCCCGTCGCAGGCTCACCGTGCGGCACCCCGCGTGCGGCGGCGCAGGTCCCCGTGTGGCGCTCAGACCAGGGCCGTGCCGATCAGCCCGCGGCGGGTGACGAGCGCGGTCAGCCCGGCCTCGTCGAGGTCGTCGGTGCCCTGCGGACGGCGCGGCAGGACCATGTAGCGCGACTCAGCCGAGGCGTCCCAGACCGCGATGCCGGTCGCCTCGGGCACGGTGACCCCGAACTCGGCCAGCACCGACCGCGGGTCGCGCACGACCCGGGACCGGTAGGCCTCGGACTTGTACCAGCTCGGCGAGGGCCCGAGCAGGGCGATCGGGTAGCAGCTGCACAGCGTGCAGACCAGGACGTTGTGCACGTCGGCGGTGTTGGCCACCACCTTCAGCCGCTGCTCCTGCAGGCCCCCCGCCATGGAGAGCCCGACCTCGGGCAGGGCGGCGTTCGCGTCGGCCAGGAGGCGGTCGCGGAAGCCCGGGTCGACCCAGGCGCGGGCCACCACGCGGGCCCCGTTGGCCGGCGTCCCCCCGGCCGCGAACTCGTCGATGCGCTGGTCGACCTCGCCGGGGGCGAGGAGCCCGCGCTCCTCCAGGAGTGCCTCCACGCGGCGCACCTGCGCGGAGATGGTCGAGCTGTGGTGCTCCCCGCTCATGCCGGTCCCTCCAGGTGGTCGTGCCACAGCTCGACGGTGACGGTGTGCTCGCCGCTGCCGAACAGGTCCGCCGCGCGGAACCGCACGTGGTAGACCGGCTGGGCGGGGACGTCGAGGCCGCGGGCCCGGTCGTCGGCCAGCGGGTGGTGCCCGGCGACCTCGAGGACGGTGCCGGTGACCCCGCGGGCGTAGCGGGGCAGCCGGGTGTGGCCGTCCGGGTCGGCGGTCCGGGTGCGCACCCGGGTGCCGGGCGCGAACGGCGTCGTCGTCACGGGGCCATCTCCTCGGGCGTCAGGACGCCCTTCTCGGCCAGCAGCGTGGTGATCGCGGCGAACCAGCGCTCGTAGTAGGACGAGCCGAGGAACTCGGCGACCGGCAGCCGCTCCTGGGCGTCGCGGAACTCGTCCAGGTTGTAGACGCCGCGCTTGATGAGCGCCCCGTTGAGGGCGAAGACGTGCGCTTCCCAGTCCTCGTGGAACCGGGGCTCGTCCGGTTCCTCCACGACGGGTGGGAACCCGGTCATGCCGCCGACGTCGTTGATCCGGCTCATGGTCGCGACGCTAGCCGTGCACCGACACCCACACCTGCGCCGGGCCGTCGGGGGTGGCGAGCGACCGCGGCGGGTCGGTTCGCACGTAGACGCCGATCCAGCGCGGCCCGTCGTAGACCAGGTAGCGCGAGAGCGAGGCGGTGGCGACCTCGGCCACCGTGCCGTTGCGGGGGCCGCCCTGGTGGGCGACCCGGGTGACCCCCTCCGCCGCTGCCGGGGCCGGATCGCTGCGGGGTGCTGCTGGTGCGGGGTGTGGTGTCGTGGTCATGGTCGCCCTCCGTCGCCGCTGCCTCTGCGGGCCGGGCGCGACCTGCCGCCGGGACCGACGTGGCCCGCCCGGGGCCCTGCCGTTGTCTCGACCACCCCACCCTGCTCCCGGTGCGGGCTCCCCGCCACGCGAGCCCGGCGTGCGCCCGCCCGGCCGGCCCGCGTCCGTCGACCGGCCGACCGCCGCTTCACGAGCTCGGTGCGGACGGTCGCCAGGGCTGGTGGGTGTGGGTGAGCCAGACGGTGTGCGGCTGCAGGGACCGGACGAGCCGCTGCCCCTCGTCCTCGGGCTCGTCGAGCTGGCCGTGCCAGACCGCGGTGTCCCCGCAGACCACGGTCACCCCCTCGGCGTCCTCGACCACCACGACCTGGGAACCCGGGGTGTGCCCCGGCGCGGGCAGCAGGCGCAGCCCGGGCAGCAGCTCGACCTCCCCGTCGGCCGGCTCGTACCGGGCACCCGGGAAGTCCACCCACTCCCGGATGGTGTGGCTGTCGGGCCCGCGGGCGTCGTCGAGCTCGCGCTGCTGCACGTGGATGGGGACACCGGGGAAGAGGCGGTTCCCCCCGCAGTGGTCGACGTGCAGGTGCGTGTTGACCACCAGGTCGACGCCCGCCAGGTCCAGCCCTGCCGGTCCGTGCCACGGCAGCACGCGGGGGGCCATGTCGGCCACCAGGGGGTGCAGCTCCTCGAGGCCCGTGTCGACGAGCACCCGCACGCCGCGGTGCTCGACGAGGTGGGCGTAGACGGGCATGGTCTCCCCCTCCACGGCCAGTTCGGCCACCAGGACGGGCGTGACCGTGGTGCCGGGCGTTGCGCTCATCTCGTTCCTCCTCGCCGACGGGCATCGAGGTGATGACCCGCGCGACGGGCGGAAGTCATCGGGCGGAGCTACCGGTCGCCGGCCCGCTGCTGGTACCGGGCGGCCCGGCGCTGCGCCGCGGCGCGCTTGCGCATGCTCTCCTCGCGCTGCCGGACGATGCTGGCCGCCTCGCGGGCCCGCACCGCCGTCCCGGGGGCGTAGCCGGCCTTGATGACGCGCTGCTCGGTGGTCTCGGCCATGTAGGCGAGGGAGAAGATCAGCCCCAGGAAGATGCCCCCGCCGACCACGGCCAGGCGCAGGGCCCAGCCGGCCGGGACGAGGGCCAGCACCAGCGCGGTCGGGATCGCCATCTGGACCAGCGCCCGGGCGACGTGCCGCACACCCCAGGTGCGCGTGGTGGTGTCGTGCAGCACCCAGCTGCGGTGCCGGGCCGGCAGCCCGCCACCGAGGGCGTACCAGAGCCAGCGGTGCACGGGCGGGCGCACCCGGCCGGTACCGCCGTCCTGCTCGGTCATCGTCTCCCCCTCCGGGCGGTTCCGGCGCCAGCCTACGCCGATGCTTGGTGCACCAAGCATCGGCGTACCGTGATCCCGGTGACCAGTGAGGACGGCGCCCGGCTGCCCGAGGGCGAGGACCTGCTGGCCCTGGACCGGCAGGTCTGCTTCGCCCTCTCGGTGGCGGCCCGCAACGTCGTCGCGGTCTACCGGCCGGTGCTCGAGCCGCTGGGCCTGACCCACCCGCAGTACCTGGTGATGCTCGCGCTCTGGGAGCACCGGCGACTGGCCGCCAAGGACCTCGCCCGCCTCCTGCAGCTGGACCCCGGGACCCTCACGCCGCTGCTCAAACGGCTCGAGGCCGCCGACCTCGTGCGCCGCGACCGCGACCCGGACGACCAGCGCACCCTGGCCCTCACCCTGACCGAGAAGGGCCTGGCTCTGCGGGCGCAGGCCGAGCGGATCCCCGGCGGGGTCGTGGCCCGGCTCGGCATGCCGGTCGAGGACCTGGTGGCGCTCCAGGCCGCGCTGACCGAGGTCATCGCGGCCTCGCAGCGCGCCCTCGCGTCCGGGGACCCCGCAGCCTGACGCAGCCCCGCTGGCGTGCGGGGATGCTGGAGACCGACTACCTCGTCGTCGGCGCCGGGGCCACCGGCCTGGCCTTCGTCGACACCCTGCTGGCCGAGACCGACGACGTGCACGTCACCCTCGTCGACCGGCACGCAGCACCCGGCGGGCACTGGGTCGACGCCTACCCCTTCGTGACGCTGCGCCAGCCGTCGGCGTTCTACGGCGTCGGGTCCCTCGAGCTCGGCACCCGGCGCATCGACACCGCCGGGCTGGACCAGGGCATGTTCGAGCTGGCGTCGGGGGCGGAGATCACCGCCTACTACGACCGGGTGGTGCGAACGGTGCTGCTGCCCACCGGCCGGGTCACCCACCACCCGTTGACCGAGCACCGGGCCGACCCGGACGGCGGCCACCGGATCACCTCGCTGCTGTCGGGGACCACCACCGAGGTGCAGGTGCGCCGCAAGCTGGTGGACACGACGTACAGCAGCCCCTCGGTGCCCTCGACCCACCGGCCGCGGTTCACGGTGGGCGACGACGTCGCGCTGGTGACGCCGAACGACCTGCCCCGCCTGCCGGCCGGCCCGCACCGGTTCGTCGTGCTCGGCGGCGGCAAGACCGCGATGGACACCTGCACCTGGCTGCTGCAGCACGGCGTGGACCCCGCCGGCGTCACCTGGGTCGTGCCGCGCGACTCCTGGCTGATCAACCGGGTCACCACCCAGCCCGGTGCGCAGTTCACCGAGGCGATCGGCGGGCAGGCCGACCAGCTCGAGGCGCTGGCCACGGCCACCGACGTCGAGGACCTCTCCGACCGGCTCGAGCGGTGCGGGGTGCTCACCCGCATCGACCGCGACCGGCGGCCGGGCATGTTCCACCTCGCCACGGTGGCCCCCGGTGAGGTCGAGCTGCTGCGGCAGGTGCACGACGTCGTCCGCCTCGGGCGGGTGCGCGAGCTGCACGCCGACCGCATGGTGCTCGACGGCGGCGAGGTGCCGGTCCCGGACGGCGCGGTGGTCGTGGACTGCACCGCCTCCGCGGTCGAGCCGCGGCCGGTGCAACCGGTCTTCCAGGGCGCCACGGTGGTGCCGCAGATGCTCCGGCTGCCGCAGCCGGCCTTCAGCGCCGCGCTCACCGGCTGGGTCGAGGCCCACCACGGCGACGACGAGCAGCTGCAGAACGACCTCTGCACGCCGGTCCCGTTCCCGCACGCCCTCGACGACTACCCGGCGACGATGCTGGCCACGATGCTCAACCAGCACCGGTGGAGCCAGCACCCCGAGCTGCGCCGGTGGATCCGGGCCAGCCGGCTGGACGGGTTCGGCGCGGTGATCGCCGGTGCCGACCGCGACGACCCGGCGCAGCAGGCGGTCCTGGCCCGGCTGCGGCAGCACGCCCCCGCCGCGGTGGCCAACCTGAGCAGGCTGGCCACCGCCCGCCCAGCGCCGGATCCGGGGTGACCGAGGGGTGATGATCGGCCCGCCGGGTGCCCGGTCTCCCCTAGACTGGCCGGGTCCGTCGTCACGAGCACCGGGAGGGGACCCCATGGTCAGCGCGCAGACCGCGCCCGGTGCGGCCACGGTGACGGCGCTCCCCCGGGCCGGCGACCCGGACACGGGCCAGGAGTACGTGCGCGCCCTCGACCGCGGGCTGGCGGTCATCCGGGCCTTCGACGAGGCGCACCCGCGGCGCACCCTGGCCGACGTCGCCCGGGCGGTCGGGCTCGCCCCGGCCACGGCCCGCCGCCTGCTGCACACCCTGCAGTCGCTGGACTACGTCAGCACCGACGGCCAGACCTGGTCGCTGCGCCCCCGGCTGCTCGAGCTGGGTGCGGCCTACCTGTCCACCACCACGGTGTGGGACGTCGTCCGCGAGCGTCTCGAGCGCCTGGCCGGCGAGGTCGCGGAGACCGCGTCCGCGGGCGTGCTGGAGGACTCCCACGTCCTCTACACCGTGCGGGTGCCCTACCGGCGGATCATGACGATGAACGTCGAGGTGGGCAGCCGCATCCCCGCGCACGCCAGCTCGATGGGCCGGGTGCTGCTGGCCGACCTGGACGACGCCGAGCTCGACGCCTGGCTGGAGCGCACCTCGCTCGACCCGGTCACCGCCCGCACGGTGCGCTCCGCCGGCGAGCTGCGCGACCTGGTCCTCCAGGTGCGCGAGCAGGGCTGGTCGTTCATGGACCAGGAGCTGGAGGCGGGCGTGCAGTGCGTCGCCGCCCCGGTGCACAGCGCCGACGGCCGGGTGCTGGCGGCCATCACGCTGTCCTCGCACACCTCGCGCATCGAGGCCGAGCAGATGACCGGGCACTTCCTGCCGGCGCTGCTGCGCGCCGCGGCCGACATCGACCAGGACCTCAGCCGCCGCTGACCCGTCGGCCGGCCGGGCACGGCCGGCCGACGGGGGTGCTCAGCCCACCCGGTAGCCGGTCGGGAACAGGTCGACCCGGCCGCGGGTGAGCCCCCACAGGCCCTTCGGCGCCAGCAGCGTGACCGCGATCGCCACGACGCCCACCACGACGAGGTACCAGTTGCCGAGGTCGGCCAGGGTGTCCTGCAGGGCGTAGAAGACCAGCGCGCCGATGACCGGGCCCTCGATGGTGCCGATCCCGCCGATCACCACGATGAAGATCATCATCGCGGAGTAGTCGACGGAGAAGATCGACCCGGGCTGCACCCGCAGGGTGTTGGCCACGATCATCGCCCCGGCCAGACCGCAGCCGGCGGCGGCGACGACGTAGACGACCCGCTTGGCCCGGGTCACCCCGATGCCCAGGGACCCGGCCGCGGTCGGCTCGTCCCGGATGGCGGTGAGCGCCAGGCCCAGCCGGGAGCGCATGAGCAGGTACACCCCGCCGACCACCAGCACGACGATGCCCAGCGACATCCAGTACACGTAGGCGATCCGGTACGTGGGGTCGATGCCGGCGAACCCGGTCAGCGACGCACCCGACCCGGCCCCCAGGGCGTCGACCTGGGTGACCAGCAGCCGGACCACCTCGGCGATGACCCAGGTGCCGATGGCGAAGTAGCCGCCGTTGAGCCGGAAGGCCAGGTAGGAGGTCGGCCAGGCCAGCAGCGCGCAGACCACCGCGGCGACCGGGACGGCGAGGAACGGGTCGACGCCCACGGTGGAGGCCAGGTAGACCAGGCCGTAGCCGCCGACGCCGATGTAGGCCTGCTGGCCGATGGAGACCATGCCGCCGTAGCCGGCGAGCAGGTTCCACATGGTGCCCAGCACGACCAGGCTGAACAGCCCGACGAGGCTGACCTGGGTGCCGCGGGTGGTCAGGAAGGGCAGGTAGCCCAGCACGGCGACGACCACGACGGCCAGCCCGGCGCCCACCCAGGCGGTGCGCCCGCCGCGGCGCACGCGCGGGGCGGCGACCGGTGCGCGGTCGGTGCGGGTGGTGGTCATGCGGTCACCGCCGAGGGCAGCAGCCCGCGCGGGCGGGTGGCCAGGACGACCAGGAAGACGACGTGCCCGGCGAGCACGCCGTAGGCCGGGTCGACGGCCGCGCCGAGGGCCTGGGCGACCCCGAGGACGACGCCGCCGAGCAGCGTGCCCCACAGCGAGCCCAGCCCCCCGATGACGACGGCCTCGAAGGCGAAGATCAGCGTGGTGCCGCCCGCGGAGGGGTCGAAGGTGCTGCGCGCGCCGAGGAACACCCCCGCGATCGCCACGGTCGCCAGCGCGATCGCGGTGGCCACGGCGTACAGGTGCCGCCCGTCGATGCCCATGAGGGCCGCGGCGTCCCGGTCGTCGCTGGTGGCCCGCATCGCCCGGCCGGTGGCCGTGCGCGCCAGGAACTGCCCGATGGCGGCGATGACCAGGACGCCGACCACGGCGGCCAGCAGCGGGAAGACCCCGATCGCCAGCCCGTCGCCCAGCCGGATGCTGGCCGTGCCGAGGTCCCCGACGTCCAGCCGGCGGCTGTCGGCGGAGAAGGCCTCGAGCAGGGCGTTCTGCAGCACGATCGCCAGGCCGAAGGTGACCAGCAGCGGGGCCAGTTCACCGCCGCCCAGCGCGCGGTTGAGCAGGCCGCGCTGCAGCCCGTACCCCACGGCGGCCATGACCGGGACGACGACCAGCAGCGCCAGGAACGGGTGCAGGCCGAGGGTGTCGCCCAGCACGTAGGCGCCGAACGCGGCGAGCACGGCGAGCACGCCGTGGGCGAGGTTGACGATGCGCATGACGCCGAAGACCAGGGACAGCCCGGCGGCGACCAGCGCGTACAGACCGCCCAGCAGGATGCCCTGCACGACGGCGTTGACCCAGCTCATGCGCTCACCCCGAAGTAGGCGGCCGACAGCGCGGCCATGTCCACCGACGCCGCCGGGCCCTCGAGCACCGTGCGGCCCTCCAGCAGGCACTGCACCCGGTCGGCCACGGCCAGCGCCTGGTGCACGTCCTGCTCGACCACCAGCACCGTGGTGCCCTGCTCGGTGATGGTGGGCAGTGCTGCGTAGAGCTGGCCCACCACGACCGGGGCCAGGCCGAGGGAGACCTCGTCGAGCAGCAGCAGCTCGGGGTTGGCCATCAGCGCCCGGCCGATGGCCACCGCCTGCTGCTCACCGCCCGAGAGGTTCGCCGCCGGCCGGGCCCGCCGCTCGGACACCAGGGGGAACAGCTCGTACACCCGCGCCAGCCCCCACGGCCCCGGGCGCCCGGAGTGCGCGCCGACCAGCAGGTTCTCCTCCACCGTCAGGCTCGGGAACAGCCGGCGCCCCTCCGGGCTCATCGCGATGCCGCGGCCGACCCGCCGGTGCGCGGGCACGCCGCGCAACGACGTGCCCTGCAGACGGACGTCGCCCCGGGCCGGGCGCAGCACCCCGGCGACCGTCTTGAGCAGGGTGGACTTGCCGCCGCCGTTGGCGCCGATGACGGCCAGGGTCTCGCCCTGCGCGACGGTGACGGTGAGCCCGAACAGGGCCTGCACGTCGCCGTAGAACACGTCGACCTCGTCGACCTCCAGCAGGGGGGTCACGCGCTCTCCTCCAGGCCAGGGTCGTCGCCGGCGATGGTGGAGCCGAGGTAGACCTCGACCACCTTCGGGTCGGCGAGCACCTCGTGGGGGTCCCCGACGGCGAGCACCTCGCCGTAGGTCAGGCACATCAGCCGGGTGACGACGGCGACCAGCGCGTGCACCACGTGCTCGATCCACACCACGGCGACGCCCTCGCGGCCCAGCTGCCGCACGGTCTCCACCAGGGCCGGGACCTCGGCCTCGGTGAGCCCGCCGGCGATCTCGTCCAGCAGCACCAGCCGCGGGTTGGTCGCCAGCGCCCGGGCCAGCTCCAGCCGCTTGCGGTCCAGCAGCCGCAGCGTCCCGGCCGTGGTGTCGGCCTGGCCGTCCAGCCCGGCGGTGACGAGTGCCGCGTAGGCGGCGTCGGCCGCCGCGCGGCCGCGCAGGCCGGCCCCGAAGGACGCGGCCACCAGCGCGTTCTCGAACACCGTCATGCCGCCGAAGGGCCGGGGCACCTGGTAGCTGCGCCCGATGCCGCTCCGGCACCGGGCAGCAGCACCGGTGCGGGTGACGTCCTCGCCGTCGAGGACCACCCGCCCGCCGTCGGCCGGGAGGACCCCGGCGACGACGTTGAGCAGCGTGGACTTGCCGGCGCCGTTGGGGCCGACGACACCGAACGCCTCACCGGGGGCGAGCGAGAAGGAGACGTCGTGCAGGACCGTCAGCTTCCCGAACCGCTTGCCGACCCCGGCGACCTCCAGCAGGGGTGCGGTCATCAGCCGAGCGGCTCGACGGTGCCGGCGGTCGGGATCTCCGGGGCCTCGGAGTTGCTGACGATGACCAGGTCGAAGGGGTGCTCGCCGCCGTCGGTGGCCCGCCACTGCCCGCCGACCAGCGGGGTCTTGGCCACGTTGGGCACCGGGCCCGAGGTCCAGTCCAGGTCGCCGACGATGGTCGACACCTGCAGCGAGGACAGCGCGTCGACCACGGCCTGGCCGTCGGTGCTGTCGGCCTGGGTCAGCGCGGCGACCGCCACCTCGAACATGGCGTGCACGAAGCCGACGGGCTGGGTCCACTGCCGCCCGGTCCCCGACTCGTAGGCGTCGGCGAGCTCCTGGGCCGACTGCCCGGTCAGCGAGCTGGTGAAGGGGTGCTGCGGGCTCCACCAGACCTCGGTGGCCAGGCCGTCGGCGGAGTCGCCGATCGCCTCGACGGCCGAGGGGAACAGCAGGGCCTTGGCCACGGTGGCGATGCGGGGGGTGAACCCCTGCTGCTGGGCCTGCTGCCAGAAGGTGGCGAAGTCCGGCGGGATCGGCACGCCGAGCAGGATCTGCGCGTCGGCGGCCTGGAAGGCCGAGATCTGGGCGCTGTAGTCCTGGGTGCCGTTCTCGTACAGGCCGGGGTCGGTGATGGTGTAGCCGTTCTCGCCCACGACGCCGGGGAAGTCGGCGGACCAGGCGTTGCCGTCGGGGTCGTTGGGCCACAGGGCCGCGGCCTGCTGGTTGGTGTCGACCTGGCTCCACATGTCCTGGTAGACCGCCTCGACGTCCTCCAGGCCCCAGAAGAAGTGGTAGGTCCAGTCGAAGGAGTCGCCCTCCGATGCCCCGCGCCCGAAGAAGTAGGGCTGCCAGGGCGCGACGGAGGTGATGCAGGGGACGCCGTTGGCCTCGCACTGGTCGGCCACCGGGTTGACCGTGTCGGGGGTGGACGCCGCGAGGATGAGGTCGGCGCCGTCGTCGTTGATCAGCTCCGCGGCGACCTCGCCGGCGCGGACCGAGTCCGACTGGGTGTCCTTGACGACGATCTCGACGTCGTAGGTCGTGCCGCCGAGCTCGAGCGGGTTGTCGGCGAAGTAGTCGGTCATCTGGTCGACCACGAAGCTGTCCGCCTCGCCGAAGGCGGCCAGCGCGCCGGTCTGCGGGGTGACGTAGCCGATGGTCAGGGTGTCGCCGTCGCCACCACCGCCGTCGGCCTCCCCGAGACCACCGCCGCAGGCGGTGAGGGCCAGCAGACCCACCCCGGCGAGGGCGACCACCCTGCTGGTGGTGGGGCGGGCGAGCGTACGACGGTCCACGGGTACTCCCAGTGTATTCGCTAGACGAACGGGCGTGCGCAGAGCGGTCGCAGTGAAGTACGCCACGCTCTGGGCTGTCAATCGGTCGGTGCACGGCCGTTGCACAGCCGTGACCTGGTGCGGCCGGGCCGTTGACGTGGTGCGCGCCACCCGTTTCACTGCACCGATGTCACCGCTGGACGAAGCGGTGTTCGTCTGCCGAAGCCGTCCTGCCGTGGAGGAAGCACCCATGACCGTCAGCGCCGCTGCGACCCCGACGTCCCCGCCCGGCGGTCCGGTCCCGGTCGACACCGACGTCCTGGTCGTCGGCAGCGGGCCCGCCGGCTCGGCGGCCGCTCTCGCCCTGGCCACCTACGGGGTGCGGACGCTGGTCATCACCAAGTACGGCCGGCTGGCCGACACCCCCCGCGCGCACATCACCAACCAGCGCACGATGGAGGTGCTGCGCGACCTCGGTGTCGAGGAGGAGGTCGCCGCCGAGGCCGCCCCGCAGGAGCTGATGGGCAACCTCGTCTACTGCACCTCCATCGCCGGCGAGGAGCTCGGCCGCCTGCACAGCTGGGGCACCCGCCCCGACCGGCTGGCCGACTACACCGCCGCCTCCCCCACCCGCATCTGCGACATGCCGCAGGACCTGATGGAGCCGGTGCTGCTGCACAACGCGCAGTCCCGCGGGGCGAAGGTCCGCTTCGACACCGAGTACCTGTCGCTGACCCAGGACGACGACGGGGTCACCGTGCGGGTCCGGGACCGGGTGCGCGGCGACGAGTACGACATCCGGGCCCGCTACGTCATCGGCGCCGACGGCGGCCGGTCCCAGGTCGCCACCGACATCGGGTTGCCGCTGGACGGCCAGATGGGGGTCGGCGGGTCCATCAACATCGTCTTCGAGGCCGACCTCACCCACCTGGTCGCCGACCGCCCGTCGGTCCTCTACTGGGTGCTGCAGCCCGGCGCCGACGTCGGCGGCATCGGCGCGGGCCTGGTGCGCATGGTCCGGCCGTGGCACCGCTGGCTCATCGTGTGGGGCTACGACATCAACGGTCCGGCGCCGGACCTCACCGAGGAGTACGCGCTGTCGATCGTGCGCAAGCTCATCGGCGACGACGACGTCCCCGTGCGCATCGAGTCCTCCTCCGCCTGGACGGTCAACCACCTCTACGCCGAGCAGTACTCCTCGGGCCGGGTCTTCTGCGCCGGCGACGCCGTCCACCGGCACCCGCCGTCGAACGGGCTGGGCTCCAACACCTCCATCCAGGACTCCTACAACCTGGCGTGGAAGCTCGCCGCGGTCATCAAGGGCCAGGCCGGCCCCGGTCTGCTGGAGACCTACTCGGTCGAGCGCTCCCCCGTCGGCAAGCAGATCGTCGACCGGGCGAACCAGTCCATCGGCGACACCGCCCGGATCTTCGACGCCCTGGGCCTGCTGTCCACCGAGGACCCGGAGGAGATGGTCGCCCACATGGCCGCCCGCACCGAGGCGACGCCGGAGGCGGAGAAGCAGCGGGCGGCGCTGCGCGAGGCCATCGCGTTCAAGGACTACGAGTTCAACTGCCACGGCGTGGAGATGGACCAGCGCTACGCGTCGGCCGCCGTCGTCCCCGACGGCACGCCGCCCGAGGAGCCCACCCGCGACCCGGAGCTGTACTCGCACGCCACCTCGCGCCCCGGCGCGAAGCTGCCGCACGCCTGGCTGACCGCCGACCACCGCCGTCAGGTCTCGACGCTGGACCTGGTCGGGCACGGCCGGTTCACCGTCGTCACCGGCATCGGCGGCGAGGGCTGGGTGTCCGCGGCCGGGACCGTCGGCGCCGACCTCGGCCTGGAGGTGGCGACGGCGCTGATCGGCCCCGGCCGGGCGCACGACGACCTGTACGGCGACTGGGCCCGCGTCCGCGGCGTCGCCGACGGCGGCGCCCTGCTGGTGCGCCCCGACGGCTACGTCGCGGCCCGCTGGGCACAGCCCGCCGAGGACCCGGCCGCCGCGCTCGGCGAGGCCCTGCGCACCGTGCTGGACCGGGCATGACCGGAGAGCTGTTCAGCGAGGAGCGCTCGGCCGAGGTCGTCGCCGGGAGCTTCGCCGGCACGCCCGACCCCCGGCTGCGCCAGGTGATGACGTCGCTCGTGCGGCACCTGCACGACTTCGTCAAGGACGTCGAGCTCACCGAGGAGGAGTGGGGGGCCGCGATCGACTTCCTCACCCGCACCGGGCAGACCTGCACCCCGGTGCGGCAGGAGTTCATCCTGCTGTCGGACGTCCTGGGGGTCTCGATGCTGGTCGAGACCATCAACCACCGCACCGGCGGCACGGCCACCGAGTCCACCGTGCTGGGCCCCTTCCACATGGTCGCCTCCCCGCCGCGGGAGCTGGGCGACGACATCGCCCTGGACGGCAAGGGCACCCCCTGCCTGGTGTCCGGGCAGGTCACCGGGCAGGACGGCGAACCGCTGGCCGGCGCCACGGTGGACGTCTGGCAGACCAACGAGGACGGCTTCTACGACGTCCAGCAGCCCGACGTCCAGCCGCCGGGCAACCTGCGCGGGATCTTCACCACCGACGACGACGGCCGGTTCTGGTTCCGCTCGGTGGTGCCGCGCTTCTACCCGATCCCCGACGACGGCCCGGTCGGTCGGCTGCTGGCCGCCACCGGCCGGCACCCCAACCGCCCGGCGCACCTGCACTTCATCGCCGAGGCCGCCGGGCACCGGCCGGTCACCACCCACGTCTTCGTCGCCGACTCCCCCTACCTGGACTCCGACGCGGTCTTCGGCGTCAAGGACTCCCTGGTCCGCGACACCCCCGAGGTCGACGACCCGGAGCGGGCACGGGAGCTGGGGCTGCCCAACCCCTTCCGCACCCTGACCTTCGACCTGTCCCTGCTGCGGGCATGAGGTCCTTCACCTACGCCGCGCTGCCGATGCGGGTGGTGTTCGGCCCGGGGTCCATCGCGCAGCTGCCCGACGAGGTCGCCGCCCTCGGCCTCACCCGCGTCCTGGTGCTGTGCTCCCCCGAGCAGGAGGAGACCGGCCGGCAGGTCGCCGCCGCCCTGGGCGACCGCGCCGCCGGCGTGCTCGCCGAGGCGCGCATGCACGTGCCGGTCGAGGTGGCCCGCGCCGCCCGCGACCGCGCCGCCGAGCTGGGCGCCGACGGCTGCGTGGCCGTCGGCGGCGGCTCGGCCGTCGGGCTGGGCAAGGCCGTCGCCCTCGAGCACGGCCTGCCCGTCATCGCCGTGCCCACCACCTACGCCGGTTCGGAGATGACCCCGGTGTGGGGACTGACCGAGGGAGGGGCCAAGCGCACCGGCCGCGACCGGCGGGTGCTGCCGGTGTCGGTGGTCTACGACCCCGAGCTGACCACCACCCTGCCGGTGGGGATGTCGGTGACCAGCGGCATCAACGCCCTCGCCCACGCCGTGGAGGGCCTGTACGCACCGGACGCCACGCCCATCGTGTCGCTGATGGCCGCCGACGGCGCCCGCGCCCTGCTCGGCGCCCTCCCCCGGCTCGTCGCCGACCCGGCCGACCTCGACGCCCGCGGCGACGCCCAGTACGGCGCCTGGCTGTGCGGCGCCGTCCTCGGGGCGACGACCATGTCGCTGCACCACAAGCTCTGCCACGCCCTGGGTGGCACCCTCGACCTCCCGCACGCACCCACCCACACCGTCGTCCTGCCGCACGCCCTGGCCTACAACGCGCCGGCCGCACCCGAGGCCGCGGCCGCCGTGTCCGCGGCGCTGGGCGGCGCGGCCGACCCGGCGCGGGCGTTGTGGGACCTGGTCGGGGACCTGGGCGCCCCGCGGTCCCTCGCCGAGCTCGGCATGGCCGCGTCCGACGTCGACCGCATCGCCGACCAGGTGCTGGCCGCGCCCTACGGCAACCCTCGCGAAGTCACCCGCGAGGGTCTGACCGCGCTGCTGCAGCGGGCCTGGGCGGGCGGGCCCCCGGCCGCCTGACGCACGACCCGGCAGGCCCCCCCGTCGGCCGGGGGGACGAACCCGCGATCGCCGCCCCCGTTTGCGGGACGACGGCTCCCGGAACAGGGTGGTGGGGTCAACGACGTCGCACCCGGGGAGCGCCGTGCCCGACCGAGGTCCCGGGGTGGACGAGCACGGCCCGTCCGGTGTCCGCGACAGGTTCTGCGACGCACTGGCCGCCGGTGCCCACGCCGCCGACGCGTCGCCGCGGCTCGCCGACCGTCTGTGCGCGGCGTGCGTGGGGGTGCTGCCCTTCGCCGGCGCCGGCCTGAGCTTCGGGTTCCGGGTCGACGGGCGGTTGCCCCTGGGGGCCAGCGACGCGGTGGCCGCGACCGCCGAGCGGCTGCAGTTCACCACCGGCACCGGGCCGTGCTCCACGGCCCAGCGCACCCGCTCGGAGGTCGTCGTCTCGGAGCAGGAGATCGGCGACCGGTGGCCGGGCTACGCCGCACGCCTGCGCGAGCACACCACCTACCGGAGCGCGGTCGCCGTGCCGGTGGGCGGCCCGCTCGCCGGGGCCGTGGTGCTCGACCTGTACAGCACCCGCCCGGACCGGCCCGCCGCCGGCCTCCTGGAGGACGTGCGCACCGTCGCCGCCGTCGTCGGCGAGGAGCTGGCCACCGTCCTCGGCGCCGGCGACCGCCCCGCGCTGGGGCTGCCCGATGCGCTGCAGACCGCCGCCGTCGCCGCGCGGCAGCAGGTCTGGGTGGCCGTGGGCGCCCTGGCCCAGCGCCAGGGCACCGACGCCGCCGGCGCCCTCGCCCTGCTGCGCGGGCTGGCGTTCGCCCACGACCTGGACCTGGAGACCGCCGCGGACCGCGTGGTCCGCGACGAGCTGGGCTGAGGGCCACCCGCGAGCCGGCCGGCGGGCACGCCGGGCGGCGTGCGGCACCGTCCGGTTCCTGTACGTCGTAAGAAATCTTCGACGGAACCGGTTTTACGCCGTACGAACCCGGGCACCCGCCCTGTCAACCGGTCGAGTTGAGATCGCAGCTCCCGGTGACCGGACGGCTCAGCCGCCACGTCCCAGCCTCCTGGACCACCCCGCACCGGGGTGCCCTCGGGCTGCCCTCCCCAAGGAGAACCAGTGATCACCGAGCAGGACATCACCACCGTCATCGGCGCCACCGCCGTCGACAGCGACGGCGACAAGATCGGCACCGTCTCCGAGGTCTACCTCGACGACCAGTCCGGTCGTCCCGAGTGGGCCACCGTGAAGACCGGCCTGTTCGGCACCAAGGAGACCTTCGTCCCGCTGGCCCAGGCCCAGCTGTCCGGGGAGGAGCTCCGCTTCCCGTACGACAAGGCCACCGTCAAGGACGCCCCGACCATCGAGGCCGAGGGCCACCTGTCCCCCGCCGAGGAGAGCGAGCTCTACCGCTACTACGGCATCGCCGACGGCACCGCCGGCGACCGCGGCACCACCGACGCGACCGCGGGCACCACCGCCCCCCGCCCCGGTGTCGCCGACGACCGCCGCGAGGGCACCGTCGGGCACGACACCTCCGGGCCCACCACCGACGACGCCATGACCCGCTCCGAGGAGCGGCTGCAGGTCGGCACCGAGGCCGTGGAGACCGGTCGGGCCCGGCTGCGCAAGCACGTGGTCACGGAGAACGTCACCCGCACGGTCCCGGTCTCCCACGAGGAGGTCCGCATCGAGCGCGAGCCCATCACCGACGCCAACCGCGGCGACGCCCTCGACGGCCCCGCGCTGTCGGAGGAGGAGCACGAGGTCACCCTGCACGCCGAGCGCCCCGTGGTGGCCAAGGAGACCGTCCCCGTCGAGCGCGTGCGGCTGTCCACCGAGACCGTCACCGACCAGGCGCAGGTCAGCGAGCAGGTCGCGCACGAGGAGATCGAGCAGGTCGAGGGCGACGTCCGCCGCACCGACCGCGACCGCTGACCCCCTCCCCCACCCCCAGATCGGAGATCCCCGTGTCGTCGCTCCGCGACTCCTTCACCACCCTGCTGGACACGGTCGTCCAGTTCCTGCCCAAGCTGGTCGGCTTCCTGCTGATCCTGGTCATCGGCTACGTCATCGCCAAGGCCCTGCAGAAGATCATCGACAAGGTCCTCGAGAAGGTCGGCTTCGACCACGCCGTCGAGCGCGGCGGCATCAAGAAGGCCCTCGCCCGCTCCCAGTACGACGCCTCGGACATCCTGGCCCGGATCGTCTTCTACGCCGTGATGCTCTTCGTGCTGTCCACCGCGTTCGGCGTCTTCGGGCAGAACCCGATCAGTGACTACCTGTCGGCGATCATCGGCTACCTGCCCAAGGTGTTCGTGGCCATCCTCATCCTGGTCATCGCCTCCGCCATCGCCGCCGGCGCCAAGCTGCTGGTCCAGAACACCCTCGGCGGGCTGTCCTACGGCCGCATCCTGGCCAACGTGGCCTCGACCGTGATCCTGGCCCTGGGCGTGATCGCCGCTCTCGACCAGCTCGAGATCGCGCAGAACGTCGTCAACGCCGTCCTCTACGCCACCCTGGCCGCCGTCGTCGGCATCGCCGTGGTCGCGATCGGCGGCGGTGGCATCGCCCCCATGCGCCAGCGGTGGGAGTCCACCCTCGCCAAGGTCGAGGCCGAGGCCCCCGACGCCCGGCGCGAGGTGCAGAGCACCGGCTCCCCGGTCGACGCCGTCCGCACCGAGGCGCAGCGCTACACCACCTGACCCACCCCGCGGCGGGGCACACCGGGTCCGCCCGGGGTGCCCCGCCGCTCCCCGTCGAGGAGCAGACATGGACCGCCCGTCCCGCACCGAGGACGACCGACCCGCACCACTCGTCCGGTCCGAGGAACGGCTCGAGGTCAGCACCGAGGCCGTGCCCGTCCGCCGGGCCGTGCTGCGCGTCCGGACCACCACCGAGCAGGTCATGGTGCCGGTGACCGTCACCCGCCAGCACGCCTACCTGGGAGCACCTGGACGTCGACCCCGGCACCGCTGTGCCGGTGCCGACCGCGGAGCTGCTGACCGGGGCCACCGGCGACTGGGTGGTGCTCACCCAGGACGAGCCCGTCGTCACCACGCGCCCCGTCCCCGTCGAACGGGTCCGGCTGGTCACGGAGTGGGTGACCGGGACGCAGGAGGTGACCGCCACCCTGGCGCACGAGGAGGTCGTGCAGGATCTCCCCCGCCGACCCTGACCGGGTGCTCCGCCCGGGTGGGTGCCCTCACGCTTGCGCCGGCGGGTGCGGGGGCAGACCCCGTGCGGGGTCGTGGGACCGCGACCCCGGCGACGAGGCGGGAGGGGCACCATGCCGGGACCGGACGAGCCCTCCGGCGAGACCGCCGACACGCCGGTCGGGGCCCGGGACGTCGGGGCCACGATCAGCGGCGGCATCACCGCGCCCGACCACCCCGACGACCCGGACCTGCCGGAGAACCGCGATCGCCGACCGGCGCAGGACCCGCCCGGGGTGCGGCCGCTCGGCGCCCGTGAGCCGCTCACCCGCGACCGCATCGTCGCCGCCGCCGTCGACTACGTCGACACCCACGGGCTCCCCGCCCTCACCATGCGACGGCTCGGCGCCCGCCTCGGGGTCGAGGCCATGGCGCTCTACCACTACGTCCCCAGCCGCGACGACCTGCTCGACGCCGTCGTCGAGCGCGTGGTCGACGAGCTCTTCGACGACGCGGAGGTGCACCTCGAACCGGTCCGCGGCTGGCAGGACTACCTCCAGCGCCTCGCCCACGGCGTGCGCCGCAGCGCCCTCGCCCACCCCGCGCTCTTCCCGCTGGTCGCCACCCGGCCGCCGGCCGCGCCGTGGGTGCGGCCCCCGCTGCGCAGCCTCCGGTGGATCGACTCCTTCCTCACGGCGCTGCGCACCCACGGCTTCGACGACGAGCAGACCGTCGTCGCCTACCGGGCCTACACCAGCTTCCTGCTCGGCCACCTGCTGCTGGAGGTCGCCCAGCGCGGCGTCGCCATCAACGCCGTCGACGACCCCCACGGCGCCCGCGACACCCTCCCCGACGACGCGCTCGCCGAGCACCGCGCCATCGTCGACCTCCGCCACCTCCTCGCCCTCGACGAGACCGTCACCGAGTTCGAGGAGTCGCTGGAGAGCCTCATCGAGCGCCTGGACGCGATGGTCAAGGACGGCGCCGACCACCTCTGACCGCACCGGTCCCGCTGCCGCGCGGCCCGCGGTGCTCGACCCGCCCACGGTCGTGCGCGACCATGTCGTGCAGCCCGTGCCGACCTCCGGCGCGGGACGACGGGGAGGACGTGGCGCACAGTGGCGCAGGACGACGGCGCCACCGGAGCCGGCGCGGACCGGCCGTCCCCGGTGACGGCGCTGCCCCGGGTGACGGCGCTGCCGGCGGTCCCCGACCCGGCCTTCGAACGGTTCGCCCGCCTGGTGCGCGACGTCCTCGACGTGCCGACGGCGCTGGTGGCGGTGGTGGCGGCCGACGGCCAGGTCCTCCCCGGCGCCCTGGGGCTGCCCGAGCCGTGGCAGTCCACCCGGTCCACCTCGCTGAGCCACTCGTTCTGCCAGGACGTCGTCGCCTCCGGCCGGCCGCTGGTCCTCACCGACGCCCGCACCGACCCGCAGCGGGCCGGCAGCCTGGCCGTCCGCGAGCTGGGGATGGTCGCCTACGCCGGCGTCCCGCTGGTCGACGCCGCCGGGACCGCCCTGGGCTCGCTGTGCGCGGTCGACCACCGGCCCCGGGCCTGGACCGCCCGTGAGCTCGGCCTGCTGGACGACCTGGCCGGGGCGTGCAGCTCGGAGCTGCAGCTGCGGCTGGAGCGCACCGCCGTCGAGGCCGACCGGTCCCGGGTGACGCTGGCCGACCGGGCGGGCGCGGTGGGCACCTTCGACTGGGACCTGACCGGCACCGCGATGGCCTGGGACTCCCCGCTGCTGGAGATGTTCGGCTACACCGAGGCCGACTTCGAGCCCACGACGGCCTCCTTCTACCGCCGCCTGCACCCCGAGGACGCCGACCGGGTCACCCAGGCCATCACCACCGCGATCGGCACCGGCGGCGAGTTCCACGCCGAGTACCGGATCGTCCTGCCCGGTGGCGACACCCGCTGGGTCCAGGGACGCGGTCAGGTGCTCACCGACACCACCGGCACCCCGGTCCGGTTCATCGGCGCCGCCTACGACACCACCGACGTCCACGACGGCGACGTCCGCGTCGGGCGGCTGCTGACCGCCATGCCCTCGGGCTTCGTGTCCCTGGACCGCGACTGGCGGTTCACCCTGCTCAACCCGGCGGCCGAGGCGCTGCTGGGCCGCAGCCAGGCCGAGCTGCTGGGGCGCACGATCTGGGAGGCGTTCCCCGACACCGCCGGCAGCGAGTTCGAGCGCGGCTACCGCGCCGCGGTGGCCACCCAGCAGCCGCAGACCGTGCACGCCCACTACCCGCCCCCGCTGGACGCCTGGTACGACGTGCTGTGCTGGCCCAGCCCCGACGGGCTGTCGCTGTTCTTCACCGACGTCACCGACCGCGCCCGCAGCGATGCCCAGGCCGCGGCGTCCACCGCCCGGCTGGCGCTGCTGGCCAGCATCGCCGACGCACTCGGCGGCGGCACCGAGCTGCCCGACGTCCTCGCCGGTCTCCCCCGGCTGCTGGTGCCCGCCGTCGCCGACGCCTGCGTGCTGACCGTGCTTGGCCCCGACGGCCGGGCGCGCGACCTGGGGTACTGGCACGCCGACCCCGGTGCCCGGGCCCACCTCGCCGGGTACGTCAGCAGCCGGGCCGTCGAGCTGTCCGCCGGCACGCCCCTGGCCCAGGTCCTGCACGACGGACGCACCCGCCATCTGGCTCCGGGCCGGACCGCCCCGCTGGCCCGCACGGCGCAGGCCCGGCAGCACCTGGACGCCCTCGGGCCGGTGCGCGCCACGCTCGTCCCGCTGTCGGCGCAGTCGGGCACCACCGGGGTGCTGACCCTGCTCAGCGCCGCCGACCGGCCGCAGGACCGGGAGATGGAGGCCATCACCGCCGACGTCGCCGACCGATCGGCGCGGCCATCGAGACCGACCGGCTGACCCGCACCCGCGCCCAGCTCGCGATGGCCCTGCAGCGCAGCCTGCTCACCGCCCCGCCGGAGCCCGACCACGCCCAGGTCGTCGTCCGGTACCTGCCGGCCGTCGAGGCCGCCCAGGTCGGCGGCGACTGGTACGACGCGTTCCTGCAGCCCGACGGCACGACCATGATCGTGATCGGCGACGTCGTCGGGCACGACACGGAGGCCGCGGCCTCCATGGGCGCCCTGCGGGGCCTGCTGCGGGGCATCGTCACCTACTCCGGCGCCGGCCCGGCCGAGGTGCTGCGCGGGCTCGACAAGTCGATCCAGGTGCTCGAGGTGGGCACCCTCGCCACCGCCGCGGTCGCCCGCCGTCGTGCTGCACACCGACGGCAGCCACCAGGTCCTCGCGCCGTGGCGCGGTGAGCTGCTGCTGGGGCTCGACCCCGACACCCCGCGTACCGAGCAGGTCACCGTCCTGGAACGGGGAGCCACCGTCCTGCTGTTCACCGACGGGCTCATCGAGAGGCGCGACGCCGACCTCGACGACGGCCTGACCCGCCTCACCGGCGCCCTGGGCGACCTCGCCGACGCGTCGCTCGACGAGCTGTGCGACGGCATCGTCGAGCGCCTCGTCCACGGCCGGCCCGACGACGACGTCGCCCTCGTCGCGGTCCGCCTGCACCGGCAGGACCGCCCCCGCCCCCTCGAAGCGGGACCCGCGCACGTGCCCCCGGGCGTGTCGCCGCCGAGCCACCCGGCCCAGTGAGCGCGGGGCGCGTCGCCCACCAGCGCCAGCGCCGTTCACCCCCACCGGGGCCCGCGTCCCGGGTCGACAGGGGCGCCCGGGAGGCGTTGGCTGGGGCCTCCGGTCCCACCGCCGGCCGGACGGGAGGGCAGGGATGCAGACCGCAGCGATCGGCCCCCGGGCGACCTTCTCCACCGGCGACCCCGACGAGATGGCCGCCTTCCTCACCCGCTCCTACGGGACCACCGTGCGGCTGGGCCGGACCCGGGAGCCCCACCGGCTCAGCCACCACCGGGCCGCGGCCGGCCACGTGGCGCTGGACACCGTCCGCAGCAGCGGGTTCGCCGCCGACGCCGGACCGACCGGGCACCTGGTGGTGGTCGTCGTCGACACCGGGTCGATCACCCGCCGCACCGGGGGCCGCAGCCGGGACTACGGCCCCGGTGACGTCTTCGTGGCCGCCCGGCCGTCCGGCGACGTCGCCGCGGAGTGGCGGGGCTCCCCGGCCGCAATCCGGGCGCTCGTGCTCGACGCCGCCCTCGTCGCCGCCGTCACCGGCGCCGCACCCGAGCAGGTCGCGACGATGGCCGTCGATACCGACCGGCCCGCCGGCGCGGCCGCCGCGCGGCGGTTCCACCAGGCTCTCGCCTTCGCCACCACCACGGTCCTCCACGACGAACCCGCCGCACCCCGCACCGCAGCACCGCCCCTGCTGGTCGACGCCGTGGCGCGGACCCTGGCCGCGACCGTGCTGACCGTGTTCGACAGCAGCCTCGTCCCCGCGCACCGGACCGCCGACGCCGCCGACGCCCGCCCCGAGACCCTGCGCCGGGCGGTCGCCTACATCGAGTCCGGGCCGCACCTGCCCATGGGCCTCGCCGACATCGCCCGCGCCGCCTACGTCACCCCCCGGGCGGTCCAGCTGGCCTTCCGCAAGCACCTGGACTGCACCCCGCTGGAGTACCTGCGCCGCGTCCGGCTGGCCGCGGCCCACCAGGAGCTGGTGGACGCCGAGCCCGGCGACGGCACCACCGTCACCGCCGTCGCCCAGCACTGGGGCATGGACGGCGGCCGGTTCGGCCAGACCTACCGGGCCGCCTACGGGGTCCCGCCCAGCCGCACCCTCGGCGACTGAGGTCGCCCTACCGCCGCGCGCGGTGCGCGGGGCTGGCAAGCTGGGGGCCCGATGCAGACCACCGTCGGGGCGACCGGAGGAGCACGCGCGTCGATGCCAGGGCACCGCACCGCCTCGCCCAGCGAGCTGTTCGACGGTGGCGGGGAGGCCGGCCGCCTGATGGCCGAGCTCGACTGGGCGGCGACCGGGGTCGGCGCGGTCGACGAGTGGCCGGCCAGCCTCCGGTTCGCCGTGCGGACCGTCCTGGCCTCCCGGTTCCCCATGGTGCTCACCTGGGGTCCGGGGTTCCTGCAGTTCTACAACGACGCCTACGCGCCCCTCATCGGCGCCAAGCACCCGGCCATCGGGGCGGACATCCGGGACACCCTCGCCGAGGGCTGGGACGCCCTCGCCGGCCCGGTCGAGCACGCGATGACCACCCGGGAGGCCTCCTGGTTGCCTCGCCTGCCCCTGCTGCTCGAGCGGGACGGCTACCGCGAGGAGACCTACTTCACCGTCTCCCACGCCCCGGCGTTCGGCGACGACGGCTCGGTGGCGGGCATGCACGCGGTCTGCACCGAGGTCACCGCCGAGGTCCTGGCCGAGCGCCGCCAGGAGGTGCTGAGCGCGCTGACCGCGACCGGTGACGACCTGGCCGACGAGGAGGTGACGGCGGCCAGGCTGTGCGCCGCGCTCGCCGTCGACGCCCTGGACATCCCCTTCGCCGGGGTGTGGCTGGCCCGCGACGGCCGGCTGCGGCGCGTGGCCACCGTGGGCTGCCCGGCGGACGCCCTGCCCGCCACCGCGGCGCTGGCCGACCTGCCCACCGACGTGTCCGCCCTCGGCCTGGCCGGCGGCCTGTGGGCCGACCCGGTCCGCGACGCCGTCGTCCTGCCCCTGCACTCCCCCGGCGGCGACGAGGTGGCCGGCGCCCTGCTGCTCGCCGTCACCCCCGCCCGGCGGCTGGACGACGACCTGCGGGACCACCTGTCGCTGGTGGCGAGCCAGTTCGCCGCGGCGCTGGCCGTCAGCCAGGCCTTCGCCGCCGAGCACCGGCGGGCCGAGGCCCTCGCCGAGCTCGACCGCGCCAAGACCGCCTTCTTCTCCGACATCAGCCACGAGCTGCGCACCCCCCTGACGCTGCTGCTCGGCCCGCTGGGCGACGTCCTCGCCGACACCGGTGCGCAGCTGGGCGCCCCGGTGCGCGAGGAGCTGGCCGTGGCCCTGCGCAACGGCCAGCGGCTGGAGCGCCTCGTCGACGACGTGATGGACGTCGTCCGGCTGGAGGCCGGCGCCGTGGTGCTCGACCCGCACCCGGTGGACCTGGCCGCCTACACCGCGGAGCTCGCCGGGGTGCTGCGCGCGGCCGCCGAGCGCGCCGGGCTCGTCCTGGACGTCGACTGCCCGCCGCTGCCCTCGCCGGTGCTGGTCGACCCGCGGGTGTGGGAGAAGGTCGTGCTGAACCTCGTGGCCAACGCGGTGAAGTACACCTTCGTGGGCCGCATCGACGTCCGCCTGCGCGCGGCCCCCGGCGGCCCGGACGAGCGGCCGGCCGAGCTCCCGGTCGAGCTGTCGGTGCGCGACACCGGCATCGGCATCCCCGCCGCCGAGCTCGACCGCGTCTTCGACCGGTTCCACCGGGTGCTGGACGCCCAGGCCCGCACGCGGGAGGGCACCGGCATCGGGCTGAGCCTGGTCCGCGACCTGGTGCGCGAGCTGGGCGGCCGGGTCGGGGTGGCCAGCGCCCCCGGGGAGGGCAGCACCTTCACCGTGCAGGTCGCCCTCCCGGTCGCCGGGGAGCCGGCCGAGGGGCGCGCGCCCTCCGCGGCGGCCCGCGGGACCGCCGCGGCGTGGGAGCGCGACATGGCCGCACCGGCGGACGACGACCCGGGCCGGTCGGTGCTGGTCGTCGACGACAACGCCGACATGCGCGACTACCTGACCCGGCTGCTCTCCCCCCGGTTCCGGGTCACGGCGGCCGCGAACGGCGAGCAGGCGCTGACGATGATGGCCCGCGCCGTCCCGGACGTGCTGGTCACCGATGTGATGATGCCGCGGGTCGACGGGTTCGACCTCCTGCGCCGGCTGCGCTCGGGACCGGCCACGGCCGACGTCCCGGTGCTGGTGCTCACCGCGCGGGCCGGCCAGGAGGCCGCCGTCGAGACGCTCGGCGCCGGCGCCGACGACCACCTCGCCAAGCCCTTCCGGTCCGACGAGCTGCTCGCCCGGGTGGGCGCGCTGGCGGCCCGCGCGCACCGGCGTCCTCCGGGGGACGCCGCGCCGCCCCGCGCCGCGTCGGCCGGCCGGGCGGTCCCGGAGGGCGGGGCGCCGGACGGCGCGGCCCCGGCCGGCCCGGTCGTCGAGGTCGAGGGCCCCGCCACGACCGGGAGCACCCGGCACGCCCGGTGGCGGCTGACCGCGACCGGCCGGGCGCCGGGCCAGGCCCGGGCGCGCACCAGGTCGCTGCTGCAGGACGCCGGTGTCGACCCCGACCAGGCCTACGACCTCCTGGTGGCCGTCGGGGAAGCCGTCACCAACGCGGTCGAGCACGCCCAGCACCCGACCGAGCCCGTCGTGGAGCTGACGGTCGACGTGGACGCGGACACCGTCGTCGCCGTCGTGCGCGACACCGGGCAGTGGCGGGAACGGGTGGCCAGCATGGACCGCGGCCGGGGTTCGACCCTGATGGGCGCCGCGGGCCAGGTGACGGTGGTCCCCGGCCCCCACGGCACCACGGTCACCATCCGCGCCGACCGCCGGGGCTGACCCCCGGGCCCGCGTCGCCGGGGAGGCTCACCACCGGCGCCGCGGTGTGGCCGGCATCACCACATCCGGCGTCGGACGGGCTAGCCTCGGGTGCCGCCGTCGCGAGGAGGGCCCGCCCATGACCGCCGTCCTGAGCACCCCCGAGCGCCCTCCGGCGCCCGCGTCGGCCAGCGGGCCGTTCAGCAAGTACCTGGTCCCCGAGGTCGTGTTCGGCTGGGGTGCGCTGTCCGAGGCCGGCCACGCCGCCCGCCGGCTCGGCGCCCGCCGCCCCTTCGTGGTCACCGACGAGGGCGTGGCCGCCGCCGGCTGGTGGGACGAGCTGGCCGGGCACCTGGCCGCGGCCGGGCTGACCGGCACGGTCTGGCAGGGGATGACGCCTAACCCCAAGGACCACGAGGTGGCGGCCGGGGCACGGGCCTACGCCGAGAGCGGGTGCGACGTCGTCGTCGGGCTCGGTGGCGGGTCGGTCATCGACGCCGCCAAGGCCATCGCGGTGGTGGCCAGCAACGGCGGCGCGATCCTGGACTACGAGGGCGTGGACCGGGTGGGCCTGGCCCTGCCGCCCACGGTCATGTGCCCCACCACCGCCGGCACCGGCGCCGACGTCTCGCAGTTCGCCGTCGTCACCGACACCGGCCGGCGGGTCAAGGCCACCCTGATCGGCCGGGCCCTCGTCCCCGACATCTCGGTCACCGACCCGCGGCTGCTGACCACCATGCCCGACGAGCTGGCCGCCGCCACCGGCCTGGACGCCCTCACCCACGCGGTCGAGGCCTACGTGTCGCGGGCGCACGGCCCGCTGTCCGACGCCCATGCCCTGCACGCGGTGCAGCTGATCGCGGGCAACCTGCGGCGCACGCTGACCCACCCGGACGACGAGGCCGCCCGCACCGCGATGGCGCAGGCCAGCCTGGAGGCGGGCCTGGCCTTCACCAACGCCATCCTCGGCGCCACGCACGCGATGAGCCACCAGGTCGGCGGGCTGCTGGACCTGCCGCACGGCGTGCTCAACGGGGTGCTGCTCCCCCACGTCATGCGGTTCAACGCGCAGCACTCGGCCGAGCGCTTCGTGCCCGTCGCCGCGGCCCTCGGCGTCGACACCACCCGGCTGTCCGCCGGGGCGGCCGCCGACGCCGCCGCGGACGCGGTGGCCGCGCTGGCCGCCGACCTGGGCTGCCCCGCGGGGTTGGCCGAGCTCGGGGTGCGGCCCGCCGACCTGGGCACCCTGGCGGCGAGCACGCTGGCCGACGCCTGCCTGTCCACCAACCCGCGCGACGCCGGCGCCGCCGAGGTCACCGACCTGTTCCGGGCCGCGATGTGACCACCCCCGGCATCACCGAGCTCACCGGCCTGCGCTCCTCCAAGCCCACCTGGTACGCCGAGTACCGGCACACCGCGGAGAAGCTGACCCGGGCGCTGGGCTCGCTGGACCGCATCGCCCAGGTGCTGTCGGCGACCGGCCAGGGCGCCGGTGCGCTGTGCCGGGCGGTGGTCGACGCCACCGCCGAGCACCTCGGCGCGAGCTGGGTGGTGCTGGCGCTGCGCGCGGACGCGCTGCCCCTCGCCCGGCCGCGGCTGGTCGCCCGCGGGCCGGACGGCGACCCGCTGCACGGGCTGGACGACCTGCCCGCCGGCGTGGGCCGGGCGGTGGCCGGGGCGCTGGCCGGCGGCGGGGTCGACCCGCACCTGGACGACGACGGCGCCGTGGTCGTCCCGCTCGTGGTGGACGGCGAGGCCACCGGCGCGCTGGTCGCCTGGGTCGGCCCGCACGCGGCGGCCTCGGCCGCGGACCTGGCCATCCTGCGGATCGTGGGCAACCAGTCGGCCGTCGCCCTGCTCAGCGACCACCTGCTGGCCGGCTCGGAGGCGCTGCGCCGGCAGACCGAGCAGCTCTACGCCGAGGCCGAGCAGCGGGCCCGCGACCTCGCCGAGCGGCACCGCCAGCTGGCCGAGGCCGAGCGCCGGCTGGACGTCGCCGCGCAGCGGGAGGCCGTCGACGTCGAGCGGCACCGGATCGCCCGCGAGCTGCACGACAGCGTCGCCCAGCACGTGCTCTCGGCGGGCATGACGATCGAGTGGTGCCGGCCCGAGGTCGAGCACCACCGCGAGGTCTACGAGCGGCTCGACCACGCCAAGGCGCTCACCCGGGAGGCGGTCGAGCGGCTGCGCGGGGCCATCCACGCGCTGTCGGCCGACCACGAGGACGACCTGCCCGGTCTGCTGGCCCGGCTGCCCGCCGAGCACCCGGTGCCGGGGCTGGCCGTCGCGGTCCGGGTCGAGGGCCGGCCGGTGCCGCTGCCGCCCCCCGCCGCGGAGGCGCTGCACAAGATCGCGACCGAGTGCCTGTTCAACACCACCCGGCACGCCGGCGCCACCCGGTGCACCGTGCGGCTGGCCTACCGGCCCGGCGCGGTGCGGCTGTCGGTCGCCGACGACGGGACCGGCTCCCCGGAGGTGCTGCGCCGCGCGCTGCGCTCCCCCGACGGCCGGCACCACGGGCTGGTGAACATGGCGTCGCGGGCGGCGGAGGTCGGGGCGGTGCTGCGCGTCGGCCGCGCCCGGCTGGGCGGGGTCCGGGTGGACGTCGCCCTGCCCGTGGAGGTGGACGGTGGCTGAGCGCATCAGGCTGGTGGTCGTCGACGACCACGCGATCGTGCGGCAGGGGCTGCGGTCGATCCTGGAGCGGGAGCCCGACATCCGGGTGGTCGGCGAGGCCGCCACCCCCGGCGAGGCGCTGGACCTGGTGGTCCGGGAGCGGCCGCACATCGTGCTGCTGGACCTCAAGCTGTCGGCCGGGTCCGACGTCGAGGGCCTGGCGCTGTGCGGGGAGCTCACCGGCGGCCCGTCGTCCCCGGGGGTGCTGGTGGTGACCACCTTCCTGGACCAGCAGCTGGTGCTGCGCGCGATCCAGGCCGGGGCGCGGGGCTACGTGCTCAAGGACGTCGACGCCACCGCCCTGGTCGCCGCCATCCGGGCGGTGCGGCGCGGGGAGTCGGCCTTCGACAGCCACAGTGCGGCCGCCGTCGTCGCGTCGCTGGCCGCCCCGGCCACGGGCCCGGACGGCACCGACCTCACCGCGCGCGAGCGGGAGGTGCTGGCCCTGCTGGCCCGGGGACTGTCCAACGAGGCGATCGGCCGGGAGCTCTACATCTCGGCGACGACCGCGAAGTTCCACGTGGGCAACGTGCTGCGCAAGCTGTCGGTGTCGCGGCGGGCCGAGGCCGTCTACGCCGGCTCGAAGCTCGGTCTCATCTGACCGCGCGGGTGACCACGTCGGTGGCGAAGCCCTCCAGCGCGGCCATGTCGCGGATGACCTCGACCCGGTCGCACACGTCGGCGTAGGCCGGCAGGTCGCAGCCGCCGAGGGCCCAGGAGTACCTCGGTTCCGGGGTGAGCCAGATCGTCTCGCGGACCCGGCGGGCCAGGTCGGCGAAGACGTCCAGCCGGGGGGCGTTGCCGTTGCCGCGGCCGTCGCCGAGCACCAGCAGCGTCGTCCGGCGGGTGAGGGCCCCGGCGTGCTCGGCGGCGAGCTCCGCGAACACGGTGCCGTAGTCGCTGGTGGCGTCCACGTCGATGACGTCGCCGCCGAAGACCAGGCCCAGCGCGTGCTCCAGGGGGTGCTCGTCGAACAGGTCGGTGATCTCGACGACGTCGTCGACGAAGGCGAAGGTGCGCACCTGCGCGAAGAGGTCCTGCAGGGCGTGCACCACGTGCAGGGTGAACCGGGCCGTCGTGCGCACCGAGAGCGAGACGTCGGCGACGACGACCAGGCGGGGCTTGTCCTCCGCCAGCCGGGTGGTGACCGGCCGGAACGGGACGCCGTCGTACTTCATGTTCGACCGCATGGTCCGGGAGACGTCGACCCGCCCGCGGGGGGTGCGCCGCTTCTTGTGCGTGAGCCCGCCGTGCAGCGAGGTGGCGAGCCGGCGCAGCGACTCCTCGATCCGCGCCCGCTCGGCCTCGGTCACCCGCTGCACCGGTGCCGCGCGCAGCTCGCGCTCCTCGATGGCCAGGTCGGTCATCTCGGCGAGCTTCTGCAGGTGGGCCTTCAGCAGCTCGGGCAGGTCGTCGATCACGCCGGCCAGCTGGCGGCGCAGCACCTCGGCGACCTCGGGGTCCAGGTCGTCGACCGGGTCGGCCAGCCAGTCGCGCAGGGCCTGCTGCTGGGCGACCGACAGCTCGGCGTCCAGCTGGGTGCCCCCGGCCCGCACCAGGTCGCCGGGCAGCCCGGGGTCGTGCAGCCGGCCCACCTCGACCTGCACCTTGTCCTGACCGTCGGCGTTCCCGACCGGCTCGCTGGAGAGCACGATCTGCTGGGTGAGGCTGGCCAGGTCGACCTTGTTGGCCTCCTGGTGCAGGTTGTACTGCTGGGTGAGGTCCTCCGGCCTGAAGTAGTCCCGGATGTCCATCGGCTTGCCGTGGCTGTGGCCCTGCTCGGGTTCGCCGCCGGGTTCCCGGGACCAGGTCATCCGGGTCAGCTCGCCCTCGTCGACCAGGTCGTCGTGGGCGTGGCTGTGTCCCTCGGCGACGTCCGTGACCGCCCGCAGCCCGAAGAACTTCGCGAAGGTGTCGGCGAAGACCTCGGCGTCGCGGCGGTCCTTGAGCAGCGCCGCGCCGAGCGCGGCCTCCAGCGAGGCGCGGTCGCCCACCTCGACGGCGGCCGCGGCGGCGAAGGCGTCCACCGCCTCGGCGGTGGAGATCCGCATGCCGCGCAGCCGCAGCAGCCGGACGAACCGGTGCAGCGCCCCCTCCATCAGACCGGCCGGCGACGGGCGGCGCCCCTGTTGCCGGGGAAGGAGCGGGCCCCCTGGGACGACGTCACCCCGCGCGGGGCGGCCGGGATCTCCCGGGCGCCGCCGGCCTTGTCGCTGCCCGACCCGCTGGCGCGCTGGCCGTAGTACTCGTCGTCGTGCCGGCCCGGGGTGTCCTTGGCCGCGCGCCGCGCCTTGCCGCCGTCGTCGTCCTGCCCGTGGCCGTGGTCGTGGCCGCCGTGGGAGTGGGGGTGCCCGTGGTCGTAGCCGTGGCCGTGCAGGTGGTCGGGGACCACCGCGTTGGGGTCGACCAACCGGGGCAGCGCGGCCCGGGAGCGCTCGACGTCCCGCTCGTACTTGGCGACGACGGAGACGGTGTCGGCCAGCACCTCGGCCTCGAGCTCGGTCACCCCGAGGACGGCGAGGGTGCGCGCCCAGTCGATGGTCTCCGAGATCGACGGCGACTTGCGCAGGTCCAGCCCCCGCAGGCCCCGGACGATCTGGACCAGCTTCTGCGCCGCGACGTCGTCCAGGCCGGTCCCCTTGCTCCGCAGGATCTCCAGCTCGCGCTCGGCGTCGGGGTACTCCAGGAACAGGTGCAGGCAGCGCCGCTTGAGGGCCGCGGACAGGTCGCGGGTGTTGTTGCTGGTCAGGATCACGTAGGGCGGGTGCTCGGCGACGAAGGTGCCGATCTCGGGCACCGACACCTGGTACTCGGCGAGCATCTCCAGCAGCACCGCCTCCAGCGCCTCGTCGGCCCGGTCGACCTCGTCGACGAGCAGCACCACCGGCTCCGGGGACCGGACGGCCTCCAGCAGCGGGCGGGCGGCGAGGAACCGGTCGGAGAAGAAGGCGCTGTCCTGCTCGGCGACCCGCTCGACCGCGCCGGCCATGGTGGTGGTGTCGGCCAGCAGCTCCGCGGTCTTCTCCCGCAGGATCTGGGTGTAGAGCAGCTGCTTGCCGTAGTCCCACTCGTAGAGGGCCTTGGTCTCGTCCTGGCCCTCGTAGCACTGCAGCCGCAGCAGCCGCCGCCCGGTGGCCGCGGCGAGGGTCTTGGCGAGCTCGGTCTTGCCGACCCCCGCCGGCCCCTCGAGCAGCAGCGGCTTGTCCAGCCGGCTCATCACGAAGGTGGTGGTGGCCAGCCGCCGGTCGGTGATGTAGCCGTTCTCGGCGAAGGCACGGGCCACGTCGTCCACGCCGTCGAAGTCATCGGTCATGCGCACGCTCCTCGGGAAGGGGTGGCGGGGGTGCCGGGCAGGCCGGCACCGGCACCCCCGCCGGCTCGGGTCAGGAGAGGAGGTCGTCGAGGTCGCCGGTCATGCAGTGCTCGACCACGGGGCGGACGGTCTCGAAGGTGCACTCCTTGGCGTTGCCCGGCGTGCAGGCGTCGCCGAGGACGTGGTGGGTGATCCGGTCGACGTCCTTGTCGTCCCCGGCGATGACCCCGGCGTTCTCGTAGAACTTCGTGGGGCCCTGGCCCAGCCGGTTCTTCGAGTAGGTGTCGGCCTTGACGTCGACGAAGCGCTCGGTGATGCCGACGTCGCGCAGCAGCCGGATGGCGGCGGCCAGGGCGGCCTCGGCGGCCTGCACGTCGGTCATGCCGTAGGTGTCCACACCCATCGCGGTGGCCAGCTCGGCGAACCGCTTGTACTGGGTGGGCATGTTGAACGCCCAGACCCGCGGCAGCGCGATGGCGTTGTTGAGGCCGTGGTGGGTGTCGTAGAAGGCGCTCACGGCGTGGCTGATCGAGTGGATGATGCCCAGGCCGCCGGAGTTGAAGGCCTGCGCGGCGATGTACTGGGCGTACATCATCCCCTCGCGGCCGGCCAAGTCCTGGCCGTTCCAGACCGCCTGGCGCAGGTTCTCCGCGGTCAGCTTGACCGCGTACAGGGCGTTGCCCAGCGAGGGGGCGAAGTTCAGCCGGCTGACGTAGGGCTCGGAGGCGTGCGCCAGGACGTCGAAGCCGCACTGCGCGGTGTAGTCGACCGGGCAGTCGTAGTAGAGCACCGGGTCGTCGATGGCCAGGGTGGTCACCGAGGTGTCGTCGAAGGCGACGTACTTGTGCGGGTTGTCCGGGTCGGTCGTGGTGTCGGTGATGACGTAGGCCCAGGAGGTCTCCGAACCGGTGCCGGCGGTGGTGGAGACCGCGATGTGCGGCGGGTTCTTGGGGTTCTCGCTCTGGTTGAAGCCCTCGAACTCGTTGACGCTGCGGCCGTCGTGGGCCACCGAGATGCGGGCGCCCTTGCAGGCGTCGTGGCTGGAGCCGCCGCCGATGGAGACGAAGCTGTCGCAGTCGTTCTCCTGGTAGAGCTTGACCGCGTCCATGACGTTGTAGTCCTTGGGGTTGGACTCCACCTTGTCGTAGACCACGACGTCCAGGCCGTGCCACTTCATGGACTCGGCGATCTTCTCCACGATGTTCGTGCCGCGCAGGCCCGACGTCATGATCAGCGACTTCCTGAAGCCGAGCTTCTTGGCCTCCGGGCCGATCAGCTCGTGGGCGCCCGGCCCGAGCATCGCCCGGGGGAACGGGTGGAACTCCTTGATCGGGAACGGCTTGAGCAGTTCTTCGACCTGCATGGCCTGGCCTCCTGCGGCAGCGACGGTGCTGGGGTGGCCGCGAACCTATGGCCGGGGTCACACCGTCCGGGAGTTGCGAGCAGGTGCAACCGGCCGTCCGGACCGGCAGGTCGGCCCGGTCGGGCAGGGACACCTGCCCGGTCGGGCAGGGTCCACCGCCCCGGTCGCCCGGCTCAGCGTCCGTCGGCCCCGGTGGTGGATCGCCGGTGCGGCACGGAGGTGCGGTACAGGTCGAGGTGCGCGGCGGCCGCGCGGTCCCAGTCGTGCGCGGCGGCCAGCGCCCGGCCGGCGGCGACGCGCTGCTGGTCCTCCCCGGCCGACCCCGCGAGCAGGGCGGCGGCGAACCCGGCCGGCCCGCTCGCGAACGCCGCTGCCGGCCCGAAGACCTCGCGCAGCACCGGCAGGTCCCGGGTCACCACGGGCACGCCCGCGGCCAGCGCCTCCATGGCCGCCAGGCCGAAGCCCTCCTTGGTCGAGGGGAAGGCGAAGACCTCGGCGCCCGCGACGAGGGTCGGCAGCTGCTCGTGGTCGACCGGGCCCAGCACCACGGGGTGGACGGCGAGCTCGGCGGCACGGGCGTCGACCCGGGCGCGGTAGTCGCGGTAGTCGAACAGGGTCTCGCCGCCGGCGACGACCAGCTCCAGGTCCGGACGGCGCCGCTGCACCACGGCCATCGCCTCGACGAGGTCCAGGGTGCCCTTGCGCGGTTCGATCCCGCCGACGGCGAGCACGTAACGGCCCAGCCGGGCGCGCCACCGCCCGCGCCCGGCGGCGCCGTCGGGCCCCGCGGCCACCGCGAACCGGGCCGCGTCGACCCCGTTCGGGATGACCGACGCCGTCCTCCCCCACCCCGCGGCGACCTCCGCCGCCACGGCCGAGGACACGCAGACCAGGGTGTGCGGGGTGACCACGGCCCGCTCGTGGCACGCCGCGAGCTCCGGGGTGGTGAAGGTGTCCAGGTGGTGCACGGTCCGCACGCAGTCGGGCACGGCGTTGGCCGAGATGCAGTCCTGGGCGTGCACGACGTCGTAGTCGGCGTCCTCGAACGCGGCCGCCAGCACCGCGATCGACCGCAGGATGCGCGCCCCGACGTCCTCCCCGGGCACGTCGGGGAACGGCACCAGCCGCAGCTCGACGGCCGGGTCGACCGGCCGGAAGAACGCGGCGTCCCCGCCCCGGCCCAGCGACCAGACGTGCACGACGTGCCCGGCCCGCGCCATCGCCTCGGCCAGCGCGAGCGTGTGCACCACCCCGCCGCGGGGCTTGGTGGAGTAGGTGAGCAGCGCGATCCTCACGAGTACGCCTCCGGTCGGAGCTCCCGCAGGTGGGAGAGCACGAGCCGGGAGCGGGTGACCTCCCCGGCGACGTCCAGGTCGGCCACCGCCAGCCCGGCCTTGGCCCAGGTGCGGGCCAGCACGTCGCCCCCGGGGCCGACCACCTTGGACTGGCCGAGGAACCGCAGCCGGCCCATCGTCCCGGTCTGGTTGGCCGACACCACGACCACCTGGTTCTCCGCGGCCCGGGCGCAGTCGTAGAGGTCGAACAGCCGCGACTGCCGGTCCTGCACCAGCCGCGGGGCCCGGTTGGTCAGCGACGCCGGCCAGGCGGACAGGCAGGCCAGCACGTGCGCGCCGTCGGCGGCGAGGGTCCGGGCGGCCTCGGGGAAGGTCTTGTCGTAGTCCACGAGCATGCCCAGCCGGCCCAGCGGGGTGTCGAAGGCGGTGAACGCATCCCCCGCGGCGTAGGCGGCGAGCTCGCCCGCGGGCTGGTGCACCTTGCGGTGCCGGCCGAGCACGCCGTCCCCGGTCAGGCAGACGGCGCTGTTGTAGAACCGTCCCCCGTGGGCCTCCCGGTAGGCCAGGCACACCACGGCCGGGCCGGCGGCGGCGGCCAGCCGGGCGAAGACGGCGTCGTCGGCGGCCAGCGCGGGCGGCAACCCGGTCTCCCCCACGGCGCCGAACCCGCCGAGGTAGCCGCCGAGGGTGGCGTCCGGGAACACCAGCAAGTCCACCCCCTGCGCGCGGGCGTCCGCGGCGATCGCCTCCACCTTCGCGGCGCAGGCCTCGACGTCCCGCCCGAAGTGGGCCGCGACGGCGGCGATCCTCACGCCCTGCCGGAGCCCGACGACGCCGCGGGCGGCGCGCCCCCCGGCCCGCTGGGCGCCCCCGCGGCGGCCAGCTCGGTGATGCGGTCGGCGACGAAGGCGGCGTCCCGGGCGATGCCGGAGAACCGGCCGGACCCCCAGGTGTGCAGCCACGGCAGCCCGAGCACGAACAGCCCCGGCGCGGACGTCACGCCCCGGGTGTGGGTCGGGTACCCGGCGCCGTCGAAGACCGGCACCCTCACCCACGACCAGTCGGCCCGGAACCCGATCGCCCAGACGACGCCGGCGACGGCCGCGGTGTCCAGCTCGGTGGGGTCCTCGGACGGTGCCCAGACCGGGACGTAGCGGTCCTCGGCGGGGGCGTCGATGCCGGCCGCGGCGATGTGCCGGTCGATGAGGTCCTTGGCGCCGTCGTCGACGGCGTCGGCCCGGTCCAGGTGGGCGGTCAGGTTCGGCTCGAACCGCAGGACGCCGTCGCGCAGGCCGGCGAGGGTGCCGTAGAGCTGCATGCCCTGGAGCGCGAAGGTGCGCAGGTCGATGTCCCGGCCGCCGTCACGGCCGGTGACGTAGTGGTTGGTGCCGACCCGGGCGGCCTCGCCGTCGCGGTGCTGCTCCACCGGCACGTCGTAGTGGCCCAGGTCGTCCAGCCAGGCCACGACGTCGCGCCCGCGGTACCGGCGGGCGATCCGCGGCGCGCTGCCGACCGCGAGGTGCACCCGCCGCCCGGTGCCGCGGAAGGCCAGGTGCAGGTCCTCGGCGATCTGCGCGCCGGACTGGCCGGTGCCCACCACCAGGACGTCGCCCTCGGGCAGCTGGCCGGGGTTGCGGTACTGCTGGGAGTGCAGCTGCGTGATCCGCTCGGGCAGCGCGGAGGCCCAGGGCGGGACGACGGGCAGGTGGTAGCCGCCCACGGCCAGCACCACCTGGTCGGCGTGCAGCTCGCCCGCGCTGGTCGCCAGGGTGTACCCGCCCCCGGCGGCCGGGGACAGCCGGAGGACGGCGACGCCCTCGTGCACCGGCGGGTCGAAGGAGGCCGCGTAGGAGCGCACGTACTCCACGACCTCGTCGCGCACCATGAAGCCGTCCGGGTCGTCGCCGCGGTAGGGCCAGCCGGGCAGCTGGCACTGCCAGTTCGGGGTGACCAGGCAGAAGGTGTCCCAGCGGGCGTCGACCCACTCGTGGGCGACCGTCGCCCGCTCCAGGACGACGTGCTCGACGCCGCGCTGCACCAGGTGCCAGGAGATCGACAGCCCGGCCTGGCCACCGCCGACGACGGCGACCGGGACGTGCTGCGGGAGCGCGGTGCGGGGTGGGGCAGCCTCGGTGAGCGTCATGCGGGCACCGCCAGGCCGTAGGTGTCGGGACGGCGGTCGCGCAGGTGGCCCATCGACCGGCGCGCCCCCGCCAGCACCGCGCCGACGTCGACGGAGGCGACCGCCGTGCCGGGCGCGGTGCCGGTGGTGGCCAGCACGTCCCCGCCCGGGCCGACGACCTTGGCGCTGCAGACGAAGCGCAGCGAGCCGAAGGTGCCCGACTGGTTCGCCGACACCCAGACGATCTGGTTCTCCAGCGCCCGGGCCCGGTCGAACAGGTCGAAGCGGTGGGTCCAGCGGTCCTCGGCGAGGTCGGCCGCGGCGCCGGTGCGGGAGCCCGGCCACGCCGACATGCAGACCACGACCTCCGCGCCGTCCACGGCCAGCGTGCGGGCCGCCTCGGGGAACGCCTTGTCGTAGCAGATCACCATGCCGATCCGGCCCACCGGCGTCTCGAAGGCGGCGAACCCGTCGCCGGCGGCGTAGACGTTGGACTCCCCCAGCGGCTGGTGCACCTTCCGGTGGACGCCGAGCACGCCGTCCCCGGTCACCGCGACGGCGGTGTTGTAGCGGTCGGCGCCGTCGGACTCGCACAACCCCGCGGTGACCACCATGTCCCCCGCGATGCGGGCCAGGCGGGCGACCTCGGGGCCGTCGACGTCCAGGGCGGGCGGGAGCGCGTGCTCGGGCAGCACCTCGGTGACCCCGGAGTCGCCGAGGGAGGCCAGGTAGCCGCCCAGGGTGGCCTCGGGCAGCGCCAGCAGCTGCACGCCCCGGGCCCGGGCGTCGGCGACGAGGCCCTCGATCCGGGCGAAGGCGGCGTCGAGGTCGCGCCCGAACGGGGCGGCGACGGCGGCGAAGGTGGTCACGGGGACTCCTCGTGGGTGCGGGAGGCGCCCAGGCCGGTCACCGGACCGGCCAGGGCGGGGGTGGTCGAGCCGTCGGGCCAGCGCAGGTGCACGCCGGCGCCGGGGACCAGCTCGCCGCAGGTGGCGGTGGTGGCCGGTCCGGCGGGCGCGACGTCGCGGTCGGCGACGTCGGTGGTGAGGAAGGCGGAGCCCGGGAAGCAGGTGAACCAGTCGCCGACGGTCGCCCCCGCCGGCCGGGGCACCGCGGCCACGTCCAGCACGGCGCCGCAGCCGCTGGCCTCGGCGAGCATCCCGAGCGTGCCGACCAGGCCGGCCATCGAGACGTCCTTCGCCGCGGCCGGGCCGGAGCGGGCCACGACCGACCCCATCAGCCGCAGCTCCTCCGTGGTCCGCCCGGTGGTGGAGTCCCACTGCCGGCCGGTGGCACCGGGCCGCCAGCCCCCGCCCAGGTCGGCGGTCAGCCGGACCCGCTGACCGGGCCGGCCGCCGGAGGCCGGGACGGGCCGGTCGGTGCGGCCCAGGGCGGTGACGCTCAGCGCCGCCGGGACGCCGAGCTGGGTGTGCCCGCCGAGCACCGGGACACCCCAGGCCTGCGACCCGGCGCGCAGCCCGGCCACGACGCGGGCCGCGAAGGAGGCGTCCCGGGCCCCGACGGCGTCGAGCAGGCCGACCGGGGCGGCGCCCATGGCGGACAGGTCGTTGACGTTGACCAGCACCCCGCACCAGCCGGCCCACCCGGGGTCGCGCTCGACCATCGACGGCAGGATCGCGTCGCACGCGGCGACGACGTCGGTGCCGGGCACCGGGGCGCCGTCGTCCCCGACGAAGCCCGCCCCGCCCAGTCCCCCGTCCGCGGAGTGGAACCCGGCGAGCAGGCCGCCGAGCGGGGACTTGGTGGCCCGGGCCAGTGCGGCGAGACGGCCGATGGGCCAGGTCATCGCGGTGTGCGGGCGGCCGGCGACGGCCGCCGGACCCACGACCTGCCAGCCCAGCCGGGTGAACAGGCCGGCGTAGCGGTCCTGCACGGTGGCGTCGAAGCGCAGCGCGCCGGCCTGCTCGGCGCGCGCGCAGGCGGCGGCGACCAGCGCCGGTCCGACGCCGGGCGCGGTGCCGGGGGCGACCACCAGGCGGGAGCCGGTCCACCAGCCGACGTCGGCGCCGACCGGGGCCAGCCGCACCCCGCCGAGCACGGCGCCCTCGGGCCCCCGCGCCACCAGGACGACGGTGCGCGGGTCGGCGTCGGTGTCGTCGAGGTCGGTGCCGGCGAACAGGCCCTGCTCCTCGACGAAGGCCCGCTGCCGCAGCCGCCGGTGCGCGCGGACCGCGCCCGCGTCGGCCTCCTCGAGCCGCCACCCGGGCCGGGCGGGGGGCCGGCGGTGGTCCACCAGCAGCACGTTGTGCTCCAGGGGGTCGCTCACGCGCCCGCCGCCCCGAGTGCGCTGCACGCCCCGCAGGCCGCGCAGCCGGCGCCCTGGTCGAACCCCCGCATGCCGAGGGTCCGCAGCCCGGCGGCCACCCGGGTGGTGACGTCCGCGAGCACGGCCGGGTCGGGGGCGCCGACGCCGTCGGCCGCCGCGAGCGTCCCGGCCAGCGGCCGGTAGGGGACGACGAACGGGTAGACCCCCCGGCGGGCCAGGTCCAGCGCGCCGGCGACGAGTTCGTCGGGGTCCTCCCCCAGCCCGACCAGCAGGTAGGTGGACACCCGGTTGCGGCCGAACACCCGCACGGCCTCGGCCCAGGCGGCGTCGTACTGGCTCATCGGCACGCCGGCCTTGCCGGGCATCCAGCGGGACCGGACGGCGTCGTCCAGCGCCTCGACGTGGATGCCGATGGCGGTGGCCCCGGCGTCCTTGAGCTCGCCGATGGCTGCGAGGTCCTCGGGGGCCGGTGGCTCGCACTGCACCTGGACCGGCAGGCCGGGCACCGCCGCGGTGACCGCCCGGACGCAGCGGGCCAGGTGCCGGGCGCCGCGGTCCCGGCCGTTGGTGGTCCCGGTGGTCATCACCATCTGCCGCACCCCGTCCAGCCGGACGGCGGCCTCGGCCACCTCGGCGAGCTGGGCCGGCGTCTTCACCGCGGTGGTGGCGCCGGCGGCGAGGCTCGCCTCGATGGCGCAGAACCGGCAGCGGTCGGCCTCGTCGTAGCGGATGCAGGTCTGCACCACGGTGGTGGCCAGCACGTCCTTGCCGTGCAGCCGGGCGAGCTTCTCGTAGGGCACGCCGTCGGCGGTGGTGAGGTCGTAGAAGCGGGGGCGCTCGACCGCCTCGGCGTCGAGGCCGAGGTCGGCGCCGTCGAGCAGCAGGCGTCCCCCGCTGATCGAGTAGGGGCTGTCGGGGTTGAGCGGGACCGCCGTGCCCGCGCCGTCGAGCAGCACGTGGCCGTCGTCGCTGGGGCCCGCCCCGGCCCGTCGCCGGACCGGGGCGTCGACCCGGACGCCGAGGATCGCGAGGTCGACGCGGTGGCCCACCCGCGTACCCGTCGTCGGGGTCATGGCCGCGCGGTCAGAGGTTGTAGGTGCTGTTGATGATGGCGCCCTTGCGGGCGTAGTGGATGAGCGCGTCCTGCACGTCCAGCGGGTGGCACGGGATGCACCCGGCGATCAGGTCCTCCTCGCGCAGGCCGTGCAGGCTCAGCCCGAAGCGGCAGACGTAGACCGTGCCGCCCTCCTCGATGAACTTCTCGATCTGGGCGTTGATGTTCTGCTCGCCCGGGAACGCCGAGTCCCCGGTGGTGGGGAACCCGCGGGTGGCCATGGCGTTCATCGCGGCCGGGCCGTAGAAGTAGAGGACCGACTCGAAGCCCTTGCGCAGCGCCCGCAGCGCCTGCAGGCAGGCCACGAAGCTGACCGAGGACTCGTGCGCGATGCCGTGCACCAGGGTGAAGTAGCTCTCGCCCTCGCCCGCCTGGTAGTCGGGGAAGATCTTGGTCGAGCCGTACAGGTTGCTGCCCTTGGGCAGCGACGGGTGCGGGATCTCGGCGAGGCTGGCCTCGGCGTTGGCCTTGATCTCCTCGGGCGTGGCAAGGGGCGTGGTCACGGGGCGTCCTCCTGGTGGTGGGTGCTGCGGTCAGGTCAGGCGGTGGAGCTGCTCGAAGTTGCGGCGGAAGACCAGGTCGGCGAGCTCGCCGTCCCCGGTCGCCGCCGCGAGGCGGGCGTGCTCGCCCTCGAAGTCGCCCCAGGGCTGGTCGGAGGCGAACAGCAGGCGGTCGTGGCCGGCGCCGTGCCGCTCGATCTCGGCGGCGAACCAGCGCGGGGCGAAGCCGATGGCCCAGCTGGTGTCGGTGTAGACCCGCTTGCCGGCCGCGACCCAGGCGAAGAACCTCTGGCCGACGAGCTTGATGTGGCCGCTCATGCCCCCGCCCATGTGCACCAGGTGCACGGCGACGTCGTCGGCGTACTCGTCGACCAGCAGCCCGACCTCGTCGAGGTCGCTGGCCGCGCCCGGGCTGGTGTGCACGTGGACGACCAGGCCGTGCTGGCGGGCGGCGGCGAAGATCGCGTCCAGCTGCGGCCGGCAGGCCTCGTCGGTGACCCGGCCGCCGAGCAGGAACGACAGCTTCAGGGCGCTGACGCCCCGCTCACCGGCGAGGGCGAGCGCCTTCTCCGTCGCCACGGCGTCCTGCGGCCGGGGGCTGGTCCACAGCCCGGCCCGGATCCGCTCGTCGGTCTGCGCCGCCTCGACGACCAGCTCGTTGAGCGCGAAGGACGCCGTCGGGTCGGGCACCCCGTAGTTCGGGATGACCAGCGCGGCCTCGGTGCCCTCGCGGTCCAGGTCGGCCACCAGCTCGGCGATCGTGGCCCGGGCGGTGGTGTCCGGGTTGACCGGCGGGCCGCCGTAGAACGGGTGCGCCGGCAGGACGCCGAGGTGCCGGTGCGCGTCGTGCACCCGCTGCCGCCGCCCCGTCGTCATGGGGAGAACTCTTGCCGCGTGGCATGTCGTCGTGGTGACGTCCGGAACGAGTTCGCGTTACCGGGACCGGGGCCCAGCGGGCCGGAGGGGTCGGCGACGTTTCGCGGCGATGACCGATCGGGGCGCGGTCGCCGGCGGGTGATCCGGGCCGCTTTCCGCACCAGTCTGGTGGACATTGCCGAGCGGCCCGGACTACGGTCGGGGGCAGGTCATGAGCGGCAGCACCGAGCCCTGGCTGGCTGTCCGGCAACCCTCCTCCGCGGCGGGGTGCCCCAGGTGATGACCCGGCGAGCCGCACCCGCGGCCCGCAAGCGCGGTACCCGGTCGGCTGCGCCGACCCGGAGCTCGTACCGCCGAGCCGCCCGGAGGAGCACGTGCCCCACCCCCCGATCCACCTCGTCGCCGCCCTCGACGGCGCCGGCTGGCACCCCGCCGCCTGGCGCGAACCCGGCGCCCGCCCGGCCGAGCTGCTGACCGCCGGCTACTGGAGCGACCTGGTGCAGGAGGCCGAGCGCGGTCTGCTGGACGCGGTCACCCTCGAGGACGCCTTCGCCCTGCAGTCCGACGACCCGTTCGTCGCCGACGACCGCACCGACCGGGTCCGCGGCCGGCTGGACGCCGTGCTCGTCGCTGCCCGGGTCGCGCCGACCACCCGGCACATCGGCTTCCTCCCGACCGCCGTGGTCACCCACACCGAGCCGTTCCACCTGTCCAAGGCCATCGCCACGCTGGACTACGTGAGCTCCGGCCGGGCCGGGGTCCGCGTGCAGGTGGCCGCCCGGCCCGACGTCGCCGCGCACCTGGGACGCCGCGAGCTGCCGCCGGTCGACCGGGACGCCGTGGCCACCGCCCCGGTGGTCGTCGAGCTGTTCGACGAGGCCGCGGACTACGTGGAGGTCCTGCGCCGGCTGTGGGACAGCTGGGAGGACGACGCGGAGATCCGCGACGCCGCCACCGGGCGGTTCGTCGACGTCGACAAGCTGCACTACATCGACTTCGAGGGCCGGCACTTCTCCGTCCGCGGGCCCTCCATCACCCCGCGTCCCCCGCAGGGGCAGCCCCTCGTGGCCGCCCTCGGCCACGCCGAGGTGCCCTGGCGGCTGATCGGGCGCAGCGCCGACGTCGGCTTCGTGACGCCCACCGACGCCGCGGACGCCGCCCGCCTGGTCGCCGCCGTCCGCACCGAGCAGGCCGCGGCCGGCCGGGAGGCCGAGACCGTGCACGTGCTCGGCGACCTGCTCGTCGTGCTCGACGACGACGCCACCGCGGCGGCCGACCGGCTGGCCCGGCTCGACGACGTCGCCGGCGCCCCGCTGCGCAGCGACGCCCGGGTGTTCACCGGCACCCCGGCCCAGCTCGCCGACCTGCTGATGGAGTGGCAGCGGGCGGGGCTGACCGGGTTCCGGCTGCGGCCCGCCGTCCTGCCCGACGACCTGGAGCAGGTCACCCGCGGGCTGGTGCCCGAGCTGCAGCGCCGCGGAGCCTTCCGCACCGGGTACGAGGCGGCGACCCTGCGGGGCCTGCTCGGCCTGGGCCGCCCCGCCAACCGCTACGCCACCGCCTGAGGAGACCGCCGTGCCCAAGCAGATCCACCTCGCCGCGCACTTCCCCGGCGTCAACAACACCACCGTGTGGAGCGACCCGGCGTCGGGGAGCCACATCGAGTTCGACTCGTTCCGCGAGTTCGCCCAGGTCGCCGAGCGCGGGAAGCTGGACTTCATCTTCCTGGCCGAGGGCCTGCGGCTGCGCGAGCAGAACGACCGCATCTACGACCTCGACGTCGTCGGCCGGCCCGACACCTTCACCGTGCTCGCGGCGCTGGCCGCCGTCACCGACCGCATCGGGCTGACCGGCACCATCAACTCCACGTTCAACGAGCCCTACGAGGTGGCCCGGCAGTTCGCCAGCCTGGACCACCTCTCCGGCGGCCGGGCCGCCTGGAACGTGGTCACCTCCTGGGACGCGTTCACCGGCGAGAACTTCCGCCGCGGCGGGTTCCTCGCCCAGGGCGATCGGTACGACCGGGCGAGGTCGTTCCTGCAGACCGCCACCGAGCTGTTCGACTCCTGGCGCGGTGACGAGGTCGTCGCGGACAAGGACAGCGGGACGTTCCTCGCCGACCCGCACCCGGGCGCCTTCGCCCACCGCGACCGGTTCTTCGACATCGCCGGCCAGTTCGACGTGCCGCGCAGCCCGCAGGGCCGGCCGGTCATCTTCCAGGCCGGCGACTCCGACGAGGGCCGCGACTTCGCCGCCGCCTCCGCCGACGCGATCTTCTCCCGGCACAGCACGCTGGAGGCCGGCCAGGCCTTCTACGCCGACGTGAAGGGCCGGCTGCCGAAGTTCGGCCGCAGCCGCGACGAGCTGCTCATCCTGCCGGCGGCCACCTTCGTGCTCGGCGACACCGAGGACGAGGCGGCGGAGCTCGCGCAGGAGGTGCGCCTGGCCCAGGTCTCCCCCGCGACGGCGATCAAGTTCCTCGAGCAGCTGTGGAACCGCGACCTGTCCGACCACGACCCCGACGGCCCACTGCCCTCGGTCGACCCGGTCGTCGGGGAGAACACCATCGCCCGCGGCCGGGCCAGCGTGCGCATGCACCGCGACCCGGTGGCGACGGCGGCCGAGTGGCGGGCCAAGGCCGAGGCCGAGGGCCTGACCACCCGCGAGCTGATCGTCGAGGTGACCGGCCGGCAGTCCTTCATCGGCACGCCGCAGACGGTCGCAGACACCATCGACCGCTACGTGCAGGCCGACGCCAGCGACGGCTTCATCCTGGTCCCGCACCTCACCCCGGGCGGGATGGCGCCGTTCGTCGACCGGGTGGTGCCGCTGCTGCAGGAGCGGGGCGTCTTCCGCGCCGACTACGAGGGGACGACGCTGCGCGACCACCTCGGCCTGCCGCTGCGGCACACGGACGGGGCCTCCGCGGCCGCGTCGTGAGCGGGGTCAGGTGAGGAGGGGCAGCACCTCCTCACCGACCCGCCACGCCTCCTCGAGGTGCGGGTAGCCCGACAGCACGAACTCCTCGAACCCCAGCTCGGCGTACTCGGCGATGCGCGCGGCGACCTGCTCGTGGCTGCCCACCAGGGCGGTCGCCGCGCCCTCCCGGACCAGCCCGATGCCGGCCCACAGGTTGGGCGCCACCTCCAGCGACCGGGCGCCGTCCCCGGCCGACCCGCCGTGCAGCGACGCCATCCGGGCCTGGCCGACGGAGTCCATCCGGGCGAAGCGCGCCTGGGTGGCCGCGATCGCGTCGGCGGGCATCCCGGCGAGCATCCGGTCGGCCTCGGCCCAGGCCTGCTCGGGGGTGTCGCGGCTGACCACGTGCAGCCGGATCCCGAACCGGACGGTGCGCCCCTCCGCCGCTGCCTTGTCCCGCACCCGGTCCAGCCGCTCGCGGACCATCGACGGCGGCTCGCCCCAGGTCAGGTAGGTGTCGACGTGGCGCGCGGCGACGTCCTCGGCCGGGCCCGACGCCCCACCGAGGTACACCGGGGGGACGACGTCGGGCGGGGCCACCAGCCCGGCGCCCTCGACCCGCACGTGCTCGCCGACCAGGTCGAAGCGCTCCCCGGCGAAGCAGCGGCGCACCACCTCGAGGAACTCCGCCGTCCGGGCGTAGCGGGCGTCGTGGTCGGCGAAGTCGCCGTAGGCGCGCTGCTCGACCGGGTCGCCGCCGGCCACCACGTTCAGCCGTAGCCGGCCGCCGGACAGCCGCTGGAAGCTCGCCGCCTGCTGCGCGGCCAGCACCGGTGCGATGAACCCGGGGCGGAAGGCCACCAGGAAGTGCAGCCGCTGCGTGCGGTCCAGCAGGGCCGCGCAGGTCACCCAGGCGTCCTCGCAGCCCGACCCGGTCGGGGTGAGGACGGCGGCGAACCCGGCCTGCTCGGCGGCCTGCGCCACCGCGCCCAGGTAGTCCAGGGTGGGCCGGCGGCGCAGCGCTGCGGCGTTGTGCCCGCGGTCGGTGGTGGCCGGGCCGACGTCGCGGCCGTCGCCTCGGGTGGGCAGGAACCAGTGCATCTCCACGCGCTTACTCCACCATGCCGATCGGGATTGTCTGCTAGCGTCCTCGGCAGGTCACGAGTGCCAGCGCGAAGCCCCGGCTCGCTGGCCGGCAACCCTTCCACCGCGATGGGGTGCTCCGGGTGACGACCTGGCGGCTGCGCAGCGCAGCCGCAAGCGCGGGCCCCCACGGGCCCTGGACCTCCAGGAGTGCACCGACATGACCGCCGCGTTCCCCGCCCTGCGCCCGGATCCCGCCGTCCTCCACCGCCGCCCCACCGCTCTGCTGCCCACCCTCGGCGCGCAGGTCCCCCTCGTCACCGGTGGCACGGTCGACTACGCCAACCTCGACGTCGCCGCCAGCGCCCCCGCCCTGGCGTCGGTCGCCGCCGCGGTCGCCGAGGCGTTGCCGGGCTACGCCAGCGTGCACCGCGGCGCCGGCTACCTCTCGCAGGTCTCCACCGCCCGCTACGAGTCCGCCCGCGACACCGTGGCCGCCTTCGTCGGCGCCCGCGACGACGACGTCTGCGTGCTCACCCGCACCACCACCGACAGCCTGTCGCTGCTGGCCGGCTGCCTGCCGGCCGACGGCGCCGTCCTGGTGCTGGACGTCGAGCACCACGCGGACCTGCTGCCCTGGCAGCAGCGCTCCCGCGAGCTGTGCGACGTCCTCGTCGCCGCCCCGACCGTCGCGGGGACGCTGGAGGTGCTCGCCGACGCGCTGGCCGCCCGCCGCTACGTGCTCGTCGCGGTCACCGGCGCCTCCAACGTGACCGGGGAGTCGCTGCCGCTGCGGCAGGTGGCCGACCTGGCGCACACCCACGGCGCGCTGCTGGTCGTCGACGGCGCCCAGCTGGTCCCCCACCGCCGGTTCTCCCTCGCCGACACCGGCGCCGACTGGGTCGCCTTCTCCGGGCACAAGCTCTACGCGCCGTTCGGCACCGGCGCGCTGGTCGGCCGCCGCGACTGGCTGGACACCGGCCGGCCCTACCTGCCCGGCGGCGGCGCGGTCGGCCAGGTCGACCTCGACGCGACCACCTGGGTGGCCGCGCCGCACCGGCACGAGGGCGGCTCGCCGAACGTGCTGGGCGCCGTCGCGCTGGCCGCCGCCTGCGACGCGCTGTCCGCGCTGGCACCGGGCGAGCTGGAGGACCACGAGCGCGCGCTGCGCACCCGCCTGGTCGAGGGGCTGACCGGCGTCGCGGGCGTGCGGCTGCTGCGCATCTGGTCCGACTCGGTCGACCCGACCGGCGTCGTCTCCTTCACCCTCGACGGCGCCGACCCGGGGCTGGTCGCGGCGTACCTGTCGGCCGAGCACGGCATCGGCGTCCGCGACGGCCGGTTCTGCGCGCACCCGCTGCTCGCCCGGCTCGGCGTCACCGGCGGCGCGCTGCGGGCCAGCGTCGGCGTCGGCACCACCTCCGACGACGTCGACCGGCTGGTGAGCGCGATCACCCGGTTCGTCGCCGACGGACCGGGCACCGCCTACGCGGTGGTCGACGGCCGGCACCAGCCGGTGGACGACCCCCGCCCGACCGCCGACGCCGCCGCCCGCGGCGCCGGTTGCGGGCCCGTCCCGGCTCGCTGAACCGCACCCGAGGCCCCCGCCGAACCCCGGCGGAGCACCGACCTTCCAACCCGAGGAGATCCATCCATGGCCACCCGGCCCAAGGCGAGCGTCGTCCCCTTCACCAACCACGCGGAGGGGACCGGCGTCGGTCAGACCGTCACCGTCGGCGGCGACGCCGGCCACGTCTTCGACGTCGACACCTACCCGGCCTTCGGCGGCGCGGACGCCAAGCCCAGCCCGCTGTCCTACGTGCTCGGCGCGCTGACCTCCTGCAACCAGATCACCGCCTCGATCGTGGCCAAGGAGCTCGGGGTCACCCTCGGCGCCTGGACCTTCGACGTGCAGGGCGACCTGGACACCGCCGTCATGGTCGGCGGCGAGGAGGGCAACGCGAACTTCGACGCCGTCACCGTGCGGGCCACCGTGCAGACCGACGCCGACGAGGACACCTTCGCGAAGCTGCAGGCCGAGACCGAGCGCCGCTGCCCGGTCACCCAGCTCTTCCAGCGCTCCGGGCTGGAGTACTCGAGCGACTGGACCCGCGCCGCGCTCTGACCGACCGCTGGTGCTGGCCGAGCCCGATCCCGGCCAGCACCAGCGCGAGGCCCGCCCACTGCCGCAGGCCCAGCACCTCCCCGACGACCAGGCAGCCCAGCGCGACGCCGGTGAGCGGGTTGAGCAGCCCCACGAGGCCCACGGTGCCGGTGGGCAGGTGCGCGAGGCCGGCGAACCAGCAGACGAAGGCCAGCGCCGTCGCCACCACGGTGACGTAGCCGAACCCCAGCAGGGTGGGGACGTCGACCGGTGGCCACCCGTCGCCGGTCACCCACGCTCCGACCGCGAGCGCCGCACCCCCGGCCAGCAGCTGCCACGACGTCGTGGCCACCAGGTCGGTGCCGTCGCTCCACCGGCGCGCCAGCACAAACCCCACGGACGACGACACCATCGCCGCCACCGCGCAGGCCACCCCGAGCGGGTCGACCCCCGCGGCGTCGCCGAGCAGCAGCAGGCCCACCCCGAGGACGCCGACCACCCCGCCGACGAGGTGTGCCGGCGCCGGGTGCTGGCCGAGCAGCGCCCAGGCCAGCAGGGTCAACGCGACCGGCGAGGTGGCCATGACCGTGGCGGCGATCGCCGAGGGCAGCAGCTGGGCGCTCTGGTAGACCAGCAGGAAGAACAGGCCGACGTCCAGCACCCCGAGCACCGCCGAGCGCCACCACCAGGCGCCGCGGGGCAGCCGGCGGGCCAGCGCGAGCAGCAGCAGCCCGGCCGGCAGGGCCCGCAGGGCGGCACCGGTGAGCGGCTGGTCGGCGGGCAGCACGTGGTGGGTGACCACGTAGGTCGAGCCCCAGGCGACCGGCGCGACGGCGGTGACGAGCGACCAGCGCGAAGTGTCTTCCACGGAAGACACAATGCCTTCCGTGGAAGGTATTGTCGAGGGCGTGGACCGAGTCGCGCAGATCCAGGCCGAGTGGGCACGGGAGCGCCCCGATGTCGACGTCTCCCCGCAGGGGGTGATCGGTCGGCTGCACCGGCTCGCCGGGCACCTCACCGAGCAGTTGGTGGTCGTCTACCGCCGGCACGGGTTGGGCGAGGGCGAGTTCGACGTCCTGGCCACCCTGCGCCGGTCCGGGCCGCCCTTCTCGCGGGCGCCGGGTGAGCTGGCCGCGCACACGATGGTCACCACCGGGGCGATGAGCAAGCGGCTGGACCGGCTCGAGCGCGACGGGCTGGTCCGCCGCACCCGGGACGACGGCGACGGGCGCGGCCGGGTGGTCAGCCTGACCGACGCCGGACGGCGGGTGGTGGACGCCGCCTTCGCCGACCACATGGCCAACGAGGCCCGGTTGCTCACCGACCTCGACCCCGCCGACCGCGCCGCGCTGGAGGGGATCCTCACCCGCTGGCTCGCCCGCGTCGAGCCCCCGCCCGCCCAGCGTTGATCAGGTCCCCTGGTCCACCTCCGTCCTCCTGCGCCAGATCTGGCGCAGGAGGACGGAGTTCGATCAACCTCCCTGATCAACGCCGGGTCAGGAGGCGACCGCGGGGTTGAGCTCGGGGGCGTCCACGGCCTCGTCGGACAGGCCCCAGCGCGCCAGGGTCTCGGCGTAGGTGCCGTCGTCGAAGGCGTGCTGCAGCGAGGCCTGGATCGCCTCCGCCAGCCCGTTGCCCTTCAGCGTCGTCGCCGCCACGTAGGTGGTGTTCGGCCAGCCGGCGTTCACCGTGCCCACGACCTCGACGTCCCCGACCGACTCCTGGTACACCGCGTTCGGGTTGGGCCCGATGTAGGTGTCCAGCCGGCCGGACTGGATCGCCAACAGCGCGTCGGCGGCGCTCACGTAGTACTCCAGCGTCGCCGGGGCCTCGCCCTCGGCCTCCAGCTGGGCGTTCCAGTCGAGCAGGATGCGCTCCTGGTTGGTGCCCGACCCCACCCCCACCGACAGGCCCGAGATGCCCTCGGCGCCGTCGATCGCGAGCCCGCTGTCGGGGGCCGCGACGAAGGCCATGATCCCCTGCCGGTAGGTGGCGAAGTCGAACAGCTGCAGCCGCTCGGCGTTCACGCCCACGTTGGAGAACACCGCCTCCAGGTCACCGGACTGCACGCCCAGCGGCCACGCCTCCCAGGTCGTGTTGACCACCTCGAGCTGCAGACCCAGGCCGTCGGCGACCAGCTGGGCGATGTCGACCTCGCTGCCCACGACCGTGCTGTTGTCGTCGGCGAGGAAGCCCAGGGGCGGGTCGCCGGCGCCGTTCACGCCGATCCGCAGCACGCCGTCCTCGGCGACGTCGGCCGGCACCAGTGCGGCGGCGTCCGGGTCCTCGTCGGTGCGCACCCGGTCGGCCTGCTCCGGGGAGGTGTCCACCACCAGGGCGGTGTCGGCCGGTGCGTCCGAGGCGCGCGCCTCGGCCTCGATCTCGGCCGAGCTGGTGCAGGAGGTCAGCAGCAGGACGGCGGCCAGCGGCAGGGCGCTGATGAGGTGGGACAGGCGGATGCGGTGCACGGTCGTCCTCTCGGTGGTCACGAGCCCAGGCCCGCGGGGTTGAGCTGGGAGGTGTCGACGGCCTCGGCGGACAGGCCCCAGCGGGCCAGCACCTGGGCGTAGCTGCCGTCGGCGATGGTGTGGTCGATGGCGGCCTGGAAGGCCTGCGCGTAGCCGTTGCCCTTGACCGTGGTCACCGCGATGTCGGCGGTGGCCGGCCAGCCGCCGCTGGTGGTGCCGGCGACCGCGAAGTCCTGCGGCGAGGTCGCCGCGCTGTAGGCCGCGGTGGGGTTGGGCCCGACGTAGGCGTCCAGGCGCCCGGACTGCAGGGCCAGGACGGCGTCGTTGTAGCTCTGGTAGTAGTCGATCGTCACCGGGTCCAGGCCCGCGTCGACGTTCTCCCGGTTCCAGGCCAGCAGGATCTGCTCCTGGTTGGTGCCCGACGACACCCCGACGGTGAGGCCGGCGATGTCGGGCGCGGAGGAGATGGACAGCCCGGAGTCGGCCTGCACCAGCCAGCCCAGGACGTCGGAGCGGTAGGTGGCGAAGTCGTAGAGCTGCTTGCGCTCCTCGGTGACCGTCACGTTGGAGATGACGGCGTCGACGTCGCCGGACTGCACCGACAGCGGCCAGTTCGACCAGTCGTTGACCACGAACTCGACCTGCAGGCCCAGTGCGTCGCCGAAGATGGTGGCCAGGTCGGTCTCGCTGCCGATGACCGTGCTGTTGTCGTCGGCGTAGAAGGCCAGCGGCACCGCGCCCTGGGTGACCGAGACCCGCAGCACGCCGTCGTCGAACGCGCCGGGCGGCAGCAGCGCCGCCGCGTCGGGGTCGAGCGTGGAGTGGATGCGGTCCTGGTCGGGGCTGGTGTCCACCGAGATGGCGGTCGCCGAGGTGCCGGGGTCCGCCGTCCTGGCCTCCTCCTCGATCTCGGCGCTGCTGCTGCACGCCCCGAGGGCCAGGAGTGCGGCGGTGGCCAGGGACAGTGCGACGGTGCTGCGTCGCAGGTGTGCAGTCACGGATGTGCTTCCTCTTCTGGGCGTGCTTCATCGACGGGCGGCGCGGTCGCGCCGTCCGGGTCTGGGGGGGTGGGGGTCAGAGGACCTTGGCCAGGAAGGCCTTGGTCCTCTCGTGCTGCGGGTCGTCGAGGACCTGCGCCGGGGTGCCCTGCTCGACGACGCGGCCGGAGTCCATGAAGACGATCCGGTCGGCTGCCTGCCGGGCGAAGCCGATCTCGTGGGTGACCACGATCATCGTGGTGCCGGTGCGGGCCAGGTCGGTGATCACCGACAGCACCTCGCCGACCAGCTCGGGGTCCAGCGCCGAGGTGGGCTCGTCGAACAGCAGGACGGCGGGCTTCATGGCCAGCGCGCGGGCGATCGCCACCCGCTGCTGCTGCCCGCCCGACAGCTGCCGGGGGTGCGCGCCGGCCTTGTCGGCCAGCCCCACCCGGGCCAGCAGCTCGCGGGCCTCGGCCTCCACCTCGCGCCGGTTGCGCCCCTGCGCGGAGACCGGCGCCTCGACGACGTTCTCCAGCGCGGTGAGGTGCGGGAACAGGTTGAAGGACTGGAACACGAACCCGAACCGGGTGCGCTGGCGGAGCAGGTCGCGCTCCTTGAGCTCGTGCAGCACGTCGCCCCTGCGCCGGTAGCCGACCAGCTCGCCGTCCAGCGCGACGTAGCCGCGGTCGACGGTCTCCAGGTGGTTGATGCTGCGCAGCAGCGTCGACTTGCCCGAGCCCGACGGCCCGAGGATGACCGTCACGCTGCCGGGTTCCACGACGAGGTCGACGCCGTGCAGCACCTCGTGCGCGCCGAAGCTCTTGTGCACGCCGTGCACCTCGACCCGCCCCGGGCGGGTGTCCACGGCGGTCACCGGGTCACCGGGTCGCGGTCGGAGGTGGAGCCGGAGGTGGGCCGCACCCGCGCGAGGCCGGCGGTCAGGTTGCCGCGCAGCCGTTGCAGCGGTGTGGGTGGCAGCGTGCGGACCGCGCCGCGGGCGTAGTACCGCTCGACGTAGAACTGGATGACCGTCACCACGGTGGTCAGGACGACGTACCAGATCGCGGCGACCACCAGCATCGGGAGCACCCGCTGGGTGCGGCCGTAGATGACGCTGACGGTGTAGAACAGCTCGCCCAGCGCCAGCACGTAGACGATCGAGGTGCCCTTGAACAGGCCGATCACCTCGTTGACCGCCGTCGGCACGATGGTGCGCATCGCCTGCGGCAGCACGATGCGGGTCGACTGCCGGCGGCGCGGGATGCCGAGGCTCGCCGCCGCCTCGTGCTGGCCCTGGTCGACCGAGAGGATGCCGGCCCGCACGATCTCCGCGGAGTAGGCGGCCTGGTGCAGGCCCAGGCCCAGGATCGCGGCGCCGAACTTGTCGATCAGCGACAGCGTCTCGAAGCTCGCGAACGACGGCCCGAACGGGATGCCGACGTCCAGGGTCTGGTACAGGTAGGCGAGGTTGTACCAGAGCAGCAGCTGCAGGATCAGCGGCACCGAGCGGAACACCCAGGTGTAGCCCCAGCTCACCGCGCGCAGCAGCGGTGACTGCGAGAGCCGCATGAGCGCCAGCACGGTGCCCAGCGCGAAGCCGAGGACGGCGGTGATCAGCGTCAGCTTGATCGTCATCCAGACGCCCTCGACGATCGAGACCTCGCCCAGGTAGGCCCAGACGACACCCCACTCCCACCGCGGGTTGGTGATCAGCGAGTTGGCCACCATGGCCAGCAGGACGGCGACGACGGCGGTGGCCGCCCAGCGCCCGGGGTGGCGGGCCTTGACCACCCGCAGGCCCTCGTAGGGGTGCGATGCCGTGGCGGGGCGGTTGTCCAGCAGGGTCATGGCAGGTCCTTGGTGAACGGGTAGATGCGCTGGGCGACCGGGAGGGTGCGCAGCGTGGCCAGGTCGGTGGGGCGGGGACCGTCGAACAGCGGTGTGTAGCCGGCGGCCAGGTAGAGGTCGCGGGCCTCGGGCTGCCGCGGCCCGGTGGTCAGGAAGACGCGGCGGTGGCCGCGGGCGGCGGCCAGGGTCTCCAGCTCGTGCAGCACGCGGCGGGCCAAGCCGCGGCGGCGGTGGGTGGCCGCGGTCCACATCCGCTTGACCTCGACGGTGCCGGGGTCGGCGTGCGGCATGAACGCACCGCCCGCGACGGCGGCACCGTCCTCGAGCAGCAGCACGAACGCGCCGTGCGGGTCGACGAACAGCTCGGCCGGGTAGCGGGTCAGCTCCTGCGCGGCGCCGCCGAACAGGTCGCCGTAGCGCTGGTCGTACTCGACGGCGAGCTCCGCGAACAGCGGCGCGGCCAGCGGGTCGTCGGGGTGCACGACGACGACCCGCAGGTCGGCGCCGGGCAGCAGGGATCGGGGCATGCGGGGACTCCGGGGATCACGAGAGGTCCCCCGGGGATGGCGTCGTCCGGGGGTGGGACCTGGGAACAGGTCAGCGACAGAGCGCGCTGTCGGTACGGACCAGGTCGATGACCGGCCGACCGACCAGGAGGAGGGCAGGCAGCGCCGCGGACCGCGGTGCGGTCGGGTGCGTGTCCATGCCGGTCTCCTCGTCCCCCACCCGGAGGCGGGGCTGCACTTGCGACGGACGGACGCCGTCGCCAGGTCGTCACCCGGGGCACCCCACCGCAGCGGAGGGTTGCCGGCCAGCGAGCCGGGGCTTGTCGCTGGCGCTCAGGACCTGTGCGGGACCGTAGAACCGAGCAGGCCTGTACGTCAAATCCGATCGACTTGGTGGAGAATGGGCCGTGAGCCCGTCCGAGGAAGGAGGTCCGCGATGCCCGCCCACCCGTTGGTCCGCCGCCGGCACGTCGACCTGCGCCGGACCGGCAGCGCGCTGTGCCGGGGCCGCTGAACCCCCGCGCCCCCGCCCGCACCAGCTCCGGAGCACGCCCGTGACCAGCACGTCCACCCTCACCGCCGTCCTCGTCGGCGCCGGCCCCACCGCCGTCGGCGTCCTCGACCGGCTGCTCGCGCACGCCGCCGGCCGCCCCCTGCAGGTGCACCTCGTGGACCCGCACCCGGCGGGTGGTGGCCGCATCTGGCGGACCGCCCAGTCCGAGCTCCTGTGGGCCAACTCACTGGCCCGGGACATCACCGTGCTGCCCGACGCCTCCTCCACCGTGGCCGGCCCGGTCGGCCCCGGGACGACGCTGTCGGAGTGGGCGCTGCGCACCGGCGTCCCGCTGGACCCGGAGAGCTTCCCGCCACGCACGCTGGTCAACGCCTACCTGTCCTGGGTGCTCGAAGGGCTGGCCGCCGCCCCGGGGCTGACCCTGCACCGGCACACCGACCGGGTGGTCGACGTCGACGAGCACCCGGACGGCGTCCGGGTCCGGCTCGCCGGCGGCGGCCGGCTGGACGCCGACGTCGTGGTGCTCGCCCAGGGCCACCTGGACCGCGAGCCCGGCGCGGGCGAGCAGGCGCTCGGGCAGGCCGCCCGCGCGGCCGGGCTCACCCACGTGCCCACCGGCTACACCGCCGACCTGGACCTCGACGTGCTGCAGCCGGGCGAGGACGTGCTGGTCCGCGGGGCCGGTCTGGCCTTCGTCGACCTGGTCACCCTGCTCACCGGCGGTCGCGGCGGCCGCTTCGACGAGGTCGACGGCGCCCTGGTCTACCGGCCCAGCGGCCGCGAGCCGGTGCTGCACGTCGGCTCCCGCCGCGGCGTGCCCTACCGGGCCAAGCTCGGCTACCCGTGGGCCGGGCCGCCGGTGCCGCTGACCTACCTCACCCCCGACGCGCTGCGGGCCCGCTTCGGCGACCGGCCGGTCGACCTGCGCGCCGACCTGGCGCCGGTCGTCGCCCGGGAGCTGGGCCGGGTGGCCGCCGCGGAGCTGTTCCGCGCGCACCCGGAGCGGACCCGGATGCCGTGGAAGGAGTTCGCCGCCCGGTACGACGCCACCGAGGACGCCACGTCGCTGTGGGCCGAGGCCGTCCCCGACCCCGCCGACCGCTTCGACCTCGCGGCGCTGGACCGCCCGCTGGCCGGGCGCCGGTTCGCCGACGGCGAGGCGCTGCAGGGGTGGGTCCGCGACCACGTCCGCGCCGACCTCGCCCGCGCCGCCGACCCGGCGTACAGCCAGGACCAGGCGGTGTTCACCGCACTGCTGTTCACCCACGCCGTGGTCGCTGGCCTGGTGCGCGCCGGGCGGCTCACCGAGCGCAGCGAGCGCGAGGACGTCAGCGGCTGGTGGATGAACCTGTTCAGCTACCTGGCCAGCGGGCCGCCGTCCCCGCGGCTGCGGGAGCTGCTCGCGCTCAGCGAGGCCGGCGTCGTCCGGTTCACCGGCGCCGACACCGTCGTCACCCTGGAGGCCGGCCGCTGGGTCGCCCGCTCGGCCAGCACCGACGAGGTGGTGGCGGCGACCGCGCTGGTCGAGGCGCGGGTGCCCGACGTCGACCTGGGCGCCACCACCGACCCGTTGCTGACCGCGCTGCTGCGCCGGGGCGCGGCGGCGGAGAGGGGCGGCCGGCTGCATGTCGACGCCCGCCACCGGCTGGTCGGTGCCGACGGCGAGCCGTCCGAGCGGGTCGCGGCGGTCGGGTTCTGGACCTCGGGCGCCCAGGTCGCCGCCTTCGCCCGCCCGGGCACCGACGCCCCGTTCTTCCACCAGAACGACGCCCTCGCCGCCCGGCTGTGGTCGACGTCGGCCGCCGGCGCCGCGCGGGCGGCCTGAGCGGCGTCACCCGGCAGCTGGGCGCAGTGCCGGACGGGTGGGGTCGAACAGGTCGACCGGGTGCGGCGTCGTGCCGTGCTGGGCGAGGTCGGCCAGGACCTCCCCCATCACCGGGACGAACTTGAAGCCGTGCCCGCTGAAGCCGCAGCCGATGGCCACCTGCTCGTGCTCGGGGTGGCGCCCGACGACGAAGTGCTCGTCGGGGGTGATCGTGTACAGGCAGGTCTTCGCCTGCACGACCGGTCGGCCCAGGTGCGGGAAGAGCTGCCTCGCGCGGGCCAGCACCGCGTCGTTCTCCTCCTCGCGGACCACCCGGTCCACGGCGTCGGGGTCGGTCGGCGTCCCCACCCGGAAGAACCCCAGCTTGAACCCGCCCGCCGGGCCGTCGGTCATGGGGAACCCGTAGATCTGCTCGTTGCCGTGGGTCTGCTCGATGTAGACCGGGTGCCGGTCCTGGTCCCAGGCAGCCAGCGGGACGGCGGTGGAGTCCGGGGTGAACCAGTGGAAGACCATCCGCTCGACCCGCAGCGGCAGCCGCAGGGACCCGAGCAGCTGCGGTGCCCAGGCGCCGGGGGTGAGGACCAGGCGGTCGGCCCCGTAGCGGCCCTGGTCGGTGACCACCTCGACGCCGCCGCCGGGTGTGGCCGACCACGACCGCACCCGCTCGCCGAACCGCAGGTCCGCACCCGCGCGGGCGGCGACCTCGGCCTGCGCGACCACGGTCTCCTCGGGGCGCACGTAGCCGGCCTCGGCCTCGTACACCGCCATCGCGTCGTCGGCGGGGTGCATCGTGGGGAAGCGTTCGCGGACCTCCGCCGCGGTCAGCACCTCGTGGGCGAGCCCGTGCTCGACGGCGGCCGCCCGCGACCCGGCGAAGGTCGGTGACGCCGGGTCGCCGATGTAGATGCCGCCGCACATGCGCACCAGCGACCGGCCGGACTCCTCCTCCAGCTCCCGGAACCCGGCGTAGGCCCGGCGCAGCAGCGGGACGTAGGCCGGGTCCTCGAAGTAGGACTGCCGGATGATCCGGGTGCCCCCGTGCGCGGAGCCCTGGTCGTGCCCCGGGGCGAAGGTCTCCAGGCCCAGCACGCGCGCACCGCGGCCGGCCAGGGTGCGGCAGGCGGCCCCGCCCATCGACCCGACACCCACCACGACGACGTCGTAGGTGTTCATGCGCCTCCTCCGCGACCCGTGCCCTCCGGGCCTTCCTACCGCACCCGCGGTCTCCCCCGGCGACCTCCGCTCAGCGCAGGCTGGTGGACAACCGGACGCGGACGCCGTGGTCGTCGCGGCGGATGACGACGTGGTCGCACAGTTGCCGGGCCAGCCACAGCCCCATCCCGCCGTGGGACAGGTCCTCCCCGTGCGCGGGTCCGTAGCCGGCGAACGGGTCGTCCAGGCCGGTGCCGGAGTCGCGGATGGTGCACACGACCCGGTCGTCGCCGACCCACAGCCGCAGGCCTGCCGGTGGCCGGCCGTGCCGCACGGCGTTGGAGGTCATCTCGTCGACCGCCAGGAGGAAGTCCTCCAGCACCTCCCGCGGCCCCGCCAGGCTCCCCAGGAGCCCGCGGACGGCGTGGCGCAGGCCGGCGTAGTCGCTGATGTCGTCGTCGACCAGCAGCGGAGGCGTGTCCTCGAGCGGCTCGTCGGGGACCGGCAACGCCCGCAGGTAGGTGGCGGGGTCGGCGAAGTCGGCGTTGGCGGAGCGGCCCGAGGTGGTGACCAGCTGCGGGTGCGTCCGCTGGACCGATGCCAGGACCGGCTCGGGGAGGGCCGCGTCGAAGACGCACAGGCCCCACAGCGGGAAGGGCGCGAAGGCGTCGTTGATGACGGCCTCGTAGGCCTGCCACTCCCGCCAGTCGGCCGGGGCGGTGCCGTAGTCGGTCTCCCCCACACCCGGACCCGCCGACCCGGCGCTGCGTGCTCCTCGGCGAACCGGCGGAAGGCCGTGATCGCCGTCGGCGTGCGCGCCCGGTAGAGGGCGTGCCGCTCGACCACCATCACCCGGGGGTCGCCGCCGGTGGCGTCCCGCAGGACCTCGGTGACCCCGGGTCCGGCCGCGACCAGGGCGGCATCCCCGGCGGACAGGCCCTCCAGCAGCCACGGAGCGGCCACGGCGGCGAGCTGTTCCGCGTCCTCGTAGACCAGGGCGTCGTGGCGGAAGCCCGGTGCACCGCGGTCACCGGTGGCGCTGCGGTCGACGTGCGACGGCGGGTGGTCCAGGTGCGGCACCGTCCATCCTCACTGCCTGCGGCTCGGTGCGGGCCGACCAGGAGGCGGAACGGCTCCGCCCGGTACTACCCCGGTCGGTGACGGATGAGTCCTCGGCGCACCACCCGGCACCGCCGGTGTGGCCCGGGAGGCCGGTCACGGCTCGTCCGGGACGGGGTCGGGCAGCCGCCGGGGTCCCGCCTCGGCGGGGCGGGGCCGGTCCTGCCGGTGCAGGCGGATGGCGACCAGGGCGACGTCGTCGTCGGGGTGCCCGTCGACCAGCCGGTGCACGACGGCGTCGCAGAGTTCTCGCAGCGGCAGGTGCGCCAGCTCGGCCACGGCCGCGCGCAGCCGCTCGATGCCGGTGTCCAGGTCGGAGTCGCGGCGCTCCACCAGCCCGTCGGTGTAGAGCAGCACGGTGGCGCCGCGTTCGAGGACGGTCACGGTGTCGGTCCGGGACGTGTCCTCGTCGACACCCAGCAGCATCTCGGCCCGCCACTCGGGGATGGGCGCGACGTGGCCGTCTGCGTCGATGACCAGCGGGGGCAGGTGCCCGGCGTTGGACCAGCGCAGGCGGGTCACGCCTCGTCCGCGCTCCTCGAGGTCCTGCTCCAACCGGGCGACGACGGCGGTGGCCATGGTGCGCAGGTCCAGCTGCGCCAGGGCCCGGTCCACCCGCCGCAGGACACCGGCGGGGGTGACGGAGTCGTCGGAGGCCGCGATCCCGCGCAGCATGCTGCGCAGCTGGCCCATGGCAGCGGCCGCGGCGGTGTCGTGGCCGGCGACGTCGCCGATGACCAGCACGGTGGCCCCGTCGGGCTGCATGAACGCGTCGTACCAGTCCCCGCCGACCGCGGCCGAAGCGGTGGCGGGGAGGTAGCGGACGACGATCTCGGAGTGGTCGGGTTCGGGTGGGGCGGTGAGGAAGCTGCGCTGCAGGTGCACGGCCAGGTCGCGCTGCTGCCTGTACAGGCGGGCGTTGTCCAGCGCCAGACCCGCCCGCGCCGCGACCTCGGTGGCCGACGCCAGGTCCAGTGGCCCTGCCCCGCCGCGGTCCGGGCCGTTGAACAGCGACAGCAGGCCGACCGTGCGCCCCCTCCCCCGCAGCGGCAGCGCGACGAAGGACCCCGGGGCGAGCTCGGTGATCAGGTCCTGCGCCGGGCCCTCCACCAGGACCGCACGGATGGCTGCCGTGGCGTCGCGCTCGACGACCACCGGCTGCCCGGACCGTAGGGCGCGGAAGACGAAGGCCTGGTCCCGCAGCGAGGAGATCCTGACTTGCCCGTAGGCGTCCAGCAGGGGCCGCGCGGCCTCGTCCCGGTGCCACCAGCCGACGTCCCGCACTCCCCGGCGGGAATCGGGGGTGAAGGTGTCGTCGACGAGGGTGACGATGCAGAAGTCGGCCAGCTCCGGGACGACGAGTCGGGCCAGCAGGGCGACGGCGTGGTCGGCCTGCATGGTGCCGGTCAACTGCTCGGTCACCGCGGCCTGCAGTGCCTGGCGTGCTCGGGCCGCCTCGGCCTGCTGCTGGTCGTGGTGGCGGTCGGTGACGTCGAGGAAGTACACCGACAGCCCGTCGGGGGTGGGCCAGGCGTTGACCTCGTACCAGCCGTCCAGCGGCGGGGGGTAGTAGGCGGGGAAGGTGACCGGCCGCCCGGTGACCACGGCGCGCCGGTAGCTGTCCTCGAACTCCGAGCCGACGGTGGCCGGGAACTCCTCCCAGATCACCCGGCCCAGCAGGTCGTCGCGGCTGCGGAGCAGGACCCTCTCGGCGGAGGCGTTCAGGTGGGTGAAACGCCACTGCCGGTCCAGGGAGTAGAAGCCGGCCGGCATCGTCTCCAGCACCCGCCCCACGGCCTGCTCGCTGTCCCGCTGGCTGGTGATGTCGTAGGCCGCGCCCAGCAGCCGGACCGGTCGCCCGTCGGCGTCGCACAGCCGGCGACCGCGCGCGGACACCCACCGGGTGTCCCCGCTGGGCAGCACCACCCGGTAGACCGAGGCGAAGTCGACGCCGGTGTCGATCGCGGCCCGCAGGTCCGCGGCCACGCGGTCCAGGTCGTCGGGGTGCAGGCGGTCGTTGAACCCGGTGATGGTGCTGCTGAAGGTTCCGGGGTCGTAGCCGAACATCTCGATCAGCCGGTCGTCCCAGTCCAGCCGCCCGGACACGAGGTCCCAGTCGAAGGTGCCGATGCCCGCGGCGCCGATGGCCAGCTCACCACGGAGCAGCTCGGCCTCGCGCGCATCGACGGGCATGCGCTCCGCGGCGTCGTCCACGTCGTCCTCTCTGCAGGTGGTCCCGGCAGCCCATCATCCGTGACCGGTCCAGCGGTGCATGATCCCCGCCCACCTGCGCAGCCGGGTGGAGGCCCGCTGGTCCGGTCCGTCGCGGGGTGCCACCACGCCCCGGTGATCGGTCGGGCGGTCCCGCAGGGCCTACCACCCCGGACGACGCTGCACCCCTGGACCCGAGCGGGCGCCCGCCGGGGACGGCCGGTTGGGACTCCCCCGCGCGGGTAGTCGCCTGCCGCGCCCAACCAGTGCGCCCCTGCTGAACCGGCCCCGTCGTCGGCTGCAGCCGCTGGTCGGGGTCCGTGCCGACCGGCGGTCGACCTCCCCCTGGAGACCTCCGTGCCCTTCGACACGCCCGCACCCGAGCTGCAGACCCTGACCACGGGTCAGTACGACCTGGTCTCCTACGCGATCGCCGGCGCCTGCTTCGCGCTGTTCGCCTACTTCCTCCACTCCTGGCGCTCCGCCTCGGAGGTGGGCGTGCGGTACCGGCCCGCGGTGCTGGCCGGCATGTGCATCGCCGGCGTGGCGACCGCCTCCTACGTCGTCCTGGTCATCAGGTGGGACACCGGCTTCACCCTCTCCGACGGCGTCTACGTCCCCGGCGAACCGGCCCGGGCCACGCTCTACCCCCGCTACACCGACTGGACGGTCACCGTGCCGCTGCTCACCGCCGAGCTGCTGGCCGTCTGCTCCCTGGCCGGCGCCCGCGCCCGCAGGACCCGGTTCACCACCATGGCCGCCGCGTTCCTGATGATCGTCACCGGCTTCCTCGGCTCCCAGGTCGTCGCCCAGGGCCGCTCCACCAGCGGCCTGGTGGTCTGGGGGGTCATCTCCTCGGTCTTCTACCTCTACCTCTACCTCGCCCTCGTCGGCGCCGTCCGGGCCTCGCGGTCCTCGATGTCGCCGGAGGCGTTCACCAGCCTGCGCAACGCCAGCATCGTGCTGCTGGGCACCTTCGGGGTGTACCCCCTGGTCTACGCCGTCCCGGTGTTCGTCGACGTCACCCCGTCCTGGTTCGTCGGCATGCAGCTGGCCTACTCCGCCGCCGACGTGCTGGCCAAGGTCGGCTTCGGCGTGCTCATCCACAAGGTCGCCAAGCTGCGCACCGCCGAGGACGTCACCGCCGGCACCGACACCCACCCCGAGAGCATCTGGGTCTCCCACGAGCACCGCAGCACCGGCGTCCAGCCCGAGCTCCAGGGCATCGGCGCCCCCGGCGCAGCCGGGGGTCAGCAGCCCGGCGCAGGCCGCACCCCGGCTCGCGGCGCCACCCGGCGCTGAGGTGCTGCTGACCCCGGGGCGCCCCGTCGCCGCCCGCACCGTCCCCCACGCCTCGTCGTCGCCCGGACGGACCGCCGCCGCCCCGCACGCACGTGGTGCGCCGACCAGCGCTGATCGACCTCGCTGCTGCTGTGCGCACGCCCCGGACGCCAGCCGCGCCTCACCCGGCGGGGGCACCTCGTGGTCCACCGACTGGAACCGGGACCGGCTCGCGCCGACCTCCAGTGCATGAGCGTCCCCCTCGCGGCTCCCGCTGCACCCGCCGACGTTGACTGGGCGGCCGAGCTGGACCGCCTGGTCACCGACCCGGGTGCGCTGCGGCTGGTGTTCCAGCCCATCGTGGACGTCGCCCGCGGCGTCGTCGCCGGCTACGAGACCCTCGCCCGGTTCACCGCAGCCGACGGCTCACCCAGCCCGGCCACCCCCGACCGCTGGTTCGCCGCCGCCGACGCCGCCGGGATGGGCGCCCGCGTCGAGGCCATGGTCGTCCGACGGTGCCTGCAGCTGCGCCCCGACCTGCCGCCCAACTGCTTCCTCACCGTCAACGTCAGCCCGCACCTGCTGCCCGAGCCGGAACTGGCCGACCTGCTGCTGTCCGCCGGGGACCTGGCCCCGCTGGTGCTCGAGCTCACCGAGCACCAGGACGTCGCCGACCTGCGACCGCTGCTGGACGTGCAGGACCGGCTGCGCGACCGCGGGGCGTTGATGGCCCTGGACGACGCCGGCTCCGGGTACTCCGGGCTGCAGCAGCTGACCGCCGTCCGGCCGCAGCTGATCAAGCTCGACCGAGCCCTGGTGTCCGACGCCGACCGCGACCCGGTCAAGCTCGCGCTGGCCCAGCTGCTGGGCGAGTTCGGCGCCCGCATCGACGCCTGGCTGCTGGCCGAGGGCGTGGAGACCTGGGGCGAGATGGAGGCCTTCTCCCGCCTCGGCGTCCCGCTGGCCCAGGGCTTCCTGCTCGGCCGGCCGGCCCCGCCCTGGACCACCCTGGACCCGTCGGTCGCCGCGCGCCTGCGCCAGGTGCACCTGCGCGGGCAGCTGCACGAGAACGTCGCCGGCCTGCTCGAACGCGTCCCGCTGGTTCCCGACGGCGCGCCTGCGCCCGGTACCGACGTCGCCGTCCGCGTCGACGCCCACGGCCACCCCGTCCAGCTGCTGCTGCCGTTGCGGCGGGCCCACGACGCCGTCGGCCACCGCACCGCACCGGTGTCCCTGCGGGTACCGGCGTCCGCCGGCACCGCCGAACTGGCCCGCCGGGTCGCCACCCGACCGGCGGACACCCGCTTCGACCCCGTCGTGTGCGTCGACGACATCGGTGCCGTCATCGGGATCGTCCGCGTCGAGCACCTGCTGACCCGCCTGGCCGAGCAGCACGACAGCGCGCAGCGCTGAGCACCCACAGACCCCTCGCGGAGACCCCACGAGGTCCGGCACGACCCAAGAAGGAGCAGTCCCGATGAAGAGCTTCGCCTGCGGGGACGTCGTCCCCGGCTGCGGCCGCACGTTCACCGCCACCGACGACGACGCGATCCTCGCCCAGGTCGCCGCCCACGCCGAGCTCGACCACGGCCTCACCGAGGTCCCTCCGGCCCTCGTCGCGCAGGTCCGTCAGCGCATCACCGCCGCCGCGTGAGCGCGGCGGCCGGGTCGTCCCCTCGCCGCACCGGCTGGGAGGACGGCCCGGTTCGGGCGACCCGCCCGTGACCGGGTTCTCACCCGTCGGGTGATCGGGTGTGGACCTGCGACCTGTCGACCCCGATCGTCCGCGTGCGGTGGTCGTCTGCGGCCCGCGTCGCTCCACCGGTTGCTGCACGGACATCGGGGACCCGAGGACCGCCCGGCTGCACAGCGCCGGGCGGCCCCCTCGGGATGTGGTGCGGGGCCCGCCACCCCACGTCAGGCCACGGCGTCCGGGGTGGATCGGTGGGTGACCACGGAGCGAACGCAGGTGGACGGACTTCGGCGGTCCGAGGAGTGCAGGATCTGCAGCCGCACCACCACGACGAGCGGGGTCAGCGAGCCGGGGCGGGCCCGCCCCCTCAGGTGCCGCTGAGCACAGCGGCTGCGGCGGCGTCGAGCGCGGTGCCCGCCTCGGTCCAGCTGGTCGACTCGGGGAAGGTGCCGAGCAGGACGACCACCGTCCCGTCCGCCATCAGCCCGGCGGAGTGCAGCCACCGCGTGTCGTCCAGGCAGCACATCCATCCCTGCTTGGCCGCGACCTGGTCGAGGTCCAGGGAGAGCAGCCCGAAGGTCTGGTCGAACCCGTCCGCAGCGGTGGCGGTGATGGACTGCAGCCAGCCGGTGAGCAGGTCCGCACCGCTGTCGGTGAGGGAGCCGGCGTAGGTGGCCAGGACGGTGGCGTAGTCGGCTGCGGTGGTGGTGGTCTGCCCCCACTGCCCGGCCTCCGTCGGCGGTGCGGTCCCGGTCAGGTCGAAGGTGTCCACGGCGCTCTTAACCAGTGCGTCGCCGTCGAACCCGACCCACAGCTGGTTCATCGCGTCGTCGTCCGAGGCCTCGATCGCGGCCTGCATCAGCTGTAGGTCTCCGGAGGTGAGGACCAGCTCCCCGGCCTCGGCCTGCACCAGGATCTGGTGCACCACCAGCAGCTTGACGAGGGACGCCGTGTACACCGGCGTCGTCGCGTCGGCGGAGGCCAGCACGGTGCCTCAGTCGTCGTCGAGCACCGTCACCGCGACGGAGCCGCCCGCGGCGGCGGCGATCTGCTCGGCCTCGGCCAGGACGTCGGTCGAACCGGCACCGGAGGTGTCCGAGGCGGTCATCGCCCTGCCGTCGAGCGAGCTGACCGCGGCCACGGTGACCAGGGAGCTCCCCGCGTCGCCGACCGGGACCGTCAGGGCGCCGGCCAGGACGACCAGCGGGGCGAGGCCCACGAGCAGACGGCGGCGGAGACTGCCGGCCGCGCGGGCCGTCACGGCCGCCCGGGCCGCAGCACGTAGCCGGCGCCGCGCAGCGTGTGGATCATCGGGGCACGCCCGACGTCGATCTTGCGGCGCAGGCAGGAGATGGAGAGCTCCACCACGTTGCCCTGGCCGCCGACGTCGTAGGACCAGACGCGGTCCAGGATCAGGACCTTCGACAGCACCCGCCCGGGGTGGCGCATCAGGAACCGCAGCAGCTCGAACTCGGTCGCGGTGAGGACGACGTCGTCCCCGCCGCGCGTGACCTCGTGCGTCTCCTCGTCCAGGACCAGGTCCCCGACGACCAGCAGCCCGTCCTCGAGCCCCCGGAGAGTGCGTCGTACCAGGCTGCGCAGCCGGGCGGTCACCTCCTCCAGGACGAAGGGCTTGGTGACGTAGTCGTCGCCGCCGGCGGCCAGCCCGGCGACGCGGTCCTCGACGGCGTCCTTGGCGGTCAGGAAGATCACCGGGACGTGCGGCAGGTCCGCGCGCAGTCGGGCCAGGACCTGCAGGCCGTCCATGTCGGGCAGCATCACGTCCAGGAGGACCGCGTCCGGCCGGGTCTCCCGGGCCGCCCGCAGGGCCTCGGCGCCGTCGGCGGCGGTCGTGACGTCCCAGCCCTCGTACCGGAGGGCGAGGTGGAGCAGCTCGACGATGGAGGGTTCGTCGTCGACGACGAGCACCCGCAACGGACTGCCGTCCGGTCGGGCGAGCTGGTCGGAGGGAGCGGTGGCGTCCATGGTGGCCAACCTGCCCGCGCTCACTGCGCGCCCGCCGTGGACGGCCCAGGGGCTGGTTGTGCCTCTCGGTGAACCCCCGGTCCCGAGCCGCGCAGCAGGAGACGGGCCGTCCGTCGTGGACGGCCCGCCTCCTGTGCCGGGCCCGGACGGCGTCAGGCCTGCGGCGCGGTGAGGTCGTAGAGGGTGACACCGTCGACGGTGGTCGAGGTGAAGGTCTCCTCGACCCAGGCCGCGATCTCCGACGAGGTGGACGAGCCGCTGCCGCCCGTGCCCCCGGCCCCCCCGCCGGCGATGAACCAGTGGATCTCGCCGTCGGCGACGTACTGCTGGAACTCCGCCAGGGTCGGCGAGGGATCAGTCCCGTTGAAGCCCCCGATCGCCATGACGGGTTGCTCCGTGGCCAGCTGGTAGCCGGCCGCGCTCTGCGACCCGACGGCGGCTGCGACCCAGGTGTAGGACGAAGCGTCCTCCGACAGCGCTGCGACCACCTCGGTGCCGGGGTCGGCAGCGTCGAGCAGGCCGCTCATCCCGCCACCCGTGCCGTCGGTGCCGCGGCCCGCACCGCCCTGGCCACCGGGTCCCGCACCGGTCGGGGCCTGGCCGCCGGGTCCCGCACCGGTCGGGGCCTGGCCGCCGGGTCCGGCACCGGCCGGGGCCTGGCCACCGGGTACGCCCTGTCCCCCGCCGGGCGCGCCCTGTCCCCCGGGGAACCCGGCCCCGCCGCCACCGCCCGGGAACCCGGAGCCGCCGGCCACCGTCGGTCCGGCGGTGACGATCGACCCGGTGTGCGCCGTCCCTGCCGTCTGCGCGGCGTAGGCCGCCGGACCGGCGAGTGCGGCGACGACGGCCAGGCCCAGCACGCCGCCGACGACGGCCCGCCGCGCCCGGTGCACTACGAGCAGGCCCAGCGCAGCCAGCAGGGAGGCGCCCAGCACGACCGGCGCCAGCCACGGCAGGAAGTCCGCCGACCGGCCCAGCAGCACCCACGCCCACACCCCGGTGCCGGCCGCGGTGGCCGCGAGGACGCCCCGGGCCCACCTGGACCCGCGTCGGGACCACACCAGCGACCCCCCGATGCCGACGGTCGCGGCGACCGCCGGGGCGAGGGCGACGGTGTAGTAGGCGTGGAAGATGCCGGCCATGAAGGAGAAGGTCAGCCCGGTGACCAGCAGCCAGCTGACCCACACCAGCAGCGCCGACCGGCGGGCGTCGGCGCGCGTTGCCCGTCCGACGACCACCAGCCCGGCGACGGCGAGCACCAGCGCGGCGGGCAGCAGCCAGGCGATCTGACCGCCCTGCTCGGCGTCGAACATCCGGCCCAGGCCCGTGGCGCCCCACCCGCCGCCTGCCCCGCCGCCGACCGACCCGGTCTCGTCGCCGGTGAGGCGACCCAGGCCGTTGTAGCCCCAGATGAGCTCCCACACCGAGTTGGTCTGCGAGCCGCCGATGTAGGGGCGGTACTCCGCGGGCACCAGCTCGACGACGGCGACCCACCAGCCGCCGGCCACGACCATGGCCAGCCCGGCGAGGAGCAGGTCGACTACCCGCCTGCGGAAGGTCGTGGGAGCACAGGCGAGCCAGACCAGGGCGAAGCCGGGGACGACCAGGAACGCCTGGAGGGTCTTGGTCAGGAACGCGAAGCCGATCAGGACCCCGACGCCGACCAGCGTGGCCCGCCGCCCGGACTGCAGTGCTCGGGTCAGGAGGTAGGCCGCCAGCGTGAGCAGCAGGACCAGCAGGGCGTCGGGGTTGTCGAACCGGAACATGAGGACCGCGACCGGGGTCAGCGCCATGGCCGTCCCGGCGAGCAGGCCCGCCCCGGCCCCGGCGACCCGGCGCACGGCCAGGTACACCACGCCCACGGTGGCCACGCCCATCAGCGCCTGCGGCACCAGCAGCGACCAGGAGCTGAGCCCGAACAGCCGCACGGCGATCTCCATGACCCACAGCGATGCCGGCGGCTTGTCCACCGTGATGGAGTTGGCCGCGTCGGAGGAGCCGTAGAAGAACGCCGTCCAGCTCTCCGAGCCCGCCTGCACCGCGGCGGCGTAGAAGGCGTTGGCCCAGCCGGAGGCCGACAGGTCCCACAGGTACAGCAGACCGGTGGCGGCCAGCAGGGTCAGCAGCGAGGGCCGCACCCACCGCGGGTCGCCGGCCGGTCCGCGCCGCAGGCGGGTCCACGGGCGGGGCGCGGGGCGCTCGGTGCGCAGAGGGGTCGGGGCATCCGCGAGGGCGGTCATCGAGTGGTCTCCAGATCGAGGTGGGCGGTGAGGACGGGCGTGGTGGTACGGCTGCGGAAGACCCAGTGGCGAAGGAGGAGGAACCGCAGGACGGTCGCCGCCGCGTTGGCCGCAACCAGGACGGTGAGCTCCACCCCGGTGCCGGGGTCGGAGATGGTGGCGTGCAGCAGGCCGAGGCTGCCGCTGGTCAGCACCAGGCCGAGGGCGAACACCAGCAGGCCCTGGCCCTGGGCGAGGACGGCGCCGTCCCGCCCGCGCCGGCCGAAGGTGAAGCGCCGGTTCGCGGCGGTGTTGGCCACCGCCGTGACCAGCAGCGCCACCAGGTTCGCGGCCTGCGCGTCCAGGCCCGCCCGGAGCAGCGCGAAGAGGGCGAGGTAGGCCAGGGTGGAGACCGCGCCGATGGCGGCGAAGCGGACCAGCTGGCCGACCAGGCCGTGGGGGACGCCGTCGAGGGTGGGTTCGACGAGGGGGCCGCGGCCGATCTGGGCGCGCAGGTCGGCCAGGGGCAGCCGGCCGGTGGTGAAGGCCCGCCACATGCGCACGATGCCGGCGAGGTCGGCGCGGGCGGTGGAGACGATGTGCACCCGGCTGTCGGGGTCGTCGACCCAGTCCACGGGTACCTCGGCGATGCGCAGCCCGGCGCGCTCGGCGAGGACGAGCAGTTCGGTGTCGAAGAACCAGCCGGTGTCCTCGACCAGGGGGAGCAGGCGGGCGGCGACGTCGGCACTGATGGCCTTGAAGCCGCACTGGGCGTCGGAGACGTGGGTGGCCAGGGTGCCGCGCAGCAGCAGGTTGTAGCTGCGGGAGATGAACTCGCGCTTGGCCCCGCGCACCACGCGGGAGGAGCCGGCCAGCCGGGTGCCGATGGCCAGGTCGGAGT
>NZ_FOMD01000005.1 GCF_900112525.1 Klenkia taihuensis
CGCGCTTGGCCCCGCGCACCACGCGGGAGGAGCCGGCCAGCCGGGTGCCGATGGCCAGGTCGGAGTGGCCGCTGATGAGCGGGGCGACCAGGGGCAGGAGGGCGTTGAGGTCGGTGGACAGGTCGACGTCCATGTAGACCAGGACGGCGGCGTCGCTGGCGGCCCAGGCGCGGTTGAGCGCGCGGCCGCGGCCGGGCTCGGTCTCGACCCGGACGGTGACGCCGGGCAGCTGGGCGGCCAGCCGCTGGGCGACGTCGAGGGTGCCGTCGGTGCTGGCGTTCTCGGCGATGGTGATGCGGTAGCTGAAGGGCAGGGTGCGCAGGTGGGCGTCCAGGCGGCGGACGCACTGCTCGAGGTCGGCCTCCTCGTCGTGCACGGGGACGACGACGTCGAGCACCGAGCGGGACCGGTCGCCGTCGTCAGCGGACGTGTCTGGTGGGGTCGGCACACGACCACCGTCGGCGAGCCCGCTGTCCGGCGGGACGGCGCCGGCTTTGTGGACGCTGAGCACCGGCCGGACCTGGCCGACCCGAACACTCACCGACAGATCCGGGGCCTGTTGCCGCCCCCCGGGCGCCCGCCGGCTGCACAGCCACCTCCGCCACCGAGCACTGCTGGTCGACAGCTCCGCCGGCCACGGTGGGGACGTCCGTCACCCACCCGGAGGTGCTCCCGTGTTCTCGACCGCTTCGTTGCGCACAGCTGCCCTGGTCACCGGTTGCCTGGACCGGCACGTCCCCCTCGCCGACCTCCGCGCACCCGGTGACGGGCCCGCCTGGTCCTTCGCCGGGCAGGTCCGCCGCGACCGGGTGCGCATCCGTCCGGCCTCCGGTCGTGGCCGAGGACCGGTCACCTTCGGCCGCACTCGCCCCGACGGTGTCGTGTGGTTGTTCGACACCGCCGCCGGCACCCATCTCCTGCTCCGTCCGGCAGGGCGCGGGACCTGGCACCTGGTCGACCCGGACCACGACGACCGCGGGTCGGTGCACACCGCACCGGGGTTGGTCGCCGTCCACCTGGGTCCGGCACGGCCCGGTGGCGCGAGGGAGACCTCGCCCGCCGGCTGCTCCCTCGTCCTCACCCTCGTGCCGCGCCCGGCGGACCCGAGCGCGGCGATACCGCCGGCCGCCCTGCGACAGCAGCGGGCCGCGCTCCTCCGGCACACCCCTGCCCTGGTCTCAGCCGCCTGACGCGGACGCCGCACCCGGCGGCCGGACGACCCTCGTCGAGTCGAGCAGCTCGACGGTGTCGTCCCCGGCCATCCCGCGGCACCGGACACCCCTGTCCCGACCGAACCGGGTTCCGCCGACCGGCTCACGAACGGGGGTCGTTCACCATCACCGCGCCAGGCGCCCGGCATCCAGCGCCAGCACCGCGCCGGCGCGATCGACGGCAGCCTGCTCGTGGGTGGCGTGCACGACGAGGGCACCGCGGCCGGCCTCGTCGGCGATCGCAGCGAGCAGCGCCTCCCGGGTGCCGGTGTCCACCCCGGCCGTCGGTTCGTCCACGAGGAGCACGTCGGCGCGGGCCACCAGACCCTGTCCGACCAGGGCACGTTGCCGCTGACCACCGGAGACGGACGACAGCGGCCGGCGCAGCAGGCCGGCGAGCTCGAGCCGGTCGGCGACCTGGGCGACCAGCGCCCGGTCGGCCGCACCCAGCCGTCGCCAGGGCCCCACCTCCCGCCACCGTCCCATCGCCAGCACGTCGCCGACGGTGACCGGAAGGTCGTCGGGGACGGCGCTGCGCTGGGGGACGTAGGCGACCGACCTGCCGCGGAGCCCGAGGACCCGACCCGAGGTCGGCGGGCGGACCCCGGCCAGCACGTCGAGCAGGGTGGACTTGCCGGCCCCGTTGTGGCCGACGAGCGCGGTCACCACCCCCGGCCGTAGTCGAGCGGTGACGTCGGCGAGGGCGTGCACGTCCCCCCGCCGCACGCAGAGGCGGTCCAGGTCGACGACGGGGCTCACCCACCCACCTTAGCGATAGCGGGAATCATTCCCAGTAGGGTGGCGCGCCGTGGCCTGGCTCGTCGAACCGTTCGTCGTCCCCTTCATGCAGCGCGCGCTGCTCGGGGGCATCCTGGCTGCGCTCATCTGCGCCGTCGTCGGCACCTGGGTGCTGGTGCGCGGCATGGCGTTCCTGGGTGAGGCCCTGGCCCACGGCATGCTGCCCGGCGTCGCCGTGGCCACGCTGGCCGGCTGGCCGCCGGTGCTGGGGGCCGCGGCCAGCGCCGCGGTGATGAGCGTGGGCGTCGGCGCGGTGGCCCGCCGCGCGCGGCTGTCCTCCGACACCGCCATCGGGCTGCTGTTCGCCGGGATGCTCGCCCTGGGCGTGGTGATCGTGTCCCGGTCACGCTCCTTCGCCACCGACCTCACGTCGATCCTGTTCGGCGACGTGCTGGCCATCCGGTCCGCCGACATCGCCCTGCTGGGCGGAGCACTGGTGGTGCTGGTGGCCGCGTCGGTGCTGCTGCACCGGCCGTTCCTGGCGCTGTCGTTCGACACGCGGACCGCCGCCGTGCTGGGCATGCGCCCGCGCGCGGCCCACGTGGCGATGGTGCTGCTGGTCGCCACCGCCGTGGTGGTGTCCTACCAGGCGCTCGGGGCCCTGCTGGTGGTGGCCCTGCTCCTGGCGCCGGCCGCCGCCGCCCGGCAGTGGACCCACCGCCTGGCGCCGACCGTGGGCCTGGGTGCGGCCTTCGGTGCAGTGTCGGTGGCCGCCGGCCTCCTCCTGTCCTGGCACGCCGGCACCGCCGGCGGGGCCTCCATCGCCCTGTGCTCCGTCGCGCTGGTGGCGGTGTCCGTCGCGGTCCGGGCGACCGCCTCCACCCGCCCCTGACAACCCCGTCCCCGAACCCGGAGGATCCTGTGCCCCACCCCCCTCGAGCACGTCGCCCCCGTTGGTGCCTCGGCGCGACCGCGGCCCTCGCGCTCACCGCCTGCGGCGCCGGACCCGCGTCGCCGTCGGCCGACGGCCCGCCCCCGGCCACCCCGCACGGCTACGTCGCCGGCGCCGAGGAGCTCCCCGAGCCCCAGCTGCAGCTGGCCTACACCGACGCGGGCGGGTCGGCCCACGCGCTGGACCTGCTGACCGGCGAGACCGCCGAGCTCGGACAGCTGGGGCCGGTGGACACCATGGCCACCGACGGCCGCTTCCTGTTCACCACCTCGACGGGCACCGGGGAGCTCACCGTCGTCGACACCGGCACCTGGACGGTCGACCACGGAGACCACGTGCACTACTACCGCGCCCCGGCCCGCGTGGTCGGGTCGATGACCTGGAGCGGCGACGTCGAGGCGGCCTCCTCGGACACCCTCACCGCCCTGTTCTCCCCCACCTCCGGCACCGGCGTCGTCCTCGACCGGGCCGCACTGGGCCGCGGCGAGCTGACCGAGCTCGCCACCGTCGAGTCCGAGCCGCACCAGGGTGCGCTGGTCCCGCTGGGCAACGACGTCGTCGCCACCGACGGCACCTCGGTGCGCGGGCTGGACGCCGACGGCAGACCACTCCCTGACGCCGAGGCGCCGTGCGCGGACCCCCGCGGCGGGCACGCCACACGCGTCGGGGTGGTGGTCTCGTGCGCCGACGGCGCCGTGCTCGTCACCGAGGCCGACGGCGGGGTGGAGCTCGAGCAGATCCCCTACCCGACCCCCGTCGCCGAGGCCGAGCGCGCCTCCGGTCTGGACAACCGCCCGGGCCGCCCGTCGGTGGCCGCCCCGGCAGGGACCCGAGGGGTGTGGCTGCTGGACACCCGGGCCCGCAGCTGGCAGCTGGTCCCGACCCCGACCCCCTGGGTGACCGCCGTGGCCGCCGACGACGAGGCCGACCGCGTGGTGGGGGTGGACACCACCGGGCAGGTGGTCGTCCTGGAGCCCGGGACCGGCGCGGTGACCGGCACCGGGCCGCTGCTGCCGGTCGACCGGCTGACCGAGGTCGACGTGCACGTCGACGCCGACCGGACCTACGTCAACGTCCCGGGGAGCACGGACCTGCTGGAGGTCGACCACGCCGACGGCGCCCGGGTGGCCCGCACGTTCAGCGCCGAGGTCGTCCCGGCCCACCTCGCGGAGACGGGTCGATGAGCCGGCTGGCCGGTGGACTGGTCACCGCGCTCGCGGCCGCCGTCGTCCTCACCGGGTGCGGGGCCGGGGGCGGGGGCGACCGCCCGTTGGTGGTCGTCACCACCAACATCCTCGGCGACGTCGTCGGCGAGCTCGTGGGCGACCAGGCCGAGGTGCTCACCCTCATGCCGGCCGGGGCCGATCCGCACTCCTTCGAGGTCTCCGCGCGGGAGGCGGCGCAGATGCGGGAGGCCGACCTGCTGGTGGCCAACGGCCTCGGCCTGGAGGAGGGCGTGCTGGCCCAGGTGGAGGCGGCCCGGGAGGACGGCGTGGTCGTCGTCGAGGCCGGCGACGCGGTGCAGACCGTCGAGTGGACCACCGAGGACGACACCGGCGTCGACCCGCACTTCTGGACCGACCCGGCGCAGGTGCGCGCCGTCGTGGACTCCGTGTCCGCCGCGGTCGCCGAGCACGTCGACGGCATCGACGGCGACCGGCTCGCCACCGACACCGTCGCCTACCGCACCGAGCTGGAGGACCTCGACGCCTGGATGGTCGAGCAGCTGGGACAGGTGCCCGAGCCACGGCGCAACCTGGTCACCAACCACCACGTCTTCGGCTACCTGGCTGACCGCTTCGGCTTCACCGTCGTGGGCGCCGTCATCCCCAGCGGGTCGACGCTCGCCTCACCCAGCGCCCGCGACCTCGACGAGCTCGCCGGCGCCATCCGCGACGCCGGGGTGTCGACCCTGTTTGCCGACTCCTCGCAGTCCGACCGGCTGGTCCAGGTGCTGGCCGAGCAGGCTGGCCTCGACGTCGCGGTCGTGCCGCTGTTCACCGAGTCGCTCACGCCGCCCGGCGGTGGCGCCGAGACCTACCTGCAGATGATGCGGGCCAACACCGAGGACATCGTCGAAGGACTGCGGTGACCCGGTTACTAGGAATGAGAATCATTCCCGATAAGGTGCACGGCATGTCCACTGCCCGACACCACTCCCCCCTGCGCCTGGCCGCCCTCGGCGCCGCCGGCCTGCTCCTCGCCGGCTGCTCCGGCTCCACCGACCCCGGATCGACCTCGGCGTCCTCCGTCGCTGCCGACGAGGCCTCGGCGCGGACGGTTGCCGCCCCCCAGGCCCGGCTGGCCCTGACCTACGACGGCGGCGTCCTCGTCCTGGACGCCGACACCCTCGAGGTCGTCGGTGACCACGAGCGCGACGGCTTCCTGCGCGTCAACCCGGCCGGTGACGGCCGGCACGCCCTGGTCACCACCGAGGAGGGCTTCCAGGTCCTCGACGCCGGCGTCTGGACCGCCGACGGCGAGTCCTGGGCCGGCGACTCCACCCTCACCGACGACGTCTTCGAGGCCGACACCGCCGGCCACGTCGTCGTGCACGGCGACCGCACCGTGCTCTTCGCCGACGGCACCGGCGACATCACCTCCTTCGCCACCGACGACCTCCTCACCGCCGACGGCCTGCCCGAGACCCAGGAGTGGACGTCGGAGGCTGCCCACCACGGCGTCGCCATCGAGATGGAGGACGGCACCCTGCTGTCCACCCTCGGCGACGAGGAGGGCCGCACCGGCGTGCGGGTGCTCGACGCCGACGGCACCGAGCTGGCCCGCTCCGAGGAGTGCCCGGGCGTGCACGGGGAGGGCACCGTGGCCGGCGAGGTCGCCGTCTTCGGCTGCGAGGACGGCGTCCTGGTCTACGACGGCCAGTTCACCAAGCTGCCCGCCCCCGACGCCTACGGCCGCACCGGCAACGTCTTCACCACCGAGGACTCCCCCGTCGCCCTCGGCGACTACAACAGCGACCCCGACGCCGAGGGCTACGAGCTGACCGCCTTCACCCTCACCGACACCAGCACCGACCGGTACCAGGTCGTCCAGCTGCCCGACGGCGTGGCCTACACCTTCCGCGACCTCGCCCGCGGCCCGCAGGACGAGGCCGTCGTCCTCGGCACGGACGGCGGCGTGCACCTGTTCGACGAGGACAGCGGCGAGCTGCTGGCCAGCTACCCCGTCGTCGACGCGTGGGAGGGCCCGGCCGAATGGCAGGACCCTCACCCTGCCATCAAGGTCCACGACGGCATCGCCTACGTCACCGACCCCGCCCGCGACGCCGTCCACGCGCTGGACCTCGCCACCGGCGAGGTCCTCGCCACCGGACAGCTCGACGTCACCCCCAACGAGATCGCCGTCGTCGCAGGCTGACCCCACCACCCCGAGCACGTCGGGCCCCGCGGCCGCGACCGCGGGGCCCGACGTGCTCCGGCACGGTGCTCGCGCCCTGCAGTACGCCTTCCGCCGCCACCACGGCATGACCCCGTCGGCGTACCTGCGGCGTGTGCGGTAGGAGAACGCCCACCTGGAGCTCCTGGCTACCGACCCCAGCGACGCCCTCCGGTCCTGATCACCCCGGCAGCCGAACGGAAGCGGCTGGCGGCGTTCTGAGCGACTGCCGGCAGGGCCGCGAACGGAGCAGCCCAGCCGGGATTGGCGCACGACACTTGGGGTAGCCGCGGTTCGACCCACTACATGGTTGGAGTGAACCCATGATCCTTCGTCGTTCGCTGCTCTCCCTCGGCTCTGCAGGGATGCTCCTCGCCGGGTGCTCCGACGAGGCCGTGGTACGCCCCAGCGGGGAGGTCGTCGGCGGCAACGCCGGCGTCGACACGCGGGTCAACGCCGACGTGAGCGTCCAGGACGTCGAACTGGAGTTCGTCGACGGGGGCTACGCCGCCGGAGATGACGCAGACCTCTACCTCGCGATCACCAACCGCGGCACCACCGACGTCGAGCTCGTCGAGGTGCGCAGCACCGGTGCCGCCGAAGTGGATGGCGACCTCCCGGTCACCGTACCGGCGGGCGACAACGTCTACGTGGGAGCCGAGGACGGTCCCGATCTCGAACTGGTCGACCTCGCGCAGGCCCGCTCCTCCTCGCAGTCAGTACCGGTCACCCTCGTCTTCGCGAGCGGGGACGAGGTCACCGTCGAAGCCGTGGTGGCGGCACGACCCCAGCGGTCGGACGAGGACGACTTCGACGACCCCGACCAGGACACCAGCAGCGACGACTGACGCCACCCTCCACGCCAGCTCACCTCGAACAGCGTGTCGTGCCCCTGCACGACGAGCTGGGACGGCCCGCGCCCCCGGCCACGCCGCCCCCACCTGTGGAAGCGAATCGGGACCCGCGAACTCCCCAGCCGTTCCCCGGCGACCACGGGTACCTCGATGTGGGAGTCACGGCCCGGGTCGGGAGCCGGTTGCGTCAGCCCCCCTCCACCGCCGAGGCCGGCGGCCATGACGACGCGCACCTCTGCACCTGCAGGGTCGGGAACTGCCCGGCGTACGGACCCCCGCGCCCGACGTGCGCGGGTCGGGCTGGCCGGTGCGGCTGCCCTCGGTGTGGTCGGTCTCGGTGGTGTCCTGATCGGCACGTCGGCTGCCTCGTCGACGCCCGAGGTCGGTGACTGCCTGCAGGAGCCGGGTTCCGGAGGCATCGACTTCTCCCGGGTGGGCTGCGGCTCCCCCGATGCGCGGTACGAGGTGGTCGGGGTGGACGACGTGCACCGCGTCGGCTGGGACGACTTCTACTCCGACCCCACGCAGGCGTGTGCCCAGTTCACGGAGGTCGACCTGCGCGTTCCGGTGTCCGGCCTGGACCAGGACGCTCCAGACGTCCGCAGCGACGTCCTCTGCCGCCGATCCGTGTCAGTCAGCTAGACACATCCCGGACGTCGGCCCACCCGGCCGGGCTGACCGTCAGGGCCTGTCAGGTGCGGGGGAGCTGGCGTGCGGGACGGCTGCGCTGCCGACCGCCTCGAGGAAGCCCTCGAGCGGCTGGCCCCGTGCCTCGGAGCCACCAAGTCCCTGCAGTGCTTCAGCTGCACCGATGCCGACTGTTCGGTCGCGCTGCTCAGAGATCGGTGTGCCACGCAGCCGGCCGCGGGGCGGATGTCCGAGGTGTCTCCCCGCGCAGCGGACGACGAAGCTCCGCAGGGCCCCGCAGACCTGGTGGCTGCACAGGTGGCTGCAGTGACGCAGAAGGCGGGCCGCCCGCATCGGACGACCCGCCTCTGACCTGCTTCTTCTCTGTCGGGCTGACAGGATGTGAACCTGCGACCCCTTGACCCCCAGCTTGCTCGGTGGGGTTCGCCGCTGTCCGCCCACGTGCTGTTTGCGCTGGTCAGCGCGGTTCGGCGTTCGTGGTCATCCGCGACGGACGGTCGTCGTCCGTCCCGCGTTGCTACACCGGTTGCTACACCGGTGGACATGGCCAGCTATCGGTCGTGGATCTCCCGGCGATGCCCTGCTCGCACGACGGTCACGACGAGCGCCTCGTCCAGGACGTCGTAGATCGCTCGGTAGTCCCCCACCCGGATGCGCCAAGCCGTCTGCCCCCCACCAATGTGGTCGCAACCGCCGGCCACGGACGTCAGCCAGCCACCGAGCACCGAGATCGACCACGGCGCTCCGGTCTTGCGGTGAGTTCATCCCTGACCTCGGCCAGCGGCACCCGCTCCCCGTCGCTCGTGGCCACCTGGCTACTCCGCGGAGTCCGTCACCATCTCCGCCGCTTCGAAGGCCGGCAGAGGCCACAGCGTTGTCGTTTCACAACTCACGCGAGATGGGTTTGTGGTCCGTTGATTCCGGAACGGGTTTCGGTCACCGCCTGGGCGTCCTGAGCTGCGGTTTGTCGGAGTCATCCGAACATCCGTCCAGCGGCTCACAAACGGGGGTTTGTGGGCCGCCAGTCCGGTCCCATCCGCCATTCGCCATTCGCCATTCGCCTAGCTTGCGGTGCCTGCCGCTGTCCCGCATGTCACCGCCGGCTTACGGGCTGCGGCGCGATGACGGCGTGTGCGGCGTTTCGGCCGTAGCCGAGTCGATGCCCTGGGGGCGTCGGGTCAGATGCCGGTCAGGATGCTTGTCGGCGCTGTGCGGGTAACGGCTCACGTCGGCTCATCCTGTGTGGTAATCGGGGGAGGAACCGTTGGCCCGAACGGGCGATCGAGAGCTCACGTCTTGGCGGGGTCCCATCGCTCTGGGCGACGCTGGCCCACCTGACCGGCTCCCATCACCCCAGCGTCCCGTCACCCCAATGTCCGTGACCTCGGGCTCCCCGCCACGGGCGATGGCAACCCACGGGCGGTTGCCACGAGGAGGAGGTCGCGGGCGGCACCGGCCGGTGGGCCTTTGGTGGGGCCTACCCAGACCGCTCGCAGTTGACGGGTCAGGTCGATCGCGGAGACGGGGACCTCGACCACCCGGTGCTCGCGTAGGTCCCCGGCCACCGTCAGCCGGGACAGCACCGCCGGCCCTAGACCGGCGCGCACCGCTTCCCGAACCGCGGTGGCGGTGCTCAGCTCCATGACCGGCGGCGGGCCCGGGGCACCCAGGGCTCGTTCCAGTGCCGTGCGGGTCCCCGATCCGGGCTCGCGGGTGACCAGCGGGGTGCGGGCCAGCAGCCCCGCGTCGACCGGACGGCGGCGACGGGACCAGGGGTGGTCGGGGGCGACGACGAGGACGAGCTGGTCGGTGGCGACGACGACCTGCGCCAGGTCGGCCAGCAGGTCGGGGCCCTCGACCAGGCCCAGGTCGACCTCACCGGCGCGCACCAGGTCGGCGACCGTGGCGCTGTTGGTGGCCGTCAGCGTGATCTGCGGGCCGCCTCCCTGCCGACGCAGCGCCGCCAGCCAGCCGGGCACCAGGTGCTCGGCGACGGTCATGCTCGCCGCCACCCGAAGCCGGGCTGCACCCTCGTTGCGCAGTGCGGCGAGCCCGGCGTCGAGGTCGGCGGCGGCCTCCACGACCCGGGCGGCCCATGCCGCGAACGCCGTCCCGGCCTCGGTCAACCGGCTGCCGCGCGCCTGCCGGTCCAGGACGGCGACACCCACCTGGCGCTCCATGGTCCGCAGCCGAGCAGATGCGGCCTGTTGGCTGATCCCGTGGCGACGTCCGGCTGCGCCGATGCTGCCGGTGGCCACCACGTCCAGCAGCAGCTCCAGCGCGCCCAGCTCGGGCACGTGCGGGCTCAGCGTCACCGGGTGAGCTCCGGCAGCCACGCCGCCGCAGTCTGCAGGGACCGTCGTAGACGCTGGTTGGACTCGGCGCGGGACCGGGTGTTGCGCTGGGAGGGGTGCGGGACCGCCAGCGTGACCACCGGGCCGGCCGGCGGCTGGAGGGTGAGGTGGCGCATCCACCCGGTCAGCGCCGCTGCGCCGAGCGGGACCACGACCCGCAGGCCGGGCAACATCGCCAGCACCTCGGCCAGCGCCGGGCCGGCCTCGGCGAGGTCGCCGGCTCGCGGGTTGCGCCAGCCGTCGGCGGTGGTGAGCGCCCAGGGCACCACGTTCCAGCGCAGGCAGTCCGACGCGGCCAACGGAGATGCCTGCCGGGCTGCCCGCAGCGCCCGCGCGGTGGGGTCGGGGTTGTCCTCAGAGGAGATCCCGCGGTCGGCCAGCGCCGTCGTAGCCGGTCCCGGGCTCTCCAGCAGGAGCAGCACCCGGGCGTGAATGCCACCGCCGTCCGGGTCGAACCACGGAACCGATCGGCCCTCGACGCGCCACCGCCGGACCAGCGCGTTCAACGCAGCGACGGCCGGCGCGTCGACACGCGCGAGCTTGTCCCGGCGCGTCGCCTCATCCACCTCCGCGACGGTAAAGCCACCGCACGGGAGTCACAAGTGGACGTTGTGGGTGCACAACACCGACCCGGCTACCGCGCGCCCCTCTGGCAGCGCACGGTGGAGCCATGACCAGCACGGCGACCCACCCCTCCCCCGCTCCCGGTTTGTTCGGCAGCCCCAACGACCGACGACTGGCCGTGGCCAACATCGGGCCCAACTGGTTCGCCTCGGTCATGGGCACCTCCATCGTCGCCACCGCCGCGGCCACCCTCCCGGTCACGATCCCCGGCCTGCGGGCGGTGGCCCAGGTGGTGTGGGTGCTGGCCGGGCTGATGCTGCTGGCCGTCTCGGCCGCGACCGTCGCGCACTGGCGGTACCACCCCGACACCGCTCGCGGGCACGCGAGCAACCCGGTGATGGCGCACTTCTACGGCGCCCCGCCCATGGGTCTGCTGGCTTTCGGCGTCGCCACCCACCTCGTCGGCGTGGACCTCATCGGCACCAGCGCCGCACTCGGGATCTTCGCCGTTCTGTGGGTCGCCGGTACCGTCTACGGCCTCGTCACCGCCGTGGGAATCCCCTACCTGGTCTTCACCCGCCACGACGTGCCCGATGACGCCGCCTTCGGCGGCTGGCTGATGCCCGTCGTCCCGCCGATGGTGTCCGCGGCCACCGGCGCGCTCCTGGTCCCCGAGCTGCCCGCCGGCCAGTGGCGCACCACCCTGTTCACCCTGTGCTGGTCGATGTTCGGGCTCTCTCTGGTGGCCAGCCTCGTCGTCATCACCCTGATCTGGGGACGACTGGCCCGCTACAAGGTCGGTGCCGCCGCCATGGTGCCCACCCTGTGGATCGTGCTCGGGCCGCTCGGGCAGTCGATCACCGCGGCCAACAACCTGGGCACCCAGGCCCACGTCGCCGTCCCCGAGCCCTACGCCACCGCCTTCCAAGCCATGGGCCTGGTCTACGGCCTACCCGTCTGGGGCTTCGCCCTGATGTGGGCCGCCATCGCCGCGGCGGTCACCATCCGCACCGCCCGCGCCCACCTGCCCTTCGGTCTCACCTGGTGGTCGTTCACCTTCCCCGTCGGCACCGTGGTCACCGGCACCTCGGGCCTGGCCCTGCACACCGGCGAGATCTTCCTGCAGGTGATGGCCGTCGTCCTGTTCGCGGGCCTGCTGACAGCCTGGGCCACGGTGGCCATCCGCACCACCCGCGGCGTACTCGCCGGCAACCTGCTGTGATGCGCTCCTCGGCCCCCAGCAAGGCCGCCCCCTGCGAGCAGCGCCACCTTCAAGCCGTCCCCCGAACACTCCGGACGGTCGCGCTCGACGACGCTGTCCGGACCGAACTGGACAACCTGCTGATGACCGATCCAGAGCTGCGGCCCGCAACTGGAGCGTTCATCGGTCCTGGCCGGCGACCGGGCGGTGGACGGTCTGGACCCGCAGTCCACGAGCCACCGGATTGGCCGTCCAAAGCCCGGCTGCCGTTCTGGTCCCACGTGTGAAACTGAATGTGGAGACTCGGAAACCGGGGTTGGTGGTCAACCAGGGGACAGTTCAGCGGACGGGTGGAGTGCCCGCCTCATCGATGAGCCGACCAGGCCGCCGGACGCAGGGGTCCAGATCCCGAGTCTGGGTGTCAGCCCGCCCGTGCGCGCGAAGCAAGTACCGCCGAGCGCTCATCGGTGAGCACGCATTGTGAGTAGCAGTCAGCTTGTACAACCTGGTTGTCAGCCCACCCCACTGCGGCCCGTTGACCACAGGCTGGGCATGTCCCCCACGTCAACCCCTTACTCAGGTCCCGGCCGTGCATCGCCCATCCAGCCCTGCCTCCCGGCGTGCCAGCCAGACAGTCGGTGAGGCAAGGTCGCGCCGGCGATGTCATCCGCCTGGCCGTGCGATCTAGCGAGAGTCCGTCACTGACCGCACAGCAAGAACAGGGTCAGCGATGGCTGCAGCGTGCGCAGGGGCGACGGCGACCCTGTCCTGGCGAGTGGTGCAGTCACCCAGGCGGGGTGAGTTCTCCCCACGCGACGACCCGGTCCGGGAGGCCTTCGCCCGCCTGGCCGGCGAGGGGTTCGTGGTCGCGCTCCCGCAGCGAGGCGTGCGGGTCAGCGAGATCTCCCCCGCCGACGTCCGGGACCTCTACGAGGTCAGGCTCCTGCTGGAACCGGTCGCCATCCGGCGCTCGGTCGAGCGGTCCACCGAGCAGTGGGTCGACCTGGTCGAGACGTCCTTCGCTGACATGGTCGAGGCGGGCTCATCTGACCTCTCGACCCTGTCCCCGGCCGAGTACACCGTTCACGAGGAGCTCCACGTCGCCTTCCACCGAGCCACGATGAGTTAATGCGACTCCCTCTGGCTCCGTCGGTTCACCGACACGATGTTGGACAACTCGCGCAGGGTCCGACAGCTGTCGCTGGCAGTGCGGACCGACTTCGACTCGATCACCGCCGAGCACCGCGCCATCGCCGACGCCTGCGTGACCGGGGACGGCGACCTCGCCGTCCAGCACCACACACACCATTTGTGGCGGACCATCGACGCCTTCGACGAATGGGCTAGTACGCAGCACCCCGCACCCTGACAAGTCAGGTGGTCTGGCGACAGAGAGAGCGATGAAGCCCGGCGACGCTGAAGCCCCCAGCAGCGACGAAGTTTCGGTCCTGGTTGTGAACCGGAATCCGTAGGACCGAATACCGGGGTTAATGATCCTCACTTGCTAACTCCCCCGCAGCACAACTGTCTAGCCAGCGACGAGATGTGCGTGGACCCCTTGCCATAATTTCTAACGGCGGCTGGTGTTGCGGTAGGGGTCATGCCGGATGACGCCCATGGCTCGGGCCACGGTGTCCTCCCATGAGGCCTCGGCGCTGGCTGCGACCGTTCGTGCGGCGGTCATGCATGCGAAGGCAGAACCCACGAGCGCCTCGGGTGTGGGGTCATCTTCTGCGTAGGGCACGCCGGCTCGCACGGCCCGGTCGCGGGCCTCGGCGACCAGCAATCGCTGCATGACGTCGAGCCGGTACAGGTAGCCCGCCCGCAGGGACGGCGACTCCTCCACGACCCGTTCGATCGCGTGCACGGTCTGCGCCGAGGCATCGGGCACCGCTTTACCACTGATAGCGGCGAACATCGCTTGCAGTGCGTCCCACAACGGCTCGTCGTCGGGACGAGCCTGCAGCGCATCCTGCAGCTGTTCGCCGACCAGTTCGTACTTGCCCAGGACCAGCTCCTCCTTGGAGGAGAAGTACCGGAAGAAGCTGCGCCGGCTCATCCCTGCAGCGGTGGCGATGGCGTCAACCGTCGTGTCCTCGTAGCCGTGCTCGCCGAACAACCGCTGGGCCACCGAGATGAGCTCGCCCTGCACCGCACGTCGGGCGACGTCCCGCAGGGGTGAACGGGTCCGCGACGGGGTCATGGATGCAGCATAGCGCCAAAGGTGGCACTGTGTGTCACGTAAGACGTACAGTGCAGCAGGCGACATCAAGTACCAAGGAGATCGACATGACCCAGCGCACCATCGTCTTGACCGGGGCATCTGACGGGATCGGGGCGGCCGCTGCCCGCAAGCTGGCCGCTCGCGGGGAGCGGCTGTTGCTGGTCGGCCGGTCGGCCGAGAAGCTGGCCGCCGTCGCCGGCCCGCTGCAGGCGGAGTCGTTCGTGGCCGACTTCGCACACCTGTCCCAGGTGCGTGACCTGGCCACCTGGGTGCAGGACCGCACCGACCGGATCGACGTGCTGGCTAACAACGCCGGCGGCGTCTTCGGCGAGCGCGTCGTCACCGTCGATGGCAACGAGCGCACCATGCAGGTCAACCACTACGCACACTTCCTGCTCACCCACCTGCTGCTGGGCACCCTGCAGGCGAGCAACACCGCCGTGGTGAACACCTCCAGCATCGGCTCGCGCGCCTTCGGCAAGCTGGACATGGCCGACCTGGACCAGGCCGGCAAGTACAAGCCGATGAAGACCTACGGCGACTCCAAGCTGGCCAACATCCTGTTCACCAAGGGACTGGTGGCTCGCCACGGCGCCGAGGGCATCACCTCCATCGCTCTGCACCCGGGCAACATCGCCTCCAACTTCGGGCAGACCGGATCGGTGTGGATGCGGGCCGTCTACAAGACCCCCGTACGGCACCTGCTCGGCAGCCCGGAGAAGGGTGCCGACAACCTGCTGTGGGCCATCGACGGCACCCCCGGCACCACCTGGACCTCCGGGGAGTACTACGAGAACGAGAAGACCCCCCGCAAGCCCAACCCGCAGCAGAACGACCGCGCGCTCATCGACGCCTTCTGGGCCGAGAGCGCCCGCCGAGTGGGCATCACCGCATGACCAACCCCTCCCCCACCGCGCACCTCCCGATGACGGTGCTGCTGTACGGGGCCAGCGGGATGATCGGCCAGGGCGTGCTGCGGGAGTGCCTGCTCGACGACCGCGTCGGTGAGGTCCGCGCAGTGGTCCGGCGCCCATTGGGCCGCAGCCACTCCAAGCTGCGCGAGGTGGTGACCACCGACCTGGCCGCCGGAGGCGACCACCTGCGCGGGGTGGACCTCACGTTCCACTCCGCCGGCCCCTCGGCCAACGGCATGAAAGAGCCCGAGTACTGGCGGCACACCTACGACCTCAGCCTGAGCATCGGGCGGGCGGTCGCTGCGGCTTCCCCGGGTTCGGGTCTGGTCTACGTCTCCGGCGCGGGCACCAAGCGCGACAGCCGGATGATGTGGGCCCGGGTCAAAGGCGAGACCGAGGACGCCCTGGCGGCGCTCCCGCTCAGGGTCTGGTCGTTCCGACCAGGCCTGATCCGCGCCCTGCACGGCACCCGCCCCACCACCGGCCTCTACCGCGCCCTCGACACCATCCTGGGCCCGGTCATGTCGCTGTTGTCCCGCGTGGCCCCGGGGCAGGTCACCGACACCGAACGACTGGGACGCGCGGCTCTGCAGGCCGTGACCACCCACGCTCCACCCGGAGTGGTCACCAGCGCCGGCATCAACGACCTCGCCGCGACGTCCACCGGGCCCCACTGAGCCGCCCGTCCACAATCCGACCCGTCATCGGAGTAACACCATGAGCAAGACCTGGTTCATCACCAGCACGTCGCGCAGCGGTCAAGGTGCAGTGGGTTCGCCCGTTTCGGCTGCGTCGGCGGGGACTTTGCGAGTGGCTGCCCAGCTGGCGAGGAGCTTGAGTCCGTCTTCGGCCGGGGAGCCCGGTTCGGCGGTGTAGACGGTCATCCGCAGCTCGTCGCCGTCCTCGGTGGGCAGGGCGACGGTATGGAAGAGCACCTCGAGCAGGCCGACGGCGGGATGGCGGAAGGCCTTGGCGCCGGTGCGGTGGATGCGTACGTCGTGGGCTGCCCAGCGGGTGCGGAACTCGGTGCTGAGGGTCGAGAGCTCGCCGACGAGGCCGCGGAGGTCCTCGTTGTGCGGGTCGCGGCCGGCTTCGGTGCGCAGCAGCGCGACGGTGATGTTGGCCGCCCCGGACCAGTCGGGGTGGAAGTCGCGGGCCCGGTCGTCGAGGAACTGGAAGCGGGCGATGTTGCCGGCCCACCGGGGATCATCGAGCACCGGTGAGTAGAAGGCGCGGCCCAGGTCGTTGGTGGCCAGGATGTCCATGCGGCCGTTGAGGGCGATGACCGGGGAACCGGTGATGGTGTCCAGCATCCACTGCACCCGTGGGTGGGCCTTGGGCTTGCGTCGGCGGGCCGGGGCGCGGTGCGGACGGCCAGCCCGTGCCAGGTCGAACAGGTGGGCCTGCTCGGCGTCGTCGAGCTGCAGGGCGCGGGCGACGGCGGTGAGCACGTCCTCGCTGACCCCGGCGATGTGCCCCTTCTCCAGCCGGGTGTACCAATCGGTGCTCACCCCGGCGAGGACGGCGACCTCCTCGCGGCGCAGACCGGGCACGCGGCGTCGGCCGGCGCCGGGAAGCAGCCCGACCTGCTCTGGGCTGATGCGGGCGCGCCGGGTGGCCAGGAAGTCCCGGATCTCCGCGCGGTTGTCCACCCATCCGACGCTACGTCCACCATCCCACCGGTGGGGGGTCGAGCTAGTACCCCCTCTCGCTCGCCCTGCCACGCACGCGTAGGACGCGGTCTGCTGGAGCAGTCCACAGCTGGGCCACCGACCCAGCCCCGACCGGACGACGCAGCCCGGTGCACGCCATCCCGCCCACGGCCACCACCCCGCTCCCGGAGCGCCCGTGACCCCGATGGCGCCACAGCGCATGGAAGGAACCATGAGCACCGCCACCTCGACGCCCGAAGGCACCGGCGCCGCACCGAACCTCCCCAGCTCGACCCTGGCCGCCACCACCGGTGGCCGCCCGGCGGTCGGACGCGCGCTGGCCACCGTGCTGGCCCTGCTGACGGTGTTCGGGCCGATCTCGATGGACCTGTACCTGCCGGTCCTGCCCGCGCTGACCACCGAACTGGGCGCAGCCACCTCCACCGCGCAGCTGACCATCACCGCCTGCCTGCTCGGCCTGGCCGCCGGGCAGCTGCTCGCCGGCCCCGCCTCCGACCGCTTCGGCCGCCGCCGACCACTGCTCATCGGCGTCGCCGCCTACGTCGCGGTGTCCCTGCTGTGCGCGGTGAGCCCGACAGTGGAGACGCTGGTGGCGGCCCGGTTCGTGCAGGGCCTGGCCGGCGGCGTCGGCATCGTCATCGCCCAGGCCGCCGGCCGCGACGTGTACTCCGGTGGCGCCCTGCTGCGCTTCTACGGCCGGCTCACCGTGCTCGGTGGGCTCGCCGCGATCGTCGGTCCGCTGGTCGGCGGGCAGCTGGCCCAAGTCACCGACTGGCGCGGCATCTTCCTGTTCCTCGCCGTCCTCGGCGCGGTCATCCTGGCGGCCTGCCTGGCCGTGTTCGGCGAGACCCTGCCGACCGAGCAGCGCACCACCGGCGGGCTGGCCCAGACCCTCACCGACATGGGTCAGCTGCTGCACGACCGGGTGTTCCTCGGTGCGGTCCTGCTCACCGGGTTCGTCAACGCAGCCCTGTTCGCCTACCTGTCCGGGGCCACCTACCTGCTGCAGGACACCTACGGGCTGTCCCCGCAGGGCTACTCCTACGCCTTCGGGCTGAACTCAGCCGGGTTCATGGTGTTCGGGTTCCTCGCCGGCCGGACCTCCGAGCGGTGGTCTGTGCGCGGCACGCTGGCCGTCGGCGTCAGCATGGTCGCCGCCGGCGCGGCCGGCCTGCTGGCCACCGCCGCCCTCGACCTGCCCCTGGTCGCCGTCATCGTGTCGCTGCTGTTCCTGGTCAGCGGGGTCGCTGTCACCACCCCACCAGCCACCTCGCTGGCGCTGACCGGCTACCCCCACATCGCCGGCACCGCGTCCTCCTTCCTCGGCATGGCCCGCTTCGCCTTCGGCGGCATCGCCGCACCACTGGTCGGCCTCGGCACCGGGGTCACCCCGCTGGCCCTGGTCACCGCCGCCGGCGCCGTCCTGGGCGCCCTGGCCTACCTGCTCACCACTGCTCAACCCGCACCCACCCACAACTGACAGGACCTCCCGTGCAGATCACCCGCAGCACCACCGCCACCGCCAAGGGCCCCGCCGACTGGTTCACCGGCGACGTCTACATCGACGCCGTCGCCGCCGCCCCGGCCCCCTCCCGGGTCACCGCCAACCTGGTGCACTTCATGCCCGGCGCCCGCACCCACTGGCACCGCCACCCGCTGTCCCAGACCGTCTTCGTCACCGAGGGCGTGGGCCTGTGCCAGCGCCGCGGCGGCCCCGTGGAGGTCATCCGCCCCGGGGACCGGGTGCTGTTCGAAGCCGACGAGGAGCACTGGCACGGCGCCACACCCGACCGGCTGATGGTCCACCTGGCCATCAACGAAGCCGACGACGACCACCCCGTCGTGCACTGGCTGACTCCCGTCACCGACGAGGAATACACCGCTCCCCCGGCCTCCTGACCGGCCACCGCACACCCGCAGCCCTCGGAGGGAGAACCCGACCATGCCTCACCTCGCTGACCACCCGGGCGCCCGCCGCAGGCGACGTCACGGCCGGGCAGTCCGCGGTCTGCCCGTGCTGGCGATGGCAGCCGCGCTGATAGCCGGCTGCGCCTCCAGCGAGCAGACGTCGTCGGCCACCCGCAGCACCCCCGCCACATCGACGCCTTCATCAAGCCCTCCGGACACCCCCACCACGACCGGCTCGACGACCCAGCAGGAGGGCACCGTGCAGATCAGCCTGACCATCGGTAGTGAGTTGATCACCGCAACGCTCGCCGACACCCCGACCGCAGCCGCCTTCGCCGACCTGCTGCCCCTCACCGTCAACGTCGCGACTTCAACGGCACCGAGAAGATCGCCGACCTACCTCAGCAGCTGACCACCGAAGGCAGCCCGGCCGGTCTGACCCCCACGGCCGGAGACCTCGCCCTCTACGCCCCCTGGGGCAACCTCGCCGTCTACTACCGCGACTACGCCTACTCCGGCGACCTCTACCTGCTCGCGCGGCTGGACGACGGACCCGCAGCCTTCGCCACCCTCCCCGACAACACAGCCGTCGAAATAAGCCTCCTGGGCTGACGCCCTCCCGACATTCCCTGCACCGACCAGAACACGAAGGACACCCCATGCGCGCCACCCTCATGTACGGCTCCGGCGACGTCCGCGTCGAAGACGTCCCCGACGCCCGGATCGAGCAGCCCACCGATGCCCTGGTGCGGCTCACCGCCGCCTGCATCTGCGGCTCGGACCTGCACCCCTACCACTCCATGGACCCCGCCAGCGGCCCGGTGCACATGGGCCACGAGGGCATCGGCGTCGTCGAGGACACCGGCTCCGACGTCACCACCGTCACCAAGGGGGACCTGGTCGTCGTCCCCTTCGCCTTCTCCGACGGCACCTGCCAGTTCTGCCGTGAGGGCCTGCAGGTCAGCTGCGAGCACGGCGGCATGTGGGACGACGGCCGCCACCCCAACATCGGCCTGCAGGCAGAAGCCACCCGCGTCCCCCTCGCCGACGGCACCGTGGTCAAGGTCCCCGTGGCCGCGGACTCCGCGCTCATCCCCTCGCTGCTCACCCTCGCCGACGTCTACGGCACCGGCCACCACGCAGCCGTCCGCGGCGGCGTCGGCCCCGGCTCCACCGTCACCGTGATCGGCGACGGCGCCGTCGGCCTGCTCGCCGTGCTCTCGGCCAAGCAGCTGGGCGCCGAGCAGATCATCCTCATGGGCCGGCACACCGCCCGCACCGACCTGGGCCGGGAGTTCGGCGCCACCGACGTCGTCGCCGAACGCGGCGAGGAGGGCATCGCCGCCGTCCGCGAGCTCACCGGCGGCCACGGCAGCCACGTCGTCCTCGAAGCCGTCGGCCACCTGCCCGCCTACGAGCAGGCCTACGGCATCGTCCGCCCCGGCGGCACCATCAGCCGCGTCGGGGTCCCGCAGTACGAGGACGCCCCAGTCGGCTTCGCCAGCCTGTTCGGCAAGAACGTCACCCTCACCGGCGGCCCGGCCCCCGTGCGCGCCTACATCGAGCAGCTCCTGCCCGCCATCCTGGACGGCACCGTGCAGCCTGGCCGCGTCTTCGACACCAAGCTCGGGCTCGACCAGGCCGCCGACGGCTACCGCGCCATGGACGAGCGCCGCAACCTCAAGGTCCTCCTCCGCCCCTGAACCCAAATGCCGTGCCCGCCCGAGCGGCGGGCACGGCAAACAAGCCACCCGGGATGACCCGAGTCGGAGAAGGTTGTGGTCCGGGTTGTGAGCCGGTTTCCGCAGGACCGCATACGGGGGCTTGTGACACGACGGGGATCACGTGGGTCCACCGCGGCCGCCGGCCCATGGGTCGGCGGCCGCGGTGGACTCAAAACACCTCGCCGATGGCTTGGTCGCTGGAGTCCAGGTAGCGCTCGCGCTGCTTGGTGCCGAACGGCCCGTACGGGTAGTCGTTGGGGGTGGGGGCGCTGACCTCGTCGAGACGGGCGGTCTCCTCGACGCTCAGAGTCAGGTCACCGGCGACGAGGTTCTGCTCGAGCTGGTCGAGCGTGCGCGCACCGATGATCGGGGCGGTCACGCCGGGCCGGTTCGTCACCCAGCTGTAAGCGACCTGGCCCGGGGTGACGTCGTGTGCCGCAGCGACTTCCCGTACGACGTCCAGGGTGGCCCAGTTCTAGTCCTTGGCGGCGAGGTCGCTGAAGATGTGCTCGTTCATTGGGTTGCCGGCCCCGGCGCGGGTGTCGGTTCCGGCCTGCTGGCCCTTGCGGTACTTGCCGCTGAGGAACCCCGACGCCAGCGGGGACCAGGGCAGAAGACCCAGGCCGTTGTGCAGCGCAGCCGGCACGATCTCGTACTCGATCTCGCGGGAGACCAGGCTGTACTGGGGCTGCAGCGTCACCGGCACCGCCAGGCCCAAGTCGCGGGCGGTGCTGACGGCGAGCGAGCGATGGCCAACGGTGATCTGCCCGCACTCCGCGTCGGGCGTCGTCTGCTGGTTCCTCGGCTGCCGATGCTGGCACATCTCGGAGTGCTGACCGCCGGCCAGTCCGAATTTGGACGCGCAATCGCATCCTGATCACCGTCCAGCAGGGGGCCTGAGCACATGCGCCCCCACCAGCATCTACGACCTATTCCTCGTCCATCAAACTCTCGAACCGACGTGTGATGCTCGCGGGATCATCTGCCTCGTGATCCAGGTCGGCGTGCAGCGCCGACCGCAGATCAGGCAGATCTGGCGGAGCGTAGGCGGGGGTCACTATGTACTCCGCGGCCTCGGCGATCTCTGCCGTCCACCATCGTTGACTGCCGGTCTGTCTATGTCGGGCTGCTCGTCGATCCAAGACGTCGCCCCACAACGCCAGTTCCCAGCTGTTGGCCGCCGGGTCAAGGTCGATATCTCGTCTGAGCAGAAGCTCTAGCCGTTTTGCGAGCTGGACGGCTCTGGAGGACGAGGACTCGAAGGTGTCGAGTGAGAACGCCCACCACACCTTCCGCCGTCGCCGCGCGACGCGGCTCGCCAGGCTGGGCGCGGTGTCGTTCTCGATGCGCGCGACCACGTCGGAGAGATCCCGCACCAGTTGTTGGACCTGCTCGACCTCGTAACCAGCGTTGTCCGCAGCTGACGTCGCGTCGTCCGCGGAGGATGCTGCTCGGGACGCAGCTGCTGCCGCGGATTCGGTGCTATCGACCAGAGCAATGATCGGCTGTGCAATCGACTTGTCGATCTGCGTGCCAATTGCGTCCACCTGTCCTTGCAGCACTCCGACCGCGGACTGAAGCAGTGTCGTGGTCTGTTGGAACCGGACAGCAAAGGTGCCTGCTTCTCGGTCGAGATAGACGCGAAGCATCTCGTCGTCGGTCAACGCCCTGGTCGATCGACCCTGACGTACCTGGCGACGCCCCTGGTCGTCGTAGTGCGGTGGTTGGGTTGGCCGGACGACAAGACGAAGAAATGGATGGTCCGTTGCCACCCCCTCCTCCACGACGAACACGTCGACAGGGATGGGTCGGGTCTTGCTGGTCACATCCAGGACGCGCGCAACGGCTTTGTCCACACCTCTCGGCAGGCCGCACGGTTGCCCGATGACCACGCCAGTCGAGGGGTCTTCGACCTCTTCCACCCCGACCAATAGCTGGGCGTCGACCGTGTCTTCCGTCAGCGCGACCGTATTGGCGATAGCCGCGAGCAGATTCGGCGTAACTGCATCAATCTCACGCTTGAACTCGAACAGACCCGACTCTCCAGCGTGAAGAATCCTCTGTGCGACTGGGCTGATGTGCTGGAAACGAGACGGCTCAGCGCTCACGACAGTACCTACTAATCCGCGTCACCGTCGGACCGAGAAGTAGTATTCGTCGGCCTTGAGGACTGCGGTTCTTCTGGCTAGGCATGCGGCAACCGGTTCATCGTTTCGCCCCACTTGCGGAGGACGGGTAGTGCTGCGCGCTCCCACGCCCTGGTGGCCAGTCCAGCATGATCAAGTGCACGACCGGCGGAGTTGTAGACGCCGAGGACCGCGCCGCCGGTATAAGTCGTCAGGGCTTGCAAGCTCACGGACATCTCCGCCGCACCCACGCCGTCCACGGGCCTCCCGTTCCGCTGAAAGTTGAGAAGGCCCAAGGTGTGGGGTTGCGCGTGGACGACTGCCGATGCAACTCGATAGACCGTGCGACCGAGCTCGTCGCTTTCGTCGTCGGCCAGCATCTCGTGCACCATCTTCATCTCATGCGGCAGCTTGGCGTCAAGGAACCTCAATGGCGCCAGCTGTCCGTACCTAGGTCTATCAGTCATGACCGTGAAGCCGTGCCGCGCAGCAGTCTGTGTGATCGCCAGTACTTGGCTCACCAGTTTGTCGCGCGCCTGCGACTGCGCAGGACCCAACAAATTGTCGCGCTCCTGGTAGGAGGCCAATTGCACATTCATCGCGCGGCGAACCCGTTCCCGCACGGTGATGCCAGGGTCAAACTGCCAATACGCCCGCGCGGCCGCAACCATGACTGTTCGCGCAAGTGTCACCGGCGTGGTGAGCGTGTGCTTGGCCGAGAACAAATGAGCCATTCCTACGAGATGGTCGTGAGCAAGTACGAGGGCCGCATGCGCCGACATGGTCGCGTCCTGCACCGGCCGCGTTCCCCAGCGGCCCCGGTAGTACGGGTTCTCCTGGACTTCCCGAAGGACACGGCTACTGGCCGCCCACGGCGGCCCGTAGTCCTTCATCACCAACTCGTAAAACGCGTTGGCTAGGTTGCGGAGCTGGCTGCCCGCTTCCTCGAAACTGTCCATGGTGCGACTTTCCCACGCGCCTCCGACAATGGTCACGCAACAAGTCGAGTTGTGTAGTTCTGAGGCGCCCCTCCGCTGCTCGGAGCGCCGCCCGGTTGCCACGGCTCCACGGGCGTCACGCTGGGAGTTAAATTTCAGACGTAGCTCGGACCGTCGATCAGCGGATGTGCCCGGAGGAAGTCCTCGTCCACCTCCACTCCGAGGCCGGGCTCGATGCGCGGCGTGACGGTGCCGTCCCCGGACACCTCGTACGGGGTGGAGACGAGCTCGTCGCGGAAGGGGTTGCGGCGGGAGACGTCGGCCTCGAAGTAGCCGCCGTTGTCGATGGCCGCCAGGACATGGACGGTGGCGGCCATGTTCAGCCCGGTCATCGACGTGTGCGGGTGCACCGGCACCTTCCAGGCCGACGCCATGGCGGCGATCCGCATGACCTCCGTGACCCCACCGGTTTTGGACAGGTCCGGCTGCAGGATGGAGACCGCGCGGTCCTCGACAACTCGGTGGAACTCGAACCGGGTGAAGTGGTTCTCCCCCGCTGCCAGAGGCACTGACGTCAGCTCCGCAGCCGCCCGGTAGGAGCGGTGGTCGTGGGGCGGGAACGGCTCCTCCAACCACCCGACGCCCGCTGCCTCGAAGTGCGGCGCGACGGCCCGGACGTCGGCCAGGTCGTAGCCGGTGTTGGCATCGGTCAGCACGTCGATGCCGTCCCCGACCGACTCCCGGACTCCGGCGACCCGGGCGATGTCCGCGGATGGGCGGTCGCCGACCCGTAGCTTCAGTGCACGGAAACCGGTACTCAACAGCGGGTCGACCTCGGCGAGGAGGTCCTCCACGGGCTGGAAGCCGAGCGCGATGCCGCCGGCGTAGGCGGGCACGGGCTTCGGCCGGCCGCCGAGCAGCACGCACAGCGGCATCCCAGCGGCCTTGCCGCGGATGTCCCACAGGGCCATGTCCACGCCGCTGAGGGCCATCGACGCGGCGGCGCCCATGCCGTGGCTGGCCAGCTGCCGGCGGTACACCGTCTGCCAGATGCCAACGACGTCCAGCGGGTCCGAGCCCAGGACAAGTCCGCGGATCGTGGTGCTGACGAGGTGGGCGACTGCCCCGGGGGCCCGGCCGTGGTGCGCCTCGCCGTACCCGACCAGGCCGTCGTCCGTCAGCACCTTGACGACGACGGCATCCCGCTTGATGGCGGTGCCGACGCCGAGCGTCACCCGTTCGTCGGGAGCGAGCTCGAACGTGGTCGGGAACGCGATGACGTCAACGATCTTCACGGGTGGATCCTCCAATGGTCTGCTGCGCCGCAACCAACAACTACGAGCTGCCCGTCAGCGGGGCCGTCCACCAGCGCGGTGGACCCATCAAGTGGCCACCATGCCCATTCGCTGAGTGTTCCGATCTGGAACAACCCGACTGCGCCGAGCGGGAGAACAGTGGCCCCCGACACACTGGCGGAGCCGTGCGGGCATCCAGACATGCACCGGTCCCGGGGAACAGGAGAGCACCCATGACCACCACCGACGACGCCCGCGAGCAGGCGGCGGTCGACTTGAGCACCGGCCCGACGGCGCTCTCCCCCACCGCCGCGGACTCGGGCGCGTCGGCCAGCTCGTCCTTCCGCACGACCGGCCAGTACAGCGGCAGCGGGGCCGGCGCCGACACCGCGCGGGTCGACGCCCTCGCCCGGGCGCTTCTGGGGGCCGTGCACCAGGTCATCCGGGAGCACGAGGTCACCTACCCCGAGTTTCAGGCGGCCAAGAGGTGGCTCATGGACGTCGGGGAGGGTGGCGAGTGGCCCCTGTTCCTCGACGTCTTCGTCGAGCACGCCGTCGAGGAGGTGGCCGCCCGCACCCAGACCGGCACCGTGGGCACCATCCTCGGGCCCTACTACCTCCCCGACCAGGTGCAGCTCGCGTCCCCGGCCTCTCTTCCAGCTCGACCCGACCAGGCGGGCACCCCGCTGCTGTTCCGGGGCCGGGTGACCGACACGGACGGTGCCGCCGTCCCGGGTGCGAAACTCGACATCTGGCAGGCCGACGAGCAGGGCTACTACTCCGGGTTCGCGCCGGGGATCCCCGCGGGGAACCTCCGCGCCGTCGTGAGCGCGGACGCCGAGGGCCGCTTCGAGATCAGCACCATCCAGCCTGCGCCCTACCAGGTCCCCACCGACGGCCCTACCGGCGCACTGATCTCCGCGGCAGGCTGGCACCCGTGGCGTCCGGCGCATCTGCACCTGCTGGTGTCCGCACCGGGTCACCGCGCGGTGACCACGCAGCTGTACTTCGCCGGTGGTGAGTACCTGGACTCCGACGTCGCCGAGGCCACCAAGCCCGAGCTCATCCTGGACCCGGAGGACGTCGGGGACGGTCGGCGCGAGGTCACGTACGACTTCGTGCTCGAGACGGCCTGACGGGGGCCCGGGTGTTGTTCCACGTCCGAATGGACGTCGCCATCCCCCGCGACCTCGACCCCGCTGAACGCGACCGGTTGGTGGCCAGGGAGAAGGCGCGGGCGCTGCAGCTGCAGGAGCACGGCATCTGGGTCCACCTGTGGCGGGTGGTCGGTGCGTACTCCAACATCTCGGTCTTCGACGTGCAGGACACCGGCGAGCTGCACGACCTGTTGTGGTCCCTGCCACTGTTCCCGTTCATGCGGGTGGAGGTCACCGCCCTCACCGAGCACCCCTCGACGCAGCGCGCCGGTCAGACCGTCGCGGAGCCGACGGTGAGACCTCCGCACACGTAGAGGACCTGGCCGGTCACGAAGCCGGCCTGGTCGGCCAGGAAGAAGTCGACCGCGTGCGCGACGTCCTCCGGGGTGCCCATCCGACGGACCGGGACCGCGTCGACGATGGCCCGGGTGGTCTGCTCGTCGTTGGCGGCCTCGAACAGCGGCGTGGCGATGGGGCCTGGGCCCACCGCGTTGACGGTCACCCCCGCGGGCCCCAGCTCGAGCGCCCAAACGCGGGTCAGGCCGAGCAACCCGGCCTTGGCCGCAGCGTAGGCAGTGCGCTCGGCCTTGCCGAGGGCGGCCCGGGAGGACATGTTGACCACCCGACCGAAGCCGGCCGCCCGCATGCCGGGCAGCACGGCCTGCGTGCACTGGACGGCGCACCGCAGGTTCAGCGCGAAGGAGCTGTCCACCTGGTCGAGTGCCTGGTCCTCCAACCGAGCGGGGAAGACGGCACCCACGTTGTTCACCAGCCGGGTGACCGGCCCGTCGTCGAGGACCTCGGCCAGCGCGTCCGCGGCCGAGGCCGGGTCGGCGAGGTCGGCGAGCACGGTGCGCACCGCGTCCGCGGGCTGGCGGTCGAGCACCACGACGTCCCACCCGTGGGCGAGCCCCGCGTCGACCACGGCGCGGCCGATCCCCGAGGCGCCCCCGGTCACCAGCAGTCGTGCATCCATGACAGCTCCTCAGACGGTCGCGATGGGTGTCACCGGCGAGCCGGTGGCACCGGGCAGGCGCAGCGGTGGCGCGGTCAGCAGGAACCGGGAACGACCCTGCGACCGCAGGTGCGCCGCGAGCGGTCCGACGTGCCAGAGCTCCCCCAGGTGGATGCCGAGCTCGAACAGGCACAGGCGGTGCAGGGGCAGCGCGGGCTCGTCCCGAAGGGCACGCCCCGGTGGGAACGCCTCGACGGCGTAGTTGTCCGCGGCCAGGGCGGCCACACCGCTGTCCCGCACCCAGTCGCGCAGGTCGCGGTCGCCGCCGTCCAGCACGGCGCCGGACCCCAGGACCTCGGGAGTGGGCGTCCCGCCGCAGTCCAGCAGGGCGTCGGCGAAGCCGGTGTGCAGGACGACGACGTCCCCCGGTTCGACGACGACCGAGTCAGCGGCGAGCACGGTATCCAGCTCGGCACGGCCGACGATCGTCCGTGCCGTCCCGAAGTGGGCGGCGAGGTCGACCAGGACCGCTCGGCCCTGAACCCCGTGCGCGGCCATGTGCTCGATGCCGACCGGCCCTGCGTGGGATGTCGATGCCTCCCCGGCCTCGGCACCGGACACGTCGGCCAGGCTCGCGATCCCCGCTCGGGTGACGTCCTCCGGGCCCGGACCGCGGACGTCGGCCCCGGCGCGCCAACCGTTGTAGTAGACGGGCTCGGCGACCCCGTCACCGTCGGCGTCGAAGAACGCACCGGCGTGCCCGAAGGCGTCCCATTGCGTGGAGTACTGCGTGTGCAGCACCACCAGGTCGTCGCTGACCAGGTCGTCCGCGCCCGGGAGCGCACGGGACATCGCGCAGTGGAAGTTCACCGCACCCGCGCGGAGGGTGGGCCGAACGAGAGGCGGCAGGCGGTTGGGGTTCAACGACGTCCCACCGGGGTGGTCCAACGGCAGCGACAGGCTGAAGACCACCCCGTCGCGGACCTCGGCCACGCCGCGCAGCACCTGGCCGGCGCCCATGGTGTTCAACCGGCCGAGCACGTCGTCGGGCCCGAAGTCCCCCCACGTGGAGCCGGCCGGCCGGCGTCGCCATCGGTGCACGGATGCAGTCATCCACGGGACCGCCCTCGGGTCCAGGACGAATAGGCTCACCATTGATCTCTCCAGGCTATGGATCGAGGACCTCGTGGACCTGCGCGATCTCCAGGCGTTCCTCGCCGTGGCGGAAGAGCTGCACTTCGGCCGGGCGGCCGAGCGGCTGCACATGGCCCAGCCCCCGCTGTCCAGCCGGATCCGGCGGATGGAACGCGAGACCGGCCTCGACCTGTTCGAGCGCAGTACCCGGAGCTGCCGGCTGACAGATGCCGGTGAACGGCTGCTGCCCGCTGTGCGCAGCGCACTGCGTGGGTTCGACGCAGTCACCGAGACGGCGCAGGCGCTGGCGGCCGGCGACCTCGGGCGGGTGCGCATCGGCTTCGCCGGCGCCTCCAGCCAGCGGTCGCTGCCCCGGCTGACCAGCGCCGTTCGCCGAGCTCATCCAGGCATCGAGCTCGTGCTGCGGTCCCAGACCTACGTCTACAGCGCGTTCGAGATGCTCACCTCCGGCGAACTGGACCTGGCCTTCGTGCGGTTGCCCGTCGGCCGCCGGGGACTGAGCCACCGGGTAGTAGAGGTCGAGCGCCTGCTGTGCGCCCTCCCCGAGGGGCACCGGCTCGCGGGGCAGGAGGCGATCAACCTCGGTGACCTGGTGGACGACGACTTCGTGGCTCTGCGCGACGACCAGGGCTCCATGCTGCAGGCCCGGATGATCAGCGCCTGCGTCGAAGCGGGGTTCCGGCCCCGCATCGTGCAGCGCGCCCCGGATTCCAGCACCGTCCTCGCCCTGGTCGCCGCCGGCGCCGGGGTGACCATCACGCTCAGCTCGGTCAGCCAGGCACAGACCGTGGGCCTGGTCTACCGGCCCGTCATTGGGCTGGCCGACGACCGGATGCACGCCGCGCTGGCCTGGCGGACCGACGACGACTCCCCCAGCCTGCGCGCGGTCCTGCAGGTCGGGCTGACGGCACTGCCGACCCCCGATCCGGACGCCAGCGGTATGGATGGGGCCTGAATCGGTCTTGGACGACCCACGTCGGCGTCCGTAGCGTCGTCGCCGTGCAGATCGAGGCCGTGCGCGCGATCCCCTTCTCCATCCCGTACAAGAAGCCCCTGCGGTTCGCCAGCGGGCAGGTCGACGTCGCCGACCACGTGCTCGTGCAGGTCGTGACCTCCGACGGGGTCGTCGGCAACGCCGAGGCGCCACCGAGGCCCTACACCTACGGGGAGACGCAGGCCTCGATCGTCGCGGTCGTCCGGGACCTGTTCGCCCCCGCCGTGACCGGGTTGTCCGTGCTGGACCGCGAGCTAGCCCGCGCCCGCATGGTCCGGACCGTCGGCAACCCCACCGCGAAGGCCGCCGTCGACATGGCCATGTGGGACGCCTGGGGCAAGACGGTCGGCCAGCCGGTGCACCGGCTGCTGGGCGGCTTCACCGACGGCCTGCAGGTCAGCCACATGGTCGGGTTCGATGACCCCGACGTGATGGCGGCCGAGGCGGCGCGCATCCGCGCCGAGTTCGGCATCACGTCGTTCAAGGTCAAGGTGGGCCGCCGCCCCATCCACGACGACGTCGCCGTCTGCCGGGCCCTGCGCGAGGAGCTGGGGCCCGACGTCGAGCTCTACCTCGACGGCAACCGCGGGTGGACCTCGTCGGAGTCGGCCGACGCACTGCGCAGGCTTGCTGACGTCGGGCTCAGCCGCGTGGAGGAGCTGTGCCCCGCCGACGACGTGCTGGGCCGGCGCTGGCTGGTGGAGCGGTGCGACGTGCCCTTCGTCGCGGACGAGAGCGTGCCGACCCCGGCGGACGTCACCCGCGAGCTCCTGGCCGGTTCGGCCACCGCGATCAGCCTCAAGACCGCCCGCACCGGGTTCTCCGACTCGCTGCGGATCGCGTACCTCGCCGAGGGGATCGGGGCGGAGGTCGTCATCGGCAACCAGATCGACGGGCAGGTCGGCAGCGCTTGCGCCCTGGCCTTCGGTGCGGCGCTGCGCTCGACCTCCCGCTACGCGGCCGAGCTGTCCAACTTCCTGGACATGGCCGACGACCTGCTGACCGAACCGCTGCGGATCGAGCGCGGGCGGATGGCCGTCCGGCCCGGGGCCGGCATCGGCTTCGAGGTCGACGAGGACAAGCTGCGGCACTACCGGGACGACCGGTAGTGCCGATCGATGGCTGACGTGGAGGAGTGACGATGGCGTCCGAGGTCTACCTGGTCGACGGGGTGCGCACACCGCAGGGGAAGTACGGGGGTGCGCTGGCCGGTGTGCGACCCGACGACCTGGCCGCGCTCGTGGTCGGGGAGGCCCTGCGCCGCTCCGGTGCGCCGGCCGACGCCGTCGAGGAGGTCGTGCTCGGCGCGGCCAACCAGGCCGGCGAGGACAACCGCGACGTCGCCCGCATGGCGGTGCTGCTGGCCGGCCTGCCCGACACCGTGCCCGGCTTCACCACCAACCGGCTGTGCGCCTCGGGCCTGACCGCCACCGCCTCGGCCGCCGCGGCGATCCGGTCCGGCGAGCTGGACCTGGCCATCGCCGGCGGCGTGGAGTCCATGACCCGCGCCCCGTGGGTGATGGCCAAGCCGGGCACCCCCTGGGCCCGCCCGGGCGAGGTGGTAGACACCTCGCTGGGCTGGCGGTTCATCAACCCCACCTTCGCCGCGCACGACCGCGGCGTCGAGCACCCCGAGGACCCGCGCACCCGCAAGGTCACGCTGTCGATGGGCGAGACCGCCGAGGAGATCGCCGCGCTCGACGGGCTGACCCGCGACGAGTGCGACACCTTCGCCGTCCGCAGCCACACCCGCGCCGTCGCCGCGCAGGAGGCCGGCCGGTTCGACGCCGAGATCGTCCCGGTCGAGGTGGCGGGCCGGAAGGAGACGGTCACCGTCTCCCGCGACGAGGGCCCGCGCCCGGGGTCGTCGATGGAGTCCCTCGGGAAGCTCAAGCCGGTCTTCCGCGCCGGCGGCATCGTCACCGCCGGGAACAGCTCCCCGCTGTCCGACGGCGCCGCCGCCCTCGTGCTGGCCTCCGCCGAGGCCGTCCAGCGGCACGGGCTCACCCCCCGCGCCCGCATCGTGGTCTCCGCCTCCGCCGGGGTCGCGCCCAACGTGATGGGCCTGGGCCCGGTCCCGGCGACGGAGAAGGCGCTGGCCAAGGCCGGCTGGACCGTCGGCGACCTGGACGCCGTCGAGCTCAACGAGGCCTTCGCCGCGCAGTCCCTGGGCGTGCTGCGCCGGCTGGGCATCGACGAGGAGATCACCAACGCCGACGGCGGCGCGATCGCCCTCGGTCACCCGCTGGGCTGCTCCGGCGCCCGCATCCTGGTCACCCTGGTCGGCCGGCTGGAGCGCGAGGGCGGTCGCCGCGGCCTGGCCACGCTGTGCGTCGGCGTCGGCCAGGGCGTGTCGATGCTGGTGGAGCGGGTCTGACGCCCAGCTCGTCGGATTGATACCGGCAGCGACTGCAATGTTGCGGGATCAGTACTTCTCACTGCGACCCGGTGTGACTAGCGTCGCATTGCTGGACGACAGGGTCTCCGAGCGATGACGCCCGGGCCCGGAGTGGAGGAGCAGGTGGGCCCGACGAACTGGCCGGCGACGCTGCCGACCGATCCGGAATCGCTCCGCTCGGTGCGCGACGACATGCTGTCGCGCGGCCTGCTGGCGCCGGCACCGGCCGCCGGATCGCTGCGGCCGATGATCGAGCGCAGCTGGCGCCGGTGCATCGCCGACTCGGTCCCGACCGCCCGGACCGAGCTCGACCACAGCGACGTCTCGTCGATGACGCAGGCCCTGCGCGATGCCGCTGCCCCCGTGGTCGACCGCATGAGCGAGCACCTCGGCGGGCTGCGGGTGGGTCTGTTCGTGAGCAACGACCGCGGTCAGATTCTGCTGCGCAAGGCCGAGGAGCACGGCCACCGCCGGGTGCTCGACAACGCCTCCGCCGCGGAGGGCTTCGACTTCTCCGAGGTCTCGGTCGGCACCAACGGGATGGGCACGGTTCTGGTGGAGCGCCAGCCGGTGCTGGTGCACGGCGCCGAGCACTTCAGCGACCTGCTCGAAGAGGTGACTTGCGCGGCCACACCCATCTTCGAGCCGTTCACCCGTCGGCTGCTCGGCACCTTCTCGATCGCTTGCGCGTCGCGGGACGCCAGTCCCCTCATGTACGGGCTCACCACGGACGTCGGTCGACAGATCGAGTCCAACCTGACGACGATGATGAGCGCCCGGGAGCAGTCGCTGATCCGGGCGTACCTGATGGCCGAGAACAGCTCCCGCGACCCCGTGCTCGTGCTCACCGAACGCACGGTGTTCGCCAACACGGTGGGCGTGCCCCACCTGGACTCCACCAGCCATGCCCTTCTCTGGCGCCACCTCGAGCAGCTGGACCCCGCCGTGCTCACCGGGCCGGTGAGGCTGCCGGTCTCCGGGGGTTGGCGGCTGGGCCTCGTCGAGGCCGTCGACGGTGCGCGCGGCCAGCAGCGGGCGTGGTGTGTTCGGTTGCTGCCGGCCGGCCCGGCCCCGGACGCCCTGCCCGAGCGCCGGCCGCTGCGGTCCGCCGGTCCGTCACGACCGGCCAGCCCCATCGCGGCGCACGGCGCGCCGACGACCGGGGACGACGAGGTGGACGCCCTCGTCGACGACCGGAGAACGCTGGTCATCGACGGGGGGCCCGGTACCGGCAAGCTGACCAGGGCCCTGGGTCTCCTGGGCGCCGACAGCCTGGTGCTGGACGTGTCATCGTTCCGCACCGGTCGGGGGACGGAGTGGGCCGACCGCGTCCACGACGCGCTGGGGACCGGCCGTGGGGTGGTCCTGCAGCACCTCGAGGACCTGCACGCCCAGGACGTCAACCGGGTGCGGGCATTGGCCCGGACCGCTGCGGCCCGCTCGTCACTGCGGCTGGTCCTGACCGTCGACCGGGACGCCGCGCCGGACCACGTGGGCCTGCTGGTGTCTGCTATCGCCCCGGTGCTCCGGGTGCCCGGCCTCGCCGAGGACCCCACCCGCATCGCCGGGCTCGTCCAGGAGCTGCTGGAGCGCGCAGCCCTTCCCGGACAGCGCCCGCAGCTGTCCTCGGATGCCCTCCAGTGCCTTCTGCGGTGGTCCTGGCCGGGCAACGTCGCCGAACTCCGCTCGCTGGTCGACGACCTCGTCCGGCGTTCGCCCGGTCGCCCCATTAGCCAGGCCGACCTCCCCCCGCGCCTGCAGCAGGCCACCCCGGCCCGCTCGGTGAGCCTGATGGAGTCGGCCGAGCGGCAGGCCATCGTCAGCGCCCTGCAGTCCTGCGGCGGGAACCGCAGCCGCGCCGCGGACCTGCTGGGCATCGGGCGCACCACCCTCTACCGCAAGATGCAGCAGATGCGCATCGGCTCCTGACCCTCGTCCGGGTCAGGAGCCGATGCCCACCTACGTGGCCAGCCCGCTCTCCGGGAGCGCGTGGCCCATGCGCTCCCGCTTCGTGCGCAGGTACCGCACGTTGTGCGGGGTCTCCGCGGTGGGCAGGTGCACCCGGCCGGTGATGGTGAGGCCGTAGCCCTCTAGGCCGCCGTACTTGGCCGGGTTGTTGGTGATCAGCCGGATCCGGGTGGCGCCGAGGTCCCCGAGGATCTGCGCGCCGACGCCGTAGGAGCGGGAGTCCACCGGCAGGCCCTGGGCGGTGTTGGCGTCCACGGTGTCCAGGCCCTGCTCCTGCAGGGCGTAGGCGCGGATCTTGTGGCCCAGGCCGATGCCGCGGCCCTCGTGCCCGCGCAGGTAGACCACCGCCCCAACGCCCTCGGCGGCGATCGTGGCCAGCGCGGTCTCCAGCTGGCCGCCGCAGTCGCACCGCAGCGAGCCCAGGATGTCCCCGGTCAGGCACTCCGAGTGCACCCGCACCAGCGCACCGGCCTCGGTGCGGGAGGCCGCGGCCAGGTCGCCCATGACCAGCGCCAGGTGCTCGGTGCCGTCGAGGGTGTTGCGGTAGGCAGTGGCCCGGAAGTCCCCGAACTCGGTCGGCATCGACGAGGTCCCGACGACCTCGACGAGGCGCTCGGTGGCCCGGCGGTGCCGCACCAAGTCCGCGATCGCCAGCACCGGAAGGTCGTGCGCGGTGGCGAAGTCGGTGAGGGACCGGCCGGCGCGCATGGAGCCGTCCTCGTCCACGATCTCCCCGATCACCCCAACCCCGGACAGGCCGGCCATCGTGGTGAGGTCCACGGCGGCCTCGGTGTGCCCGGCCCGCACCAGCACGCCCCCCTCACGGGCGATGAGCGGGAACACGTGCCCCGGGCGGCGGAACTCGGACGCGGGCGCCGAGGCCAGCGAGCGGACGGTGAGCGCGCGGTCTGCCGCCGAGACCCCCGTCGACGTGCCGAGGTGGTCGACGGTGACGGTGAACGCCGTGCCGTGGTTGTCGGTGTTCTCGGTGACCATCAACGGCAGCTGCAGCTCCCGGGCCCGCGCCTCCGGCATCGGGGCGCAGACGATCCCGGTGGTGTGCCGGACGACGAAGGCCATCTGCTCCGAGGTGCAGAGCTCGGCGGCGACGATCAGGTCGCCCTCGTTCTCGCGGTCCTCGTCGTCGACCACGATCACCATGCCGCCGGCGGCCAGCGCTGCGACGGCGGTCTGCACGGCCTCGGTGGGCGTACGACGGGTCATCGGGAGGCCTCCAACGCAGCATGGGTGCCGAACACCCGGGAGTGGTAGGTCAGGGGCAGTCCCTCGACGGTGTCCGCGGCGACCACGAGCCCCAGGGCCACGACGTGGTCGCCGCCGTCGACCAGCGACTCCACGTCGCAGGCTAGCCAGCCCGGCGCTCCGGGGAGGCGGGGCAGCCCGTGGTCGATCTCCCAACGGACGCCGTTGAACTTGCTCGTCCCGCCCTTCGTGGCGAAGGCCAGGGCCAGGGCCGACTGCGTGGAGCCGAGCACGTTGACGCCGAAGCGGCCGGTGTCCCGAACCAGGGCCAGCAGGTCCGAACCCCGGTCCAGGGACACCAGCACCATCGGCGGGGTCATGGAGAGCGAGGCGAACGCCGACACCGTCGTCCCGTGCGGGAGGCCCTCGCCGTCCGTGCCGCTCATCGCGGTGATGACCGACACGGGCGTGGCGACGCCGGCCATGACCTCTCGGAACCGTTCGGGCAGATCGGACACGTTCCCTACCTCCACTTCGAGGTGCACCCGGCGGCTGCACCGGGCCGACAGCTGACCGCTGTCCGGACGACCGTGACACGGACCACGTGCGCACAGTTGTTCCGATCCGGCACATACCCCTCGTCAGCGCGGCGACCTCGCTGTTCCACATCGGAACACCTCGGGCCCCGCGCACCGTGTGACTGTGCTCACCGACAGGGGTCACGGACCCCCGGGATGCAAAGGAGCACTCATGGCCCTCAAGTTCGGCACGTTCATGGCCCCGTTCCACCCCCCGGGCACGGGGCAGAACCCGTCCACCGCCTACGAGCGGGACGTCGCGCTCATCCAGCACATGGACCGCCTGGGCTTCGACGAGGCGTGGATCGGTGAGCACCACTCGTGCGGCACCGAGCTGATCCCCGACCCGTTCATGTTCATCATGTACATGGCGAACCTGACCAAGCACATCAAGCTCGGTACCGGTGTGACGTCGCTGCCCTACCACAACCCGCTCTGGGTGGCCGACCGTGCACTGTTCGCCGACCGGCTGCTGCGCGGCCGCTTCATGCTGGGCATCGGCCCCGGTGCGCTGCCGACCGACGCCGACATGATTGGCATCTCCCTCGAGGAGCAGCGCGGCGCGATGGAGGAGGACTTCGACGTCCTCATGGCGCTGCTGCGCGGCGAGTCGGTCACCAAGGAGACCAACCGCTACCGACTCAAGGACGCACGCACCCAGTACGCCCCCTACAGCGACTTCGACATCGCGGTCGCGGCCATCGCCAGCCCGACCGGGCCGCGTGCGGCGTCCAAGAACGGCGCGCACCTGATCTCGGTCGGCGCCACCGCCGCGGGCGGGTTCGATGCCCTCGCCCTGCACTGGGACGTCATGGAGGAGCGGGCCCCCCAGTTCGGCCACAAGGCCGACCGCACCAAGTGGCGCCTGGCCGGTCCGATGCACCTGGCCGAGACCAAGGAGGAGGCGATCGAGCAGGTCCGCTACGGCCTCGACGCCTGGTGCGACTACACCCAGGACGTGCTGGCTGCCCCGCACTTCCGCGCGGCGGGCAAGTCCTTCGAGGAGCGCGTCGAGTGGGTGAACGAGTCCGGCCTGGGTGTCATCGGCACGCCGGACATGGCCATCGCGCAGATCGAGCGGCTGGAGAAGCAGTCCGGCGGCTTCGGTTCCTACCTGCTGATCGCGCACGAGTGGGCGCGCCACAAGGACAACCTGAACAGCTTCGAGCTGTTCGCCGACCACGTGATGCCCCGCTTCCAGGGCAGCGCGGACCGGCTCACCGGGGCCGAGCAGTGGGCCCGCAGCCGCTGGGACGAGCTGGACGGCCGACAGGGCGCGGCCATCGCCGCGGCTACCGAGCGGCACGCCTCCGAGAAGTCCGGCTCGCAGGCCTGACCTCCCGCACCGAGGGGCGGGGTGGCGCCTGCGCGACCCCGCCCCTCCGTCAGGACCGGAGGTCCGTGCATGCAGATCGCCCTTGACCCGACCGACGGCAGCACCCGGCTGGAACACGCCGATGTGTTCACCAAGTTCTCCGTCGTCGTCCCCACCTCGGACTCCCTACCCTTGCGAGCCGACGAGGTACCCGAGCAGCTCGGATGGGCCACGCCCGACGGCGAGCACGTCTTCGTCCGCATCGAGGCCCTCACCCAGCTCGCGGGTGACCGCGCGGCCGACCCGGACTGGACCGCCGGTCTCGACGGGATGCTCGCCTACGCCCGCACGTCCGGGTGGACGTCGCCCGACGGCACCGCCGTCCGCGCCCACTGCACCACCAGCGAGGGCACCGGCCCCACCGGCTGAGCCCTGCTGCCCGCCCCAGGACCGCGTCGCCAACGCAGGCGGCGTCGCCGAGAAGAGGAACACCATGCGTGCAGTCGTCTACAGCGGCCCCAAGCAGGTCGCGATCACCGACGTGGCGGAGCGGCCCGTCGGTCCCGGTCAGGTCAGGCTGAAGGTCGCCTTCAACGGCATCTGCGGCACCGATCTGCACGAGTACTACGCCGGCCCCATCTTCGTGCCCACCGAGCCGCACCCCCTCACCGGGGAGGCGCTGCCCGTCGTCCTGGGCCACGAGTTCTCCGGCACCGTCACCGAGGTCGGCTCCGAGGTCACCTCGCTGGTCGTCGGGGACCGGGTCACCGTGCTCCCCGTCTACTCCTGCGGCGAGTGCCTGGCCTGCCAGGGCGGCCGGCCGAACGTGTGCGCCAAGGTCGGCTTCCACGGGCTCTCGACCGACGGCGGCATGGCCGAGACGACCGTGGTGGACGAGGGTATGGCCTTCAAGCTCCCCGACTCGGTGTCGCTGGAGCTCGGTGCGCTCACCGAACCCATGGCTGTGGCCTACCACGCCGTCAAGCTGGGTGACCCCGACCCGTCCGGGACCGCCCTGGTCTTCGGGGCCGGCCCCATCGGCATCGGCCTGTGGTTCGCCCTCAAGGGCCAGGGCATCGACGACGTCTTCGTGGTCGAACCCTCCCCCGTCCGGCGTGAGTCGATCGAGCGACTGGGGGCCAAGACCATCGACCCGACGTCGGTCGACATCCCTGCCTTCATCGCCGAGCACACCGGAGGCAACGGGGTGACGGCGGCCTACGACGCCGCAGGCGTCACCGCCTCGGTGCAGACCGCCCTCGCCTGCCTGGGCGCCGCCCGCACGATGGTCAGCGTTGCTATCTACGAGAAGCCCCTGGAGACCCCACTCATCCAGCTCGTACTCCGCGAGGCCCGCATCCAGGGCACGCTCTGCTACACCGCTGACGACTACCGCGCGGTGATCGAGCTCATGGCGGCCGGCCACTACGACACCACGGGCTGGCTGGAGACCATCGCCATGGACGACCTCGTCACCGAGGGCTTCGAGGCCCTGCACGCCGGCCAGAAGATGAAGGTCCTGGTGGACCCGAGCCGCTGATCCGCCCCTCCCCCACCACCCGGTCCGCCCCGGGGTGCTTGCGCACCCCGGGGCGGCCGCGTGTCGACCGACCACCACCCCAGACCGGAGCGCCCTGTGACAGCACCCCGACCCGGACCGTCGGGTCCCCTCGCCGGCCTGCTGGTCGCCGACTTCTCCCGGATCCTCGCCGGGCCCTACGCCACCATGATGCTGGCCGACCTCGGCGCCGAGGTGGTCAAGGTCGAGGGTCCCGGCGGTGACGACACCCGGACGTGGGCCCCGCCGGTCCGCCCGGTCGACGGGGACGACGTGTCCACCTACTACCTGGGCATCAACCGGAACAAGAGGTCCATCGCCCTGGACCTCACCGACCAGGCGGACCGCACCGTCGCCCACGAGCTGGCGCGGCGCGCCGACGTGGTCGTGGAGAACTTCAAGCCTGGCGGGCTCCGACGGTTCGGACTGGACTTCGACGCCGTCGCCGCGACGAACCCCGGCGTCGTCTACGCATCCATCTCCGGGTTCGGCAGCGGACCCGGCGGGGAGAAGCTGCCCGGGTACGACCTCATCGTGCAAGCCATCTCCGGGTTGATGAGCCTCACCGGTCCCACCGACGGCGAGCCGTACCGGGCCGGGGTTGCCGTGTTCGACGTCATGGCCGGGCTGCACGCGACGATCGGCGTCCTGGCCGCCCTGAACGCCCGCCACGAGACAGGCCGCGGACAGCACATCGAGGTCAACCTCCTGTCCTCCGCGCTGTCCGGCATGGTCAACCAGACATCGGCCGCCGTCGCCGGGCAGGTGGTGCCCTTCCGGATGGGCAACAGTCACCCCTCGTTGTTCCCCTACGAACCGCTGCAGTGCGCCGACGGGGAACTGATCATCACCGCCGGCAACAACGGCCAGTTCCGCAAGCTGGTCGAGGCCCTCGGGGTGCCGGAGCTCGCCGACGACGCCCGCTTCGCCCGCAACGAGGACCGCACCGCGAACCGCGACGAGCTGCGACCGCTGCTGGTGGAGCGGCTGCGCACCCGCGGCAAGCAGGACTGGTTCCGCACTCTGATCGGCGTCGGGGTTCCGTGCGGGCCGATCAACACCGTCGACCAGGGCGTGGCCTTCGCCGAGGAGGTGGGTCTCGACCCGGTCGTCCTGGTGGAGGGCATCCCGTCCGTGCGGAACCCGATCACGTTCTCGGCCGATGCTGTCGACTACCGCCTGCCACCACCCCGCCTCGACGAGCACGGCGCCGACCTGCGCACCTGGCTGACCACCACGGAGGAGACCCGATGAGCTCGACCCCCGACCTCGCGGCCCGGCTGCGGGCCCTCGAGGACCGCGAGGCCATCCGCGAGCTGGACGCCCGGTACTGCCGCTACCTCGACGAACGTCAGTGGGACCGGCTCGGCGACTGCTTCACCGTGGACGGCGCCTTCGACGGGTTGTCCCGGGTCGAGGGGCGTGCTGCGGTGCGCGACTTCTTCGCCGGCCTCGCCGGCAACGGGCTGACCGTGCTGTGGCACCACGTCTCCAACTACGAGATCGCGCTGCACGGCGACACCGCCACCGTCCGGTCGCTGCTGTGGCAGCCCTGCGTCATCAACGGCGTTCCCCAGGTCTCGGCCGGCCGGTACCGCGACCGCGTCGTCCGCACCGACAGCGGATGGCTGTTGAAGGAGAAGCAGGTGCGCTTCTCCTACTGGGGCCCGCTGGCCGACGGATGGGACCACCACTCCTTCGGTTTCGCGTCCGCGGCCAGCGCGGCGACACCCGTCGACCGCGAGGTCTGAGCTGTCGTCGGCCCCGGGCACTGCCCGGGGCCGACGGCATGGACCTCAGACGCGGCGGACCAGCTTCTTGTTGCAGAACTCCTCCAGGCCGAAGCGCCCCAGTTCCCGCCCGACCCCGGACCGCTTCACCCCGCCGAAGGGCAGGTCCGGCGCGCTCTTGCTGGTTGAGTTGATCCACACCATGCCGGTCTCGAGCTCCTCCGCGACCCGCTGCGCCGTGTCGTCGTCGGTGGTGAACACCGAGGCACCCAGCCCGTAGGCCGAGTCGTTGGCCAGCGCGACTGCCTCCTCCGTCGACCCGACGCGGTGGACCACGGCCACCGGCCCGAACAGCTCCTCCCGGTAGGCCCGCATGTCCGGCGTGACGTCGGTGAGGACCGTGCCCGGGAACCACGCACCCGCCGTTCGCTCGGGTACCCCGCCGGTGCGCACGGTTGCCCCCCGCTCGACGGCGTCCCGCACCTGGGCGGCGAGGTCGTCGCGCGCCTGGGCAGACGACAGCGGGCCCATCTTGCTGCCGGCATCGGTGGGGTCGCCCATGGTCCAGCTTCCCACCCCGGCCGACAGGCCCGCGACGAAGTCCTCGTACAGGTCCGTGTGCACGATGAACCGCTTCGAGGAGGTGCAGGCCTGCCCGCCGTTGAACATCCGACCCGCGACCGCGGCACCGACGGCCGATTCGACGTCCGCGTCGGCGAGGACGAGGAAAGGGTCCGACCCGCCCAGCTCTAGGACGTACTTCTTCAGGTGCCGGCCGGCGACCTCGCCCACCGCGGCCCCGGCACGCTCGGAGCCGGTCAGGGAGACACCGTGCACGAGCGGGCTGGCGATCATGTCCGCCACTTGCTCGTTGGTCGCGAACACGTTCACGTAGACGTCGGCCGGCAGGCCCGCGTCGCGGAACAGCTGCTCCATCGCCAGCGCCTGCTGCGGGCAGTTGGGTGCGTGCTTGAGCACGATGCTGTTGCCTAGCAGCAGGTTCGGGCCGGCGAACCGGGCCACCTGGTACCAGGGAAAGTTCCACGGCATGATCCCGATCAGCGCGCCCAGCGGCTCCGTGCGGACGACGGCGGTCCCGGTGCCGGCGATCTCTAGCTCCTCGTCCCCGAGGTGGGCCGGGCCCTTGGTGGCGTAGTACTCGTAGATGGCCGCGGCCAGCCCCACCTCCCCGCGGGCCTCGGCGAGCGGCTTGCCCATCTCCAGCGTCGTCAGCGCAGCGAGCTCCTCGACGCGCTCGCGGTAGAGATTGGCGACCTTCTGCAGCACCGCCGCCCGGTCGGCCAGGGGCGCGCGCCGCCATGAACGGTAGGCGGCGTCGGAGCGCACGAGGACGTCGGCCACCTGCTCGTCGGTCGTGGTCGGGAAGGACTGCACGGTCTCCCCGGTGGCGGGGTTGACGGTGGCGTACTGGCTCATTCGGTCTTCCAATCCGGTGGCGGTCGGTCGGGGTGGGGGTCAGGACCCGCCGGAGGCGGGGATGCGGGCGGCGACGTCGAGGACGGCCTGCAGGACCGGGGTGACGTGGTCGGCGCGCCAGGCGATGCGCAGGGAGACGGGCTCCACGTCGTCGCTGATCGGCACGAAGCGGACGTGCGGGTCCTGCACGGCGCGCGACACCGACACCAGAGTGAGGTGGCAGCCCACTTCCGCAGCCACCAAGGACAGCGCGCTGTAGGTGTCGGGGGCGATTTGGACGACGTCGGCAGCGAAGCCGGCGGCCAGGGACAAGGTGCGCAGCCGGTCGGGCAGCACCCCCCCGGCCACGGGCGGGAGCGAGACGAACTGCTCCCCGGCCAACTCCGCGACCCGCACCTCGGAGTAGTCCGCCAGGCGGTGGCCGGCCGGGACGGCCAGGCACAGCGCGTCGTCCTGGATGACCCGGGAGACAACGCCGGCCGGCCGCAGGTCCCACCGACCCAGCGCGATCTCGACGTCGCCGACCAGCAGGCGGTCCAGCAGAGGCTGGGCGAACTGCTGGCTGAAGAGCTCCAGCCGGATCCCGGGGTGTCGGTGGCGGACGGCGCGGGCCAGCTCCCCGACGAGCCGGTGCGTCGACGCACCCGCGTAGGCGATGCGCACCAGGCCGACGTCGCCCCTCTCCACGGCCCGGACCGCCTCGGCTGCGCGGTCCAGCGCGGCGAACACCTCGCGGGCCGGTTCGATGAGCGCCTGGCCCGCCGCGGTCAGCCGGACCGAACGAGTGCTGCGCTCGAACAGCTCAGTGCTGAGGTTGCGCTCCAGCGCCCGGACGGCGCGGCTGACCGGCGGCTGGGCCATGTGCAACCGCTGCGCCGCCCGCCCGAAGTGCAGCTCCTCGGCCACGGCGAGGAACACCTGCAGGTGGTTCAGCTCCACGTGCCCGCTCCTGTCATGGCGCCGGCCCGCACGGGTCTCCCCGTGCGGGCCGGCGCCGTGCAGCGGTGGATCAACCCTGGGGCATCTTGTACGGGGCGGTCGCGCCCGCGTCGACCGTCATCGTCAGACCGGTGACGTAGCGCGACTCGTCGGAGGCCAGGAAGAGCACCGCGTTGCTGATGTCCACGGGGTCCACCCACGGGATCGGCAGGGAGTTCAGCGGCTTGAACGCCTCCTTGACGTCGTCCCGGCTGGCACCAGGCTGGCCGAACACCTCGTAGAGCGCGGGGTTGTGCACCATCGGGGTGTCGGTGGTGGTCGGGTGCACCGTGTTGACCCGGATGAACTGCGGGGCGAGCTCGACCGACAGCGCACGCATCAGCCCGACCACACCGTGCTTGGCGGCCACGTAGTGCGCGAAGTTCGTGTAAGCCACCAGACCGGCAACCGAGCTGGTCAGGATGACCGAGCCCCCCTTGCCCCGCTCGACCATGGAGGGGACGGTGGCCCGCACCGTCTTCCAGACGCCGGTCAGGTTGATGTCGAGCATGTCCTGCCAGGTGTCCTCCTCCAGCTCGATCCCGGGACCGAAGCTGAGCACCGCGGCGTTGGCGGACACGATGTCGATCCCGCCGAACTCGGCAATCCCCTCGTTCGCCACCTCCTTCAGCGCGGACAGGTTCCGCACGTCGGCCGGGCGGGCGATGATGCGCCGGTCCAGGGCCTCGACCTGCTTGACCGTCTCGGCCAGGTCGGCCTCGGTCGAGCCGGGGTACGGGATGCCTTCGACGTCGGAGCAGATGTCGACGGCGATGATGTCCGCGCCCTCCTGGGCTAGCCGCAGGGCGTGTGAGCGGCCCTGCCCTCGTGCAGCTCCGGTGATGAACGCGACCTTGCCCTCGACCCGACCCATGGTGCCTCCTCTGCGGGGGAGGACGCCCTCGTCCTCCTTCCTCCCCATCCTGGAGGCGGGTGGCGCAGCTCACGCGTTCCGATTCGGAACACCGGCTGCGCACCCCCGGCCTCAGATGAAGGCGCTTACCCCGGTCTCCGCGCGGCCGATGAGCAGCTTCTGGATCTGGCTGGTGCCCTCGTACAGGGTCATGACGCGGGCATCGCGCAGGAACTTCTGCACGGGGTATTCATCGATGTAGCCGTACCCGCCGAACACCTGGATGGCATGGTTGCCGGCCCGCACGGCTGCCTCGCTGGCGAAGTACTTGGCCTTCGACGCGGCCGTCCCGTACGGCAGGTGGTGCTCGACCAGGTCGGCGGCCCGCCAGGTGAGCATCCGGGCCGCGTCGGCGTCCACGCTCATCTCGGCGATCATGTCCTGGACGAGCTGGAAGGTCGCCAGGGGACGGCCGAACTGCTCCCGCTCACCGGCGTAGGCCACAGAGGCCTCCAGGCAGGCCTGCACGATGCCGACACAGCCCGCTGCCACCGAGATGCGGCCCTTGTCCAGGGAGGACATGGCGATGGAGAACCCGCGCCCCTCCTCGCCGAGCACGGCGGAGGCCGGCACCCGGACACCGGACAGCGACAGCTCCGAGGTCGCCTGCCCGCGCAGGCCGAGCTTGCCGTGGATGGTGGTGGCGACGAACCCGGGGCTGTCGGTGGGGACGAGGAACGCGGTGATGCCCTTGGGACCCGGCCCGCCGGTGCGGGCGAAGAGCAGGCAGACGTCGGCCCAGGTCCCGTTGGTGATAAACACCTTTGCACCGTCGATGACGAAGTCGTCGCCGTCCCGTCGGGCCCGGGTCGTGAGAGCGCCGGCGTCGGACCCGGTGCCCGGCTCGGTCAGCCCGAAGCAGCCGATCTGCGTTCCAGCGGTGAGGCCGGGCAGCCATTGGTGCTTCTGCTCCTCGGTGCCGTGCAGCAGGATCGAACGGGCTACCAGACCGTTGGAGACCGAGACCACCCCGCGCAGCGAGGAGTCGGCCCGGCCGAGCTCCTCCATGCCGATGCAGTACGTGATCTGGTCGCCCTCGATGCCGCCGTACTCCTCCGGGATGCCCATGCCGAAGAATCCGAGGTTACCCATCTTGGGCAGGATGGCGGTGTCGATGGACTCTTTCCGGTCCCACTCGGCACGGTGGGGCACGGCCTCCTTCTCCAGGAACTCGCGCGCGAGGTCGCGGAAGGCGATCTGGTCCTCGTCCAGCTGGAAGTTCATCGTGGGCGGTCTCCTGTGACGGGGGTGGACGGTTCGTCGATGGGGTCGGGCGCGGGCTGCTTGGTGCCGTCGGCGGCGTACTGGTACCAGCCGCGTCCGGTCTTGCGGCCGAGGTGGCCGGCGGCCACCCGTGCGTCGAGGCTGGTGCTCGGCAGGTCGGCCGGGTCACCGGTCTCGGCGTACCGGGCCGTCTTGGTGAACCAGGCGATGTCCAGGCCCGTGAGGTCCTGGAGCTCGAAGGGCCCCTGGGGATGGCCGAGGGCGGTGCGGCAGGCCAGGTCGATGGCCTCCAGCGAGGCATAGCCGCCCTCGTACAGGTGCACGGCCTCGTCCCGGACGGCGTTGAGGATGCGGTTGGCCAGGAACCCGTTGATCTCCCGGGAGAGCAGAACCGGTTCCTTGCCGAGCTCACGGGTGAAGGCGGTCGCCGTCTCCAGGGTTGCCGGCGACGTCGCCTCCCCCGGCACCACCTCCACGCACGCCATGACGAGAGCGGGGTTGAAGAAGTGCAGGTTGCACACCCGGTCGGGGCGCCGCGTGGCGGCGGCCAGCCGCGACGGCACGAAGCTGGAGGAGTTGCTGGTCAGGATGGTCCGCTCGGGGGTGATCCGGTCCAGCCGGGCGAACAGCTCGGTCTTGACGTCGATCTTCTCCACCACGGCCTCGATGACGAGGTCGGCCCTGCCCGCACCCGCTTCCAGATCGGTGCCCAGGTGCAGGCGGGCGAAGGCGGCGTCCCGGTCCTCGGTGCGCAGCCGGCCCTTCTCGACGCGGGAGGCCAGCCGGGCGCGCAGCTGCCCTTCGGCGCGGACCAGGCTGGCGGGCTCGGTGTCGACCAGGTGCACCGTCCGACCGGCGAGCGCGCACACCATCGCGATCTGGGAGCCCATCGCGCCACCGCCCACCACCAGGACGTCATGGACCCCGCTGGCCGTGGCGCTGTCGAGAGGTGTCGTGCTCACGGCTCGACGCTAAGACCGGCGCGGGGACCGGTGAAGTACGGATGTCGCATCAGCGCGGGGCTGATCGGTATCGAAGATCCTTGAGATCGGCACCGGTCGCCCCCACGGTGGACTTCCGTGGAGATCACCCGACCTGCTGCGGAACGCGTCGACCCCACGGCCACCCTGTCGTGCGGTCGCGTCCTGCAGTTCGAGTTCGTGAGCTGTCTGCCCGGCCCGGGCGAGCTGGTGCCGTGCGTACGGCACGGCTACTGCCGCACGGTGTCGGTCGCCCGCGGCAGGGGCTCCGGGCCGCGCCGGCCACGTCCCCCGCGACGGACCGAGGCCGAACTCGTGCAGTGGCTGGTCGAGCGGCCGGCCACGACGATCGGCGTGCTGCGCCGGCACCGGTTCACCCTGCGCCTGGTGGTCACGGCCGAGCGGTCGGGCCGGGTGGAGGTGGACCCGGACACCGGCCGGGTCACCGCGGTGCTGCGCGCCTGACCCGGCCGGCATCCAGTCACCGGCGGCTGACCTCCGGCTCGGCCGCTGTCAGGTCGATCGCGGACAGGCCGGACAGCTGACGCCGTTGCTCCGCCAGGTAACGGCGTCGGCTGATCCACCGCACCGCGGCGTCGGCACCGATGACGGCCAGCAGCAGGACACCGGTGAACAGCTCGGCGACGAAGGCCTTGAACCCGACCGAGGACAACCCGGCGGCGAGTGTGCTGGTGATGACGACGCCCAGCAGGACGTTGACCATCCCGCCGCGGCCGCCGGCCAGGCTGATGCCCCCGACGAGCGCAGCCGCGACCCCCAGCAGCAGCATGTTGGTGAAGCCGTCGGGGGTTGCCGAGGCGCTGCGCAGCGAGGACAACGCGCCCGCCAGCGCGCCGCAGCCACCCGAGATCGCGAACGCGATGACCAGTGTCGGGCGCAACGGGACTCCGGCTGCGACCGCCTCGTTCCGGCCGCCGCCGACGGCGTACAGGGCCATGCCCGGCCGGGTGCGCGACAGGAACACCCCCAGGACGACGAGCACCAGCAACGCCGTGATCGACGTGGGCGACAGCACGCCGTACCGCATGAGCAGCTGGTCGCTGACGCCGTAGTCATCGGGCGTGATGGGCACCCCTCCGGTGACCAGCGAGGTGGCTCCTCGGAAGAGGATCAAGGTGCCGACGGTCAGCACCAGGGAGCTGATGCCGAGCCTGGCCACCGCCCACCCCTGCAACGCACCGACGGCGGCGCCCGCCGCCGTCGCCACGAGCAGCACGGGCACCAGCCCGAGCCCCGAGTTGCTCAGCAGGATGGCCGTGGCCCCGGACAGAGCGGCGACGGAGGCGATGGACAGGTCGAGTTCGCCGACGATCATCGTGACCGCGATGCCTGCGGTGATGATGCCCAGCGGCACGAGCCGCTCCAGCACGGAGAATGCTGCGGGCTGGCCGACGAAGTCGGGTGCGACGACCAGCACGGCCACGATGACGAGCGCCAGGATTGCGCCTTGGAGCCCGTAGGTCCGGCTGACGTCGGCGAGGCGGTTCATCGGGCACCTGCCTTCCTGAGGAGGTGGAGGAGGACGACGAGGACCACGACGACCGCGCCGACACCGAACAGCCGCTCCCCGGGGGCCAGGCCCTGCAGCAGCATCACGTTGCCGAGGATCACGATGAGCAGGGCGCCCAGCGCGGTGCGGACGGCGGAGGCCTCGCCGCCGTTGATGGCCGCGCCACCCACCAGGACCGCGGCGATGACGTCCAGGGTCAGGTTGGGCAGGTCGTTGGCCTGCATCTGGCGCAGCTGCGCAGCGGACAGGATGCCAGCGAGGGCAGCGCCGACCGACAACGAGGCGAAGGCGACGACGGTGCCCTTCATGGCCGAGATCCCGCTGGTGCCCGCCGTCGCGCGGTTCTCCCCCAGCAATCGCATGCGTCGGCCGGTGACCGTGCGGGCGGTCAGGAAGCTGACCAGCGCCGTCATCGCGATGAAGATGATCACCGGCAGGGGCAGTCCGAGGACGCTGGCGGTGGCCAGCCGGGTGACCGGGACCGAACCCGCGGTCACCACCTCCCCGCCGGTCCCCACGGCGACGCAGCCGTAGACGATCGCCCCGAAGGCGAGGGTCGTGATGACCGGGTTGAGCCCGGCACCGACGATGAGGGCCTGCGCGAGCCCGAGCAGCAGGCTGGCCCCCACGGCCACCAGCACCCCGACCAGGACGGACCCGGTCGCGCCGGCCACGGCGAGGAAGACGATGCCGCAGAGCACCACGGTGGACCCGATGCCGAGGGAGAACAGGTTCCCGGTCAGCGTGATCGCGGTCATCCCGACGGCGGCGATGCCGGTGATGGCCGTGCTGATGAGGATGGCGCGGAGGTTGGCGCCGTCGGCGAAGCCGTCGGTGGTCACGCTCGCCAGCACGAGGACGAACAGCACCAGGAGCGGCATCGCGTAGTCGGCGACGATCCTGGCGGTCTTCCGTTGCCAGGTGTCGGCGGCGGTTCGCGGAGCCGGGGTGCTGGTCGGGGGCGGAGCCGTCGTGGTCACGCGAGGATCTCCTCTCTGTGCATGACCTCACGGACCAGGTCGTGCTCGGTCCACTCGGTCGCGGGGCGGACGGCGGTGGGCCGACCGTGGTAGAAGGTGGCGACGGTGTCGCTGAGACCCAGCACCTCGTTGGTGTCCGATGAGCTCACGACGATCGCCATTCCGGACTCGGCGAGCGCCCGGAGCGTCGCGTACATGTCCGCACGGGCGCCGACGTCGACGCCGCGGGTCGGTTCCTCCACGAGGAGGACGTCGGGGTGGATGCCGCTCCACTTCCCGACCGCGACCTTCTGCTGGTTGCCCCCGGACAGCGAGCCCACCTTGGTGCCGAGCCGATTGGTGTCGACCGCGAACTCGCCGGCCAGCGTCTTCGTGGCGTCGGCCTCCGGTCCGGTGCGGATGAAGCCGGCTCGCGAGACAGCCGACAGCCAGGGCGAGGAGAGGTTCTGCCGGATGGAGGCGCCGGCGAAGATGCCGTCACGCTTGCGGTCGGCCGAGCAGTAGGCGATGCCGGCCGCGATGCCGGCGCGGCGGTTGCGCAACTGCACCTGCCGGCCACCGATGTGAAGGCTCCCGTCGATGACCGGTCTGATGCTGGCCAGCGCCTCGACCAGCTCGGCCGTCCCCGAACCCAGCTGCCCGGTGATGCCCAGGATCTCCCCCCGGCGGACCTGCAGGTCGACGGGTGCCCGGAAGCCGGGGGCCAGCAGGCCGCGTGCCTCGAGGGCGACCTCGCCCATCGAGCTGGAACGCGGCGGGTACAGATCGCCGAGCTCGCGGCCGATCATCCGCGCCACGACGCCGTCGACGTCCAGATCCGCGACCTCCAGCGGTGGGCTGCTGCGCCCGTTGCGGAAGATGGTTACGCGGTCGGCGATCTCGAACACCTCGCCGAGGCGGTGGGTGACGTAGACGATGCTGCGACCCTCGGACGCCAAGCGCCGGGCGGCCTCCAGCACGCGCACGATCTCGGCGTCGGACAGCGCAGCCGTGGGTTCGTCGAAGATGATGATGCGTGCGTCGCGAGCGAGCACCCGGGCGATCTCCAGCAGCTGCATCTCGGCGACCGAGAGCTCCTCGACCCGGGTACGGGGGTCGAGGTCCTGCAGCCCGACGCGCGCGAGGATCTCGCGCGACCGGGCAACGAGCCGGCCCGGCCGCCACAACCACGGTGCGCTGCGCTGGCCGAGGAAGAGGTTCTCGGCCACCGTCATCGTCCGCACGGTGCTGTACTCCTGCTGCACCACGGCGATGCCCGCGGCCTGGGAGGACGCGACCCCGGTGATGGTCACGGTTTCGCCGTCGATGGTCAGGGTGCCGGTGTCGGCCGTCACGAGGCCGGAGAGGATCTTGACGATGGTGCTCTTGCCGGCGCCGTTCTCACCGAGCAGGGCCATCACCTCCCCGGCCCGGAGCTCGAAGGCGACGTCGGAGAGCGCGGCGAATGCGCCGTAGGTCTTGGTGATGCCTTCGGCGGACAGCCGGAGGGGGGTCGCTGTGCTCATGGGCTCGAGCTCTCTGGGCGAGGGGGACGTGGCGCGGAGCGGCGCGGTGAGCGGGACGGCAGGGTCGCTGCCGTCCCGCTCACCGGGCTCAGTTCAGTTCAGCGAAGGTCTTGTCCCACACCCGGAGCGTGTCGATGTTCGCGGCGGTGACCTGCGGGTTCATCATGAAGGTCTCCCGGTACGGGGCCTCGACGGTGAGCTCGGGGGTGGTCTCGTCGACCGGCAGGGTGTAGTCGCCGTCCTGGGTCTCACCGGTCGCCAGGTACTGGGCGGCGGTGCGGACGACGAGCTGGCCCTCGATGACCGGGGACTGCAGCACGGCCGAGTAGATCTTCCCGGAGCGCAGGTTCGTCAGGTCACCCGACGAGGTGCCGGTGATGACGGTGACGTCGACACCGGGCTGCAGGCCGTTCTGCTCCAGCGCCTGCACCACGCCGTTGGCGACGTCGTTGCTGTGCGCGTAGATGAAGTCGATCCCCTGGTCGAGGTACTGCGGGATGACCTGGCTCGCCGCGGCGAACCCGCCCTGGGCGTCCACCGTCGGGGTGGGCTCGACCGCGAGCACGTTGAACGCGTCGCCGGTCTCCTCGGCGAAGGCCGACTCGCGGTCGTCGCCGGCCGCGTAACCCTCGGTGAACCGGATCTCGAGCAGGTTGGGCTTCCCGTCCGGCCCGTTGTAGGTCTTCCCGGCTGCCTCGGCCTCCTGCAGTGCGGCCAGGGCGTTGTCACCGGCTTCGATGCCGATGCCGGTGTCGCTCACCCCGGCGTAGGCGGCCACGAAGTCCTCGGCGTCGGGCTGGATGGCCTGGTTCCACTGGATCACCGGGGCAACCCGGGAGAGCTGGCGGATGGAGTTGGTCGCTGCAGCTGCAGAAGCCGGCCAGAACAGGAATGCCGCCGCCTCCTGGCCGCTGGCCAGGAATTCCTGGACCTGCTGGTCCTGCTCGGTCTGGTCGAAGTCGTTCTCCACGATCTGGACCTCGTAGCCGAGGTCCTCGCCCTGGGCCGTCAGGGACTCGGCCGCGGCCTTGAGGTACACGTTCGAGGTCGAGGGCATGAAGACCTGCAGGAGGGCACCGTCCCCCTCCAGGGTGCCGCTGCCCGAGACCTCCGCGGCCGAGCTGTTGCTGGACCCGGAGCCCGACGAGCAGGCCGCCAAGCTCCCGGCGAGGACGACACCGGCGGCCAGTGCGGCCAGTGCCTTCCATCGCGACGTCGTTGTCGAGGACACGGTTGATCTCCCGGTGCAGGTGAAGAGGGGTGCCGGGGGCCTTCGAGCGGCCTTGCCGGCGGGTGTGAGCTGCATCATGAAGAGCGCCCGGCAGGGCGACCCTGTACCGATCTGGAACAAGGTGTGCGCGCACCTGCCCTCTCGTGCCACGGTCGGTCCGCCCGGACGAGCCGGGACGCAGAGACAGGAGAAACCGTGAGCGACCACGTGTACCGGCTGAGCGAGATCGTCGGCAGCAGCACGACCAGCGTCGACGACGCCGTACGGACCGCGGTGCGCAAGGCGTCGGAGACGATCCACAACATCGACTGGTTCCAGACCTCGGAGATCCGCGGCCAGGTCGTCGACGGGGACGTGCAGTACTTCCAGGTGACCCTGAAGGTCGGCTTCCGGGTCGACTGAACAGGCCACCCGGTCGGGCCGGAACAGCCGCCGCGTCCGCACTGCTGCACGATCTGTGCGAGCTGCCTACTACGACACGACCGGCCCGGCCACCGAGGTGCTGCGGGTCGGGGAGTTACCCGACCCGCAGCCCGGCCCCGGCGAGGTGCTCGTCCGGGTGACCCTGTCGGGCGTCAACCCGGGCGACACGAAGAAGCGTGCCGGCTGGACCGGGGCCCCGATGCCCTACCCGCGCGTGGTGCCGCACAGCGACGCCGCCGGGGTCGTCGAGGCGGTCGGCGCCGGGGTCGCCCCGTCCCGGGTCGGTCGCCGGGTGTGGGTCCGCGGCGCCCAGTCCTACCGGGCCGGCGGGACCGCCGCCGAGCTCACCGCCGTCCCGGAGCGGCTGGCCACCGACCTGCCGGACACGGTGGGCGACGTCCTGGCCGCCTGCCTCGGGATCCCTGGGGTCACCGCGCACCGCGCGGTCTTCGGCGACGGCCCGGTCTCCGGCCGCACGGTCCTCGTCCACGGTGTGCTCGGGGGCGTCGGATCGCTGGCTGCCCAGCTCGCGGTGTGGGGCGGCGCTCGCGTGCTCGGCACGGTCCGCTCCGGGGCCGACCTGGCCGAGGTCGCGCTTCCCGGCGTGACGGTGTTCGCCCTCGACCGCCCCGGCGTCGCCGAGCCGGTACGGACGGCCGCGGGCGGCGGAGTCGACCGTGTCGTCGAGGTGTCCTTCTCCGACAACCTCGACCTCGACGCCGCCGTGCTGCGCAACGGAGGTGTCCTCGCGGCCTACGGGACGCGGGATGCCCGGCCGGTCCTGGACTTCTGGCCCCTGCTGTTCGCAAACACCACGATCCGACTGCTGGGCAGCGACGACTTCCCGGCCGACGCCGTGGACGCGGCGGTGCAGGACCTCACCACGGCCGCGGAGTCCGGGGCCATCGCGGTCCCGGACGCCGACGTGCTGCCGTTGGAGCGGGTGGCCGAGGCGCACGACCGCATCGACGCCGGCACCCGCCGGCGCCAGCTGGTCGCGCCATCGCCTCAGACCTGAGCGGGTATCCGCAGGGTCAGTGACCCCAGACCCCGGACCGCCACGCCGTACGCGGCACCCGGACGCACCGGCACCGCGTCGGTGAGGGCGCCGGCCAGCACGACGGAGCCGGCCGGGAGCACCTCGCCCTGCGCAGCCAGGTGCCGGGACAGGTGGGACAGGGCCAGCAGGGGGTGACCCAGGATGGCGGCGCCGGCTGCCGTGTGCACGACCGCGCCGTCGACGTCCAATACGCATCCCGCGGTGGCCAGGTCACCGACGCGTCGCAGTGGAGTCCACTCCCCCACGGTGAACCCGGCTGCACTGGTGTTGTCGGCCAGCACGTCGGGCAGCCCGAAGCGGTAGCCGACGAACCGGGAGTCGATGACCTCGAGCGCGACCGCGACGCCGTCCACCAGGTCCCCGATCCGCCAGACCGGGACGGCCCGGTCCAGGTCCACGGCCAGTCGGAAGGCGATCTCGGGCTCCACGCGGGCCTGCGTGGTGCCGGCCACCACCGCCGCCGCACCGCGTACGTCGAGGTCCATGGCGTCGGTGAGGAACCCGACGATGGGCTCGGGCACGCCCATGGTCTGCTGCTTGGCGCGGCTATTCAGCCCCAGCTTCATCCCGACGAGCACCTCGCCCTCCGCCGTTCTTGCCTTCCGGTCCAGGGCCTGCACCTGGTGTCCCCACCCCGCGTCGAGCGGGTCGTCGGAGGTGCTGAACCGGGTGCGCGGCTGCCGGTCCCGGCGGGCAGCGAGCAACGCCTGGTGCGCGTCGCCGGCCGGGATCACGGACGGCCCCCGATGGTTGCGGTGACCGAGCCGAGACCCGACGCGGTGGCGGTCACCACGTCACCGGCGCCGAGGGGGACGGCGGCGTGCACCGCGCCGAGGAGCACCACCTGCCCGGCCCGCAACGGGGGTGCGTGCTCCTGCCCCGCCAGCCAGACGAGGGCGTACAGCGGGTTCCCCAGGATCGCCGCGCCGGCACCTGTCGCGACCACGACTCCGTTGCGGTGGAGGGTGATCCCGACAGTGCGGAGGTCACCGGCCTCGCCGAGCGGCACCGGCCAGCCCAGCACCGCTGCGGCCGAGGACGCGTTGTCCGCCACCGTGTCCAGGAGAGATATTCGCCAGTCCCGGATCCGGCTGTCGATGACTTCGAGGGCGATGACCACCGAGTCGACCGCCGCGACCACCTCGTCCCGGCTCGCGCCGGGTGCCAGGTCGCGGCCGAGCACGACGGCGAGCTCCGCCTCCACGCGCGGGGCGACGAGGCCTCCGGCGTCGAGGACGGCGCCGTCGCCGAACACCATCCGGTCGGTGAGCACGCCCGAGTCCGGGGAGTCGACACCGAGCTGCTGCTGCATGGCTGATGACGTGAGGCCCACCTTGTGGCCGACCACCTCCGCGCCGCCCGCGGTCCACCCCGCCACGAGCGCGGCCTGGACGGCGTAGGCGTCGTCGAGGGTCAGCTGCGGGAATCGCTCGGACAGCGGGGCCACCGGCACCGCGTCGCGCGCGGCGTCGGCCAGCTCCTGGGCGATGCTGGCGACGTACACTGCACCGCTCACGGTGTGGCGCCCGTGGCCCAGGCGTGCGACGTCGCGACCACGCCGACGACGACCTCGAGCTCGGCGTCGTCCCTGGGCCCGAAGAGCATGGTCATGCCGGGAGTGAGCCGCACACCGGCCAGCGGGTGCGCCACGCCCCAGCCCCGGCTGACGAGGTCGGCGGCCAGGGCCGGCGGCAGGGCCAGGTGGAGGGACCCGTCGTGGCCAGGGTGGACGTGGGCGAACTCGCCGTAGGACGGGACGATGAAGGCGTCGGTGTCCGGGGTGCCGGCGTCGACGCGGAAGGCCCGGGCACCGGGCACCGAGATGGCCGAGGGTCCGGTGTGGACCCCGGACAGGGCGGTCACGCGACGGAACACCTCCTCCTGCAGGGCGAGCGGGGCACGATCGGACAGCTGCTCCTGCGGGATGCCCGGGCTGACCTCCGGGCGGTTGCCGGCCCGTTCGGGGAGCACCCCGCCGGGCAGGGTGGGCCAGGTGGACGGTCCGGGTGCGGGGCGTCCGCGGCTGGTCACGAAGTGCAGCCGCTCGGCCAGCCAGCCGCCGAGGGTGGCCATGGTCGCGGCGGTGACCTGGTGGCCTCCGGGCTCCCGGCGGGCGACGGTCGGCGCTGCGGAGGGCCCGAGCAGGTACTGCCACGTGCGGTCGAGCAGCTCGCGTGGGATGACGGCGTCCTGCTCGCCCTGCACGACGACGACCGGTACCCCGGTCAGCCGGCCGGCCGTGGTGGGGACGCCCGCGTCGAAGGGCAGCGTGCCGAAGAGCACCGCTCCGCCGTCGTACCGGGCGGGGTCGTCCAGCAGCAGCCCGCCGGCGAAGGCGGCTCCCCCGCTGAACCCGATGAGCAGGACCGGGCGACCGGGTGGAGCGACCTCGTCGAGCCAGCCGCGGAACCAGTCCATGGTGGCCCGCAGCGACTCGGCCCGGGGACGCCCGATGCCCCGGTTGGCGAACCACGCGAAGCCACCGCCCTCGGCGATGGGCGCCCGAACGGCTGCGTAGGCAGGGCCCTCCGGCAGGTGGGCGGCGAGCGAGAGGATCTCCTGCTCGTGGGACCCGCGGCCGTGCAGGAGCACGACGAGCGGGGCAGCGGGGTCGGTCGAGCCGGCGGTGGCGATGACGGGGCCGCCGAACGGCCCGGTCACCGGGTGCTCGGCTCGGCCGGGCCGGGCTGCAGGTGCCCGGCGGTCCCCACGCCGCCCCAGCGGCGGATCTCCTCGGCCAGGTCCAGCCGGTCCACGGGGGCGGCGTCGGCGTAGGCACCCCAGTCCTCGCGGGGCAGCATCCACATGACCTCGAACTCGTTGCCGTCGGGGTCGATGCCGTAGACGCTCTTGGTCGCCCCGTGGCTGGACTCCCCGGTGTAGGCGTTGCGCTCGGCGAGGGTCAGCCGGGCCTGCTCGAGGTCCTCGACGGTGTCGACCTGCCACGCGAGGTGGTACAGGCCGACCGTTCCCCGGGCCCGGGGCGGAGCACCGGCCCCGATGCCGAACAGGCCCAGGTCGTGGTGGTTGCCCGAGCGGTCCAGCCGCAGGAAGGCCGCGTCGGCGCGGGGCTCGGTGGCGGCGACGGTCATCCCGAAGGCGCCGGTCCAGAAGTCGATGGCGCGCGGGAGGTCGCTGACGAACAGGACGGCGTGGTTGAGCCGGACGGCGGCGATGGTCACGGTGTTCTCCTCGGTGGTGTGGTGGCGGTCCGGAGGTGCCGACGACGGTGACCCCCGCGCCCACCCCAAGATGCTTGACGGATCAACTACTGAGGCACAGTGAGCCAGTTTGATTGATCTGTCAACTGTTGACGCGTAAGGTTTCCTCCATGTCCCCCAGCGCTCCCGAGGACGACGCACTCATCAGCACCTTCGGGCGCCTGGTCGAGGTCGCCAGCCGCCTGACCCGGTCGGTCGGGGCCCGTCTCGAGGCCGAGCACGACCTCCCGCTGGCCTGGCTCGAGGTGCTCCTCCGGCTCACCCGCTCTCCCGACGGCCGGTTGACCATGGCGGCCCTCGCCGACCAGATCAGCCTCACCTCGGGCGGCGGCACCCGTCTGGTGAGCCGCATGGTCGACGCGGGTCTGGTCGAGCGGGTGCCGTGCCCCACCGACCGCCGCGTCGTCTACGCATCCGTCACCGAGCGCGGCCGGGAGCGGGTGGCACAGGCCTGGTCTGGGCACGCCGCAGCCCTCCGCGAGGTCTTCGCTCCACTCGGAGCTGCCGGCCTCGACGCATTCGACGACCTGCTGGACCGGCTGCGGACGACGACTCCGGGTACCGCATCCCGCCCCTGAACGCGCCACCCGCGACGACGAGGTCGCCACGACGGTCCGGACCCGGACCGTCGACGAACGACATCGGAGATCATCGTGACCGACCTGACCCTGCCTGCCGCCACCACCGCCGTCCTCGTGGTCGACATGCAGAACGACAACCTGCACCCGGACGGCGCCTTCGCCGCCAGCGGTGCCGCCGCCCACGCCGCCGAGCAGGACGTGGTCGCCAACGTCGGCGCCGTGCTCGTCGCCGCGCGTGCCGCCGGTGCGGCTGTCGTCCACAACCAGATCGTGGTGCACCCGGGGCGGCCCAGCGGCGGCACCAACGCGCCCATCTTCCGGATGCTGGGCCCCGAGTCGCTGCTGGTGGGCAGCTGGGGAGCGGCGGCCGTCGAGGGCACCGAGCCCGTCGGCGACGAGCTCGTGCTCCAGCGGATCCGCATGAGCGCCTTCAACGGGACCGCTCTGGACACCGTCCTGCGCAACTACGGCATCGACCGTGTGGTCGTGGTGGGCGTGTGGACCAACATGGCCGTCGAGCACACGGTGCGCGACGCAGCCGACGCCGGCTACGAGGTCACGATCGTCTCCGACGCGACGTCGTCGATCAACGCCGACTGGCAGCGGGCCGCACTCGGTTATGCCCTCACGAACATCGCCACCGTCGCCACCACGACCGAGGTCGTCGAGGCGTTCACCCGGTCCTGACCCGGATCCACAGACGGGGTGCGCACGCGCTCACCCCGTCCCACCGGCGAAGTCGTCGCGGCGCAGGTGGACCGGGCCGGACCCGACGAGTCGGTGCGACCCGCCCCGGTAGCCGACGACGACGTCGACGTGCTGCCGCGGTCGGAACCGGACCTCGACGAGGTCACCTGCCTGCCAGGTCAGGTCGCACTCGATGCCCGGTCGCACGACGAGTCCCCTGGCGGCGCCGCGGGCCAACTGCGGGGGCAGGGCCGGAAGGAGCTCGATGCGCCCCAGGCCTGGGTGGCTCTGCACCAGGGCCTCGACGAGCACCGCGGGGTAGCCGAGGTTCGCGTCGATCTGGAAGGGGGGATGTGCGGCGAAGAGGTTGGGGTACAGCCCGCCCGCCTCGGGACCCGCGTCCTGCGGCACCGGGCGGAACAGCAGCGCCAGGAGGTCCCCGACCTTGTCACCGCGGCCCAGCCGGGCCCACAGGGCGGTCTTCCAGACCAGGGACCACCCGGTCGAGTCGTCGCCCCGGCGCTCGAGGGTGGCACCGGCCGCCTGCCTGGCCGTTCCCTGCCAGTGGCCCGGCCCGGGGAACAGTCCGTAGAGATGGCTGACGTGGCGGTGCTGGGGGTCCTCCTCCTCGTGGGGCCCGTCCCACTCCTGGACGGTGCCGGTGGCAACCACGACGGGTTGGGCGACGAGGTGGGGACGGCGGTCGCGCACAGCGGACACCACCTCGTCGTCCGCGAACCCCAGGAGATCGCCGAGCTCCTCGGTGATGTCGAAGAGGTGCGCGATCAGCTGCTGGTCCATGGCTGTGGTGGCGTCGACGGCCACGTCCCGACCGCGGTGCCGGTAGACGTTCTCCGGCGAGGTGGCCGGAGCTGTGACCCACCGGCCGGTGGCGTCCTGGTGGTGCCAGTCGAGCGCGAACTGCGCCGCGCCACGCACGGCTGGCCAGATGCGCGCGGCTTCGTCCTTCCCGGCACCGTGGGCGACGGCCTCGTGCACGGCACACGCGAGCCAGGCGCTGCCCAGCGGCCACGCCGACCACCGGCACTCACCCTGCCCGTGGCCGACCGGGGTGGAGTACAGCCAGGCGTCCGCGTTGTGGTGGGCGGCCCAGCCCCGCGCCCCGTACAGCCGCGTGGCGGTGGCCGTTCCGGCCTCGGCCAACCTGAGGACGAAGTCCCGCAGCGGCGCGGCCGTCTCCGTGAGCCCGGCGGCGTGCGCGGACCAGTAGTTCATCTGCAGGTTGATGTTGGTCGTGAAGCTGCTGCTCCACGGCGGTCGCAGCTGGTCGTTCCAGATGCCCTGCAGGTTGGCGGGTAGTCCACCGGGACGGGAGGAGCTGATCAGGAGGTACCGGCCGACGTCGTACAGCAGGCCGGCCAGACCCGGGTCGTTCCCCAGCGGGTGGCCCCCGCAGAACGCTCGGGCCAGGCGGTCGGGCAGCCAGCCGTCGGGTTCGTCGTCGTGGGCCGTGTCGATCGCGGACCGCCCGAACAGCTCTCGGTGGGTCCTCGTGCCCTCGTCGAAGACGGTCTCGACCCCCAGGGCCGCTGCACGGTCCAGCCGGTCCCGGGCGCGCTGCCCGGCGGCTGCCGCATCACCGTCCAGCCGCATGTCGGGGACGCGGTACGTCGTCTCGGCAGCAAGCGTCACCCACCACGTACCCCGGTCGGTGGGGCGGACCCGGACGACCACGACGGCTTCGACGGCACGTCCTGGACCGTCGTCCCACGTCGGCGTCCGCGCCCCGGTCTCGTGCGGGGGCGCGACGTCGGATGGTGCCCGCACCGTCAGCGTCAACTCGTCGCCCTGGCTGGTCCGCTCGAGCACGCGCAACTGCGTCTGCAGGTCTGCGGTGACCGGGAGGCTCGACTCGATGGACAGCACGTGGAGCGGAGACGCGATGACGGACCGTTCGTCGAGGTCCTCCGTCCGCACCCGGTGGGTGGCCGTGTCCAGGTCCAGCGACCGGGTGTAGCCGGCTGCGCTCGCCTGCCTGCGCAGCACCAGGGTGCCCAACGGCAGGTAGGCCTGGCCCCAGACGGTCTGCAGACACGCCAGCTCGTCCTCGGCGGCCACCGGGTCCTCACGGGTGAGGGCTGCACGCGCGGCGGCCAGGTGCTGGGCGGCCGTGGCTGGGTCCACGAGACCGGCCTGCGCCTCGCTCACCGGCGACCCCGACCACAGCCCCTCATGGTTGAGGTCGAAGCGTGCCTCCTCCACACCGCCGTCGGGCATCGCCCCCAGCCGACCGTCACCGAGCGGCAACCGCTCCACCCAGCTCGCAGCGGGCGCGGGGAACCTGAGCACGGGCACGTCATGACTCCTGGGGATGCGAGGACACGGTGGAGGATTCGTCGGTGCGCCCGGCCGCTGCCGCGAGCCAGGTCTGGACACCGTCGATGTGCAGGGTCATCGCAGCCCGGGCGACGTCCGGGTCCCCCCGCCGCAGTGCCTCGAGAATCGACCGGTGCTCGGCGAGCGTGCGGGCGACGGCCCCTGTCTCACCCAGCCCCCGCCACGTCCGCGCCCGCACGGTCGCCGGCGACAGCGTGTCCAGCAGCCCAGAGAGGTAACCGTTCCCGGCAGCGTCGGCGACGGCGCGGTGGAAGCGCAGGTCGTGCTCCACCAGGGTCTCGACGTCTGCGTCCTCAGCCACGGAGTCCAGCTCCGCGGCCAGGCCCTCCACCACACTGGTCGTGGCCCGTCGAGCGGCACAGGCCGCGCTATGGGCTTCCAGGACCCGACGCACCTCAAAGATCTCCAGCAGGCTGCGGTCGTCGTGGAGCTCGGCCACGAAACCGGCGGCCTCCAGCAGCAACCGCGGCTCCAGGCTCGTGACGTAGGTGCCGTCACCCCGGCGTACGTCCAGCACACCCATCACCGACAGGGACTTGACCGCCTCCCGCAACGAGTTGCGGGACAGCCCCAACCGTTCGGCCAGGGCCTTCTCCGGGGGCAACCGCTCGCCGGCGCGCAGCTGTCCCCCGAGGATCATGTCCTTGATGCTGGTGATCGCCGAGTCGGTGAGAGCCATGGCGGCAACCTAGGACCACGGCCAGGCGTACTCGACCAGCGGCGCCGGGTGCATCTCCGCACCCGAACCCGGACGGCGTGGCGCCCGGTAGCGACCACCGTCGACCACGACGGGTTCGACGAAGTGCTCGTGCAGGTGGTCGACGAACTCGATCATGCGGTCGTCCTCGGTCCCCGACACGGCTATCCAGTCGAACATCGACAAGTGCTGGACCACCTCGCACAGACCGACACCGCCGGCGTGCGGGCAGACCCGGACCCCGAACTTGGCAGCCAGCAGCAGGATGGCGATGTTCTCGTTCACCCCGGCCACCCGGGTGGCGTCGATCTGGACGACGTCGGCACCGCCGGCCAGGAGCAGCTGCTTGAACACGATGCGGCTGGCCGCGTGCTCCCCCGTGGCCACCGGGATGGGTGCGATCGCGGCGGCGATGGCCGCGTGGGCGAGCACGTCGTCGGGGCTCGTGGGCTCCTCCACCCAGGCCAGGTCGAACTGGCTCAGCGCACCGACCCACCGGATGGCCTCGGTGCGCTCCCACCTCTGGTTGGCGTCGACCGCGATGCGGATGTCCGGACCCACCGCCTCCCGAGCCACCGTCAGACGTCGGATGTCATCGTCCAGATCCGCCCCCACCTTGAGCTTGATCTGCGTGAACCCCTCGGCCACCGCCTCCCTCGCCAGCCGCGCCAGCTTCTCGTCGCTGTACCCCAACCACCCCGGGGTCGTGGTGTAGGCCGGGTACCCCTCGTCGAGCAGCTGCTGTTCCCGCTCGGCCCGCCCCGGCACCGCCGCGCGCAGCAGCTCGAGCGCGTCCTCACGGGTGAGGGCGTCCTGCAGGTAGCGGAAGTCGACCAGGTCCACGAGCTCCTCGGGCGACAACCTCGCGAGCAGCTGCCACAGGGGCAGGTCGGCCCGCTTCGCGCGCAGATCCCACAGCGCGTTCACCACGGCACCGATCGCCATGTGGATGGGCCCCTTCTCGGGCCCGAGCCAGCGCAGCTGCGAGTCGTGCACCAGTTCCCGCCAGAGCCCACCCAGGTCGGCGAGCAGGGCCTCGACGTCGCGCCCGACCACCCGGTCGGCAACGAGTGCGACCGCTGCCACCTGCACGTCGTTGCCCCGACCGATCGTGAACACGAAGCTGTGCCCGCTGAGCCCGTCGGCAGCGTCCGTGTGCAGGGCCAGGTAGGCAGCCGAGTAGTCGGGGTCCGGGTTCATCGCATCGGAGCCGTCCAGGGTCTGCGAGGTCGGGAAGCGGACGTCATGGGTCTCGGCGCGCGTGATGGTGCTCATCGGTGTCCTTCCGGGAGACAGGCGAGGACGAGGCTAGACATCCGATGTCTACTGGGTCAACATGGTCGATACATCCCGACCCCATGGAGGACTCGTGTTGCTCGGCCGGCTCGGTGACCCCGGCTCGGAGATCCCCGTCGCGCACACCGCTGACGGGGTCGTCGACCTACGATCGGTGGTCCCCGACCTCGGGGGTGAGCACCTGGCACCGTCGTCGTTGACCGCCGTGCGGCAGGCCCTGCTCCGAGGCGGACTCCCCCTCGTGGCCGACGCCGAGCGAAGGCGGGTCGGGGCTGCGGTGGCCCGGCCGGGCGCCATCATCTGCGTGGGCATGAACTACGCCGCCCACGCCGCCGAGTCAGGTGCGGTGCCCCCGGCCTCCCCGGTGGTCTTCCTGAAGACGCCCAACACCCTGGGCGGGCCGCACGACCCCGTGGCGCTCCCCCGCGGGAGCGTGCGCACCGACTGGGAGGTGGAGCTCGGCGTCGTCATCGGGTCCCTGGCCCTCTACCTCGACGACCCGGCGGAGTCCCTGGACCACGTCGCCGGGTACGTGGTCGCCAACGACCTGTCCGAGCGGGACTTCCAGCTCGAGCACTCCGGTGGCCAGTGGAGCAAGGGCAAGTGCTCACCCGGCTTCAGCCCGCTCGGCCCGCACCTGGTGACCGCCGACCAGGTCGACCCCACGGCGCTGCGGCTGCGGAGCTGGGTCAACGGTGAGCCCCGGCAGGACTCCTCCACGGCGGACATGGTCTTCGACGTCGCCTTCATCATCTGGCACCTCAGCCAGTACATGGCCCTGGACCCCGGGGACGTCGTCCTGACCGGGACCCCGGAAGGCGTGGCCCTCTCCGGGCGCTTCCCCTACCTGGCCGTCGGCGACGTCGTCGAGGTCGAGATCGACGGCCTCGGCCGACAGCGACAGGAGATCGTGGCGTGACCACCGCAGCGCAGGACCGCACCTTCGAAGGCCTCGTGGCCCTGGTCACCGGAGGTGCCTCCGGCATCGGCCTGGCCACCGTGCAGCGGCTGGCCGCCGCCGGGGCTCGCGTCGTGGTGCTCGACCGCCCGACCACCGACGTCCCGGGAGCGGCGATGACCCTGACCGCGGACGTGACCGACGACGGCGCCGTGGTCGCGGCGGTCACGCGGGCCGTCGACGAGCTGGGCCGGCTCGACGTCGTCGTGAACAACGCCGGGATCGGCGCACAGGGGACCGTCGCGGACAACGACGACGCCGAGTGGGCCAGGGTGTGGGACGTCAACGTGGTCGGCATCGCCCGGGTCACCCGGGCGGCACTCCCCCACCTCCGGGTCTCGCCGTCCGCGGCGGTGGTCAACGTGTCCTCCATCGCCGCGACGGCGGGCCTCCCCCAACGGGCTCTGTACAGCGCAACCAAGGGGGCGGTGCTGGCCCTGACCATGGCGATGGCCGCCGACCACGTCCGCGAGGGCATCCGCGTGAACGCCGTGTGCCCGGGCACCGCGGACACCCCGTGGGTGGGACGACTGCTGGCTGCTGCCGGCGATCCGGCAGCAGAACGCGCAGCGCTGGAGGCCCGGCAGCCGCACGGCCGCCTGGTGAGCGCCGCAGAGATCGCCGAGGCCATCGCCTACCTGGCCGCACCGGCCAACCGGTCCGTGGTGGGAACAGCCCTGGCCGTCGACGGAGGCATGCAGGGTCTACGACTGCGTCCGGTGTGAGCGGCACCGACCCGGACGCCGCGCAGGCACTGCCGTTGCTGGACACCCACGCCCACATCTGGTCCCGGGCCCGGACACCGCAGCCGTGGATCGAGCCGGCGACCATGGCTCCCCTCGACCGGGACTTCGACGTGACCGACCTGGCGGCAGCGCAACGCGCGGCCGGCATCACCGAGGGCGCCGTCCTGGTCCAGTCGGCGCACGACCCGGCGGAGACCGGTGACCTCCTGGCCGCCGTCGACGGGCTGGTGGTCCGCGGTGTCGTCGGCTGGGTCGACCTGCGCGCCGACCTCGACCTCCAGCTCGAGAGCTGGGGCCCTGACGCCCGGCACCTCGTCGGTGTGCGGCACCTGGCTCACCAGGACCCTGACCCGTGGGCGCTGCTGGCCGACGAGCGGAGGCGTTCGTTCGCGGCCCTCGCCGGGCACGAGTTGCCCGTGGACCTGGTCCTGCGCCCCGAGCAGCTGCGGCCGGTGGGCGTGGAGCTCGCGCGCCGGCACCCGGGGACGCTTCTGGTGCTGGACCACCTGGGGAACCCGCCGCTCGCCGACGAGCAGGCGTTCGCGGGATGGCGCCGGGCACTGGCGGAGTTCGCTGCCCACCCGAACACCACGGTCAAGCTGTCCGGGATCGCCCTGCACGCGGCCGACCACGCCGATCCCGAGTCGATGCGCGACGCCGTCGACCACGCGCTCGGGTGCTTCGGAGCAGAGCGCACCATGTTCGGGTCGGACTGGCCCGTGGTCGAACTCGCCGGAGGAGCGAGGACGTGGACGTCCACCGTGCGCGCCCTGACCCAGCAGCTGTCCCGATCTGAGCGCCGCGCTGTGTTCAGCGAGGTCGGACGACGCATCTATCGTCTCGGGGGACGTCGTGCGGCTCCGTGAGCTCACCCAGCACCTGGCCGTGACCGAGCTGGGCCTGGGAACGGCCGGGCTGGGGAACCTCTACCGGTCCATCTCGGACGAGCAGGCCCGCCGGACCGTCGACACGGCGTGGGACGGCGGGGTGCGGCTGTTCGACACGGCCCCGCACTACGGGCTCGGGTTGGCCGAACGACGCCTGGGCGACGCACTCGCCGACCGCGCGCGCGACGAGTTCGTGGTGAGCACCAAGGTGGGCCGACTGCTGGTGGAACGCAGACCACCATTGCCGCGGGACACCGAGATGTTCGACGTCCCCGGTGACCTCACCCGGGTCTGGGACGCCACGCCCGATGGGGTCCGGCGCAGCCTCGAGTCCAGCCTGGACCGGCTCGGGCTCGACCACGTCGACATCGCGCTGCTCCACGACCCGGACGTCTCGGGAGAGCCGGATGCGCTGGAGAAGGGTGTGGCCGCCCTGCTCGCGCTGCGGGACGAGGGGCTCGTGCGTGCGGTGGGGGTGGGGTCCAACGACGAGCCGACGGTCGCCACCGCCTTCCGCCGGTACCCGATCGACGTGGCGATGCTCGCCGGCCGGCGGACCCTGCTGCGTCCGGAGGGGGGCCGGGCGGCGTTCGAGGCGGCAGCGGGCCGGCCGGTCCTGCTCGCCGGCGTGTTCGCCTCGGGACTGCTCGCAACGCCCCGACCGCCGACCGGTGCACGGGTCGACTACCGACCGGCCTCGCAGGACGAGCACAGCGCCGCACTGCACCTCGCTGCCGAGCTCGCCGCGGTGGGCAGCACGCTGCCCGCAGCCGCCATCGCGCACGCCCTGGCGGTGCCGTCGGTGGGCAGTGTCGTGCTCGGACCCAGCAGCCCCCAGGAGGTGGAGCAGGTGCTCCACCACCACCTCAGCGGGTGCCCGGTCCAGGACTGGTCCACGTTCCTCGGCGCACGCGCCGGCAGCTGATCCGGCAGGTGCTCGCTGGGTCAGCTGCAGCCCGTCGCCGGTGTGGTCAGACCAGGACGCTGGGGATCCCCATCCGGGCGGCCATCGCCTCGAGGTGACTGCGCTGCTCGGGTGTGCAGGTGGTCGGGATGACCAGCAGAGGGGCGCCGGCGCAGGCGTCGGCAAGGGTGCGATCTACGTCGTGGACACCCTGTTCCCGTGGGCGAGCGGTGCCCGACCGCTGGCGGGCGCTGCTGCGGGCGCCCAGCTCCTGTGCGGCCGTGTCCGGTTCGTAGGCCAGCGCGGCCACGGCTTCCAGCACCCGCACCCGGGTGGCGGCGGCGACCGGCCCACTGGCGTTGCACACCCGCGAGACGGTCTGGCGGGACACCCCCGCGAGGCGGGCCACGTCGTCCACCGTGGCGCGGACGTGACCTGCGCTCGAGGAGACGGGTTCGGCGGCGGTCACCGTGGCCCGGTCAGGCGCTCACCGGACCGGGCAGCGAACAGGTGCAGCTGGGTGGGGTCGACGTCCAGGCCGACCGCGTCGCCCTTGTCCGGCACCCGTCGCCCGTCGGTCCGGACCACGAGGGCCTGGTCCTTCCCGGCGATGGTCGCCGTGCCGTACAGGAACGCGTCTGCCCCCAGCTCCTCGACCAACCGGACCGTCATCCGCAGGCCTGTCTGCGCAGTGGTCACCGTCAGCGCCTCCGGCCGGATCCCGACGGTGATCTCTCCACGGGAGTCGTTGCCGGCGACGTCGGCATGGCCGACGGGCACCGTCAGCTCCCCGAGCGCGACGCGGTCCCCGCGGAGCTCCGCGGTGCACAGGTTCATCGCCGGTGAGCCGATGAACCCGGCGACGAAGGCGTTGACCGGGCGGTCGTAGAGCTCACGGGGGGTGCCCACCTGCTGCAGCCGGCCGTCCTTGAGGACCGCCACCCGGTCGCCCATCGTCATGGCCTCGACCTGGTCGTGGGTGACGTAGACCGTGGTGACGCCCAGCCGCCGCTGCAGGTCGGCGATCTGGGTACGGGTGGAGACCCTGAGCTTGGCGTCGAGGTTGGAGAGCGGTTCGTCCATGCAGAACACCTGGGGGTGGCGGACGATGGCCCGCCCATGGCCACCCGCTGGCGCTGGCCGCCCGAGAGGGCCTTCGGCTTGCGGTCCAGGTACGCCGCGAGGTCCAGGATGGCCGCTGCCTCCTCGACCCGCTGGCGCACCTCGGCCTTGGGCCTGCCGGCGATGCGCAGCGCGAAGCCCTTGTTCTCGGCGACGCTCATGTGCGGGTAGAGGGCGTAGTTCTGGAAGACCATGGCGATGTCCCAGTCCTTGGCGGGCAGCCGGGTGACATCGCGGTCACCGATGAGCACACGACCGCCGTCGACCTGCTCGAGCCCGGCGAGCATGCGGAGCGACGTCGACTTCCCGCAGCCGGACGGACCGACCAGGACGAGGAACTCGCCGTCCTCGACGGACAGCTGCAGGGTGTCGACGGCCGGTCGCTCCCCGTTCTGGTAGACGCGGGTCGCGGAGTCGTAGGTGACGCTGGCCATGGGGTTCCTCCTGTGCCGGGCAGGGTGCCGGCTGCGGGTGCGGGTCGGGGTCGGCGGGATGAGCTCGGGTGTCCCCCGAGGTCTCCCGCCGGGCGTCAGGGGGTGGTGGTGGCGCGTGTGGAGAGCGCTCGGGTGTGGTCGACGATGCGGACGGCCCCGGTGAGCTCGACGGCGACGGCGACGCCGGGGTCAGCGGCCGACTGCGCCACGGTGAGCTCGATGCGGCCCGGCTCGACCCGTCGGCGCAGGTCGGCGCCGGTGAAGGCAGCGAGGTCGGCCGGCACCTCGAAGGAGACGGTGGACCGCTGGCCGGCCTGCAGCTCCACGCGGGTGAAGCCGATGAGTCGGCGGACCGGCCGCGTGGTGCTGGCCACGGGGTCGCTGAGGTAGAGCTGCGGGACGGCGGAGCCGGCACGCCCACCGGTGTTGGTGATCTCGACCTGCACCGTCACGGTGCCGGACACGGGCACGGCGGCGGCATCCACCCGGGCGGCGCCGAACTCGAAGGTGGTCCAGGAGAGACCGTGCCCGAAGGGGAACGCCGGTGTGGGGTCGATGTTGCTGACCCCGTCGCTCTTGAGCGCCAGCGGCGGCGCCAGGTAAGTGCTGGGGTGCGGCGCGTTGTCCCCGGGGATCTGGACAGGCAGCCGCCCGGCAGGTTCCGCTACACCGGTGAGCACCTCGGCGAGCGCGGTGGCGCCCTCGACCCCGGGGAAGAAGACCTGCAGCGTCGCCGCAGCGCGCGCTGCGTGGCGGCCGACGGCGTAGGGCCGACCGGACAGCACCACGAGGACGACGCGACGACCGGCCTCCGCCGCCGCCTCGAGGACGGCTTCGGCCAGCTGCTCCTGCACGCCGGGGAGGTCCAGGGTGACGACGTCGCAGCCTTCTCCGGACGTGCCGTGCCCGAACATGCCGGCCCGGTCCCCGACCACGAGGACCGTGACGTCGGAGTCCGCGGCCAGGGCGGCAGCAGCCGCTATCCCGGATGTGTCACCACCGGTGATGTCGCAGCCGCGCAGGTGGCTGATCGTCGAGTCCGGCAGCGCCGCGCGGAGCGCCTCGACGACCGTGGGCGCCTCGACGCCCAGGGCGACGCCGGGATGCTTGGGCACGACGTGGTTCGGGAAGCTGTAGCACCCGAACAGGCATTGGGCGTCGTCCGCGCCCGGGCCGACGACGGCGATCCGGCGCCCCTCGAGCGGCAGCGAGGTGCCGTCGTCGGACAGCAGGGTGATCGACCGGCGTGCCAACCGTCGGGCGAGGGTCCGGTTGCGGGAGGAGTCGAGGTCGACCGGGGACTCCGGCCCGCCCGGGTTCCAGTCGGGGTCGAGCAGGCCGAGGTGAGCCTTCTGGGTCAGCACCCGGAGCGCCGCCCGGTCGACGTCCTCCTCGGGGACGAGTCCGGCCCGCACCTGCTGGGCCAGCCGCTCGCCGAAGGCCAGCGTGTGCGGGAGCTCGACGTCCATACCGGCAGCCAGGGACATGGCACCCGCCGCCGACAGGTCCTCAGCCACCCGATGGGTGGTGGCCAGGAACGCGACCGCCCAGTAGTCGGACACCACGGTGCCGGTGAACCCCCAGCGGTCCCGGAGCAGCTCGGTCAGCAGCGCGTGGTCCGCGGCCGGGGCCACGCCGTCGACGTCCGCGTAGGAGTTCATCACCGAGGCGACACGGCCGACGACGACGGCCTTCTCGAACGGGGGCAGGACCACGTCGGCGAACTCCCGCGGACCCATACCGACGGGCGCGTGGTTGCGCCCGCCGCGGGAGGCGGAGTAGCCGGCGAAGTGCTTCAGGGTGGCGAGCACGCCGCCGGACTGCAGGCCGGTGACGTACCCCAGACCGACCTCCGAGACCAGGTACGGGTCCTCCCCCATGGTCTCCTCGACCCGACCCCACCGGTAGTCGCGCACCACGTCCAGGACGGGGGCCAGTCCCTGGTGGACACCCAGGGACGCCATGTCCTCGCCGATCGCCCGCCCCATCTCCTGCACCAGGTCGGGGTCCCAGCTCGCTCCCCAGGCCAGCGACGTCGGGTACACCGTGGCTTTCCAAGCGGTGAGTCCGGTCAGGCACTCCTCGTGCGCGATCGCCGGGATGCCGAACCGGTTGGCGGCAACCACCTGCCGCTGCAGGTCGGTCAGCCGTTCCTTGCCGGTGCCGGGCTCGACGGGCGCGGTCCCGAAGGCACGGGTGATGTGTCCGAGACCGTCGACGATCTCCTCGTCGAAGGGACGAGCACCCCGGAAGGTCTCCTGCATCGGGGCGACATCGCCGCCCGCGTCCTCCTCCCCGGGCCAGGAACTGCCGATCTGGCCGAGCTTCTCCTCCAGGGTCATCTCGGCCAGCAGCGCGGCCGCCCGCTCGTGCGCCGGGCGGTCGGTGTCGTGCCAGCTGCCGGTGAGTCGGTGGTCCTGCTGCATCGTCACGTGGAGGTCCGTTCTCGAGGTGGAGGGGTGCACACGGGCCCGCTCGGCGAGGGGCGGACGTGGGGGTGAGGCGGGGCGCTACTTGCCGCCCGCGCCGGCCAGGCCGGCCACGAGGGATCTGCGCGCGAAGAGGTAGATGGCGAGGATCGGCACCGCGGACAGCAGGATCGCCGCGAAGACCTGCGGCGGGTTCACCTGGTACTGGCCGATGTAGTCGTAGATGCCGAGCGTGACCATCCGGGTCTCGGCCGACTGGGTGAGGATCAGCGGGAAGAGGAACCCGTTCCACGCGTTCAGCGCGGTGAAGACTGCGACGGTGGCGATGGAGCTGCGGGACAGCGGGATCACCAGGTGCCACAGGGCGCGGCCCGGGCTGGCACCGTCCAGTTCGATGGCCTCGAACAGCTCGGCGTTGATGTCACGCATGCCCCCCGCCAGGACCAGGACGCTCACCGGCAGGGCGAAAGCGGCGGTCGGCAGGATCACCGCCCAGTAGGTGTCGTACAGACCCAACCGGTTGATGATCAGGAAGACCGGGATGATGACCGCCTGGGCCGGGATGGCCAGCCCGAGCAGGAACAGCCGGAAGATCCTCGACGAGCTGCGCCCGCCGCCCCGCACCACCGAGTACGCCACGGGGACCGCCAGGACGAGCACGACCACCACCGTCGCCGCAGCGACGAACAGCGTGTTCCCGACGTACCGGGGGAAGTTGCCCGCGAGGACGGTGGCGAAGTTGTCCAGCGTGAACTGGCTGGGCAGGGCGAGCGGTCCGTCGTCGACGTACTGCGACGAGGGCCGGAAGGCGGTCGCGATCACCGCGTACAGGGGGACGGCGATCACCGCCAGCCAGATCAGCGACCCCAGCCCTGCCAGGTAGTTGGGCCTCCTCACACCCCCTCCAGGGTGCTCTTCATCCGGTCGTACCCGGTGAGTCGGACGAGGACCAGGGACACCGCGGTCGACAGCACCAGCAACAGCACGGCGATGGTGCTCGCGTAGCCCATGTTGTAGCTCTGGAAGGCCTCGCGGTACATGAGGAAGGGCAAGATCGTCGTATCGCTCCCTGGTCCGCCGTTGGTGAGGACGAGCACGATCTCGAAGGCCGTCAGGCCACCGACGATCATGAAGGTCATCGACGTGACCATCGTGTTGCGCAGCTGGGGAAGGGTGATGGCGCGGAACTGGCGGTACCGCCCGGCGCCGTCGATCTCGGCGGCCTCGTAGAGCGAGCGCGGGATCGCGCGGGCCGCGCCCTGGTAGAGCAGGGCGTGGAAGGGGATGTACTGCCAGCTGCCCACGGCGATCAGGCAGGCGATCGCCCCGGTCTGGGTCCCCAGCAGGTTCCCGTCTCCGAACAGCCACTCCAGCTTGGAGGGAACCCCGAAGTTCGGGTCCAGCAGCTGGCGCCACATGACGGCAGCGGCTGCGATGGACAGCACCAGGGGGATGAAGAAGATGCTGGAGAGGATCGCCCGGTTGCGCTGCGGCCCTGCCGACCAGGCGCCGAGCAGGACTGCAGCGATCGTCTGTGCGACCAGGTTGCCGATCAGCAGGACGAACGTGACCACCGTCGAGGACAGCACGGTGGAGTCGCTGAAGAACTCCGTCCAGTTGTCGAGGCCGATCAGCGACGGCACGTTGAGGCCGTCCCAGTCGGTGAAGGACAGGTAGAGCACCCCCACCATGGGGACGATGGCGAAGATGCCGAAGAAGAGTAGTCCGGGGAGGGCCCAGAGCACGCCGGGCCGACCCTGCGAGGGGTCGGCCCGGCGCTCGGCACTCCGCCGGCCCGCGCGGGCAGCGGTGAGCGAGGTCACGACGTCAAGGCCTCGTTCCTAGATGGCCGCGACGGTGTCGACGAACTGCTCCGGGGTCTGCTGCCCGTTGAACAGCTCCTGCAGAGCGGCCAGCATGGGCGTGGCGATCTCGAAGCCGAGCGCCTGGTCCCAGGACTGGGTGAAGGTCGGCGCATTGGCGACGAGGTCGAACTGGAACCGGGCGTAGTCCGGGTTCGGCGCGGAGGCGAGGGCCTCCTCCGCGTTGGCCGTGACGGGCACCTCACCGAGGTCGACGAGGCCCTGGACGTACTCGTCGCTGGTCAGCGTCTCGAGGTAGTCCGCCGCAGTCTGGGAGGGTGCCCCCGAGGTGACGGACACGTAGTTGGTGGGGTTGCCGACGATGTTGTCCGGGTCGCCCGCACCGCCCTCGACAGCCGGGAACGGCACGTAGCCCAGGCCGTTGGCCGCGAAGTCCGCGGAGGCCTCCTGCTGCACCGCGTACTCCCACGACCCCATCAGCTGCATGGCTGCCTGCCCGCTCGACACGAGCGTGGACGAGCCGCCGGCGCCGTAGCCGACCGAGCCGAAGTTCGTGCCGAAGGCCCCCGAGTCGACCAGGTCCTGGATCGTCTCCGCGGCCTGGAGGACAGCCGGGTCACGCCAGGCGTCCTCCTCGCCGCTCTCGATGCGCTGGAAGACCTCAGGGCCGCCGATGCGGTCGGTGAGGTAGGACAGCCACATGAGCTCCGTCCACGAGCTGGAGCTCTCCCCGGCGAGGGCGATCGGGGTGATGCCGCGGTCCTGGAACGTGCCGACGAGGTCCTGCAGGTCGCTCATCGTCGTCGGCGGCTCGACGCCGGCGTCCGCGAACACCTGCTTGTTGTAGAAGAGGAACACCGGCTGGGTACCGCGGCACGGGATGCCAAACACGGTTCCGTCGTCGCTCGACCCGGCCTGGAGGACCGAGGGCAGGAACTGGTCGGCCAGGTTCTCGGCGCCGGGCAGGCTGGCGATGTCGACGATGCGGTCGGCCTCGGCGTACTCGCGCATCGGGCCACCGCCCCAGCTGAAGAACATGTCCGGTGCCTGACCGGAACCCATGGAGACGCGCAGCTTGTCGAGGTAGCCGTCAGAGGGGACGGCGTCGAGGGTGACGGTGCCGTCCCCGGTCTCGTTGAACGCATCGATCCCGGCCTGCTGCACGGTGTTGGTCGGGTCCTGCAGGGTCCAGAAGCTCGCGTCGCCGGTCGGCGAGCTGGCCTCGGTCGAACCACCACCGCAGCCGGTCGCCGAGACGGCGACTGCGAGGGCTGCGCCGGATGCGAAGAGGGTTCGCGTCCACCGGCTCCTGTTCATCTGTGCACCTCTTTCCGAGGGGTGGCGGTCCGTCCGACAACCCCGACGCTCGACCGACGACCCATCCGCCGATCGCCGACGAAAGTTTCGGACCTGATCCGAACGGGCCCCCGTCGTTGCGAGCGAGGTGAAGTTGAGCCCACGCACGCCGTGACGGCAACCACATCGGGCTGCAAAGTTACGCAAACATTGCGCCCACACGCCCATCTGGCTCTCGATACTTGCGAACCTTGACGTAGCGACTTGCGAGACACACAGTGTCCGGGTGACCTATATCTCCCAGGGCTGGCGACGGTGACGCTGGTGGCGCCCGCCAACGGCCGGAGCGGCGGGGGGCGACGACACGGGCTCCTCACCGCCGTTGCCCGCCAGGCCGGCGTGTCCGTGGGGACGGTGTCCAAGGTGGTGCACGGCCGCCGGGACGTCGGCGCCGAGACCCGGGCGCGCATCCTGGAGATGCTGTCGGAGGCCGGGTGGTCGTCGGACCAGCCGATCGTCACCGCTCAGCGCATCTTGGTGGTGTTCCGGGACCTGGACAGCCCCTATCCGCTGGAGTTGGCACGAGGCCTGGTGGATGCCGCGGCAGCCCAGGGGTTCGAGGTGGTGGTGGGCACGACGATGCACCGATCGGTGACGGAGTGGATCGACGGCTGCGACCGGCCGGACGTCGCAGGCATGGTGCTGGTGATCTCCCGGATGACCGAGCGCGACCAACGTCGGGTCCTCGACACCCACGTGCCGGTCGTGCTGGTCGACCCGCTCAGCGAGCCCATGCCCGGTGTGCCCAACATCGGCGTCACCAACTGGCGGGGTGGGCGCGACGCGGTCCAGCACCTCCTCGACCTGGGGCACCGACGGATCGGGATCGTGGCCGGTCGACCGCACTCCCCCGCCGGCGGCGCCCGCCTCCAGGGCTACCGCGCCGGGCTGCACGAAGCCGGTATCGCCTTCGACTCAGGACTGGTCCGGCCCACCGACTTCGACTACGAGGAGGCCATCGAGGCCGCCTGCTCGCTGCTGTCCGGCCCGGAGCCGCCGACCGCCGTCTTCGCGACCAGCGACGCCCAAGCTCTCGGGGTCCTGGAGGCTGCCCGCCGCCTGCACATCGCGGTGCCCGACGAGCTGTCGGTGGTGTCGTTCGACGACACCTCGAACGCCGCGACGGCCAGTCCCCCGCTGACCGCGATCCGCCAGCCCTTCGAAGAGCTGGGCCAGGTCGCCATCAGGGTCCTCCAGGAGACCCTGGAGGGAACCGCCCCGGGTGTGGACCACTACGAGTTGGCGACCACCCTGACCGTGCGGGCCTCCACGGCTCCAGCCCCGGCTGCGGGCTCCGTCGACCATCCCGGACACCGCGAGCGTTCCTGAGACGGTGCCGTCCCGCCTGGTGACAGCCTGCCGTTGCACTCTGCCGGAGCGACGCGGGTGGCGAATGTGCCCGGTCAGTCGCCGACGGGGGCGGTGCGGCCGCTGGGGTCTCGCACGTCGGGTTCCTCGAAGATCAAGTGGGTTCGGGTGGTGAGCACCCCAGGCATGCTCTGGATCTCGTCGAGCACGACGCGCTTCAGATCGGCGTTGTCCCGGGCGCGGACGAGCAGCACCACGTCGAACTCCCCGCCCACCAGGCCGATGTGGGCTATACCCGGCAGGGCGCGGAGTCGTTCTCGGATGTCCCGCCACTGCGACTGACGCACGTTCATGGTTACGAACGCTGAGGTGGTCTGCCCGGCGAGCACCGGGTCGACGTCGGCGCGGAAGCCCCGGATGACCCCCGTGGCCTGGAGTCGCTCGACGCGGGCGTAGGCGTTGGCCCGAGAGATGTGCAGCTGCTCGGCCAGGGAGCGCATCGAGATGCGCCCGTCCCCGGTGAGGGTGGTCAAGATCGCTTGATCGATGCCGTCGAGGTGCTGTGCCACTCGTCCATCTCCTCGCCTGCGGTTGCTTCCTTGATTGGACGAACGGCTCGCCAGGTGGGGATGTGAGCGTACGTCTTCTCGAAGATCAGCGACTACTGGACGACGGGTGGCTGTCCCTCGACCATTCCCGCATGCCCGTCGACGCTGATCTCCTGATGCCGACCGCAGTCCCGGTGCAGCTGATCGGCCCCGATGGCGAACGGGTGGCCACCTCCGCGCGGGCCATGCCCTCCGACGCGGACCTGGTGCGCGCCTACACCGCGCTGGTGGCCGCCCGGCGGCTGAACGACCAGGCTTACGCCTTGGTCCGGCAGGGCAGGCTGGCGGTGTACCCGTCGTCGCACGGGCAGGAGGCCTGCCAGGTGGCGGCCGCCCAGGTACTGGACGCCGCGGACTGGCTCTTCCCGACCTACCGGGACACCGCGGCCGTCGTGGCCCGCGGTGTCCCCGCCGGCGAGGTGCTGGTCCTGCTCAAGGGTGACTGGCACTCCGGCTACGACCCCTACACCCACAACGTCGCCCCGCAGGCCACCCCGCTGGCGACGCAGCTGCTGCACGCCGTCGGTGTCGCTCACGCCGCCCGCCTGCGCGTGGAGCCGACGGTCGTGCTGGCCATGTGCGGTGACGGCGCGACCAGCGAGGGCGACTTCCACGAGGCCCTGAACTTCGCCGCCGTGTTCCGCGCCCCGGTCGTCTTCTTTGTGCAGAACAACGAGTACGCGATCTCCGTCCCGCTGGCGCGGCAGTCCGTGGCCCCGTCGCTGGCCCACAAGGGCATCGGGTACGGCATCCGGGGCGAACGGGTCGACGGCAACGACGCGGCCGCCCTGCTCACCGTCCTGGGGGACGCGGTGACCCGGGCTCGGGAGGGTGCCGGCCCCCAGCTGATCGAGGCCCACACCTACCGGATGCAGGCCCACACCAACGCCGACGACGCCCGGCGCTACCGCGCGGACGCCGACGTCGCCGCCTGGGAGCACCGGGACCCGCTCGCCCGGCTGAGCACCTACCTGCGTGGGCGGGGCCTGCTCGACGACGCCGGCCAGCAGGTCGCCGACGCGGCCGCCGAGGAGCTGGCGGCGGGCATGCGGGAAGAGCTCTTCCGGGACGTCACACCAGATCCGGCCGACCTGTTCACCCACGTCTTCGCCGTCCCGACACCACAGCTGATCGAGCAGTCCGCGGTGGTCGCCGACGAGCAGTCCCGTGAAGGAGCACTCCGATGAGCACCACGACCACCCAGCCCGCACCGACCGGGCACCAGAAGCTGACGATGGCCCAGGCGCTCAACCACGCGCTCCGGGACGAGATGTCCGCCGACCCCTCCGTGGTGGTGTTCGGTGAGGACGTCGGCGCGTTGGGCGGGGTCTTCCGGATCACCGACGGTCTGACGGCCGAGTTCGGCGACACCCGCTGCTTCGACACCCCGTTGGCCGAGTCCGGCATCGTGGGGATGGCGATCGGGATGGCGATGAACGGCATGCGCCCGGTGGTGGAGATGCAGTTCGATGCGTTCGGCTACCCGGCGTTCGAGCAGGTCGTCAGCCACGTCGCGAAGATGCGCAACCGGACGCGGGGTGCGGTCACCCTGCCCATGGTCATCCGGGTGCCCTACGCGGGTGGCATCGGGGGCGTCGAGCACCACTGCGACTCCTCGGAGGCCTACTACGCCCACACCCCCGGGCTGCAGGTCCTCACGCCGGCCGATGCCGCAGACGCCTACGGGCTGCTGCGGGCCGCGATCGCCTCGCCGGACCCGGTGGTCTTCCTGGAACCGAAGAAGCTGTACTGGGCGAAGGAGGAGGTGGACCTGTCCGCCGAGGTCCCCGGGATAGGGCGGGCCGTCGTCCGGCGGGCCGGCACCGATGCCACTCTCATCGCCTACGGACCGTCCGTCCCGGTCGCCCTGGAAGCAGCTGCGATCGCTGCCCAGGAGGGACGCAGCCTGCAGGTGGTCGACGTGCGGTCCATCGTTCCCTTCGACGACGAGACCGTCGCCGCAGCGGTGCGCTCCACCGGGCGTGCCGTGGTCATCGCCGAGGCTCCGGGCTTCGCCAGCGTCGCCTCCGAGATCGCCGCCCGGGTCACGGAGCGCTGCTTCCACTCCCTGGCGGCGCCGATCGCCCGGGTCACCGGATTCGACATCCCTTTCCCGCCGCCCAAACTGGAGCACTTCCAACTGCCCGGCGTGGACCGGGTCCTCGATGCCGTCGACGCCCTCCAGTGGGAGACCTCGTGAGCGAGCAGACCTTCCTGCTGCCCGACCTCGGGGAAGGCCTCACCGACGCAGAAGTCGTCCGCTGGCTGGTCGCCGAGGGTGACGTGGTCACCGTCGACCAGGTGGTTGTCGAGGTCGAGACCGCCAAGTCGCTGGTCGACGTCCCCACCCCCTACGCCGGGCGCGTCTCCCGCCTGCACGGGGAAGAGGGTCAGACCGTCGATGTGGGCAGCCCGTTGATCAGCGTCTCCCCGGTCGCAGCCGCCGCAGCGAACCCTCTCGACTCCTCGGTCGAGGCCGTCGCCGCTCAGACCTACCGCGAGGAGGAGCAGGCGGGGTCCGGGAACGTCCTGATCGGCTACGGCACCACGGCGACTGCCAGCGGACACCGCCGCAGGCGCCGCGGGACCGGACAGTCGAGCACACCCACGGTCGGCGCACCCGCACCGGCACCGGTCGGCCGGGTCCCGCTCGTCGTGTCACCCCTGGTGCGCCGGCTGGCGCGTGACACCGGGGTCGACCTGGGTCAGCTCGCCCGGCAGACCGGCGGGACGGTCATCACGCGTTCGGCGGTCCTGGCGGCCGCCGAACGCTCGACCGCCCCGGCCGCTCCATCCATGGTCAACCCGGACGTGGACGCAGCGGGTGGGGCGGCACCGGCACCGGCGGAGCCCGAGCGCACGACAACAGCCGGTGAGCTGCGGATCCCGTTGAACGGGTTCCGCAAGGCCGTCTCGGCAGTTCTCACCCGCAGCCGCGCCGAGATCCCCGAAGCAACGGTGTGGGTCGACGTCGACGTCACCGACACCTGGATGCTGCGGGAACGACTGAAGGCGGCGGGCGGTCCCGCGCCCTCGCTGATGGCCTTCTTCGGTCGGTTCGCCGTCGCCGGACTGCGCGCCCACCCCGTCCTCAACAGCCGGGTCGACACCGACACCAGCGAGATCGTGCAGCTCGAGCGCATCGACCTGGGGATCGCTGTGCAGAGCCCCCGCGGCCTGGTCGTCCCCGCCGTGCTGGATGCGGGTCGGATGACGATGACCGAGCTTGACTCCGCCATCGGTGACCTCACCAAGCGGACCCGGGCCGGCCAGGCGACCAGCGAGGAACTGGCTGCCGGGACGTTCACCGTCAACAACTACGGCGGATTCCGGGTCGACGGCAGCGCGGCCATCATCAACTACCCCGAGGCGGCCATCCTGGGCTTCGGTCGGATCATCGACCGCCCGTGGGTGGTCGAGGGCGAGATCGTCGTCCGCAAGATCATGCAGATGTCCTTCGTCTTCGACCACAGGGTCTGCGACGGTGGCACAGCGGCCGGGTTCATGCGGGTCGTGGCCGACTCGCTGGAATCGCCGGCTTCGGCCCTGACCCATCTGTGAGCCGGCCGCCCGCGCCGGAACCACCACGCCCGTTCTCGGAGAGGTACCCCTTGCCCGACATCGTTGCCCACCTGCAGGCCCGGTTCCTCGCCACGGTCGTCACCCGGCTCATCGCGGCACCGTCGGTGGAGCTGACCAGCCGGGAGGTGCCTGCTGCGCAGACCGTGAGCGTCCCGACGCGGCACGGTGCGATCCGGTGCTTCATCACGCATCCGGCGGCGGGCGCACCGCTCAACGGCGAGGGCACTGCCCCGCCGGTGCACATCAACATCCACGGCGGGGCGTTCCTCATCGGGGCACCGCGTCAGGACGACCACCTGGTCCGGGCCATCGCCGGCGAGGTCGGCGCGGTGGTGATCAACATCGACTACTCCACGGCGCCCCAGGCGCGGTACCCGCAAGCCCACGAGGAGTGCTACGACGTCCTGCGATGGGTGCAGAGCTCGGGTGACCGCATGGGATGGGACAGCGGGCGGGTGTCCATCGGTGGGGGCAGTGCCGGCGGGAACCTGGCGCTCGGTGTGCTGCAGCTGGCACATCAGAACGGGGACCCTGCGCTGCGGGCGGGCGTGCTCGTGGTCCCGAGTGTCGACCAGACCATCCCGGCCCACGACTACACCTCCCCGGTGGGCAGCGAGTCGCCGGCACCATTCGTCAGCCCCGGCCTGGTGCGGAGCATCCAGGTGACCTACTTCGCCGAAGCTGCTCGCCGACCGGAGGCGCTGGCGTCACCGGTCCTGGCCGACGGGGAAATGTTGGCGGCGCTGCCGCCGCTGCTGGTGCTCAGCGCGGAGCTGGACTCGCTCCGCCCGCAGATCGAGCATTTCGCGGAGAGAGCGCGGGCCGCCGGCGCCGAGCTGACCTACACGTGCCTGGACGGCGTCGACCACGACTTCCCCGTCCGGCCCAAGGGCGACCGTCCGCTGGCAGCGCTGAGGGAGGCCGCCACGTTCATGCAGGACCACCTGCTGCACCACCTGCGCTGAGACGGGCACTGGCGGCGCGGCCGGTCCCTCTCCGCGCCGGCTGTTCCTCTGCGGAGACCGCTTCGCCGGCGCTGGTCAAGGCTCTCCGCAGCCACGCATGGGCCGGGTCACCACGGAATGCCGGGTGGAACCAGAATGCCTCGGCCAGCGGCACGGCGTCCCAGGGGCAGGGCAGCTGACGAACTCCTGCTGCCGTGCCCAGGCGGTCGGCCAGCCGGCGCTGCACCAGCGCCACCTGGTCTGTGCCGGCCACCAGGAAGGGGATGGCCAAGAAGGTCTCGGCGATGACGTTGACCACGGGCTCGACTCCGTGCATCCGCAGCTGACGGACCGCCGGGGTGAAGGCGATCGGCCCGTCGTACCCGATCACCCACGGCAGCACCGCGAGCTGGTCCATCGTGAGGTTCTCGCCCACCTCGGTGTTGTCCTGGGACAAGATGCACACCCAGTCGTCCTCGAAGAGCTGGACGGCCGGGACGTCGCTGAGGAATCCGTGCGGCAGCACGACTCCGTCGACGGTGCGCAGGGTCTCCATCGCGTTGGTCATCGCCTGCACGCTGATCTCCAGCAGGCGGATCCGTACGTGTGGGGCTTGCTGCGCCACCACCGTGGTCACAGCACCACCCAGCACCATCGCGGCGTAGTCGGACACCATGATGGTGAACTCGCGGGCGGAGGAGGACGCGTCGAAGTCGGGCGTGGCATCGAACACGCGTTGGAAGCCGGACAGTGCCGCGGCGGTCCGGGGAGCCAGTTGCTCGGCGAGCGGGGTCAGCACCGACCTGTTGCCGTCGCGGATCAGCAGTTCGTCCCCGAAGTGTCGTCGCAGCTTGGCCAGCGCTCCTGACACCGAGGGCTGGGTCACCCCCAGTCGCGTTGCTGCCCGGGTGACGCCGCGCTCGCTGAGCAGCGCGTCGAGGGTGACGACCAAGTTGAGATCCAGGTTGCGCAGGCCCGCGTAGTCCACACCCCACCATAGGTGAGGCCGATGACTTCGATAACGAACTCGCACTTCCGTGATGTGACGGCGTTCACGACAGTGGTACGCGTCATACAGCGAGCGTCGGCCGACCGGGCCGACCCGCCTGCACCCTGATGGAGCTCTCATGACCGTCGACGTGGACGTCGCCATCGTTGGATACGGACCCGGGGGCGAGGTGCTGGCCTCCCTGCTGGGGCAGGCCGGGCACCGCGTGGTGGTGTTCGAGAAGTTCCCCGCGCCCTACGGGCTGCCCCGGATGAGCACCCTGGACGGCGAGATCGCCAGGTTGCTGCAGCACACCGGCGACGGCGTCAAGGCACTGGAGGGCTCCGTCCCCCAGCACTTCGGCAACCTGTACGGGGCCGACGGCGAGCTGGCCATCCGCTTCGACTGGACCGGTGAGCTGTGCGGTCACGCCTCGCACCTGAGCCTCCACCAGCCCAACATCGAGAGCGCCATGCAGGAGCGGGTTGCCTCCCTCCCCTCCGTCGACGTCCGCTGGGGGACCGAGGTCACCGAGGTCGAGGACCTCGGGGACTCGGTCCGGGTGACGGCGCGGACGCTGACCACCACCGACGAGCAGGCCCCCCTCGAGCAGGTGACCGCGACCTACGTCGTCGGCATGGACGGCGCATCGAGCTTCGTCCGCCAGGCGCTGGGGATCCCGCTGGAGATCCTCCGCCAGCACGACGACCAGTGGTTCCTCACCGACTTCGACATCCTCGACCCGGCGATCAAGGAGCCCGAGACCGAGATCCACATGATCCCGACCGGGCCCTACTTCTGGGGGCCGAACGGGGCCGGCCGCTGCCGCACCGACGTCCGGATCATGCCCGGCACCGAGCCTGCCGAGCTCATGGACGAGGAGCACGGCTACGCGTGGCTGGAGGCCAACATCGGCATCCCCCGCGAGGCGGTCCGGATCAGCCGGCGGGTCCTCTACCGCTTCCGCTCCCAGTACGCCAAGTCCTTCCGCAGTGGCCGGGTCTTCATTGGTGGCGACGCCGCCCACGCCATGACCCCGTTCATGGCCCAGGGCTCCTGCTCGGCCATGCGCGACGGCGCCAACCTGGCCTGGAAGCTCGACCTGGTGCTCCGGGGCTGCGCCACCGACGAGCTGCTGGACACCTACGAGCCCGAGCGGCTGGCACACGTGGTCCCCCTGGTCCACGGGTCCTTGGCGCAGTGGGGGCTGCTCACCGAGGAGGACTCCGCCAAGGCCGCCGGCCGCGACGCCTTCCTGCGCTCGGGCGAGGCCCACCTGCCACCCATGCCCATCCTCACCGCCGGGATCATCCACCGCGGCCCCGACGGCGAGCCGGTCGGACCCGCCGGAGAGCTCAGCCCGCAGGGCAAGGTCCGCATCGGCGAGCGGGAGGGCCTGCTGGACGACCTGGTCGGCTTCGGGTTCCAGGTGATCAGCGCCGACCCCCTGGACGACGCCCTCACCGATGCCCAGCGCAGCGCACTGGACTCGATCGGAGCGAAGGTCCTGATCCTCGGCGACGGCGGAGTGGGCGACCTGGAGGACACCTACGCCACCTTCCTGGCCGAGCACGGCGCCACCAGCTACATCAGCCGCCCGGACTTCTACCTCTTCGGTACCGCCACCGGCCCACAGGCAACCTCCGCTCTGGTCGATGCGCTGCTTGCACAGCTGCCCCTCACCGCCCAGCCGGTGCCGGCATGACCGAGAGCCCCGCCCCCTCACCGGGTCGCCTCCCCGGCGGAGGGTTCACCTACGGCACCGTGCAGGCCGGTGGTTACACGCTGGACTACGCCACTGCCGGGCCCGAGGATCCTGCAGCGGTCCTCGTATCCCTGCCGGGGTCGGCCGGTCTGGAGATGTCGATTGCCAAGGACCAGCTGGCCGGCCACTACCGGGTCATCGAGCTCAACCCGCCGGGATGGGGCGCCCGAGACGACGTCAGCGAGAAGATGCACCAGTCGCAGCTGGGGCCGATCCTCACCGAAGCCGTCGAGCGCCTGACCGACGGGCCCTTCTTCCTGGTCGGCACCTCGATGGGCGGCAGCAACGCCCTCTACGTCGCAGCGGCGCTCCCGCACCGGGTCCGCGGGATCGTCCTGGAAGGCGGCATGGCCCCCAGCCGACCCGAGGATCTCCGGATGCCTCCCCCGCCCGAGCCCGGCTCGGACGCCGGACCCGAGGCGTCCTACCCGGCCCCGGTCACCGATCCCCGCAAGCCGTGGGCGACCCCGGAGTACGTGACCGGGCAGATGAGCGTCCGGCTCCGGATGTTCGGCTGGATCGAGCCGGACTTGCAGGCCTCCGAGGCCATCGCTGCCATCCGGGAACGGGGTACCCCCGTGCTCGCCCTGCTGGGCGAGGACGACGAGATCATCGCCCCCAGCCAGCAGCAGCGTTTCCAGGAGGAGTTGCCCCAGGCCGACTTCCAGCTGGTGCCCACCGGCGCGCACGACCTGCAGAACACCGTCCCCGACGTGTTCGTCGACCTCGTCGAGAACTTCATCGCTTCGGTAGGGCAGCAGTGAGGATCGTCGGCTTCCGCCACCGCACCGGAGACACGGACAGCGGGGACGTGCAGGTCGGTGCGCTGTCCGAGGACGGCGCCCGGGTGACCGCGCTGGCCACCCTGGAGGAGTTCTGGTCCGACGCCGCCGCCCTGCTGGCCGCCGACCCGGCCGCCGCGATGGCCGCGCCGGAGCTCGCGGTCACCGACGTCGAGCTGGTGCCGCCGGTGCTGCCCGGCGCCCGGGTGATCTGCATCGGGCTGAACTACCTCAAGCACGTCGCCGAGGGCTCCTTCGCCGGCGAGGGCGCGCCGCCGCACCCGACGCTGTTCGCCCGCTGGACGCAGTCGCTGTCGGTCGGCGGGGTCGGCGTCCCGGTGCCGGTCGACGAGGACGGCCTGGACTGGGAGGGCGAGGTGATGGCATACGTCGGCGCCGAGCTGGTCGACGCCACGCCCGAGGAGGCGCTGGCCGCCGTCGTCGGGTACTCCACCTTTAACGACATCACCGCCCGCCGGGCGCAGAAGCTGACCAGCCAGTGGATCCTCGGCAAGAACGCCGACCGGTCCGGGCCGCTGGGCCCGATCGTGCCGGCCGCCGAGGTCGGCGACCTGCGCGACGGTCTGCGGGTGCGGACCCGGGTCAACGGGCAGATCGTGCAGGACGGCTCGACCGACGAGATGGTCTACACCGTCGGCGACACCCTGGCGCTGGCGTCGCGCACGTTCACGCTGCGCCCGGGCGACCTGCTGGCCACCGGCACGCCCTCGGGGGTCGGCTACGCCCGCGACCCGCAGTGGCTGATGCAGCCCGGCGATGTCGTCGAGGTGGAGATCGACCGGCTCGGCACGCTGACCACGCCCGTGGTGGCCGGCCGGTGACGGACTTCCGGCAGTACCTCTTCCCGCACGACCACCCGCGGCTGGCCTCGGTCCGCGGGATGGACCCCTACGCCTACCGCGAGCACGCCCGCACCCCCGGCACGTTCACCGGTGGGCTGGTCGAGGGCTGGACGCCGCTGTACCTGGCCCCCTTCCGCGGCATCACCGAGGACGGCACGCTGCGCGAGGACCTCTACGACCTGACCCCGGCCGCACCCGGCGAGGAGGCCCCGGTGTCGGCGATGATCGCCGCCGCCGACAGGCTGCTCGAGCTGCTCGACGACGACGACCGGGCGCAGCTGCAGCACCCGGTGGACGCCCCCGAGTGGCAGACATGGGCGAACCCGGAGTTCATGCAGTTCGACACCGGGCTCCGGCTGGAGTTCCAGCCGGTCCCCGTCCAGGAGGCCGCGCTGGCGCTGGTCGCGGCGTCGCTCTCCACCGAGGGATACGCCCAGGTGCACGCGATGATGCGGATCAACGGCTTCCTCGGCGAGGTCGTCGGGTTGCCGGCGATCCTGAACGAGCTCAGCTACAACATCGCGCTCTACGGCGACCCCGACCTGCGGGCACCTTGGGGCTGGCAGCTCTACGGCCACCACTGCGCGGTCAACTGCCTGGTCGTCGAGGGCCGGATGATCGTGTCACCAGTGTTCCTGGGAGCCGAGCCCGACCGGATCGACGACGGCCCGGATGCCGGCCACAGGGCCTTCGGCGACCGGATAGCACAGCACCTGGCGGTGATGGACGCGATGACCCCGGACCAGCGGGCCGCTGCCACCGTCTACGCGCAGATGGTGGACCCGGCGATGCCCCCGGGCCGGGTCCACCCAGGTGACGAGCGGCACCTGGCGGGGGCGTTCCAGGACAACCGGGTCATCCCGGTCGAGGGCGTCCAGGTGGCCGACCTACCGCAGGCGGCGCAGGACGCAGCTCTGACCCTGGTCGCCACGGCCGTCTCCCTGCTGCCTGACGGTCCGCGGACGGCATGCCTGCGGGAGGTGAGGGACCACTGGGCGGAGACGTCGTTCAGCTGGATCGGTGGTCATGCTCCCGGGGACGTCTTCTACGCCCGCCTGCAGTCCCCGGTGCTGATCGCCGAGCTCGATCACCACTGCGGCGTCTTCCTGGACTACCGGACACCCCAGCCCTTCCATGTCCACACCGTGCTGCGCACGCCGCACGGCAACGACTACGGGCGAGCCTGGGTGCGCCAGTGGCAGGCGGGACGCTGAACGAGCCGGCCGTGCCCGGCGGAGGCGTCCGCCGGGCACGGTGGGGACTCAGCGCAGCGGGGAGGCCTCGGCCGGCGCGAGGAAGACGGAGTGCACCGCGACGATGTCGGACATCGTGAAGCCGGCCATGTCGTCCCGGAACGCCTGGCTGCTCATGTACTCGGCGGTGACGGCGCCGGGGTCCGCACCGTCGGCGTAGGACACCAACGCGATGAGCGTCGGCGCGTCGGCCGGCTCCTGGCGCCAGATGGCGTGCGTGGTGACGCCAGCCGCCGCGAGGCTCGGGATGTGCCGGGCCCAGTGCACGGTCTCGTACCGCTCAAGGGCTTCGACGGAGGCCAGGGTGTACGTGCGGAGCTCGAACAAGGGGGGGTCTCCTCGGGTAGGGCAGCGGGCCGTCGCACCATCGGACGATGTCGTTCCACCGCACCCGTCGATCCTCGCAGGACGATGCCCGCGGGCTCGCGTCACCCCACGCGCGAGGCCGGATCCGGGCTCCGGTCGTCCCCTGTGGTCGTGAGCCCCCGACCTGGATGGCACTCGCGCGTCCGCACCCGTCCCAGATGGGGCGAGCGGTCCGTGCGCGGGATCACAAGACGGGCAGGAACGGCTGCGAGTGCCGAAGGCTTGTGCAGGGCGGAACATGAACTTTCAATAATTTCGGCAAGGAGCAGCTCTCATGGCACACATCAGCATCCTGGGTACCGGCACCATGGGTTCGGTCATCGCCTCGATCGCGCAGGCCGGCGACAACACCGTCGAGCTCCTCGGCAGCAACGACACGGCCACGCCGGTGACCGGCGACGTCGTCGTCCTCGCCGTCCCCTACGCAGCCCTGGCCGGCATCGCGTCCACCCGCGGCGCCGAGCTCGCCGGCAAGGTCGTCGTCGACGTGACCAACCCGGTCGACTTCGCCACGTTCGACTCCCTCCTCGTGCCCGCGGATGGTTCCGCGGCGGCCGAGGTCGCCGCAGCCCTGCCCGACTCGCGTGTGCTCAAGGCGTTCAACACCACCTTCGGCGCGACGCTGGCCTCCGGCACCGTCGGTGGGCAGCAGCCCACCACCGTCCTGATCGCCGGGGACGACGCGGACGCGAAGGCCCAGCTGGCCGCGATCGTCACCGCCGGTGGCCTGCGCGCCGTCGACGCCGGCTCCCTCCGCCGGGCCCGCGAGCTCGAGGCCCTGGGCTTCCTGCAGCTCACCCTGGCCGCCACCGAGAAGGTGTCCTGGACCGCGGGCTTCGCCGTCGTCGCCTGACACCTCCTCCCCCACCCATCCTGCAGCCGAGGAGCCACCGTGCCCACCACCCCCACCACCACCCAGGTCGCCGACGCCCGTATCCCGGCTGCACACCCCTTCGCCGGGCACCTGCGCCGGGCCCAGGCCCTCGAGCAGGCGGCCCCCCACCGGACGTGGACGCCCGAGGACGGGCCCCTGCCCAGCCTCTACGTCTCGCACGGCGGGGGGCCGATGCCGTTCGCCAGCAATGACTGGCTCGACCCGCTGCACGACTGGGCCCGTTCGCTCCCGAAGCCGAGGGCGATCCTCGTCGTCTCCGCGCACTGGGAGTCCGCTCCGCTCTCGCTGAGCGCGGACCGGCCCGCGGACCTGGTGTACGACTTCGGCGGCTTCGACCCGCTCTACGACGCCTTCCGCTACGACACCCCGGACGCCGGGGACCTGGCTCGGACCGTTGCCGGTCTGATGCCCGACACCCAGCAGGTCCATCAGCACACCCGCCGCGGCCTCGACCACGGCGCCTGGGTACCGCTGAAGATCATGTACCCGTCCGCGGACGTCCCGGTTCTGCAGCTGAGCCTGCCCACCGAGGACCCCGACGAGCTGCTGGCGCTCGGCCAGCGGTTGCGACCTCTTCGGGAGTCCGGCGTCCTGGTTGTCGGCTCGGGCCACATGACCCACGGCCTGCCGTTCCTCACCCGCGAGAACTTCACCCAGAACACGGCGCCGGCCTGGTCCGTGGACTTCGACGCCTGGGCCGCCGACGCCCTGGCCCGCGGTGACGTCGCCGAGCTCGCCCGGTTCCGCGACGCCGCGCCCGGGATGCCCTACGCGCACCCCACCGTCGAGCACTTCACGCCGCTCTTCGTCGCTCTCGGGGCGGCCACCGACCCCGCGGCCCCGGTGACGACGATGCTCGAAGGTTACGGCGTGGGCCTCTCTCGACGGTCGTTCCAGGCAGCGTGATCGACGGGCCCGCCGCGCGGCGTCCGTGGCCCTGATCCTGAGCCGTCCGCCGTCCAGGGGACCCGGGCGGGTGATCGTCCCAGCCAGGCCTCAAGCCAGGCCGCACCCGGTCCGTTGTGCACCACATGACAGCTCTGCTCGACGAGGCCGGCCTCAGGTCCCAGCAGCATCTCCTGCTGGCCGACCTCGACCTGCTCGACACCCCTGGCAACGTTGAGCTCGACGCCGTGGTCCGGGTCGCTGCAGCAGTGGCTGGGGTCCCCTACGCCGCGATCAACCTGCTGGACACCGAACGCCAGTGCCAACCCAGCGCCACAGGATTTCCGGGCGAGGACTCGCCCAGGCACGAATCGATGTGCGATGTCGCCGGCCGGCTCGGCACCGTGGTGCACGTCCCGGACGCCTCCGCCGACGACCGCTTCGCGGACAACCCCTGGGTGGACGGCCGCCGCTCCACCGTGCGGCTGTACGCCAGTGCACCGCTGCTCGTCGACGGGGTCTCCATCGGCAGCCTGTGCGTGTTCGACCTCGCGCCCGGCCATCTCTCCCCCGACCAGCTCGACAGGTTGGGAGATCTCGCCGAGGTGGTGGTGGCCCTGCTGGTCGGGCGCCGCGCCCACCGGCGCAGCGAGCTGGCCCGGGCGGAGCTGGCTCGCGTCAACGACCAGCTGAGCCGGACCCGGGCCTTCGAGAATGCTCTGCTGGAGGCCTTGCCGGTCGGGGTGGTCGCAGCGGACGCCGACCGCCGGGTCACGCTGTTCAACCAGGTCAGCAGGCACTGGCACGGACAGGACACCGACGCGGCCCTGACCCCCGCCGAGCTGGCCAGCGCCTACGACCTCTACCAGGCCGACGGCACGACACCGCTCCCCGTTGACCGCATCCCGCTGATGAGGGTGTTCGACGAGGGCCGCATCACCGACGCCGAGATGGTCATCCGCGCACACGGGAAGCCTCCCCGGATCGTCTCGGTCTCCGGCACCACCATCCAGGACGCCCACGGCGAATGCGTCGGAGCAGTCGTCGCGATGGCCGACGTCACCCGGCAGCACGAGCTGGCCGAGCAGCTGCGGACCGCCGCCATGCACGACGCCCTCACCGGACTCCCCAACCGCACCCTGCTCATGGACCGACTCGCGCACGCCCTGCAGGCCATTCACCGCGACGCCGGGTCCTTGGCGCTCCTCTACTGCGACCTCGACGGGTTCAAGGCGGTCAACGACGACTTCGGCCACGCCGCCGGGGATGACGTGCTCGCCCAGGCCGCCGTCCGCCTGCTCGACGCCGTCCGCCCCGGCGACACCGTCGCCCGCATCGGTGGCGACGAATTCGTCCTGCTGTGCCCAGGTGTGGACACCGCGCCGCACGCGCAGGCCGTCGCCGACCGGGTCACCGCCGCGCTGGCCGAGCCCATCCACTCGACCGAGACGGTGCACCAGCTGGGCATCAGCGTCGGGATAGCCCTGAGCCGCACGGACTCCTCCCCCGAGAACCTGCTCACCCGCGCGGACGAAGCCATGTACCGCGTCAAACGGCGTCGACGCACCGAGGCCCGACGCGCCTGATCACACGCCTCGGCGCCCCTCCGACCGCATCCACCCGACCGATCATCGGTTGCGCTAGAGCCGAGTTCGGTCCCCTTCGCGACCGGCCCGGGGTGCCAGCACCACGGACGCAACGCGGCGCGACTGACCCAGCGTGTCATCACCGCCGGCGGTGATGATCCAGTTGTTCCTGCCGGCGTCTCGGAACGCGGTGATGGACCACAACACCCGCGGCATCAGGCGTGGGCGGTCGGGCCTTCGACCCGTTCGACAGCGCCCTGCCACACCCAGCAGCGCAACCGCTCCTCCCCCACCTGGAGCTCGATGCCGACGGCGTCGACCGTCCAGCGCTTGACCTGGACCGTGCAGCGGATGTCGGTATCACCGAACTTCAGCCACGCCAAAGCCCGCATGGGACCGCGCTCAGGCGCGAGCGACACGACCCGGGTGGTCAGCTGCAGCTGCTCGGGCGTGAGTGTGTGGAGAGTGCCGCGGCGCCGGGCGCCCTGCAGCCGGCGCTCCTGGGCACGCTGCGCACCCGCTTCGGGGTAGCGCCTGTTCGAACCCACCACCCAAAGATCGCACGCATGTTCGACCAGGTCTCGCGACGTTCCGGTGCCGTCCTCGAGGGTTAGAAACTCCACGGGCAGCGCCGACAGCGCGGCGCGGGATCCGGTGCTTGTTCAGCACGCGGCGAACGGCGGTCTGAGACCGGTCGACCAGCTCGGCGATTTCCCGCAGCGACCGACCTTCGACGTAGGCGGTGACGACGAAGGACTCCAACCGGTCCTGCAGCTGCCGATCGAGCACAGTGCCACTGCGGGCTGTTCCGACGAACTGCGGCAGGGGCCGCAGCTGGGGCCGGGGCGGGTAGGGCACGTGCGCCGTCAGTCAGTCTCGGGCCGGCCACGGCACCAGCGGCGGCATCTGCTCGCCCACCTGCGTACCCGCATCGGCGTCGTGGTGTTCGTGGCTGCCGCCGGCGTGGGACAGGGCGGCCAACAGCAGCTGAAGGTGCCTCCGGTCCAGGCCGGACGCGACGTCGCCGAGGTCGACGGGCCGACCATCGGCGATGGACGCTGCCGAGCGGAGGATGCGCAGCTGGCCGCTGCTGCCCTCGATGCGGCCGACGCGCACAGCTTCGTCGAGCTCAGTCCAGGCGATGGCCGCCCAGGCCACGCCGGGGACCTGGCCGGTGGGAGGTGCGGTGTCGTCCTCGTCGGTGTCGACGGTGATGAGGTCGGCAGCAGCGAGGGCGGGAAGCCAGTGGCCTGCGTTGGCCAGCAGCAGGATGGCGGCTTCAGAGGTGTAATCACCGATGGCGGCGCGCAGCAGCGCAGACTCCAGGTCGACCGGGTCGAGGTCGGCGGCGCGGGGTGCGAACAGCACGGGGTTCTCCTTGGTGGCTGGTGCCGGTCTGTCGAGGGTCCCAGCCAGCCACAGCTGGGTGATGGTTCACGGGCGTCTGCCCCCCGGGGGGTGGTCGAGGAACGCGGGCAGGTGAGGTTGGCGCCGTACCCGTCGAGTGGTCTGGAGCTCACGGACGCGCCAGCTGCGAACCGGCGCGGGCACCCAGCCCGGAGCGGTCGCCGGCGGCGGTCGCACCTCACCTCGATGGTGCTGACCTGCGGTGGGGCCGCACCCGGCGGCACGACCCCGACTCAGCAGGATCAGTTGTTTCTGGACAGGGGTTCCTGACCGCAAGCGCGGCGCTCGACGTCGGCCAGGGCATACCCGAGGGTCTGCAGGTGGCCCAGGTAGCGGCCGGTGGCCGCACGCAAGGAGCGCCAGTCGTTGCGATCGGTGCGGGCCTCGTACGCGGCCAGCACGAAGACCAGCGTCAGCACCAGCGCGCGCGCCTCGGTGGCCTTCCCCACCAGCGCAACCAGCTCGGCCGACCGGCCGTAGGCACCCGACGCCACCCCGAGCAGATCGGCGGCGAGGTGGTTGCCGCCGACGTCGGCCAGCAGGTCGGCGTCCTGGGCGAGCGCACCGGCAACGAACGCAGCGGTGCCCTTGGGTACGGACTTACGAGTACCCAGAGCACGCAGCCACTCCCGCCGCACGGTCTCTGCACTGCCCCAGGCCTTGTTGGACTCGATCACGTCGCGGCGATCGGCACGGGCGGTCTCGCGCTGGTCCTCGGTCATCTCCTCGGCCGGGATGCGCGCGGCTCCCCTGCTGCCCGTGGTGGACCACCGGTCGCGGTGCCCATGGGTGACCGGGTCGGTGCAGACGAACACCGGAACCGGGCGAGGGCGCCAATGCCGCTCCCCCACCGACCCCTCGGTCTCCTCCTCCCCGTCGTCCTCGTCGTCGTTCTGGCCCTCGATGCTGGTGATGGGCTGGCCGTCGTCGTCGACCCAGCCGTAGCGCTCGGCGATGTAGGCGGCGTGACCGGGGCACGCAGCGTGCCCGGTCACCGCCAGCTCGCCTCCGTCGGCATCGGTGAGCCGGTGCAGCGGGAGCGCCGCCTCACCGGCTGCGGGGGTGTCGACGACCCGGACTCCAGCCGTCATCAGCCGGTCGGCGGCGGCAGCGCGATGGGCGGCGGCGGTGCGCTCGTCGCGGAGCCGCTGGGCGACGTGGTCGAACCGGCCATCGCGCGCGCCGACCACCAGGGCCTTGACCGCCTCAGGGTCGGCGTCGAACTCTGCGACGGTGGCGGCCTGGGTGAGGTCCAGGAAGTCGTAGCGGGCGGTGGCGGCCTTGGCCAGCTCGGACCCGGTGACGGCGAGGGCAGCGGCGACATCGGTCTTGCTCGCTCGGGTGCGGCGAGCGATCTGGGTGGGGCTGACCCCGAATGCTGACAGCTGGCCAATGACGTCGATCCGCTCAGCGTTGGTCAGGCCGGCGCGGTGCTCGTTCTCCGCCCACTGGGTGACCAGCCGCTCCACGGTTCCCGCGTCGTCGCAGCTCTCGTCCGCGACGACGACCACCGGCACGGAGGTGCGGCCGAGCTTGACGGCGGCCAGCGTGCGGCGGTGGCCGTAACGGACCCGCAGGCACCCGTCGACAGTGCGGACGGCGACGATCGGGACCAGGACGCCGTGCTCGGCGATGCTGCCGCAGAAGTCGGGGTCCAGACGGTCGTCGTGACGGACGTTGAGGTCGACCAGCAACGCGGCCGGGTCGATGTCGACCAGCTCCCGTTCGCTCACGGACAGGGCGGGGGAAACGCTCTCGATGGCGGTCATGACGGGCTCCAGTGGGTGACGAAGGGACGGTCGATCAAGATCAATCCTCGTCCGTCACCGCTCCTAGCAGGGCTCATCCCCGTCAGCTGTGGACACCGGGCATCGGCAACCTGCCCTGTGGACGATGGACGGACCTGACGCTCTCGGACCACCCGCCGCGGCCCACTCCGGCCGCCGACCAGAAGGCACCCACTCCGCCGACACACCTCTTGCGTAACGGGTGACAGCCGGGCGGCCCCGGGGCTCCCTGCCCTGTGTGTGATGACGGTGCACAAGCTGACCGCCGGGGACGGGTACGCCTACCTCAGCCGCCAGGTCGCTGCGCAGGACACGACTGAACCCACTCCGGGTGGGCTGTCGTCGTACTACACCGCGCGGGGCGAAGCGCCCGGGCGGTGGATGGGCCGCGGCCTCGACGGGCTCAGCGGGCCGCCCCTCGGGCCGGAGGTGACCGAGGCGCAGATGCGGGCGCTGTTCGGGGAAGGACGTCACCCCAACCGCACCGACGTGGAGAGGGCCGTCGTCGAGGCGGGGGGCGTGCCCGTCGCGGCTGAGCGGGCGTCACGGTTGGGTGCGCCCTACCGGGTCTTCCCGGCGGCCAACGAGTTCCGGCGGCGCTGCGCCGTCGAGTACCGCGAGTCCAACGCGGCCCGAGGTGAACGGGGGACGGCACCGGTTCCCGCGGAGGACCGCGCCCGCATCCGCACAGCCGTCGCCACCGACATGTTCCGAGAGACCTTCGGCCGAGACCCGCTAGATCCCAGGGAGCTGTCGGGCCACCTCGCGCGGCTCTCTCGGCAGCGGACCACCGCGGTGGCGGGCTACGACCTCGCGTTCAGCCCAGTCAAGAGTGTCTCGACGTTGTGGGCCATCGCCCCCCGGGACGTCGCCGAGGTCATCGAGAAAGCCCACGCCGACGCCGTGGCGGATGTCGTGGCCTGGCTGGAGGACCGCGCCACCTACACCCGCACCGGCCGTGACGGAGTCGCCCAGGTCGACGCGCGGGGACTGCTCGCCGCAGCGTTCACCCACCGCGACTCGCGGGCCGGCGACCCCGATCTGCACACCCACGTCGCCGTCAGCAACAAGGTCCAGACCATCGGGGGTCGTTGGCTCGCTCTCGATGGGCGCCCCGTCTACAAGAACACCGTCGCAGCCTCCGAGCGGTACAACACCCGCATCGAGGCTTTCCTCGTCGAACGGCTGGGTGTGTGTTTCGCTGACCGGCAGGACGACGAGCCCGGCAAGCGGCCGGTCCGCGAGATCGTCGGAATCGACGGGCCGCTCCCCCGCCTGTGGTCATCCCGACGAGCTGCCATCAACACGAGGCGAGCAGTCCTGAGCGCTGCGTTCCAGACCGATCACGGACGACCACCCACCGCGCGGGAAGCGATCCACCTCGCCCAGCAGGCCAACCTCGAGACCCGTGAAGCCAAGCATGAACCGCTGACGCACGCGGAACAGCGCGCGACCTGGCGAGCCGAGGCGCTGATCGTGCTCGGCGACAAGCACCACCTCGACAGCTACGTCAACAATGCCCTGCACCGGGCGGGCGGCCGAGCCGGCTCCGACATCACTTCAGGATGGCTGGACCAGGCGGCACAGGCGACGGTCGACCGCGTCGGGCAATCACGAGCGACCTGGAACGAGGCCCATCTCCGAGCCGAAGGGGAGCGGCTCGTCCGGCGAGCAGGAGTGCCCGCACGAGAACTCGATCTGGTGGTCGACACCATCGTCAGCCGAGCGATGTCACCCCCCATGTCGGTCCGCCTCACACCGATGCGGGAGGACGGCGAGCCAGCCGCACTTCGACGCCGGGACGGCGCGTCGGTATTCGAGACCGCCGACTCTGCCGTCCACACCTCGGACGCGGTCCTCGAAGCAGAACGCGCGGTTATCGACGCGGCCGGACGGTTCGACGGACACACCACCCCAAGCTCGGCCGTCGAGAGCGCCCTGCTCATCGCGGCCGAATCGGGGCCGACCCTGAACCCCGGCCAGGCGGGCTTCGTCCGTGCCCTCGCCACCTCCGGCGCCCGCGTGCAGGTCGCCGTCGCGCCCGCAGGCACCGGCAAGACCACCGCCCTTCGCGCCCTGGCCATCGCCTGGCGAGCCGGTGGCGGCACCGTCGTCGGGCTCGCGCCCACCGCCGCCGCCAGCTCCGTCCTACGGGAGCAGCTCGCCGACGCAACCGACACGGTGGCCAAGTTCGTGCACGCAGCGCAGACCGGGATCGACCCGCCGGCCTGGCTGAGCTCCATCGGACCGGGATCCCTCGTCATCGTGGACGAAGCCGGTGCAGCCACCACCCACGACCTCGCCGCCGTCATCGCCACAGTCGTGGCCGCGGGCGGCTCGGTACGTCTGGTCGGCGATGACCACCAGCTAGCGCCCATCGGCGCCGGTGGACTGCTCGCCGACCTGGCAGCCGCCAACGGCGCCGCCCATCTCGACGAGGTCGTCCGCTTCACCCACGCCGAGAGCGGCGAGCCGAACGCCGTCGAGGGCTTGGTCTCGCTCGCACTGCGCGAAGGAGACCCGACCGCGCTGGCCTACTACGCGGACCGCGGCCGACTGCACGTCGGCGACCTCTCGTCCTGCGTCGACCAGGCCTACGACGCCTGGGCCGCCGACCGGACAGCAGGACTCGATCCGCTGATGCTCGCCCCCACACGGGAGCTGGTCCGGGAACTCAACCTGCGCGCCCGCGACGACCGCCTCGCCCGAGAGGGGACACCGTCACGGGAGGTCGACCTCGCCGACGGCACCAGGGCATCGGCCGGCGACGTCGTCATCAGCCGTCGGAACGACCGGACGCTGGCCAGCGGGACGGCGAGCTGGGTCGCCAACGGGGACCGGTGGACCATCGCTGCAGTCCGCCACTCCGGCGCCGTCGACGCCGTCCACACGGCGACGGCCGCGCTCGTGACCCTCCCGCCCGACTACGTCCGCAACCACCTCCGCCTCGGCTACGCCACCACCGTCCACGGCGCCCAAGGCGTCACTGCCGACTCCAGCTACACCGTGGTGGCCGGCCACGAATCCCGCCAGCTCCTCTACGTCGCGCTCACCCGAGGCCGGCACACCAACCACGCCTTCGTCACCGTCACCGGAGACGGCGACGAGCACAGCGCCATCACCCGCGACGGGGTTCTGCCTCCCACTGCCGTCGAGGTTCTCCGACGGGTCCTTGCGCGGAACGACGCCCTGCGGTCGGCCAGCAGTGTCATCGCCGCCGAGGATGACCCCGAACAGCAACTCGCGGCAGAGGTCGACCGTTACGTGCACTCGCTGGGAACCGCGGCCGAGGAGCTGGTCGGGCCGGGCGGGATGGCCGCCATCGACCACGCAGCCGAGACCGCCGTCCCTGGCCTGACCGACGAACCCGCCTACCCGGCACTGCGCGCCGACCTCGCGCTGCACGGCGCGGCCGGGCACGACGCACCATCGCTACTGCGGGAAGCCTCCGTCGACCCTCGAGGCCTGGACGGCGCCCGCGACGCCGCAGCCGTCCTCGACTGGCGCATAGGGGCGCCGACCCCCGACGGACCGCCGCCACCGCTCCCCTGGCTCCCCGCCATCCCGCGCGCCGTCTCGGACGCTCCCACCTGGGGTGACTACCTGGGTCGGCGTGCCCGCCGCGTGCACGAGCTCGCGACAGCGATCGCCGAGGACGCCGAGTCCTGGACCCCGAACTCGGCCCCACCATGGGCCAGACCCCTCATCCCCGACCACGAATTGGTCCGCGACCTCGCGGTCTGGCGAGCAGCTGCCGGCGTCGAACGGACAGACCCACGCCCCACCGGCGCCCCCAGCAGCACAGCGGCCGACCTCGCCGCACAGCAGGGGCTCGACGACCGTGTCCGCCGGTGCGTAAGCGAAGCGACCGCGGGCGCCGTCCGATGGGCCGCCCAGCTGCGCGACGCAGCTCCCGACCTCATCAACGACCCCTTCTGGCCCGTCCTCCTCGATCGGCTCGTCGACCGGCGCATGGACGACCCGAACGGCGCCTCCCTGGTCGAGGCCGTGACTATCAACCCGCTGCCGGATGAGCTGCCTGCGGCCGCATTGTGGTGGCGCCTGGTCGAACACTTGCGCCTCCGCAGCCCGGACCCTGCACAGCTCGCTGTCGTCGAGGGTCTCGATCCCTCCCCGACGGTGGACCCCGTGGTCGCAGCCCCGGGCTACGGTGAAATCGGTCCGTCCCGAGCACGGGTGCTGCAGCTCAACCAGCTCGCCGCAGACTTCTTCGCCGATGCCTACCCCGGCTCCTGGGCACAGAGCTACCTCGCCGAGCGTCTGGGCACCGACCCCAGCAACGCCACCAACCACGTCATCGGCCTTGCACCGCAAGAGTGGACAGGCCTCGTCGACTACCTCCGACGTGGCGGTGCTAGCGACTTGGAGCTGCTCGCATCGGGGCTAGCAAGCAGGACAACCAGGGGCGGAGTAGTTGACCGCTTCCGTGACCGCGTCATGTTCGCGATCCAGGACGATGACGGCATCGTCGGCTGGATCGGTCGACGCCACCCCGACGCCGACACGCAACCGCACCCCGCTTCGCCGAAGTACCTGAACACCGCCGAGACCGTCGCCTTCACCAAGGGGCAACAGCTGTTCGGGCTCGTGGAGAGCCGCCGTGACATCGCCCGCGGAGCGACTGCTGTCCTGGTCGAAGGCCCCCTCGACGCCCTCGCGGTGACCATGGCCGGCGCCGGCGACTTCATCGGCGTCGCACCACTGGGCACCGCCTTTACCGAACCGCAGGCCGAACGTCTGCTCTCTGCGGTTCGCGACGACCAGCGGGGACCGATCGTGGCAATGGACTCCGACGATGCGGGACGACGCTCGGCGGAGGGCATCTTCTGGCGGCTGGGCACGCGAACCGAGGCGCGATCACTGACGCTGCCCGACGGTGAGGACCCAGCTGGCTTCCTGCACCGCGCCGGGGCCCCGGCGTTGGCGACCGCGTTGAGGGCTTCGCCGAGCCTGGCTGGGGCGCTGGTCGAGGCACGGATGGACGAATTCGCTAAGGACTTGGCCACCGTCGAGGGTCAGGTCGCGGCTACCCGGCGGGCCGCCCAGGTCATCGCGGCTACACCCGTAACGACATGGGCGGCCCTGCTCACACAGGTCGTGGCCCGAACCGGCATCGCACCCGACATCGCGCTGCAAGAAGCTCTCGCCGTCGGCGACCTGCTGACTTCACCCGTGCGGCATCGGACGGCCGAATCGCGAGACATCGGAGAGCTTGGGCGCGAGAGCATCCCCCGCGCTCGGCAAGCGGTGCAGCAAGAGCCCGGTTCTACGAGGGCAGCACCGCCTCCTCGAGCCGCGAGGTGCCATAGATTGCCGTCCTGATGCTCGCACCGGGGACGTTCTGCCGTTGCCCCGGCGACCGAGAGACATCGGCTGCCACGCCTACGTACAGGAGCGCAGCGCGTCTTAGAACGAGATCTGGACTTCAGCCTTCAAGGGCCAACCCTCGCGTATAAAGACGCGCGCTCGTATCGTGGCGCCAGACGACGCTTAGCATGGAGCTCAGATGACCAGTCGGACGTTGACGATCGCAGTGGGCGTCGCTGTGGTCGTGGGTTTAGCGGTGCTCCTGGGCACAAGTAGCGGAGTAGGCGTGTGCGTCGACGGGGTCGGCGGAGGAAGCAGCTGCCAGCAGCAGGGCGGCCCAAATTACGTCTTGGCTGTCGTCTTGGCATCTCTCAGCGGAGCCGTGGTTGCAGTTCTTTCAAGGCTGCGCCGCCGCCGACGTAGTAGGCAGCTTCCCTCCGATCATTCAAAGTAGGCGCCCTAGCGTCGCCCTCGCCTTGACCGGCGCCCGCTCGTCATGACTCAACTGCACGGTCCACCCTGGACCCGCGGCCCTGCGGCCCTTACGAGACCGGACCGACGGTCAATGGACTTTCGATCTGCTGGCCGGCCTGTCCTGCGGCGAGTCGCAAACAAGAATTTGTCGCCGCCTGGCGGCCTGACTCTTGCCATCACGGGGTGAAGCCTGTCACAGTGCTGAGCGTTTCCTGTGCGAGGAGCGAGCTGTGTGAAACCGGGCCTTTATCCTAGCCATACTTGGATGCGGCGTCCTTCTGACGTCCGTCGCAACCCCGGCGAACGCCGCGCCAGACCCTTGCGACCTCGCTCCGTCGGTCCTAGTTGCGGAGCTAGTACCGCTTTCCATGCTGTGCGATCTAACCGGAGTCGTCGCCCGCAGTGAGACGACCGGTCTATCTATCGTCGTTCCGGCGCCCGGATACGGCGTCGGGGCAAACGCGCTTCGAATCGGGGGCGAGGCTCAGTTCTCACTCACGGTCGAAAGCGACGGAAAGCTAGTGGTAGATGAGCTCATCGCAGACTTCAGCGCGCACCCACAACCTGCTGGCCCCATCAGCGAGGGCCAAGTCGGAGGGCAGTCTGCATGCACTGACTACAGTTACACGAATCTTTATGGCAAAGAGTCGGACAATCGCGTTTGGTACTACAACAACTCTCGCGTACGGGGCGGAGCCGGCTCTTCCGCCGCGTCCTATTACCAGCAGCAGATCATTTCAGGTGTCGTTGATCTTCTGGCAGGCTACAACGACTGTGGGCTCCCTCGCAATTTTGCAGCAAGTCAGACCTACAACGGGACTACATCCATGTCTGGCAGTGCAGTGGGCAACGGAACATGTTCAGGATCGGACGGATACAACATTGTGGATTGGGGGTCAATCGAGACGAGCACCACCCTCGCCGTGGCTTGCACCTACAACATCAACTATTTGATCGGCAAGGAGATCACTGGAGGAGACATCAAGATCGACCCCGAATGGAGCTGGCTGACCGGCGCTGTCCCCTCGACGTGCACTTCGTCATACTCTCTCCTTGCGGTCATGACTCACGAATGGGGTCATACCTTCGGTTTAGGTCACACTCCCGAGCCCAACGTCGATCATCGACAGCAGACCATAGTCCATTCGTCACTCCCTGCTCGACATTCCAGGAGACTCTTGGACGAGGTGACTGGACTGGAATGTTTGACACATACGGTCTTCGCTAGGCGCCTGTTGCGCCACGGTTCAAGGGACAGGACCTCGTCCGGCCATTCTTTGTTGCGACGCCGAATGTGCGTATCGACCCTGAGCTGGCCAGGCCTGATGCCGCCCAGTTCGGCACGTGCTTTCCCCCAGCCGGTCGGTCATCCGATCGCAGAACGTGGGTAAGGCGTACCGGTTCCAGTCCTCGATCTGCCCGGGGGCGGCCGACGCCTCAGCCTCCCACCGAAGTACTGCAAGCACCGGCAGCTCTCGGGCAATGTGCGGGTGCTCCCGCCAGCACGCGGGGATCAGCTGCGCCGGGCGCCAGGCGAACTCGTGGTTGAGCCACAGCACGACGTCGTCGCACCACGACCAGATGCTCTCTGCAAGCTCCGCTGTGCAGGACGCCGGCTCCCACGGGCGCTCCAGCTCCGCCACAGCCGACGCCGGGAAGGCCTGCCCGCCTTCGCGACCGTGCACCGACCTCAGCAGGTCGAGCGCGGCGAGCACGGCCAGCGGCGGCGCCGGGAACGGCAGCACGATCACGGCGTACCAGGTGAGTCCGGTGCGGTCATCCAGTTCGCGCGGGCATACCCGAGCGCCGCCTCCGTCCGCACGTCGACGTCATCTGCACGGGACCGTGCGGCATCCACAGCCACCCGCGCAGTGGCCAGCTCCTCGGACAGGCGACGCCCGTCCTGACCGTCCAGGCATCTGCGCAGTCGCGCGATGATCGGCGGCGCGGTCCCGGCGATCACGACGACGTGCCGCTCCGGCACCGTCCGGAAGTCACCAGGCCGGAGCACACGGACGTCCTCCCCCGAGCGCGACGAGCCCGCGCCGCCCGGGCCGTCCGTGATGGTGCTGCGGCTGATCCGGACGTCATCCAGCAGCTCGGACAGCTCCCGGTAGAAGTGCACGTCCTTGCCCCCGCCGAACACGATCAGGTTGTTCGTCAACCCGAACAGCGAGCGGGCCTCGTCCTCCCCGTAGGCGACGACCATCTGCTTCCAGGTCTGGGTGGCGTAGATGAATGACAGCCCGAGCGCGCGCTCGTTGGCCATCCGCACCCGCAGAGTCGGTAGCGGCGCCGTGGACGGCAACTCATCAAGGCAGGCCAGGAAGGACGGCGTCATGCGCCCGTGCGGGGACGACGTCGCGAGGTGCAGGGCGGTGTCCAGGACATGCTCGGCGACGGCGGTCATGAGGGGCGCGGCCGAGGCGTAGGGGTCCTCCCGGCCCAGCAGGTAGATGGTCCCGTCGTTCCGGATGAGGTCGACGAGATCGGTCGCCGGGCGGCCGGCCGCGGGTACGCATCGGCGGCGAACATCGGGCTGGAAGAAGAGGGCCATGGCCTGCTGCGCGGTCGTGATTGTGTTGCCGACGGTGTCCGGACTCCCCCGCAGCGCGCCGATCAGCAACCCGTCCCAGAAGCGGGCGGCGTGCGGGTGCTGCTGAAGGATCTCCGCCGGCTGTTCGGCCGCGACGGGGTTGGCCACCCACTCCAGGACGTGGTCGATGGTGCGTCCGGTCAGCGCGGCAGCATGCAGGAAGCCCTGGAGCACCTTGGCGGTCTCGGCGGCGTAGAAGCGCGCCGCACCGTCCTGGCGTCCGCCGGAGACGGCGCCGCTGACCGTGCCCGCCGAGAACGCCTTGGCCCTGCGTTCTGCAGTTCGCGGGTCCACGCACCCGGCGACGGGGTCCCAGACCAGCTCGGGGGTACCCGGCGCAGCGCCGAACGGGTCCAGGACGGCGACCGGCCGGGCCGGACCCCCGGGTCGCACCGGGTGCTGGCGACGTCCGACGGTCAGGAGCAGGTCGTCGACCTTGGTCAGCGTCGCCAGGGCACCTCCGCGGTGAGCGAGCAGAGCCGGCGCGAGCAGGTCGAGGGTCTTCCCGGAGCCCTGCTCACCGAAGACCCCTGTGGTGCGGTCGTACCGGCACCACAGGTCGACGCCCGACGGCACCGCAGATCGGCCGAGCCGCCAGCCGACGTCAAGAGGGTCGAACCGCGGCCGGCGCATCAACGGGCCCTCGTGTGGCCCTGCGGTCGCTGCCGCCCGAGCAGCACCTGCCTCGCGGCCTCCCGGCTGGCGGCCTCGAGCGCGCCAGCTGCCTCGGGCCGGCGCAGCATCTCCGCGTTGGCGGCCTGGGCACGCCGCGGGAAGCCCGGCGGGTGTGCTTCGTCGATCCGTACGGCGACCGCCAGCGACAGAAGTCGCGCGTTGTGCAGAGCCCCCACGACCGGTTGCAGATCGGCCGCATTCGCGCGGACCAGTCCGGCCGGTTGGTAGCCGCGCAGGTAGGGGGCCAGTCGATCCTCGCGCGGGGGGAGGTCGCGGGCGAAGGCGACCAGACTGCCGTCGTCGGCCCACGTCCTGACGGTCCGGTACAGCAGCTGCACGGCGAGCGTCGGCATGTGCTGCGCGGCGGCAGCGACCACGCCTCGCACCGCTTGGTCACCGAGCAGCACCTCGGGCGGCGCGCTGGTCAGGCTCTGCTGGAGGCGGACGGCCGCGATCACCGGCGGCGGGGCGTAGGGCTGTGGCCGCCTGCTGCCGTCGTCGTAGGGCCGCAGCGCCTCCCGAACTGCACGCCAGCCCGGTGCAGCCAGGTGGCCGGTGCCCAGCGGTGCCGACGTGTCCAGCTGCTGCGCGAGCGCGGTGACCGTCTCGGCCGCCACGGCGTAGGTCAGGACCTCCGCCACCGACGGCAGGTGGGCCGTCGCGCTGGTTGCCCGGAGCAGGACCGCCACCGCATCGGGGACGACGTCCACCGGGCCCCGTCCGGTGATCCGCTCGGCGCCGGCCAAGGGTCGGTCGAGCAGCGCGGCGTCGACGCTGGACGGCGGGTGGAGTGCAGCGGTCTGCTGGACGCGCAGCGACCACCGTTCGACCTGCTCGACCCGCTGAGTCGCGGCTGCGGCGGTCGGCTGGAGGACGGCTGCCAGGGGCGTGACCGCGTCGGCCATCAGCGTCGCCACCGCCCACCGCGAGGAGAGCGTGCTTTGGCTGTGCAGGACAGCAAGGCTGTCGGCCGCCGCGCCGGCCAGCCCCGCCATGGGTCCCTCACCGGCCGGTGCATGCCGGGCCAGCTCGGTGCAGGCGGTGGCGAGTCCGGCGACGTCCCGTTCAAGGCCACGGCGGCTGTCCGTCGACAGTCCGTCGCGGCGCAGGTGGCTCAGTGCGCGGCCGAGGTGTCCCAGGGCCGTCGCGGCATCAGCCTGGTCCGACGCCGTCCGTTCCACCCGCTCGGCGATGTCGACCAGCCCGTCGAGGAGCTGGCCCAGCGACGTCGCCATCAGCGGACCGCGATCAGCGCACGGCGGCCGTGCCGGGCTGCCTGGACGACCGCCGGCTGCGCGAAATCGTCCGCGTGCAGCTCGCCGAGGGCGCGCAGCGCTCGCGTGATGAGCACGTCGGGCCCGGGATGGTCAGGAACCGGCGGCACGGGCCCGGTGTGGACGCCCAGGGCAGCGCACGCGGCCAGGCTGTGCAGGGCTACGGAACGGCCCGCGAGACGGTGCCTACCTGCGGTGGCGAACAACACGGCGGCGAGCCGGACCTTGTCTCGTGTGGTCAGGCCGTTGGTGGTCTGCATGGTTCTCCTCGGTCAGGGTCGAAGCACGACCGTCAGGTCCCCTGCGACGTCATGAGGAGCAGGTCGCCGGACCTGTGGACAGCTGACAGATCTGCTGCGGGCTGTGGACGGCGGTCAGCGGCTGTCGAGATCGGGGCGGATGACGGCCCGCGCCGCGCGCAGTCGGGACACACCGAGGGCGTCCTCGGCCTGTCGCCGGGTGGCCATGCCGGTCTTCCCTGCTCGGAGCCGGTCCCGCACGGCGAGGGACGCCGACACCGCCGCAACGGTGAGCAGCACTTCGCCGACGGCGATCACGACGTAGGTCGGCACGGGCCCAGCCAGCTGGGCCACCTGGCCGGCGGAGTAACCGGCCCCGAGCCGTCCTCGGATGAGGCCGACCACGACCGGTCCCACGTCGGCTGCTTGGGCTGGCCACACCCAGCCATGGCCCCACAGCGAGGCGGCGATCCCGACGGCCGCGAGCGCGACGCTCGCCATCGCGCCGAGGACGACGGCCGTGCCGATGACGGCGAGCTCCCAGCCGCGACCTGCCGGTTGCGGGTCCCGCACGCGGCGCAGCGGAGCGCTCATCCGATGTGCCGAACAGCCACGACCTGGCCGGACCACCGGCTGGCCTCGGTCACGATGACGGGCACCCCGGTCATGGGGGCGTGCACCAGGTAGAGGTGGCGGCCGTCCTCCTGGTCGACGTAGCCGGCCACCATCCCGACGTGCCCCGGGCGCAGTGCGGTCCCGCCTGCGCCCGGGATCATGACCAGGTCACCCCCCACCGCATCGGTGAGGTTGATGGCGCCCGGGGTGCCGTGCCCGGTCTGGGCTGCGGCGTTGTGCGGCAGGGCGACCCCGCCCGCAGCCCACGCCGCCATGGTCAGACCGGAGCAGTCGAAGGAGTTGGGTCCTGCGGCCGCCCACACGTAGGGCTTGCCGAGTTGGGCGAGGGCGTACTGAACAGCAGCCACGCCCTGCGGCGACCCGTTGATGACCAGACCGGCCGGGACGGTCGTCGTCCCGGTGGTGTTGCCGCCCATCGGGCCGACGAACTCACCCACAGGCCGTGCACCACCTGCGCCGGGGCAGATCGCGGCGGCGTCGCTGGTGCCCGCGGCACCCGCCGTGCTGCTCGCGGTGGGCCAGATCTGTCCCACGACCTCGTCCGCCAGTCCGACGTGGAGTGCGTACCGATCCGGGTAGGCCGAGATCTGGACTGCCTGCGCGACGTCACCCATGGGTCTGGTCTCCCAGTCGGGGACGTCGACCATCCGGTCGAGGAACGCGTTGGTCGACCGGACGGGGTCGATGGCAACGGCTTCGGTGTAGATCGACACCCGCTGCTGGAACAGCCCTTCGGAGTCGTGATCGGTCTGCACGGCGGAGTTGACCAGCCGGGACTCGGTGTAGGCGGTGGCCACCGCGATGACCGCAGCTCGTACCGGGAGCTGTCGTTCGGCGACCGTCGACACGATGGTCCAGGCGTGACCCATCTGGTCGGCATCGAGCTCGACGCCGGTGACCGTCTGGCCCGAGCCTGCGCCCGCGCAGAGGCCCGGCGCCGCTCCCGCCGGTGTTGCACCACCGCCCGTCAGGACCATCAGGACTGCCGTCACGACGGACACCACCGGGACGACGGCCACGGCGACGCCCTTCGCCGCGCCCTGACTGGTGGTCACTTGTCCTCGCCCCCAGGGGCGGCGATGGCGTCGTTGGTGTTCGTCAAGGCCACGTCGACCGAGGTCCGGACGGTCTGCACCTTCGCGACATGGCTGCCGACCATCCACAGGGCCCGGCCCCGGCCCGCGGCGGCCCAGTCGGTGACGATGCGCTCGGCCATCGGGGTCAGGCCCAGCAGGCCGGACAGTTCATCGCCGATCTGCTCGTCCTGACCGAGGAGCACCTTGGTCGCGCACAGGTGCAGCAGGTCCCGTGCGATGGCGACCGCTTGGCTGTCGGCGTCGCCGACGGTCAGCATGTCGGAGGGCTTGTGGGCGACGACGATCTGGATGCAGCCGTCGTTCCGGGACAGTCGGAGGTCGGCGTCGAGCGACTTGACCGCGTCGGTACCCAGACGCATCTGCTTCCAGCACTCGTCCCTAATGACGATGCGCAGGTCCCCGGGTTCGGCAACCTGGGTCATCGCTCGGCCCCACGAGTTGAGGCAGGTCAGCGCGACCCCGACGGCCTGGTCCCCGAGCGGTTCCAGTCTCGACAGGGACAGTGACTGGATCGGCGCCCGCCAGTCGACCTGCACGGTCGTCGGAGCGTCGAAGAGACCGGCGAGGTGGCCGGTGACGAGGGCGCCCAGCGCGTCGCGCACCGGTCGGGTGTCGTCGAGGAAGTGCTGACGGTCGGCGTACCGGCAGGCATCGACCAGGGTGTCCCCCGGCTCCCGCAGGGCATGCCACAGCTGCGGGATGGTGATCTCCCGCAGGCGATCGCCGCCGTCGCTGTAGCCGGTGACGTCACGCAGCACGTGGCCGACAGCGGTCTCGGCCGTGGGCCCGAACGGCACGTTCTGCGACCCGACCAGGCCCCGCACCAGCAGCAGCCAGCGAGCGAACACCATCGCGGCCCGTCGCTGTGCCTCCGCCCTCGACAGCGCCGTCCAGTCGTTGCCCAGCGGGCCGAAGTCCAATGGGTTGATCCGTGCCGGCAAGCCATGGCCGACGGCGTGCGGCTCGACGCCGAGAGCGCTGCACAGGGGCGCGTACTCGTCCTTCACGTCGCCCAGGACGAGGGTGCGGTAGCCGTAGGCCATCTGCCGGAGGGCGAACATCTTGACCGTCCCGGACTTCCCCCGACCCGGTGCCCCGAACACGATCATGTTGGGGTTGGTCACCCCGGCGACACCACCCAGCGTCCAGCCGATGGGGTCCGCGGCGAACGCACCGCCGGACAGGTAGTCGATGCCGAGGAGCGCCCCCGAGGACGACAGACCGTTGCCCGCGATGAACGGCCAGACACCACCGACCTGCTCCGTCGTCATCCGGTACACCGCCATCGGAGCAGGTACCGCCGCCCACCCGCCGGCGACCTCGGCCCGCCCACGCCGTCCGACCGACGCGCCGAACGGACCACGATCCACGTGGCGGACCGGCCCCGGTGCCGTGGTCGGGAGGTCGTGGTGGAAGTCGGACATCAGCCGAGCGAGTCCCCGGCCACCCCCGGCATTCCTCGAGACCATCATCGGGCGCCCCGACGACGCGGCAGGCCGACACCGAGCGGGATGCACGCGGCGGCGAAGCCGGAGTCCTGCGCCAGGTCCAACCGAAGCGGCTTGAACCCGCTGTTGGTGATGCTGGACTCCAGCCGTCGTCCGAAGTCGCTGATGGACCAGGTCGCGGGCACCGTCACCGCGGCGGCCACCGCAACCCGCACCAGCGCGTTGCCCTCCGCGAACCGGATGTCCCGGCCCTCCACCCTGGCGGCTTCCTGCCGGTGCGCTGCGCGCACCCGGAAGCCCCCACGCCGGCGGATCTCGTTGGTCAGCTCGGAGCTCATCGACTCCCCGCCGATCATCCTGTCCGCCCGGGTGTGGCTGATCGGTTCGAAGAAGACTGTCACCGAACGGCGTTCACCAGCGGCCGTCGGAACGAGGACGGGGGCCAGCGCACCCATGACCGCCCCCTTGTCGGGGAGCAGCACGGTGCAGGTGACCGACTGCCATGCGTCGTGCTCGTAGTGGCGCCGTTCCGGGGGCGGCGCGGACGACGGGCCGGCCAGGGCCATCGGCAGATCGGGCTCCTCGGTGGTCAACCGGGCGCGGTCACCGGGCGCGAAGCCGGTGCGGACAGCAGCTGCGAGGCCGGATGAGTCGAGCCACGCCACCGACGAGCAGCCGACAGGTCCGAGCAACCGCGCCTCGAGCTCCGACATGAGGCCGTACAGCACGCGCGCTCGGCCGTCCGTCCCGCCGCCTGCCTCCCTGGCGAGCCTGGAGATGCGCCGTTCCGGGACCACGACCGTCACGAAGGCCTCATGCCGGACCCCGGCCGCGGTCATGATGTCCGCGAGCTCGTCGATCACCGCATGCGCCAGCGCCGGTGCGTCTGCCCGCCGGTTCGCTGCCTGCCAGGCAGACCGTTCCGCGCCGTCGTCCGGCACGGTCCGCACCTGCAGCGCGAAGGACGAGACGAGCTCGCCGGTGGCGGTGCTCTCCAGCAGCTCCGCCAGGCCGTGCCCGAGCCGCGTCCGGGTGTCGGCCTCGGCCAGGCCGATGCCGGGGTGGGCGATGCGGGCCACCACGGACCAGGTGCGTTCACGGTCGTCCGAGACCACCGCGGGCCGGCAGAGCAGCGGGCCGAACGGTGGTCCGTCGTGGGTGCGGATCCCCGACAGCACCCCCGGCAGATCTGCGTCCTCGAGGTCGTCGACGTCGCCTGCCGCGGACCGGGACTGCCAAGAGGTCCACCCGAGAGCCGCGCCGACGAGCCGGTGGCAGGCATCCCACGACCAGCGCAACGGAGTGCGGCCGCGCACCGGCACGGCGACGAGGACGACGAACACCGCCCACACCGGGGTCCACGCCGCGGCCACGGCCCACCGCTGAGCGCCGAGGGCCGCGAAGACGGGTATGCCTGCGGCCGCCGCGCCGACGCAGGTCCCGACGCCGAGGCCGCCGAACGATGCGCCGCGATCGACGGACCAGGAGCCATAACGAACCGGAGTGCTCACGGCTTCTCCCCTGCGGGCGGCGCGGTGCCGGCCGGGGCGGGGCCGGCTGATGGCCATGGGTCAGGCCCGGGGATCGGCGGAGGCGCGGGAGACGTCGAGGTCCCGCCCCCGGCGTCCCTCGTCGCACCACCGACGCCCGAAGGAGCTGATGCCCGTTGCGAGCGGCGTTGCCCGGAGCCAGCCGGGTAGCTCGGATGACCGACACCTCCCGCGTTGAGCACGTCTGCGGCGAGGTCCACCGTGCGGTGCGCGACTGCGGCGACGACGCCCACACCTGCCGCCGCCGCGCCGCCGACCGCACCGGCTGCTGCCCCCAGCCGCCCGACCGACTGCGCCTCCGCAGCGGCCTCACCGTGCGACCGGCCGTCTCCGACGCTGGCAGCAGCAGCCCCGCTGCCATTGCCGTGACCACCACTCCGGGCGATGCCCGACAGCCCGCCCGCGTCGCTCCACGACTGTCGGAGTGCGGACCCCGATGCCGTACCGGGGTCGACGAACGCGAGCAGGCGGAACAGGACGAGCGGGCAGACGGCCCCGACGGCCACCATGACGGCGCCGACGACGGCCGTCCCGGCGGCCTGCGCGGTGGAGTCGCCGTTGCCGGCGACGACGCCGGCCGAGAGCTGCACGCCGATGCCGAGCATGAGAGCCGCCGTCGGTGTGATGAGCAGGCTCGCGAAGAACCACCGCAGGCTCTTCCAGAACCAGGACCGGGTGCTGTCGCTGAGCAGCCCGCCGGCCGAGATGGGCGCGGTCGCGATCAGGATGATCAGGGCCGCCTCCCGGACGAGCGCGATGATCACGTAGAAGAACGCCGCAGGGATGACCAGCAGGAGCGACGACAGACCGAGGACCGTGGCCGCGGTGGCGTCGACGACGTCACGAGGCCAGGAGTTGGCGGGGTCGACGGCGGACAGGCTGTCCACGTCCAGCATCGCTCGAAGGATCCCGCGGGCCAGTTCGGCCGCGGCGAGGATGAACCCGCCGGCCGCCCCCAGGTAGCCCACCCAGACGAGACCGAACTGCAGCACCCCCAGGACCACCCGGCCCAGCGACCGGCCATCCCGCCGCACGAGGGCGAGGGTGAGCTGGACGAACATCATGACGACGGCGACGCTGGCGCCCAGCCACAGCGTGGTCGGGAGGACCGCACCCATCGGCCCGGTCTCGGACACGTCCGGTGTGGTGAGTGCATCGATGACCCGGAGGGCGAGACCGAGCAGCCACAGCCCGGCGGACCAGATGCTGACCATGGCTGCTGTCCACACGTCGGCGACGGCCTCGGCGGCGAGGTCGCCGAGCCAGCTCATGGGGTTGAGGTCGATCGCGACGACGTCCTCACCCATCGTGGAGATCCCGGTAGCCGACGGAGATGGCGAGGTCGGTTCCTGGCCACACGGACGGGGGCTGCGCCGGTTCCACTCCCGGGCCGATGAGCCACCGGTCGACGGACCAGACCATCCGCTGGCAGTCCGCGACGGCGCCGCGTGCCGTCTGGTCGAGCGTGACGTCGAGCTCGAAGTCGACGCAGGGGACGACGAAATGGGGTCCGACGGTGCCCTTGATGAGCCCCATGAGGGGGGTCATGACGATGGCGAGCCGGTCGGACCCGCCTCCGGAGACTCCTGTTCTGTCGAACAGGGTGGCCATGGCGTGCACGACCGACCAGCTGGTCGTGGTGGGCCCGCCCGGCAGGGCCCAGGCCCTGATCACGTCCCGGGCGCCGGCCAGGGAGCCGGACTGGAACGCGGTCCGGTCGATGGCTGCTAGCTGCGCCAGGGCACCCTCGGGCGTGGCGGGGAACCCCGTCGGGACGCCCGCCGGCCCGGTGGTGGTCGGCGCCGGGAGCACGATGGCCGGGCCCGGGTCACGGGTGGAGACCGGGCCGGGTCGCGCAGCGGACTCGTCGACCACGGGCATGGGTCGATCGCTGAGTTCGTCTCGCGCGCTCCGAGGGTCAGTCCCGCTCGGGCCATCCGACGCACCGGACTGCGGCACGGGCGCCGCGTCGGCAGCGACGGGTTCGTCCGGTTCGACGGCTCGGACAAGGCCCACCGCGGCCGCCCCGACGAGGACGACAACGCCCACGGCGACGAACCCGATCAGCCCGACGAGGCGTCGGCGGCTCCAGCCGGTGCCGGACGAACGCTGCGCTCGGCGGGCCATCAGCAGCCCGTCCCGACGATGGACTGCACGATCACGTAGCCGACGACGTAGAGGATCGCGCCGACGACGCAGATGAGGATGCCGTCCATCCCGAGGCGCGCACCGCGGGGGTGGTGGGTCACCCGCCCCCAGATGAGCATGCCGACGCTGGCGAAGAAGCAGATGGCCAGCACCGCCAGCACGCCCCACTTGACCCAGGACGTGATCTGGTCGGCGTAGACCTGGACCCCGGGAGGGGCTGCCGGGCACACCGCGGCCGCCAGCACGAGATCACCGAGGCCGCCGCTCACTGGATGGCTCCGTCGATGCGACGAGACCCCGTGAAGGGCCCACGGTGCAGGTGACCGACCGTCTGCGCGAGCGAGAGCAACTGGGCACCGGCGGCGACCAACGCCCGTGGCAGGGGCCGGTCCGTCAGGCCGGTGACGTCGAGGCGGGCGTCCCAGGGAACCGAGACGACGAGACCTGCGCTGCGGAGATTGTCCACCGCCGGACCGACCGAAGCCCGGACCTCGCGCGCCCATCCCTGCGGCCCGACAGCGGCGACGAGCAGCGGGCGGCCGGCCAACTGCCGCAGCCGCTCCTCGACGAGGCGCACCCCTGGGACGTTCGCCCGGCAGACCACGATCGTCGGCGAGCCGCTCGCCGACCTCGACTCCGCGGTTCCGAGGTCCAGCACGGTCAACCCGTCCTGGACCAGGTGGCTGTCCCCGTCGCGTGCTGGGCTCTCGCCGAGGGCGCGGCGCTCGATCACGACAGCGTCCCGCCGTCCGCGTAGCCAGGTCCCAGTCGGGTCGGTGCCCAACTCCACGGCTGCCGCTGCCACGAGCCCCGAACGCCCGGGGGCGGCTGGGTCCAGCAGGTGTACGGACTGACCGGCGGCGCCGGCCGCATCGGCCAGGGCGAGCGCGACTGTTGAGGACCCAGCACCGGGGTGACCGGCCATGACCGACACCTGACGCGACCCATTGCTGCTGCTCGGGCGAGGGGTGATGTCGGAGCAGGGGTCCGCCTCGCCGGCCACGTCACCCCGGACCTGGGGTACCTGCCGACCGAGCAGCTGTCGCATGACCTGCTGCACGTCGGCGACGGACAAGGGACCTACGGGCTGCTGGTCGACCCCCAGGACGCGTCCCACGGAGACCGGTCCCCCGACACCACCGGCGGCGCTCACGCGACCGCTGCCAGGTAGTCGCGGGCGACCGCCCGCAGCGTCTCCAGCGTCCTGCGCCGACGGCGGTACAGGGTGCGGGTGGAGATGCCGTGCTCGGCCGCGACGATGTCGTCACCGCCGGATGGGTGCAGGTGTCGGCCCCGCTCGGTCGCGATGAGCAGCTCCAGCTCGCGCGGGTCGACCCCGGAGTCGACAGCCCACTGCAACAACTCGACGACGTCGACGTCGTCCGCCTCCGGTGTCGGGACGGCGGGCTGCAGCCGGGTGATGTCGCCGTCCGCGGTGAGCACCTCCCCGCGCTCGGGGTGACGTCGGTTCCTCGGCCTCAGCTCGGCGAGGACTGCGTGCCGGGTGTCGTGCCGAAGGTTCGCGGCGATCGACCGGGGTCGGCGTCGCCACGGGTACCGGCGGATCTGGCAGGCCAGCTCACCGGTGACCACGGCGACGATGTCCGGACTGAGGTCCTGAAGCTGACGGACCGTGGTCCACACCAGGCCGCTCAACAGGTGGAGCAGCAAGGCGAGCGCGTCGTCGTCCGCGCCGTTGTCGGCCGCGGCCCGCCTCACCAGTGCGGCGAGGACGGCGTCGCTGCGCTCGTGGTCGCTGGTTGCCGCGCAGGCCTGGACGACGTCGGCGACGGTCGAGGTGGCCCTCAGTGCGGGCTCGGTCTCCGCCCAGCGCTCGAGGGTGCGGCTGGCGTCGACGCGGACGACGAGCGCCGGCCAACTGCCGACGATCGTGGGGTCGTGGAACATGCGGGTGCCTCCGGCATCAGTGGATGCCGACGACGTTCCGAAGAGACGTTCGAGCGCCCGTCACCCCGCTGCCTCGTCCGGCATCCGTCACCCCGCCCGGTGGCGACGTCGAGCCGGGGGTGACACGACCCGGCCGGGGTGACAAGGCCCCGCGAGGGTGACCGCTGCAGAACCTCCCGTGCGGACTGCAGGCAGTGACGGACACGCCCGCGAATCACCCGGCGGGGTAGTCCGAGCGCTTGAACCTTCGGCGGCACACTTACCCGGACCACAGGCTGACCTCGTGACGAGCCCGGCTGGCCTGCCCCGACCACGGCGCGCCGCGCCGGGAGGTCTGGCCGGGCCGGTACCGGTGGCGCTCGCCAAAGCCGTCGAGCAGGTGCCGGCCGCCGACAGCCTTCCTGGAGGCTGCGCGTACGAGCTGAAGTGGGACGGCTTCCGCCTCGTCGTGGTGCGGGAGACGGACGGTGCTCGGCTGTGGTCCCGGCAGGGCAAGGACCTCACGGCTCGCTTCCCCGACATCGCCCGCGCAGCGACCGCCCAACTGTCACCCGGCACCGTCGTCGACGGCGAGGTGGTCATCTGGGCCGACGACCGGCTCGACTTCGGCTTGCTGCAGCGCCGGCTCGTCATCGGCCTGTCCGGTCTGCAGGCGCTGGTCCGCGCGCACCCAGCGTCCCTCGTCGTCTTCGACGTCCTGTCGAACGCCGGCCGCGACGTGCGACGCCTGCCCCTGGTCCAGCGTCGTCGGAGGCTGGAGCGCCTGGCGGCGGACTGGTCACCGCCGATGCAGCTGTGCCCGCAGACCAACGACCGGGACGAAGCACTGACCTGGATGACCGACTACCGGCCCGCCGGCGTGGAGGGCCTCGTGGTCAAGGCCGCCGGCGGTGCATACCTACCCGGCAGGCGGGACTGGCTCAAGGTCAAGTCCCGGGAGACCACCGAGGTCGTCGTCGGCGGCGTCCTCGGCTCCCTGGAGCGACCCAGCCAACTGGTCGCCGGCCGTTACCTCGACGGACAGCTGCGCGTCGTCGGCCGGTCGACCCCGCTGAACCGGGCTCAGTCGGCCGAACTGGCCGCGGCGCTGACCCCGGCCGACGAGGACCACCCCTGGCCCGAGCGCATCGGCACCGGCGCGTTCGGCGGGGGTCGGCTCTCTGTGCCGATGCTGCGGGTCGAACCGACCGGGGTGGCCGAGGTGTCCGCCGACGCCGCGCTGACCGCTGGCGTGTTCCGGCACCCGCTGCGGTTCGTGCGGATGCGCCCCGACCTCGGGCCCGCGGACGTGCCCACCATCTGAGGACTCGTCCGTCGACGTCAGGTCCGTTGAGACCGTCGCCGGGCGCCGGTGCGGGCCGCACCGACAGGACGCAGCGGAACGTCGTGTGCATGCAGAACGCGTCGTACGGCGGTCTGCGAGCGGTCGACGAGCTCACCGATCTCCCGCAGCGACCGGCCCTGGGTGTAGGCCGTGACAATGTAGGCGTCCAGCCGCGCGCGCAGCTCGCGATCCAGGAACCTGCCGTCGACTGAGGTACCGGCGAACTCCGGCTCAGGTGCCAGCTGTGGCCTCGGCGGATAGACCATCGACGTCGCTCACTCCCCCGCAGGCCACGGCACCAACGGCGGGACCGGGTCACCCACGTCGCCGACGACCCCGGTGCTGCGGTGCTCATGGCTACCGCCGGCGTGGGCGATGGCGGCGAGCAGCAGAGCCAGGCGCGGCCGGTCCAGGCCTGCGGCGAGGTCGCCGAGGGCCACCGGCTGACCTTCGGCGAGGGATGCGGCTGCGCGCAGCAGACGCAGCTGGCCGGCCGACCCCACGATCCGCCCTTGCCGGACCGCCGCGTCCAGGTCTGTCCAGGCGACCTGCGCCCAGCCGATGCCGGCGGGCCGGCCTGTCGGTGGTCCTGCGGGGTCGTCGTCGTAGTCCACGGCGATCAGCTCCGCGCCGGCAAGGGTGGGCAACCAGTAGCCGTCGTTGACCAGCAACAGCACGGCGGCCTCGGCGCTGTAGTCACCAACCGCGACGCGCAGCAGCGCGTTCTGCAGGTCGACAGGGTCCAGGTCGACCGCGCGAGGCGGGAACAGCACGGTCCTCACTGCTCCTCGTGATCGACAGGACTGGCGGCCCACGAGTGTGCCCGCCGCTGGGGCTCCTCGGCGGGGGTGTCACCCACGGGGGTCAACGCGCAACCGGTCAGATCATCCAGCCGGCGGACGACCCGCGGTGCGCTGAACTGCCCCCTGCCAGACCCAGCAGCGCAATGTCTCGGTCCCGACGTCCACCTCGACCCCTACGGCGTCGTCGGTCCATCGCCTGACCCGGACCGGGCAGCGGATGTCGGCGTCGCCGAAGCGCAGCCAGGCAAGCCCCCACATCGTCGCCCGCTCGGGGGCGATGGATACAGCCTGGTTGTCGAGATCGAGCTGCTCCTCCGTCAGGCTCTGCAGCCGCCCCTGCAGGCGGATCTCCTGTAGCCGGCGTTCCTGCCCACGCCGTGCACCGGCGTCTGGATAACGACGGTTCGTCCCCACCTGGACAGATTCGCACATGCGTTCGATAGTTGCCGAGACGGCCGCGCCGTGCGGGGCTGAGAACCTGTATCGGGGTGTCCTCGTCGTGGGTCCCGGCGGGCCAACCCTGATGGCCTGACAACCAGGAGTTGCACGCCAATCCGGGTCACCTTGACGCGCGTCAGACTTGGCGTGTGCACAGACAGGCGCGGTGATAGCCGCCCGATGGGTGCGCGATGCGGGTTTCCTGTCGGTGAGCACCGCAATGATGGGCGCGTGCTGGATTGGGCTGCGTATGACCCGGCGAAGGTGGAACGCGTCGCCAAGATCCTCGTCCGGGAGGCCTGCGGCGCGACCGGTATCGATGGCAGCGGTGGAGACCTCGCGCAGGACCTTCGGCACGACGGCCCAGACGGGCTGACCATCTACGAGGTCAAGTCCTTCGCCAAGCGGCTGACGTCTAAGCAGAAGCGGCAGATCAAGGCCTCGCTGGCGCGCGCGGTCGAGCTCCATGAGCCGTTCAGCTGGGTCCTGGTTATCCCGCTGGACCCGACCACGGCGGAGCTGGACTGGTTCTACAAGCTGAAGTCGGAGTTCTCCGACGTCGTCTTGGAATGGTTCGGCTTGGACTGGCTCGACGGCAAGGTCGCCGGCCGGGAAAGCCTGATCAGCTACGTCGAGGGAGCGAACTACACGCTGCTGCGGCGCGCCCTACAGGCCGGTGCTGAACGCGAAGCGCTCGCGACCGGCAACGACTACCTGGCCCGGCTGAATTCTCTGCACGACCTCGGAGACACCATCTCGCCTCACTGGCGGCTCGAGGTCGGCGACAGCCCGTGGGGCCCAGCGACCACCCTCACCGCGCAGCGCGAGGACGCCCCCACCGAAGACCCCGTTGAACTCACCCCACGCTTCCGGTTCCCCGGTGAGGACCCCGAGGCTGTCGAGGCCCACGAGCGGCTGCTGCGCTGGTTCCGTTTAGGCGGCGACGTGGAAATCCCGGGCCGGTTCGTCGAAGAGGTGCGCGTCACCGCGGCCTCGGAGGCGACCCAGCGGCTGCTCGGCGAGCCCAGCCGCCAGGTGAGCCAGCTGCGCCTGATCAGCATCCCCAACAACACCGGCCTGCCGCTCCGCGGCACCCTGGTCCTTGAGCGGCCCGGAGTCACCGACACCGTGTCGGTGCCATTCGCCTTCACCCAGCGGGTCGGCGGGCACAGCGGGTCCACGCTGACCGGCACCGATGACAGTGGGCTGCTCGAGGGCACCCTGGAGCTGGTCGAGGAGGGCGAGGGCACCGCCACCGGCTCGCTGACCCTCAGCCTCAAGCCGCTGGCCAGCTCCTACCCCCACGACGCGCTGCCCGGCCTGCGGCTGGTGGCCTTCGCCCGCAGCGGGGACACCCTGTCCTTGCGCCGCGGACCGGTGCCGTTCATGTCCTGCGGAGCGGCCGGCAACGCCCCCGAGGGCATCCCCGAGCTGTACCAGCTCGTGCAGGCACTAGAGGTGCTGCAGGGCCATCTGGGCACCCTGGTCCCCATTCCGGCGGAGCTGCCTACCGACCAGGAGGCCCGGGAGCTGCTGGCGATGGCCGCTGCCCTCAGCGGCACCCCGGGCCAACTGCCCTACGACGGGCTGAGCGCACCGCTGACCGCCGGGACGATCCGGGCCTTTTTGGACTCGGTGCCACCTGGACCGGGGGTCATCTACGCCGCCCCGGACAGCTTCACCGTCACCCTCGACGGCCACACGTACAAGGTGCCCGGTCTGGCCCTCTGGTCACCCTCGGTCGACCTGACCAACCGTGACGAGCTCGAGGCCCTCGCCGCCGCCGATAATGTCGAGGCCGTCGCAAGGTTCACCTGCACGGAGGGCAAGAAGGTCTTCATGATCCGGGCAGCTGACCAGCTAGGTCCGGAGTACCGGCCCATCGTCGGTCTGCCTTCCGCCGGCTGACCGTTGCGGGGGCACGCCGTCGTGGTTGCCCTCCGGCAAGACTGGCAGGCAGGCGCAGCCCGCCGTGCAGGTAGTGGAGGGCACGCAGCAGCTCCCGCTCGACCAACCTGCCGGAGTGCCGGTGGCTGCCGTGCCGCTGCAGCAGGTCGTGGCCCGTCAGGTGCCTCGGGCGAGCGGTAGTGCGTCGAGGGGCTTTTGCTCGCCGATGAGGCGACTGGCGGGCCACGGGGGCTCTTAGACCATCGAAGGATCATTCATCGCCGCGAACGGCGGAAAAGGACCTCCGCCGTTCGCGGGGGCAGGTCCTCCTCCACCTCGGCATCGTGGTTGGCGAGGATCCGCGCGACGAAGGCGTCGGCCTCAGCACTGTTGCCGAGGGCATCGCACGCTGCGACCAGGTCCAGCAGGGGCACGTCCTCGTACGTCCCTGACCGGAGGGCTACCTGCGCCGCGGCGATGGCCCGCTCAGGCTCTCCGTTGCCGAGGTGGTGGGTGGACACGACATGGGCGACGTCGACGATGACCGCGGCGAGTTCGAGGTCCATCCTGTTGCCGTCGTCGAGCAGCCAGCCGTATCCGCCCACACCGCGAACACGCATGTCCGGGAGCTCGAACGGGCGGCCCCGGACCAGGTCCAGCGCCGCGTGCAGATCTGTGATCCCGTCAGCGCCGCGGGCCAGCCCCCGGGCGCGCAGACGCCGGAACAGGTCCGCGTCCACGAGCGCACCCTTGATGCGGTACCGGCCGCCGGCAGCTGCGGTCAGCCCGGAGGGCAGGAAAGCATCACCGTCCTCGTCCGTCCCGAGCCAGGTGCGGACGACGGAGATGGACTGGCGGACCTTCGTCTTGCCGATGACGTCGGGCTCGTCCGGCCAGAGTGCCGTGGCGTACTGCTCGCTCGTCGCGCCATCCGGGCGTGTCGCGAGGTAGGCGATCACCTCGGTGTAGAACTGGCGCCTCGGGTTCCGCTCCGGCAGGCGTCCCTGTGCCTCGACACGCACCGGCCCGAGGATGGTCAGCTTGGGACGACCGGACCGCGGGTTATTCCAGTGGGCGAGGTCGCGGTCGAGGTTCGGGTCCCCTGACGCGGCTGCTTCGCGTCGTGCCGGCGTGGTCGCGGGTGCGAGCACGTGGACGTCGGGCGAGGTGGTCGCTGCGGTGGCCAGGTAGGCGTCGTCCGGTAGAGGCAGGACCGAGTCGACGAGACCCTCGACCACCTGTGGGCGGCTGCCCCTCGTCTCGTCGGCTGGCTCGCCGTCCCCCCAGTGCCCGGCTGCGACCGGGCTGCCGGCGTCCCCGGGCGAGGGCGCGTGGTCCGGCAGACCAGCCGCGTGCGCGAGCAGCTGGGCCAGCGGAGCAGCCTCGTCGATCGGCATCTGATGCGCCACGACTTCGAGCCCCAGCTCGGGAACGGCCAGGACGCCGGCGTCGTCGATGGTCGCCCGCAGCCCTGGACCCCCTGCGTTCGTCGCCATGACGAGGGCGAGACCAGTGCGGTGACCGATGCCGGCCAGGGTGTCCTCGAGCTGCAGCGTCTCCGCGGAGTCGTCGCCAAGCAAAAGGACCCGCGGCGCCCAGGCGTCGGGCTCGATGTCGTCGACACGGGCGCGCAACGCATCCGTCGCTCCGTCGGTGGCGGCCGCGCGGCGATCAGCGAGAAGCCTGCCGAACTGGGTCACCGCGTGATCCCCGCTGTCGTGCAGCCGGAGACGATCGGGGTTCAGCTGGCTCAGCTCGTCGCCGACGCCCACTGCGTCCACCAGGAGCATCTCGGACCAGGTGTTGTGGGCGAGCTCGGCGGCGATGTACCGGAGCAGGTCGGCCGCCCGTTGGGGGTCCCCCGCTATCCGGAGCACGCCCGCCTGCTCGAGGTCGAGGAGCCAGTGGTCCCCCGTCCGTGAGCGCCCCACCGATACGAGGCCGGGGAACGGTGCAGGGCCTCGCCCGCCTCGGTGATGATCAGGTGTATGCGCCTCCCGGCTCAGGGACCAGCGCGTACCTGCCGCGTCCGCGACCCACGGTGCCGGGGCGGCATGCATCGGTTCCGCGAGCCGCACCAGCACGGCCTCCGCCGACACGCTCACCGCCAGGATCTCGGGGAGCGCCGTGGAGGTGCGGTCGCGCCGGGCCAGGCTTCTCAACGCCCTGTCGAGGAAGGCGACGTCGACGCCCTCTGAAGCCACCAGCGAGCGTTCGACCGCGGCGAGGTGGGGTGGCGGCACCGGGACTGCCCGGCCCGGACGACGATGCCGGAACTGACGCCGGCGGTACCTCTGGAGGGCCAGGAAGGACACCGCCCCGAGCACAGATGCGACGCCGGCCGCCGCGGCGACCACCGCGCCGCTGTCGACCTCGGATTCGGACGCCGTCCCTCCGTCGGACGGCGCTGTCGTGCCCGGAGCTGACGAAGGGGTCGGTCTTGGGGCCACTGACGTCGGCGTCGGCGGAACGGCTGTCGGAGATGCCGGGGGGCTAGGGGTCGAGGTCGGCGGGGCGGACGAGGGCGTGCCCTCGCTGGGCGGCGCTGGTGCGCTGTCACTCGGACCCGGGGCCGGATCTTCGGGATCAGGGAGGCCTGGAACTGTGAGTGTCCAGCCTGGATGGATAAGGTCCGGGTCGTCGAAGACCTCTCCCCCGGGCTCGGTCCGCCCGGCGTTGGCCTCCCACACACTCGGCCAGGTCGCGCCGTCCCCGTGGGCGTCCTCTGCGATGGTCCAGAGGCTGTCGCCTGGCTCGACCACGATGTCGACAGCGGGGGCGTCCTCTACAGGCGCCTCGGCTGTGCTCAGCCCGACGGCGTCACCCGGGAAGGCGAGGGCCGTGCCCGGGACGATGTGGTTGTCCGGCCCGATGCGCCCCTCGTTGAGCGCGACGATCTCCGGATAGCGAAGAGGGTCACCGAGGTGCTTGTCGGCAAGCGCCCACAGGGTGTCGCGGCGCTGCACTACGTACTCGGGTCCGGTTCCTGCGTCAGCCACGGGCGCTGTCCGAGCCGCCTCCGGCGGAGCCTGCTGGGAGACCGCCACGGCCGCAGCGGCGACCGGCAGAGGGGGCCGGGCCGTCGCCGAGGATGCGGCGAGCGGTGCCGCCGTACCGGACACGCTCAGCCCGACGACCACCATTGCCAGCAGAGCAGCTACCGGGCCCTGCACACCGGCCAGTCCGGGTAGCCGAGGCGCAGGGCGTGAGCGGATGAGTGCCCAGACCTCCGCGGCGGTCGCGAGGGTGAAGACCAGCCAGCAGAACCACGCCCCCGCCGCGAGGACGGCACGCAGTACCTGGCCGTCGTCCCGCGAAGTGAGCACCGCACCGACCTCGTGGACCGACGGCGCCGCCATCGGGCCGAGGCCGAGGAACACGAGGAGAAAGGGCACGCCGGCGACGACCCCGAACAGCAGCGCCAGGGCACCGAGTCCCCGCATGACCCTGGCGATGGTGGTCATCGGACCGGCTCCCCGTCGACGAGACCCACTTCGAGCTGAGCACTGTGCGTGCGGGTCTGGCGGACCGGCAGGCCGAGCAGCGGCGTCGAGTCCGTGACGGTGACGGTCACCTCGACCAACCCCGGCCCCTGCACGCGGACCGACCCACTGGCCCCGGTCTGCCTCAGGTAGGCATCCGCGGCAGCGACAGCCAACTGGGTGTCTCGTGAGCCGCCGGTCGGCACCGGTCCCACCGCAATGGCAGCAGCCCTGGCCGCTTCGGCGGAGGCGCTGTCGGCCCTGTTGGCTGCCTGGATGTTGGCGCCGGCATCAACCAGCGCAGTCACGACGATGCCTGCGACGAGGACGACGGAGCAGAACAGCACCGACACCGACCCCCGCTCGTCCCGCGTCGGGTTCATGAGGTGCCTCGCGTCGGGTCCACCGGACTGGCCGCGACGTCGTCCAACGTGCGCGACCCGGGTAGCCCCGCGAAGCCGATGTCGGACAGGTCGACGGTGCAGCCGACGCGTACGGACACCGAGGCTCCGTCCCCGGGGGCTGCCGAGAACTTGGACGTGTCGACGTCGACCGTGATGGAGCGGCAGTGCAGCTCCCTGTCGTCCAGGGCCTGCGTGGCGGCCAGCGTGGCCGCCGTCTGCGCAGCGGCGGGCGACCGTGCGACCGATGCCTCTCGCGCAGCGATGCCGGCTACGCCGGTGATGCGGTTCCCGGCCAGCGCCACCCGGGCGCCGGCCACCACGAGTGCGAGCACGAGGAACGCGACAGGGAGCAGGATGGCAAGTTCGACCGACTCCGATCCGCGTTCGCCTCGGGGTCTGGTCATGGGTTCTCCGAAGTCGTGAACCGCTCGAGTCCTTGCGCGACGGCCACGTCGACGACGGGGACGAAGCCCGGCAGCGGGATCACGTTCGGGACGTCGGCCACGACGTGCACCGTCACCGACGTGGCAGTCCGCGCCTCGTCGACCCGGTAGTCGGTGATGGTGCCGGTGCCCAGGCCCGCCAGGTACGCCTCGGCTGCGCTCCGGCCGGCGCCAGCTGGGGCGTCGTCCAGGCTCCCGGCGCGGGCCCCGGCTGCGGCGGCTGCCTCGGCGGCGTCGTGGGCGAAGTACCAGAGCCCGAGCTGCGGGCCGGCCAGCAGCACCATGACGAGGACCGGGAAGAGCACGGCGAACTCGACGCTCGACGAGCCACGCTCAACCCGTGGATCGGCGCCACCGCGCCGTCCTCCCCGGAACCCGATCCTCATGGTGCGTTGCGCCTACTGGAACAGCGCGATCTTGCCGGTCACGAAGGCGACGGCCCCGGCGGTCACCGCCCCACCGAGGGCGATGGCGAGGATGACCATGAACGCCTTCTCCGACGAGTCGGAGCCGCGGTCGTCGGTGACGTCGTCGGCACGGAGCCACGCGATGACCGCGTAGATGCCGACCTGGACGGCGTGGCTCGCTCGGTCGGTGAGGTTGCTGGTGCGGGACATGGGTCTCTCCTGGGGACGACGGTGCTCAGGTCGCGGTGGTGAACATGCGGATGAGGAACGGGACGAGGACGAAGAGGGTCAGGCCGGTCACGAGGAGGGCCAGGGGCCGGGCCATGCGCTCGCTGATCTCGTTGGCTTGCGTCCGCGCGTCGGCCAGCTCGGCGTGGCGCAGTGTGCGAGCCGTGGCCAGCAGCGTGTTGTAGACCGAGGCTCCGTCCGAGGCGACCGCGGCGATGTCGGCCAGGCTTCGGAGTTCCTCGACGTCCAGCTCGTCGCCCAGCGCGCGGAGGTCGGTCCATGGTTTGCGGCCGGCGAGGGCGGCCCGTCGTACGGCCTGGTGGATCCGGCGGAACGGCTCGCTGCCGGACACCCGGGCTGCTTCTTCGAGCGCCTGCTCGACCGAGCCGCGGGCTCGCCGTTCACCCGCCACGAGCGTCAGGTAGCACTCAAGGTTGGTCCGGAACTCGGCACGGGCGAGCTGGGCTCGCTCCCGTGTCTCTGCGGTCGGGAGGAACCAGCCGACGGCGGCGAGGCCCAGGCCCACCGCCACGGGGATGACCGCCCCGGCCGGGCCCCCGAGGACGGCGACCAGCACGCCGAGCGCCGTCGGAGCGAGCAGCCCGAGGAGGGCGAGGCTGAGCTTGCGCGCAGCAAGCTCCGTCCTGCTGCTCCCCAGGATGGCCAGGTCGGCGTCGGTGACTCCCAGCCGCTGTTCGACCTCACGGACCCACCGACCCGGAAGCATTCCTGACCGGGAACGGGCCTCACCGACGGCGTGGACACGGGTCCCCGGGCGGACGGCGAGCTGCTCCAGGGCTGCGCTGAGCGCGGGCGGCGACGGCCGGAGGGCCCGGACAGCGAGCACCGCCCCGCCGGCGACGAGCATCCCGGCCAGCGTGGCCAGCTGAAGGGCGCTCATCGCGCAACCTCCACGGACCGATCGGCGAGCACCCGCGGCCAGGTCGGCGGCGCCGACAGCGCCCGCATCCACCGCAACGCCGCACCGAAGAGGGCGGCGACCACGAGGAGGGCGAGCTGGCCACCAAGGCTGGAGTAGCCCGACAGGAAGGTCCGTGCGAACAGCAGCATGCCCACGACGACGAGCCCGGTGGTGATGACGATCGTCCGCATGTTCGACCGGGGCTTGGCCCGTTCGGCCTCGACCTCTCGGATCATCCGGGACCGCTCGTCGAGGTCGGTGGCCAGCGCCGTGAGGACCTCGGCAAGTCCCGGTCCGCCGTTGCGCTCACGGAGGATCAGCACCATCGCGATCTTGTCCGCGGCCGGATCACGGACGTCGTCCGCGAACCTCCGCAGCGCCGTCTCCACGCCCTGGGGACCCATGCGGCTGACCAGGTCGGCGACGGCCGGGCGGATGGCGAGCGGTGCCGAGTCGAGGGAACGGCGCAGCGCCTCCCGCGTGGAACCGGCCGCACCTGAGCTGATGAGGTCCGCCAGCCGACGCGTCCAGTCGGCCAGCGCGTCGGACACCGTGATGAGGTGGCGGGACTCCTTCCCGCCGCCGACGACGGACGGCACGAACACGACCGCAGCCGCCGTTGCGAGGGCGGCTACCGGCCAACCGGTGAGCGCCAGCACCAAGACGCCGGCGACCCCCGCCCCACCGTGAAGGCGGGTGAACCTGAGCCGAGACCGGCGAGTTGCCCGCCCAGTACCGGATCTCAGCGTCACCCCTCGGACGGCACCGATCGCCAGCACGACTCCGGCGGCAACGAGGAGCCCGGCGACGGTCATCAGCCACGTGCCGCTGCTCATCGCAGAGCCTCACTGGTTCCGAGTGGGGGCCAGTCGGAAACAGCTGGGTGCAGCCATTCCGGGTCGAACCCGACCGAGTCGAGCCGCTCACGGAGCGCAGGGCTAAGCATCCCCGCTCCGGTGGCCTGGGCTCGACGATCGCCGGCTCGTGGTGCGAACACCGGGTTCAGGTCGGGACGACCGGAGTCCCCGACGGCGCCGAGTTCGTAGATGCCGGAGACGTAGCGGTTGTAGGAGCGATCGCGTTCGACGTGGACGACCAGGCCGAGGGCCGCCAGCGAGCGCAGGACCAGCTCGCTCGAAGGTGCCGGGTGAGCCTTCAGTGCGTTGATGAGCACCTTGTCGAAGATCCCGCCCGCCGACGGGGAGTGGATCGTGCACATGACCGACGCGATGCCGCTGGTCGCAGCCTCCAGCAGCGACGTCACGTAGGCGCCACGGACCTCCCCCACCAGGACCCAGGTGGGCGACGCACGCAGGGCGAGGTGCAGCGCGTCGCCCATGTCGAAGGCCCCCCGACCTTCGGCGTTCGGGAGTCTCGACTCAAAGGGGCGGCAGACGGCATGCCGGGAGACGTAGCGGCGCTGGTCGGCGTCCCATCGCGGCAGGTGCAGTCCGAGCTCCCGCTCGTCCTCGACCGTGACGACGACGTTGTTCCACGGGATCGCGTTGCCGAGGGCTCTCATCAGGGTGGTCTTGCCGACCCCGGGAGCACCGGACACCAGAGGGGAGATGCCGGCCTGGATGGCTGCGGTCAGGAAGGCTCGAACGGGTGCGTCGACCATGCCCATCTGATGCAGGTCGGCCAGGCTCGGGTCGGCGAAGCGGTGAATACGGATGACACCTGCTGGACGGGGCAGCACGTCCATGGCGGCCTGCAGGCGCGCGCCGAGCTGCGTCACCCCTTGCAGGCGGACGTTGAGGATGGGGCTGGCCGAGGAGAACTCGCGGCTGGTCTGGCCACCGTCGGACCGGGAACCGATTGCACGGAGCAGCTGCTCGAGCTCCTCGTCGGAGGCAGCGATGGGTGGACCGGGCACCAGCGAGCCGTCGAGGGTCCTCAGCATCGTGCGCTCGGATCCCTCGAAGTGGATGTCCTCGACGTCGGGCCGGGCGAGCAGTGGCGCGAGGCGCCCGAGCCCGTCGAGCTCGGCCAGCACGGCAGCGACCAACTTGTCCTCGAGCAGACCCGCCGGCGCTGGACGACCGCTGTTGGCCTCGTGCAGCAGCCACTGCGCGTACTCGTCGCCGATCAGCTTGCGGGTGAGCTCACGGCGTGGCCCTGGCGCGTAGTTGCGATCCTCGGCGCTGAGCCGGGTGGAGACGCGCTGCCGCAGCTCGGTGACGACGCGGTAGTCGCTCTCGGTCAGCTCGGGGTCGAGCCCGGGGTCGCTGAGGTGCGCGGTCACGCCGGCACCGACGCCCCGCGAACACCGGCCGTGGCCAGGTGCTGGGCAAGGCCGGAGGCCGCCCGCATGAGTGGTGAACGCCGGAGACCGCGACCGGTTGTCAGCACACCGTCGGACAGCGCCGACGCGGCGGCAGGATCGTGCGGCAGTTCCCCACCGAGAGGAACGCCCAGCGCACCGGCGACCTCGGTCGAGGAGTAGGGGCCGGAGCCGATGACCAGCGCCGAGACGGTCGTGAGGTCACCCAGTTCTGCGCGGAGCCGACGCAGTGCGTCCTGGGCCGCGTGCACCGACCGCACGCTCGGTCGGACGGCGAGCAAGGCGTGATCCACGTAGCGGAGGACCGGCCAGCATCCCCGGTCTCCAACGAGGCGCCCGGTGTCGACCAGGACGTCACGGCCCAGCGAGGACTCCGCGGTCGCCAGTGCGGCGGCGAGCCGTTCCCACGTCGCGGAGGTGAAGGAGGCGCCCTGAGCAGCTGTCCCAAAGCCCGGCAGCAGACCGAGCATCGGGTGCTCGGGGACCTGCACCGCATGGCTCAACAGCGCCGAGGCCGCCGGCGCGGCGCCGGCCTCGTGCCGGACGGCGGTCGACCAGGACAACAGGCCCGTGTCCGCCCCGATCCGGCCCGTCATCAGACCGGGAGCGATGTCTCCCCCGGCGACGTCGCAGTCGGCGAGGAGCAGGGCCCGCGGCCAGTGCGACGCCAGGGCGCAGACCGACGTGGTCACGCCCGGTGCGGCTTTGCCTGCCGTGACCGCGATGAGCACTAGGCCCCCCCGGCGAGGACGACGACCGCGAGGTTGCCGGTCGACGCCAGTGCGGCGACCGCGACGCCGTCGGCCTGGGCCACGCGGACGTCGACCACGGTGACCTGTGTCGTCGCGTTGACCGGGCCGACCTCCGCAACCGTCGCTTCGACGGGATCGGGCAGCTCGCTGGTCCCGGCATTCGTCGTGACCCCGGTTGTCCCGGGGGTCGGGACCACCAGGATCTGCTGACCGGGGTTGAGCCCACGGGCGGGGAACTGGCCGTCCTGCAGAGCAAGGGCGACCAGTACCTCGCCGGCCGCCAGATCGCTGCCTGTGCCAACCTGTCCGGTCGTGATCAGGGAGCCCTGGGACAGAGGCACCTCAGCGACCATCCCGACCACGTCGGAGAGGTCGTCCGCCGGGATCGGGGCGAGCGCCGGGTCGTCCGGAATGCTGGCGACCACCAGATCGGCGGCGGTGAGGGTGGCGCCCACCGGGACGTCGCGGGCGACGGCGAGCACGTCGGTGCGGGTCGTCAGCATCTGCGCTGCCGTGTAGGCCAGGATGCCGCCGAGCAGGACGACAAGGACGGCGAGCGACAGCGTCTTGCGGCTGACTCGCCGCTTGGCCGCTGCCGTCAGCTGAACCGGGGCAGCGGACGGGAGGGCGTTCTCCTCCCTGCGCGGCGCGGCAGCTGGCCGCGAGTTGATCTGTGCGGTCACCGGGTCACCACTGTCTGCGCCTCGACCACGGCGAACTGCGTAGTGGAGGTCGTCGTGATCTGCGGGAGGGTGCCGGTGGCGCCCGTCGAGGATGTCCAGGCAATCGACCACTGGATGCCGTACACGGCCGTGACCTTCCCGTCGGGCTCGCCCAGGGACGAGCGGGGGTAGCGGTAGTCGCAGCCGTTGGGCGAAGGGCTCCAGACCCCGGCCGCGGGCTGCCACGCCGTCCCAGGCCCGGAGCACGACACAGCTGGGGCGCCGTCGCCGGGACTGAAGGTGAGGGCGGTCGGGGTCACGGTGACCTCAGCCCACACTCCGCCGGCGTCGGCCCGCGCGGACGTCGGTCGGTAGGCGTCTGCGTCTGTCCAGAACCAGGTGTGGGCGTTGACGACGGTGAATGGCCGCCCGTCGGTGAGGGTCCCGGATGGGTAGCGACCAGCCGACGGCGACGGGAGGACAACCGTATTCAGCGCCTGTTGCGCAAGGACGGCGGGGTCGATGGCGGCCGGTCCGGCGGGAGGTGTGGCGGACCAGAAGGTGTAGCCGTTCGTGCCAGGAAAGGAGACCCCGTTGGTGAACGGCGTGCAGTAGTAGAGGGCGCCGTCGGTGCGGCCACCCCACATCGGGGAGCTGAATGCCGGGGGGTTCTCAAGGGGGCTGACGTAGCACTGCTTGGCCTGCGACCACCAGCCAGCCGCCGACGAGCAGGAGACCGTCACGCCCAGTCGGGTGTCGGTGCAGACTGCGGTCGTCGTCGTGGTCGGGCCGCCACCGTTCGTCGGTGGGGTGTTGGCGGTTCCGCCGCCCTGACTGTTCGTCGCGGCAGTGACGACGCAGATTCCGTGCGCGGTGTACTGCTGGCACTCGGCGGGGGCTGCCCAGGCGTCCGAGGCCGGTGCCAGGGCGGCGACGAGCAGCAAGCCGACTAGGCCTGCCCTCAGCCAGGACATGCTTGCGCCTGTGTGTTCGGGGCCGAGCTAACCCGCCAGGCCGATGGGTCGGGGTAGGCGATGTTCACGATCGTCAGGTCGGAGACCAGGAAGGGCGCTCGCTCGGGCAGAGCCACGGCGGCACCGTTCGCGTCGAGTGCCCCGACCTGGGTGACGTCGACGCATGCGGTGATCTGGACCGCGGGGAGGTCGCCGGCGTCGCCAGAGGTGTCGAGGTCGACGGCTCCCGTCGTCGTGCTCACGACCTGCGACTGCCCCGTCTGAGTGTAGCCGCTTGCCCGAAACGCCTGAAGGGTCGCGGCCTCTGAGGTTGCCTCGGGGTCCACCGCGACTGCGTACAGATCGTCGATGGACAGGCTCGGGTCCGTGTAGAGCTGGTCGACGGTTTCCCAGTACAGGCGGACGAGCGCGTCGGCTGCCTCGACCGCCTGCTCCTCAGGAGCAGCGGTCGATGAGGGGGCGGACGATGCCGGAGTCGGTGAAGCCGTTGGCTGCTCAGTAGTCCTGTCCCCGGAACACGCGGCGAGGAGGAGGGGCAGGGTCATCAGGGCGCAGCGGGCAGCCACGACGTGCGAGGGCGTCATGCTGCGGCACCTTCCTCCATTCCTCACTTGGGTCGGGAGCATGCGCCGCGTGTTGCGCGGAGCAATGGCTTCAGGTGCCACGTCACCCGGTTCAGTGACATCCGCTGGCGGTTTTGAGCTTCCTTGGGTCACGAAGGGTCACTTGGTTGTACAACTCGGGTGACGTCGCTTCGACCAGCGCACTCAGCACTAGCAATAGCGAAAGTAGGTGAACGACACCTACATGACTGCTGCTTTGGTCGGCGGACTGGTCGGCGCTCTGGTCATGCCGCTGCTCGTACGAGTAGGACTTCGTCAGCTGCGTTCACACCGGCCGTTCGGCAGATGGGCCACGTCCACATACGTCGCTACCGGGTTCGGCATCGGGGCCGCAGCGGCGGGCTTGTCAGCTACCCGCGTCGATGGGGCGCTGCTTCCAGCGTTGGTCGCGTGGGCTTTGGCCCTCACCGCGCTAGCTTTTTGCGACGGCGCTGCCCGTCGGATTCCCACCGCACTGGTACGCCAGGCCGCAGTGGTGGTCGTCCTTCTCCTCGCTGTCGGGTCCGCCGGCACAGAGTGTTGGGTTGTTCTTGCAGGAGCTCTAGCCGGTGCCCTTCTCCTGACGGGGGCATTCATGGTGGCGTGGAGGTACGCCGGGGTGGGCCGGGGTGATGTCCGACTGGCTGTGCTGAGCGGGTTGGGCCTGGGGTTCGCGAGCCCAACCAGTCTCGTAGCGGGTGTAACTGTGTGGGCCGCTTTCGTGGCAGGACAATCCGCCGTCTGCCGTGCGCGCGGCGGGTCCTTCGCGACCGAGATCCCAATGGCGCCTGGATTCGCACTTGGCTCGTTGGTCGCAGCTATCGAACCGTGGTAGCCGCCGAACGCCGAATGAGCGCCCATGACAGTTGTGGCTCGCGTACCCCGACGTGCCCGCGGCTTGCGCGCCGCGCCCTTGCGTTCCGCGCAGCAAGAAAGAGTAAAGACGTCTCAACGCCCACCGAAGGGCAGCCAGCCCTCGGCACTGACTCGACACCATCAGGCTCTACCAGGGAAGAAGGGCGGCTCCACGGTTCAAGCCAAACGGGGGCCGTCAACCGTCATACGTCACCTGGGCCGCTGACGTCTCCGCGCCACCGAGGCCGCATCCTGCTGTCGCATCGATGAACGGTGCGGCCATGAAGAGCTTCAACTTCACGACCACCGCCGGCGAGGGCGGCTCTGAGCGGGCGGATTCGGTTGACGTCGGTCGGCGCTACACCGGGGCCGAGAAGCTGGCGCCCGCCCATCGTCTGCGGGGTCAGTCAGGCCTCTCTCCTGCAACGATGATCAACCTCTTGGCGCCTCCCCCTCGCCACCACAGGTCGTCTTCCCGAAGTCCCGGGCCTGCTCGCCCACCCAGGGATCGCCGGTCGCTCCACGATCCCTAAGCTGGCGATGTGGCACAGGGCATGAGTAGCAGCGTGGCCTGATGGCGCCCGCAAACCCGCTTAACGAAGTTTTGGGCATCCTCGGCTACCAGGGCCAGGATGGGTTGGTCAACGGCGCCGACGGTCTTGACGGCGGGGCACGCGAATATCTATGGCGCGATTTGCGGGACAAGGTTGGATTGTCCGCTGCATACTTCCAAGACGGTGTTCCCCTGGTGGGCTTCTGCGAGGAGTCAAGCACTAGCGGCCTCCGAGCCCTTCGGTATCGGCTGTGGAATTACGGTCGGGTGCCCTTGCTTATCAACGCGACGAGCGACTTAGTCTCAGCCTATAGCGGCTCCGATCTGACCACACGAACAGACGCTGACGCCCTGATATCAGCAAGCTCGATAGATGTGACCGCTGGCCTGCTTTCCGCGTTCAATCGGCACGAGATTGAAAGTGGCGAGTGGGCCCGGACATTCGCCACGCGTTTTGACCGCGCCAACCGGGTCGATCGAGTCTTGCTGCGCAATCTACAGGTTCTGCGGGGGTCGGTTAAAGCCGACGATGAGCGACGAGATGCTTTGGACAGTTTCATTGGCGGGGCATTAACGGCTTCCTACCTCTCAGACCGAGGTGTTCTGGACGTTGACCGACTGGATGAGTTGGCGGGTCGGTCTCATATTTCTGACATCTTCGAAGGGGGCACATCCACCACTAGGAGCTTCTTCGCGACACTCGCGGAACACTTCAGCGGTGATGTCTTCGGATCGGTTCCTCAGGCGCTCGACGTCTTGGACGACAGCATGGTTCGAGCCGTGTCGTCGCTTTTGAGGGGCGACGACCTGGTCACTGGTCAATTGAGCTTATGGCCATACGACTTCAGCGTCTTACCCGGAGAACTCATTAGTACTGTGTACGAGCAGCTGCTGGAATCTAGGCGGACCCAAGATGCAGCCTATTACACCCCGCGCTTCATCGTTGACCTTATGCTCGATGAGGTATTACCGTGGCAAGATCGCCCATTACCGCGGATCGTCGATTTCTCTTGCGGAAGCGGCGCCTTCTTAGCTGAGGCCTTCCGCCGAGTCGCGTTCCAGCAGACGCGGGCGCAAGGCCGCCACCTCAACTTTTCGGAATTGCAGCGACTTCTGACTCACTGCATCTACGGCGTAGACGTCAATTTGGCGGCAGCGCGGGTGACGGCGTTCGCCCTATACCTCGCGCTCTTGGACGAGATGGACCCCCCTACGGTATGGGCCTCCGCAGTGCTCCCATCCTTACTGGGGAAGAATCTGATTGTTGGAGACGCTTTCGATAATCACGCACTGATGGACGAAGTGTTCGATGCGGTAGTCGGGAACCCGCCATGGGCGAGTCGTTTGAGCGCTCCAGCAAACAGTTGGCTCAAGGCGAATAATCGCTCTGTTGCAGATAGGCAAATTGCCGAAGCCTTTGTGTGGCTAGCCGAGTCCCACCTGTCGGAGGGCGGCAAGCTGGCCCTTGTTCTGCCGGCGAAACCCATTCTGCACAACCGAAGCCATCAGTCCCTGGCGTTTCGTAGCGAGATGTTTGCGAACTTGCACGTTCAAACGATCGTTGACTTATCCGCGATCCGGCGTGGCCTGTTCGCCGACGCGACCGCACCCGCGGCGATCATTGTTGCAGATAAGAAGGATGTGCGCGCTTCGAGTGATCCTATTCTTCATGTCGCTCCTCATCGACGATTGCATGCGGATTCTGTAGACGCCCTAGTAATCGTGCCAGAGGAAGTCCGCCTAGTTCCGCGGCAAATTGGACATACGCGCAACGATGTCTGGAAGACCTTGCTTTGGGGCACGGAACGTGACCTCGAACTGATTGACCACATCAGAGGCGCGGGTCCGCCAGTGGGCGCCGTTGCGGAAAGTCACGGTTGGCGCACAGGCCAAGGGTTCCAAATTGGCGGGGGTGGCGCTAGCGACGCGAGTGCGATGCACGGTCTCCCGATTTTGACCGTGAGAGACCTCGACGAGCGTGGCGTGAAGGCAACACGACTGCCATTTTTCGATCTGCCGACCCTGCATCGAACTCGGCCGAGAGATCTCTACAGGGCACCGCTCGTCGTTATCGGGCGAACGTTCCAAGCTGGCCGAATCTCCGCTGCCCTATTGCAAAGCGACACCGTCTTCAATAACAGCATGATCGGTCTTTCGGCTCCCGCCGCCGATCTGCCGCTACTCAAAGTTCTGCTGGCGACGACCACCAGCTCACTTGGACGCTACTGGCATTTCCTAACGTCATCGTCTTGGGGTGTAGAACGCGACTTCGTCGAGTTGAACGAACACCTCGGACTACCACTAGCGCAAGCCGATGCAGGTCAGTTATCCAGAATAGACGAAATCCTTCGCAGCCCAGACCGCATGTCTGCCACGGTGGACCTTGACGAACTAGTGTTCGATCTCTTCAAGTTGACACCGGCGGATCGCGAGCGAATACGGTCTCTTCTCGCAACGCGGTTGAGCACATTTGCGAAAGGAGCTATGACTCAAGCGCTGGACGATCAGACGGCCACCCGCTATCTGCAGACACTCGGCAGCTCGCTAAGTGCCTCTCTTCCTTCTTTTGAGGTTGCTGCTGCCGCGCGGCGGCAGGGAAGCTATCAGGCAGTTACCGTCACGTTGCGCACGCCCGATCGGGAAGAAGAATGGTTGCCTTCGGTAGTCGACGTACCCAGCATCATCGATGAACTCGCTAAACAGAACCCACATACGTCCGGAATTGTTGCTCAGCCTGGAGGCATGTTTCTGGGGGATAATACCATCTATGTGATCAAAACTCTGGACATTGATCGATGGTCGACGGACATTGCCCTGGATGATGCAGACGCAATTCTGACGGCTATCACGAGCGAGATGTAGTCTCTTGCTCGGGGGATTGCGAAACCAAGTGCGCGGACGGATCTCGGTCTGGGTTGTCGAGGCGGCGACTAGTGACGCGGAACATCTGCTAGTAAGGCTCCTGAACACGGCGCTGGACCGTTGGGCAGGAAGTTCATTTGACCGGTTCTCCGACGCAGAAGTGAGTTGCACAGCTCGTGTCGTCGCGAACTGTTTGGACGTCCTACGGAGTGATCAACTACAGTGGGCCTTGGTCCACGTCTTTTATGACGGTCCGCAATTGAGTCGGGCGATGCTGGCGGGAACCGCTGATCCGTCCAGGAGCCCTCGACCGGACGTGACTCTGCGTGTTGGGAGTGCCGAGGTTCGCATCGAGGCAAAGCGCCTGTCGGTGCGTGGCCAGTTGGCCCAGAAATATGTACGGGATGGAATGCGGCGCTTCCTTGATGGCCGTTATTCGAGTTCGCATTCTCTACCTGGCGTAATGCTGGGCTACCTGTCGGGGGTATCGCCCTCCGCGGCGCTGCGGCTGGTCAATGCCGCCATATCCCACGAACCCGATCTGGCCGCGGCTGACCATCTTGTTCCCACGGGCAGTCAAGCGACCATCCAACGTCATAAGAGCAACCACGCGGGTCCGATTCAACTAGTTCACTTCCACATCAAGATCAAATGATTGTTGTCGAGAGCCAGCTCTTGAGGTAACCGCAACAGAGGGCTGAGCAGTTGAGCTCGGACGCTCTACACCCTGTTGCACGCACAGGGCGGCCGTCAGCAGACCGGTGCGGCCACGACGCCGGGTCGTGGCGGTGGCACCTCTCGTGGTCGGTAGGAGTGGATGACCGGGGCTTCTCCGTGCGCGTCGTCGATCAGGTGGATGCGCCAGGCCACGTCTTCCCGGAGCGCGGCGAGTTGACCCGCGGTGTACGGGCCGAGTGCGGGTTGCGGCCGGTCTCCGGTCTTCGGCGCCAGTACGAAGTCGATGTGGACGACGGAGTCGTCGCCTGCCGGCCACCCGCGGTCGGCCCGGATCGCCGAGGCATGGGCGGTCACCCAGCTCAGGTAGTTCAACACCTGGAACACCAGCATGTCGTCAGAGCCGATCTTGGTCTCGATGATGTGGAGCTGCCCGGCACTGTCGAGGCCGAGGAAGTCGATGAAGCCTGGCGCTCCGTCGGCGCGCCAGGCGGGGTACTCGCGTGCAAGCTCCACCAGGCCGAGCTCCCGAAGGCCAGTGCGCCCGAGCGTGGCCTGCATCCGATGCTCGACGTGGTCGGCGTCGCGGCCCGTGAGCCGGTCTGCGACGGCCACGGCGATCGCGGCCTCCGCCTCGGCCCGCTCGGCTTCAGTCAACGGCGCGGTGGCCGTACGGTCGTACGGCTGTCGGCCCGCCGGAGGGTTGCTGTACTGCACGCCGGCCTGAACGCGCACACCCGTACCGGTGCGGGTGAGCTTGAGGACCTGCCGGCCGGCGCAGTGCCAGGACAGATAGTTGCCGCGGTGGGCATCGACAAGCGCCCAGTGCCGGTCCACGCTTTCCACGAGATCGCCCACCCACGGGCCGACCGTGCCCAAATCGTGCTGCGGCTCGCCACGCAGCGGGCGGTTGCTCGCGGCTGCGACGACGCCTTCGACTGTCGGGATCGGCGTTGAGGTGGGTGTGAGGGTGTCATCGACCGCCCAGATCTGCAGCGGGGTGGCGATGTAGGCGAGCCGGGCCGCGGACGAGGCCACCGCGGCGTCGGATAGGAGCAGCACCAGTTCGCGGCGGCCCTGCCATGCCATGGCGTGGGCCACTGCGGTCGCCGTGTCGTTCAACCCGAGACCCGGGCGGACGGCGAGCACCAGCTTGTTGTTGGCCGGGGTCGTGAACCAATTTGCGAAAGCCGTGAGCTTTCGGCCTGGCTGAAACGGCACGACAGGCCCAACCAGGGCTCGTATGGTGGCATCCAACGTCGAGGTCTTCAGCACAATCGCACCTGGCTCCACGTCGTGGCCTCCAGCGGGTCGCTGACCACGAGCGGCGGCCTGCGGCCCTGAAGCATCGCTGCTCGGTCGGCTGCAGCGCCAGGTCGGGAGGCGCCCCGACGCTTGACCAGCGCACTCGGTCCATAGTCCGTGAACGTCACAAGCTCATCGTTCCTGTCTCGCCTCGGCGCCCCCGAATGGTGGTACCGCCATGGATAGAGATCCATCAGCGTGCCCGGTCGCGGCCCACCGAGGGAGAGATCTGCCCCCATAAAGGCAGGTGACGGCAGCCTGCCTCACAAGTGGCTGTGGAACTCCTCCGGAACGGCTGCAAGGGCTGCAACTGTGACCGTTGTGATCGCCTGTACCCAGGCCTCGAGGATGTGGGACTGCCGACCGGTCAGCGTCAAGCAGGCTGGCCAGCTCGAGCTGTCACCCACGCGTGCAGCCGTCCCTAGAGCCTCCGCCGCTGCTGCCGGGTTTGTCCCGACATCGCCGGCCGGTCTGGTTCGCGGCCGTGGACGACCGGCTCACTGCATCGGGCAGGATGCACAGGGTGACGGGGACCATTCACGCCGTACTGGACCAGCTTCGCTCCACCGCCCTGGATGAGCGCGACAAGGGCGACAAGTTCGAGCGCCTGATCCGTGCCTACCTGACCTCCGACCCGGAGTGGACGGCGAAGTTCAGCGACGTTTGGTTGTGGTCGGACTGGCCCGACCGGGCCAACCGGCCTGACACCGGGATCGACCTGGTCGCCGCCAACGCCGACGACGGCGCACTGACCGCGATTCAGTGCAAGTTCTACGCACCCGGCCGCACCGTGGCCAAAGCCGACATCGACTCCTTCATCAGCGCCTCGGCCAAGGCCGAGTTTACCCGGCGGATCGTGTTCGACACCGCTGCCGGCTGGTCGGCGAATGCCGAGGAAACCCTGGAAGGCGTCGCGCAGCGGGTCGACATCGGCTACCTCGAAGGTGCCGCGATCGATTGGGACGCCTTCTCCTGGCACACCCCCGAGGTCGTCGTCCCGACCGGCAAGAAGGCGCTGCGCCCACATCAGCAGGCAGCCCTGGACGACGTGCGGGCCGGGCTTGCCTCCCGCGACCGCGGCCAGCTGGTGATGGCCTGTGGCACCGGAAAGACCTTCACCAGCCTTCGGATCGCGGAAGAACTGGCCGGCCCGGGTAAGACGGTGCTGTTCTGCGTGCCCAGCATCCAGCTGCTGTCGCAGAGCTTGCGGGAGTGGATGGCCAACGCCGAGGTCGACATCCGATCCTTCGCGGTCTGCTCCGACGTCCGGGTCGGGCGGGTGCGCAGCGACGACGCCGACCAGTCGGTCATCGACCTAGCCGAACCTGCCTCCACCAGCCCTGAGAAGTTGCTGGCGCGGTTCAACACCGGCAAGCACTCGGCGGCCCGGATGCGGGTCGTGTTTTGCACCTACCAGTCCATCGACGTCGTCATCGCCGCCCAGGCCCAGGGCCTGCCCGCCTTCGACCTGGTGATATGCGACGAGGCGCACCGCACCACCGGCGTGACCCTGGCCGACGGCGACGACTCTGCGTTCGTCAAGGTCCACGACGCGACCGCGCTCAAGGCAACCAAGCGGCTGTACATGACCGCTACACCGCGGGTGTTCGGCGATGAGGTCAAGCGTAAGGCCACGGAGAGCGACGCCGTTCTCGCCGACATGGGCGACGAAGCAACGTTCGGGCCGGAACTGCACCGGCTGGGGTTCGGACAGGCGGTCGAGGCCGACCTGCTCACCGACTACAAGGTCCTCGTACTTGCGGTGGACGAGAAGTACGTGGCGGAGAACTTCCAGCAGGCCATGGCACACACGGGCGAGATCCAGCTCGACCAGGCCGCCAAGCTGATTGGCTGCTGGAACGGCCTGGCCAAGAACTTCGGCAGCAACGTCACCCACGCCCAGGACGACGACAGCCGCCCGGTGTCCACGGCCCCGATGCGTACCGCGGTCGCATTCGCCCAGCACATCAAGGCCTCCAAGGCCGCCGCTGCCGCGTTCCCCGACCTCGCCGACCGCGCCCTCATCGACGCCCCCGACGACCGGCCCAAGCTGCGCATCCAGGCTGCGCACGTCGACGGCACGATGGGCGTGCACGAACGCAACACCCACCTGGCCTGGCTTAAAGAACCGGCCCCGGACGGCGTATGCCGAGTGCTCACCAACGCCCGCTGCCTCTCCGAAGGCGTCGACGTCCCGTCACTCGACGCCGTCCTGTTCCTCACCCCCCGCGGGTCCCAGGTCGACGTCGTGCAGTCCGTCGGCCGAGTGATGCGCAAGGCTCCCGGCAAGGAACTGGGCTACATCGTGCTGCCGGTCGTCGTGCCCGCCGGGGTCGCGCCGGAGGAGGCGCTGCGGGACAACGAGCGCTACAAGGTTGTCTGGCAGGTGTTGCAGGCGCTGCGGAGCCACGACGACCGCTTCCACGCCCTGGTGAACCAGATCGAGCTGAACAAGCACCGCCCCGACAAGCTCGAAATTGTCACCGTCACCAACCCGGACGACGGCGACGGCGGCGCGGAGATCCCCGGCCCGGTCGAGCCGGGGAAGAAGACTCCTGAGCAGCTGCTCATGGAGTTCCCCGCCGACCAGTTCCGCGACGCCATGTATGCCCGGATCGTGGCCAAGGTCGGCGAACGCCGTTACTGGGAGTCCTGGGCCAAGGACATCGCCGCGATCGCCGAGGCCCACGTCGCCCGGATCAAGGGCCTGCTCGCCGCCGGTGGGCCTGCAGCTGATGAGTTCGCGCACTTCGTCGCTGGGCTGCGCGGCAACCTCAACGACTCGATCACCGACGACGCCGCGGTCGACATGCTCGCCCAGCACCTCATCACACGGCCCGTCTTCGAGGCGCTGTTCGCCCAGAGCTCTTTTATCGCCGGCAACCCGGTCGGCCGGGTCATGGAGAACATGCTGACTGTCCTCGACGAGCACGCCCTGGGTGCGGAGAACGAGACCCTGGAAGGCTTCTACGACAGCGTCCGCCGGCGGATCGCGGGCATCGACAACGCCGCCGGCAAGCAGCGGGTGCTCGTCGAGCTCTACGACAAGTTCTTCGCCACCGCGTTCCCCAAGACCGTCGCCAAGCTGGGCATCGTCTACACCCCGGTCGAGATCGTCGACTTCATCCTCCGCTCGGCCGACGACGTACTACGCACGGAATTCGGCCAGGGGCTCACCGACGAAGGCGTGCACGTGCTCGACCCGTTCACCGGCACCGGCACCTTCATCGTCCGGCTGCTGCAGCTCGGACTCATCACCCCGCACGACCTGGCGCGGAAGTACGCCGCGGAGCTGCACGCCAACGAAATCCTGCTGCTCGCCTACTACATCGCCGCCGCCAACATCGAAGCCACTTACGAAGAACTGAGCGGCGCGGCAGCCCCGTTCCCGGGCCTCGTTCTCACCGACAGCTTCCAGAGCTGGGAGGACGACGACCAGCAGGACCTCGACGTCATCCCCGAGAACAACGACCGCCTAGAGCGCCAAAAGGCCCTGCCCATCCAGGTCATTGTCGGAAACCCGCCTTACTCCGTAGGGCAGGAATCCGCCAACGACGACAATGCCAACGAGAAGTATCCCACTCTGGACGGCGAAATCGAGCGGACTTACGTCGCTCGGTCCGCCTCCACGTCCATGCGCTCGATGTATGACTCATATGTTCGGGCCATCAAGTGGGCAACGCTTCGCATCAGAGATCGCGGCATCATTGCTTTTGTCACGAATGGAGGATTCCTGGACTCTAATGCTGCGGATGGCATGCGACTGACGCTAGCGCAAGAATTCTCGACAATCTATATTTTTAATTTGCGCGGCAATCAGCGCACCGCAGGCGAGATAGCTCGTCGAGAGGGCGGCAAGATTTTCGGCGGAGGCAGCCGCGCCACGGTCGCCATCACCGTACTTGTTAGGAACCCAATCGATTCAGGACCCGCATCAATTCGCTATAGTGACGTTGGCGAATACCTCAGTCGAGAGGCGAAACTTCTGCAGGTTAGTGCGGAAGTCAGCATTGGACAGATGGCGTCTTCCCCCGTCAATCCGAACGACTTTGGCGACTGGTTTAGCCAGCGCACGGAAGACTTTGATCAGTTTCTGCCGATCGGCGATGTGACATCGGCACGGATTTTTGATAAGACCACGTACGGGATCGTTACGAACCGTGATGTCTGGGTGACGGGCTTCTCACGCTCGAAGGTGCTGGCACAAGTGGACAAACTCGTGGCTACCTTCAATGAATCGCTGGGGCTTCACGCGCCCGACGACCCAACGCTCATAAGTTGGTCGCGATCCCTACGCGCGCGTCACGGGAGGGGGCGCCCACTGCCGCCAACTGAATCCGTGAAATTACGCCCCTCCTTGTATAGGCCTTTCACGAAAACGCATCTGTACTTCGACCCCAATCTGAACGAGGTTCAGTATCAGAACCCCGCTCTTTTCCCCACAGCCCAGTTGCCGAACTTGACGATTCTCAATGTAACTCCCCAAGGTAGAACTCCGTTCTCAACTCTAATCGCCGACTCAATCCCAAATCTTGGCCTTTTCGTTGACCCGTGTCGCTCCTTCTCGCGTTGGCGATACGAACCAGTTGATAGTGCGCACATGTTCCACGTCGGCGAGGGTGAAGTTTTCGGTGGCCATCGACGAATCGACAACATCACCGATGAGGCGCTGGCGCTTTTCGCTGCCGCCTACCCAAGGGACACGGTCACGAAGGACGACATCTTTTACTACGTGTACGGTCTTTTGCATTCCACCGACTACCGGCAGATTTACGCAGCGGATCTAAAGAAGGTACTCCCCCGTATTCCGTTCGCTGCTGACTTCCGGGCATTCGCCGAGTCCGGCCGGACACTGTCGGAGTTGCATCTGGGCTACGAGGCCGTCGAGCCGCACCCGCTCGACGGCCTCGACGTCAACGGGCCCGGCGGCGACGCCGACTACGGGTTCTTCGCCGTCGGCAAGAAGATGACCTTCGGTAAGCCGTCGCCTGCGCAGAAGGCCTCCGGGGAGAAGCGCGACCGGTCGGTCATCCACTACAACGACCACATCACCCTGCGGGGGATCCCCGAGGAGGCTTACCGGTACACCCTGGGAAGCCGGTCTGCGATCGAGTGGATCATCGACCGCTACTGGGTCAAGACCGACAAGGCGTCCGGGATCGTCAACGACCCCAACGATTGGTCCCGCGAGGTCGGCGATCCCCGGTACATCCTCGACCTGCTCGCCCGCATCGTCACCGTGTCCCTCCGCACGATGCAGGTTGTCGATGGGCTTCCGTCCCTCGATGTCATAGCCGCACAGGCATGACCTGCAGCTTGCTCGCCCACACAGGAGGGAGAGTCTGATGGCCGAGTTGGTGTATCGCCCGCACGGGAGGGGTTTCGAGGTACAGCTGACGTCCGCCGAGCACGACCTCATCGCCCGTGGCGCGGGGCCAGATGACGCGGACCCCTTCATCGACGGAAGCCCACGGCTGCTCGACAACGTGGCGTTGGTCGCCCTTGTCCTCGGGTTCGCGGCCAACGAGCTCGGCTACCGCCGATCCCGCTCCCCAGAGAAGCGGGCCGGCCATCGGGAAGCGGCCGACGTGGAGCACCAGGACGCTCTGGCTCTTGCCGACCTGGCCGCGCGGCTATCCGACCGGTCGGTCACGGCCTGGTGCTCGGGGTGCTTCGGCAAGACCGAGCACCGATACGTCGAAGGTGCGGATCGCCCGCTGCGAACCTATCTGTGCGTGGCCTGCGGGACCCCGAATGTCGAGTGTGCGGCACTGGGGTGCGCTCACCGCTCGGTCATCAGGCCACGCGCCACCATCCGAGTCGCGTTCTGCGCTGAGCACCGTCACGTCATTCCTGGCTTCGAGAAGCTGGAGGCGCGTTTCGACACGCTCGCCGACTACCGGAGCAGCCTCGAGTTCGAGTCCCGGAACATGGAACGCATCAGCAAGGTCGCGGCCGGAACGATCGGTGCGGCAGCTGTGGTCGCCCCGCTCGCGTTCTTCGCAGCACCAGCCCTCGGCGCTGCCCTGGGCAGCTCCATGTTCGGCGGTTCCCTGACCGGAGCGGCAGCCACCAGCCACGGCTTGGCTATGCTGGGCGGTGGCGCCATCGCTTCCGGAGGCTTGGGCATGGCCGGGGGCACGGCCGTAGTCACCGCAACCGGTACCGCACTCGGCGGAGCCCTCGGAGCAGCAACGGTCTCGTCCTATGCAGGGGCCGACTCGTCGTTCTCCATCGAGCTCGTCCGGTCCGGACCCGGTATCCCGGTCGTCTTCGCTACCGGCTTCCTGACCCAGGGCGTATCCGCCTGGACGTCTTGGCAACGGCTGATCGACACCCAGTACCCCGACTCACCCGTGTACCAGGTCCACTGGGGCGCCAAGGAGCTCAAGGACCTCGGCGCAGTCCTTCTGTCCGCCGGCGGCAAGGCCGCGGTCAAGGCGATGCTGCTGCAAGGAGCCCGACGCGGCAGCAAGCTGGCGAGCCTGCCCGGTTTCGGCTGGCTCATGGCGGCCCACGACGTGGCGACCAACCCCTGGTCGGTCGCCAAGACCCGTGCCGGCATGACCGGAGCGATGCTGGCCGACCTGATCGCCCGGAGCACGGAGGGCCCCTACGTGCTCATGGGACACAGCCTGGGCGCCCGAGTCATGGTCACCGCCGCGGAGGCACTGGCCACCAAGCCCGGTCCGAAACGGGTCGAGACGATGCATTTGCTGGGTGCTGCCGTCGGCCGCAAGGACCAGTGGCACGACCTCGACTCCGCCGTCCAGGGCACGGTATGGAACTACTGGTCCAGCAACGATGCTGTGCTGGAGTGGGTCTATCGGCTGGCGGAACTCGGCGAGTCCGCAATCGGGCACTCGGGCATGGGATCTCGTCGGCCAGGGATGAAGGATAGGAACGTCAGCGCACTTGTTCCCGGCCACTCTGCATATGTCGCTTCGGTCAAGTTGCAGCCGTAAGGGAATGCTGGATTCGGTGCGCTGCTCGCATTTCCGGCCCCCTCGGAACGGTCGAGCCGTCGGGCCCCCATTGCTACCAGTGCGTGCGGCAGTCCCATCCGTCGTCGACACCCCTTACAGGCGGCCAGTGAACAGTCCGTGCTCGACGGCGTCCCCGCTGACACCGTGCTCGGCGGCGAGGGCTTCGGCGCGATGCAGGTAGCGCTCATAGGTGACCGACCCCCAGCCATAGGACCCGATGTTCCACGGTGGATCCATGTGCCCGAACGCTGCGGCGACCTTGCGGTCCAGGATCAGCGGCCGCCGCGGCAGGTCAGCGCCGGTGAAGTACAGGTACTTGGTGAAGAACGCGGGCCCCAGGTAGGCGACCGCGTTCGGTCCGCCTCGGGTCATCGACGCGTACGCAGCCACCGGCCCCTCAGTGGCCATCACCTCGTCGACCCGCGCCAGCCGCTCAGCCACCACCGTCAGCGGCGTGCGCGTGAACGTGCGCGCTCTGCGGCCCACCAGGAAGGCCGACGGCCCGGTCCCCCACAGATAGCAGCCCAGCAGCAGGCCCACTCGCCCCTCCGGCGAGTGGGCCGCGGCCGCGAGGTCGAACAGGTCCTGGCGGGTCACCCGCTGATAACCCGGATGACCAGGCGCCCCCGGCAACCGCACCAGGGACTGTGGCCACCACTCCCCCGGCACGTACCGCTCCCACCATGAAGCCCGAAAATCCACCGCCTGCGCCATCACCTGTTCCTGACTCGCCAACTCCACCATCACGGCAGCCTGACACAACCCCCGCGCGGCGGGCCGGGACACCCGAGCAGGCCCCGGCGCGCCCAATTCGCCCTGCACGTGGTCGATTTCGGCACCGCACGACCACCGGGTTGTCGACCTCCACTTCAAAGGCGGCACAGTGCCGTTGAAGATGGACCGAGCTTGAGCGGACCGCATTGAGCACTGACTCCCTTGACTGGAATACGGAGACGTCGGCAGTCACCCGAACCAGCGGTCGGTCCATTCCCCTCGCCGAGTCAGAGCGCGCCTGGACACCCCGGCCATTGTCGGCAGATCGAACCATCCACCGCCGAGCCGGGAATCGCCTCTGGAGCCCGGGTCACTCACTTAGGCACAGCGGCAGGTATGACTCCGGTCGGCGCGGCCCCCGCCACGGCACGCGCAGCATTCGGAGCAGCAGGTCTGCCCACGGCTCATCCTCTGGCGCGAACACCCCCCGACCGAGATGGGGCCGCAGGAACTCAGCAGTTTCCGCGTGCCGGGTCGTCTTCCAGGATTCCGCGGTGTGTGCACCCACGTACGCCGACTGCGCCGTCGCGGTCGCCGACCCCGTCCAGAACACCCAGGTTGCTGCACCAGCAGCGACCAGCTGCAGGTCGAACGGCACCCACCGGCCGTGAAAGACCGCATACGAGTCAAGCTGCCAGAGCTCGGGATCGAGTGCCAGCTCCTGGTGAAAGTCCACCCCCGGCGAGAGCGTTAGATCTGGCGTGCAACGCGCTAGCAGCCGCGCCAGGCTCGATGCCTGCGACGGCCCACCGTCCAGCTTGTTCTCGACCACCAGAACGATGTCGCCGCGCTCGTCGTACAGCGCAAGATCGGGTCCGAATGATGTCCAGATCGCTGCCGCGGTGAGAGGCCCATGGGCGGCCACTCGGCGGAGCACCTCCCGGCGCTGACCCGCCAGCAGCGCTGCGACCATCACCCGCCGCGTCGTGACCGAGCCATCCCGCAGCAACCTGTACAGCACCGCGGTTACGTAGTCCTCCGCCCGGCATGACCGAGCATGCCCGAACGCCGCCTGCACATCTCGCCACGTCGCGGTCCCCGACACGAGGTCCGACGGATCCGGCAGCTTCAACACGGCCAACACTCCCTCCCGGCGCAGGCCACAATGACCTGACCCGATGAGCGTGAGCCATGGAACGGCCCGAGACTTTTCCCGGCGCTATTCTGATCCGGTGGGCCGACGCCGCGCCGCGCCGCAGCTAGACGACGCCAGCGCCCTCGCAGCACTGCAGGCCGCCCACTCCACCGCAGCGGCGATAGCGCGTGAGCTCGCTGTCAGCGAACGATCGGTCCGGCGGGCCCTGGCCTACCACGACCTGAAGCCCGCACCAGGAGGCCGTCCTGTCCAGTATCCGCAGCTGGAAGCTTTGATAGGTGGAATCTCGCACGGACCGCGAGACCGTGCGCTGCCCGGCGAGCACCAGCGGGTTGCGAACAAGCTCACCGCGGAACTGAGCGCCAACGCCACGCGCCGCGGAGAAGCCCCACCGGCGCCAGTAGTAAAAGAGGCCGTCCGCCGCGCAGCCTCACGCCGGCTCAAAGGAAAGACGCGCAGGGCTTCAAGAAAATGGCCAGCAAGCTAAAAGACACGACGTTCGCTGCTGCGACCGCATTCGGCCCGTACCGCGTCCAATCGATGTCGATGTCGTTGCTGTGGAAGATGTCCGCATCGGCGTCTATCCGGTGTTCGCGTAGCACCGTGACGAGCATCCTCACCTACTCGCGCCATTCGCCATCAGCCCGATCAGCTAGGTCGACGTCCTCCGTCTTGCCTGCCGCATCACTCGCGTGGGACCAGCTCGCAAAAACACGGCGCGGGCGGGCGGGGTCCGGACGTTGATCCGCAGCCATGGGCGAACGCTAATGCCTCGACCCCCGCGCTCCCCTGCCGCCATGATGAATGCGTGTTCACGCATGTCATGGTCATTGGCTGGTGGCGGTGATGGGCTATGCCGACGATCCGGTGGAGTACGAGCGGCAGCTCCGGGCGAAGTTGTCGCCCGAGCGCATCCGGGCCACGCTTGCCTTCTCGGGTCTTTATCAGCTGACTCACGAGCTGATGAAGCAGACCGTCCTGGAGGACGTGAAGGCCTTCTTCGGCTATGTATCCGTGGGCGATGGCACCTGGTGGACCGGCGTGCAAGGACAAGCCGACTATCAGAGATCGGTACTTGACCTTGCACCCAAGAACCGGTTCACAGCGTCTTTGCTGTGGTTGCAAGCGATGGGAGCGCTGACCGGCGACCAGGTGACACGCCTTGACCAGATTGCCGCGCACAGGCACGACCTGACCCACGAGCTGCAGAAGTACCTGGTCGATGTTGACCACGAGCCTGACGTGGAACTGTTCACCGATGCTCTGACGATCCTGACAGCCATCCACCGGTTCTGGATCGAGGTCGAGCGAGACACGGGCGCATTCGAGGACCACGGTGACATCGACATCGACGATGTCGTGCCCCTCTCGCTGATGTTCCTACAGACCTGCATCGACGCATACCTCGATGGCCACGCGAAGGCCGAATGAGACCTGCGAGATTCCTTGGCCGTAAACACCCGAGCGATGGGAGTGCTGCGCGTCAGCTCCGCCGATGTTCGCGCCCAGCTGACCCAGCTGCGCGTCCAAAAAGGAACAAGATGCCGGGAGTGACCGGCGCGTCATCGCCCCGCGAGAGTCAGAACTGTCCCGGGCGTCTCGTGATACTGATCTTGATACTGCAGGCCGGGAATCTGAGCGCACCTGGACGCATCTGTATGCCGATGGACGATGTGCCGGATGAACCGAACGTGCAGCTCATCGCCTCGTGGGGCGTCTGGATGCCCTACAGACCTTCGGAGTTCAAGTCATCCGCCCGCTGACCGCTGTCAGTAGGAGCGCTCGAGCCACCACCTACTGAGGTCGACAGCGGACCGCGCCGACCGACGACGAGGGCTCACATGACCACTGCGAATCAGACCGAGGAAGTTGCGGTCGAGTCCCCCATGCTGCTGACGACACGTGATGCAGCCACCGTCCTGAGCATCAGCCGGACTACCCTTTACGGGCTCATCGCCGAGGGAGCAATCCGGCCTGTGCACATCGGTCGGAGCTGCCGTGTGTCCACAACCGAGCTCCGCCGCTATGTCGACCAGCTCCAGGCTGCGTCTTAGACCCAGTTGGGACCGGGCAGCAGGTCGCCACCCGGTACGCAGGGCGGCGTAGCAGAGGTGGAGTGACCGGCACGTGGGCAGACGCGCGAACGGCGAGGGGTCAGTTTTCAAGCAGGCCGACGGTCGATGGGTGGCTGAGGTCAGCTACCGCGACGAGCTCGGCAAGCTTCGGCGGCGACGGGTCTATGGATCCACGCAGACCGAGGCTCGCAGAAAGCAGCGAGTGGTCCGAGAGGCCTTACAACGAGGTACGCCGATCAAGCCGTCAACGACATCCGTCGCGAGCTGGATCGAGACCTGGATCAACGGCAGTCTTGCCGCCAGCGACAGACGTCAGTCCACGATCGACCTTTACACCGCCGTGGCACGCCGACACCTCGTCCCCGACCTCGGCCAGCGGAGACTGGACCATCTGCGTCCGTCCGACATTGAGGCCCTCGTGGTGGCCAAGCGCAAGGCCGGCCTGGCCCCCTCGACAGTCCGCACCATCTACACCGTCCTGCGGGCTGCGCTCGACATCGCCGTCCGTGACGGGCTCATGCAGAGCAATCCGGCCGTGGCAGTTCGCCGCCCGAGCATCGGCAGGCGCGAGGCCGACTTCCTGACACCGACTCAGGCCCGCAGCCTGCTGGACGCCCTCGAGGGTGAGCGGATCGAGCCGGTGATCCGACTCCTGCTCGCCACCGGCCTCAGGCGTGGTGAGGCCCTCGCCCTGCACTGGGCCGACATCGACCTCGAGAGCCGCATCCTGCGCATCCGCTGGACGCTCACGCGGACGTCCGTCGGCCTGGTGCTCGGCGAGCCGAAAACCGACAAGTCGCGTAGATCCGTCTCTCTTCCCGGCTCCGCGGTGGATCTGCTCCGAGAGCACAGGAGCAGGCAGGCGGATGAGCGTCGTCGCGCCGGCGACACGTGGGTCGAGCAGGACTTCGTGTTCACCACCGAGATCGGCACCCCACTCGAGCCGCGCAACGTCCTCAGGCGGTTCGGCGTCGTCGCCCGACGCGCCGGGTTGCCCGGGGCGCACCTGCACACCCTCCGCCACTCTGCGGCCAGCTTCCTGCTCGCCGCAGGCGTGCACATCAAGGTGGTGCAGGAACACCTCGGCCATTCGTCGTTCGCGATCACGGCCGACATCTACAGCCACGTCACCAGTGAGCAGAGCCGCGAGGCTGCCGACCATCTGGACCGTGCCGTCGACTGGTCCCGCCGAGAGGACGATGGCGACACCCCACCGCCCCCTGACGGCGGCCTGTGGCGCTAACCGCCTGAATGAACACCGGTTCGGTCGTCCGAGCCAGCCTGCAGGGACCTCAGGCCGTGCTCGCGAGGCCTGAGGGCCTCGCCCGGGGGACCCTGCGGCGCCGGACGGCCCGGTCAGCCTCGGCGGGTCTCGGAGGGGGTTCCACCCGCGTTGCTACACGCGTTGCTACACAGACGGCGAAGGCGGGCCGCCCGGTTCGGACGACCCGCCTTTGACCTGCTACTTCTCTGTCGGGCTGACAGGATTTGAACCTGCGACCCCTTGACCCCCAGTCAAGTGCGCTACCAAGCTGCGCTACAGCCCGAGCTCGCGACGCCGGGGCGTCGGTGAGCTGCGTCGGGAAGGTTACCCGACGCCGGAGCGGCTCCCGCGCGGGGGTCAGCCCTTCTTGAGGTCCCGGGCCTTGGACTCGCGGACCTTCACCGAGACCTCGATAGGGGTGCCCTCGAAGCCCCACTTCTCCCGCAGCTTGCGTTCCAGGAAGCGGCGGTAGCCGGCCTCGAGGAACCCGGTGGAGAACACCACGAACCGCGGCGGCCGGACGTCGGCCTGCGTGACGTACTTGATCTTCGGCGCTCGGCCGCCGCGGGCCGGGGGCGGGGTCTCCTGCACCAGCTGGCGCACGTAGCCGTTCAGCTCCGCCGTCGGCACGCGGAACTCCCAGGACTCCAGCGCCGACCGGAGGTGGTCGGCCAGCTTGTGCACCCCGCGGCCCTTGAGCGCGGAGATGTTGACCCGGTGCGCCCACTGGATGCGGGCCAGGTCGCGGCTGATCTCCTTCTCCAGCTGGGCGTGCCGGTCCTCGTCGAGGGTGTCCCACTTGTTGATCGCGATGACCAGCGCACGCCCGGCCTCGATGACCTGGGTGATGATCCGCTGGTCCTGCTCGCTGATCACCTCGTCGGCGGCCAGCAGCACGACGGCGACCTCGGCGGCCTCGATGGCGGCCTCCGTGCGCAGGCTGGCGTAGTACTCGGTGCCGCTCGCCGTCCCCACGCGCTTGCGCAGGCCGGCGGTGTCGACGAACTTCCAGTCCTCGCCGTCCAGCCGCACGATCGAGTCGACCGGGTCGACGGTGGTGCCGGCGACGGAGTCGACCACCGACCGCTCCTGCTTGGACAGCCGGTTGATCAGGCTCGACTTGCCCACGTTCGGCCGGCCCACCAGGGCCACCCGGCGCGGCCCGCCGACCTCCAGGGACTCCCGCGGCGCCTCGGGCATCGCGTCGAGCACCAGGTCCAGGAGGTCACCGGCGGAACGGCCGTGCAGCGCGCTGACCGGGTGCGGCTCCCCCAGCCCCAGCGACCACAGCTCGGCCGCACCGGCCTCGCTGCGCTCGTCGTCGACCTTGTTGGCGACCAGGATGACCGGCTGCTCGGAGCGCCGGAGCACCCGTGCGGCGGCCAGGTCGGTCTCGGTGACCCCGACCTGGGCGTCGACGACGAGGACGATGACGTCGGCGGTCTTCATCGCGTACTCGGCCTGCCGGGCGATGGAGGCGGCCATGCCGGCGGCCTTGGGCTCCCAGCCGCCGGTGTCGACGACGGTGAAGTTCTTGCCGTTCCACAGCGCCTCGTAGGCGATCCGGTCGCGGGTCACCCCGGGGGTGTCCTGGACGACGGCGGCGCGGCGGCCGAGGAACCGGTTGACCAGCGTCGACTTGCCCACGTTGGGGCGGCCGACGACGGCGACCACGGGCAGCGGTCCGGAGGTGGGGGTGCTCATGCTTCTGCTCTCTCGCGGGCCAGCTCGACGATCGCGGCGATCGTCTCGTGCCGTTCCCAGTGGGTGCTGTCGACGGTGACGGCGTCGGTGGCCGGGCGCAGCGGGGAGTCCGCGCGCGTGCTGTCGTAGGCGTCGCGGCGCCGCAGGTCCTCGGCGATCGCGGCGATGCGGGCGGGGTCGGTGACCCCCAGCTGGGCTGCCCGGCGCTCGGCGCGGGCCTCGGGGGCGGCGGTCAGGTAGACCTTCAGGGTCGCGTCGGGCAGCACGACGGTGCCGATGTCGCGGCCCTCGACGACGACCGCGGTCGCGTCGGCCACGAGCGCGCGCTGGGCGTCAACCAGCAACCGCCGGACGGCGGGGACGGCCGAGACCGGCGACACCGCGCGGGTGACCTCGGTGCTGCGGATCCGCTCGGTGACCTCGGCGCCGTCCACGGTGACCCGCTCGGTGGCCGCGTCGGTGCCGATGCCGATGGCCGCCCGGGTCACCGCGCGGGTGATGCCCTCGGCGTCGTCGAGGTCCACCCCGGCGTCCAGGACGGCGACGGTGGCGGCGCGGTACATGGCGCCGGTGTCCAGGTAGGCCGCACCCAGCTCGAGCGCGACGGCCCGGGCGACGCTGGACTTCCCCGTCCCCGAGGGCCCGTCGAGGGTGACCTGGCCGCTGAAGTGCGTCACTGGGCGATGTCCTTGCGCAGGGCGACCGCGCCGCGGAGGTACACGTGCTGCACCTCGGCGCGCGGGCGGTCGGTGGCCACGTGCGCCATCAGCCGCAGCACCCGGGGCAGGGCGTGCGGGACGGCGATCTCGGTGGCGCACATCAGCGGGACGTCGCCCAGCCCCAGCTCGCGGGCGGCCAGCGCGGGGAACTCGCTGACCAGGTCGGGGGTGGCGGTGAACAGGATGCTGATCAGGTCCTCCGACACCAGGCCGTTGCGGTCGATGACCGTCTGGACCAGCTCCCGGGTCGCCTCGAGCACCTGCTCGCGTTCGTCGGCGTCGACCTGCGTCGCACCCCGGATGGCTCGGACGGCCACGTGCACTCCTGTCTGTCGGCGTTCGGTCGAGTCTAGGGAGGCCCTACAGGCCGACGAGCTCCTGCAGCGCACCGATCTCGGCGCGCGAGAGCTTGCGGATGACCCCGGTCCGCATCCGGGCCAGCTCCACCGGGCCGACCTTGGTGCGGGTCAGCCGGGAGACCGGCAGACCGACCTCGGCCAGCAGCCGGCGGACGATGTGCTTGCGGCCCTCGTGCAGCACGACCTGGACGACGGACTGCCCGGCGTGCTGGTCGACCAGCTCGAAGCTGTCGACCTTGACCGGCCCGTCCTCGAGCTCGATGCCCGCGCGCAGCCGGCGGTCCAGGTCGCGGGCCACGGTGCCCGACACCTGCGCCAGGTAGGTCTTGGGCACCTCGTAGGAGGGGTGGGCCAGCCGGTGGGCCAGCTCGCCGTCGGTGGTGAGGATCAGCAGGCCCTCGGTGTCCTGGTCCAGCCGGCCCACGTGCACCAGGCCCTTGGCCAGGTCGCCGACCATGTCGCCGACGCAGGGCCGGCCGCGGTCGTCGCTCATCGCGGTGATGACGCCGAAGGGCTTGTTCATCGCGTAGGTGACCCGGTCGGTGCGGATCTCGATGCGGGCGCCGTCGACGGCGATGTGCGCCGTCCGCGGGTCGACCCGCATGCCCTGCACCAGCACGACCTTGCCGTCGACGGAGACCCGGCCTTCGTCGATCATGTCCTCGCAGACCCGGCGGGAGCCGACGCCGGCGCGGGCGAGCACCTTCTGCAGCCGCTCCCCCTGGCCGGGTTCGACCTCGGCGGGCTCGCGGTCCCCGGGGTGGGCGGGGGCCAGCTCCATGTCCTCGGACCAGACGCCGTGCTCGTCGCCCTGGCTGGGGTGGTCGGTGCTGCTGTCGGTCATCGGGTCCTTCTACTACGAATCGGGTCGCTCGGCGATCACGGCGCGGGTCTCGGGCAGCAGCGGACCGAGCTCGGGGAGCTCGTCGAGCCCGGTGAGGCCCAGCCGTTCGAGGAAGAGCGGGGTGGTGGCGTACAGCCCCCCACCGCTGTCGGGGTCGGTCCCGCACTCGTGCACCAGACCCCGGGACACCAATGTACGCACCACCGCGTCGACGCCGACCCCGCGGATGGCCGAGACCCGCGCCCGGGTGACCGGCTGGCGGTAGGCGATGACGGCGAGGGTCTCCAGCGCGGCCTGGGTGAGGCGGCTGCGCTGGCCGTCGGTGAGGTACCGCTCGACCACCGGCGCGTGCTCCTCGCGGGTGTAGAGCCGCCAGCCCTCCCCCACCCGGCGCAGCACCAGCCCGGCGCCCCGCGCGTCGTACTCCTCGCCCAGCTCGCGCAGCCCGTCGCGCACCCGGCCGACGGTGCAGCGCAGCGCCGCCGCCAGGGTCGCCTCGTCGACGGGGGTGTCCACGACGAACAGCAGCGCCTCCAGACCTCCGCGCAGCGCCTCCGGGTCGGCGGCCGGCTCGTCGTCGTCCTCCTCCGGGGCGGTCGACTCCTCGACGGGGACGTCGTCCAGGGACGGCAGGTCCTCCAGCGGGACGGCGGGACGCTCCGGCGGGGCCTCGGGCTCGGACCACTCCCCCGGGTCGGCGGGCGCCTGCTCGGGCGCGGGGGCCGGTGCCGCGTCGAAGGAGCGGGCGAGCTCGGCGGCGACGGCGTCCCAGTCGTGCTCGGCCGTGGGTGCCTCGTCCTCGGCGGCGGAGATCTCGGCGGCCAGCCGGTCCCACGCGATGGGGTCGCGGTCGCTCACAGGTCGTCCACGACCGGGTCGGCGGTCTCCCCCGGCAGCCGGCCACCGACCAGCCGCGGCCCGGTCCAGGAGACGGTCAGCTCGCCCAGCGGCGTCTCCTGCGCGACGTCCACGAGCTGCTGGCGGTAGAGCTCCAGCAGCACCAGGAACCGGGCGACCACCTCGAGGGTGTGCGCGGCGTCGGCGGTGAGCGCGGCGAAGGTGACCCGGCCGCGCTCGGCGACCCGGCGGCGGACCAGCAGCAGCTGCTGGCCCACGTCGACGGTGGAGGTGTGCAGGTGGGTGGTGTCCACCGTCGGCGGCGGCTTGGGGGTCAGCGCCTGCCGGGCCAGGGCGGCGAACTGCTCGGGGGTGACGCCGAGCAGCACCTCGGGCAGCAGCGCGGCGAACCGCGGCTCCAGGGCGACGTCACGGGGGTGACGGCGGGCCGCCTCCGCCTCCCGCTCGCGCAGGAAGCCGGTGACCTGCTGGTAGGCCCGGTACTGCAGCAGCCGGGCGAACAGCAGGTCCCGGGCCTCCAGGACGGCGAGGTCCTCCTCGTCGTCGACCTCGGCGGCGGGCAGCAGCCGGGCGGCCTTGAGGTCGAGCAGGGTGGCCGCGACCAGCAGGAACTCCGAGGCCTGGTCCAGGTCGAGCTCGTCGCCCAGGCCGTGCAGGTGGGCGATGAAGTCGTCGGTGACCTGGGACAGCGCGATCTCGGTGACGTCGAGCTGGTGCTTGCCGATCAGCTGCAGCAGCAGGTCGAAGGGGCCCTCGAAGTTGGTCAGCCGGACGCGGAACCGCCCGTCGCCGGGTTCGGCGACGGGCGGTTCCGCCAGGCTGGTCACACGGTGCAGGCTACTTCTGCAGGCGCTGGACCAGGACGGAGTTCTCGCCGTGGGCGTCGAGGTCGGCCAGCAGGACGGCGACGGCCTCCCGCACGATCCGGCCGCGGTCGGCCACCACGCCGTGATCCCCGCGCAGGGTCAGCCGCGCTGTCTCCAGCGCGAGCAGCTCCTCCGCCGAGCAGTAGACGGTGATCTTCTCCTCGTGCTTGACCCGGGTGCGGCCGCGGCCGCTGGTGGGCAGCGTCCGCAGCGCGGCCAGCTCGTCGCGGGCCTCGCCGTGGATGAGCTGGAACGGCGTCGCCGGGACGGCGTCCTGCGGGGGCAGCACGGGCTCCGCCGTCCGCTTGGCGTTGCCGCGCAGCGACGGGGAGGCCGCGGCGGCGGCCAGGGTGGGCAGCGTCGAGACCGGGGCGGTCTCGGCGGGCTCGGCGGCAGCGGCGGCGTCGGTGCGCCGGAAGAACAGCTCGCTCGCGCCGGGGAGGACGGGGCGTCGCGTCACAGTGCCAGGACCTCCTTGGCCAGGTCTCGGTAGGCCTGCGCACCGGTGGAGGTCGACGCCCAGGTGGTGATGGGCTGCCCGGCGACCGTGGTCTCCGGGAAGCGGACGGTGCGGGTGATCACGGTCTGGAAGACCGTGTCGCCGAAGGCCTCGACGACCCGGCTGAAGACCTCGCGGGCGTGCACGGTCCGCGAGTCGTACATCGTGGCGAGGATGCCGTCGACCTCCAGGGAGGGGTTCAGCCGCTCCTTGACCTTGTCGATGGTGTCCACCAGCAGGGCCACGCCGCGCAGCGAGAAGAACTCGCACTCCAGCGGGATGATCACGCCCTGCGCCGCGGTGAGCGCGTTGACGGTCAGCAGGCCGAGCGAGGGCTGGCAGTCGATGAGCACGTAGTCGTACTCCTGGCGCACCTCGGCCAGCACGCGCAGCAGCGACTGCTCGCGGGCGACCTCGCTGACCAGCTGCACCTCGGCGGCGGACAGGTCGATGTTCGACGGCGCCAGGTCCAGGCCGCGCACGTGCCCGACGTTGCGGACGATGACGTCGCGCAGCGTGGTGTGCCGCTCCATGAGCGCGTTGTAGACGGTGCGCTCGAGCTGCTGGGACTGGATGCCCAGGCCCACCGACAGCGCGCCCTGCGGGTCCAGGTCCACCAGGAGCACGCGGCGGCCGTGCTCGACCAGGGCGGCACCCAGGTTGATGGTCGAGGTGGTCTTGCCGACCCCGCCCTTCTGGTTGCACATCGCCACGATGCGGGCGGGCCCGTGCCGGTCCAGCGGCTTGGGGGTGGGCAGCGGACGCTGCCGGGCCTTCGCCGGGTCCACCCGGCCGGCGGGGGCGCCCATCTCCACCTCCGCATCCGCGTACGGGTGCGCGACGGCGGAGCTCGTCACGACGGGTGTCGCCATCCTCGGTGCCTCTTCCGGTCGGGTGCGTCTGCGGGGAGGACGCTTTGTCGACTTGTCGTCCTCCGACCCATCCATCGGCAGTTCTCGCCGGTGCCGTGACCTCGCTCCGCCCCGCCCGTCACACGCGGAACAACGAGGAGGTCAGCGCAGCGCGCGGGGATGGCTGGTCGCGTAGACCTCGCGCAACCGGTCCACGGTCACCAGCGTGTAGACCTGCGTGGTGGTCACCGAGGCGTGGCCGAGCAGCTCCTGCACCACGCGGACGTCGGCGCCGCCGTCGAGCAGGTGGGTGGCGAAGGAGTGCCGCAGCGTGTGCGGTGACAGGTCGGCCAGCTCGGCCAGGCCGGCGCGCTCGGCCGCCGTCCGCAGCACCGCCCAGGCCGACTGCCGGGACAGCCGCCCGCCCCGGGAGTTGAGGAACAGCGCACCGCGGGCCGACCGGCCGGTGGCCAGCGCGGGCCGGGCCCGGACCAGGTAGTCCTGCACCGCGCGGACGGCGTAGCTGCCCACCGGCACCACCCGGTGCTTGCCGCCCTTGCCCGCCAGCCGGACGACGCCGGCGGTGCCGTCCAGGTCGTCGACGTCCAGCCCGACGGCCTCGGAGATGCGGGCGCCGGTGCCGTAGAGCACCTCCAGCAGCGCCCGGTCGCGGACCGGCCGCGGGCCCTCGCCGTCCCCGGCGGCGGCCAGCAGCGCCTCGACCTGCTCGACGGTGATCGCCTTCGGCAGCCGGCGGTCCGGGGTCGGCGGGCGCACCTCGGCGGCGACGTCGTCGCCGACCAGCCCGTCGAGCAGCGCGAACCGGTGCAGCCCGCGGACGGCGACGACGGCCCGCGCCGCGGAGGACGCCGACAGCGGCGGGTGCTCCTCGTCGCCGGTGCGCAGCGCCACCAGGAACGCCGCGACGTCGCTGTCGGCCACCTCGGCGAACCCGCGGACGCCGGCCGCCTCGAGGAAGCCGGTGTAGCGGCGCAGGTCCCGCCGGTAGGAGCTGATCGTGTTCGCGGCCAGCCCGCGCTCGACGGTGAGGTGGTCCAGGTAGCCGGTGACCACGCGCTGCACCGGCGGCCCGGGGGCGCGCGCGGTCAGCGAGGTCACCACCCCACTCCACCCGATGCGCCGCGGCCGGTGTGGCTGACACGCCGTCCCGGCCGCCGCCGGTGAGGATCGACGCCGTGCGCCTCTACGCCCAGCGACCGGCTCTGCGGACCCGCCAGCTCACCGCCGACGTGCTGCTGGTGGCGTGGGCGGTGCTGTGGGTGCTCGTCGCCCGGGTGGTGCACGCCGCCGTGCTCGTGCTGGCCGAGCCGGGCGTCCAGCTGGAGTCCCTGGGCGGCTCGATCCGCGACACGATGGGCGACGCGGCCGGCGTCGCGGAGGACGTGCCGCTGGTCGGGGACGAGCTCTCGGCGCCGTTCGGCGCGCTCGGGGAGTCCGGGTCCGGCCTGGCCGGCGCCGGGCAGGGCCTGCAGGACGCGGTGCACACCCTGGCCTGGGTGCTCGCCGCGGCGCTGGTGGTCATCCCGGTCGGCTGGGCCCTGGTCCGGTGGGGCGGGTGGCGGCTGGGCTGGGCGCGGCAGGCGGCCGCCGCGGGCCGGCTGGACGTCGAGCTGCTGGCCGCCCGGGCGGTGGCCACCGCGCCGCTGCCGGAGCTGGCCCGGCTGCCCGCCGGCACCGGCGCGGCCTGGCGGGCCGGGGACGCCGTCGCGACCGCGGCCCTGGCCGACCTGGAGCTGCGCCGGCTGGGCCTGCGGTCAGAAGCCCGTGTCGACCGGGCGCAGTCCCGGTGAGGCGCTGCGGTGCGCGGTCACCGCGAGGATGCCGATGACCGCCAGCGCGTTGCGCACCGTGCCGTCGAAGACCATCTGCACCGCCCGCTCCAGCGGCACCCGCTCGACGGTCATGTCGGCCTCCTCGTGCTCCACGACGAAGCCCTCGGGGCGGTCCACCGGGTGCAGGCCCTCGGCCAGGTAGAGCCCGACGACCTCGTCGCAGAAGCCGGGCGTGGACAGCGAGGTGGTGAGCAGCTGCCAGCGGTCGGCGGCCAGCTGGACCTCCTCGGCCAGCTCGCGCTTCGCCGTCTCCAGCGGGGGCTCGCCCTCGGCGTCCCGCAGCCCGGCCGGCAGCTCCCACAGGTGCTCGCGGACCGAGTGCCGGTACTGCCTGAGCATGACGACGGCGCCGTCGTCGTCCAGCGCCACCACGCCGACCGCGCCCGGGTGGGTCACCACCTCACGGACCGAGGACCCGCCGCCGGGCATGGCGACCGTGTCCTTGCGCAGCGAGATGACCCGGCCCTCGTAGACCTGCTCGCTGCCCAGCACCTCGTACATCAGATGCCCATCTCGGCGGTCTCGGGCACCGGGATGCGGCCGGACTCCTGCCGGTCGACCGCGGCCTTGACGAACGCGGCGAACAGCGGGTGCGGGCGGGTGGGCCGGCTCTTGAGCTCCGGGTGGGCCTGGGTGCCGACGTAGAAGGGGTGCACGTCGGCGGGCAGCTCGACGAACTCCACGAGCGTGCCGTCCGGCGAGGTGCCGGAGATGACCAGGCCGGCGTCGGTGAGCCGGTCGCGGTAGGCGTTGGCGACCTCGTAGCGGTGCCGGTGCCGCTCGGTGACCTCGGTCGACCCGTAGGCCAGGGCGGCCTGCGAGCCCTTCGCCAGCGCGGCCGGGTAGCTGCCCAGGCGCATGGTGCCGCCGAGGTCGCCCCTGCCGCCGACGATGTCGACCTGGTCGGCCATCGTGGAGATCACCGCGTCGGGGGTGTCGGGGTCGAACTCCGCGGAGTTGGCGCCCTCGACGCCGGCCAGGTCGCGGGCGGCCTCGATGACCATGCACTGCAGGCCCAGGCACAGGCCCAGGGTCGGGATGCCGTTGGTCCGGGTGTGCCGCAGGGCGCCGAGCTTGCCCTCGATGCCGCGCACGCCGAACCCGCCGGGCACGCAGACGGCGTCCACGCCGGCCAGCGCGGCGGCGGCGCCCTCGGGGGTCTGGCAGTCGTCGGAGGGCACCCAGCGGATCTGCACGCGGGTGCGGTGGGCGAACCCGCCGGCGCGCAGCGCCTCGGTGACCGACAGGTAGGCGTCGGGCAGGTCGATGTACTTGCCGACCAGGCCGACGGTGACGGTGTGCTTGGGGTTGTGCACCCGCTCGAGCAGGTCGCCCCACACGGTCCAGTCGACGTCGCGGAAGGGCAGGCCGAGGCGGCGGACGACGTAGGCGTCCAGGCCCTCGCGGTGCAGCACCTTGGGGATGTCGTAGATCGACGGCGCGTCGGCGCAGGAGATGACGCCCTCGGCCTCGACGTCGCACATCAGGCTGATCTTGCGCTTCATGCCGTCGGGGATCTCGCGGTCGGAGCGGCAGACCAGCGCGTCGGGCTGGATGCCGATGCTGCGCAGCGAGGCCACCGAGTGCTGGGTGGGCTTGGTCTTCAGCTCGCCCGAGGGCGCGATGTAGGGCACCAGCGAGATGTGCAGGAAGAAGCAGTTGTCCCGGCCGATCTCGTGCCGCACCTGGCGGGCGGCCTCCAGGAAGGGCAGCGACTCGATGTCGCCGACCGTGCCGCCGATCTCGGTGATGACCACGTCGACCGGGTCCCCGTCGCGGCCGGCCGCCTCCGCGCCGGCCAGCATGCGGGCCTTGATCTCGTTGGTGATGTGCGGGATGACCTGCACGGTGTCGCCGAGGTACTCCCCGCGCCGCTCCTTGGCGATCACGTCGGAGTACACCTGGCCGGTGGTCACGTTGGCCCGGCCGGTGAGGTCGGTGTCCAGGAACCGCTCGTAGTGCCCGATGTCCAGGTCGGTCTCGGCGCCGTCCTCGGTGACGAAGACCTCGCCGTGCTGGAAGGGGTTCATCGTCCCGGGGTCGACGTTGAGGTAGGGGTCCAGCTTCTGCATCGTCACCCGCAGGCCCCGGGCCGACAGCAGGGCGCCCAGCGAGCTCGCGGTCAACCCCTTGCCGAGGGAGGAGACGACGCCACCGGTCACGAAGACGAACTTCGTCGGGGCTGAGTTCGGGAGGAGGTTCCGCTGTTCAGTCAGTCGACCCACGGGCGCTCACGCTAACACGCACCGGGTCGCCTCCCCCGTGCTCGACCGGCGCCGCGGCGAGCCAGACCAGCAGGGGCACGAGCAGGGTCGCCGCGGTCGCCGGGATGGCCACCCCGGAGTCGTTGACCGCCGCCGCCACGACCAGCGAGAGCGCGACGGCCAGCAGGGCCGCCCGCAGCACGGCGAGGTCGGCCGGAGGCAGCCCGCCGGGGCGGTGCCCGTCGCGGCTGCGGAGCAGGCCACCGGGCCGCACCAGCCAGACCGCGGCGACCGCGGCGACCGCCAGCGTCCAGGCCAGCGGGCTGCCGAGCAGGATGTCGACGTTGGCCACGGCCTTGCGGCTGACCACCGTCCAGGCCTGGCCGTCGAGGACCTGCGCCACGAACCGGCCCAGGTGGCTGCGCTCCGACGGCGGTCGGGTCCAGTCCAGCACCGCGACCGACCCGACGGCCAGCACCGCGACGGCGAGCACCGCGACCAGGCGGGTGACGGTGACCCGGATGCCGCCCAGCAGCATGGCCAGCAGCAGGAACCCCGGGACGGCGGCGATGACCCCGCCGAAGTCGCGGCCCAGCGCCGGCGTCCCGATGAAGCCGACGACCACCACCCCCACCGCCAGGACGGTGACCAGCGCCCGGCGGCGGCCGCCGGTGGGTGCGCGGCGCGCCAGGGCGGTCGCCACGGCGGCGACCAGCAGCAGCGTGCTGACCGGCATGAGGCCGAACGTGAGGTTGCCGTACCCGGTGAACCGGCCGGCCACGATCGCGTCGTAGCCCAGCAGGCCGTCCAGCTCGAGGTGCGACCCGGTCGCCACGTCGACCAGCGGCACCGCGGTGCTGACCGCCAGGACGACCAGGGCCGGCCCCAGCCGTCGGCGCCGCCAGGGGCCGAGCGCGCCGACCGCGGTGAGCAGCCCGGCGATGCCGGCCACCGACCCGGCCAGCGCCCACCGCGGCGACCCGGCGTCCTGCCAGGGCACCAGCGAGGCCAGGTAGGTGGACACCGGCAGCGAGGCGGCGAGCAGGCACACCGGCCGCAGCAGCCGCCGCAGCCGGGCGCGCACCGTCGGGCCGGGCCGGTGGGCGGCCCACCACCGGCGCCACCGGGCCGGGGTGCCCCGCGGGGCCCGCCAGCCACCCAGGGTGAGCAGGCCCAGGCCCACGACGGCGGCGCCGACGAGCACGAGCGCCCAGAAGAAGTCACCGGTGCTGCGGTAGTGCACCACCGCCCGCTCGTTGGCCACCTCGAGCTGGTCGATCGCGTCGGCCAGCGCGGGCCGCTCGCCCGTGGCCGTCATGGGCTGGCCGTTCATCGACGCCGGCTGGTCGACGCCGAGCGCGGCCAGCGCGGTGGGCGCGGCATCGATCAGCTGCACGAACGGCGCCCGGCCGGTGCTCGAGGAGCTCAGCCACCCGCCGTCGAAGCCCGGGCCGTGCGCGATGGCCACGTGCAGCTGCGGGCGGCCGTCGTTGACCTCGGAGACCCCGTCGACCAGCAGCAGGGTGTTCCCGGGGAGGGTGTCCAGCACGCTGCGCAGACCGGCGACGGCGTTGTCGACGGCGCCCAGCGCGGCCGGGCGGGACAGCGGGTCGGTGCCGGTGTCGGTCTCACCGGACCCCGGTGTGCCGGCGTCCAGCAGCTGGTCGAGGGACAGCAGGCTCAGCGGGCAGTTCTCCAGCAGACCGGCCGCCGCGGCCGGGTCGGTCGGCAACGCGTCGAGCTGGGTCAGCCGGGTGTCCCCGCCGGCGGCGGCGACGGTGGCGGCGCGGCCGACGGTCACCGCACAGCCCACGGCGTCCGACAGTGCGGCGGGCTGCGCGCCGAAGCGGGCGGTGGCGGGGTCGTCGGCGATCAGCTCGACGGCGGCCTGCGGGTCGGCCAGGCCGACGGCGGCCACCTGCTCCTGCAGGCCGCAGTAGGACAGCGACGTGTCCTCGGGGACGGAGTCGAACAGGCCCGGCGGGTCGGCGTCCACCCCGCTGCCCTCGGTTCCCTGGTCGGGCAGCGGCACCGGCGGCAGCGGGTCCACCCGGCCGGCCCAGCGGGCCCGGTTGCCCGCGCCGAGGGTGGCCCAGCCGTCGAGCACGCAGGTGGTGGAGCGGGCGGCGCGCACCGACAGCGCCCCGATGGAGGAGCTGCCGGCCAGCTGCCACAGCGCCGGGGTGCCGGTGGGGTCGACGTCGGCCCAGGTCAGCCCCGGGACGCCGACCACCACCACGCGGTCCACGGTGGCCCCGTCGGCCCCGTCGGCCGCGGTGGCCGGGACGGCGGTGCCCAGCAGCACCCCCAGGACGGCGAGCAGGGCCAGCGCGGCGCGGCGCGCGGCGCTCACCCGGGGGACCCGAGCAGTTCGCGGTACACCGCCACCAGCGAGCGTGCGGTGCCCGCCTCGTCGGGCCACTGCGCGGCCCGGTCGCGGCCGGCGTCGGCCAGCCGGCGCGCCCGGTCGGGGTCACCGAGGACGGCGGTGAGCGCGGTGGCCAGCGCGGCGGGGTCGCCGGCGGGGACGAGCTCGGCGGCGTCGCCCACCAGCTCCGGGATGCCGCCCACCCGGGTGGCCACCAGCGGGGTGCCGGTGCGCAGGGCCTCCTGCGCGGTCAGCGACCGGGCCTCCCAGACCGAGGGCAGCACGCAGGCGTCGGCGGCGGCGAGCAGGTCCGCGACGTCGGTACGCCGGCCCAGCAGCTGCACCCGCAGGCCCCGCGCGCCGATCCGGTCGGCCAGCTCGGCCCGCTGCGGCCCGTCGCCGGCGATCGCCACCGCCGGCGCGTCCGGGCCCATCGCGGCGAGGGCGTCCAGCAGCGTGCCGTAGCCCTTCTGCGGGTGCAGCCGGCCCACGGCCACCACCAGCGGGCGGTCACCGGGGACGCCGAGCTCGGCGCGGACCGCGGCGCGGTCGCGGGTCGGTGCGGGCAGCGGCGGGGCCGACACCGGGGCGACCCGGACGTCGCGCGCCCCGGCCCGCCACGCGTTGTCGGCCAGGTCGGCGGACGCGGCGAGCACCAGGTCGGCGGCCCGGATGGTGGCGGCCTCGACCCGGCCGAGCAGTGCCTGCGTGGCCCCGCCGCCGGGCTGCAGCGCGTTGTGCAGGGTGAGCACCAGCGGCCGGTCGGCGCCGGCGACCGGGCGGGCCAGCGCGGCGACCAGCCCGGCGCGCAGCCCGTGGGCGTGCACCAGGTCGGCACCGTCGGTGGCCCGCGCGAGGGCGAGGACCGCCCGCGGGTCGCCGGGCACCGCGGAGATCTGCACCGGGCGGAAGGCCGCGCCGGCGGCGGCGAAGCCGAACAGCTCGTCGGTGGCGGCGGGCCCGCAGACCCGCAGCAGCGCGCCGGCAGCGGTGAGCGGCCCGACCAGGGAGCGCACGTGGGTGCCGACGCCGCCGGTGCTGGTGGCCAGCACCTGGGCCACCCGTCGCCCGGTCAGCTCCCCGTCCACCGCGCTCACCGGGCCTCCTCCGCCGTCCTGTGCTCGTCCCTGCCCCGCTGGTCCTCCACCTGCTGGTCCGGGCCCTGCCCGCCACCGCGCAGGCCGCGCAGCGCGGCCCGCAGCGGTCCGCGGGCGGTCCCCATGATGACCGCTGCGGCCACGAGGAGGACGGCGACGCCGGCCAGCGCACCCGTGCCGACCGCGGCCAGCGCGCCGCCGCCGGGTACCGGGTCGGCCCCCAGGGCCCGCGCCACGGCCACCCCGGCCGCTCCCCCGGCCGCCGCACCGACCAGCGCCGGGACGCCCAGCCGCCCCAGCCCGGTCAGCGCGCCGGCACCGGCGACCCGGGCGGTGACCACCAGCAGGCCGACGCCGGCGACGCTGACCCCGACGGTGTGGCCGAGCGCCAGGGCGACGGCCCGGTCGCTGTCGGGCAGCAGCCCGGCCAGCACCAGGTCGGCCGCGACCGCGACCAGCCAGCCGCCGGCCACGCACACCGTCGGGGACCGCCACAGCCCACGGGCGTAGAGCGCCCGGGTGAGCACGGCGACCAGGCCGTAGCCCAGCAGCCCGGGGACGAAGGCGACCACGGTCGGGGCCAGCAGCTGGGCTGCGGCCCGGTCGGTGGCGAAGAACACCCGGGCGACCGGGCCGGCCACCGCGACCAGCACCGCGACGGCCACCGCGGACAGCGCGACCACCAGCACGGTCACCGGCGCCAGCAGGCGGCAGAACCCGGCGTCGTCGCCCGCCGCCGCCCGCTCGGACAGCCCCGGGTAGGCCGAGGTGGCCAGCGGCACCGCCAGCGCGGCCCACGGCAGCAGGAACAGCGTCATCCCCGCGAAGTAGACGGTCTGCGTGCCGTCGGGCACCCCGCCGGCGTTGGCCAGCCGGATCGCGACCACGGCCACCAGCTGCTGCCCGAGCAGCGTGAGCACCCCGGCGAGGGCCAGCCGGCGCACCCGGGGCGCGGCGCCGACCGGGAACCGCAGCTGCGGCCGCAGCCCCAGCCGCAGCCCGCGCAGCGGCACCAGCAGGCACCCGGCCAGCGCGACGACGCCGAGCGTGGTGCCCACCCCGAGCACCAGCTCGGCCGGCCGGGACAGCTCGTCGACCGACCGGCCGCCGCCGATGCCGGCGAAGGTCAGGTAGGCGCCGGCCACCACGACCGAGGACAGCAGCGGCGCCAGGGCGGGGCCGGCGAACCGGCGGTGGGCCTGCAGCACGCCGGTGAGCACGATGCCGATGCCGTAGAGCACGACCTGCGGGGCGAACACCAGCAGGAACCGGGCGGCCAGCTCGGCCTTGGCGGGGTCGGCGGCGGCGGCCCCCAGCAGCGCCCCGGCGATCGGCCGGGCGGCCAGCGCCAGCACCGCGGCCAGCGGCACGAGCACCAGCAGCGTCCAGCCCAGGAGGGCCGAGGCGGTCTGCCGCACCTGCTCGCGTTCACCGGCGGCGATGCCCCCGGCCAGCATGGGCACCACCAGGCCGGCCAGCGCCCCGCCGGCGACCACCTCGAAGACGATGTTGGGCACGTTGTTCGCCGCGAGGTAGGTGTCGGCGGTGCTGCCCGCGCCCACGGTGTTGGTGAACACGACCGTGCGGCCGAACCCGGCGACCCGGGCCAGCACGGTGAGCACCGCGATGAGCGCGGCGGCCCCGGCGACCCCGCGGAGGGCCTGCTGCCGGGTCACCTCAGGCCGGGCGCCGGCCGAGCCGGTCCAGCTCGCGCAGGCCCGGGGTGGCCTCGATGACCCGGGTGAAGCTGACCTTCTCGCTGGCCAGGGTGAGCGCCGTGACGACGCCGAGGACTGCGGCGCGGGTGCCGCGGGAGCGGCCGGCGGCCAGCCGCAGGCCCAGCACCGCGCCCAGGGCGTTGGCCCCGCAGTCGCCGAGCATGACCCGCTCGCCCAGGTCGTCGGGCAGCACCGCCAGCGCGGCGCCGAGCGGGCCGGCGACCACGGCGCCGGCCGGCCCGGCGAGGGTGGCCCCGGCCAGCAGGGCGCCGGCCTTCGCCGCGCGGCCCGGGCGCAGGTCCAGCAGGTTGACCAGGTTCGCGGTGCCGGCCACCAGGCCGGTGGTGAGCACGCCGTCCACCAGCGCCCCGGCCCCGGTGCCCCGACGGGTGAGCAGGGCCGCGGCCGCGCCGGCGGCGCCGATGCCGGCGACCTTGACCGCCCCGGCGGAGACCCGGCCTGCGCGCAGCGCGGCGAGGTGGCCGGCCAGGCCCTTGTCGCGGGCCTGGTCCGGGCGGGCGCCGGCGAGGTCGTCGTAGCCGCCGACGGCGCCGGACACCGCACCCACCAGGAGCGCGGCCGGGCCGAACCCGGCGGGGGCGCCGGCGGCCGCGGTGACGGTGGCCGCCCCGGCCAGCGCGGCACCGCCGAGCAGGGTGACCGGCCGCCCGGCGTAGTTGGTGCGCCGCCAGCGCTGCGCGCCCGGGCCGTCGGCGACGGCGCGGGCCGCGGCCAGGCCGGCGGTGGTGAGCGCGGCGCCGGCCGCGGCCAACGCGAGCCGGCCGGCCATCAGCCGCCCGCCCCCGCCACGGCCGGGATCGGCGGCACCGGCTGGGCGTCCTCGCCGGTGCCGTACTTGCCCGAGGTGCCCTCGCCCTCGGCCGACAGCGCGAGCACCGTGCTGATCCGGCCCTCGGGTGCGTTGGCGTTGTCCACGGTGGACACCGCGGCCGAGGCGGTGGGGTCGGCCCGGATGGTGCCGACCAGGCCGCCGTCGGCGGCCGCGCCGGCGTCGCCGGAGACGACCGCGCCCGAACCCTGCTCGTCCAGCGCCGTCACCAGCTCGACCAGGGTGGCGTTGCGCTCGGCGGCGTCGTCGCCGGTCAGCGACCCCGAGGTGAGGAAGACCGCGTGGTCGGCGGCGGTGACGCTGGCGCTCTCCTGGCTCAGCACACCCAGCGCGGACAGCCCGGCGAGCACCTGGGAGGTGGAGGTGGTCGGCGGGACGACGGGGGCGCCGCCGTCGGTGCCCGGCCCGATCATCAGCACCTGGGCGAGCAGGCTGCCGACCAGCACGCCGGTGTCGCCGGCCTCCTCGGGCAGGGTCACGCCGGGCGGGAGCGCGCCGGGGCCGGTGACGTAGGCCTGCAGGCTGCTGCCGGTCGCCGGGTCGCTGTAGGCGGGGGTCAGCCGGACGGTGCCGGTGACGGTGGCCCCCGCGTCGCCCAACAGCGCGGTGATCTCGTCCACGGCCGGGGCGCTGACGTCCTCGTTGCCGATCACCAGCACGACCGAGCGGCCGGCCAGGGTGCCGGCGACCAGGGCCGGGCCGACCTCCTCGGCGAACCCGCCGGTGGCGTCGAGCTGGGCCTGCAGACCCTGGTTGGTGTCCTCGAGCCCGCGCTTGTCCTCCTGCAGGCCGCTGACCTGCGTCTGCAGGTTGTCCAGCAGGCCGCCGTTGAGCGCGGTGGTGCCGATGACCACGCCGAGCGCGATGGCCAGGAAGACCGCGATCAGGGAGACGAGGTGGTAGCGGAAGTCGATCACGAGAAGAGGTTCTCCAACCAGAACACGAGGCTGTCCCACTGGTCGACCAGCAGGTCGACGTAGATGCGGCCGGCGGTCGAGACCGCCAGGGCGGCGCCGATCGAGACGAGGGCGGCGAGCACCAGCAGGACGAGGGCGATGGTCGAGATGCGGCTGCGGTAGAGCCGGCTGACGCCCTTGGCGTCGACGAGCTTGCCGCCCAGCCGCAGCCGGGTGAGGAAGGTGGAGGCCATGCCGCCGCGGCCCTTGTCGAGGAACTCGACCAGGGTGGCGTGCGTGCCGACCGCGACGATGAGCGTGGCGCCCTTCTCGTCGGCCAGCAGCATCGCGATGTCCTCGCTGGTGGCCGCGGCAGGGAAAGTGATGGCGTCGACACCGAGGTCGAGCACGCGCTGCAGCCCCGGGGCGCGGCCGTCGGCGTAGGCGTGCACGACCACCTCGGCGCCGCAGCGCAGCACGTCGTCGGAGACCGAGTCCATGTCGCCGATGATCATGTCCGGCTGGTAGCCGGCCTCGATGAGCGCGTCGGCCCCGCCGTCCACCCCGATGAGCACCGGGCGGTAGTCGCGGACGTAGGACCGCAGCGCCGCGAGGTCCTCCTTGTAGTCGTAGCCCCGGACGACGACGAGCACGTGCCGGCCCTCGAGGTCGGTGCGGACGTCGGGCACGCCGACGCCGTCGAGCAGGAGCGCCCGCTCCTTCTTCATGTACTCCATCGTGTTGGCCGCGAAGGCCTCGAGCTGGGTGCTCAGCCCGGCGCGCGCCTCGGCCATCGAGGTGGCGATGGTCTCCTCGGTCTGCTCGGTGCCCGACGCCACCTCCTCGTCGCCGACGTAGAGGGTGCCGCCCTCGAGCCGGGCGGTGGCGCCCTCCTTGACCGCGGCGAAGACGTCGCGGCCGACGCCGTCGACGAGCGGGATGCCGGCCGCGGCGAGGATCCCGGGGCCGAGGTTGGGGTACCGCCCGGAGGTGCTGGCGGCGGCGTTGACGACGGCGGCGACCTTGCACGCGACCAGGGAGTCGGCGCTGACCCGGTCGAGGTCGACGTGGTCGATGACGGCGATGTCGCCGGGCCGCAGCCGCTTGGTCAGGTTCTTGGTGCGGCGGTCCAGCCGCACGGTCCCGCTGACCCCGGGGGTGGTGTCGGCGGCGCGCGAACGCCGCAGGGAACCCATGCGCATGGCCGCGATCGTCGCACGTGGGGCCGACAGGTCCACCGCCCGACGCGCTCCCGCACGCCGCTGAGGGGCAGTCGAGCGGTCACGGAGCGTGGCCGACACCGGGGTCGGACGACACGCCGGGACGGCGCCGGGTACCCCGTCGGGGGCCCTCGGGAGGTGCCTCTAGCGTGGCTCGGGTGACTGGTGGGGCCCGGGCGGGGCGAGCTGCAGCGACTGTCCCGGCGACTCCCCCCGACGACGCACCCGGTGCAGCCACAGCACCGGAGCGACCCGAGGACGTCGTCGCCGAGCAGGCCCGCGCCGACGCCGCCGACGAGGTCGGCCGGGCCCTCGCCGACCAGCCGGCCGCACCCGCCCCGGTCCCGTCCGCCGAGCCCGAGCCCGCGGCGGAGGCGCCCCGGCCGGCCCGGCGCCGCCGGCGCGGGGTGAACCTGCGGGAGCTGCGCCGCCAGCAGACCCGCGAGGCCATCGTCGACGCCGCGGCCGCGCTGTTCGCCGAGCGCGGCTTCGACCACGTGAGCGTGCTGGAGATCGCACAGCGGGCCGGCGTGGTGGAGAAGACGGTGTTCAACCACTTCCCGGTCAAGGAGGGCCTGGTCTTCGAGGCCGACCCGCCGATGCAGGCCGCACTGCTGGACGCGGTGCGCCGGCGCCGGACCGGGGAGTCGGTGGCCGCGGCCGCCGGCACCTTCATCGTGGCCGCCTGCAGCCGGCTCGGTGACCCGGCCGCGGCACCCGCCGTCGCCGAGATGGCCCGGGTGATCCGCGGCTCGCGCACCCTGCAGGTCCGCGAGCGGGAGATCCTCGGCCAGCTGACCGACGCCCTGGCCGAGCAGATCACCCTGGAGACCCGGGCCGCCGCCGGGGAGCTGGAGCCGTGGCTGGCCGCGCACGCGGTGCTGGGGCTGTACCAGTCGCTGCTGGAGCTGGCCCGCGACCGGGTGCTGTCCCCCGACCCCGACGGCGCCGAGCTCGCCGACGAGCTGCGGTCCGCCGGCGAGCGGGGCCTGGCGCTGCTGCAGTTCGGCCTGGCCAGCTACGCCAAACGGAGGACCTGAGGAAGGACCACGGTGCCCCCCACCCGGCGCTGACGCGCCGGCCGGGCCCCTGCACCGCGGCCGGGGAGGTCAGCGGGTGTCGCCGGCCTTCTGCAGCAGCTCGCGGGCGTGCGCCTGGCCGGTGTCGCTGTCGGCCAGGCCGGACAGCATCCGGGCCAGCTCGCGCACCCGGTCCTCCCCGCGCACCGCGCGGATGTCGGTGGCCGTCACCCCGGCGGCGGTGTCGGCGGACTTGTCCACCACCAGGTGCGTGTCGGCGAACGCCGCGACCTGGGCGAGGTGGGTGACGACGACGACCTGGTGCTCGCGGGCCAGCCGGGCCAGCCGCCGCCCGATCTCGCCCGCGGCCTGGCCGCCGACCCCGGCGTCCACCTCGTCGAAGACCATGACCGGTACCGGGTCGGCGCCGGCGAACACGACCTCGATGGCCAGCATCACCCGCGACAGCTCGCCGCCGGAGGCGCCCTTGTGCACCGGCCGGGCGGGGGCGCCGGGGTGCGCGGCCAGCAGCAGCGCCACCTCGTCGGCGCCCTCGGGGCCGGGGTGCTCGGGGTCGGTCTCCACCGAGAAGGACACCCGGGCGGCGGCCATGGCCAGCCCGGCCAGCTCCCGCCCGACGTCGGCGGCGAACCCGTCGGCGGCGGCCAGCCGCCCGGCGGTGACCTCGGCCGACAGCGACCGCAGCTCCTCGCGGGCGGCGTCGCGCTCGGCGGCCAGCCGCTCCAGCGCCTCGTCGGAGACGTCGAGGCGGCTCAGCCGCTCCTCGGCGTCCCGGGCCCAGGCCAGCACGCCGGCCACCCCGCTGGCCGGGTCTGCGTAGCCGCGGACCAGCGTGGTGATCGCCGCGCGGCGGTCCATCACCTCGGCCAGCCGGGCGGGGTCGGCGTCCAGGTCGGCGACGTACCCGGCCAGCTCCACGCCGATGTCGGCGACGACGGCCCCGGCGTCGGCCAGCCGGTCGGCCAGCGCGCGCAGCTGCGGGTCCCCGGCCGCGGCCAGCGCCCGCTGCCCGGCGGCGAGCGCGGTGACGGCGTCCTGGGGCAGGTCGTCGGCACCGCCGAGGTCGCCGGTGGTGTCGCCGACCAGGGCGAGGCGGGCCTCGTCGGCGGCGGCGCGCAGCGCATCGGCGTCGCCCAGCCGCGCGGCGAGCGCGTCGAGCTGGGTGTCCTCGTCGGGCTCGGGGGCGACCGCGGCGATCTCTTCAAGGCCCCGCCGCAGCACCTCGGCGGTCTGCGCGAGCTCACGGGTCTGGGTGCGGCGACGCTCGAGGTCCTCGGCCAGCTGCCGCCAGCGGGCGTGCGCCTGCCGGTGCCGCTCGACCAGCTCCAGCTGGGCGGCCCCGGCGTACCGGTCCAGGGCGCGGCGCTGCTCGGCCGGGCGGGTCAGCCGCAGCTGGTCGGTCTGCCCGTGCAGCGCCAGCAGGTCCTCGGCGAGCTCGGCGACCACGCCGACGGGGACGCTGCGCCCGCCCAGGTGCGCGCGGGAACGGCCCTCGGCGTTCACGGTGCGGGCCAGGATGAGGGTGCCGTCCTCGTCGGCCTCGGCACCGGCGTCGGCGGCCCGGGCCCACACCGGGGAGTCCTGGGGCAGCGCGAGCCGGCCCTCGACGCCGGCCCGCCCGGTGGCCCGCACCCGGCCGGGGTCGGCCCGGCCGCCGAAGAGCAGGCTCAGGCCGGTCACCACCATCGTCTTGCCGGCACCGGTCTCGCCGGTGACGACCGTCAACCCCGGGTCGAGGTCGAGGGTCACGTCGTCGATCGCGCCCAGGCCGTGGATGTGCAGCTCGGTCAGCGCACCGTTGCGGGCCGGGCCGGCCGGCGCCGGCGGGACGGCCTTGCTGCGCGGCTCACGCCTGGCCATCGGCACCCCCGCCCGCCGGCCGGTCGGCGGTGTCCTCGCGCAGCAGCACGTTGCGGCCGCGCGGCAGCTCGTGGCCGGGGCCGGCGTGGCCGCGCGCGCCGCGGAAGCCGCGGACCGGCAGCCCGAACTTGGCGACCAGGCGGTCGCCGAAGCTGCGCGGCTGCACCCGGGCGATGCGCACCGGGCGCTCGGAGCGGCGGACGTCCACCCGGCCCCCGACGGGGATCTCCACGGTGCGGCGCCCGTCGGCGGACACCCGGGCGCGGGTGCCGTCGGCGGGGACCCCGACGGTGAGCACCGACTGCGGGGAGGTGACCAGCGGGCGGGCGAAGAGGGCGTGCGCGTTGGTGGGCACGACCAGGATCGCCTCGACGTCGGGCCACACGACGGGGCCGCCGGCGGAGAAGGCGTAGGCGGTGGACCCGGTGGGGGTGGCGGCGAGCACGCCGTCGCAGCCGAAGCTGGTCAGCGGGCGGCCGTCGATGGCCAGCACGACGTCGAGCACCCGGGAGCGCTCGACCTTCTCCACCGACGCCTCGTTGAGCGCCCAGGTGCCGCCGACCCGCTCGCCCGCGGCGTCGAAGACGTCGACGGCGAGGGTCAGCCGCTCCTCGACGGAGTACTCGCACTGCTCGATGGCGGTCAGGGTCTCCTCGACGGTCTCGGGCTCGGTCTCGGCGAGGAACCCGACCTTGCCCAGGTTGACGCCGGTGAGCGCGGCGTCGGTGGCCCGGGCGAGCTCGGCGGCGCGCAGGAACGTGCCGTCGCCGCCCATGACGATGACCACCTCGGCGCCCTCGGCGGCGCCGGGGCCGAAAGGCACCACCTCCGCGCCCTCGATGCCGAGGTCGACGGCTTCGTCCTCGAGCAGCCGGACGACCAGCCCGGCGCGGGACAGCCGCTCGGCGGAGGAGCGGGCGAGCTCGATGATGTCGGCCCGGCCGGTGTGCACCGCCAGCAGCACCCGGCGGACCCCCTCGGCCGGCGTGCAGGCGGTGCGGTCGGCTGGCTGGCTGGCGGTCACTGGGGGCCTTCCTGGACTGCTCGGTCGATGGCTGCGGGGTCCGGCGGCGGCGCGTCGGCGCGCAGGTGGAGGAAGAACTCGACGTTGCCCGCCGGACCTGGCAGCGGGCTGGCGACGACCCCGGCCGTCCCCCACCCCGCGTCGGCGGCGGCCCGGGCGACGGTGAGGACGGCGTCGGCGCGGTGGCCGAGGTCGCGGACCACCCCGCCGGTGCCCAGCCGCTCCCGGCCGACCTCGAACTGCGGCTTGACCATCGGCAGCAGCTCCCCCGCGGGGTCGGTGCAGGCCAGCAGGGCGGGCAGCACCAGCCGCAGGGAGATGAAGGACAGGTCGGCGACCACCAGGTCCACCGGCCCGCCGATGTCGGCGGGCGTCAGGGTGCGCACGTTGGTCCGCTCGTGGACGGCGACCCGGTCGTCGGTGCGCAGCGACCAGGCCAGCTCGCCGTAGCCGACGTCGACGGCGACCACCTCGCGGGCGCCGCGGGTCAGGCACACCTCGGTGAAGCCGCCGGTGGAGGCACCGGCGTCGAGCACCCGGCGGCCGGCCGGGTCGACCCCGAAGGCGTCCAGCGCACCGATCAGCTTGTGCGCGCCGCGGGAGACCCAGGACGGCGTGCCGGCGTCGGCCCGGACGACGACCGGGGTGCCGGCGTCGACGCCGGTGGCCGGTTTGGTCGCGGTCTGCCCGGCCACGGTGACCCGGCCCTCTGCGATGAGCGCCTGGGCGTGCTCCCGGGACCGGGCCAGCGAGCGGCGGACGAGCTCGGCGTCCAGCCGCGCACGGCGGGCCATCAGCGCGGCGCCCGGGGAGGGCGGGTGGTCACAGCTGGTCGACGGTGGCGAGCAGCCGGTGCAGCCGGTCGTGCTCGGCCGCCAGGACGTCGGCGTGCTGGCCCACCGGCAGGTCGGCCAGCCGGGCGGCGAGGTCGTCGGGGGACGCGTCGGCGGCCGAGCCGTCGGACGTGGCCGGGCCGGCGGCCGGGTCGTCGGCTGCGGGTGCCGGTGCGGGCCGCAGCCACGCACCCGGGCGAGGTGCCTCCGGGGTGGTCACAGGTGCCGCCTCCTCCCGCCGTCGGGCGCTCCGGGCGGGCCGCCGGGCGCACGGTCGAGGTTACCGGCCGGTGGGCGGGCCGCTGGCCGGGCCGGGACCCCGCCGGCCGGGGGCCGGGCGCGCGGTAGCGTGCCGGCGTCCCCGCACCCGATGCTCCCCGGAGGCAGTCGACCGTGGCCACGCTCGAGCAGTGCATGACCGCCCTGGAGGGCTTCGTCGGCGACCTGGCGGCCAACCCCGCGCTGGCCGGGCTCGACCGGTCGGTGTCCTGCCGGCTGACCGACCTGGGGCAGGTCGTGCAGGGCCGGTTGGTCAACGGCAGCGCGCAGGGCATGGCCGCGGTGCCCGAGGGCCCCGGCGTGCCGAAGGCCGACATCCGGATCACCACCGCCAGCGACGACCTGCTCGCGCTGACGTCGGGGGAGCTGGGTTTCGGGTCGGCGTGGGCGTCGGGCCGGGTCAAGCTCGAGGCCGGCCTCCGCGACATGCTGCGGCTGCGCGCCCTGCTCTGACCCCGGCGGGCCGCCGGGGTCAGCGGCCGGTCAGGCCCCACCGGCCCAGCGCCTCCGTGGCCGCGTCGTCGGAGGCCGTCGCCTGCGCCGCAGCGCCGCCGTCGGGGTGGGCGGCCCAGTGCGCGACGCACAGGGCCCGCAGCCCGTCCAGCCCGTCGTCCTCGCCCTCCGGTGCTCCCGCCGTGCGGGCGAGCCGCAGCTCGTCCTGCGCCGCCGTCGCGGTCCAGGCGCCGCACCGCCACCCGTCGCCGCTGGGCTGCACCTCGGGGTGCACGCGGTCCAGGCCGCCGACGTCCTCGGCGAGCAGGTCCGGTCGCGCCTCGGGGCCGGCGGCCAGCAGGTCGGCGGGGGTGGTCACCCCGGAGAGGACCAGCAGGGTCGGTGCGCCCACCCGGAGGCCACCCTCGATGTCGGTGTCCAGCCGGTCACCGACGACCAGCGGCCGCTGCGCGCCGGTGCGCCGCACGCACTCCGCGTGCATGGCCGGGTCGGGCTTGCCGGTGACCAGCGGCTGCTGGCCGGTGACGGTGCTGACCACGCCGACCAGGGCGCCGTTGCCGGGCAGCACGCCGCGGGGCGAGGGGATGGTGGCGTCGGCGTTGGTGGCCACGTGGGTGGCACCGCCGCGCACCGCGACGACGGCCTCGGCGAGCTGGGTCCAGCCCACGTCGCGGCCGTAGCCCTGCACCACCGCGACCGGTTCGTCCTCGGCGCGCTCGACCACGCGCAGGCCGGCCTCCCGCAGCGCGGCCGCGACCCCGGGCCCACCGACGGGCAGGACGGCGGCGCCGTCGCCGAACCGCTGGGCGACCACGGTGGCCGCGGCCTGCGAGCTGGTGATCACGTCACCCGCCTCGGCGGGCATGCCGAGCTCGGTCAGGTGCGCGGCCACCTCGTCCGGGGTGCGTGCGGCGTTGTTGGTGACGAAGCCGAGCCGCATGCCGGCCGAGCGGGCCCGCTCCAGGGCCTGCGCCGCACCGGGGACCGCGTCGGGGCCGACGTAGAGGACGCCGTCGAGGTCGAGCAGGGCGACGTCGTAGGCGGTGTCGGGTGCCCGGTCGGCGCCGCGGGCGAGCGGGGGCAGGGACTGCTGCGAGGTCACCCGCGCATCCGACCACAGCGGCCCGGGGAGCGCCCGTCCCACGCCTCTTACCATCGCGGGGTGCCCTCGCCCAGCCCCACCGACCCCGGGCTGCAGGTGCACCCCTTCCGCTCGCTCACCTACGCCGCACGCTCCCCGGAGCAGCTGGCCCGGGTGAGCTCGCCAGCCTACGACCTGGTGACCGCGGCGGGCCGGGAGCGCCTGGCCGCGGCGGACCCGCACAACGTCGTCCGGCTGATCCTGCCCGACGTCCCGGCCGCGCCGGGTGAGCCCGCCGGTGACCGCGCCCGGCGCTCGGCCGCGCAGGCCGCCGCGACCCTGGCCGCGTGGCGGGCCGAGGGCATGCTCGTCGAGGACGGCGAACCGGCCCTGTGGTCCTACCGGATGGTCGACCCGGCCGGCCCGGTGACCACCGGGTGGCTGGCCGCGGTGGAGCTGCCGCCGGCCGGTTCGGCAGCGGTGCTGCCCCACGAGGACGTCTTCGCCCCCGCCGTGGAGGGCCGCCGCCTGCTGCTGGCGGCCACCGGCACCGACCTGGAGCCGATCGTGCTCGCCCACGACGCGGACGCCGCCGTGGGCGCGGCGACCGACCGCGTGCTCGAACAGCCGGCCGACCTGGTGGTGGAGGACGTGGACGGCGTGCGGCACGAGCTGCGCCGGGTCGCCGACCCCGTCGAGGTCGAGCAGGTCGTGCACGGCCTCGCCCGCACCCGGGCGGTCATCGCCGACGGGCACCACCGCTTCGCCGCGGCCCGGGCCCACGCCGCCGGCGGCCCGGGAAGGGTGCTCGCACTGCTGACGCCGATGGGGCCGGGGGGCCTGCGGGTGCGCGCCATCCACCGGGTGGTGCCCGGACTGGACCTGGACCGGGCGGTCGACCTGGCCGCCCGCGACTTCGCGACCGAACCGGTGGAGGGACCGGCCGAGCAGGTGGCCGCCACCTGGGTGCAGGCACCGGGCAGCGCCTGCTTCCTGGTGACCGACGGCCACCGGACGGTGCGCCTGTCCCGGCCCGGGGACGCGGCCCGCGCCCGGGTACCGGGTCGTGCGCCGGAGGCGTGGAGGTCGCTGGACGTCGTGCTGGCCCACCACGGCCTGCTCGCCGGAGCGTGGGGCCTGCCCGACGACCCGGCTGCGGTGCTCGTCGCCCACGACCTCGACGAGGCGTTCCGGGCGGCCCGCGGGACCGGCGGGGTGGCGCTGCTCCTGCGGTCCTCGTCGCCGGCCGACGTCGCAGCGGTGGCCCGGGCCGGCGCCCGGATGCCGCGCAAGTCGACGCTGTTCGTGCCCAAGCCCCGCACCGGGCTGGTCTTCCGCCCGCACTGACCGGCTCACCCGGCGTCCAGCTCGGGCTCGGCACGGCGGGTGGGCACCCGGCACTTGCGCGCCCGCCGGCAGTCGACCTCGTGGGCGACCGCACGGCCGGTGGGGGTGCGCCAGAACCGGCGGCGGAGGGAACCCTCCACCTCCAGCAGGTCACCGGGCTGCCAGGCCGCCGACCGGGTGATCAGCGCCTTGCCGAAGCTGACGCAGGTGATGGTGTCCTGCCCGGGCTCGCGCGGCCGAGCCGCACGGGGCGGCGGGGCCGGGCGGCGCACCGTCAGCCGGAACACCAGCAAGGTGTCGCCGCTGGGCAGCTCGCGCAGCTCCACGGGGCCGGCCAGCCGCCCCCGGAGGGCGACGTCGTTGCGGTCGATGACGGACAGGCTCATGCCGGGAGCGTCCTGCCCCACCCGGCCGCCCACCAGGCCCGCCCAGGATCTGTGGACGGACCCGGTGGTTGTGGACGACGGGCGTCAGGACGTCGGTGGTTCGTGCTCCTCCCCGCGCTCCCCCGGCGCGGCGAACATCTCCGAACGGTCGGGCAGCGGGCCGCGCTGGGGCTGCACGGCGACGTCGGTGGTCTGCGGGTCGGAGAAGCCGGGCACCGGGATCTCGCCCAGGAGCTCGGCCACCTCCTCCTCGACGTCCTGCTCGTCCGGGTCGTACTCCGCCAGGTCGGCGTCGCCGTCGCCCTCGGCGAGCAGCTCGTCGTCGGCGGTCACGCCCTCGTCGTCGGCGTCCTCGTCCGCGACATCCCCGTCCGCGACGTCCCCGTCCGCGACGTCCCCGTCCGCGACGTCTCCGTCCTCGGGCTCCTCGTCGGCCGCGTCGACGTCCGTGCCGTCGTCCGCGAGACCGTCCCCGAAGTCGTCCGTGTCGTCGAGGTCGTCGAGGTCGTCGGCGTCGTCGTCCACGTCGTCGTAGCGGGCGGCCACACCGGTCTCGTCGTCCGGGTCGGCCTCCATGATCGCCTCGAACCACTGCTGGGCGAGCGCGACGTCCCCGCGGGTCTCCAGCAGGTCGGCGTAGGCGGTGGCCAGCCGGAGCTGTCCGGTGTCCCCGTTCCGCAGACCGGCCGGGTCGGGTCGCCCACCGAGGGCCGCCTCGAGGACCAGCGCCGCGGCCGGCAGCTCGCCGAGGTCCTGCCGGGAGCCGGCCTCGACCAGCCGCAGCTCCACGGTCTCCTCCTCGTCGGGACCGGCGGCCAGGGCCTCGGTGACGAGCTTGAGCGCTGCGTCGGGCCGGCCGAGGGCGCGCTCGCAGTCGGCCAGCACGGCGCGGTAGGACTCGTCCCCGCTCATCCGGCGGTAGGCACGCAGCTCGCGGGCCGCCTCGGCGAAGTCCCCGGCGTGGTAGGCGGCGACCCCGACGGCCTCGCGCACCACGGCGATGCGCGAGGCGCGGCCCCGCGCGGCCTGGGCGTGCGCGAGCGCGGCGGCCGGGTCGTCCTCGAGCAGACCACCGGCAGCGGCCAGGTGCTGGCCGACGACCCCGGCGTTGCGCGACTCGAGACCCTTCAGCGCCCGACGGACCGAGCCGTCGAGCTGCTTCGGGTCGGCCCACCCGGGGATGGGCGGGCCCACCGGCCGCTCGTCCGCCGAGCGGTCGGGACGTCCGCCCCGGTCGGGCCGACCGCCGCCGGGCCGACCTCCGGCCGACGGCCGGTCCTGCCAGGCCGGCCGTCCGCCCCGGTCGCCTCCGGCGCCACCGACGGGCCGCTCCACCCGCGGGCGGCCGCCGTCGCCGTAGCGGGGCGTCCACTCACCGCTGAGCCGGGCCCGCTCGCGAGCGCCGGGGAGTTGCTCACCCGCGGGCCGTTCGGGGCGGCGGTCCTGCCAGGCCGGCCGCCCACCCGAGCGCGGCGCCCCCTGGGCGCCGGGACCCGACCGGTAGCCACCGGCGTCTTGACCGTCCGACCGCTGCCCACCCGGGCGCCGATCCTGCCACTGCGGCCGGTCCCCTCGCTGGCCACCCGCCGGACGGCGATCGCCACCCTGCGGCCCCGTGCCCCCGGCCCCCGCACCCGAGGGACGGCGGTCCTGCCACGACGGCCGGTCCCCTCCGGGACGCGCCGGACCTCGGTCCTGCCACGACGGCCGGTCCGCGCCACCGGGACGCCCGGCACCACGCTCCTGCCACGACGGCCGGTCCCCGTCACCGGGACGCCCGGCACCACGGCCCTGCCACGACGGGCGATCACCGCCGCCCGGACGCCCGGCACCGCGGTCCTGCCAGCTCGGACGGTCGCCGTTGCGCGCGGGGCCGGCCGGGCGCCGGTCCCCCGAAGCCGGTCGATCCCCGCCCCGTGGTGCACCGCCACGGTTCTGCCAACCGGCGCCGTCCCCGCCTCGAGTCGGCCCACCCGAACGGCGGTCGTCGCCCCCGGGACGGCCGCTGCGCGCCCCGCCGTCCTGAGCCGGACGTCCGTTCCCCGGGCGTCCGCCCGCTGCGGGACGACGGTCCTGCCAGCCGGGGCGGTCGCCGTCCCGCGATCCACCGGACGGTCGACGGTCCTGCCACGACGGACGCTCCGCCGGGCCGCCCCGACCGTCACCGCGGGCGGGCCGATCCTGGCGCGTGGGCCGGTCGCCGGAGCGCTCGGCCCCCGGTCGATCGGCACCACCGGAGCGGTCGTCACGTGACGACCCACCACGCGCGCCCTGCGGGCCACCGCTGCGCCGCTCGCCGGCCGGTCGGAACGGGCGCCCGGAGCCGCCCGGGGTCCGTCCCCGACCCCCACGGTCGGAGCCGCCGGAGCCTCGTCGCGGAGAAGTCATCGTGAAGGTTCCTCGTCGTGTTCGGATGAATGGGGCCGGAAATGCGCCTAGGGGGCTACAGCAATTGCTGTAGCCCCCTAGGTGAATGGTGTCCGGCGGTGTCCTACTCTCCCACCCGGTCCCCCGGGCAGTACCATCGGCGCTGAGAGGCTTAGCTTCCGGGTTCGGAATGAGACCGGGCGTTTCCCTCTCGCCATGACCGCCGTAACTCTGTGAAAGTTTCCGAGCCACCCCTCACCCCCGGTTGACCTGGTGGTCTGGGGGGTTGGGGTGGGGTGTTCGGTTCTTTCAGAACCGCACAGTGGACGCGAGCACGCTTGTGTATCAGGACGTGGTTGTGGTGAGGCAAGTCCTCGGCCTATTAGTACCGGTCAGCTCCACACATTGCTGTGCTTCCACTTCCGGCCTATCAACCCGCTGGTCT